>NZ_JBIANZ010000001.1:0-1117694 GCF_042875075.1 Streptomyces sp. NPDC003720
GGTTGATAGGCCGGATCTGGAAGCCAGGTAACTGGTGGAGGTGACCGGTACTAATAGGCCGAGGGCTTGTCCTCAGTTGCTCGCGTCCACTGTGTTGGTTCTGAAACCACGAACAGCCCCACGTTGCCACACGTGGTTCGGTTGTCAGTTTCATAGTGTTTCGGTGGTCATAGCGTGAGGGAAACGCCCGGTTACATTCCGAACCCGGAAGCTAAGCCTCACAGCGCCGATGGTACTGCAGGGGGGACCCTGTGGGAGAGTAGGACGCCGCCGAACTCCTTTTACAGCTCCGGCTCTTGGGCACTGCCCAGGAGCCGGAGCTTTTTTGCGTTGGGGTAGGGTCGGGGAGCATCGTTTCGCTCCTTACAGCACAGGAGGCCCCCGGGTGGAGGTCCAGGAGACCCGTGTCCAGACGGACCGGGTGCTCACCATCCCCAACATCCTCAGCATGGCTCGGCTCGCCGGCGTACCGCTCTTCCTGTGGCTCATCCTCAGGCCCGAGTTCGGCGGCCCCAAGAGCGACGGCTGGGCCCTTCTTGTGCTGGCACTGAGCGGCATCAGCGACTACCTGGACGGAAAGCTCGCCAGGCGCTGGAACCAGATCAGCAACCTCGGCCGGCTGCTCGACCCCGCGGCCGACCGCCTGTACGTCCTCTCGACGCTTCTGGGCCTCACCTGGCGGGAGATCCTGCCGCTGTGGCTCACCGCCCTGCTGCTCGCACGAGAGCTCGTCCTGCTGGTGATGGTGGGCATCCTGCGGCGGCACGGCTATCCGCCGCCCCAGGTGAACTTCCTGGGGAAGGCCGCCACCTTCAACCTGATGTACGCGTTCCCGCTCCTGCTGCTCAGCGACGGAAACGGATGGATCGCGTCACTGGCCGCAGTTTTCGGATGGGCGTTCGCGGGTTGGGGTACAACCCTCTATTGGTGGGCAGGAGTGCTCTACGTGGTACAAGTCCGCCGCCTCGTCCGCGCGGACGCCACGGCCGATTGAGCCCCGTCTCTTGTCCGGACAAAGTGGTCCGATGGCCCGCCGCCCTGAAGTGCGGGACAATCTGGACGGGTGAAGTCGGCTAGACCGTCGTCTCTTTAGGAGGACGCTTCCGACATGAAGGCCGTCGTGATGGCCGGTGGCGAAGGCACTCGCCTTCGCCCTATGACCTCCAGCATGCCCAAGCCGCTCCTGCCTGTGGCCAACCGCCCGATCATGGAGCATGTGCTGAGGCTGCTCAAAAGGCATGGGCTCAACGAGACCGTTGTCACCGTGCAGTTCCTGGCGTCGCTCGTCAAGAACTACTTCGGCGACGGCGAAGAGCTCGGAATGGAGCTCACCTATGCCAACGAGGAGAAGCCGCTCGGTACCGCCGGAAGCGTCAAGAACGCGGAAGAGGCGTTGAAGGACGACGCCTTCCTCGTCATCTCCGGTGACGCCCTGACGGACTTCGACCTCACGGACCTGATCAATTTCCACAAGGAGAAGGGCGCACTGGTCACCGTTTGCCTGACCCGGGTGCCCAATCCACTGGAGTTCGGCATCACCATCGTCGACGAGGAAGGCAAGGTCGAGCGTTTCCTCGAGAAGCCGACCTGGGGCCAGGTCTTCTCCGACACGGTGAACACAGGCATCTACGTCATGGAGCCCGAGGTCTTCGACTACGTCGAGGCCGACGTCTCCGTCGACTGGTCCGGCGACGTCTTCCCGCAGCTCATGAAGGAAGGCAAGCCGATCTACGGCTATGTCGCCGAGGGCTACTGGGAGGACGTCGGCACCCACGAGAGCTACGTCAAGGCGCAGGCCGACGTCCTCGAGGGCAAGGTCAACGTCGACATCGACGGGTTCGAGATCTCCCCGGGCGTCTGGGTGGCCGAGGGCGCCGAGGTGCATCCCGACGCGGTGCTCCGCGGCCCGCTCTACATCGGCGACTACGCCAAGGTGGAGGCCGGCGCCGAGATCCGCGAGCACACGGTCGTCGGTTCCAACGTCGTCGTGAAGAGCGGCGCCTTCCTGCACCGGGCCGTCGTGCACGACAACGTGTACATCGGCCAGCACAGCAATCTGCGCGGTTGTGTCGTCGGCAAGAACACCGACATCATGCGAGCCGCCCGGATCGAGGACGGCGCGGTCATCGGCGACGAGTGCCTGATCGGTGAAGAATCGATCGTCCAGGGCAATGTGCGGGTCTACCCGTTCAAGACCGTCGAGGCCGGCGCCTTCGTCAACACCTCGGTGATCTGGGAGTCCAGGGGGCAGGCCAACCTGTTCGGGGCCCGCGGTGTCTCGGGCATTCTCAACGTCGAGATCACCCCCGAGCTGGCCGTACGGCTCGCCGGCGCCTACGCGACCACCCTGAAGAAGGGGGCCACGGTCACCACGGCCCGTGACCACTCCCGAGGCGCCCGCGCACTCAAGCGAGCGGTGATCTCCGCGCTCCAGGCCAGCGCCATCGACGTACGGGACCTGGAGAACGTCCCGCTGCCCGTGGCCCGGCAGCAGACCGCGCGCGGCAGCGCCGGCGGCATCATGATCCGGACCTCGCCGGGTGTGCCGGACTCCGTCGACATCATGTTCTTCGACGGACAGGGCGCGGACCTGTCGCAGGGCGGCCAGCGCAAGCTGGACCGCGTGTTCGCGAGGCAGGAGTACCGCCGGGCGTTCCCCGGCGAGATCGGCGACCTGTACTTCCCGGCCAGCGTCTTCGACTCGTACACCGGGTCGCTGCTGAGGAACGTCGACATCACCGGGATAGCGGAATCGGGCCTCAAGGTCGTCGTGGACGCGTCCAACGGCAGCGCCGGTCTCGTGCTGCCCAGCCTCCTCGGCAAGCTCGGCGTGGACTCGCTGACGATCAATCCCGGTCTCGACGAGTCCCGTCCGACGGAGACCGAGGAGATGCGGCGCAAGGGCCTGGTGCGTCTCGGTGAGATCGTGGCGTCCTCCGGGGCCGCGTTCGGTGTGCGGTTCGACCCCGTCGGCGAGCGGCTGTCGCTCGTGGACGAGAAGGGGCGGATCATCGAGGACGACCGGGCGCTGCTCGTCATGCTGGACCTGGTCGCCGCGGAACGCCGCAGCGGCCGGGTGGCGCTGCCGGTGACCACGACCAGGATCGCCGAGCAGGTGGCCGCCTACCACGGCACCCAGGTCGAGTGGACCACCACCTCTCCGGACGACCTCACGCGCGTGGGAGGCGAAGAGGGCACCATCTTCGGTGGTGACGGCAAGGGCGGGTTCATCGTCCCCGAGTTCAGCAGCGTCTACGACGGCACGGCCGCCTTCGTACGGCTGATCGGGCTGGTGGCCCGTACGCAGCTCACGCTGAGCCAGATCGACGCGCGGATCCCGCGGGCGCACGTCCTCAAGCGGGACCTGGCGACGCCGTGGGCCGTCAAGGGCCTCGTCATGCGGCGGGTCGTCGAGGCGGCCGGGGACCGGTCCGTCGACACGACCGACGGTGTGCGGGTCGTGGAGACCGACGGGCGCTGGGTGATGGTGCTGCCCGACCCGGCCGAGGCCGTCACCCACCTGTGGGCCGAGGGGCCGGACGACGCCTCGGCGCAGGCCCTGCTGGACGAGTGGGCGGCCGTGGTGGACAGCGCCGGGCGGTAGGACCGGCGGCTCCGGACGGCGAAAGCCACCGCACGCGCGCGTGCCGGACAGGTGTCCCCGAGGGGGCCTGTCCGGCACGCCGGTGGGGCCGTTCGGAGGTACTGCTCGCGACATGCGACGATGTGCGGCATGCCGCAGCAATCCCCCGTTCGGAGCAGCCCTCCGCGGCCGTCGCGCCCGGACGCGTCCATGTCGCTGATCACCAACGTCATGGACCACAGCCTCGACGACGGCTACGCGGAGGCGGCCGCCCGGCGGGAGGCGCAGGGTGAGGCCGGCGGGCTGCCGAAGACGCTCCGCGCGAAGCTGGGCCTGGCGGCGGGCCTGGTCCTCGCCGCGCTGGTGGTCACCGTCGGAGCGGCGCAGGCGAGGATCGCGGCCCCCGTGGTGGCCAAGGAGCGCCAGGAGCTCATCGACCGCATCGACAAGGAGACCGCGGACGCGGACCGGCTCGAGAGCGACGTCGACAAACTGCGCGACGACGTCGACACGCGCCGGCGGGCGGCATTGCGACGCAGCGGCGGGGGCTCCGAGGCCGATCTTATGGGTGTGCTGTCGGGCGCGACCGCGGTGCACGGCCCCGGCGTCAGGCTGGTGGTGAACGACGCCAAGGAGGCCAGCGCCGGCGGCGACGGCTCCAATCCGCGCGAGACCTCCGGCTTCTCCGACACCGGCCGGGTGCGCGACCGCGACATGCAGCGGGTGGTGAACGGGCTGTGGGCCTCCGGGGCCGAGGCCGTCTCCATCAACGGCCAGCGGCTGACGGCCCTGTCCGCGATCCGCGCCGCCGGTGACGCGATACTGGTCGACAACAGGCCGCTGGTGCCGCCGTACACGGTGCTGGCGGTGGGGGACGGGCAGAAGCTGAGCACCAGGTTCCAGGACAGCGCCGACGGGCTGTATCTGCACGCCCTGGAGGAGAACTTCGGCATCCGGGCCACCATCTCCACCGAGGGGGACGTCCGCCTGCCCGCCGCACCGAGTGTGACCGTACGCACAGCACAGCCGAACGCCGATAAGACTGAGAAGGGCACATCGTGATCGCCGTACTGGGCCTCATCGTGGGAGTCGTGGCCGGCCTGTTGGTCCGGCCGGAGGTTCCGGCGGTCGTCGAGCCTTATCTGCCGATCGCCGTCGTGGCCGCGCTCGACGCGGTGTTCGGCGGTCTGCGGGCCATGCTCGACGGCATCTTCGACGACAAGGTCTTCGTGGTGTCGTTCCTGTCCAACGTGGTGGTGGCCGCGCTGATCGTCTTCCTGGGCGACAAGCTGGGCGTCGGCGCGCAGTTGTCCACCGGTGTCGTGGTCGTCCTCGGCATCCGCATCTTCTCCAACGCCGCGGCGATCCGGCGACACGTCTTCCGGGCTTGAGAGCGATGAGCAACCAGGACGAGCAGCCGGAGAACAGGCTGCGCAAGGAACTGCCCGACGAGGTCCCTGCCCCGGCCGCCCGGCCGGAGCGCACGCCGACCGGTCCGGAGCGGGCCCCCGTGGGCCCGGAGCGGACGCCCGACGGGCCGAGGACGCCCGCCGAGGGAGCCGGGAGCGCCGAACCCCCGCTCACCGGCCGCCAGCGGCTGATCAAGGGGGTGTGGCCGCCGCGCCTCACCCGGGCCCAACTCATCGTCGCCGTGCTGCTGTTCGGCCTCGGCTTCGGTCTGGCCGTGCAGGTGGCGTCGAACAGCGACAGCGACAGCGCGCTGCGCGGGGCACGTCAGGAAGACCTCGTTCGCATCCTCGATGAACTGGACGACCGTACTCAGCGTCTTGAGGACGAGAAGCAGGGACTCGACAAGCAGCGTCAGGAGCTGCAGAGCAGTTCCGACCAGGCGGCCGAGGCGCGCCGGCAGACGGCCGAGAAGGAGAAGCAACTCGGCATTCTGGCGGGCACCGTGGCGGCGCAGGGTCCCGGCATCACCATGACGATCGAGGACCCGAAGGGGACGGTCAAGGCGGACATGCTGCTCGACGCGATCCAGGAGCTGCGCGCGGCCGGCGCGGAGGCGATCCAGGTGAACGGCGTGCGCGTGATCGCGAGCACCTACTTCACGGACTCCGGCAAGAGCGTGAGCGTCGATGGGAACAAGATCAACGCACCGTATCGTTTCCAGGTCATCGGCAAGTCGCAGGATCTCGAACCGGCTCTGAACATTCCGGGAGGCGTGGTGCAGACTCTGGAGAAGGAGCAGGCCACGGTGACCGTCGAGCGGTCGGACAAGATCGTCGTGGACGCCTTGCGACAGGTGAAGCAGCCTGACTACGCTCGGTCGTCCTCCCAGTGAACCGGTGGTGCATGGGGGGCGTCCGGCAGGGGCATGAGGTTGCGGGGGGTCGGCGCACCGAAGAAGTGGCGCGTGGTGGAAACTGTCTGGTGGATACGGACGTTGTGAGGATGTCCGGGTCGACCGGTGTAGGCAATCAGGGTTCGTCCTGCCCCACGGGCGGGTCTGTTTCGGTCAAGGGGAATCGCCCGTGAAGTTGTTTGCGAAGTTGTTCGGCAAGAGCGCGCGAGAGGGCGGCGACAACGCGACCGCTCGTCATCGTGCCCAGCCTGACGCAGAGGGCCAGCGCCCGCTGTTCCGCGACCAGGTCGCTGGTCCGGGCGGTGACATTTCCGGAGGCCAGGGCGCGGCGTCTGTTGACCCTGCCCAGTCCGGCGGCATAGGTTTCGGGCAACCGTCACCCTCAAGTGCGGGTGGAGGGTTTGCCTCCGACCCCTATGCGCCCAACGCCCCCGCGGGGCAACCGCGGCAGGAGGATCCGTCCATGTCCGTCCTGGTGTGTACGAGGTGCGGTAACCGCAACGCGGAGAACGCCCGCTTCTGCTCCAACTGCGGTGCGCCGCTGCGGCCCGGTGTGGCGCCGGAGCGTCCCTCGGAGACCACGTCCACGATCTCCATCTCCGGCATCGAGGCCTACGACGCCGAAGTGACCGGGCAGACGCAGGTGCCGATGCTCTCGCCCGAGGCGCAGGCCGCGGTCGACGCGCTGCCGCTGGGCTCGGCGCTGCTGGTGGTGCGCCGGGGGCCGAACTCGGGCAGCCGCTTCCTGCTGGACAGCGACCTGACCACGGCCGGCCGGCACCCGCAGAGCGACATCTTCCTGGACGACGTCACGGTCTCCCGCCGGCACGTGGAGTTCCGGCGCTCCCCGGACGGCTCGTTCACGGTCGCCGACGTGGGCAGCCTGAACGGCACGTACGTCAACCGTGAGCGGATCGACCAGGTGCCTCTGTCGAACGGCGACGAGGTGCAGATCGGCAAGTACCGGCTGGTCTTCTACGCGAGCCGGCAGGGCATCTGACCCCTGGACTTCCGTCCGGGGGAACCCAGGGAAGGTCCATGCTGCACACACCGAGCGGCGGTGCCCGAAGCGGTACCGCCGCCACGGACGGGCTGATGAGCATCGGCGCGGTGCTGAACGCGCTGCGTGGCGAGTTCCCCGACGTCACCATCTCCAAGATCCGCTTCCTGGAGGCCGAGGGGCTCGTCGAGCCGCGGCGGACGCCGTCGGGGTACCGCAAGTTCGGTCCCGGGGACGTCGAGCGCCTCGCGCACGTCCTGCGGATGCAGCGGGACCACTATCTGCCGCTCAGGGTGATCCGTGAGCACCTGGACGCCATGGAGCGCGGCGAGGCCGTGCAGCTGCCCGTGGTGGGGCGCCAGCGCACCGGGGACGACCCGCCGGAGCCGTCCGAGCGGCCCACGGTGGCCCGTGTCGGGCGGGCCGAGCTGCTCGCGGCGGCCGGCATCGGCGAGGACGACCTCGCGGAGTGGCAGTCCTACGGGCTGATCGCTCCACTGGAGGACGGGGTGTACGACGCGGCGGCCGTCACCGTGGCCTCGCTCGTGGCCGAGCTGGGGCGGTTCGGGATCGAGCCGCGCCATCTGCGGGTGATGAAGGCAGCGGCCGACCGGGAGGCGGGCCTGGTGGACCAGGTGGTGGCCCCGCTGAAACGCCACCGCAACCCGCAGACCAGGGCTCACGCCGAGGCCCGCGCGAAGGAGCTGGCGGCGCTCACGACACGGCTGCACGCGGCGCTGGTGCAGAGTGCTCTCGGAGTGCGGCTGCTTTGAACGGCGGGGCGTCCCGGGCGGCCGGATCGGGCACCTGTTCCCGGCCCGACTACCCAAAGGTCCCGAGCACGGCCTAGGGTTGCTGTGTGAACGAGCTCGATGTCGTAGGTGTCCGGGTCGAAATGCCCTCCAACCAACCGATCGTGCTCCTGCGCGAAGTGGGGGGCGACCGTTACCTCCCCATCTGGATCGGGCCGGGGGAGGCCACGGCGATCGCCTTCGCCCAGCAGGGCATGGCCCCCGCGCGGCCGCTGACCCACGACCTGTTCAAGGACGTGCTGGAGGCCGTCGGCCAGGAGCTGACCGAAGTGCGCATCACGGATCTGCGTGAGGGCGTCTTCTACGCGGAGCTGGTCTTCGCCAGCGGGGTCGAGGTGAGCGCCCGTCCCTCCGACGCCATAGCGCTGGCCCTGCGCACCGGGACGCCGATCTACGGCAGCGACACGGTGCTGGACGACGCCGGCATCGCGATCCCGGACGAGCAGGAGGACGAGGTGGAGAAGTTCCGCGAGTTCCTCGACCAGATCTCGCCCGAGGACTTCGGCACCAGCAGCCAGTGAGGCGCGAGCGGTTCCGGGCCCCGCTAGCGGCTCTGAGCCCCGGGGCGGTGGCCCGCGGGTGGGTCGTGCAGTGTCGTGGCAATTGCCACCGGCCATCCAGAGCGTCACGCGGTCTTCCGCGAGAGCATTCGGCTAGCCTTTCCCCGCGGTGGGGCACGAGAAACCACTCTTAGGGTGATTATCACCCGGCGTGGCGAGTGTGGCGATCGTTGACGCACCCCTGGTGACTGCCTACCGTCGAGAGGGCAGTTCAAGGACGGAGGTCGGCGTGAGAACGAGCGGCGACGGTACGGCTGGGGGTGCCCCCGGACGCGGTTTCGGGGAGAGCGGTCCGTACTCTCCCCCGAGTTCCCAGCCGCGTTCCAGTGGGCAGTACGCATATCCCGGCGGCGCGGTCGACCACGCCCCACAGCGGCCGACGGCGGTGCCGGACGGCGGAGGGGTGGCGTCCATGGCGTCCGAGGAGATCGGCTACCGGGGTCCCACGGCATGTGCGGCCGCCGGCATCACATACCGGCAACTGGACTACTGGGCCCGCACCGGACTGGTCGAGCCGAGCGTGCGGCCCGCGTACGGTTCGGGCACGCAGCGCCTCTACAGCTTCCGGGACGTGGTCGTCCTCAAGATCGTGAAGCGGTTCCTCGACACCGGGGTCTCGCTGCAGAACATCCGCACGGCCGTGCAGCACCTCCGGGAGCGCGGGTTCCAGGACCTGGAGCGCATGACCCTCATGAGCGACGGCGCCACCGTCTACGAGTGCACCTCGCCGGACGAGGTGCACGCCCTGCTCCAGGGCGGCCAGGGCGTGTTCGGGATCGCCGTCGGCGTGGTCTGGCGGGACGTGGAGAGCGCGCTCTCCCAGCTGCACGGTGAGCGTGTCGACACGGGGGAGACCCTGGTCGGTCACAACCCGGCCGACGAGCTGGCGCGGCGCCGCAACCGGGCCGTCTGACCGCGCCCCGCTGATCCGCGCCGCACCGCGCGGGCCGTGCGCCCGCGTTGTCAGTGGTGTGGTGCAGCATCGGAGGTGTGAGAAACGCGCCCACGATCCTGCATCTCGACATGGATGCCTTCTACGCCTCCGTGGAGCAGGCGTCCAAGCCGAGCCTGCGGGGCAAGGCCGTGGTCGTGGGCGGGCTGGGACCGCGCGGGGTGGTGGCCACCGCCTCGTACGAGGCGCGGGTGTTCGGGGTGCACTCGGCGATGCCGATGGCCCAGGCGCGCCGGCTGGCGCCGAACGCCGCGTACCTGGTGCCCCGCTTCAATCTGTACCGGTCCGTGAGCGAGCAGGTGATGGCGCTGCTGCGGGAGCTGTCGCCGCTGGTGGAGCCGCTGAGCCTGGACGAGGCGTTCGTCGACCTCGAGGCCCGGGAGGCGGCCTGGGACGCGGACTCGGCGCGCCGGGTGGGGACGAAGCTGCGCTGCGACATACGGGCGGTCACCGGGCTCACCGGTTCGGTGGGGCTGGCCGCCTCCAAGATGCTCGCGAAGATCGCCTCGGAGGAGGCCAAGCCCGACGGACTCGTCCTCGTCGAACCCGGCACCGAGCGGGCGCTGCTCGGGCCGATGTCGGTGCGGACCCTGCCCGGGGTGGGACCGGCGACGGGGGACCACCTGCGGCGGGCCGGGATCACCACGGTCGAGGAGCTGGCCGAGGCCGGCGAGGACGAACTCGTACGGCTCCTCGGCAAGGCGCACGGGCACGCGCTGTACGCGATGGCGCTGGCGCGCGACGACCGGCCCGTGGTCGCCGAGCGGGAGGCCAAGTCGGTGTCGGTCGAGGACACCTACGACGTGGACATCCACGACCGGATGAGGGTCGGTCTCGAGGTGCGGCGGCTCGCCGACCGGTGCGTGGGCCGGCTGCGCGGTGCCGGGCTGTCGGGGCGGACCATCGTGCTGAAGGTCCGCCGGTACGACTTCTCGACGCTGACCCGGTCGGAGACGCTCCGAGGGCCCACGGACGACCCCGCCGTGATCCGGGAGGCGGCCGAGCGGCTGCTGGACTCCGTGGACACCACGGGCGGCGTGCGGCTGCTGGGGGTCGGCGTCACCGGGCTCGCCGACTACACCCAGGAGGACCTGTTCGCCCAGGCGGCGCAGCCGTCCGGGGAGGCGCGGTCGCCGGAGGAGGCCGTGACCGAGCCCGTGCCGGAGCGGCCGGAGCCCGGCGAGCGGCAGTGGCGCGCCGGGCAGGACGTGCGGCACGCCGAGCTGGGCCACGGCTGGGTGCAGGGCAGTGGCCTCGGCCGGGTGACCGTGCGCTTCGAGACGCCCCAGTCGGGGCCGGGGCGGGTGCGGACGTTCGGCATCGGGGATCCCGCGCTGGAGCCGGCGGATCCGCTGCCGCTGGTGTCGGCCCCGGAGCCGTCGCCCGGGGTGCCGGACATGGGGCCGCCGAGCCTTTCGCGCGCTGTCGACGCCGATCCGTAGCGGGTTGCAGGGCCGACCGGGTGCCGGCGCCACCGTGGTGGGGTGCTCCGCCTTCCCCCGCGCGGTGGCCGACGGCGCGGGGTCAGGGCTCCTCCGTGCCCGCCAGCTTGCCGAAGTCGTGGTCCGCGAGCGGGGAGGGCGCAGCCACGTCCAGGCCGTAGTGGTGGTAGAGCTGGAGTTCCTGTTCGGGGGAGAGGTGGCGGCCCACGCCGAAGTCGGGTGCGTCCTTGATGAGCGCGCGGTCGAAGGGGACCCGCAGGGCGCCCTCGATGATCTCGCTGGGCTCCAGGGGGACGAAGGCGTCCCGGGAGAACAGACCGGTGCGTATGGCGGCCCACTCCGGCACGCCGGTGGCGTCGTCGAGGTACACCTCGTCGATGGTGCCGATCTTGGTGCCGGTGCGGTCGAACGCCTTGCGGCCGATCAGGTTGCGCGGATCGATGTCGGTCTGCACGGTCCCTCTCCCTCCACGTGGTCGCAACTCATCCGTAAGCACTACGAAAGAGCACAATCAGGGAGGCGGCCACTCGAAGGCCCGGGCGTTGACCTCGCTGGTAGGCTGACAGCGGCTGCTGACCCCGTGCGGGAGAGTCCTCCGACCACCTCGGAGGCGCCGAAGGAGCAAATCCTCCCCGGAATCTCTCAGGCCCACGTACCGCACGGACGAGGTCACTCTGGAAAGCAGGGCGGATGTCGACGGCGTCCGCCCTCACCGACGGTGAAAGCCGGCGCCTTCGGGCCGCCGGTGAAGCTCTCAGGTCGAGATGACAGAGGGGGAGGCCGTCGGGGTATCCGTACCGGGGTGCCCCTCGAAGGTCGTGTCAGACCAGGAGGCCTCCGCAATGACCGCCCATCGCACCCCGCTCTCCGAGCTCGAAGCGGGCATCCCCTTCGAGCAGCGCCACATCGGGCCCGACCAGGAGGCGCGGGCCAAGATGCTCGCGCACGTCGGCTACGGCTCGCTCGACGAGCTGACCGCCGCCGCGGTCCCGGACGTGATCAAGAACGCCGACGCCCTGGACCTGCCGGGCGCCCGCACCGAGGCCGAGGTCCTCGCCGAGCTGCGCTCGCTCGCCGACCGCAACCAGGTCCTCGGCTCGATGATCGGTCTCGGCTACTACGGCACCTTCACCCCGCCGGTCGTCCTGCGCAACGTCATGGAGAACCCCGCCTGGTACACGGCCTACACGCCGTACCAGCCGGAGATCTCCCAGGGCCGGCTCGAGGCTCTGCTGAACTTCCAGACCATGGTCGCCGAGCTCACCGGGCTGCCGACGTCCGGCGCGTCCCTGCTGGACGAGGGCACGGCCGCCGCCGAGGCCATGGCGCTCTCCCGGCGCATGGGCAGGAACAAGAAGGGCCTGTTCCTGATCGACGCGGACGTCCTGCCGCAGACCGTCGCCGTGATCGAGACGCGCGCCGAGCCGACCGGCGTCGAGGTCGTCGTCGCCGACCTCTCCGGCGGCATCCCGGCGGAGATCGCCGAGCGCGAGATCAACGGTGTGCTGCTCCAGTACCCGGGCGCCTCCGGCGCCGTCCGCGACATCAAGCCGGTCATCGACCAGGCGCACGGGCTGGGCGCCCTCGTCACCGTCGCGGCCGACCTGCTCGCGCTCACCCTGCTGACCTCGCCGGGCGAGCTGGGCGCCGACATCGCCATCGGCACCACCCAGCGCTTCGGCGTGCCGATGGGCTTCGGCGGGCCGCACGCCGGCTACATGGCGGTGCACGAGAAGTTCGCGCGCAGCCTGCCCGGCCGTCTCGTCGGCGTGTCCGTCGACGCCGACGGGCACAAGGCGTACCGCCTGGCGCTGCAGACCCGTGAGCAGCACATCCGCCGTGAGAAGGCCACCAGCAACATCTGCACCGCCCAGGTGCTGCTCGCCGTGATGGCCGGCATGTACGCCGTCTACCACGGCCCCGAGGGGCTGCGCACCATCGCCCGCCGCACCCACCGCTACGCCACGATCCTCGCCGAGGGCCTGAAGGCCGGCGGCGTCGAGATCGTGCACGGCGCCTACTTCGACACTCTCACCGCGCGCGTGCCCGGCAGGGCCGCCGAGGTCGTGGACGCGGCCCGGGCGGGCGGCGTCAACCTGCGTCTCGTCGACGCCGACCTGGTCTCCCTGGCCTGCGACGAGACCACCAACCGGGCCCAGGTGGAGGCCGTCTTCGCGGCCTTCGGCGTGGACGGAGACATCGAGGCGCTGGACGCGGCGGCCGGCGAGGCCCTGCCCGAGGCCCTGCTGCGCACCGACGACTACCTCACCCACCCGGTCTTCCACGAGCACCGCTCCGAGACCGCGATGCTGCGCTACCTGCGCCGGCTCGCCGACCGTGACTACGCGCTCGACCGCGGCATGATCCCGCTGGGCTCCTGCACCATGAAGCTCAACGCGACCACCGAGATGGAGCCGGTCACCTGGCCCGAGTTCGGGCAGCTGCACCCCTTCGCGCCCGCCGAGCAGGCCGAGGGCTACCTGACGCTCATCCGCGAGCTGGAGGACCGGCTCGCCGAGGTCACCGGCTACGACAAGGTCTCGCTGCAGCCGAACGCCGGATCGCAGGGCGAGCTGGCCGGTCTGCTGGCCGTGCGCGGCTACCACCGCGCCAACGGCGACGAGCAGCGCACCGTCTGCCTGATCCCCTCCTCCGCGCACGGCACCAACGCGGCCAGCGCCGTGATGGCCGGCATGAAGGTCGTCGTCGTCAAGACCGCCGAGGACGGCGAGATCGACGTCGCCGACCTGCGGGCGAAGATCGAGCAGCACCGCGACGAGCTGGCCGTGCTGATGATCACCTACCCGTCGACGCACGGTGTGTTCGAGGAGCACGTCGCCGACATCTGCGCCCAGGTCCACGACGCGGGCGGCCAGGTGTACGTCGACGGCGCCAACCTCAACGCGCTGGTCGGCCTCGCCAAGCCGGGGCACTTCGGCGGCGACGTCTCGCACCTGAACCTGCACAAGACGTTCTGCATCCCGCACGGCGGCGGCGGCCCCGGCGTCGGCCCGGTGGCGGTCCGCTCGCACCTGGCGCCGTACCTGCCGAACCACCCGCTGCAGCCGGCGGCCGGCCCCGAGACCGGTGTGGGCCCCGTCTCCGCCGCGCCGTGGGGCAGCGCGGGCATCCTGCCGATCTCGTGGGCGTACGTCCGCCTGATGGGCGGCGAGGGGCTCAAGCGCGCCACCCAGGTCGCCGTGCTCTCCGCCAACTACGTCGCCAAGCGCCTCGAGCCGCACTACCCGGTGCTCTACAACGGCCCTGGCGGCCTGGTCGCGCACGAGTGCATCATCGACCTGCGCCCGCTGACCAAGGCGACCGGCGTGAGCGTGGACGACGTCGCCAAGCGGCTCATCGACTACGGCTTCCACGCGCCGACCATGTCCTTCCCGGTGGCCGGCACGCTGATGATCGAGCCGACCGAGTCCGAGGACCTGGCGGAGCTGGACCGGTTCTGCGACGCGATGATCGCCATCCGCGCGGAGATCGAGAAGGTCGGCTCCGGAGCCTGGCCGGCGGAGGACAACCCGCTGCGCAACGCCCCGCACACCGCGCGGGCGCTCGGCGCGGACTGGGACCACGCCTACAGCCGCGAGGAGGCCGTCTTCCCGGGGGGTGTCTCGGTGGCGGACAAGTACTGGCCGCCGGTGCGCCGCATCGACCAGGCCTTCGGTGACCGCAACCTGGTGTGCTCCTGCCCGCCGCTGGACGCGTACGAGGACTGAGCGAGCCGTACGTGTGAGCCCCGCCCGTGGACCGGGCGGGGCTCCCGCGTTTCCACGCGCCCTCAGGCCGTGGCCAGCGACACCTCGGTCGCCTTGATCAGGGCGACCACGTCGGAGCCCACGAAGAGGCCGAGGTCCTCGGCCGCGTCCCTGGTGATCACCGCCGTCAGCTCGCCGCCCGCGACGGCGACCTTCGCGGAGGCCATGACCTCGCCCCTGGTGAGGCGGGTGAGCGCGCCGGGGAGCTGGTTGCGGATCGACAGGCCCTCGATCCTGCCGGTGGCCAGGGAGACCTCGGTCGACTTCACCAGGGCGCGGACGGCGGTGCCGGGGGCGAGGGCGAGTTGCTCGGCGGCGTCCCGGGTGATGGCGGCTGTCAGCTCCTGGCCGCCGTCGAGCCGCACCTTGACGATGGCCATGACCTCGCCAGGACGGACCTCGGTCACAGTGCCGGGGAGCTGGTTGCGGATGCTCAGAGTCATGAGCACCCACCGTAGAGCGCCCGCCCGGTCAGGCCGGGTATGCGTGGGTCTGCGTCGCCTTCACCGTCGCCCAGACCGACGCACCCGGGTGCAGGTCCAGCTCGGCGGCGGCGACGGTGGTGAGATCGGCGGCGAGGGGGAGCTCGCCGGTGAGGTCGGCGCGGATCTGGTCGCCGTGGGTCTCCAGGCCCGCGACCTCGCAGGCCCACAGGTTGCGGGCGCTGGCGCCCGAGGGCCGGTCCCTGAAGAGCGTGACGGCGGCCGGCGGGAAGGCCACGAAGACGGGGCCGGACAGGTCCTCCGTGGTGGTCACCGAGGGGCCCGCGTCCAGCCGTACCGCGTGCCCGCCGGCCTGCCCGCGGTAGAGGTTGAGGCCGACCAGCCGGGCGATGTAGTCGGTGCGCGGCCGGCGGGCGATCTCGCCGGGGGTGCCCTGCTGCACGACGTGTCCGTGCTCGACGACGACCAGCCGGTCCGCGAGCACCATGGCGTCCAGCGGGTCGTGCGTGACCAGCACGGCGACGGCCTCGAACTCGGCGAGGTGGCGACGGAGCTGGGCCCGGACGTCCAGGCGGGTGCGGGCGTCCAGCGCGGCGAGCGGTTCGTCCAGGAGCAGCAGCCTCGGCCGGGTGGCCAGGGCGCGGGCGAGCGCGACGCGCTGGGCCTGGCCGCCGGACAGGCGGCGGGGCTTGGCCCCGGCGTGCCCGGCGAGTCCCATGCGGTCCAGCCAGGCGGCCGCCTGCGCGCGTGCCTCGGCCTTGCCGACGCCCTGGCAGCGCGGCCCGAACGCCACGTTGTCCAGGGCGGACAGGTGCGGGAAGAGCAGGTAGTCCTGGAATACGACGCCGACCGGGCGGGACTCCGGCGGGGTGCGCTCCAGTGAGGTGCCGTCCAGCCGCAGGTGGCCGCCGGTGAGCGGGAGCAGTCCGGCGAGGGCGCGCAGGGCGGTGGTCTTGCCGGCGCCGTTCGGGCCGAGCAGGGCGATGACGTCGCCGGGGGCCGCGGTCAGCGCGACGTCGAGCCGGAAGCCCTCCCGGTCCACGACCAGCCGGGCGTCGAGCCCCTGCCCGCCGGGAGCCTCCGGGCCGGTTCCGGCAGCGGGCAGGGGGGCCCGCGCCCCGGTCGGCACCCGCGCGGGACCGGCTTCGGTCCACACCTCGCCGTCCGTGTCCATCTCGCCTTCCCTTCTCACCCTGGACTCCCTGCCCATCGTGCCCTCACGTCCCCGTCAGCCACCGGTCGCGCAGGCCCGCCAGCACCGCGATCGACACGGCCAGCAGGACCAGGCTCAGCGAGATCGCCGCCTCCGGGTCGTTCTCCAGGGCGAGGTAGACGGCCAGCGGCATGGTCTGCGTACGGCCGGGGAAGTTGCCGGCGAAGGTGATCGTCGCCCCGAACTCGCCGAGCGCGCGCGCCCACGCCAGCACCGCGCCCGCGGCGACACCGGGCGCGATCAGCGGCAGGGTGACCCGGCGGAAGGCGGTGAACCGCGAGGCGCCGAGCGTGGTCGCCGCCTCCTCGTAGCGCGGGTCGGCGGCGCGCAGGGTGCCCTCGACGCTGATGACCAGGAACGGCATCGCGACGAAGGCCTCCGCGATCACCACCCCGGCGGTGGTGAAGGGCAGGGTGATCCCGAACCACGCGTCCAGCCACTTGCCGACCACCCCGTTGCGGCCGAGGGCGAGCAGCAGGGCCACGCCGCCCACCACCGGGGGCAGGACCAGGGGCAGGGTGACCAGGGCCCGTACGAGACGGCGGCCGGGAAAGTCGGTGCGCGCCAGCAGCCAGGCCAGCGGCACCCCCAGCACGAGACTGACGCCGGTCGCCGCCGTGGCGGTGACCAGGGACAGCTGCAGGGCCTGCCACACTTCGGCGCTGGTCAGCTGATCGGGCAGGCTGCGCCAGGGGGCGCGGACGAGCAGCGCGAGAAGGGGCAGCAGCAGGAACGCCAGGGCCACGACACCGGGCACCAGCAGGGGAAGCGGCACGCCGCGCGCGCGTCGGCCCCGCGGCCCGCCCGTGCGGGGGCCGGCCGCGGTGCCGGGCTTTCCGGGTGACGTCACGGCTCGAGGAACCCGGCCTCGCCCAGGACCCGGCGGCCCTCGGCGGACCGCACCAGCGCGATGAACGCCTTGGCCGCCGGCGCGTTGCCCGCGTTCTTCAGCAGGGCGATCGGATAGTCGTTCACGGCCTTGGCCGACTCGGGGAACTCCACGCCCTCCACCTTGTCACCCGCCGCCTTCACATCGGTCTTGTAGACCACGGCGGCGTCGGCTTCCTTCAGCTCCACCTTGGTCAGGGCGCTCTTGACGTCCTGTTCGTAGGAGACGGGAGTGAGCTCGAGCCGGCTGGCGTCGAGGGCCTTCTGGGCGGCGGCGCCGCACGGCACCGTCTTGTCGCACAGCACGACCTTGAGGCCGGATTCGGTGAGGTCCTTCAGGGAGGACACCTTGCCGGGGTTACCGGGCAGTGTGGCGATCTCGAGCTGGTTGCGGACGAAGGTCGCGGGAGCGCCCACCGCGTCCTTCCTGTCCGTCACGATCGCCATGGTCTTGGGGCTGGCGGCGGCGAACACATCGGCCGGAGCTCCGCTGGTGATGCTCGCGGCGAGCGTGTCGCTGCCGCCGAAGTTGAAGCTGACCCTGGTGCCGGGGTGCTGCTTCTCGAACTGCTTGCCCAGGGTCGTGAAGCTCTCCTTCAGGGAGGCCGCGGCGAACACGGTGACCGAGCCGGACAGCTTCGGGGACGCGGAGCCCGAGGCGTCCGAAGCGCCGGCCGGTGAGTCGCCGGAGGAAGAGGAGCAGGCGCTGAGCGATATCAGGGCTCCCGCACCGGCCAGCTGCAGCATCCGCCGGGTCCGGCGCACGGAACGGGTCATCACGGATCTACTCCTCGAGTCCTCGGACGAGCTGTCGCGCCCTGCCACGACCGGGTGCCGGCCATGCGCCGATGATACTGCCGCATCTGCAAGGTGTAAGTCTGCTGTCTCATCGCATGAGCGAGACGGTTTCGCTGATGGGCTGGCATGTGCGTTTGTACGGGGGTGGCGGCCGGGTACGGTCCTGCCGGGAGGCGGTCGCAGGTGAAGCTCGCCGAACTCGCCCTGACCGGCGATCTGACGCGCCCCACCAGGCTGACCGTGCCGGATCTGCTCGGCCGGCCGCAGCACCGGGTGGCGGTCAGCTTCGAGTGCGCCACCAGCGGCGTCCAGCACCACAGGTTCAGCGGCCCGCGCCTCTACGACGTCCTGGCCGACGCCGGTCCGTCGTTCGACCCGGCCCGGCGCAAGGACCGGCTGCGCTTCCTGATCGCCGTCGCCGGCAAGGACGGGCACCACGCCGTGCTGTCCTGGGCGGAGATCGACCCCGACTTCGCGGGCGCCGCCGCGCTGCTGGCCGTCGCCGTCGACGGCGCACCGCTGGACGCGGCCGGCCCGCAGCTGGTGCTGCCGCAGGACCGCTGCGGGGCCCGGCACGTCAGCGGGATCACGGCGATCCGGGTCGACGGGGGATACGGCTTCGGCGTGCCGGGGCGGCCCCCGGCGGGTCGTGCGCACACCGGGTGAGGCGAGGGGCCGGTCTTTCGCGGGGGAACCGGTCAGACCCGGTCGATGTGCACGTTGGTGGACTTCACGCGCGCGGTGGCCTCCACGCCGACCTCCAGGCCCAGCTCTTCCACCGCCTCACGGGTCAGCAGCGACACCAGCCGGTGCGGGCCCGCCTGGATCTCCACCTGGGCGGCGACGTCGCCGAGCTTGATGGCGGTGACGATGCCGGGGAAGGCGTTGCGCACGGAGGTGTAGGGCGCGTCCTCCTCGCCGCCCTGGGACCCGGCCAGTTCGACCGAGAACGCGGCGAGGTCCTTGCCGTCGATGAGCCGCCGCCCGGCCTCGTCGCGATGGGTCGCCACCCGGCCGGCGTCCGCCCAGCGGCGGGCGGTGTCCGGGCTCACGCCGAGCAGCCGCGCCGCCTGGCCGATGGTGTAGGACTGCATGCCGGTCACGATAGGGCCATCGGCCGGGAACCCCGGACATCGGGTTGGTCGTTTCGCGGGTGAGGACTCCCCGGTGACGCCGCCGGGCGGACCGGCGTCGGACGGGCCGCTCAGCCGGTGTGCACGCGCGGGCGGCGGGTGCGGTCCGGTTCCGCCTCGCGCAGGACCTCACGGGTGACCGGGGCGACCTCGCCCTGTCCGAAGAGGAAGAACCGCAGGAAGTTCGCGAACGGGTTGCCCTCGGTCCACTCGAAGTAGATGTGCGGGGTGCAGCCGGTCACGTCGCGTATGTGCAGCAGGAGCGCGGCGAGGGCGTTGGGGATGGAGGAGGACTCCACGGTCAGCACGCGGTAGCGGTTGTGCAGGACCTCGCCGCGCACCGTCAGGCCCGCCTCGAACTCGGACGGGTCGGTGACGGTCACCTCGACGAAGACGAAGTCCTCCTGCTCCGGCATGTCGTTGTCGGCCCGGATCTGCTCGACCTTGTCCCGGTACTCGGCCTTGTCCCGCCCGTTGGGCTGGTTCGCGATGAACCGCATCTTGCGGCTGGCCATGTCCCGGACGAAGCGCTCCGCCATCGGGTCCATGACCACGCTGGTCACCCGCAGCTCGAAGGCGCGGGCCAGCCGGGACAGGAAGGACACGAGGATGATGCCGGCGATGAAGCAGGCGCCGATCTTCACGCCGTCCGGGCGCTCGATGACGTTCACGACGGTCGTGTAGAGGAACACCACCGAGATGACCGCGAAGGCGATGCTCCAGCGGTGCTGCCCGGCCCGGCGCGCGGCGATCGTCACCGCGATCGCCGCGGAGCTGATCAGCACCAGCACGCCCGTGGCGTAGGCGCCGCCCTGCTTGTCCACGTTGGCGTCGAAGATCCAGGTGACCAGGAAGGCGACCAGGGTGAAGACGATGACCATCGGGCGCACCGCCCTGGCCCAGTGCGGGGCCATGCCGTACCGGGGCAGGTAGCGCGGCATCAGGTTGAGCAGGCCGGCCATCGCCGACGCGCCCGCGAACCACAGGATCGCGATCGTCGAGATGTCGTAGATCGTGCCGAAGGCCCCGCCCAGGTACTCGTGCGCGAGGTAGGCCAGGGCGCGGCCGTTGGCCTGCCCGCCGGGCTTGAACTCGTTCTCCGGGATCAGCAGCGTGGTGATGAAGCTGGTGGCGATCAGGAAGCAGCTCATGATCAGGGCCGCGGTGGTCAGCAGCTTCTTGGTGTCCCGGATCCGGCCGGCCGGCCGTTTCTCGGTGTCGCCCGGCTCGCCCTGGACGTGCGGCATCACGGCCACACCGGTCTCGAAGCCGGACAGGCCGAGCGCGAGCTTGGGGAAGACGATCAGGGCGACGCCGATCATCACGAACACGTTGCCGTGCTCCGCGGTCAGGGCGCTGCTCCAGTCGGCCACCACGTGTTCGGCGGTGACGACGTGCCAGAGGCCGTCGAACACGACGACCAGGTTGAGCCCGAGGTAGATGCCGACCAGGGCGACCGCGACGCCGATGGCCTCCAGGAAGCCCTTCAGGAACACCGCGCCGAGCAGCGCGACCAGGAACAGCGTGATCACCATCTGGTGGCCCTGGAGCACGCTGTTCAGGTGCGGGTTCTCCACCAGGTGGGTGGAGGCGTCGGCCGCCGACAGGGTGATGGTGATCAGGAAGTCGGTGGCCGCGAAACCCAGCAGGGTCAGTACGAACAGCTTGCCCTTCCAGAACGACAGCAGCCGTTCCAGCATGGCGATGGAACCCTCGCCGTGCGGGCTCTCCTCGGCCACCCGGCGGTAGACCGGCAGGGCGCCGGCCAAGGTCACGATCACCAGGACGATCGTCGCGATCGGTGACAGCAGGCCGGCCGCGAGGGCGGCGATGCCCGGCTGGTAGCCGAGGGTGGAGAAGTAGTCGACACCGGTCAGGCACATCACCCGCCACCAGCGCTGGCCCCGGTGCGGAGCCTCCGGCACGGCGTGCGGCCCGGTATGGCCGCCGTGCTTGCCCATGTCGGACAGCCCCTCCAGCATCCAGGCGCGCAGGCGACCGGGAGGAGGGTGCTCGGTCGTGACCATCGGCGTGCTCCAGGTGTGTGGCTCAGTGGTTTCCGGCCATCACGCGGACGGCGGCACCAGCGTAAGCAGAGAGTGACGCCGTGGCCCCTGGATCGAGGGTCGGGGGGCGTCAATCTTGCGTTAAGACTGGCCCGGCAAAGGGGGCGAAGCATCAAGAAGCGGAGGCCGGAGGCCGATGGAGGGGCAGGAGGCGGTAGCGGGCGGGGCGGCCGCGCCCCTGAGGGGGCGGGCACCGAGCGTCATCTCGTACGACTCCTCCATGCTGCGCCCGCGCCACGGGATCCGCAGCCGCAGTGCGAGGCGGCCCGGGCCGGGCGGTCCGTGCGAGGTGACGCGCTCTCACAGGTCCCTGGTGTCCATGCGCCGGTGCCACGCGTTGCGCCGGTGGACGGCCACCAGGTCCGACTCGAGCGGCGACGGAGGCACGGCCAGCACCGGGCAGCAGGCGTGGGTGAGGCAGTACCGGCACACGTGCCCGGAGAAGGCCCGCTGCAGGCCCCGTCGGCCGGCGCCCACGACCAGCAGGTCGCTCTCGCGGTCGGCGGTCGCCACCAGTGCCCATCCCGGGGCGCCGCGCACGATGCCCGCGTGCATCACCACCCCCGGTCCCTCCTCGCCGTAGATCTCGCCGAGGACCGAGGCCAGCCGCTGCTTGGCCAGCCGCTGCCACTCCTCCACCAGTAGGGCCGCGGCGGGGGAGCGGCGCGCGGTGGCGTCGCCCCCGGGCGGTTCCCATGCGAGCACCGGCCATAGCTCGGCGCGGAGCCCGCGGGCCAGCGCGGTCGCCCGGCGCAGGGCCGTGACGCTGCCCAGGGAGCCGCTCACACCGACCACCACCCGGGCCGCCGAGGTGTCGTAACCGGACATGATTCCACCGCTCCTCACGGTTCGCCGCGGGCTCCGGCTTCCGGCCGTGTCCGCGTGCAGGGCCTACCTTCCATCCCACTCCCGAGTGCGAGACCGGACCAGCCGTACGGGCCCTGGGGAACGCGTCTCTCAGTAAGATTCGGCGGCGAGTTCGAAACTTTCGGCGTCGCTCACCCGGTGACGTCGGGCATCCCGTGACTCTGTGAGGCGGACATGCGGACGTACGGCAACCCGGTCATCCCCGGCTTCCACCCGGACCCGAGCGTCTGCCGGGTGGGAGACGACTACTACCTGGTGTGCTCGAGTTTCGAGTACTTCCCCGGGATACCGCTGTTCCACAGCCGGGATCTGGTGCACTGGCGTCAGATCGGCAACGTGCTCGACCGGCCCGGGCAGTTGGCGCTGCCCGACGACGTGCCCGCCTCCGGCGGCGTCTACGCGCCCACCGTCCGGCATCACGACGGGATCTTCCACGTCGTCACCACCGCCGTCGGCGCCGGGGGCACCTTCCTCGTCACCGCCGAGCGCCCGGAAGGGCCCTGGTCGGACCCCGTGTGGATCGATCTCCCCGGCATCGACCCCGACCTCGCGTGGGACGAGAACGGCGACTGCTGGTGCGCCATGGCCGGTGTGACGGCCGCGCGGATCGATCCCCGCACCGGAGAAGTGCTGGAGGGACCGCTGCCGACGTGGTCCGGCACCGGCCTGAGGGACCCGGAGGCGCCGCACCTGTACCGGGTCGGCGACTGGTGGTACCTGCTGATCGCCGAGGGCGGCACCGCGCTCGGCCACGGGATCTCGGCCGCCCGCGCCCGCTCCCCGCGCGGCCCCTGGGAGCCGGCCCCCGGCAATCCGCTGCTGTCCCATCGCGGCACCGGGCTGCCGGTCCAGTGCACCGGCCACGGAGACCTGGTCCGGGCGGCCGACGGCGGCTGGTGGATGGTGCTGCTGGGCACGCGGCCGCGCGGCTACTTCCCCGAGTTCCACGTGCTCGGCCGGGAGACCTTCCTCGTGCCCGTGGAGTGGGCGGACGGCTGGCCCCGGCTCGGACCGGTGCGGGAGCGGCACCCGGCGCCGGCCGCCTGGGCGCCCTTCCAACCGCCCCCGGCACGGGACGACTTCACCGGCACGGAGCTGGCGCCGCACTGGATCTCGCCGCGCCGCCGGCCGGCGGGCTGCTGGTCGCTGACCGAGCGGCCGGGGTGGCTGACGCTCGCGGCCACCGGTGACAGCACCGACCTGCCCGGGCACACGTTCGTCGGCCGCCGCCAGCAGCACCACGACTGCCGGGCCGCGGTCCGGCTGGACGCCGGGCCGTCGGCGCGGGCCGGGCTGTCCGTCCGGCTGGACGAGGCCCATCACTACGACCTCGAGGTGGCCGGGGGAGCGGCGTCCGTGATCGCGCGGATCGGCCCGGTGCGGCAGTGCGTCGCCTCGCACCCGGTGCCGGCGGGCCCGGTCACCCTGGCCGTCGACATCCGGGCGACCAGGAACCCGCCGCCCCTCAGCGGCCCCGACACCCTCGCCTTCTCCGTCGAAACTTCCGAAGGGGTCGTCCGGCCGGCCACGCTCGACGGCCGTTACCTGGCGACCGAAGTGGCCGGCGGGTTCACCGGCCGTGTCCTCGGGATGTACGTCACCGAGGGGCGGGCGGCCTTCGACTGGTTCTCGTACGAGTCCGTCGGCTGATGCGCAACACCTTGACGCTCTTCACGCGCCTTTCTAGAGTCGCGGATCGGAACGTTCGGGAATCTGATCGAATGTTTCGACCCGCCGGAGTGTGCCGAGCGTCATGAGCGCCTGCGGCGGGCCCTGCTTTTCGCGTCTGGAACCTCTCCGAAGCACTTCCGAAAGTTTCGAAGGAGCGCATGATGGGCGACCCCGCACTGTCCCGCCGCGGCTTCCTGGCGGCCTCCGTAGCCGCCGGCCTCGGGGTGACCGCACTCAGCGGCTGCGGCGGCGACTCGGACGGAGGGTCGTCCTCGGGGACGACCACGATCGAGTGGTGGAACATCTCGACCACCGAGCCGACCAAGACCGTCTGGGCCGGTCTCGCCAAGAAGTTCGAGGCCCAGAACCCGAAGGTCAAGGTGAAGATCGTCCAGCTCGAGAACGACGCCTACAAGTCGAAGATGACCGCGCTGACCGCCTCCGGGAAGCTGCCGGACATCTTCCACACCTGGGGCGGCGGTGTGCTGCGGCAGCAGGTCGACGCCGGGCTGGTCGAGGATCTCACCGACCGCACCAAGCCCTGGGCCGACGGGCTGCTTCCGGTCGCCAAGCAGCCGTACCTGCTGGACGACAAGGTGTACGGCGTCCCGTTCGACATCGGCATGATCGGGTTCTGGTACAACAAGGCGCTCTTCAAGAAGGCCGGGATCACCACGGCTCCCACCACCTGGAGCGGCTTCCTCGACGCGGTGCGGAGCCTGAAGTCCGCCGGCGTCACCCCGATCGCCCTCGCGGGCAAGGAGAAGTGGCCCGGGATGTACTACTGGGCCTACCTGTCGATGCGCACCGCCGGCGCCGGTGCGCTGCAGAAGGCGGGGGACGGCAAGGACTTCACCGGCGCCGACTTCGTCGACGCGGGACGGCACCTGAAGGAACTGGTGGCCCTGCAGCCGTTCCAGAAGGGTTTCCTCGGAGCCGCCTACTCCACCCCCACCGGCCAGGCGGCCACCGTCGGCAACGGCAAGGCCGCGATGGAACTCATGGGGCAGTGGGCCCCGGTCGTGGAGGCCGACGCGGGCAAGGGGCTCGGCGCCAATCTCGGATTCTTCCCGTTCCCCGAGGTCGAGGGCGGCAAGGGGAAGATCACCGAGGTGTTCGGCGGCGGCGGCGCGCACGCGCTGCGCAAGGGCGCCCCGCAGGCCGCCGTGGACTTCCTCAAGTTCTTCGCGAGCGAGACCACCGACCGCGAACTGGTCAAGAAGACCGGGGTGCTGCCGGTCGTCCCGGCCGCCGAGGACGTGCTCACCGACCCCAACCTCAAGGCCGTTCAGGCTCAGTTGAAGGCCGCCACCGGCTTCCAGCTCTACCTCGACCAGGCCTACGCGCCCGCCGTCGGGCAGGAGGTCAACGACAGCGTGGCCGCGCTCATAGCCGGGTCCAAGTCGCCCGAGCAGGTGGCCCAGTCCATCACCAAGACGGCCAAGGAAGAGCAGTAGCCGCCGATGACCTCCACCTACCTCCCCGACCGGCGCGGCGGCCCGGCCGTAGACCGCACGCCCCCGGCCGCGAGCGCGGTCCGCGGGCGGGCGCGGCGGCGCACGCTGAACTGGCTCACCGCGGTCGGCTTCCAGGTCCCCGCGCTGGTGCTGTTCATCGGACTGGTGCTGCTGCCGATGCTGTTCGCGCTCTACGCCGCGTTCTTCCGCTGGGGCGGCTTCGGCATGCCGTCCGACTACACCGGCGCGGACAACTTCAGCCGCCTCTTCCAGGACCCGGTCTTCCTCGGCGACCTGTGGCGCTGTCTGGTCCTCGTCGTGCTCTCGCTCGCCTTGCAACTGCCGTTCGCCCTCGCCATGGCGGTGCTGCTGAACCAGCGGCTGCGCGGCCGGGCGGTGTACCGCATGCTGTTCTTCGCGCCGTACGTCCTGTCCGAGGCCATCACCGGCGTGCTGTTCAGCATGATCTTCGCTCCCGACGACGGACTCGCCGACCACGTCCTCGGCGCCGTCGGCCTGGACGGTCTCGGCGGTGAGTGGTTCGCCGATCCGTCCTACGTCATGGCCACGCTGTTCCTCGTCATGACCTGGAAGTACTTCGGCTTCCACATGATGCTGTACCTCGCCGGACTCCAGTCGGTACCGGCCGAGTTGCACGAGGCGGCGCTGATCGACGGCGCCGGACCCTGGCAGCGCTTCCGCAACGTCACCCTGCCGCTGCTCGCGCCCACCCTGCGCATCAGCGTCTTCCTGTCCGTCATCGGGTCGATCCAGCTCTTCGACCTGGTGTGGGTCGTCACCCAGGGCGGCCCCGACCATCACTCCGAGACGATGGCCGTGACCATGTTCCAGTACGGCTTCAAGCGCTACCAGGTCGGCTACGCCAGCGCGATCAGCGTGGTCATGTTCGGCATCTGCCTCGTCTTCGCCCTCGCCTACCAGCGGTTCGTGCTCCGCCGCGACCTGCAGGGGGCCACCACGACGATGAGGGGGGCCGGCACGTGAGGCACCGGACCGTACGCTCGCTTCCGCTGCACGTCATCCTCGTCGCGGTCGGCGCGATGATGGTCGTACCCCTGCTGTACGCGATCCTCTCGGGCTTCAAGTCCACCGACGAGCTGTCCCGGAACCCGTTCGGCCTGCCCGACCGGTGGCTGACCGGCAACTACACCGGCATCCTGCGCTCCGGCGACTTCTGGCGGCTCCTCGGCAACAGCACGCTGATCGCCGTGGGAACGGCGGCGCTGGTGGTCGCGGTGTCCGCGCTCGCCGCCTTCTCCTTCGCCCGGTTCGCCTTCCGGGGAAGGGAGTTGCTGTTCACCCTCTTCACGATGGGGCTGATGTTCCCCTTCGCGGTCGCGGCCCTGCCGCTGTTCCTGCTGCTGCGCTCCCTCGGCCTGCTGGACAACCCGCTCGGCGTGATCCTCCCGCAGGCCGCCTTCGGGCTGCCGATGACGATCATCATCCTGCGCGGGTTCTTCCGGCAGATACCCGGCGAGCTGGAGGAGGCGGCCACGCTGGACGGCTGCAGCGCCTTCGGGTTCCTCTGGCGCGTGCTGCTGCCCATGGCCCGGCCCGCGCTCGGCACCGTCTCGGTCCTCGCCGTGGTCACGAGCTGGAACAACTTCCTCCTGCCGCTGCTGGTGTTCACCGACAGCACCTGGTGGACGCTGCCGGTCGGCGTCCAGCAGTTCCAGGGCCAGTACTCGGCGGAGTACGCCCGCGTCTTCGCGTACCTCGTGCTCGCCATGGTCCCCGCCCTCGCCTTCTACTCGGTCGCCGAACGCCAGCTCGTCGGCGGTCTGACCGCGGGCGCCACCAAGGGCTGAGCCGCATCCCCTCGACAGACAGGAGTCGCACCATGCGCAGGACGCGCCTCGGACTCGTCGGCGCCCTCGCCGCCGTCCTGGTGGCCGCCGGGCTCGCCGCCGGACCCGCCGCACAGGCCCACGAGCGGCAGCCCACCCTCGCCGGACTCGCGGAGCGGCACGGCCGCTACTTCGGGAGCGCCACCGACAACCCCGAACTCACCGACAGCGCCTACACGAAGATCCTCGGCAGCGAGTTCGACATGATCACCCCCGGCAACGGGATGAAGTGGTACGCCACGGAGCCGGAGCAGGGCGTCTTCGACTGGACCGCCGGTGACCAGATCGTGAACCTGGCGCGCCGGCACCACCAGCGGGTCCGGGCCCACACCCTCGTCTGGCACAGCCAGCTCCCCGACTGGCTGACTTCCAGGGAGTGGACGGCCGCCGAGCTGCGCGCCGTGCTGAAGAAGCACATCACCACGGAGGTGCGGCACTACCGGGGCAAGGTCTACTCCTGGGACGTCGTCAACGAGGCGTTCAACGAGGACGGCAGCTACCGCGAGACCATCTGGTACAAGACCCTCGGCCCCGGCTACATCGCCGACGCGCTGCGCTGGGCCCATGAGGCCGATCCGCACGCCCGGCTCTACCTCAACGACTACAACATCGAGGCCGTCGGCCCCAAGAGCGACGCCTATCACCGGCTGGCCGCCGACCTGAAGGCGCGGGGCGTGCCGCTCGACGGCATCGGCCTGCAGGCCCATCTCGCCCTGCAGTACGGCTATCCCGCCACGCTGGAGGACAACCTCCGCCGCTTCTCGCGGCTCGGGCTCGACACCGCGCTCACCGAGGTCGACGTACGCATGCAACTGCCCGTGACCGACGCGAAACTGGCCGAACAGGCGGCCTGGTACCGGGACCTCACCACGGCGTGCCTGGCCGTCCACCGCTGTGTGGGCGTGACGATCTGGGACTACACCGACAAGTACTCCTGGATCCCGGACTTCTTCCCCGGAGAGGGAGCGGCCCTGCCCTGGGACGAGCAGCTGGACCCCAAACCCGCCTACTCCGCGCTGCTGGACGCGCTGAGGCAGCGGGCGGTCACCTGAGGTAGCCGGCCCCGGACACGGGTCGGGGCCGGTGCGCACCGGGTGTGTGCGGCCGGCCCCTCGGATCGCCGGGCGGCGCGGCGGAGCCGCCCGGAACGCTCGCCCTCAGGCGGCGGTCATCACCTGGTCCGCGCCGAGCGGGCGGTGCGGGGCGATGACGCGGCCGTCGGGCAGGAGCTCACCGGTGTCCTCGAAGAGCAGGACGCCGTTGCACAGCAGACTCCACCCCTGCTCCGGGTGGTGCGCCACGAGGCGGGCGGACTCCCGGTCGGCGGACTCGGCTTGCGGACACGGTGGCTGGTGCTGGCACATGGATGGGATCTCTCGCTCTGTCGTGGTCATGTCCGTCCCCCGTGTGAATAAGTCGGTCGGAACCCAGTGTTGCCCCATGGGCGTCAATCCGCAGGGATTTCGCGGCACCGCTTCTCACAGGTTCATGACGCGTCACCCGTGCGGACGGTTCATTCCAACTGCACTGTCACTTCGGGTGGTTCTGGGGGGTCGTATAGGGCTAGTCCGGACGGCAGAGATCATTTTGCGGGGCTCGTAGGAGCGGTTAATTGCTCGTACGAGCGAGCGGCTGACCGGAAAGACAGGCGTACCCCGCTTCCCTTCCGGGGAGCGGGGTACGCGCGGATCGTTCAGGCGGGGATGGAACCGAGCAGCGGCAGAGGAGTCGCCCGATGGGTCAGCACCGGGAGCAACTCGGCGACGCGGTGCGGCCGGTGGGCCGGGATGCCGGGCGGCGCCGGGGCGAGGGGCACCAGCAGGTCGGTGGCGGCCGGATGCCCTTCGGAGGCGTCGGCCGTGACGTCGCCGTGCAGCCACAGGGTGAGCATGTACAGACCGGGCACGGACAGCAGGCGCGGCTGGTACGGCTGCGTCAGCGCCTCGGCCTGCTGCAGGGCGCGCTCGGTGGAGGCGATCCAGGGGCCCTCGAAGAAGTGCGAGAAGGCCCAGCCGTCCGGAGTCAGCATGGTGTCGGCGGCGGCCACCGCGCGATCGCCGCAGCGGATCACGAAGCGCCAGCCGGCCAGTCTCGTCGCGGACAGGCCCTGGGCGGTGATTCGGTCCAACACGTGCACCGGAAGCGGGAGTTCGGGCGTCGTGGGTCCCTGTGCGGCGCGCAGGGACGGAGTTCGGGCCTCACGGACCGCGGTGGGGGAACCGAGGGCCGTGAGGACGGAACGCAGTGCGGGCGCGGGTGCGGCGGGCGCGTGCAGGGGCATGGTGGGTCGCCTCTCGTTCGACAGGCGCGGCGGCGCGAGGAGGGTGGGGCGGACGGCGCTGTCAGCTCACGGGTGGCCTGAGAGGTGGGGCCCGGTTCGATGAACGAGGGTGCGGCTGTGGCCTGCCGCTGAATCTACGGCAGGAACACGACAGAAACCGGGACCGCGGGCACCAACCTTAGGCCTTGTTCGCGAAGTTTATACGACGGGTGTTCAGACGATGTTTCGTCTACCGCATTCCGGTCGACCCGGCAAGGCTTCATTCAGCCGCTGATTCGCACGCATACATCCCGCTTTTCGTGCCGGGAGGGCCCTGCTGACCTCGCCATACGCCGCCGCCGCGGTCGGCTGATTGTCGTCGGCGTTTTTCACGAGGCGATCGGGGCACACGAACGTGCGTACTGCGTCATGCCCCGTGAATGTGCCGCCGGGAACATTCCGACAGAGTAGCGGGCGCCGGGCCCGAGCGGGACGTTATCGATCGCTTCCGCTGGGCATCATCAAAACCCGGGACCCCGGCGGCCGGTCTGCGGCCCGCCCATCCGAGGAGGGAAACCCAGATGGGGGAGAAGGTCGTGGCAGGGCAGTTCGACCTGTCCGATCGCCAGCGCTACCGCGAAAAGCTCCAGAAGTGCCTGACGGGACTCGAGCGGCTGCTGGACGAGAAGCGGTTCGACCGCGCCAAGAACCTCATGGGCGTCGAGATCGAATTGAATCTCGCCGGCCGCGACGGTATGCCGAAAATGTTGAACGGGCAGGTACTGGAGCGCATCGCGAGCCGTGATTTCCAGACGGAACTCGCGATGTTCAACCTCGAGGTGAACATCGCCCCGCACCGGCTGGGCGGCCGGGTATTCGACCGGCTCGCGGAGGAACTGCGCACCTCACTGGCGTACGCCGACCGGAAGGCCGGCGAGGTGGACGCCGGCATCGTGATGATCGGCATCCTGCCCACGCTCGACCGGGACGACCTCGTCTCCTCCAACCTCTCCGAGGTGGACCGCTACACCCTGCTCAACGACCAGATCGTGGCGGCGCGCGGCGAGGACTTCCAGCTCGACATCGACGGTGTGGAGCACCTGCACTGCACCTCGAAGTCCATCGCCCCCGAGGCCGCCTGCACCTCCGTGCAGCTGCACCTCCAGGTCACCCCGGCCCGCTTCGCCGACGTGTGGAACGCCGCCCAGGTGGCGTCCGCGGCGCAGATCGCCGTGGGCGCCAACTCGCCGTTCCTGTTCGGACGCGAGCTGTGGCGCGAGTCCAGGCCGCCGCTGTTCCTGCAGGCCACCGACACCCGGCCGCCGGAGCTGCAGGCGCAGGGTGTCCGGCCGCGCACCTGGTTCGGCGAACGGTGGATCTCCTCCGCCCGTGAGCTGTTCGAGGAGAACCTGCGCTACTTCCCGGCGCTGCTGCCGATCTGCGACGACGAGGACCCGCTGGAGGTCCTCGACCAAGGGGGCATACCGAAGCTCGCCGAACTGGTGCTGCACAACGGCACCGTGTACCGCTGGAACCGGCCCGTCTACGACATCGCCGACGGCGTGCCGCACCTGCGGGTGGAGAACCGGGTGCTGCCGGCCGGGCCGACCATCACCGACGTGATCGCCAACGCGGCCTTCTACTACGGCCTGGTGCGGGCCCTTGCCGAGGAGTCGCGTCCGGTGTGGACCCGGCTGCCGTTCGAGGCGGCCGAGGCCAACTTCGACGCGGCCTGCAGGGACGGCATCGACGCCCGCTTCGTCTGGCCGCGCCGGGGCCGCTACGGCGGTACGGGCGAGGTTGACGCCGTCACCCTGGTCCGGGACGAACTGCTGCCGCTCGCCGCCGCCGGGCTCGACGCGTGGGGCGTGGAGGCCGCCGACCGCGACCTCTACCTCGGCGTCATCGAGGAGCGCTGCCGGCGCCGGATGAACGGCGCCGCCTGGCAGGCGGCCACCTTCCACCGGGCCCTGGAGCAGGGCCTCGGCCGCGCGGCCGCGCTGTCCGCGACGACACGCCGCTACGCCGAGCTGATGCACGTGGGCGAGCCGGTGCACACCTGGCCGGTCGGGCTGCCGGAGCCGGTGCCGCTCGGCTGAGCGGGACCCGGCGGTCCGCATCCACGGCGAACCCGGCCCGGGTAAGCGCTCCGGGAGGCGATCCGGCATGCTGTGAGCTCCCACGGCCGGAGCGACGACAGGAGTGCACGTGGAGGCGGACCCGGCGGCCGACGGCGCTTGGCGGGAGCGGTTCCCGCGGCGGATCTTCCGGGACGAGACGCTGCTGGTGCTGGCGCTCTCGCTCGGCGCGAGCGGGGTCTCCGCGCTGATCAGCTTCGTCGGGTCGGTGACGAAACCGGGCGGCCTCAAGGACCAGGCGGCCACCCTCAACGCGTCGGCCGCGCCCGGGCGCCCCTGGCTCGACCTGGCCTGGCAGCTCTTCGGCATCGCCTCCGCGCTGGTGCCCGTGGCGCTGGTCGCCCACCTGCTGATGCGCGAGGGCGAGAGCCTGCGCACCCTGGGCTTCGACCGCACCCGCCCCTGGCCCGACCTGGGCCGGGGCGCGGGCGTCGCGGCGGTGATCGGCAGCACCGGGATCGCCTTCTACCTGGCCGCCCGCGGCCTGGGCTTCAACCTCACCGTGGTGCCCGAGGCCCTGCCCGAGGTGTGGTGGAAGTACCCGGTGCTCATCCTGTCCGCGGTGCAGAACGCGGTCCTGGAGGAGGTGATCGTCGTCGGCTATCTGCTGCGCAGGCTGGGGCAGCTCGGCTGGACGGCGGGGGCCGCGCTGGTGGCCAGCGCGGTCCTGCGCGGCTCGTACCACCTCTACCAGGGGATCGGCGGTTTCATCGGCAACATGGTGATGGGCGTGGTCTTCGTCTGGCTCTACCGCCGCTGGGGCCGGGTCGGACCGCTGGTCGTCGCCCACTCCCTGCTCGACATCGGGGCGTTCGTCGGATACGCCCTGCTCGCCGGCAAGGTGGACTGGCTGCCGACGGCCTGAGGCCCGGCCGGCCCCGGCCGGTCAGGCGAGCAGTTCGCCGTCGATGACGGTGACCGCGCGGCCGGTCAGCAGCGTGCGGTCGCCCCGCAGACCGGTGCGGACCAGGCCGGAGCGACGGGACGCCTGCAGCCCCGTGAGATCGTCCCGGCCGAGGCGTGCCGACCAGTGCGGGGCCAGCGCGGTGTGGGCGCTGCCGGTGACCGGGTCCTCGTCGATGCCGACGTTCGGGAAGAAGCAGCGCGAGACGAAGTCGTGGCCGCGGGACGGGTCGTCGGCGCGCGCGGTGGCGATGACGCCCCGCGAGGAGTGCGCCATCAGGGCCTTGTGGTCCGGGGCGAGCCCGAGCACCGTCCGCTCGTCGGCCAGCTCCACCAGCAGGTCGCCGACGTCGGGTCCGGTGTCGTAGGCGGCGAGCGGGTCGGCGCCCAGCGCCTCCGCGACGCCGTCCGGGACCTCCACCGCGGTGAGCGGGGCGGTCGGGAAGTCCATGGTGATCCAGCCGTCCGGACCCGGCGTGGCGACCAGGACCCCGCTGCGGGTGGCGAACCGGACCGGTCCCTCGTGGGCGCCGGTGGTGTGCAGGACGTGCGCGGTGGCGAGGGTGGCGTGCCCGCACATCGCGACCTCGGCGACGGGCGTGAACCAGCGCAGCGCCCAGTCCGCCTCGCCGCCCGGCGGCAGCCGGTGCGCGAACGCCGTCTCGGCGTGGTTGACCTCCATGGCGACGTTCTGGAGCCGGTCGTCGTCCGGGAAGACGTCGTCCAGGAGCAGGACGCCGGCGGGGTTGCCGGCGAAGGGGCGGTCGGTGAAGGCGTCGACGATTCGGATGCGCATGACGCAGACGCTAGGGCCGCGACAGCCCGCTTACCAAGGCCAATCGACGAGTCCTGGACCGATTCGCGCACGACGTCGCGGCCCGCGGTTCGGCGAGGCCGGCCGCAGGCCGACTGTCAGGACGGGGGAGTACCGACTTCGAGGACGGGTGCGGCAGAGTCTTGTCGGACGATCGGTTCCGATATATCGTTGACGCATCGCGTAAGAACGCGATGCGGACGTGACAGGTCAACGATGGAATGGAGTGATCACGATGCGCAGCCACGGATTCGAGCGTGGACATCGTCAGGACGGCCCGGGCCGGCACGGCCGGGGCGGCTTCGGCGGCTTCGAGGGGCGACGGGCCGCCTTCGGGCCCTTCGGTCCGGGTGGTCCCGGCTGGGGACCCGGCGGGCCCGGCTTCGGACCGGGACCGTGGGGGCCGCGAGGGCGCGGCGGACCTAGGGGGAGGGCGCGGCGTGGTGATGTGCGCGCCTCGATCCTGGCCCTGCTCAAGGAGCGGCCCATGCACGGCTACGAGATGATCCAGGAGATCGCCGAGCGCAGCGGCGGCGCCTGGAAGCCCAGCCCCGGCTCGGTCTACCCCACCCTCCAGCTGCTGGAGGACGAGGGTCTGATCGTCAGCGAGAGCGAGGGCGGCAAGAAGCTCTTCGCCCTGACCGACAGCGGCCGCACGGCCGCGGAGGACGGCCCGGAGGCTCCTTGGGAGGAGGCCTCGCGCGGCGTCGACTGGGAGGCCCTCGGCGAGATCCGGCAGGCCGGCATGGGGCTGATGCAGGCCTTCGGGCAGGTCTGGAACACCGGGACCAAGGAACAGCGCGAGAAGGCGCTGGCCGTCGTCACCGAGGCCCGGAAGAAGCTGTACCTCATCCTCGCCGACGAGGACTGAGCCGTACGGCGCCCGGCGCCCCGCGGAATCTCCGCGGGGCGCCCTCGCGTCGAAGGCCTGATCTCCTCCCTGAGGATGAGATCCCGGCGGGCCATGTCCACTGCGTGCGGGACGTCAAGATGGTTCCCCTCGTGGATGACCGGGCCGCTCGGGACTGATGAGGTAGCGGTGTGCATCCCCGTACAGCCCGCTGGAGCGTCCCCGAGCAGGGACTCCCGCACACGGACGACGATGCCGCACTCGGTGCGGAGCTGGCGGCGGTGGTCGCCGGTGCCCGCCGCCGGGCGGTGCGTGACGGGGACCGCCAGACCGACACCGCCCATCTGCTCCACTCGCTCCTGGAGCAGGACGCAGAGGTCCGGGCCGCCGTCGGCGGCGCCCCGCGGCTCACCCGGCTGCTCGGCTATCTCGTGCAGCGCAGCATCGGCTACGGCCTGCGCTGGCAGCGCGCCGTGGAGGGCGCCGGCGTGCTCGCCGCCGTCCCGGCTCCCGCCCCGCAGGGCTCCGAGCGGGCGGCCGGCGGTGCGCACGGCGACACCGGCCACTGGTCGCCCGTGGCGGCCGCCGCCCTGGAGGAGGCCCGGCGGCGCGCCCGGCGGCGCGGCGCGGCCCGGGTCTGCGGAACCGACCTGCTCGCCGGACTGGTCCTGGACCCGCGGTCCCGGGCGGTCGAGGTCCTGGAGCGCGCCGGCATCCGGACCCGCGAGCTGAGCGCCCGGCTCGACGGCCGCGCGACGGACGTCCGGCCCTGACGCCGTCCACCCCATGAGACAGGTGTCAACGGGGGTGACGCTCATGTCAACGCCTGTCATCATGTGCCGGTGCCTATATCTGCAAGCAGCCGGGGCAGCCGGGGCAAGGGCGTCGGGCTCGGTCTCGCGCTCCTGTCCGCGCTCGCCTTCGGCGGGTCCGGAGTGGCGGCGAAGCCGCTGATCGAGGCGGGACTCGACCCGCTCCACGTGGTGTGGCTGCGGGTGGCGGGCGCCGCCGTGGTCATGCTGCCGCTCGCCGTGCGGCACCGCGCGCTGGTGCTCCGCCGCCCCGCGCTGCTCGCCGGGTTCGGGCTGCTGGCCGTGGCCGGCGTCCAGGCCTGCTACTTCGCAGCGCTCTCCCGCATCCCGGTCGGAGTGGCGCTGCTCGTCGAGTACCTGGCCCCCGCGCTCGTGCTCGGCTGGGTGCGGTTCGTGCAGCGACGGCCGGTGACCCGCGCCGCGGCGCTCGGCGTGATCCTCGCGGCCGGCGGCCTCGCCTGTGTGGTGGAGGTGTGGTCGGGGCTCAGCTTCGACGCGTTCGGGCTGCTGCTCGCGCTCGGCGCCGCCTGCTGCCAGGTCGGCTACTTCGTCCTGTCCGACCAGGGCAGCGACGCGGGCGAGCAGGCGCCCGACCCGCTCGGCGTCATCGCCTACGGCCTGCTCGTCGGCGCTCTGGTGCTGACCGCTGTGGCACGCCCGTGGAACATGGACTGGTCGGTGCTCACCGGATCCGCGCGGATGAACGGCGCCACCGTCCCGGCCCTCGCCCTGCTGGCCTGGATCGTCCTCGTCGCCACCGTCGTCGCGTACGTCACCGGTGTGCTCTCCGTGCGCCGGCTGTCCCCGCAGGTCGCCGGTGTCGTCGCCTGCCTCGAAGCGGTCATCGCGACCGTGCTGGCCTGGGTGCTGCTCGGCGAGCACCTGTCCGCGCCGCAGATCGTCGGCGGCGCCGTGGTCCTCCTCGGCGCGTACATCGCCCAGTCGTCGGCCCCCGCCAAGGGCGCGGGGGAACCGGTGGCCGCGGGCGGCGGCGCGGAGCGGGAGTTGTCGGCGCGCGGAACGGCTGCCTAGAGTGCTGGTCATGACGTCCTACGCGCTCGTCCTCTCGCCCCCCGCCGCCTGAGGCGGGCCTCCGCGACGAACGCCCGGCGCCCAGCGCCGGGCTGGACGGTGCTGCCCGCAGACGAAGTCCGCGCGCCCCGCTGAGCCGGGTCGCCTTCCGAACTTCCGCACTCCGGTGCGCTTCTGCGGAGAGAATCCTCGTGTCGAACGCTGTCTCAGGCCTGCCCGTCGGGCGCGGCCTGCTCTATCTGATCGTCACCGGTGCCACCTGGGGCACCGCGGGCGCCGTCGCCTCGCTGGTCTACCGGACCAGCGAGATGGGCGCCCTCACCCTCTCCTTCTGGCGCTGCGCCGTCGGACTGGTGCTGCTGCTCGCGGGCCGGCTGCTGCGTGGCCGCACCCGGGCGGCCGCGCCCGAACCGCTGCGCCGCAGGGCCGCGAAGGCCGCCGCCACCGGCGTCGGGCTGGCCGTGTTCCAGACCGCCTACTTCGCCGCCGTGGGGTCCACCGGGCTCGCCGTGGCCACCGTGGTCACGCTGGGCGCGGGACCCGTGCTGATCGCGCTCGGCGCCCGGCTCACCCTGGGGGAGCGGCTTGGAGCGGGCGGCGCCCTGGCGGTCGCCGGAGCCCTCACCGGCCTGGCCGTGCTCACCCTCGGCGGCTCGGCCGCGACCGTCCGGCCGCTCGGGGTGCTGTACGCGCTGGCGTCGGCGGCCGGCTACAGCGGCATGACGCTGCTGACCCGGCGCTGGGGGCGCGACGGCGCCGCCGACGCCTCCGGCACCACCATCGGCGCGTTCGCCGTCACCACCCTGTGCCTGCTGCCGTTCGCCCTGGTCGAGGGGCTGTTCCCGCACACCGGGCACCCGGTGCGGCTGCTGGTCCTGATCGCGTACATCGCGTCCGTGCCCACCGCCCTCGCCTACGCCCTGTACTTCGCGGGCGCCGCCGTCGTCCGGTCCGCCACCGTCTCCGTCATCATGCTGCTGGAGCCGGTGACCGCGGCCGTGCTCGCCGTGGCGCTGCTCGGCGAACGCCTCACGGCGGCCACCCTGGCCGGCACGCTGCTGATGCTCGGCGCCGTCGCGGGCCTGGCACTGGGCGAGGCCCGCGGCGCCGGACGCCGCGAGCCGGTTCCCGTGACCTCCTAGCTCACGGCGTCAGGTAGTCCGGGAGTCCGATGCCGGGCGCCAGGTCGGGGTTGGGGACGGGGGCCTCGTAGCCCTTGCGCAGCGGCACGACCCCGGCCCAGTGCGGCAGGGACAGGTCCTCGGGCTCGTCGTTGGCGCCGCCGGTGCGGATCTTCGCCGAGACCTCGTCGAGGTCGAGGCGGATGACCGCGGTGGCGGCCAGCTCCTTCTTGTTCGCGGGCCGGGAGTCGGCGGCCCGGCCCGGCACGACGTGGTCCACCAGCGCGTCAAGGGCCAGCCGCCGCTCCGCGGGGTCCGTGACCTCGTGGGCGGTGCCGTGCACCACCACCGAGCGGTAGTTCATCGAGTGGTGGAAGGCGGAACGGGCCAGCACCAGCCCGTCGACATGGGTGACCGTCAGGCACACCCGGAGGCCCGGGTCCGCCTCGCCGGTCATCCGCAGCGGGCGCGAACCGGTGGACCCGTGCACGTACAGCCGCTCGCCGACCCGCCCGTACAGCGTCGGCAGCACCACCGGCGCGCCGTCGCGGACGAAGCCGAGGTGGCAGACGTAGCCCTCGTCGAGTATCGCGTGCACCACGTCCCGGTCGTACGACGCCCGGTCCGCGGAACGCGTGGGCACGGTGCGGTCGGTCGGCGTGTACGCGGTGGACGGCGACGAGGCTTCCCGGGTCCCCTGCATGGCGGTCTCCATTGCACTAGTGCATAATAGTTTTTGTGCTAGGAGAGTATCTGATTCAGGGCCGGGGCGCAGCGGAGATCGCGGCCAGCGTCGAACGGGCGGTCGGCGCGGGGGAGTTGGAGCCCGGCCAGCACCTGCCGCCGATGCGGGATCTGGCGGCCCGGCTCGGGGTGAACCCGAACACGGTCGCCGCCGCCTACCGCACCCTGCGCGAACGCGGGGTGATCGAGACCGCCGGACGGCGCGGCAGCAGGGTCCGCCCCAAGCCGGCCACGACGGGACGCGAGGAGATCCGCGTCGAGGTGCCGGCCGGCGTGCGGGACGTGGCCGACGGCAATCCTGACCCCGCGCTGCTGCCCCGCCTCGCGGACGCCTTCGCCGCGGCCGCCGCGCACGCCGACCGGGAGCCGGTCCTCTACGGGCACGACCCCGTGGAGCCGGAGCTGGCCCGGCTGACCCGCGCCGCGCTGGACGCCGACGGGGTGCCCGACGGTCCCGTGGCCGTGGCCTCCGGCTCCCTTGACGTCATCGAACGGGTGCTCGCGGCCCACCTCAAGCCGGGCGACCGGGTGGCGGTGGAGGACCCCGGCTGGGGCAGCGTGCTGGACCTGGTCCCGGCGCTCGGCCTGCGCACGGTCCCCGTCGGCGTCGACGACGACGGCCCGCTGCCGGGCGATGTCCGCGACGCCCTGGAGTCCGGTGCGCGGGCGCTGATCGTGACCGACCGCGCGCAGAACCCGACCGGCGCCGCGCTGACCGCCACGCGCGCGCGTGCGTTGCGCTCGGTGCTGCGGGACCACCCCGGGACCCTGCTCATCGAGGACGACCACGGCCACGGCATCGTGGACGTCCCCTTGCGGCCGCTGGCCGGTGTGACCCGCCACTGGGCCTTCGTCCGCTCCGTCGCGAAGGCCTGGGGGCCGGACCTGCGCCTCGCGTTGTTCACCGGGGACGCCGTCACCGTCGACCGGGTGCGCGGGCGGCAGCGGCTGGGTCCCGGCTGGGTGAGCCGGCTCGTCCAGCGGGCCGTGGTGGAACTGTGGCGCGACGGTGCGGTGGACCCCCGCGCGGTCGCGGCCTCGTACGCCGACCGCCGGGAGGCCCTGGTCGAGGCGCTGGCCGCGCGCGGGGTGGCGGCGCACGGCCGCAGCGGCATGAACGTCTGGGTGCCGGTGCCCGACGAGACCGGCGTGGTGGCCCGCCTGCTGCACGCGGGCTGGGCGGTCGCCCCGGGCGCCCGGTTCCGGCTGGGCTCGCCGCCGGGCATCCGCGTCACGGTCTCGGCCCTCGCCCCGCGCGACGTCGCCCCCCTGGCGGACGCGGTCGCCGCGGCGGTACGACCCTCCCCGGCCCGGTCCTACGGCTGAGGACCGGGCCGGAGAGAGGGCGGCGGCTCAGGCCCTCGGCCTGACCTGGGTGAGCGCGGCCCCGGCGAGGACGATCACCGCGCCGACCGGAGTCGTCCAGCGCAGCGACTCCCCGAGGATCGCCACGCCCGCCGCCGTGGCGATGACCGGGATGAAGTACGTGACCATCTGCGCCGTGGTGGGGCCCACCTCGGCGACCAGGCCGTACTGGATGAGCACCGCAAGACCCGTGCCCAGGGCGCCCAGGGCGGCCACGGCCAGCAGCGGGACGACCGGGAAGTGGTCCGGGAACGGGGTGAACAGCGGGGTCACGACGGCCAGTTGCACCGTCGCCAGCAGGAGCTGCGCCCCCGTCATGGACAGGTGCGAGTTGCCGGTGCCGGCCAGGGTCCGGCGGACGTAGATCCAGCCGACCGGGTAGCTCAGCGAGGCGAGCAGCGCCATCGCCGTGCCCGTCGCGTCCAGCCCGTGGAAGCCCTGCCAGGCGCCCAGCACCGTCAGCACACCGAGGAAGCCGAGGCCGAGCCCCGCGACGCGGATCCGGGTGGGACGGTCCTCGGACAGTGCGACCATCGACAGCGCCATGCCCCACAGCGGCGAGGTGGCGTTGCAGATGCCGGCCAGCGTGGAGGGAATGGTCAGTTCCGAGTACGCGAAGAGGGAGAACGGCAGGGCGTTCAGGAAGAACGCGGCGACCGCCATATGCCCCCACAGCCGGGCCCCGCGGGGCAGCCGCTCCCGCTTCACGGCCATCGCCGCCGCCAGCACCGCCGTCCCGAAGACCAGCCGGCCGAGCGTGACCTGGAACGGCGCGTAGCCCTCCGTGCCCACCTTGATCAGCAGGAAGCTGAAGCCCCAGATCAGCGAGAGGGCGCCGAAGCGCAGCCGCCAGTCGAGACGGGCGCGGGGCGGGGCAGGCGCGGGGGCCTGGGTTCGGGGTGCGGTGACCGTGCTCATGGCGTCAACGATGCGGGACCGGACCTCGTAGCACAATCGAGAATTCTCACCGGGTACCTCTTAGAATCACTTACATGTTGAACCTGGAGCGCCTGCGCACCCTGGACGCCCTCGCCCGGCACGGCTCGGTCAGCGCCGCCGCCGACGCCCTGCACGTCACGACGTCCGCGGTCTCCCAGCAACTCGGCAAGCTGGAGCGCGAGGCGGGGCAGCGGCTGCTGGCGAAGAACGGCCGGGGCGTGCGGCTCACGGACGCCGGGCGGCTGCTGTCGGAGCACGCGGCCCGCATCCTGTCCCAGGTGGAGCTGGCCCAGGCCGATCTCGAGGCGCACCGCGGCCAGGTCGCAGGCGAGCTGCGCGTCTCGGCGTTCCCGACCGCGGCCCGCGGCCTGTTCCCCACCGCGCTCGGCGACCTGCGCGGCCGGCACCCGGCCCTCCGGGTGCGCTCCAGCGAACTGGAGCCCGAGCACGGTGTCGCCGCCGTCGTGCGCGGCGACCTCGACCTGGCCGTCGTCCTCGACTGGTACAACAAGCCGATGCCCGTGCCCGACGGCCTGGTCAAGGCGCCCCTGCTGGACGATCCGGCCGATGTCGCCCTGCCGGCCGGGCACCCGCTCGCCGACCGGGACGAGGTCGACCTCGCCGAGTTCGCCGAGGACGAGTGGATCACCTGGGGCGAGGGCGAGTTCTGCCACGAGTGGCTGATGTTCACCCTGCGCTCCCGGGGCATCGAGCCGATCGTCGGGCACCGGGCCGGCGAGACCCACACCCAGCTCGGGCTGGTCGCCGCCGGACTCGGCGTGTGCATCGCGCCGCTGCTGGGCCGGCACCCGGTGCCCCCCGGGATCGTCATGATCCCGCTCAGCCAGCGGGTCCGGCGGCACGTCTACGTCGTCTGGCGGGCGGACGCCGACCGACGCCCCTCGATCCGCGCCGCGGTCGAGGCGCTGCGCGCGGCGGCCGAGCGGGTGAGCCAGGCCTAGGCCGTGTCCGCGAAGTCACGCCTGCGACGCGACTTGGCGGACACGACCTGGGCCCGTGCCTCAGCGAGCCGCGCCGAGCTTGCGGAAGTCCCAGGACACGATCCTGTCCGGGGTCAGCCGGGCCCAGGCGTGCCGGCCGTCGTGCGGCATCTCGTCCAGCCCGAAGTACTTGCGCGCGAACACCGTCTCCGGCGTGTCGAGTTCGGCGCGCAGCTCCCCGGTCCGGGGCACCTCGCCGACGAACTCCACCCGCCCGGACAGCTCGGCCCCGCGCAGCTCGTCGTACTCCTCGCCCGAGTCGACCACGACCGCCACGCGGGGATCGCGGCTCAACTGCGCCCAGCGCCTGCTGCGCACCACGGAGTACAGCCACAGCGAGGTGCCGTCCCAGGCGAACCACAGCGCGCTGACGTGCGGTGTGCCGTCCGCCGAGACGGTCGCGACCCGGCAGGTGCGCCGGCTGGTCAGGAAGTCGTCCAGCTCCCCGGGCGTCATCATGATCTTCCGGCCCCGGCGCTGCTGCGTCACGGTCATACGGCCCCCTCTTCTCCCACGTCGAACCGGCGGCACCCGCCCCTGGCGTGATCCTCCGAGATCGCGCCGGGAAAGGGAACAGGACGTTTCCGCCCGCCTCGTCCGCCCCCGCCTCAGGCCAGCTTGATCTCGTCGCCCGAGACGGTGATCTTCTGGGCGGCCAGCGCCCTGGTCGCGGGCCCCTGCTTCACGCTGCCGTCCTCGACGGAGAAGTGGCTGTTGTGACACGGGCAGACGATCGCGCCGCCCGAGATGCTGGACACGGCGCAGCCCTGGTGGGTGCACTTGGCGGAGAACGCCTTGTAGGTGCCCGCCGTCGGCTGGGTGACCACCACACCCTGGTCCTTGAAGATCTTGCCGCCGCCCTCCGGGATGTCCGAGGTCCGGGCCAGGGCCGCGCCGCCGGCCGAGTCGCCGGACCCCGCGGAACCCCCGTCCTGCGACGAGCCGGTGGACCCGGTCGTGCCCGCGGTGCCCGCCCCGGTGTCGACGGTGTCCGAGGTGCCGTCGCCCGAACCGCAGGCGGTCAGCGCGGCGGCGAGCCCGGCCGCTCCGGCCGCCGCCACGACGGTACGGCGGGCCGGTCCCGATTCGGGCTTGAACGATGCGCTGGTCATGGCGTGGTTCCCTTCCGCGGAGCGTCTCGTGATCCGTCCAGGGGTACGGTCCCCGGCCGCCGCCCGTTCAGCGGCGCCCGGCACTCGCCCTCCGGAGGCCTGGCGGCATGGAAGCACGGCGGCCGGCCGGATGCCCGGACCGCGGCCGCGTGCCGGTGGCCCGCCCGTCGGCCGGACCCGGTTCCGCCCCAGTAGCCTGGGGCGATGCTCAGGGAAGTCACCGCCACCCGCTACATCACCCCTTTGCGTGAGGGCGGCTCGCTGCCGGGACTCGTCGAGGCCGACGACTTCGGCACCTACGTCATGAAGTTCACCGGCGCCGGACAGGGCCGCAAGACCCTGGTCGCCGAGGTGGTGTGCGGCGAACTCGCCCGCCGGCTCGGCTTCCGGATGCCCCGGCTGGTGACGGTCCGGCTGGACCCCGTGCTGGGCCTGGGCGAACCCGAGCAGCAGGTGCAGGACCTGCTCCGGTCCAGCGGCGGCGTCAACCTCGGCATGGACTTCCTCTCCGGCGCCCTCGGTTACGACCCGCTCGCCTTCCCGGTGAGCCCCGCCGAGGCCGGGCGGATCGTCTGGTTCGACGCGCTGATCAACAACGTCGACCGCTCCTGGCGCAACCCCAACCTCCTGATGCACCGCGGCGAACTGTGGCTCATCGACCACGGCGCCACGATGATCTGGCATCACAACTGGCCCGCCGCCGAGGCCTCGGCGGCCCGCCCCTACGACGCCGCCGACCACGCCCTCGCCCGCTTCGCGCCGGACGTCGCCGCCGCCGCGGCCGAGCTGGCGCCCAGGGTCACCGCGGACCTCCTCGCCGAGGTCACCGCCGAGATCCCGGACGCCTGGCTGGCCGACGAGCCGGGCTTCGGCGAGCCGGACGAACTCAGGGACGCCTACGCGCGGCCGCTGCTCGCCCGCGCGGCCGTCGTCGCCGAACGCATCACCGGCATCGAGGAGGGCAAGTGAGCGAGCGTCACATCCACATGGCCGGTCATGTGACCGAGCGCCACATCACCCGGGCGGGCCAGGGCGGTGACCGGGACGTGTTCGAGTACGCCCTGCTGCGGGTCGTGCCGCGGATCGAGCGCGGCGAGTGCGTCAACGCCGGTGTGGTGGTCTACTGCCGCGCCCGGTCCTATGTCGGCGCCCGCACCCATCTGGACGAGGCCCGGCTGCTCGCCCTGGACCCCGGGGCGGACGTGGCGGGAGTGCGGGCCGCGCTCGGCGCCGTCGAACGGGTCTGCGCCGGTGGCGAGGAGGCCGGGCAGGCCGCCCGTGACGACGCCGGACGGCGCTTCCGCTGGCTGATCGCGCCCCGGTCCACCGTCGTGCAGCCGGGGCCGGTGCACACCGGGCTCACCGCCGACCCGGCGGCCGAGACCGAGCGTCTGCTGGACCTCCTGGTGAGGTAATGGATCACACCGGCCCGGTGTCCCGTTGACACCGGGTGCCAGGGCTTCTAGCGTCGCCTGTGCTGAAGGTACTAAGCGGTCGCTCACCGCACTGACCGGCTCAGCCAGGAGCCGCACAGGTTCTCTCAAGGGCGAGGAGAAGCAGCAATGTCCACCACTGAACAGCGGGTCGCGGTAGTCACCGGCGCGGCACGCGGCATCGGCGCCGCCACCGCCGTACGGCTGGCCGCCGAGGGTCGCGCGGTCGCCGTGATCGACCTCGACGAGGCCGCCTGCAAGGACACCGTCGAGAAGATCACCGCGGCCGGCGGCCGGGCGATCGCGGTCGGCGCGGACGTCTCCGACGAGGCGCAGGTCGAGGCCGCCGTCGCCCGGATCGTCGAGGAGCTGGGCGCCCCGACCATCCTGGTCAACAACGCCGGCGTGCTGCGCGACAACCTGCTGTTCAAGATGAGCGTCTCCGACTGGGACACCGTCCTGAACGTGCACCTGCGCGGCTCGTTCCTGATGACCAAGGCGGTCCAGAAGCACATGGTCGACGCGGGCTTCGGCCGGGTCGTCAACCTGTCCTCGTCCTCCGCGCTCGGCAACCGCGGCCAGGCCAACTACTCGGCCGCCAAGGCGGGTCTGCAGGGCTTCACCAAGACCCTCGCCATCGAGCTGGGCAAGTTCGGCATCACCGCCAACGCCGTCGCCCCCGGCTTCATCGCCACCGAGATGACCAAGGCCACCGCCGACCGGGTAGGCATGGGCTTCGACGACTTCAAGAACGCCGCCGCCACCCAGATCCCGGTCCAGCGGGTGGGCGAGCCCGAGGACATCGCCAACGCCATCGCGTTCTTCACCGGCGAGGCGGCCGGCTTCGTCTCCGGCCAGGTGCTGTACGTCGCCGGCGGACCGCTCGACTAGGAAGTCTGGGGAATCACGGACATGACTGAACTCCCGGAGCTCTCCGGCAAGGCGGCCATCGTCACCGGCGCCAGCCGCGGCATCGGTTACGGCGTCGCCGAGGCGCTCGTCGCCCGCGGCGACCGCGTGTGCATCACCGGACGCAACGAGGACGCCCTCAAGGAGGCCGTCGAACGGCTCGGCGCCGACCGGGTCATCGGCGTCGCCGGCAAGGCCCACGACCTCGGCCACCAGGCCGAGGCCGTCGAGCGGACCATGGAGGCCTTCGGCCGCGTCGACTTCCTGGTCAACAACGCCGGCACCAACCCCGTCTTCGGGCCCATCGCCGACCTCGACCTGGACGTCGCCCGCAAGGTGTTCGAGACCAATGTGATCTCGGCGCTCGGCTTCGCCCAGAAGACGTGGCACGCCTGGCAGAAGGACAACGGCGGCGCGATCGTCAACATCGCCTCCGTCGCGGGCCTCGCGCCCTCGCCGTTCATCGGCGCCTACGGCGTCAGCAAGGCCGCGATGATCAACCTGACCCAGCAGCTGGCGCACGAGTTCGCGCCCCGCGTGCGGGTCAACGCGATCGCCCCGGCCGTGGTGAAGACACAGTTCGCCCAGGCGCTCTACGAGGGCCGCGAGGCCGAGGCGGCGGCGTCCTACCCGCTCGGCCGGCTGGGTGTGCCGTCCGACATCGGCGGGGCCGCCGCGTTCCTCACCTCCGAGCAGTCCGACTGGGTCACCGGCCAGACGCTCGTCGTCGACGGCGGCATCTTCCTCAACGCCGGCGTGGGCTGACCGGTAGCCGTCCGGCTGTCTTTTTCGGGCGCCGTTTCCCAGCGGAACGGCGCCCGAAACGCCGCACAAAACGCGCACAGCGGATTGACAACGTAGTCATCGCGCAATCGATCAAGAACGCCTGGTTCAGGGGAGGTTCACGGGGCCGGACGCTGCGGTATGGTCTGCCGACCCTTGGTATGGCAGATCGAGGAGCGTGCGCGTGTTCAACCGGAACCGATTCCTGCGGAGAGTCGCGGCGATCGCGTCCATATCCCTGGTGGCCGGCTGCGGTCTGTTCTCGGACGGGGATCCCGACAGCAAGGGCCCGATCGTCGTCGGAACCACCAGCGCGCCCAGCACCCTGGACCCGGCCGGCGCCTGGGACGGCTCCTGGGAGCTCTACCGGAACATCTACCAGACGCTCCTCGCCTACCCGAACGGCGCCACGACGCCGCAGCCGGACGCCGCGCAGAGCTGCTCCTTCACCGACACCGCCAGCCGCACCTACCGCTGCAAGCTGCGCCCGGGCATGAAGTTCGCCGACGGCGACCCGCTGAACGCGGAGGCCGTCCAGCACTCCATCAACCGCATCCGCACCATCGACGCCCCCGGCGGCCCCGCCGGTCTGCTCGGCAGTCTGGACCGGGTGGAGGCGGTCGGCGACAACGAGGTGGTCTTCCACCTCAACCAGTCCGACGCCACCTTCCCGTTCGTCCTCGCCACCCCCGCCATGTCCGTCGTCGACCCCGACGACTACCCGGTGAACTCGCTGCGCAAGGACAACAAGGTCTTCGGCTCCGGGCCCTACACGCTGCAGTCCTACGAGGAGGGCAAGCAGGCCGTCCTGGTGCGCAACGACCGCTACCAGGGCTTCGCCGACCGGCAGAACAGCGCGGTGACCATCCGGTACTTCCAGGACTCGGCCACCATGGTGAAGGCGCTGCGCGACAAGCAGATCGACGTCACCTACCGCGGTCTCGCCGCCGACGACATCCTCACCCTGCAGCGGGCCGGCACCACCGACCTGCAACTGGTGGACGGCACGGGCACGGACATCAGCTACCTGGTGTTCAACCCCAAGGACTCGTGGGCCAAGCAGCCCGCCGTGCGCAAGGCCGTCGCCCAGGTCGTCGACCGGGGCGCGATCGCGCACAAGGTCTACAAGGACACCGTCGTCCCGCTGTACTCGATGGTCCCGGCCGGCCTGACCGGGCACGCCACCAGCTACTTCGACGACTTCGGCGACCCGAGCGTGTCCAAGGCCCGCAAGATCCTCACCGACGCGGGCATCACCCAGCGCGTCCCGCTCACCCTCTGGTACACCACCGACCGCTACGGCTCCGAGACGGCCGTGATGTTCCAGGAGCTCAAGCGGCAGCTCGACGCCTCCGGGCTGTTCAGCGTCACCCTCAAGAGCCGCCCCTGGAAGACCTATGTGGTCGGCTACCAGAAGGGCGAGTACCCGGTGTTCGGCCGCGGCTGGTTCCCGGACTTCCCCGACGCGGACAACTTCATCGCCCCGTTCGTCGGCGAGCACAACGCGCTGGGGACGCCCTACCCGTCCAAGCAGATCACCAACGTGCTGCTGCCCCGCTCGCGCGCCGAGAGCGACCGCGGCAAGGTGGTCAAGGACCTGGAGGCCGCCCAGCAGCTCTTGGTGAACGACGCCCGGCTGATCCCGCTGTGGCAGGGCCGGCAGTACGTCGCGGCCAGCGACGACATCTCGGGCGGCGAGCGCGCCCTCGACCCGTCGACGATCATGATGATGTGGGAGCTGCACCGCAAGACGAGCTGGTGACGGTCCTCCCGCCCCGGTTGTCAGTGGTCGCCTGTAGGTTCGGGAACCTGAAGTGACCGCACACCGTGAGGACGTTGACGTGACCGACATCGCCATGCTGCCCGAGTCCTGGCGCGGGGTTCTGGGCGACGAACTGCAGCAGCCCTACTTCAAGGAGCTGACCGAGTTCGTCGAGGAGGAGCGGGCGAGGGGTCCCGTCTACCCGCCGCGCGAAGAGGTCTTCGCCGCGCTGGCCGCGACGCCGTACGACAAGGTCAAGGTGCTGATCCTCGGCCAGGACCCGTACCACGGCGAGGGCCAGGGCCACGGTCTGTGCTTCTCGGTGCGCCCGGGCGTGAAGACCCCGCCCTCCTTGCGGAACATCTACAAGGAGATGAAGGAGGAGCTGGGCCTGCCCGTCCCGGACAACGGCTATCTGATGCCGTGGGCCGAACAGGGCGTGCTGCTGCTCAACGCGGTGCTCACGGTCCGCGCCGGGGAGGCGAACTCGCACAAGGGCAAGGGCTGGGAGCGGTTCACGGACGCCGTGATCCGCGCCGTGGCCTCCCGCCCCGACCCGGCGGTCTTCGTGCTGTGGGGCAACTACGCGCAGAAGAAGCTCCCGCTGATCGACGAGACCCGGCACGTGGTGGTGAAGGGCGCGCACCCCTCGCCGCTGTCCGCCAAGAAGTTCTTCGGCTCCCGCCCCTTCACCCAGATCAACGAGGCCGTGGCCGGCCAGGGGCACGAGGCCGTCGACTGGCGTATCCCCGACCTCGGCTGACCCGTTCGGCCGCGCGCGGTCCCGTGTCGCACGGGGCCGCCTGCCCCGGATCGCCGGCGCCTGCGGCTAGCGTCGGGGCAGACGGTGACCCGACAGCCGACGACGGCCGGAGGACTCGGTGGCGGAGCGACAGGAGCAGGCGGCGCCGGACGCCGTGCTGACGCGGATCGGGCAGGTCGTGATGCTGCATCACGGCGGCGACCGGGAGGAGGCGCGCCGCCGCCTCCTGCTGCTGTGGGCGGAGATCGGCGAGGAAGGGGCCCCGCTGCACCGCTGCACCCTGGCCCACTATCTGGCCGACACCCAGGACGACCCGGCCGACGAACTCGCCTGGGACCTGCGGGCCCTGTCCGCGGCCGAGGAGCTGACCGACGGCCGCGGCGCCGGCGACCCGGTCGGCGTCCGCGCCTTCCTGCCCTCGCTCCACCTCAACCTGGCCGCCGACTACGCCAGGCTGGGCCGCGCCGAGGCCGCCCGCAGCCATCTGGGCCGGGCCCGCCGCACCGCCGGCTCGCTGTCCGACGACGGCTACGGCGACGGGGTGCGGGCGGCGATCAGCCGCCTGGAGTCCCGGCTCGGGGACGAGGGCGCCCCGGGTGACTCCTGGGGACCGCCGCGGCAGCGGCCCACCGGCTGACCCGGACCGCGCCACCGGGATCAGTGACCGTAGGTCTGCTCGCAGATCTCCGACTCGGGGCTGCCGCCGCGCCAGCCGCCGTACTGCCTGCCGAGGGCGCACACGTCCGGGGCCTGCGGCACCGGCTGCACCACGCCCGGCAGGCCCCCGCCCTGGTGCCGAGGGCGGTCCTGGCGCGGCGGAACGGGCGCGGGCGGGGCGGCCGGGCGGCGGCCGACCGGGGGCGCCGCGGGCGTCCGCCGCGGGGAGGCCGGCTCGCCGTGCCGCGGCCGCCGGGTCGGGCCGGCCATCTCCAGCGCCTCCCGCACCGGCGCCTGCACCACCCGGGGCACGGCACTGCCGTCCGGACGGGGCCCGGTGCCCTGCGAGGACACGGTGTCCGGCGGGGGACCGGGGGCCGCCGGGCGCTGTACGGTGACACAGCCGGAGAGGGCCGAGACGGCCACGGTGACCAGAAGCGCTGCGGTCGTCGTCGTTCGATGCACCCGTGCAACTCTGCTGGTTCGGCCACCTGGTGCACACCGTGTGCGGGGGGTTGATGCCCCGCACGGGTGATCTCGTGCCCCGTACGGAGGGCCCGGGCGCCCCCAGGGTGACGCTCAGTCGCCGGTGGCGCCGTCGATCCGCTCGCGGATCAGATCGGCGTGGCCGTTGTGCCGCGCGTACTCCTCGATCATGTGGGTGTAGATCCAGCGCAGGCTGTGACGCTCGCCGGTGTGCCGGTGCCTGCCCCGGGACAGGTCGTCCAGGGCGAAGCCGGCCGCGTGGCGCCGGGCCGCCTCGATCTCGGCCCGCCAGGTGGCGTGGGCCGCGGCCCAGGTGTCCGCCTCGGTGAGCCGGAACTCGCCGTCCGGGTCCGCGTCGCTGAAGTGGATGGGCTTGGCGTCCTCGTCCGCGAGGACCCTGCGGAACCAGGACCGCTCCACCTCCGCCATGTGCCGCACCAGCCCCATCAGGGACAGCGTGGAGGGTGGCACGGAGGCCGTCCGCAACTGGGCGTCGGTCAGGCCCTCGCACTTCCACGCCAGGGTCTGCCGGTGGTAGTCGAGCCAGCCCTCCAGCATGGTGCGTTCGTCGGCGTCGGTCGCGGGTTCCCGGCGTTCATCGGTCATCCCCGCATCCTCGCCCAGCGCGGCCGTTCCCACCAGGGATTTCCGGCCTCCGAACACGCGGGCGCCGGGGCCGCCGGCCGCCCCCGTATGCTTCCGGCAGGGCATCCGAAGGCAACCGGTAGGGGAGAGCACGTGAAGGTCGGCTGCATCGGACTCGGGGACATCGCGCAGAAGGCGTACCTGCCGGTGCTGGGCACGCGTCCGGGCGTCGAACTGCACCTGCAGACCCGGACGGCCGCCACCCTCACCCGGGTCGCCGACTCGCTCCACCTGCCGGACGCCCAGCGGCACACCACCCTGGACTCGCTGCTCGCGGCCGGCCTGGACGCGGCCTTCGTGCACGCGCCGACCGCCGTCCACCCGGACATCGTGACCCGGCTCCTCGAAGCGGGCGTGCCCACCTACGTGGACAAGCCGCTCGCCTACGAACTCGCCGACTCCGAGCGTCTGGTGGAGCTCGCCGAACGGCGGAACGTCTCGCTCGCCGTCGGCTTCAACCGCCGTCACGCCCCCGCTTACGCGCAGTGCCTGGACCATCCGCGCGAGCTGATCCTCATGCAGAAGAACCGGATCGGGCTGCCCGAGGAACCGCGCTCGCTGATCCTCGACGACTTCATCCACGTCGTCGACACCCTGCGCTTCCTGGTGCCGGGCGTGGTGGACGACGTGACCGTGCGCGCCCGGGTCGAGGACGGCCTGCTCCACCACGTGGTGCTCCAGCTCGCGGGCGACGGCTTCACCGCGCTCGGCGTGATGAACCGGCTCAGCGGCTCGGCCGAGGAGATCCTCGAGGTCTCCGGACAGGACACCAAGCGCCAGGTGCTGAACCTGGCCGAGGTGACCGACCACAAGGGGCAGCCGACGGTGCGCCGGCGCGGCGACTGGGTGCCGGTGGCCCGGCAGCGCGGCATAGAGCAGGCGGTGCTGGCCTTCCTCGACGCGGTGGGCGCCCGGAAGGTGCTCAGCGCCCGGGACGCACTGGCGACCCATGAGCTGTGCGAGCGCGTGGTACGAGCGGTTCGGGACCGGTCCGCCGCAGCCTGAGCGCCCGTACGCCCTCGCCCACGCACAGGGCCGCCAGCACCAGCAGCGCGCCGTGCACCGGCCAGTCTCCGTAGCGGACGTACGGGGTGACGCCGTGGGCCAGCGGCACCTCGTACACCTGGGCGGTGCTCGCACCGGTGCCGAGCCACGGGCCGAGGCGCTGCCCGGCCGGGCCGTAGACGGCGGAGACGCCGGTCAGGGTCGAGTGCACCATCGGGCGGCCGGTCTCGGCGGCCCGCAGCGCGGCCAGCGAGGCGTGCTGCTCCGGGGCCCAGCTGCCCTGGAAGGAGGAGGTGGAGGACTGGCCGAGGAGCACGTCCGCGCCGTCCGCCGCCAGTCGCCGGCTCATGTCGGGGAACGCCGTCTCGAAGCACACCAGCGGGCCCACCCGCAGCCCGTGCCCGACGTTCATCACGACCTGCTCGGTGCCGCGCCGCCGGTCCTCACCGGCCGCCCTGCCCACCGAGGTGGCCCAGCCCAGCACGGAGCGGGCCGGGATGTACTCGCCGAACGGGATGAGCCGCATCTTGTCGTAGCGCTCACCGGTGGGGCCGTGCGCGCCGACGAGGACCGAGCTCTTGTATAAGCCGGGCCGGTCGGAGCGGCGGGCGTCCACGTTGACCAGCAGGTCCGCGCCGGTCTGCCGGGACAGCGCGGCGATCCGCCGGGCCAGGTCGGGCCGCTGGTCCAGGTCGAAGCCGACGCTGCTCTCGCCCCACACGACCAGGTCGACGCCCTGACCGGCAAGCTGCCGGGTCAGTCGTTCCTCGCGGTCGAAGCGCCGGTCGGCGCTGTCCGTCCCGCCGACGACGCCCGGCTGGACGACGGCGATCCGCACCCCGCCGTCGACGTCCGGGCGGGGCGCCCACGCCCAGGCGGCCGAGGTCGCCGCGGCCGTGGCGACCAGCGAGGCCACCGCGGGCAGCCGCGACGCGCGCACCGACACCAGCACCGCCACCGCCACGTTGACGGCCACCACCAGGAAGCTGAGCAGCCACACGCCGCCGACCGAGGCCAGCCGCAGCGCCGGCCCCACCTGCCACTGGCTGGAGCCGAGCATTCCCCAGGGGCCGCCGAGGCCCTGCCAGGAGCGGACCAGCTCCACCGCCAGCCACGCCGAGGGCAGTACCAGCAGCGCGGCCGCGCCCCGCCCCGGCGACGCGCGGCCGCCGAGGAACCGGCGGACCAGCAGGCCCCAGGGCGCCCAGAGTGCGCCCAGCAGCCCGGCTATCAGGAAGATGAACACGTGCAGGCTCGGCAGCAGCCAGTGGTGCACGGCCACCATGAAGCCGAAGCCGCCGCACCAGCCGTCGTACGCCGCGCGCCGCGCTGTCGGCGCGGAGCGGGCCAGCAGGATCCAGGGCACCAGGGCGACGTACGCGAACCACCACAGCGCCGGCGCCGGGAACGCGAACACGGGCAGGGTGCCCGCCAGAGCGGCGACGCCGGAGCGCCGCCAGGGGGAGGTGAGCCAGTGGTCGATCGTCCTCATAAGGAGTCTCCCTACCCCGCACTGGCTCCAGTGTGCGCGCCGGAAGCGATCTCCGACAGGGCACGCCGGCGCGCGCCCCGGCTCAGCCCGGAACGGCCGCCGGACCGGGCTCGGGCGTCCGGCGCCACTTCTCGTGCACGACGACCCGGCTGAGCCGCCAGCCGTCCGGGGTGCGCAGCAGCGCGAACTCGTACCGTCCGCCGCACACCAGGTCGGGGCCGCCGGAGCCGCCGTCGCCGGCGAGGCGCATCGGGTTGACGTAGTCGGCCCGCACCCGGGCGGTGTCCCCGGTGTCGTGCTCGTGGATCCCGAACCGCAGCCGCCGGTTGACGATCAGGTGCTGGCGCACCCCGAACGACTCCAGGCTGCCGGCGAGCCACCCGGCCACCCGGCCGGCCTCGCCCTCGATGCCGCCGGCGGAGCGGTAGTCGGCCCGCCCGTCCGCCGTGAACAGCCCCCGGTAGGCGTTCCAGTCCCCGTCGTCCACCGCCACCGCGTACTCGGTGACCGTCTCGTCCACGGCCAGCCGGTCCATCACGGTCGCGAGCTCCACACGCTGCGTCATCGGCACAGTGTTGGCCATGGACGGCCGGGTGCCAAGTGCACGGGTGAGATCGGTGGTGCGCACATACGGCCGAGGCGCACCGGGCAGCGGCCCATGCGTCCGGCGCGGTCAGGGCAGGAGAGCCAGGGCCGCCTCGAGGTTGTGCTCGGCGATCCCCGCCATGGCGGCCCGGTCGGGGAAGTCGCCGTCGAGCAGCCGCAGCGGGCCGGCGACCAGGGAGAGGCGCATGGCGAGGGCGTAGAGGTCCATCCGGCGGGGGTCCAGACCGGGGCGGTCCAGCGCCCGGTAGCGCTCGCCGAAGCGGAGCCGGAGGAAGACGTGCTCCCACTCGACGTCGAAGTGCATGACGCCCTCGACGTCGATCAGCACCGCGCGGCCGTGGGCGTCGACCAGGACGTGGTCGGGGCCCAGCTCCCCGTGGACCAGCCCGTATTCGGCGCGCGGGGCCACCAGCGCCGCCAGGTGGTGGAGCCGGTCGCGCAGCCGGTCCGCCACCGCGGCGATCCGGCCGTCCCGGCCCGAGGCCTCCGCGAGGTCGGCCAGGGCGCGGTCGAGGACCAGCCGCTCGCAGGAGGCCCCGCTCGCGGTGCCGCCCTCCCGCAGCAGGTCCACCCGGCCGTACCGCGGGGCGTGGTGCCCGTGCATGGCGTCCGTCGCCGCGGCCAGGTCGTCCAGGGCGGCCGCCGCGCGGGCGGGGCCCGTCTCGAAGAGCGCTTCGAGGGTGTCCTCGCCGACGTCCTCGACCACGGCCACGTCCGCCGCGTACCGGCGCCGGCCGCCGTCCGCCAGCAGCACCCGCGGAACGCGTACGCCGAGGTCGTCCAGAGTGTCCCGGGCGGCCAGGAACGGGGCCAGACCCGAGGCCGGTGCGAGCGGGTCGCGCGCGTCGGCGCCGGGCTGTCCGGGCCAGAAGTTCTCCGATCCGGCCCAGTTGTAGACGATGACCCGCGTCACGGGGGCGCCGTCGACCCGGACCCGGTACACCCCCTTCTTGCTGCCGCCGCGCAACCGCTCCACCGCGACCACGCGGCAGCCCCGGCCCAGGGCCTCACGCACCAGGCCCGGCAGGTCCTCGGTCTCCGGCAGTCCTCGCATCCGCCGAACATACCCGGCCGCCGCCGGCACCCGGCCCGGTTCCGGACTCCCGCCTCAGGCGGCCTCGATGACGCGGCCGCGGACGGCCTGGGCCCACTCGACCACCAACAGCTCGTACTCCGCGCGTTCCTGGGGCGACAGGGTGCCGCCGGCGCGCAGCCAGAGCGCCCGGATCCGCTCGTTCAGCTCGGCGGCGGAGCGCACGGAACCACGGGACGTGACATCGGGGGACATGCGGGCCAGCCTAGGGGCAAACACTGACGCTGCGCTACCGAACGGCTACTCAGGTGGCCGAGGTTGGCCGGTGCCCGACGGGCTCAGCTCGCGGACTCGGCCGCGTGCGGGCTCAGTACCCCGGCCGTCACCAGCGCGATGATGACGACGCCGAGGGCGATCCGGTACCAGACGAACGGCATGAAGCTCTTGCTGGAAATCCACTTCATGAACCAGGCGATCACCGCGTACCCGGACGCGAAGGCGATCACCGTCGCGAACAGCGTGGGCCCCCAGGCGACTTCACCGCCGCCCACCGAGTCCTTCACCTCGAAGACGCCGGACGCCAGCACCGCCGGGATGGCCAGCAGGAAGGAGTAACGGGCCGCGGCCTCGCGCCGGTAGCCCATGAACAGGCCGCCGCTGATGGTGGCGCCGGAGCGGGAGACGCCGGGGATGAGGGCGCAGGCCTGGCAGAGGCCGAAGATCAGGCCGTCCTTGACGCCGAGGTTCTCCAGGGTCTTGCGCTGCTTGGGCGCCCGGTGCCGGCCGCCCTGCTCGTCACGGGCCGCCAGCCGGTCGGCTATGCCTATGACCACGCCGACGACGATGAGCATCGTCGCGGTGATCCGCAGGTCGCGGAACGGCCCCTCGATCTGGTCCTTCAGGGTCACGCCGAGCAGCCCGATCGGGATCGACCCGACGATCACCAGCCAGCCCATCTGGGCGTCGTGGTCGTGCCGCATCGCCTTGTCGCCCAGCGACCGGAACCAGGCGGAGACGATGCGGCCGATGTCCTTGCGGAAGTAGATCAGCACCGCCGCCTCCGTGCCGATCTGGGTGATCGCCGTGAAGGCCGCCCCCGGGTCCTCCCAGCCCGCGAAGGCCGCGGTCAGCCGCAGATGCGCGCTGGAGGAAACGGGGAGGAACTCGGTCAGTCCCTGGACGAGTCCGAGGACGAGGGATTCAAACCAAGACATGGAGGTGAGGCGTCCAAGCGCTGAGGGGGATACGTGCTGATCATGTGACGAGGGCAGCGTAGCGGGCCCCGGTGACGGGCAGGGCACAGGGGTTGCGGCGGCCGGCGCGGGCTCCGGCCCGGGGTTCACACCGGTCCGGCGACCGTCCAGCCGGGGGACTGCGGACGGGCGGTCAGGTCCTCGTGCCGGACCGGGTCGCCGCAGGCCCGGCACGTCACCTGGGGGACCAGTTCGCTGCCGCAGCGGTGCTCCACGACCATGGGCAGGTCCACGCCGCCGCGCAGATGGCGGTCGCCCCACTCCTTGAGGGTCATCAGGACCGGCTCCAGCTCCAGCCCCGCCTGCGTCGGCCGGTACTCGAAGCGCTGCGGGCGCTCGCTGTAGACGCGCTTGGCGAGGATCCCCGCGTCCACGAGCCGGCGCAGCCGGGCGGCCAGGATGTCGCGCGGCGCGCCGATGTTGCGCACCAGCTGGTCGAAGCGGCCGTTGCCCAGGCACACCTCGCGCAGGACGAGCAGCGAGTACTTCTCGCCGACGAGTGCGAGGGCGTCGGCGATGGAGCAGGGGCGCGGGTCCTTGGTGGCGGCCATGCGGCCCAGTCTAAGTGAGGGTTTGATTTTCCAACGCACAGGGCTATGGTGAGTTGGAAATTCCTACTCACCAGTAGTCGAGCGTGTGAACGCTCAGGCATCGCGGGAGGCCCGCACCATGCGCGACGCAGTCATCGTCGAAGCCGTACGCACCCCCATCGGCAGGGGCAGGCCGAACGGCTCCCTCGCCCACGTCCACCCGGTCCAGCTCCTCGCCCACACCCTGCGCACCCTGGTCGAGCGCTCCGGCGTCGACCCGGCCCTGATCGACGACGTCATCGGCGGCGCCGTCGACCAGGTCGGCGAGCAGGCCATGAACACCACGCGGTACGCCGCCCTCGCGGCCGGCCTGCCCGAGACGGTCCCGGCGACCACGGTGGACCGCCAGTGCGGCTCCTCCCAGCAGGCCGTGCACTTCGCCGCGCAGGGTGTCCTCGCGGGCGCCTACGACCTCGTCGTCGCCTGCGGTGTGGAGTCCATGAGCCGGGTGCCGATGTGGTCCAACGTGCCGGCCGGCAAGGACCCGTTCGGCCCGGGAGTCGCCGAGCGCTATCCGGAAGGCCTGGTCCCGCAGGGCATCAGCGCCGAACTCATCGCCGCCAAGTGGTCCCTCACGCGCGCCCAGATGGACGAGTTCGCGGTCTCCTCGCACCGGAAGGCCGCCGCCGCGTGGCAGGCCGGCCTGTTCGACGCCGAGGTGGCGCCCCTGGACGGCGTCGCCCGCGACGAGTGCGTACGGCCCGGCAGCACCCCGGAGATCCTCGCCGGCCTCAAGCCCGCCTACTACGACGAGGGCTTCGCCGAGCGCTTCCCGCAGATCGAGTGGAACGTCACCGCGGGCAATGCGAGCCCCGTCAACGACGGCGCCTCGGCCGTGCTGATCACCTCCGGCGAGACGGCCGCACGCCTCGGCCTGCGCCCGCTCGCCCGGCTGCACAGCTTCGCCGTCACCGGCTCCGACCCGCTGCTGATGCTCACCGGAGTCGTCCCGGCCACCGAGAAGGTGCTGCGCCGCGCGGGGCTCGGTCTGGACGACATCGACCTCTTCGAGGTCAACGAGGCGTTCTCCAGCGTGGTCCTGGCCTGGCAGCAGGAGACGGGCGCCGATCTCGCCAGGGTCAACGTGCACGGCGGCGCGATCGCCCTCGGCCACCCGCTCGGCGCGAGCGGCACCCGGCTCACCACCACGCTGGTCCACGCCATGCGCGAGCGAGGCGCCCGCTACGCCCTGCAGACCATGTGCGAGGCGGGCGGACTCGCCAACGCCATGATCCTCGAAGGCGTCTGACGGACCGGCGTCCGCAGCGGCTCAGCCGGCGCGCAACTGGTGACGCTTGCGCCAGGCCACCACCGTGCCCACCAGCGCCGGTATGGCGATGCAGGCCATCGCGATCAGGAAGGCCGGGGAGGTCGGCGCCGAGGCACGGGCGCCGGCCACCGCGTAGGCGGCGGTGTTCGGGATCGAACCGAGCGCCGTCGCCAGCAGGAAGGGCAGCCAGCCCATGCGGGACACGGCGGCGCAGTAGTTCGCCGCCCAGAACGGCACGCCCGGGAAGAGCCGGGCCGCCATCATGGACCGGAAGCCGTGCCGGCTGAGCTGTCCGTCGGCGGCCTTCAGCCAGCGGCCCCGCAGCAGCGGGCGCAGCGCCTCCTGCCCGAGCATCCGGCCGAGCCCGAAGGCCAGCCCGGCGCCGAGCACCGTGCCCGCCAGCGCCGTCCCCACGCCCAGTCCGGAGCCGAACAGCGCGCCCGCCGCCAGGTTCAGCAGCGGACGCGGCACGAACGCCACCGTGCACAGCCCGTACGCCGCCGCGAACACCACGGCCGCCGCGGCCCCGCCGAGCTGCGGCGGCCAGCCGTGCGTCAGCAGCCGCTGCGGCTCGAAGGCCAGCACCCCCGCCGCGGCGCCCGCGAGCAGCACGAGCAGCAGGGACAGACGGGCGTACGGCGACAGCGCCGCGCGAGTGCAGCGGACGGCGAACCCCGCGCGGGACAGGGACGGTCCGGCTGCGACCGCGGGGGCGGCGAGCTCCGTTGCGGCGGCCGGGGGAGAGACCGTGGCGGTGCCCCCAGAGCGGTTGGTGGCATCGAGCATCCGGCGACACTAACCGACGAACACATGTGATCGCCGTATGGTCCGTCTCACCGGCGGCGGGACCGCCGGGCGCCGCGCCCCGTCCGCGCGCGTCCGCCCGCGCCCCGCCGACCGTCTTCACCGCCCCGCCCCTGCCGCTTCGGCCGCCGTATCGTTCGGTGCATGACCGCCGCCGCGCCCGCCCCGCCGCACGTGCCGTCCAGCGCCCTGGCCGACGCCGTGCTGGAGCGGCTCACCGCCGCCTACGCCGCCTCGGCCGACCCCGGACGGGCGGCGGTGATGCGGGCGTACATGAAGGACGTGGCGCCCTTCCTCGGCATCCCCACCCCGGCCCGCCGCGCGCTGTCCCGCACCGTCCTGGCCGGCGCCCCCCGCCCCGAGGAGGCCGACTGCGCCGCGGTCGCCCTGCGCTGCTGGGCGCTGCCCGAGCGCGAGTACCACTACTTCGCGGTGGACTACCTGCGCCGGCACGCGGCCCGCTGCTCCTCCGCGTTCCTGCCCGTGGCCCGGCACCTGGTCACCACCGTCCCGTGGTGGGACACCGTCGACGCGCTCGCCGCGCACCTGGTAGGCGCCCTGGTCGCGGCCGACCCGGCGCTCACCGCCGACATGGACGCCTGGATCGCCGACGCCGACCTCTGGGTGGCGCGCACGGCCCTGCTGCACCAGCTCCGGTACAAGGAGCGCACCGACGCGGGCCGGCTCTTCGCCTACTGCCTGCTGCAGTCCGGGCACCCCGACTTCTTCGTCCGCAAGGCCATCGGCTGGGCGCTGCGCGAGTACGCCAAGACCGACCCCGGGGCGGTCCGCGACTTCCTGGCGCGGGAGCGGGGCCGCTTCGCCCCGCTGACGGTCCGTGAGGCGCTGAAGAACATCGGGCCCTGAGGCAGCCACCGGGCGCCGCGGCCGTCGCACCCTGAATCAGCCACCGGGCGCCGAGGAGCGCCGGCTCCGGAGGGGGCGGGACCCGGCCGCGCCGTGGCGCCGCGCACGGCGCGGAAAACCGTTGGACGCCGGACGGGCCCTCGGCGATGATCGTCGACATGTCCCGGTACGCCTTCCTCCTCGCAGCATCCGCAGTCGCGGATGCGCCGAAGGCTGCCGTCCCCTTCCTCGCGGCCGCTGCCGACGGCGCCCGAAGCTGACCCTCTCCGGATCGACCGGCGGACCCCGCAGGGGGAGGGTCGGCGAGCTCCTCGGGGTCCCGAACTCCCTTACGGCTGAGAGGCTTCGAGGTACCGCCATGTCCAAAACGGCATACGTGCGCACCAAGCCGCACCTGAACATCGGCACGATGGGCCACGTCGACCACGGCAAGACCACCCTGACCGCCGCCATCACCAAGGTCCTGGCCGAGCGTGGCACCGGGACGTTCGTCCCCTTCGACCGCATCGACCGCGCCCCGGAGGAGGCCGCCCGCGGCATCACCATCAACATCGCGCACGTCGAGTACGAGACCGACACCCGGCACTACGCCCACGTCGACATGCCGGGCCACGCCGACTACGTCAAGAACATGGTCACCGGCGCCGCGCAGCTCGACGGGGCGATCCTCGTCGTCTCCGCGCTCGACGGGATCATGCCGCAGACCGCCGAACACGTGCTGCTGGCCCGGCAGGTGGGCGTCGACCACATCGTCGTCGCCCTCAACAAGGCGGACGCCGGCGACGAGGAGCTCACCGACCTGGTCGAGCTGGAGGTCCGCGAGCTGCTCAGCGCGCAGGGGTACCCGGGTGACTCGGTACCCGTCGTACGGGTCTCCGGACTGCGGGCGCTGGAGGGCGACCCGCGCTGGACGGCGTCCGTCGAGGCGCTGCTCGACGCGGTGGACACCTATGTGCCGATGCCCGAGCGCTATCTCGACGCGCCGTTCCTGCTGCCGGTGGAGAACGTGCTCACCATCACCGGCCGGGGCACGGTCGTCACGGGAGCCGTGGAGCGCGGGACGGTCCGCCTGGGGGACCGGGTGGCGGTGCTCGGCGCGGACGTGGAGAGCGTGGTCACCGGCCTGGAGACGTTCGGCAAGCCGATGCAGGAGGCGCAGGCCGGGGACAACGTGGCGCTGCTGCTGCGCGGGGTGCCCCGGGACGCGGTGCGGCGGGGGCACGTCGTGGCGGCGCCGGGCAGCGTGGCGCCGGCGCGCACCTTCGTGGCGCGGGTGTACGTGCTGTCGGCCCGGGAGGGCGGCCGTACGACCGCGCTGTCGACGGGGTACCGGCCGCAGTTCTACATCCGCACCGCGGACGTGGTCGGGGACGTCGACCTCGGGGAGACGGCGGTCGCCCGGCCCGGCGAGACGGTCGAGATGACCGTGGAGCTGGGGCGGGAGGTGCCGCTCGAGCCCGGGCTCGGGTTCGCCGTCCGTGAGGGCGGCCGGACGGTGGGCGCCGGGACGGTCCTCTCCGTCGGACCGTAGGAGCCGGGGGCGCGGGGCCCGCGGGCCGGTCACACCGGTCGCGCGGGGCCCCGCCGCCCCGGGCGTCGGGGGCGCCGCGTACCGGTGACAATGGTGGCGTGAGTGAAGCCATACCCGTGACCCGGGCCGTCGATCACGGCACCGCCAAGCTGATGCCCGACGTCGACCGGGAGCGGGCCTGGCTGCTGACCGTCGACGGGGCGCCGCAGTCGTACGTCGACCTCGACGAGCCCGGTCACCTGGAGTTCGAGTACGCGCGGCGGCTCGGGTTCGCCCTCGACCTGGTGGACGGGCCCGGGCGGCCCCTGGACGTGGTGCACCTCGGCGGTGGCGCGCTCACGCTGCCGCGCTACCTGGCCGCCACCCGGCCCGGCTCCCGGCAGCAGGTCGTCGAGGCCGACCGGGCGCTGCTGGAGCTGGTCGTCGAGCGGTTGCCGCTGCCCGCGGGTTCGGGGGTCACGCTGCACGCCGCCGACGCACGGGCCTGGCTCGGGGCCGCGCCGGACGACTCGGCCGACGTGATCGTCGCCGACGTGTTCGGCGGCTCCCGGGTCCCGGCCCACCTCACCTCGCTCGGCTACGCGCGCGAGGCGGAGCGGGTGCTGCGGTCCGGCGGGGTCTATCTGGCCAATCTGGCCGACGGGGCGCCGTTCGGCTTCCTGCGGTCCCAACTGGCCACCTTCGCGGCTGTGTACGAGCACCTGGTGATGATCGCCGAGCCGGGCGTGCTGCGCGGGCGGCGGTTCGGCAACGCGGTCCTCGTGGCCTCGCACCGGCCCGTCGACACGGCCGGCCTGGCCCGGCGGGCAGCCGCCGACGCGTTCCCCGCCCGCGTCGAACACGGCGCGGCGCTGCGGGACTTCACCGGAGCCGCGCGGCCGGTCCAGGACGCCGAGGCCGTCGCCTCACCCGAGCCCCCCGACGGGGCTTTCGGCATCGGCTGAGGGCAGCAGCGGCCTGGTCGTCCGCGTGGTGCGCCGGGTCAGCGTGCGCACGTCGGGGACCAGCAGGACCAGCGCCGTGACCACGACCACCAGGCCCGAGCAGCCCCACAGCGAGGCCGTGCGGCCGAAGGCCGACTCCGCCGGGCCGGCCAGCGCGGTGGCCAGCGGCATCAGGGACACCGAGCCGAACCAGTCGTACGCCGAGACCCGGGACAGCTTGTCCTCGGGGATCTCCTGGTGCAGCGCGGTCATCCAGGAGACGCCGAACACCTCCACCGTCGCGCCGGCGACGAACATGACCGCGTACAGGACGCCCACCGGCACCGGAACGGCCAGCGCGGCCGAGGGCAGGGCCAGCGGGAACACGCACAGCGTGCCGGCCAGCAGCAGGCGGCGCGGTCGCCAGCGGGTCATCAGCAGGGCGCCGCCCACCGTGCCGGCGCCGAACGCGGCCAGCGCCAGACCCCAGGGGCCCGCACCGCCCAGGCTGTCGCGGGCGACCAGCGGGCCGTAGACGGCGTCGGCGGCGGCGACGACCGCGTTGGCGATCGAGAACTGCACGACGATGCCCCAGAGCCAGGGGCGCCCGATGAACTCCCGCCAGCCCTCCCGGAGATCGGCCAGCATGCCCCCGCCCGGCGCGCGCGGCGGGATGTGTCCGACGTCGAGGAAGGCGCGCAGCGCTCCGGCGAGGGCGAAGGCCGCCGCGTCGACGGCGAGGACCCAGCCGGGGCCGACGGCCGCGACCAGGGCGCCGCCGAGGGCCGCGCCGCCCAGCGCCGCACCCTGGGTGGCCATGCGGAACAGGGCGAAGGCGCGCCCGGCCTGCTCGCCCTCCACGGAGGACAGCAGCATGCCCTCGGCCGCCGGGCCGAAGAACGCCTGCCCGGTGCCGCCCAGCGCGGTGAGCAGCATCATCTGCCACAGCCGGGGCTCACCGGTCAGCACCAGCACGGCGAAGGCCGCCTGGGAAAGGCAGTTGAGCGCGTTGGCGGCGACCATCACGCGGTGCCGGGGCAGCCGGTCCGCGATCGCGCCGCCGATGAGCAGGAACACCACCAGCGGCAGGGTCCGGGACGCGGCCACCAGACCGACGTCGCCCCCGTCCCCGCCGGCGTCCAGCACCGCGAACGCGGCCGCGATGAGCGACCCGTTCGCGCCAAGGCCGGTCACGATGGCCGCTGAGGTGAGCAGCGAGTAGTTGCGGCCCGCCCAGGCGGGTCTGCGGGGGCGGGTGGAGTCGCCGGCGGTGGAGTTCACCGGGTGACTATCGCCGCTCGCCACCCGGCTTGCCAAACCGTTTCCCCGCGCCCGCGCCCGACCTGTCGAGCGAATGCCCCGCCCCGCGCCGAAGGCGGCCCGGGGTGCGGCTCAGTTCCCCGTCGGGTCGCCGTGCAGCCGCACCGTGCTGAGGATCTTCATGATCGTCTTGGTGTCGACCTCGCCGCTCACGCCCTTGGCGCCGTAGAAGTCGAACGAGACGATGTCGCCGGCCGAGTTCCGGAAGGCGAACGACAGCGCCTTGCCGTCGCTCGCGCACTTGCCCTTCTGCGGGGTGTTGCTGGAGCGGGCCCACGCGTAGGCGCCCTCGACGCCCGACGCGGTCTTGTACGCCGTGGCCTTCTTGTCGAAGGTGATGGTCTTCTTGTCCGGCTGGGTGTAGCCGCCGTAGACGTACCAGGGCACCCGGGTGGTCGCCGCCTGGGCCGGGCTCTTCGCGCCGCTCTCGCCGCGGGTGCCGGCGACCGCGAGCGCGGAGTCCTCGGTCTTGCCGTCCTTGTCGCTGTCGACCGTGCACCACTTCGACTTGTACGAGGCCGGGGCGGACACGGAGGTGATCAGCTTGTCGCCGTCGGCGTGGTCCTCCATGAAGAAGGAGACGTCCGTGGACTGGAGCTCCCACTCCGCGGGGACGTCGAACGCCGTGCCGAACTTTGGGTTGACGACGGCCTTCCACCCCGCGACCGTGGGCTTCTCGGTGGCGTCGCCGCGCGGGTTGTCCTCCGGCGCGGACGAGGACGCCGACGGTTCGGGGGTCGGCGACTGGCTGGTTTTCCGCCCGCCCTTGCCGGCCTCGTCGTCCTTCGAGCCCCCGAGGACCAGGTAGCCGGTCACGCCGGCCGCGACGACGACGGCGGCGGCCGCGACGATCGCGATCAGTTTGGTCCGGCCTCCGCCACCGCCCTTGGGGGGCTGCGACTGCGGGCCTCCGGCGGGTCCGGGCTGCCCCCACTGCGGCTGCTGCCCGTAGGGGTTCGCCTGCGGGTACTGCTGGTAGCCGGGCTGCTGGTACGGATTCGGCTGCTGGTAACCCGGCTGCTGATACGGGTTGTTCTGCGGGTTCTGCGCGCCCCCGGGCGGCTGCTCTCCTGGCCACATGGCCAGCAACCCTAGTGGGCCCGGGGAAACGATTCGGTCACCGGCCCTCGTCAGGGACGTACCGAAACCGCGGCGCCCCTACTCCTCGTAGAGCCGGACCGTCGCCATGATCTTGCGCACGGTCGCGTCCGGGACCTCCTCCGAGACGCCGGCGGCGCCGACGAAGGACCATGCGAGGAACGCGCCGTCCTTGTCCTTGAAGGCGAACGTGGTCGCCTTGCCGTCGTAGTCGCACTTGCCGTGCTTCGGCACGCCGGACGAGCGCGAGGTGGCGACGCTGCCCGTGACGCCGGACGCGGTGGTGTACGAGGTGACCGGTCCGGTCTTCACGGTCTTGCGGTCCGGCTGGGTGTACCAGCCGTACACCCAGTTCGAGGACTCCTCGCGGGCCATCTTCGCGGTGTCCGTGGCGTTCTTGTCGCCGCGCGTCCCGACGTTGGCCAGGGGGTCGTAGTCGGTCCGTCCGTCCTTGTCGTCGTCCGAACCGCACCACTTCTCCTTGAGCACGGCGGGGGCCTTCATGCCGGCCAGCACCTTCTCGTCGGGATCGGAGTCGTCGGTGACGTAGGTGACCCAGGTCTTGGCCCGCACCTGCCACTCTGAAGGAACGTCGAAGGCGACGCCCGTGTCCGGGTTCACCACGGTCTTCCAGCCGGCGACGGTCGGCTTCTCGGCGCTGCCGCCCGAGCGCGGGTCGGCCTCCCCGGACGGCGAGGCCGAGGCGGAGGCCGCGGGAGAGGCGGAGGACGCCGTCGGGCCGGGACGGGCCTCGTCGTCCTTCTTGCCGTCGAGCAGCAGGTAGCCGGTCACGCCGGCCGCGACGACGACGGCGGCGGCCGCGACGATCGCGATCAGTTTGGTCCGGCCTCCGCCAGCGCCCTTGGGGGGCTGCGGCTGCGGCGCTCCGGCGGGTCCGGGCTGCCCCCACTGCGGCTGCTGCCCGTAGGGGTTCGCCTGCGGATACTGCTGGTATCCCGGCTGGTGGTACGGGTTCTGCTGCTGGCCGCTACCTGGCGGCTGTTCCCCTGGCCACATGGGCCGCAACGATACAGCGGTGATCACCACGGCTCTGGCCAGGTCTGCTACTCGCGAGTAACATGCCCCCATGAGCGCAGACCAGATGTCGATCGGCGAGATGCTCGCCGCCACCGTGCCGATGGCCCGGACGCTGAACCTGGAGTTCCAGGAGACCTCTCCGGAGCGAGCCGTGGTGTCCCTGCCGGACCAGGGCGAGTACCACAATCACGTGGGCGGGCCGCACGCCGGCGCCATGTTCACGCTGGGGGAGTCGGCCAGCGGTGCCATCGTGCTGGCCGCGTTCGGCGACCAGCTCTCGCGCGCCGTGCCGCTCGCCGTCCGGGCCGAGATCGCCTACAAGAAGCTGGCGATGGGCGCCGTCACGGCGACCGCGACCCTGGGCCGCCCGGCCGGAGAGGTCGTGGCCGAACTGGACGCGGGCAAGCGGCCCGAGTTCCCGGTGACGGTCGAGATCCGGCGCGCGGACGGGGCCGTGACCGGCGAGATGCAGGTCGTGTGGACCCTGCGCCCGAACCGCCAGGACTGAGCCGGGATTCAGGGGACTCGGGAGGGCCTCCGGGTGGCGGCTGTTACGGCCGCGACGGCGACGGCCCGGGCGGTTACGGCCGCCCTCCTCCCGCGTCGCCTCAGGCGGCCCGGCGCCGCTCCCGGCCGCCCGTCCGGGCGGTGCCGGGGTCCGCGCCGGCCTCCAGCTCCGCCACCAACTTCCGCAGCCAGGAGCGGAACTCGGGACCGAGGTCGGGGCGGGCGCAGGCCAGGCGGACCACCGAGCGCAGATGGTCGGCCTTGTCGCCGGCGCCGCAGCGCGGACCCTCGGAGACGGCTCCGCGCACCGTGCCGGCTTCGGCCGGCTCCCGCAGGGCGCCGGTGGTGAGCCGGAGCTCGCCGTCCCGGCCGGGTCCGGTGTGCTCCAGGACGCCGAAGACGGCCGGGCCGAGGACGTGGCGGCCGACCACCGCCTACCGGCTCGGCGCCTCCTCGCGCGACGGCTTCTGCATCAGGCCGGTGACGCGCACGACACCGTCCTCGCCCGCCTCCTCGACCGCCGCGCAGCCGGAGAACCGGAGTGACTGCTGAGCCGGCTGCGGTTGATCGCCGCCGGGCCGCCGGTCCGCTGTGAAGTCGGGAAGCCGAGAAGCGGGATTCGGGGGCGTCACCGGGCCGCCAGTATGCGGAAGTTGAGCGCCGTTGCGCCCCAGGCTTCGCCCATGTCTGTGGATACCGCCGGTAACTATTCTTCATTTCCGCCGTGTTGCCGCGGAGCCCATTCGAACGCCTTGTTTCCTGTGATGCGATTGTGCCAAGGTGAGCCCTCCCGTGAGGGCGGAAGGCCGGTTCCGGATGTGCGGCCGGGCCCTCCCACCACGCACCGACGCGGTGCCGCTTTCCGCTTTCCGACAGGACGCCAATCCGTAGGCCGCCGTCCCGCGGCTGGAAAGGAATGGGTTCCGTGCCGTCCCCCCACCCCCCACACCCGCCCCTCCCGTCCCGCTCCGGCACCCCGTCCGGGGAGTCCGACCACACCCTCGCCGTCCGGCTGGGCGGCCCACCGGCCGGCCGTCACGACGCCGTCGCCCTGCTGCTGGAGCGGCACTGGCCGGCCGCCTTCGACTACGCCGTCGTCTGCCTGGCGGGCGCGGGCCCGTCGGCTCGGCTGGTGACCTCCGCCGCCTTCCAGCAGGTCCTCGGCCGGCCGGTGAGCGCGGCGGCCGGCGGCGCCCTGCGCCCGCGACTGCTGACGGCGGTCCGGGACACCGTCCGCGACTGGGCCGCCGACGAGGCGGCGTGCCTGGTCCTGCCGGAACTGCGCAAGCCCGCCGGCGGCCGCGGTCTGCGCGCGGCGGTGCTCCGCGCGTCCGGCGGACGGCGACTCGCCGAACGCGCTTTCCATGCCCTTCCCGTGGCTTCCCAATGCCTTCTGTGGCATACCGAGGTCGAGGCGGAATCCATAAACATACCCGCTGGTCTGCTGGGTGTGGACACGGCCGCCGCCGAGGTCGCCCTGCGGCGGGCGCGGGCGGAATTCCGGGCGGCTTTCCTGCGCTCGCACCGCGAACTCGCGCCCTCCGTGGAATGCCTTTTCCGTCTCTCTCCGCCGGACAATCGCGGGGGCGGGAGCGGTGCCCCGGTCCCGGACGAGCGACGGCATCTCGCCGCCTGCTCCCACTGCCGGCACGCCGCCGAGCAGCTCGGCCGGGTCGAGGCCGACGCCGGCGCCCTGATCGCCGAGAGCGTGCTCGGCTGGGGCGCCCGGCGCTACCTCGACTCCCGTCCCGGGCGGGCCGCCCGTGTGGAGCCCGGGGCGCCGGCGCGGCACGCGGCGGCGACCACGGGCCGGCCCGGCACCGTGCCGGACGGCGGACGCCGCACCACCCTCGCGGCCGTCGTCGGCCTCGCCTCGCTGGGGCTGCTCGCCACGGGCCTCATGGCCATGGACCGGCCCGGCGACAACGGTGTCCCGCATCCAGCGGTCACGCTGGGCGCCCCCGCCGGCCGCCCGGCGGACCCGGCCGCCCCCGGGGCCCGGCCCCGCCCCGCGCTCCCGAAGGCGCCACCGGGCGCCGCCCCGGCCGATGGCCGGCGCACCGCCCCGGCGGGCGGGCAGGGGGTCCGGATCGCCTACGGCAGACTGGGCGACCTCTCCAGCGGGTCGTGCCCCGAAGGGCGCTGGGCCACCGGAGTCCGGGCGGGCGCCGGCGTCGGGGAACCGTCCGGGACCGCCCTGCTGGCGACGTGCCGGTGCCAGGTTCACAGCGCCTTCGCGCGGATCAGCGCCGACAGCGTCAGGGCGCCCGGCAGGAGCGGCAGCCAGTCGTTCAGCACCCGGTGACCGATCACGGCCGCCGCGGCCACCGCCGGCACGGCGCCGAACGACACCAGCGTCCAGACCACGGCCGCGTCCACGGCCAGACCCCCCGGCGCCGGCACGGCCCCCACGGCGGTGCCCGCCGCGAGATGGGCGAGCGCCACCTGCTCCCAGGGCAGCCCCAGGCCCAGCGAGGTCGCGACGCAGACCAGCGTGCCCGCCTGGGCCAGCGGCATCGCCGCCGACCCGCCCCACAGGGCGAGCACCCGGCAGGGCCGGGCGTGCACCGCCCGCACATCGGCGAGGGCGGTGCGCACCAGGCCCGTCACCGGCCGGCGCACCGGCCGCACGACCGTCAGCAGCACCCCGGCGACGGCGAGCGCGCCGCCGGCGGCCGCGGCGGCGGGCACCGGCACCGGCCCGTCCGGTACCAGCTCGCCGAGCCGGCGGCGGGCCGGGCAGGCCGCCAGGAAGGCCAGCAGCACCAGCGTCCTCGCCACGGACCGGGCCAGTGAGTACAGGCCGATCGACGCGGTCGCCCGGTCCAGCGGCACGCCCCGGGCGCGTAGGAAGCGCAGGGTGACGGCATGCGCGCCGAGGCCGCCGGGCAGCACGTGGTTCGCCGCGCCGGCGGCGAACTGCGAGGCCAGCAGGAGCCCCGGCGGCAACCGGTCCGGCAGCGCGCCCTGCCGTACGCAGGCGGCCGCCACCCAGGTGAGACAGGTGAGACCGGCCCCGGCCAGCAGCCAGCCGGGGTCGGCCGCGGCCAGCCGGGCGGCGCCCTCGGCCGCCACCGGCCGGTTGGCCAGCGCCCAGTACCCGGCGAGCAGCACGGGGGACAGGCACAGGGCGAGCCGGGCGGCCGGCCGGGAGGCGCGCCGCCCCGGCGGGCGCGGCGGCGGACAGGTGGGCGGGGAGAGCGGCGGGAGCGGGGACGGTGAGGACACGGGGACGACGTCCTTCCGCATCGGGCCCGGCGGGGAGCGGCACGGGGCCAGGGGGGAGGCGGACCGGCGGAACCTGGGGGAGCCTTTCCCTCCCGCGTGACACCGGGGTGGCCGGGAAGCGACGGGGCGAGGGCGCGGTGGTGCCGTGCGGCCCGGGCGCGCGGGCCGCCGTTCACCGCCGACCAGGTAGCCTTCCCATGGGGCGCGCTGCGCAAGCCACGCTCCGTCTGTGGACAGGGACAGCGACTCGGGAGGAACCGGCGGTGCACGTCCAGGAATGGCTCGACACGGTGCCCGCGGCCGCCGTCTACGCCGTGGTGGCCCTCGTGATCGGCCTGGAGAGCCTGGGCATCCCGCTGCCGGGCGAGATCGTCCTGGTCTCGGCGGCGCTGATGTCCTCCCAGCACACCGGCGTCGACCCGGTGGTGCTCGGCGCCTGCGCGACGGCCGGCGCGGTCATCGGCGACTCCATCGGCTACGCGATCGGCCGCAAGGGCGGGCGCCCGCTGCTGGCCTGGCTGGGGCGGAAGTTCCCGCGGCACTTCGGCGAGGGGCATGTCGCCACCGCCGAGCGGTCCTTCGAGAAGTGGGGCATGTGGGCGGTGTTCTTCGGCCGCTTCGTCGCCCTGCTGCGCATCTTCGCCGGACCGCTCGCGGGCGTGCTCCACATGCCGTACTGGAAGTTCCTGATCGCCAACGTCCTCGGCGGCATCTGCTGGGCCGGCGGCACCACCGCCGTCATCTACTACGTCGGCGTCGTCGCCGAGGACTGGCTGAAGCGCTTCTCCTACCTGGGCCTGGCCGCGGCGGTCCTGATCGGACTGGCGTCGATGCTGGTCGTCAAGCGCCGCGCCAAGAAGGCCCAGGCGGAGGCACCGGAGCCGGAACCGGTGCCCGCCGGGGACTGAGCCGCCCGGGACCTACTCGTGGACCCCGCGATGGGTCTTCGCCAGCTCCGCGTACAGCGTGCCGTTGAGGGTGACCCCCTGCCGTTCCTCCTCGGACAGCTCCCGCCGCACCTTGGCGGGCACCCCCGCCACCAGCGACCCCGGCGGCACGACCATCCCCTGCGGGACCAGCGCCTGGGCCGCGACCAGCGAGCCCGCTCCGATCACCGCCCCGTTCAGCACCGTCGCCCCCATCCCGACCAGGCAGTCGTCCTCCACGGTCGCCCCGTGCACCACCGCGTTGTGCCCGATGGAGACCCGCTCCCCGACGGTCACCGGGAAGCCGGGGTCGGCGTGCAGCGTGACGTTGTCCTGCACGTTCGCGTCGGCGCCCACGGTGATCCGCTCGACGTCCCCGCGCACCACGGCGCCGTACCAGACACTGGCGCCGGCGCTCAGCGTGACGTCCCCGATCACCGAGGCCGTGGGCGCCACGAACGCCTCCGCGTCGACCTGCGGTTCCTTCCCTGCGATGCCCACGATCAGCGCCTTGTGCGTCATCACCGTCTCCTCGTCCGCCGTAGTACTGCGCACGGTACGTCAGGACTGGGGCAAAGATCACAGCGGCCCACGCCCTCGCCCGGGGGCCCCGCTGAGTAACGTGAGCCCGTGCCGAAGCGCAAGAACACGTTCTCATCCCGGCGGCGGGGCCTAGCCCAGCGCGCCGTCCACGCGGTCTGGGCGTGGGCGCAGCGCTCGGGGTCCGTCAGCGCGGAGCACCCCGGAAGGTTCCGCTTCGGCTCGCTCGGTCCGGTCACCAGACTGGCCTTTCCGCTCGGCACCGTCTTCGGCGAACCCTGGATCCACATCGGCTCGCACTGCATCATCGCCGAGCAGGTCACGCTGACCGCCGGCCTGATGCCGGACCTCGACCTCGGTCCCGACCCGATCCTGCGCATCGGCGACGGCGTCGTCCTCGGCCGCGGCAGCCACGTCATCGCCGACACGACGGTCACCATCGGCAGCGACTGCTACTTCGGGCCGTACGTGTACGTCACCTCCACCAACCACTCCTACGACGACCCGCACGAGCCCATCGGCAGGCAGTGGCCGCGCATGGAGCCGGTGGAGATCGGCCCGGGCTGCTGGATCGGCACCGGCGCGGTCATCCTGCCCGGCGCCCGGATCGGCCGGAACGTGGTGGTGGCCGCCGGCGCGGTGGTGCGCGGCACGGTGCCCGACCACGCCGTGGTGGCGGGCGCGCCCGCCCGGGTCGTACGGCGCTGGACGCCCGACGACGGCTGGCAGCCGCCGCTGCGCACCCCGGCGCCGGTGCCGCCCCCGCAGGGGATCACCCCGCAGCAGCTCAGCGCGCTCGCCGAGCTGGACGAGGAAGGGGTCGCGGAGCTGGCGCGGCTGGAGGCCGAGGGCTGACGGGGCGGGTCGCCGGGAGATACTGCTCAGTACAGTTTGCTGAACCCCGGACATTGGACGGATCGTGTCGGACCTCGAACTCCTGACCCAGTCCCTGGCGCGCAACGTGCGGCACTGGCGCGCCGTGCGCGGCTTCACGCTGGACGTCCTCGCCGCCCGGGCCGGAGTGAGCCGCGGCATGCTCATCCAGATCGAGCAGGCCCGCACCAACCCGAGCATCGGCACCGTGGTCAAGATCGGCGACGCGCTCGGGGTGAGCGTCACCACCCTCCTCGACTACGAGCGGGGCCCGAAGGTCCGCATCGTCCCCGCCGAGCGCGCCGTACGGCTGTGGCACACCGAGGCCGGCAGCTACAACCGGCTGCTCGCCGGGACCGAGGCGCCCGGGCCGCTGGAGATCTGGGACTGGCGGCTGATGCCGGGCGAGAACAGCCCCTCCGAGCCGCACCCCGCCGGAACCGTGGAACTGGTCCACGTCACCGCGGGCGAGCTCACGCTCACCGTGGACGGCGAGGAGTACCGCGTCCCGGCCGGCGCGAGCGCCTCCTTCGAGGCCAACGTGCCGCATCTGTACGGCAACCGGGGCGAGGTGCCGATGGAGATGATGATGGCCGTCTCGGTGCCGCCCGTTCACTGAGACGCCGGTACACCGGCCCGGGGCGTCTTGTTAGCGTGCGGCCATGCGCGCACCCATCGGAGACTTCGAGACCGCCGTTCCCGCCCCGGACTGTCTGGACCGGCTCACGGCGCCGGTCGCCGACGCCGTGCGCCACTGGCGGGGCAGCGTCCCCGCCGACCGGATCGTCTGGGTGGACACCGACCCGCGCTGGGCCGACACCGCCGTCTTCGTGGAGCACTACGGGCGCGACCTGCTGGAGCGGTCGGCGAACTGCGTGGTGGTCGCGGGCAAGCGGGGCGGTGAGACCACCCTCGCCGCGTGCCTGGTGCTCTCCACCACCCGGGTCGACGTCAACGGCGCGGTGCGCCGCCGGCTCGGCGCCCGCAAGGCCTCCTTCGCCTCGATGGACACCGCGACCGGCGAGACCGGCATGGAGTACGGCGGTATCACCCCGGTCGGGCTGCCCGCGGGCTGGCCGGTCCTGATCGACGCGGCCGTGGCCGACCTGCCGTACGTCCTCGTGGGCAGCGGGAGCCGGCGCGGCAAGCTGCTGCTGCCGGGCAAGGCGCTGGCCGAACTGCCCGGCGCGGAGGTCGTCGAAGGACTCGGCATCGCCTGACACCGGGAGGGCGGCGGGCCCGCGACGGACGCGGGCCCACGCCCCTCTCGCGCGCTCAGAACGCGGCGGCCGAGCCCAGGTACTGCTCGGCGAAGGCCGCCGCGGCGGCGGGTGAGCCGAACAGCCGGCGCAGCCGGGCCAGTGTGGTGCCGGCCCGGAACGGATCGCCGGACGCCACCCCGTGGTAGACGTCCGACAGCCACTGCGAGAACTCCTGGTAGTCCCACACCCTGCGCAGTGCCGCGGCCGAGTAACCCGCCAGGCCGCTGTCGTCGCCCCGGGTGACCTGTGCGGCGAGGGCGTCGCCGAGCAGGAACGCGTCGTGCAGGGCCAGGTTCATGCCCTTCGCCGCGATCGGGGCCGTGAGATGACCGGCGTCACCGGCCAGCAACAGCCGTCCGTGACGCAGGGGTTCGACGACGTAGTGGTGCATGTCCAGGACCCGCTTCTCGATCAGCCGCCCCTCGGTCAGCGGGGGCGCCCCGGCCGCGCCGAGCCGGGTCCGCAGCTCGGCCCAGACCCGGTCGTGCGGCCAGTTCTCCGGATCGTCGCCGGGCGGGCACTGCAGGTAGTAACGGGTGACCTCGGGACTGCGGGGCATGTGCCCGGCGAAACCGCGCTGATGGACGCCGAACACGACGCAGTCGGAGGAGGGCGGGGTCTCGGCGAGCAGCGCCAGCCAGCCGATACCGTCGTCCTGCCGGGCGATCCGGATCCGCTCCGGGGGTATCGCGTCCCGCGTCACCCCGCGCGCACCGTCGCAGCCGGCGACGAAGTCGCAGCGCAGCACCAGCCGCTCGCCCGTCCGCGGGCACCGGTACGAGACAGCGGGACGGTCCGAGTCCAGGTCGTGCAGCCGTACGTCGCGCACCCCGAAGCGGATGTCGCCGCCGCGCACGTCGGCGTACTCCCGCACCAGGTCCGTCACCAGCAGCGGCTGCGGGTACACGTAGTGGTGTCGGCCCGTCAGTTCGCCGTACGGGAAGCGGAACCGCTCGCCGTCGAAGCGGAACTCGCAGGCGTCGTGCGACTCGGCGCGCTCCAGCAGGCGTTCCGCGAGGCCTCGCCGCTGGAGTTCGCGGACCGCCCACTCCTCCAGGAAGCCGGCCCGGGGCCGGGTCTCGACGAACCGTCTGCTCTCGGTCTCCAGGACCACGCAGTCGACGGAGGCGGCCCGTAGCAGGGCGGCGACGGTGAGCCCGGCGGGCCCGGCGCCCACGACGACGACCGTACGTTCTTCCGTACGGCCGTCCTCAGGCGCGGAGTTGAGATGGGGGGAGGGGTCTGTCACCTCCGCATTATGACGGTGTCCCGTCAGCCACGGCGGGGGCGCCGCGGCCGGCGGGACACCGGCGTCGGGGAGCGGGTCAGTGCGCCGGGGCGTCCGTGACCACGACCTCCTCGATGCTGCGCTCGATCGCCTCGGGCTTCGACGCGGTGGCCTTGGCCCAGTAGTAGACGCCGAGCGAGAAGGCCGTGACGACCAGGATGTCCCACCACAGGCCGATGTAGCCGCGGCCGCCGAAGCCGCCCAGCCAGGAGATCACGCCCAGGCCCAGCAGGTAGCCGGGCAGCCACTGCGCGGCCTTGAAGTCCAGCCGGGGCGCGTCGGGCAGGTTCTTGCGGATGGCGTACCAGGCGTAGGAGCCGAGCAGCACGTAGCCGAGCAGGATCGCGAAGCCCAGCCGCCACAGGGTGTCCCAGCCGGCCCAGTAGATGATGAGGTTGGCGACCACGAACGACAGCGGCGAGATCACCTTGCCGAAGGGCAGCCGGTAGGGGCGCTCGTGGTGCGGGAGCCGGTCGGCGAAGACGCCGTAGGCCAGGGGTGCGCCCGCGTACATCAGCACGCTCGCCGAGGTGATGAAACCGACCAGCTCCTGCCAGCTCGGGAACGGCAGGAAGCAGACCACGCCGGTCACGAAGGACATGATGAGGCCGAACCACGGCACGCCGCGCGCGTCGGTCTTCGCGAACGCCTTCGGCGCGTAGCCGTTCTTGGCCAGGCCGTAGGAGACGCGCGAGGTGGCGGTCGTGTAGATCAGGCCGGTGCCGCCGGGGGAGATGATGGCGTCGACGTAGAGCACCCAGCCCAGCCAGCCCAGGCCCACCAGGGTCGCCAGACCCGCCCACGGGCCGCTGATGCCGGCGAAGTCCAGCTTGGCCCAGCCGTGCGCGAACGAGAAGTGCGGCAGCGCGCCGATGAACACGACCTGCAGCAGGATGTAGATGACGGCGCCGATCGCGACCGAGCCGAGGGTCGCCCGCGGCAGGTCGCGCTTGGGGTTGCGGCTCTCGCCCGCGAGCTGGATGGCCTGCTCGAAGCCGAGCAGCGCGAAGATGATGCCGCTGGAGCTGATCGCGCCGAGCACGCCCTTGGCGCCGAAGGGCGCGAAGCCCTCCGAGGTGAAGTTGCCGGGGTGGAAGTTGCCCACGGCGATGATGAAGATCGCGCCGAGCGGCACGGCGATCTTCCACCAGGTCGCGGCGCTGTTGGTGTGGGCCAGGGCCCGGACACCGAAGAAGTTGACGCCGACGAAGGCGGCCATGAGGACGACGGCGGTGACGAGACCGCCGGTCGTCAGCGTGCCGTCGGCGTGCTGCAGGCCCTGCGCCCAGCCCCAGTGACCGGCGTAACCGATCATGGCCTCGACCTCGATCGGGGCCACGGTCGCCGCCTGCAGCCAGGCGAACCAGCCGAACGACATGCCGGCCAGGCCGCCGAAGGCGTAGTGCGGGTAGCGGGCGGTGCCGCCGGCGACCGGGAACATGCCGCCGAGTTCGGCGTGCACGAGCGCCAGCAGGACGATGGCGACCGCGCCGATCACCCACGAGACGATCGCCGCGGGGCCGGCCACGACCACCGCCTTCTCGGCTCCGTACAGCCAGCCGGAGCCGATGATGGAGCCCACCGAGGCCCACATCAGTCCGATCAGCCCGACGTCCCGGCGCAGACCGCCGGACTCCGTCGTGGCCTGTGGCACGGCATGGTCGACTTTCACCATGTCTGGTGGCCTCTCAGATCGTGAACGTGGAAATACGAGCAAGGAGGCCACAGGCTAGGAACGAGCACCGCCATCGCAAAAGACTGTTTCCGAAAACTTGACCCGGGATCTTGACTGTCTTGGCGTCAGTCTTCACGCAGGTCAAGGCCCGGGTGGAATGTCAATATTCAGCGGTGAATTGTGAGAAGAAGGTGAGACAGCTCAATGCAGGCGGGGAATTTCGATCGCCGGGCAGCGGTCCATCACCATGTCCAGCCCCGCGGCCCGGACCCGCTCCAGGGCGTCCTCGTCGACGACGCCGAGCTGGAACCACACCGCCTTCGCGCCCTTCTTCACCGCCTCGTCGGCGACGGCGCCGGCCAGCTCGCTGTTGACGAACACGTCCACGACGTCGACCTCGAAGGGGATGTCCGCGAGGGAGGCGTAACCCGGCTCGCCGTGCACCGTCTCCGCCTTCGGGTGCACCGGCACGATCCGCTTGCCGAACCGCTGCAGCACCTGCGCCACCCCGTAGGCGGCCCGCCGCTGGTTCGCGGACAGGCCGACCACGGCCCAGGTGTCTCCCCGCTCGGTCAGGATCCTGCGGATCGTCGCTTCGTCGCCGTACACGGCCGCCTCCTCGGGCTGCGGGGAACTGTCGTCGGGGCAACAGCACCCGCCGGGTGCTGATTCCCTCCCCGGTTCCCCGCCACGGTGACCGGAATCGGCGCAAGGTGCCCGCGTACGGCCGCCGCCGCGCCTACGCTCGGGCCGTGCTGCGCATCCTCGACGCCCGAACCGGTGAGCCCGTCTCCGCCGCGCCCGCCCGCCGCGGCCTGACCCGGATCGAGGCCTACGCCTCCGGCCTGGACCTGACGGCCCTGCGGGTCCTGCTCACCGCCGATGTCCTCGTCCGCGCCCTGGAACTCGGCGGCACCCCCGTCTGGACCATCCTCACCGCGCCCCACCGGCTCGCCGAACTCCGCGCGGCCGCCACCGCGCTGTCCGTCCGCCCCTTCGAGGACGGCCGCGACCTCGCCTCGGGCCTGGGGGAGGCCCAGGTGCTCCATGTGACGGGGGAGCGGGACGCGGCGCCGGGCGCGGGCACGGTGGTGGCCGTCGCTCCGGCGACCTGGAACGGTGAGCCGCCCGGGCCGGCCGCTGCGGCGCCGCCCGGCGCCCCCGCCGCCGACGCCCCGCTGCGCGCCCTCCTCGCCGCCGACGCCGACCCCGGAGCACTCCGCCTGGCGTTCCTCTCCGTCCCGCGCGGCACCCCCGCGTCGCTGGACGCCGGACGGCTGGACGAGGCGGCGCGGACCCTCGCCCGGTGGCGGCGGGCCGTGGCCGGGTGGGCGCGGCAGCCCTCGCGGCCGGTGCCCGAGGAGGTGCGGACACGCCTGCGGGCCGCCTGGGAGGACGATCTCGACCTGCCCGGCGTGCTCGGCGTGCTGCGCGACGTGGAGGGCGCCCGGGACATCCCGGACGGGGCGCGTTTCGAGACCTACGCGTACGCCGACCGCCTGCTCGCCCTCGACCTGCCGCGCGACCTCGGGAGCCTCGGGTGATCGAGCGGGCGGGCGCGGGCCCGCTGCGGCGGCTGGTCGTGCTGCGGCACGCCAAGTCCGCCTGGCCGGAGGGGGTCGCGGACCACCGCCGTCCGCTGGCGCCGCGCGGGCTGCGGGACGCCCCGGCCGCCGGCCGTGCGCTCGCCGAGGCCGACTGCCTGCCCGACCTCGCCCTGTGCTCCACCGCCGTGCGCGCCCGCCGCACCTGGGAGCTGGCCTCCGCCCAGTGGGGCACCCCGCCCCCGGTCCGCTACGACCCGCGGCTGTACGGGGCCGCCGTGCCGGACCTGATGGAGGCCGTGCGCGAGACGCCGCGCGAGGTGGAGACCCTGCTGCTGGTCGGGCACAACCCGGGGCTGGAGGAACTGGTCCTGGACCTGGCCGGGGACGGCCTCGACGACGCCCTCGACCGGGTGCGCGCCAAGTTCCCGACCTCCGCGCTCGCCGTGCTGGCCTGGCGCGGCACCGGCTGGCCGGCCCTCGTCCCCGGCGCGGCCCTGCTGACGTCGTTCACCGTGCCGCGCGGGAAGAAGGAGCGGAGGCGGTAGCCCGGTGCCGACCGCGAACGGGGCCGGACCGGTGCTCGCATAGGCTGGCGGGATGCAGGACGAGTACCGCACAGTCGCCCGCGCGGGCGTGCACGAGACCGAGGTCAACCGCTCCCGCTTCCTGTGCGCCCTCGCCCCGGCGGCCACCGAGCGGGAGGCCCAGGAGTTCCTCGCGGCCGTCCGCAAGGAGCACGCCGACGCCACGCACAACTGCTGGGCGTACGTCATCGGCGCCGACGCGGCCGTCCAGAAGGCGAGCGACGACGGCGAACCCGGCGGCACGGCCGGCGTCCCGATGCTGCAGATGCTGCTGCGCCGCGACATGCGTTACGTGGTCGCCGTGGTCACCCGCTACTACGGCGGCGTCAAGCTGGGCGCCGGCGGTCTCATCCGGGCCTACGGCGGCTCCGTCGGCGAGGCCCTGGACGCCCTCGGCACGATCACCCGGCGCCGGTTCCGGCTCGCCACGGTCACCGTCGACCACCAGCGCGCCGGCAAGGTCCAGAACGACCTGCGCGCCACCGGACGCGAGGTCCGGGACGTCCGCTACGGCGAGGCCGTCACCATCGAGATCGGTCTGCCGGACGCCGACGTCGACGCGTTCCGCGGCTGGCTGGCCGACGCGACGGCGGGCACGGCCGTCCTCGAACTGGGTGGGGAGGCCTACGGGGACGCGTGACGTTCACCGCCCCCATAACGGAAGTTCGTCCACAATCGGACATAACGCCCGCATCTGGGGCGGGTCGTGACGGGCTGATACGGGAGTAACCGCCCGTGATGTCAGACCCGGCCGTTAGTCTCGGGGATCATGAGACTGCTGCACACGTCCGACTGGCACCTGGGCCGGGCCTTCCACCGGGTGAACATGCTCGGCGCCCAGGCCGGGTTCATCGGTCACCTCGTCGCCACCGTGCGTGAGCACGCGGTGGACGCGGTGGTCGTGTCCGGTGACGTGTACGACCGCGCGGTGCCCCCGCTCGCCGCGGTCGAGCTCTTCGACGACGCCCTGCACCGCCTCGCGGAGCTCGGGGTGCCCACGGTGATGATCTCCGGCAACCACGACTCGGCCCGCCGCCTCGGCGTCGGCGCCGGCCTGATCGACCGCGCGGGCATCCACCTGCGCACCGAGCCGTCCGCCGTCGGCACCCCGGTGGTGCTGCGGGACGCCCACGGCGACGTCGCCTTCTACGGTCTGCCCTACCTCGAACCCGCCCTGGTGAAGGAGGAGTTCGCGGTGCAGAAGGCGGGCCACGAGGCCGTGCTGGCCGCCGCCATGGAGCGGGTCCGCGCCGACCTCGCCGGCCGCGCCCGGGGCACCCGTTCCGTCGTCCTCGCCCACGCCTTCGTCACCGGCGGCCAGGCCAGCGACAGTGAACGGGACATCACCGTCGGCGGGGTGGCCGCCGTGCCGGCCGGGGTCTTCGACGGCGTGGACTACGTGGCGCTCGGGCACCTGCACGGCTGCCAGACCCTCACCGAGCGGGTGCGCTACTCGGGCTCCCCGCTCGCCTACTCCTTCTCCGAGGCCGGCCACCGCAAGAGCATGTGGCTCGTCGACCTGGCCGCCGACGGCTCCGTCACCGCCGAGCGCCTCGACTGCCCGGTCCCGCGCCCGCTGGCCCGCCTCCGGGGCACCCTGGAGGAGCTGCTCGCCGACCCCGCTCTCGCCCGCCACGAGGACGCCTGGATCGAGGCCACCCTCACCGACCCGGTCCGCCCGGCCGACCCCATGGCCCGCCTCGCCGAGCGCTTCCCGCACACCCTCAGCCTGGTCTTCGCCCCGGACCGGGAACCCGACGACCCGCGGGTCTCGTACGCCCGGCGGCTCGCCGGCCGCGGCGACCGGGAGATCGCCGAGGACTTCGTCGCCCATGTGCGCGGCGCCGGCCCCGACGAGCGGGAGGCGGCCGTGCTCCGCGACGCCTTCGACGCGGTGCGCGCCCACGACACCCTGCGGGAGGTGGCCCGGTGAGGCTGCACCGGCTCGACATCACCGCCTTCGGCCCCTTCGGCGGCTCCCAGAGCGTCGACTTCGACGCGCTCTCCACCGCCGGGCTCTTCCTGCTGCACGGCCCCACCGGCGCGGGCAAGACCTCCGTCCTGGACGCCGTCTGCTACGCCCTCTACGGCACCGTGCCCGGCGTCCGGCAGACCGGCCAGGGCATGAACCTGCGCAGCGACCACGCCGAACCGGGCACGCGCACGGAGATCCGGCTCGAACTCACCGTCGCCGGACGGCGGCTGGAGATCACCCGGCAGCCGCCGTGGGAGCGGCGCAAGCTGCGCGGCACCGGCACAACCGTCGACAAGGCGCAGACCTGGCTGCGCGAGTACGACGCCCCGGCCGGCGCCTGGAAGGACCTCAGCCGCTCCCACCAGGAGATCGGCGAGGAGGTCACCCAGCTCCTCGGCATGAGCCGCGAGCAGTTCTGCCAGGTGGTCCTGCTGCCCCAGGGCGACTTCGCACGCTTCCTGCGCGCCGACGCCGAGGCCCGGGGCCGGCTGCTCGGACGCCTCTTCGACACCCAGCGCTTCGCCGACGTGGAGAAACGGCTCGCGGAACGCCGGCGCGCGAGCGAGGCCCGGGTGCGCGAAGGCGACGCCGCGCTGCTCGCCGACGCCCACCGCATGCAGCAGGAGGCGGACGGCGCCATGGAGCTGCCCGAGCTGAGCCCCGGGGAGCCGGGTCTCGCCGAGGCCGTGCTCGGCGCCGCCGCCGTCGCCCGCAGCACCGCGCGCGAGCACCTCACCGTCGCCCGGTGCCGCCTCGCCACCGCCGAGTCCGCGCACGACGCGGCCCGGCAGGCCCTGGACGAGGCGCGTGAACTCGCCCGGCTGCAGAGCCGGTTCGCCGAGGCCCGCGAGCGGGCGGAGCGGCTGCAGCAGGGAGCGGACGCGTACCGCGAGGCGCAGGAGCGGATGGCGCGGGCCCGCAAGGCCGAGACGGTGGCGCCCGCGCTGGATCTGCGGGACGCGGCCGAGGACGAGCACCGCGAGGCCGCGAGGGCCGAGGCGCGCGCACGCGTCGACCTGCCCGGCGCCCACGCCGGCGACGGCCCCGCGGGCCTTGCGGCCGCCGCCCGCCGGGCCACCGGGGAACTCGGCGGCCTGGAGTCGGCCCGGCGCGCCGAACGCCGGCTCACCGAGGCCGCCGAGGAGCGGGCCGCGCTCGACCAGCAGGAGCGCGCCGACGAAGACGTGCTGCGCGAGGCCGACGCCTGGCTCGCCGACTGGGACGCCACCCGCGCGGCCCTGCGGTCCCGCATCGAGCACGCCCAGGAGGCGGCCACCCGCGCCGAACAGCTCGCCGTCCGGCGCGAACCCGCGCAGCGGCGCCTCGCCGCGGCCCGCAGACGGGACGAACTCGCCGCCGACCTGGAGCGGGCCCGGGACCGGGCGCTGGCCTCGGGGCAGCGGGCCGTGGAGGCCCGTGCCCGCTGGCTCGACCTCAAGGAGCAGCGGCTCAACGGCATCGCCGCCGAACTCGCGGCCCAGCTCGCCGACGGCGAGCCCTGCGCCGTCTGCGGAGCCACCGAGCACCCCGCGCCCGCCCGCAAGGTCGCCGGGCACGTCGACCGCGAGACGGAGGAGCGCGCCCTCACCGACTGCCGGCGGGCCGAGGAGCGGCAGGCCGAGGACGAGCGGAGCCTCGGCGCCGTCCGCGAGGCGCTGGCCGCCGCCACCGCCGAGGCCGGCGACACGCCCGTGGAGCGGCTCGCGGCCGAGGCCGACGTCCTGGAGCGGGAGCACGCGGAGGCCCGCCGGGACGCCTCCGGCCTGCACGCCGCCCACGAGGAGCTGCGCCGGGCGGAGCAGGAGCGCGAGCGGCGCCTGGACGAGCGCCAGCGCGCCGCCGTGCGCACCGCCGCACGCCTGACCCGGCGCGAGAACCTGGAGCGCGAACAGGCGGCCCTGGAGGAGGAGTTGACCCAGGCGCGCGGATCCGCGTCCAGCGTGGCCGCCCGGGCCGCCGAGCTGGAGCGGCAGGCGGCCCGGCTCACCGAGGCCGCCGACGCCGCCCGCGCCGCCGAGGACGCCGCCCAGCGGCTCAAGGACGCCGACGCCCGCCTCGCCGACGCCGCCTACCGCGCCGGTTTCGACACCCCGCGGGCCGCGGCCGCCGCCCTCCTCGACGACGCGGCCCACCGCGAGCTCCAGCACCGCCTCGACGCCTGGCAGCACGAGGAAGCCGCGGTACGCGCGGTGCTCGCGGAGTCCGGCACCGCTGCCGCAGCCCAGCAGCCCCCCGCCGACCCAGACGCCGCCGAGCGGACGGCGGCCGAGGCGGCACGGCGGCTGCGCGAGGCGGCCTCCGCACGGGACGCCGCGGCCCGCCGCAGCAGCGAACTGGACCGGCTCTCCGCCCGGGCCGCCGAGTCGGTGCGCCGGCTCGGGCCCCTGCGTGAGGAGTACGACCGGGTGGCGCGCCTGGCCGCCCTCACCGCCGGCACCTCCGCCGACAACGAGCGCCGGATGCGGCTGGAGTCGTACGTGCTCGCGGCCCGTCTCGAACAGGTCGCCGCCGCCGCGACCGTCCGCCTGCACCGCATGTCCTCGGGCCGCTACACGCTCGTCCACTCCGACGACCGCACGGGGCGCGGCCGCAGCGGCCTCGGCCTGCACGTCGTCGACGCGTGGACCGGCCGCGAGCGGGACACCGCGACCCTGTCCGGCGGTGAGACCTTCTTCGCCTCCCTCGCCCTGGCCCTCGGCCTCGCCGACGTCGTCACCGACGAGGCGGGCGGCGTCCGCCTGGACACCCTCTTCATCGACGAGGGCTTCGGCAGCCTGGACGACCAGACCCTCGACGAGGTCCTGGACGTCCTGGACACGCTGCGCGAGCGCGACCGCAGCGTCGGCATCGTCAGTCACGTCGCCGACCTGCGCCGCCGTGTCCACGCCCAGCTCGAGGTGGTGAAGGGCAGATCGGGGTCCTCGCTGCGGCAGCGCGGGGGCTGACCGGTCAGCGGCCGAGCGGACGCCGGGGGAGCGGCGAGGAGTACACCACGCTCGTGGTCACCGAGCCCAGCCCGCCGATCCTCCCGGAGATCTCCTCCAGGTGCGGCATCGAGCGCGCGGCGACCTTGATGACGAAGCAGTCGTCACCGGTCACGTGATGGGCCTCCAGGATCTCCGGCGTCGCCGCCACCAGGTCGTGGAACGGCTTGTAGTTGCCGTGCGGGTAGCGCAGCCGGACGAAGGCGAGGATCGGCAGTCCGAGCCGCTCGGGGTCGACGACCGCCGCGTACCCCCGGATCACGCCGGCCTCCTCCAGCCGGCGCACCCGCTCGGTGACGGCGCTCGGCGACATCGAGACGGCCCGCGCCAGCTCGGCGTAGCTGGCCCGGCCGTCGCGCTGCAGGACGTCCAGGATGCGCCAGTCGGTGGCGTCCGGGGAATACACGGTCATGCGGGATGGATAGCAGGGAAAACAGCGGCCGATCAAGCGCAGCCCAGGGGATCGCCCCTTCGCCGGGCGGGCCGGCGGCCATAGATTTCCCGTCATGATCGACGACACCGTGAACCCCGTCCTGCGCGTCGCCCCCGCCGACCCGGCCGTGGCCGCCGCCTACTTCCGGGCCTCGCTGGCCTTCCACGCCGACGTCTCCGACGTCGCCGCCGCACTCGCGGCCGGCGGCGACCCCGGCTTCGTCCTGGTCGACTCCCGCTCCACCGAGTCGTGGGACCAGGGGCACATCCCCGGCGCCGTCCACCTGCCCACCGCGCTCATCCCCGAGCAGGCCGAGCGGCTCCTGGACAAGGCCGTGCCCATGGTGACGTACTGCTGGGGCCCCGGCTGCAACGGCGCCACCCGCGCCGCCCTCGCGCTCGCCGAACTCGGTTATCGCGTCAAGGAGTTGCTCGGCGGCTTCGAGTACTGGGCGCGGGAGGGCCTCGCCTACGGGACCTGGCGGGGCGAAGCCCGGCGCGATCCCGACCCGCTGACCGCACCGGTCGCAGGCGAATGCGGCTGCTGACCCCGCCGGGTGATCGCCGTGCGTGTAGGTTCTGCCCATGTCTCGATACGCGGATCCGGGCGCACTGCAGTGGGTGGAGTCGGGCGGAGGGCCCCTGATAGCCGTGCCGGAGACGGTCCTGCCGTTCTGGGCGGGCGCCGACAGCGAGGAGTTCGCCACCGACTACGACCGCGCGTGCGAGGTGGACGGATACGCCGGCCTGCTCCCGGTGGGCGACAGCGCGGCCCTCGTCCTCGGCGACGAACCGGCGGCCACCGCCTACCTGCCCGACGAGGGCGTCTTCGTGCGCTGGTCCGCAGCGCACTCCGAGCGCGAACTGCTCGCCCACGTTCCCGCCGCGCTCGGCACTGCCGCGTGGGGGCCCGAGGTCCGCTGGCAGGTGCCGGGCCCGGTGGTGCTCTTCGACGCCGCCCGGCCGGGCGGGACGGCGGACCGCGCCGGACACCTGCGTGTCCCGCTGGCGCCGGGCCCGTACGCGGTCGCCGCCGCCTACGCCCAGCCGGGACCCGAGACCTGGCTGGGTCTGGTCCGGGTCCGGCGGCTCGCCCGCTGACCTGCGCGGCCCGCGGGTCAGCGCCGGTCGTCGAAGGCGATCCGCAGATGGCGCGGGCCGCGCAGCACCGCGTTCTGCCGGTAGGGCGGCGGGTCCTCGACCAGACGGGGCCCGTCCAGCCGCCGGGCCAGTTCGGACAGCGCGATCTGCGCCTCCAGACGGGCCAGCGGAGCGCCGAAGCAGCTGTGGATGCCGCTGCCGAAACCGAGATGCTGGATGTCGCCGCGGTCCGGGTCGAACCGCTCGGGGTCCTTGAACCGCTCCGGGTCCCGGTTGCCGGCGGCGAGCATCAGCCAGATCCGCGAACCCTTGGGGATGGTCACGCCGCGCACCTCGATGTCGGCGATACAGGTGCGCTGGGGCACGATCTGCACCGGCGGCTCGTACCGCAGCAGCTCCTCCACGACCCGGGGTGCGAGGCCCGGGTCCTCCCGCAGCCGCCGCAGCACGTCCGGGTGGCGCAGCAGGGTGAGCATGCCGTTGGTGATGAGGTTGACCGTCGTCTCGTGACCGGCGATCAGCAGCAGCACCGCGGTGCTCATCACCTCCATCATCGTCATGGCGCCTTCCGGGCCGCGGCTGTCCGCGAGGTCCGACAGCATGTCGTCCTGCGGGTCCTTGGTGCGCTGCTCGACCAGCCCGGCCAGATACATGCCGAGCTGCATCCGCGCCTCCTGCGCCTTCTTCACGAACTCCTCGTCCGCGCTCTCGCGCGTCTCCGGGTCCAGGCTGGCCACCAGCGGGTCGACCCAGGAGCGGAAGCGCGGCTCGTCCTCGCGGGGCACGCCCAGCAGCCGGCAGATGACCGTGACCGGGAACGGGTAGGCGAACTGGTCCACCAGGTCGATCTCGCGTGCCTCGCCGAAGCCGTCGATCAGCGAGCCGACGATGTCGTGCAGCTCGCCGCGCATGGAGTCGATCCGGTGCGGCTTGTGGGGCGGCCCGAAGGCGCTGTTGGCGATCCGCCGCAGCCGGTCGTGCTCCGGCGGGTCGAGCCTGAGGAAGGACGGGGGGAGCCCGGTGCTCTGCGCCTCGGCCAGTTCGTCCCCGGCGGCGGCCAGGTTGGCGGCGTCGGAGCTGATCCGCGGATCGTGCAGCAGGCTCTCGATGTCCCAGTACGAACTGATGACGTAAGGGCCGTCCTCCTCCTCGTGCAGCACCGGAGTCCGGCGGAGCTCCTCGTACAGCGGATAGGGGTCGGCGCGGTTGGCGAAGTCAGTGATGCGGCGGAACAGTGAGGCCTGCGTCATGACGAGTCCTTGGGGCGTCGGGGCCACGGCGGCGTTCAGTGGTGGGCCGGGGTGAACACCAGCTGCTGGTCGGCCGGTGAGTAGCCGCTCAGGGTCACGGTGGGGCCGTGGGTCGGCAGGGACGGGTCGGGGAAGTCGGCGTCGAGGGGCTGGCGGCCCTCGGGGCGCCGGTCCACCGTCGGGTACTCCACCGGGAACGGCGCGCCCCGCTCGATCTGCCGCTGGTAGAACTCCAGCCAGCGGGTGTTGTCGAAGCTGACGGCGGCGACCACCCGGCCCTTGTGGCCGTAGACGCCGACGAACCGGCGCTCGGCCAGCGACCCCTGCGTGATCATGATCTGGTCGCCCATGGGCGGCACGCCGACGGACTTGATGTTCACCCTGAACTGCGAGGACCAGAAGGCCGGCATCCACAGGTGCGGGCGCCGGTCGGCGCCCCGGCAGATCATGTTGTGCGCGGCGGTCTCCGCCTGGGCGACGGCGTTGCCCCAGTGCTCCAGCGAGAGGAACTGGTAGCCGAACAGCGCGTGCGGCGAGCGTGCGACGTCACCCGCGACGAACACGTCGTCGGTGACGATGCCCCGGAAGTCGAAGGCCCGGCAGCCGGCGTCGCAGGCGATGCCCCGCGGTCCCGCGCCGAGTCCCGACCCGGTCAGCCACTCGGTGTTGCGCAGCGAACCGAGCGAGACCACCACGACGTCCGACTCGACCTGGCTCCCGTCGGACAGGTGGACGGCGCGCACCCGGCCGGCCGGGTCGCCCTCCAGCGCGGTGACCGTGACACCGGTGCGCAGGTCCACGCCGTTCTCGGTCTGCAGCTCGGCGGCGACGGCGCCGATCACCCCGCCGAGCGCGCCCACCAGCGGGGCTCCGGCCCGCTCCGCCAGCGTGACGGCGAGCCCCATCTCCCGGCACGCCGAGGCGACTTCGCACCCGGCGAACCCGGCGCCGATGATGAACACCCGGCGCGCCGACCGCAGCCGCTGCAACAGCCGGGCCGCGTCGTCGCGGGTGCGCAGCAGGAAGACGCCGTCCAGGCGGCCCTCCTCCTCCTTGAACCAGGGCCGGGCCCGCACCCCGGTCGCGATCAGCAGCCGGTCGTACTCCACCTCGTCCCCGTCGGCGAGCCGCACCCGCTTGGCGGACAGGTCGAGGCCCGTCGCCGCCACGCCGAGCCGCCACTTGGCGTCGACCTCCCGGCGGTGGGGCAGCTCGGTGCGGTGCGGGGACGCCTTGCCCAGCAGCACGGCCTTGGACAGCGGCGGCCGGTCGTAGGGCTCGTACGGCTCGTCACCGATCATCGTGAGTGAACCGGTGAACCCCTCGGCGCGCAGCGTCTCGGCTGCCCGGAGCCCGGCCAGCGAGGCGCCGACGATCACGATCCGGCCCTCGCGCCGGAGCCAGTCCACGTGGTCAGCGGCCATCGGAGGCCTCCCCGGCGGATCCGGGCGCACCGGCGGCCGGGCCGTCCAGTCCGTCGGCAGTGATCGCCTGGACCGGGCACGCGGCCACCGCCCGGGCCAGCCGTTCGCGCTGGTCCTCGTCCGCCCGGGGGTCGTAGACCAGCGACTCCTCGCCGTGCATGGTGAAGACGTCGGGTGCGAGGAACGCGCACTGCGCGTATCCCTGGCACTTGTTGAGATCGACGACGAGCCGCATCGACGCTCCGCCCTTCCGGTGGCTAGGTCCGGTGCTCACCACCCGCCCAGGGCGGGCATCCCCGGACGGCGGTCATGTCCCGCTGGCCAGCATGAGAGCCGCGCGGGCGCCCCGCGCGCCGGGCGGGCCGTTCGGGTGAGCGGCCCCGCGCGGCGGGACGCCCCGTCTCACGTGGCCGGGCGGGTCCGGGACCCGCCGCGCCGGCCGGCGACGATGTAGAGGCTCAGCACCAGCGACCAGACCGGGAAGGCCAGTTCCGCCCAGGGGACGTTCGACGAGACGAAGAGCAGCGTCAGGGCGGTGAGGACGCCGAGGACCATGAGCCAGCGCGGCAGGGCGCCGAGCCGGTGCCCGATCACCGACAGGGAGGACACGAAGACGGCCGCCATCCGCATCGCGTACCCGGTCAGCAGCGAGTACGCGAGGTCGCGGCCGAAGTCCCAGGCGGCCTGGCCGGTGGCGCCCCCGGAGGACCGGCCGATCTGCAGCACGGCGGCGGCGGCCGCGGCGCCGCCGAACATCGTGGCGGTGAAGACCAGCCCGCTGCCGAGCAGGACCGTGGCGAGGAACCTGTCCTCCACCTCGCCCACATGGGCCCGTACGGCGCCGAGGAACCACAGGAAGAAGATCCCGGCGAACGGGACCAGGTCGAGCGCCCACTGCACCGCGTCCCGCTTCCCGGGGGTGGTCGCCCGCGCGGTGGCCGCCTCAGCGCCTTCGGGCATGGCCAGCCTGACCAGCACGATCGCCGCCGCCAGCAGCACGGCGAACACCACTCCAGCCAGCCCGGCGGCCCGCGGCGTCTCCATCGCCCGCTGTCCCGGTCCCATGTCCCGCATGCCGGCCCGCCTCCCGTCGCACAGCCCGGGCACCAGCAAGCGGCCTCGCCCCGCCCCGCGCCACCGGGGACGTCCGTACGGCGGAGCCGCCGCACGGACGTCCCCGCCGCCCGCCGTGCCTCAGGGCTGGTCGGTCACCCGGAACCCGGCGCCGTGGACGCCCGGATGCGCGGCGTCGCTTGCGCGCAGGTCGGCGAGGATGTCGGCGGAACTGGCGTACGCGTACGGCGGGACGCCCAGGATGACGGCCTTCGTGATGCCGGCCCACGGTCCCGACGCCTCGAAGCCGTTCGCGTCCGACGGTTACTGGCTGCCCGGCACGTGCCAGACCGCGGGGGCGCCCGAGTCGCCGCTCCGGTGCGAGGCCCGGCGCGGCGTCCTGCGGCAGACCGGCGCCGTCTACCGGTTCCGCCGCGTACGGCTGCAGCACCACCTCGCGCGTACCTACCGCGAGCGGCAGGCGCGCCCCCCCGCCCGCTCCCGGGCGTGGCGACCCTCGGGGGCCGGTCCGTCCGGTCGACGTCCGGCCGGACCCTCGAGGGGCCGGTGCGGTCAGAGCCGGGACAGCTCGTCCAGCAGGTCGTCCAGGCCCAGCGAGCCCTGGGAGAGGGCGGCCATGTGCCAGGCCTTCAGGTCGAAGGAGTCGCCGTGCCGCGCGCGGGCGTTCTCGCGGCCCCGCAGCCAGGCGCGCTCGCCGAGCTTGTAGCCGATCGCCTGGCCGGGAATCGTCAGGTACCGGGTCAGCTCGCTCTCCACGAAGTCCGCCGGGCGGCTGCTGTGCGAGCCGAAGAACTCCTGCGCCAGCTCCGGCGTCCAGCGCTCACCGGGGTGGAACGGCGAGTCCGCCGGGATCTCCAGTTCCAGGTGCATGCCGATGTCGACGATGACCCGCGCCGCGCGCATCATCTGCGCGTCCAGGTAGCCGAGCCGCTCCTCCGGGTCCGTCAGATAGCCGAGTTCGTCCATCAGCCGCTCCGCGTACAGCGCCCAGCCCTCGGCGTTGGCGCTGACCCCGCCGACGGTGGCCTGGTAGCGGGAGAGGTCCTTCGCCACGTGCGCCCACTGCGCGAGCTGCAGATGGTGCCCGGGCACGCCCTCGTGGTACCACGTCGACACCAGGTCGTACACCGGGAACCGGGTCAGGCCCATGGTCGGCAGCCAGGTCCGGCCCGGACGGGAGAAGTCCTCCGACGGAGCGGTGTAGTACGGGGCGGCGGCGCCGCCGGGCGGGGCGATGTGCGACTCCACCTTCCGCACCCGCTCGGCGAGTTCGAAGTGCGTGCCGTCCAGGTCCGCGATGGCCCGGTCCATCAGGCCCTGCAGCCACTCGCGGACCTCGTCGACGCCCTCGATGTGCCGGCCGTGCTCGTCCAGGTGCGCCAGCGCCACCCACGGCGTCCCGGCGCCGGGCAGGATCTTCTCCGCCTCCTGCTTCATCTCGCCGAGGATGCGGTGGAACTCCGACCAGCCGTACGCGTACGCCTCGTCCAGGTCCAGGTCGGTGCCGTTGAAGTAGCGGGCCCAGCGGGCGTACCGCTCGCGGCCCACCGTGTTCGGCGCGCCCTCGACGGCCGGTGCGTACACGTCCCGCATCCAGTCCCGCAGCTCCACCAGCGAGGCGGTCGCCGTCCGCGCCGCCTCGTCCAGTTCCGCGCGCAGCGCGTCCGGACCGGCCGCGGCGAAGTCCTCGTACCAGCCGCGGCCCTTGCCGTCGGTGTCGGTCCACTCGGAGAGCTGCTCGACGTACGTGGCGGTCGGCCGGGGCGCCGCGTACAGCTTGCGCTCCAGGCCCAGCTCCAGCGACTCCCGGTAGCCCGCGACCGCGGCCGGCACCGCACGCAGCCGCTGGGCGATCGCCGCCCAGTCCTCCTCGGTCTGCGCCGGCATCACGGTGAACACCTCCCGCACCGAGTGGCCCGGCGTGCTCATGTTGCCGACCGCGCGCAGATGCTCGTCGGCCTCGTGCACGGCCAGTTCGGCGGTCAGCCGCTCCCGCAGCAGCCGGCCGCAGCGACGCTCCGCGTCACTGTCCGCTCCGGGTCGCCGCTCGGCCTCGTCGAGCCGCGCGAGCGTCGTCCGCGCCAGTTCCGCCAGGGCCTCCTGGCCGGCCGGGGAGTAGTCGGGCAGCCTGGTCGAACTCTCCTTCACACCGAGGTAGGTACCGGTGACCGGGTCGAGGGCGATGAGGTCGTCCACGTACGCGTCGGCGACCTGTCGGGGCAGCGGGCTCTGGATGTCGGACATGGCGCCCATCCTCATACGCGGACGGCGCCCGCGTCACCCGTGCGTCCCGGATTCAGCCGGGGGCAGAAGCGGCCCGCAGTCCCACTGCTGGAAGATCAGCCGGGTCTCCACCCGGGCCACCTCCCGCCGCGCGGTGAACCCGTCCAGCACCAGCCGCTGCAGATCGGCCATGTCCGCCACGGCCACGTGCACCAGGTAGTCGTCGGGACCGGTCAGATGGAACACCGACCGCGACTCCGGCAGCGCGCGGATCCGCTCCACGAACGGCCCCACCAGTTCCCGGCGGTGCGGCCGCACCTGCACCAGCAGCAGCGCCTCCAGACCGCGCCCCAGCCTGGCCGGGTCGAGCCGCAGTTGGTGGCCGAGGATCACGCCCGCGCGGCGCAGCCGCGTCACCCGGTCCAGGCACGTCGACGGCGCCACGCCCACCTGGGCGGCGAGATCGCGGTAGGTGGTCCGGGCGTCGTTCTGCAGCAGCCGCAGCAGATGGAGATCCACCGGATCCAGTGCGACAGATTCGGCCATGTGCCGAACGTAGCACGGTGTCCCGCCCCCGCATCCCGTCCGGTGTTCACCCTTCCGCCCATGGACACAGCGAGCACGGGTGCCTACGACGCCGTACGCCCCGCATCGAGAGCACTGGCCACCGAGGCCGTGCACGCCGGCCGCGACGATCTCGCCCGCCAGGGACTGCACGCCCCGCCGATCGACCTGTCCACCACCTACCCCTCCTTCGACAGCCGGGGCGAGGCCGCCCGCATCGACGCGTTCGCCACCGACGGCGCCGACCCCGACGGCCCGCCGATCTACGGCCGTCTCGGCAACCCGACCGTGGCCCGCTTCGAGACCGCCCTCGCCCGCCTGGAGGGCACCGAGTCCGCCGTCGCCTTCGCCAGCGGCATGGCCGCGCTCAGCGCGGTCCTCCTCGCGCGGTCCGCGACGGGGCTGCGCCATGTGGTCGCGGTGCGCCCGCTGTACGGCTGCAGCGACCACCTGCTGACCGCCGGGCTCCTCGGCACCGAGGTGACCTGGACCGATCCGGCCGGGATCACCGACGCGCTGCGCCCCGACACCGGCCTGGTGATGGTCGAGTCACCGGCCAACCCGACCCTCGCCGAGGTCGACCTGCGGGCCGTCGCCCACGCCTGCGGTTCGGTCCCGCTGCTCGCCGACAACACTTTCGCCACCCCCGTCCTCCAGCGTCCCGCCGAACACGGCGCGCGGCTGGTGCTGCACAGCGCCACGAAGTACCTCGGCGGCCACGGCGACGTCCTCGCCGGTGTGGTGGCCTGTGACGAGGAGTTCGCCGGACGGCTCCGGCAGATACGTTTCGCCACCGGCGGTGTCCTGCATCCCCTGGCCGGCTACCTGCTGCTGCGGGGCCTGTCCACGCTGCCGGTGCGGGTCCGGGCCGCCTCCGCGAGCGCCGCCGAGCTCGCCGGCCGGCTCGCCGCCGACCCGCGGGTGGCCCGCGTGCACTACCCGAAGCTGGGCGGCGCGATGGTCGCCTTCGAGACGCACGGCGACCCGCACGAGGTGATCGCCCGGGTCGGTCTGATCACCCCGGCGGTCAGCCTGGGCAGCGTCGACACCCTGATCCAGCACCCCGCCTCGATCAGCCACCGCATCGTCGACGCCGACGACCGGCGCGGCGCCGGGGTGAGCGACCGGCTGCTGCGGATGTCGGTGGGTCTCGAGGACGTCGACGACCTGTGGGCGGACCTGGACCGGGCGCTGGGGGAGCGGGCCCTGACGCCGGTCCCGCTGCGGGACGCGGCCCCCCTTCAGGAGACCGTGGGCTGACGGCCCCGTACGGACGACGGCGGCCCGGTGCGGGGGGCCGGGCCGCCGTTCCCGCCGCGGTCTTCAGTCGCGGCGGGTCGCATCGCCGAGCCGCTCCGCCCGGCCCCCGTGCGTCGCCCGGGTGCCGACGGCAGCGGTGTCCAGGCGTGCCGTGACGACCAGGGTGCCCTCCTCGATCTGGTAGTCCAGGGGCAGCCCGAGGCCGCGCATCGCCGCGACCATCCCGGTGTTGGAGGCCTGCGTCACGGCGTACACGCTCTCGCAGCCGGCCTCCACGGCCATCGCCACCAGGCGGCCGAGCAGTTCGGCGCCGATGCCGCGCCGCTGCCACGCGTCCTCCACGAGCAGCGCGACCTCGGTCTCGTCGCCGTCCCACAGCAGATGACCGAGGCCGACGATGCGCCCGGAGGCGGTCTGCGCGGCCAGCGTCCGGCCGAACCGGGGGCTGAGCAGGTGGTTCAGATAGCGGTCGGTGTCGCCGACCGGCCCGTGGTAGCGCAGGCCGAGGGTGCGCCGCGAGCACCGCTCGTGCATGGCCCTGGCCGCGTCGAGGTCACCGGTGTCCACCCGGCGCACGGTGATGTCGGCGCCCTCGGGCAGCGTCAGCACGTCGTGGCCGCCCGGGATCCGCGGACCGAGCCGGCTGTCCAGCTCCACCAGCGCCCTGACCCGCGCGAACTCCGCCGGGGTGAACGGCAGATACGGCCGCTCCACGGTGAGTACGCCGCCCCCGGGCGCCCGCAGCCGCATGACGGTGTCCTCAAGCACCCCGTCCGCGGGCACCGGCTCCGGTCCGCGGCCCCCGCCGAAGGGCGTGGCGGGCAGCGAGCGGATCGTGCACCGGCCCAGCAACTGCCTGAGGGCCAGCGGCAGTTCCGCCGTGTCCAGCGCGGTGCGCGCGGCGAGGGCCAGGACCCGGGTCGGGGCGTCCACCAGGTCGTGCGCGTCGGCCCGCTCGATCCAGGTGGACGTGCCACCGGCCAGCGACACCGTCCGGGTGAGCTCGGTCGCCGCGAGCGCCTCGGGCGCCCGCAGCAGGAACTCGTCCACGGTGCCCTCCGCCAGCGGGTGCGTCTGCAGGCTCAGGATGTCGACCCGCCGTCCGGCCAGCGCCGTGCACAGCGCGGCCAGCGAGCCGGGTTCGTCCCGCACCGTGGTCCGCATCCGCCACAGCGTGCTCGCCCCGGCCGTGTCCGGCGCCGGCGCGTCCGGGTCGTGCGCGGGCCCGGCCGGCCGCACCTCGGCGGCCGACCGGGCACCGGTATGCCCGGTCGGCGGCGCGTGCCCGTGGCGGCGTGCCCACCAGGTGTGGAAGCCCGCCGTCGCGGCCAGCAGGACCGCCGAGACCACCAGCAGCGCGGGACCGTCTGGGCCGTGTCCGACCAGGTTGGCCACGCCGTCCGCCACCGCCACCGCCGTGAACAGGGCCGCGAGCTCGACGAGGTCCCGCCGCCAGTGGTGCACGGGCCGGCCGTGCTTCGTCCGGGTCACTCGAGACATGTCTGAAGTCATGCAGCCACTGTGAAGGAACGGTGTTGCGTGATCACGAACGGTTTGTGACCGATGGGTAAAGCATGCTCCGTCCGTTTTGTTGGACTTTCCAGTACTGCGGACCCCGGCAGGTCACGAGACTCCCGGCCGCCGCCGACGATCTTTCAGTACCCCCGAAACGCGTCGGCGGGAACGAAGTTGACCCGTGCCGCGCCCCGGGGGATGACGCCGGCGCGCGGCACTGCGTCGAGGGTACGGGACCCGGTGGTCCCGGCGGGGGTCCTACTGGCCGACCCGGCCCGGCTGCAGGGTCCGCGTGAACAGCACCGTGCCGTCCTGCTCGCGCAGCCGTACCGTCAGCTCGCCGCTGCCGCCGTCGATGTCGACCTCGCCGAAGAACTGGTACCCGCCCGCGGGCGAGACGTTCGACGCGGTCGGCGCCTTCACGAACACCCGCTCCGGGCCGAAGGTCGCGTCCAGCTCGCTGGCCGGGAAGGCGCCGGCGTTCAGTGGGCCCGAGACGAACTCCCAGAACGGCTCGAAGTCGGTGAACGCCGCCCGGGACGGCTGGTAGTGCTGCGCCGAGGTGTGGTGGACGTCCGCCGTCAGCCACACCGTGCCGGTGATCCGGCGGTGCTTGACGAAGCGCAGCAGCTCGGCGATCTGCAGCTCCCGGCCCAGCGGGGCGCCGGGGTCGCCCTGCGCCACCGCCTCGAAGTTCGGCCGGCCCTCCGTGGTGTCGGGCACCACGAGACCGATCGGCATGTCCGCGGCGATCACCTTCCACACCGCCCGCGACCGCGCCAGCTCCCGCTTCAGCCAGTCGAGCTGCTCACGGCCGAGGATGCCCTGCGGGTCCGTGGTCTGGTCGCCGGGCGAGTTGGCGTCGCGGTAGGTGCGCATGTCCAGCACGAACACGTCCAGCAGCGGGCCCTGGCGCAGCACGCGCTGCACCCGGCCCTCCTTCGCGCCCGGCCGCAGCGTGGAGACCGGGAAGTACTCGCTGAACGCCCGCCGCGCGCGTGCCGCCAGCACGTCGACGCTCTTCTCGGCGTACCGGGTGTCCGAGGCGGCGATCATCTCGCCCGGGTACCAGTTGTTGCGCACCTCGTGGTCGTCCCACTGCACGATGGACGGCACCTGGGCGTTGAACCGCCTGAGGTTGTCGTCCAGCAGGTTGTAGCGGAAGTTGCCCCGGTACTCGGCGAGGGTCTCGGCGACCTTCGCCTTCTCCTCGGTGGTGACGTTCCGCCAGGTGCCGCCGCCGGGCAGGGCCTGGGTGGCCGCGATGGGGCCGTCGGCGTAGACGTTGTCGCCGCTGCACAGGAAGAAGTCCGGGTCCAGCTTCGCCATCGCGTCGTAGATCCGGTAGCCGCCCAGGTCGGGGTTGATGCCCCAGCCCTGCCCGGCCAGGTCGCCCGACCACAGGAACCGCACGCCGTCCCGGCGGTGCCGGGAGACGGTGCGGAAGGTGCCGGTCACCGGCTCGCCGGTACGGCGCGGGTCGTCGGGGTCGGCGAGCAGCACCCGGTAGTGGATCTGCTCGCCGGAGGGCAGGCCGTGCAGTCGGGTGGTGCCGGTGAAGTCCGTGCCGGCGCCCAGCAGCGGACCGTGCCACCGGCGCGGGGTCCGGAACGACTCGGTCGCCGAGGTCTCCACGGTCATCCGGGCCGGCCGGTCCGAACGCACCCAGACCAGGCCGGAGTCGGTGGTCACGTCTCCCGTCTGCACGCCCCAGTCCGCCGAGGGGCGCCCGGAACGCGCGAAGGCGGGGGCCGCGCCGAGGCCCACGGGCAGGGTCAGGGCCGCCGACGCGGCGAGCGAGCCGCGCAGCACGCCGCGGCGGCCGGGGAACGGGCGGTGGGACATGGCTGTGCCTCCAAGGACGGGATCCGGCCGGTGTGCAGAGCCACACCTACTGGTGCGCCGCGGCGCGCGCGCGAACCGCAGGTGAACAATGGGCCGTCCCGGGGGCGTTCAGCCGGTCAGCGGCTGCCGTCGAGGATGACGCGGGCGACCAGCGCCGGGTCGTCGTTCATCGGGACGTGCCCGCAGCCGGGCAGCCGCACCAGCCGGGCGTGCGGGATGATCGTCTTGGCGCGGACGCCCTGGCGGCGCACCAGGAGCCGGTCCTGGGTCCCCCACGCGACGGTGACCGGCAGCCCCGGCAGGCCGTCGGTGAACTGGACGGTGACACCCGCCCGCAGGGTGGCGTCGAAGCCGGTGGCGCCGGCCAGCGCGAGCGTCTCGGCGACCACGGCGTCGGGCGAACGGCGGCCGGGCCGGCGGTAGATGGTGCTGGTCAGCGCGGTGCGTCCGGCCGCGGAGCGCGACATCCGCTCCACCAGGGGCAGTGGCAGGCGCTGGGCGACACCCCGCATGGTCTGCAGCATCGCGAACGCGTAGCGGCGTTCGGCCTGCGTCCAGAACCCGGCGGGGGAGAGGGCGGTGACGGACCGTACGAGCTTCTCGCGGCCCAGCTCCAGGGCCAGCAGGCCGCCCAGCGAGTTGCCGGCCACGTGCGGGCGGTCCAGCTCCAGCGCCTCGAAGAGGGCGGCGAGCACGGCGTTGGTCGTGGGCAGGTCGTACGGCAGGCCGTCCGGCAAACCGGGGGACGCGCCGAAGCCCGGCAGGTCCACCGCGATCACCTCGCGCTCGGTGGCGAGGATGTCCACCACCGGGTCCCAGGCCTGCCGGTGGTGGCCGATGCCGTGCAGCAGGACCAGGGGCGCACCGCGTCCCACGCGCGCGTAGGAGACGGTCACGTCCCGCGGGCCGTGCGGAGTGGGGACCGGGAAGGTGGCGGTGGCGGACATGGAGTGCTCCTCGGCTGGGCTGCTGACGGACGCCGTAGACAGCTTGTCAGCAATAACTACCGACGGGTAGCCCCTTGCTCGCCTCCCCGAGTCCGCGCGTCCGCCGGCCCCCCCAGGGGCGCTGCGCCGGACTCCTCCTGGATGCCCGCATGCGTCCACCCGTGCGAACGCCGTGTGAACGCTGCACGGCTCCTCACCCGTGTGTCGCCCCAGGGATCGAGGATTGGTCTTGACCAAGGGTGTGGGCCGTCCTATGGTCGCAGATAAGTGCAACAACCTTTAATAAACAAGGGCGCTAAAAACCGCCGGATCACGGCACTTGCGGAGGACAGGGTGGGGACCACGCAGCTGGAATCGGTGCCGGAACCGAAGTACTGGCATCTCAAGACCGTGCTCAGTGAGGCACTCGACTCGGAGTTCTCGGTCGGCGAGATCCTGCCCAACGAGCGCGACCTGGCCGCCCGCTTCGGCGTCGCCCGCGCCACGCTCCGCCAGGCCCTCGAACAGCTCGAGCTGGAAGGCCGGCTGCAGCGCCGGCGCGGCGTCGGCACGACCGTCGCGCCCCCGCGCGTGGGCGTGGCCGTGGGCAGCCGGCAGCACACCTGGCCGGGAGCCGCCGACGACGCCTGGCAGCCCGTGGACAGCGTGCGCTCCGCGCCGCCCGCCGCGGTCGCCGCCGCCCTGGAGACCGGCTCCGGTGAGCCGGTGCACATCGTGCGCCGGTCGCGGATGTCGGGCGGCCAGCGCGTCGCCACCGAACTGCTCCACGTCCCCGACGCCTCGGTGCCCGACCTGACCGCCATCGACGCGCCGTCCGGCGCGGCACGCGCGCGTGCGGTGCTGCGCGAACTGCAGCGCCTGGAGCTCGAGGGCCAGGACCGCGCCGTCGAACTGGGCTCCGCCCGCGCGGACGACGCCAAGGACCTCGACCGGCTGCCCGGCGCGCCCGTGCTCGTCGTCACCACGCGTTTCTTCGCCGAGGGCCGCACCGCCGCCATCTCCGTGGCGACCTACCGCGCCGACACCTGCCGGCTGACCTTCGGGGACTCGCCCGACGTGGAGATACACCACGACCCCGAGCGGCGGGCCTCCTGAGCGACGCGTCCTCGGCCGCGCCCCGGACCTCCAGCCGGGCGCGGCCGGACGTCTCCCTCGCCGGCCGTCGTCGCCGCAGCCCCGGCGCTCACATGTCCGGTGTCAACGCCGCGCGGTGACCGTTCCCTCCACCGCGAACAGCTCCGCCTCCACGTGGTCGAGGGCGAGACGCAGCGCACCCGTGGCCACCGCCGCCCCGCCGAGCGCGGACAGCGCCACCCCGGGCGGGCGCAGGCAGTAGCGCGCGAGCTCGCGGCGCAGCGGATCGAGCACACCGTCGAGGCCCGCCGCCCAGCCGCCGATCACCACCAGCTCGGGGTCGAGGGCCAGCACCAGCGCGGCCACGTCGTGGACGAGCCGCTGGATGAACCGCTCCACCGCCGCCCCCGCCCGCTGGTCGCCGTCCCGGGCGAGCGCGAACACCTCGGCGACCGCCTGCTCGTCCAGCGGGTGCAGCGGCTCGTCGGTGGTGGACAGCAGGGTCTCCGGGGTCACCTCCCGGCCCAGCAGGTGCAGCGCGCCGATCTCCCCGGCCGCCCCGCCGTACCCCCGGTGCAGCCGGCCGCCGATCAGCGCGCCCGCGCCCGGGCTGAGCCCGGCCAGGACGAACACCAGGTCGTCGGTCTCCGTCGCCGCGCCCTTCCAGTGCTCGGCGACGGCAGCCGCGTTGGCGTCGTTCTCCACCAGCACCGGGCACTTGAAGGAGCGGCCGAGCCGCTCGCCGAGCCGCAGACCCGTCCAGCCCGGCAGCGCCGTGCACAGCCGGACCGTCCCGTCCGCCTCCACGATCCCCGGCGAGGCCACGCCCACCGCGCGCAGCGAGCCGCGTGCCACCCCGGCCCGGCGCAGCAGTTCGGCGACCGCGCCGCGCAGCCGGTCCAGCCGCTCGTCCGCCGGCGCCGTCTCGGCCACCTCCTTGGCCTGCGAGCCCAGCACCCGCCCGTCCAGGTCGGACAGGAGCGCGGCGACCCGGTGCGGCCCGATCTCCAGGCCCAGCAGATGACCGGCCTCGGCCCGGAACCGGAACCTCCGGGCAGGCCGCCCCTGCCGGCGCGCGGTGCCCTCGTCGGCGGCCTTCTCGACCACCAGCCCCGCCTCGATGAGCCCCTCGACGACGCCCTCGACGGTCGGCCGGGACAGACCGGTGACCCGGGTGACCTCGGTGAGCGTCGCGCAGTCCGTGGTCCGCAACGCGTGCAGCACCACCGCGGAGTTGATCCTTCGCAGCAGCGAGGGATCGCCGCCGGTAAGCTGCCCCACCGTCCGTCCTCCCAGCTCGCGGGCGTGTTGGGCGGATCGTACTCGGCCCGGCCCACCCCTGCGAGTGCCGGGCCCCGCAGGCCCCGCGGCACCCGCCCGGTCAGCCCGGCGCGACGAACCCCGACTCGTAGGCGGCGATCACCGCCTGGGTGCGGTCCCGCGCCCCCAGCTTGGCCAGCACGGCGCTCACGTGCGACTTCACCGTCTCCGTCCCGACCACCAGCCGGGCGGCGATCTCCGCGTTCGACAGCCCCCGTGCCATCAGCCGCAGCACCTCCGCCTCCCGCTCCGTCAGCCCGGCCCCGGTCAGCGGGGCGCCGGCCGCGCGCCGCTCCCCGAACCGGGCGGCCAGGCGCCGTACGGATGCCGGGAACAGCAGCGACTCGCCGTCGGCCACCAGCCGTACCGCGTGCACGATCTCGGCCGGCCGCGACCGCTTCAGCAGGAACCCGTCGGCGCCGGCCCGCAGCGCCTCGTACACGAACTCGTCGTCCTCGAAGGTGGTCACCACGATGATCTTGGGCGGTGCGTCCACCGTGCGCAGCACCGCACGCGTGGCCTCGATCCCGTCCATCAGCGGCATCCGCACGTCCATCGCCACCACGTCCGGCCGCAGCCGGCGCACCAGCGGGATGACCGCCGCCCCGTCGGCGGCCTCACCGACCACCCGGATGTCGGGCTGCGCCTCCAGCACGGCGCGCAGACCCGCGCGCACCAGGGGCTCGTCGTCGACCAGGAGTACGGAGACCGGCATCCGGCCAGCGTAGATCAACCGAGCGGAAGCTCCGCCCGCACCTGCCAGTCGCCCTCGTCGGGGCCGGTGCGGGCGCTGCCCCCGAGCAGCGCGGCCCGCTCCCGGATACCGCGCAGCCCGCTGCCCCGTCCGGCCCCCGGCGGCCCGGCCGGCAGCGGGTTGCGGACCTCCAGGGTGAGCGCGTCCCCGCGCACGGACACCCGGACCCGCACCGGGACGGCCCCGGCGTGCCGCAGCACGTTGGTGAGCGCCTCCTGCAGGATCCGGTACCCCTCGCGCGAGACCGGCCCCGGCACGGCGTCCACCGGGCCGGTCACCTCGGCCTCGACCTTGGCTCCGGAGGCGCGTGCCGACTCCAGCAGGCGATCGGCGTCGGCGAGGGTGGGCCGGGCGCTCGCCGGCCGCTCCGACTCCCGCAGCACCCCGAGCACCCGCTCCAGATCGTCGAGTGCGGCCCGGCCGGTCTCCTCGATGGCCTCCAGGGCGCGGTCGGTGAACTCCGGATCACCCGCCGCCCGCGCCGCGCCGGCCTGCACCACCGCCACCGTCAGGGCGTGCCCGATGGAGTCGTGCAACTCCCGCGCGATCCGGGTGCGTTCCAGCAGCCGCTCGGTCCGCTCCTCCAGCGCGGCCAGCCGCTCGGCGGCGGACGGCCCGAGGAACCGGCGGGCCCACGCGGTGACCAGCCGGCCGAGTCCGACGACGGCCCCGTACAGGGCGAGCAGCGGCAGCGGCGCCAGCAGGGCCCAGGCCCGGTCCGGCGGCAGCAGGTCCAGCACGGGCACCCCCGAAGGAGCGCGCTCCCAGGCGAACTTCGCCAGCTCGTACGCCGCGATCGGCATCCACACCGAGAAGAACGACGTCACCCAGCCGAGGAGCATCCGCAGCTCCAGCCACAGCACCGTGCGGCCACGGTCCCGCCAACTCGCCGACGGCGTGGCGGAGATGCCGGGGTCCTCCACGCCGGGCGTCAGCAGCAGCCGGCCCTGCACGCCCTCGCCCACGCGCACGGCGGGCACCAGGCCGACCGGGACGAGCACGAGCGCGGGCACCCAGGGCTTCGACTCGTCGATCAGCATCCACACGCTCTGCAGCAGCATGGGGACCCACAGATGCAGCAGCCGGGTGTACGTCGTCCCGCGCGACAGCGGGCGCAGGAAACGGACCATGGGCCCATCCTCGCAGGGGCCCGGGCGGGCGGACCTCCCCCGCGCGGGGGAGACGCTCCCCGCCGGCGGGGGAGGATCCGACGCCCGTTCCCCGCGAGGCTGTTGCCATGACCAGCATCGACGTGCGAGACCTCACCAAGGAGTACGGCGGCCGGCGCGCCGTGGACCGGCTGACCTTCGGCGTCCGTCCCGGCCGGGTCACCGGATTCCTCGGCCCCAACGGCGCGGGGAAGTCCACCACCATGCGGCTCGTCCTCGGCCTCGACCGGCCGACCTCCGGGACGGCCCGGATCGGCGGCCGCGCCTACGCCGAACTCCAGGACCCCCTGCGCCGGGTGGGCGCCCTGCTGGACGCCGGGGCCGCGCACGGCTCCCGCACCGCGCGCGACCATCTGCGGGCTCTCGCGGTGAGCAACCGCATCCCGGCCCACCGGGTGGACACCGTCCTGGAGCGGACCGGGCTCGCCGACGTGGCCCGCCGCCGGGTGCGGACGTACTCCCTGGGCATGCGCCAGCGGCTCGGGATCGCCGCCGCGCTCCTCGGCGACCCGGAGGTGATCCTGCTGGACGAGCCCGCCAACGGCCTCGACCCGGAGGGCATCATCTGGATCCGCACCCTGCTGCGCGGGCTCGCCGACGAGGGCCGTACGGTCCTCGTCTCCAGCCATCTGATGCACGAGACCGCGGCCTTCGCCGACCACCTGGTGATCCTCGGCCGGGGCAGACTCCTCGCCGACACCCCGGTCCAGGAGTTCATCCACGCGCGCGTGCGGCCCCGGGTCAGGATCCGCACCACGGACGCCGCCGCGCTCGGCGCCCTGCTCGCCCGCCACGGCCACGACGCCTCCCAGGACGAGGACGGCGCCTGGACGGTGCGGCACGCGCGCGTGGACGACATCGGCCGCCTGGTCTCGGAGGCGGGCGTGCCCGTGCTGGAACTCACCGCCCAGGAGGCCACCCTCGAAGAGGCCTACCTCGATCTGACGGCCACCGAGGCCGAGTTCACCGCCCAGCCCCAGGAGGCCTGACCATGCCGTTCGCCCCGGTTCTGCACGCGGAGTGGATCAAGATCCGCACCCTGCGCTCGCTCGTCGGCAGCCTCGTCGCCGTCCTCCTCGCCACCGTCGCGTTCTCCGCGCTCGCCTCCGCCGACGCCGACGACGCGGACCCGCTGTTCTCGGTGTTCTTCGGCGTCAACTTCGGCCAGATCGCCGCGATCGCCTTCGGTACGACGGCCGTCGCCTCCGAGTTCCGGGGTGGCGCGCTGCGGCTGACGCTGTCGGCCGTACCCGACCGGCGGCGGTGGTTCGCCGCGAAGTCGACGGCCATCGCCCTGCCGGTGCTGGCGACGGGGCTGCTCACCGGCCTGGTGACACTGCTGGTGGGCAAGTCCGTACTCGGCGACTCCGGGCCCACCTGGACCGAGGGGCTGCGCGGCGCCGTCGGCTGCGGTCTCCAGCTCACGCTGATGGCGCTGTTCGCCGCGGGACTCACGGCCGTGCTGCGCAGCGGCGTCGCGACGCTCTCCGTGCTGATCCCGTTCCTGCTGATCGTGTCCTTCGTCATCGGCGACATGTCCTCGGGCGTGGCCGACCTGCTGCCCGACCGGGCCGGCCAAGTCGCCCTGCACAGCGGCCACGACGGAGCCCTCGGTCCCTGGACCGGGCTCGCGGTGGCCGCGCTCTGGGCGGCGGCGGCCCTGTCCGCGGGAGCGTGGAGCGTGCGGCGCAGGGACGCCTGACGGCGTGCCAATTGTCAGTGCCGCCCGTTTTACTGGATCACATGGACATCGCGAACTGTCTTGCTCTGATAGAGCGGCTGTGCGCACGGGAGTTCCCGGCGCAGCACGGCAGGACGGACGTCGGCACGGGCGGGCCGGGTTACCTGATGGCCGCCCTGCGGACCAGCGGCGACCTCCAGGGGGACGACGGCGCCGAGCGGGAGACGGTGGAGGCGCAGTACGAGGCCGACCGGGACGCGCTCGCCGAGCGGCTCACCGAACGGTGGGGGCCGGCGGACGTGTTCGGCCTGGCCGGCGTGCTCCTGCGGAGCGCGGAGGGGGAGGCGGCGGCGGAACCGTGGGGCACGCTGGCCGCTCACGTGCCGGACGTGCATCTGTGGCGGGCCGGGCCGGACCGCTGGGTCGCCCTGGGCGTGTCCCGGCGGGACGGTGAACTCCCCTGCCGATTGATGGCGGTGGTCACGGACACGGACCCGCCCTGACCCGTCAGACTCCCTCCGCGGCCTTCCGCAGCCGCGCGAACTCCTCCGCCATCGTCGCCGTGGTCCAGTGCGCGTTCAGCCCGCTGGGGTTGGGCAGCACCCACACCCGCGTGCCGCCGACGGCCCCCTCCTGCGGCCCCACCCCGGCCTTGCGGTCGCCGAAGGCGGCCCGGTACGCGGTCACGCCGACCACGGCCAGCCACGCCGGCCTCAGCCGCGTCACCTTGTCCGCCAGCGCCCGCCCGCCTGCCACGTACTCCTCGGCGGTCAGCTCGTCGGCGCGAGCGGTCGCCCGCGCCACGACGTTGGTGATGCCCAGCCCGTACGTCAGCAGTTCCCGCTGCTCGGCGGGCTTCAGCAGCCTCGGCGTGAAGCCGGACAGATGCAGCACCGGCCAGAACCGGTTGCCCGGGCGGGCGAAGTGGTGTCCGGTCGCCGCCGACATCAGTCCGGGGTTGATGCCGCAGAAGAGGACCCGGAGGCCGTCCGCGACCACGTCCGGGAGGAGACGGTCGCGGGCGGCCTCCAGTTCCGCCGGGGTGAAGCGGGTCAGAGGATCGCTCCGGGGGTGTAGCCGGCGGCCTCGGGGTGCTGCTTGACGATCTCCTCGATCCGGCCCACGACCACGCCGACCTGGGCGGCGGCCGCACCGGTGAAGGACAGCTTGTCGGCCATCAGCGCGGCCAGCTCCTCGCGGCCGAGCGGCAGCCGCTCGTCGGCGGCGAGCTTGTCGAGCAGGTCGTTGCGCTCGGCGCCCTGCTCACGCATCGCGAGCGCGGTGGCCACGGCGTTCTCCTTGATGGCCTCGTGCCCGACCTCGCGGCCGACGCCCGCCCGCACGGCGCCCATGAGCACCTTGGTGGTGGCGAGGAACGGCAGGTACCGGTCCAGCTCGCGGGCGACGACGGCCGGGAAGGCCCCGAACTCGTCGAGCACGGTCAGGAAGGTCTCCAGCAGGCCGTCCAGCGCGAAGAACGCGTCGGGGAGGGCCACCCGGCGCACCACCGAGCAGGAGACGTCGCCCTCGTTCCACTGGTCGCCCGCCAGCTCGCCGGTCATCGAGGCGTAGCCGCGCAGGATCACCATCAGGCCGTTGACGCGCTCGCAGGAGCGGGTGTTCATCTTGTGCGGCATCGCCGAGGAGCCCACCTGGCCCGGCTTGAAGCCCTCGGTGACCAGCTCGTGCCCGGCCATCAGCCGGATCGTCTTCGCCAGCGAGGACGGCGCGGCGGCGAGCTGCACCAGCGCGGTCACGACCTCGTAGTCCAGCGAGCGCGGGTACACCTGGCCGACCGAGGTGAACGCCTGCGAGAAGCCCAGGTGCCGCGCGATGCGGTCCTCCAGCTCGGCCAGCTTCGCCGCGTCGCCGCCGAGCAGGTCCAGCATGTCCTGGGCGGTGCCGACCGGGCCCTTGATGCCGCGCAGCGGGTAGCGGCCCAGCAGCTCCTCGACCCGGCCGTGCGCGACCAGCAGCTCGTCGGCGGCGGTCGCGAACCGCTTGCCGAGGGTGGTGGCCTGGGCGGCCACGTTGTGCGAGCGGCCGGCCATGACCAGCTCCGCGTACTCGCCCGCCAGCTTGCCGAGCCGCGCCAGGACGGCGACGGTGCGGTCGCGCACCAGCTCCAGGGAGAGCCGGATCTGGAGCTGCTCGACGTTCTCGGTGAGGTCGCGCGAGGTCATGCCTTTGTGCACGTGCTCGTGCCCGGCGAGGTCGTTGAACTCCTCGATCCGCGCCTTGACGTCGTGCCGGGTGACCTTCTCGCGCTCGGCGATCGAGGCCAGGTCGACGGTGTCGAGGACGCGCTCGTAGTCGGCGATCGCCTCGTCCGGCACCTCGATGCCGAGGTCCTTCTGGGCCCGCAGCACGGCGAGCCAGAGCTGCCGCTCCAGCCTCACCTTCTGCTCGGGCGACCAGAGCGTGGCGAGCTCGGCGGAGGCGTAGCGTCCGGCGAGGACGTTCGGGATGCGGGGCTTGGCGGGAGCGGAAGTCACGTGTCCAGATTCTACTGGCGGTTCGTGCAGGCCAGCGCCACGGTCCTGTTCGGCGGAAGCTACGAGAGCCACGTCACTCCGAGCGGCCCGCCGGCCCCTCGGCGGTCGCGGCCCGGCTCCGCGCGGAGCGCTACGCCCGTTCCTCGTACGGCAGCAGGTCGGGGCGCTTCGCCGGGCGGCCGTCGCCGGAGGAGCGGCCGGTCAGCCGGCGGCCTATCCAGGGCAGCAGGTGCTGCCGGGCGAACCGCGCGTCGGCGACGCGCCGGTGCACCCAGCCGGGCGGCAGCGTGGCCGGCGCCGGGACGTGCCACTCGGGGTCCTCGGGCTCGTGGCCGAGCGCCTGCCACACCGCCTCGGCGACCCTGCGGTGCCCCTCGCCCGTCAGGTGCAGCCGGTCCACGTCCCACAGCCGCGGGTCCGCGAGCGACGGCGCCCCGTACAGGTCGACCACCAGCGCGCCGTGCTTGGCGGCCAGCTCGTCGACGCAGGCGAACAGCTCCTCCATGCGCGGCCGGAACCGCTCCAGCACCGGGCCCTGCCGGCCGGGGCTGCGCATCAGCACGAGCTGCCGGCAGCTCGGCGCGAGCCGTTCCACGGCCTCCGTCAGGAGATCCCGCACCCGCCCCATGTCGCACTTGGGCCGCAGCGTGTCGTTGAGTCCGCCGACGAGGGTGATCACATCGGCGCCCATCGCGGCCGCCACGTCGACCTGCTCGTCGACGATCTGCTTGATCAGCTTCCCGCGCACCGCGAGGTTGGCGTACCGGAAACCGGGCGTGCGAGCGGCCATCCGCGTGGCGAGCAGATCGGCCCAGCCCCGGTAGGAGCCGTCGGGCAGCAGGTCCGACATGCCCTCGGTGAAGGAGTCGCCGAGCGCGACCAGGCTGGTGTACGCGGGAGATATGGAATTCGTGTGCATGGCGTCAGCGATGGTAACCCGGTTCCATACCCGTCGGTCGGTCGCCCTCCGGCCCGCTCCGGGCGGGCCGGAGGGCGACCGGCGGCAGGGACTCAGGCGGGCTGCCCGAACAGCTCCCGCAGGACGTCCTCCATGGTCACGAGGCCCGCCAGCCGGCCGTCGTCGCCGAGCACGCCCGCCACGTGGGTACGGCTGCCGCGCATCGCGGTGAGCACGTCGTCCAGCGGTGTGCTCTCCCGGACGCGCGCGATGGGCCGCATGTCCCGCAGCCGGAACGGCAGGTCCCGGGGCAGGGCGTCCAGCGCGTCCTTGACGTGCAGGTAGCCGACGATCCGGCGACCCTCGTCGACCACGGGGAACCGGGAGAAGCCGGACTCGGCCGACAGCCGCTCCAACTGCTCGGGGGTGACGCCCACGCGCGCGTAGACCACCCGCCGGAGCGGGACGACGACGTCCTTCACCGGGCGGCGGCCCAGCTCCAGGGCGTCGTGCAGCCGCTCCTGCGCCCGGCCGTCGATGAGGCCCGCCTCACTGGCGTCCTTGACGATCTCGGCGAGTTCGGTGTCCGTGAAGGTCGCCGACACCTCGTCCTTCGCCTCCACCCTGAGCAGCCTCAGCAGCCCGTTCGCGAAGGCGTTGATCGCGAAGATCACCGGGCGCAGCGCCCGGGAGAGCGCGACCAGCGGCGGGCCGAGTAGCAGCGCGCTGCGCACGGGTTCGGCGAGCGAGATGTTCTTGGGCACCATCTCGCCCAGCAGCATGTGCAGATAGGTGGCCAGACTCAGCGCGATCACGAAGGACACCGCGTGGCCCACGCCCGCGGACACGCCGACCGCGTGGAACACCGGCTCCAGCAGGTGCGCGATCGCCGGCTCGGCGACCACACCGAGGACCAGCGTGCACAGCGTGATGCCGAGCTGGGCGGCGGCCAGCAGCGCGGACACGTGCTCCAGGCCCCACAGCACGCTCTTCGCGCGCCGGTCGCCCTCCTGGGCGAGCGGCTCGATCTGCGAGCGGCGCACCGAGATCAGCGCGAACTCGGCGCCCACGAAGAAGGCGTTGACGACCAGGGTCGCCAGACCGATCAGCAGTTGTACGGCGGTCATCGCGCCCCCTCCGTCCGGCGGTCGTGCTCCTCGTCGTCCAGCGGTGCGTGCAGCAGCACCCGGGCGGCGCGGCGCCCCGAGGCGTCCACCACGTCCAGCCGCCACCCGGCCACCTCGACGGTGTCCCCGACGCTGGGTATGCGGCCCAGCTCGGCGGCGACGAGGCCGGCCAGCGTCTCGTACGGCCCCTCGGGCGCCCGCAGGCCCACCCGCGCGAGCTGGTCGGTGCGGGCGGCGCCGTCCGCCGAGTACAGGGCCCGGCCCTCGGCGTCGGCCCCCGCGGGGGCGAGGTCGGGCGTCTCGTGCGGGTCGTGCTCGTCCCGCACCTCGCCGACGACCTCCTCGACGATGTCCTCCAGCGTGGCCACGCCGGCCGTGCCGCCGTACTCGTCGATGACGACGGCCATGGTGCGCTTGCCGGACAGCCGGTCCAGCAGCCGGTCCACGGTGAGCGACTCGGGCACCATCAGCGGCTCGCGCATCACCTGGCCGACGGAGCGGCGGGTGCGCTGGTCGGCGGGCATGGCCAGGACGTCCTTGATGTGGGCGACGCCCACGACCGAGTCGAGGCTGCCCCGGTAGACCGGGAAGCGGGACAGGCCCGTCGCCCGGGTCGCGTTCGCGACGTCCTCGCAGGTCGCCTGGGCGTCGAGGGCGACGACCTGGACGCGCGGGGTCATCACGTTCTCCGCGGTCAGGTCGGCCAGGTTCAGCGTCCGGACGAACAGCTCGGCGGTGTCCGCCTCCAGCGCGCCCGCCTTCGCTGAGTGCCGGGCGAGGGCCGCGAGCTCCTGCGGTCCGCGCGCGGAGGCCAGCTCCTCGGCGGGCTCGACGCCGATCCGGCGCACCACCCGGTTGGCCATGTTGTTCAGGTGCGTGATGAAGGGGCGGAAGGCGGCGCTGAACCAGCGCTGCGCGTTGCCCACCCGTTTGGCCACGGCCAGCGGCGAGGAGATCGCCCAGTTCTTCGGCACCAGCTCGCCGACCACCATCAGGAACACCGTGGACAGGGCCGTGCCCACCACCAGCGCGACCGAACTCGCCGTGGTGGCGGACAGGCCGAGCGCCTCGAAGGGGCCGGCGAGGAGCTTGGCGATGGACGGCTCGGCGAGCATGCCGACCACCAGGTTGGTGACGGTGATGCCGAGCTGTGCGCCGGAGAGCTGGAAGGTCAGGTTCCGTACGGCCTTCAGGGCGCCGGCGGCGCCCCGCTCGCCGCGTTCGGCGGCCCGTTCCAGCTCGCCGCGCTCGACGGTGGTCAGCGAGAACTCGGCCGCGACGAAGGCGCCGCACGCCACGGCGAGCAGGATCGCCAGCAGGAGGAGCAGCACTTCGGTCATCGGGTCACCCCCGTCCCATGATCGGGCAGGGCGCGGCGGAACGCGCGGTGTCGCGGACTGGGAGGATCGCCCATGGGCGGACTCTCACAACCTTTCATGGAGGGCCGAGTGCTCCCTCAAGAGTAAAGGATGGGCAAAGAGTCCTGGGAGTGCGGTCAGTGAACGGCGGGACGCGGGGCCGAACAGGGGCGGAACCCGGTCCGGAAGCCGCTGGAGACCGGTCGGCGAGCCGCCGTGGACCGCGGCCGGCGAGCCGCCGTGGACCGGCCGGCGAGCGGCCGGGAGTCGGTCAGCCCGCGAGCGGCTTCACCCAGCGCCGCCACCGCTCCTCGGGCCCGTACCCGGCGGCCCGCCACGCGTGGTGCGCGCTCTCGTTGCGGACCAGCACCATCGCGTCCGCGCGCCGCCCGCCGAGCGCCGCGAACCGCTCCTCGGCGGCGGCCAGCAGCGCCGAGCCGACGCCCTGCCGCCGCCGCCCGGGACACACCGCGAGCCGGTACAGATGGCAGCGCCAGCCGTCGAACCCGGCGATCACCGTGCCGACCAGCTCGCCCTCCGACTCGGCGAGGATCAGCGCCCCGGGATCGCGGGCCACCAGCCGCTCCACCCCGTCGCGGTCGTCACTGATGCTGGTGCCCTCGGCGGCCGTTCGCCAGAACGCGAGAACGGCGTCCAGGTCGGCGGGCAGGGCGGGGCGCAGGCGGAGTCCGGTCATGCGAGGACCCCATCACACGACGGCACTTCCGCCCCGGAATTCCATCATGCGGACTCCTCGCGCAACCGGGCCAGCACCGGGGCGAACGCCTCCATCGACGGCTCCAGGACCGTCAGGTACGAGAATCCGAAGCGCTCGCGCTGCGCCCGCACCCGCTCCACGAGCTGATCGAGCGGGCCGACCAGCACGATGGGCAGGGCCAGCGCATCCTCCAGGCTGAGCTGCGGCTGGCGCTCGAGAAGGGGCTTGAGGACCGGTTCCGGGTCGTCGGTGACGGCGACGAGCTGGATGAGCAGGTTCAGCTCGGCCTCCTCGGCCCGGCCCGCCGCGTGCTCCCGGTAGCGGGCCACCCGCTCGTCCAGTTCGCCGGCCGTCAGCGGCTCCAGCGTCCCCGCGGTGCGTCCCGGCCGGGCTCCGGTGAACGCCGCGATGTCCGCGCGCTCGGCGGTCAGCCGCAGCATGCGGTCCCCGTTGGCGCCGATCAGCAGGGGCACCCGGCGCTGCTCGGGCTCCGGCCGGTGCTCCGGCGAGCCGAGCAGCCGGTCCAGCTCCAGGACCGTGCGCCGCAGGTGGTCCACCCGTTCGCGCGGGGAGCCGTACGGCAGTCCGGCCGCCTCGTGCTCGGCCTCGACGTAGCCGGTGCCGAGGCCGAGTTCGAGCCGTCCGCCGGTGAGCGCGTCGGTGGTCGCGACCTCGCGTGCCAGCAGCGCGGGGTTCCAGAAGCCCGCGTTGAGCACGAACGTGCCGAGCCGTGGCCGCTCGGTGGCCTCGGCGGCCGCCACCAGCGCGGGGAACGGCGCGACCATGCCGAGGTGGTCGGGGACCAGGATCACGTCGTATCCCAGCTCCTCGGCGCGACGGCACGTGGCCCGCCACTCGGCGGCGGGCGAGGGAGCGAGCAGATTGACCCCGAAACGGAACGGGCGCGGCATGAACTCTCCTCGACGGCGGGTGACTTGAACCTGGCGACTAGATTCCACCACGCCTTCCGCCGCCTCACTGAGAAGCCCGCGCCGCCCGCGGGGGGATGCCCGTCTCACACGACGAGCGAGCATCCAGCCGCCCCGCGAGGGCCGCCTCACTCGTGGGCGATCGCCGTGAGTACGTTCATGCGGGACGCCCGCAGTGCCGGCAGCAGGGCCGCCACGATGCCGACCACCGCCGCGCCGATCACGACCGCGACGACGGTGCCCCACGGGATGGCGAGCGCGGTCATGCCCTGCAGGGCCAGCACCCGCTGCATGCAGACGCCCCACACCAGTCCGAGCCCCAGTCCGAGGACCGCCCCGAACACCGCGATCACCACCGACTCCAGCCGGATCATCCGGCGCAGCTGCCGACGGCTCAGCCCGATGGCGCGCAGCAGCCCGATCTCCCGGGTGCGCTCCACCACGGACAGGGCGAGGGTGTTGACCACGCCCAGCACGGCGATGACGATCGCCAGTCCGAGGAGCGCGTACACGAGGTACAGCAGCACCGCGACCTGGTCGTGCACGAGCTTCTTGTAGTCGGCCTGGTCGCGCACCTGGACCTGCGGGAACGGCTTGAGCGAGCGTTCGAGGCCCGCGCGCAGCTCCCGGGTACCGGTGCCGGGAGCCGCGTTGACGTAGAGCGCGGAGTCCTGCCCGTCCGGCACGTACTCGCCGAGCGTCGCGAGGCCGAGGAGGACACCGCCCTGCGACCCGAAGGCCTGCGAGCCCTCCTGGTCGGTCAGGGCCCCCACGGTCAGCGGGGCACGGCGGCCGCCCTGGAACTCGACCGGGAGCACGGTGCCGATCCGCACCCGGTGGTCCCGGGCGAAGCCGGCGTCCATGGCGAGCCGCCCGGGCGCCAGCGCCGCGGCCGAGCCGCCCCGGGCGTAGGTGAGGTGGGCGACGTCGTCGAGCCGGGGGTCGTACCCGGTGACGGTGGTCTCGACGCGCCTGCCGTCGGGCAGCCGCAGGGCGATCGGGGCGATCCGCTGCCGCACCACGAGCCCGGCGCCCGGGGTGCCGGCCACGGCGTCCGTGACGTCCTTGGTGAACGCCCTGAACTCGGTGCCCTGCACGATGAAGTCGGCACCGAGCGTCCGGTCGATCTGCCGGTCGAACGACGCCGACATCGACGCGCTCGCCACGGACATGCCGCCGACCAGGGCCAGGCCCACCATCAGCGCGGCGGCGGTGGCGCCGGTGCGGCGCGGATTGCGGAGCGCGTTGCGCTGGCTCATCCGGCCGACGGGCCCGAACAGGGCGGGGAAGGCGCCGCCGAGGACCCGGATCACCGGCCGCACCAGCAGCGGCCCCGCGATCACGGTGGCGATCAGCGTCAGCACCACGCCGAGGCCCAGCAGCGAGGCCGCCGGGGCGGTCCGGGTGGCCGCCGCGCAGCCGGCCAGCGCGGCCGCCCCGGCCACCCCCACCACGGACCCGGTGACCGCCCGGATCCGCAACGGCCTGCCCGCACCGGCCACCTCGGCATCCGCCAGTGCCGCCATCGGGGAGACGGCCTCGGCCCGGCGCGCGGGCAGATACGCGGCGACGAAGGTGACGCCGACGCCGACCGCGTACGCGGCGACCGGGGTGCCCCAGCCGATGACCATCTCGGTGGCCTTCAGGTTCATCCCGAACGCGGCCATCAGCCGGATCAGACCGAACGCCAGGCCGATCCCGGCGGCCAGACCGAGCGTGGAGCCGGCGACGCCGAGCAGCACCGCCTCCGTCAGCACCGACCGCCGCACCTGCCGCCGGTCCGCGCCCAGCGCCCGCAGCAGGCCCAGTTCGCGGGTGCGCTGGGCGATCAGCATGGAGAACGTGTTGACGATTAGGAAGACGCCGACGAGCACGGCGATCCCGGCGAAGCCGAGCATCACGTACTTGACGACGTCGAGAAAGCCGCCGAGGTCGGCCGCGGCCGACTTGGCCTGCTCGTCGGCGGTCCGCAGGTCGTAGGTCCCGGTGCCGACCGCCGCGCCGACCCGGTGCTTCAGCTCCGTGTCGGTCACGCCCTGCACCGCGTCCACCGAGACGCCGGTGGCCCGGTCCGCGGAGCCGAGCAGCACCCGGCCGGCCACCGCCGGGTCCAGGAACACCCGGGCGGCGCCGGGGTTGGTGGTGGTGAACGTGACGATGCCGACGACCCGGACCCGGAACGAACCCGGCTGCGCCTGCACCGTCAGCGGGTCGCCGATCCGCACGTGCCTCTTGCCGGCGGTGTCCGCGTCGAGCAGCGCCTCGTCCGCGCCGTGCGGCGCGTGACCGGAGGTCAGCCGCACCGGGCTGCGGCGGGTTGCGTACCAGGAGCCGGCGACGGTCGGGGCGCCGGTGACCGGCCCCACGGACCGGTCGTGGCGGTCGACGACCACCACGTTCCGCACCGAGACGTCCGCGTACACGGCGGCGACCCCGGCCACCTTCGCGATCCGCTCCGTCAGGCCCGCCGGGACGGTCCGGACCACGCCGCCGGGCACCGGGGACCTCAGGTCCTCCTTCGGTTCCACGGTCACGTCGGCGGCGGTGGAGGCGAAGAGCCGGTCGAAGGTGCGGCCGACGGTGTCGGAGAAGATCAGACTGCCCGCGACGAACGCCACGGACAGCACGACGGCCAGCGCGGACAGCGCCAGCCGGCCCTTGTGGGCGAGGAAACCGCGCAGGGTCGCCCGGAGCACCGGGGTCAGCCCTCCTGCGCGGTGACGTCGTCGCCGAGCCGCCCGCGCACGACGTCGAACGCCTTCATGCGCTCCAGCACGGCGTCGGCCGTCGGACGCGCCATCTCGTCCACGATCCGCCCGTCGGCGAGGAAGAGCACCAGGTCGGAGTGGGCCGCGGCGCCCGGGTCGTGGGTGACCATGACGACCGTCTGCCCGAGATCGTCGACGGCGCTGCGCAGGAAGCCCAGCACCTCGAGCCCCGCCCGCGAGTCCAGGTTGCCCGTCGGCTCGTCGGCGAAGATCAGCTCGGGCTGGGAGGCCAGCGCCCGCGCGCACGCCACCCGCTGCTGCTGACCGCCCGAGAGCTGCGCCGGCCGGTGGGACAGCCGCCCGCGCAGCCCGAGGGTGTCGATGACCTGGTCGAGCCAGGCCTGATCGGGTCTGCGGCCCGCGATGTCCATCGGCAGCGTGATGTTCTCCGCCGCGGTCAGCGTCGGGATCAGGTTGAACGACTGGAACATGAAGCCGACCCGGTCCCGCCGCAGCCGGGTCAGCTCCCGGTCCTTCATGCCGGTGATCTCGGTGTCGCCGAGCCAGACCTGACCGGCGGACACGTCGTCCAGGCCCGCGAGACAGTGCATCAGCGTGGACTTCCCCGAGCCCGAAGGGCCCATCACGGCGGTGAACCGGCCGCGGGCGATGTCCACGTCCACCGAGTCCAGGGCGAGCACCGCTGTCTCGCCCGAGCCGTACGCCTTGGTCAGCCCTCGCGCGCGGGCCGCGATCCCGCCGTCCGGCGTCAGGCCCGGTGCGTGCTCCGCTGCAGGTGTGGTCAAGACCGCCTCCCGGTCGTCGACTCCCTCGTCCCGACCGAGCCTAGTGTGACCGGCTGCACAGCCGGTATCCCTCCCGGGGCCGACGACACGCACACCGTGTAGGGGACACGGTCCCCGGTACGGCCCAGCGGGCCCGCCGCCGCGTGTGCCGGCGTCCGGTGCCGGGGCCGCCCGCGGCGGTCAGCGCCCGGCCGGTTCCCCGGGCCGCCAGGCCGTGCCCAGCGAGCAGTACGAGGTGGGCAGCCGCGGTCCCCGCTCGGGCAGCAGGATCCGCCGCTGCGGACCCAGTTCGAACCCGGCGTCCCGCAGCCCGGCGACCGGGTCGCGGGCCAGGTGACAGCCGCCGCTCAGCGCGGGCCAGACGGTGCGGTCCAGGGTGCGCTGGGTCAGCACCATCATCCGGCCGCCGCCCCGGCCGTGCTCGAAGAACCGCACCTCGCCACCCGGCCTGAGCACCCGCCGCACCTCGCCCAGCGCCCGTGCCACGTCCCGCACGCTGCACAGCACCAGTGACAGCACGGCCGCGTCGAAGGCCTCGCTCTTCACCGGCAGCGCCTCCGCGACCCCGGGCACCACGTCGACCGGCACCTGGACGCGCAGGGCCGACTCCAGGGCCAGCTTCCGCAGCAGCGGCTCGGGTTCGATCGCGACGACCTCCGCGACCGCCCCGGGATAGTGCCCGAAGTTCAGCCCGTTCCCGGCGCCGATCTCGATCACCCGCCCGGACAGTCCGGCCAGCAGCCGCTCGCGGATCGCGGCCATCCCGAGCCGGGTCTCGGCGCCCACGCTGAGCCGGGCGTAGGAACGGGCGAAGAACGGGTGGTGGACGGGGCTCCGCGCCACCGTGCCGGAACCGGCCGACGACAACCGCATGGCAACCTCCCGGGCAGGGCCTACCGGGATTCTCCCCCGGGGAGCCCCGGCACACCCCGCCGCGTCCATGGTCATGAGCGGCCGGCGAGGCGTGCGGGGCCGTCCCTCAGGGCGCCTGCCGGATGCGGAACGCCTCCGCGTCCCACGTCCCGTCCAGCCGCCCGGCCAGCCAGCCCGGCGCGGCGGCCCGGAAGGCGGCCGGCGGGAGCGCGCCCGCACCGGCCGGCAGCGCACCGAGCAGCGGGGCGCCCGCCACCTCCGGCAGGTCCGCCACGTTGCAGCGGCAGGCCAGATCCGGCTCGTCGGGCCAGCTCCCGATCACGATCCCGGCGAGATCCAGCTCGCGGGCCCGCAGTTCACGTGCCGTCAGCTCCGTGGTGTTGAGCGTGCCGAGCCCGGCCGAGGCGACGACCAGCACCGGCGCGTCCAGCAGCCGGGCCGTGTCCGCCAGGGTCCCGCCCGCCGCGTCGAACCGGACGAGCAGCCCGCCCGCCCCCTCGACCAGCACCAGATCGTGCTCGGTGGCCAGCTTCGCCGCGGCCTCGGCCACCTCGTGCGGATGCACCGGCGCCATCCCCGCCCGGCGGGCCGCCGTACCCGGCGCCAACGGTTCGGGGAAACGGGCCAGTTCGCCGGCCGTGACCGGTCCGGCCAGCCGGGCCACCTCGTCCGCGTCGCCGCGCTCGTCCGGCCGGACACCCGTCTGCGCGGCCTTCAGCACCGCCACCGAACGCCCGGCGGCGAGCGCCGTGGCGGCGACGGCCGCGGTCGTGACGGTCTTGCCGACCTCCGTGCCCGTCCCCGTGATCACCAGTACCGGCATGTCATCCCTCCCGCGCCGCGGCGCACACCGCGCGCGCGATCCGTGCCACGTCCTCGTCCGAGGTGACGTACGGCGGCATCGTGTAGACCAGGTCGCGGAACGGGCGCAGCCACACGCCCTCCCGCACGGCGGCCCGGGTGGCCGCCGCCATGTCGACCTCGTGGTCGAGCTGCACCACGCCGATGGCGCCCAGGACGCGGACGTCCTTCACGCCGGGCAGCGCGGCGGCGGGCGCCAGGCCCGCCCGCAGGCCCGCCTCGATCCGCCGGACCTCCGACCGCCAGTCCTGCCCGAGCAGCAGGCCGATCGAGGCGCAGGCCACGGCCGCCGCCAGCGGGTTGCCCATGAAGGTCGGGCCGTGGGCGAGGACGGGCACCTCGCCCCGCGAGATGCCGTCGGCCACCCGCGCGGTGCACAGCGTGGCCGCCATGGTGAGATAGCCGCCGGTCAGCGCCTTCCCCACGCACATCACGTCCGGGGTGACACCCGCGTGCTCCGCCGCGAACAGCTCGCCCGTGCGCCCGAATCCGGTGGCGATCTCGTCGAACACCAGCAGCACGCCGTGCTCGTCGCAGGCCTCGCGCAGCACCCGCAGGTACGCGGGGGAGTGGAACCGCATCCCGCCGGCCCCCTGCACCACCGGTTCCACGATCACCGCGGCCAGTTCGTCGGCGTGCCGCCCGATCAGCTCCCGCAACCGCAGCGCATACGACTCCTCGTACTCGGCCGGCGGGGCGTCCGCGAACACCTGGCGCGGCAGCACACCGGCCCACAGGCCGTGCATCCCGCCGTCGGGGTCGCACACCGACATCGGGTTCCAGGTGTCCCCGTGGTAGCCGCCGCGCCAGGTCAGCAGCCGCTGCTTGGCCGGGCGGCCGAGCGAACGCCAGTACTGCAGGCACATCTTCACCGCGACCTCGACCGACACCGAGCCGGAGTCGGCGAGGAACACGTGCTCGAGTCCCTCTGGAGACATGTCGACAAGGAGCTTCGCGAGCCGGACGGCGGGCTCGTGCGTGAGCCCGCCGAACATGACGTGGCTCATCCGCCCGAGCTGCTCACGGGCCGCCTCGTTGAGGACGGGGTGGTTGTAGCCGTGGATCGCCGACCACCAGGAGGACATGCCGTCGACCAGCTCGCCCGAACCGTCGGCCGGGCGCAGCCGGACCCCGCTCGCCGACTCCACGACGAGCGGTTCGCCGCGCCCGGGCATCGGACCGTACGGATGCCACACGTGCCGGCGGTCCAGCTCCAGCAGCTCGGGCACGCTCAGGCCGGGCAGGTCAGGCATTGGGCGCGAGATCCGTTCCGGCGCCCCGGCGGCGCACGGCGACGAGATCGGTGCGCGCCTCGTTCGCCGCCGGCTCCGGCGCGGGCGCCGTACCGCAGACGCCACCGCCCTCGTGCGAGCCGCAGCCGGCCTCCGCGTGCGAGCCGCAGCCGGCCTCCGCCCGCGATCCGCACCCGGCGCCCTCGTGGGAGCCGCAGCCGCCCGCGGCCGCCGCCCGGTGCTCGGGCAGGGTCACCTGCTCGGCGCCCTCCACCTCGAACCCGGCGTCCGCGATCATCTCCAGGTCGGCCTTGCCCGCCTGGCCCTCGCTGGTCAGGTAGTCGCCCAGGAAAATGGAGTTGGCCAGGTTCAGGGCCAGGGGCTGCATGGTGCGCAGATGGACCTCGCGGCCGCCCGCGATGCGCACCTCGGCGTCCGGGCAGACGAAGCGGACCATGGCGAGGATGCGCAGACAGCGCTGCGGGGTGAGGTTCCACTCCTTGGCGAGCGGGGTTCCCTCGAACGGGATCAGGAAGTTCACCGGAACGGAGTCGGGGTCGAGCTCGCGCAGCGAGAACACGACGTCCACCAGGTCCTCGTCGCTCTCACCCATACCGGCGATCAGCCCGGAGCAGGCGGACAGCCCGGCCGCGTGCGCCTTGTTCACCGTGTCCACCCGGTCGGCGTACGTGTGGGTGGTGGTGATGTCCCCGTACGTGGCCTCGGAGGTGTTCAGGTTGTGGTTGTAGGCGTCCGCGCCCGCCTCGCGCAGCCGCTCGGCCTGGCCGTCGGAGAGCAGGCCGAGACAGGCGCACACCTCGACGTTCTCGTGCTGGTCCTTGATGGTCCGGATGGTCTCGGAGACCCGGTCCACGTCCCGGTCCGTGGGGCCGCGCCCGGACGCCACCAGGCAGACCCGCTTGGCGCCGCCCGCCAGGCCCGCGGCGGCGGCCTCGGAGGCCTCGCCGGGCTTGAGCCAGGTGTACTTGAGGATGCCGGCGGTGGAGCCGAGCCGCTGGGAGCAGTAGGAGCAGTCCTCGGGGCACAGGCCGGACTTGAGGTTGACCAGATAGTTGAGTTTCACGCGCCGGCCGAACCAGTGCCGGCGCACCTTGCCGGCCGCGGCCACCACATCGAGCAGGTCGTCGTCGGAGGTGGCGAGCACGGCGAGAGCCTCGTCGCGGGTCGGCGTCTCGCGCCGAAGCCCCTTGTCCACCAGCGTGTTCAGCAGGTCCATGAGGCACGATCCTGTCCTACGGGACCGCCTCGGGCCAAGGAGAGTTTGCACAACGGAGACGGTTCACCGTGTGGGTATTGCCACACCATGGGCGGGCGGCCGTACGGCTAGTGTCTGTCCGCTACCTACAAAAGCCTCGGAGGACCCATGGCGTTCGGCTGGATCGACGAGCAGGCCGAGGCGCGCCGCCGCGCCGGACTCGTACGGACCCTGCGCCCGCGTCCGGCCGACTCGCCGCTGCTGGACCTGGCGAGCAACGACTACCTGGGTCTCGCCCACCATCCGGAGGTCGCCGAGGGGGCCGCCGCGGCCGCCCGCGTCTGGGGCGGCGGGGCCACCGGGTCCCGGCTGGTCACCGGCACCACCGAGCTGCACACCGAGCTGGAGCGGGAACTGGCCGACTTCTGCGGCTTCGAGGCGGCCCTGGTGTTCTCCTCCGGCTACGCCGCCAACCTGGCCGCGGTCACCGCGCTGGGCCCGCACGGGTCCCTGATCGTGTCCGACGCGGGCAACCACGCCTCGCTCATCGACGGCTGCCGGCTCGCCCGGGGCGCCACCCAGGTGGTCGGGCACGCCGATCCGCAGGCCGCGCGCAAGGCGCTCGGCACGCATCCCGGTCCGGCGATCGCCGTCTCCGACACGGTGTTCTCCGTCGACGGCGACGCGGCGCCGCTGGCCGCACTGGCCGAGGCGTGCCGCGAGCACGGCGCCGGGCTGGTCCTTGACGACGCGCACGGGCTCGGCGTGCTGGGCGACGGCGGCCGGGGCGCCCCGTACGCGGCCGGACTGGCGGGCGCCGACGACGTGGTCGTCACCGCCACGCTGTCGAAGTCGCTGGGCAGCCAGGGCGGTGTGGTCCTCGGCCCGGCCCGGGTCATCGCCCATCTGGTCAACGCGGCCCGCACCTTCATCTTCGACACGGGTCTGGCCCCCGCCGCCGTGGGCGCCGCGCTCGCGGCGCTGCGGCTGCTGCGGCGCGAGCCGGCGCGGGCGGAGCGGGCCCGCGCGGTCGCCGCCGAACTGCACGCACGGCTGACCGCCGCGGGTCTGGAGGCGGTGCGACCGGACGCCGCGGTGGTCTCCGTGCGGGCTCCGTCCCCGGAGCAGGCCGTGCGCTGGGCGGCCGACTGCCGTACGGCAGGCCTGGCCGTGGGCTGCTTCCGTCCTCCTTCCGTGCCCGACGGCATCTCACGGCTGCGGCTGACCGCCCGCGCGGACCTGTCCGGGGCCGAGATCGAACGCGCTGTACGTGTGATTCGCGAGGCGCGACCATGAGTCGGCGTGACACGGCCGCACATCTGGCGAAAGTGATCGGATCTGATCAGTAGGGGTCGGTCCGCCGGCCGGTTCTCAGGCCGGGTCCGGCCCGGTCACCGGAGCGCGGCCACGAAGCCCGCCCAGCTCCCGGGGGAGAAGAGCAGCGCGGGTCCCGCGGGGGCCTTGGAGTCGCGCACGGCGAGCAGTCCGGCGCACGGGCCGGAGTGCGGCCGGGCCGTCTCCACGCAGTTGTTCGCTCCGGTGCTGTAGCTGCTGCGCAGCCACCGCACGTCGTGCAGATCGGTACTGGCTGGGACGTTCCGAGGCAGAGCTGTCATGGTGCCTCCTTACGCGCCGTCACCTATCCCGGCGATGTAGTCCAACGATTCCTCGGGTGAAAGGGCGTGGAACTGAAGGGTGTCGAAGGCCTCGGCATAGGCCATGAGGTCTTCTTTCCGTTCCAGGTAGAGGCTACTCGTCAACTGGTCGAGAACAACTACGTCCAGATCAGAAGTGCTCGGAAATGAGAAGATAACGAAAGGCCCGGTGAGGCCGACATGCGCCCCCGCCGCGAACGGCAGTACCTGGAGCCGTACTTGGGGCAGCCGAGCGGCCTCCACCAGCCGTTCCAGTTGCCGCGCCATCACCTCGGGACCGCCCACCTCGCGCCGCAGCACCGCCTCGTCCAGCACCGCGGTCAGCTCCAGCGGCGGCTCGGACCGGAGCACGTCCTGCCTCGCCAGCCGCACCTCCACCAGCGCGTCCAGCCGCTCCTCGTCGACGCCCTCCACCGCCGCGCGGGTCACCGCGCGAGCGTATTCGGGCGTCTGCAGAAGGCCGGGAACCACCGTGGTCTCCAGGGTGCGCATCCCGCTCGCCTGCGACTCCAGGCTGATGAAGTCGCGGTAGGTGGGCGGCAGGACGCCCCGGTAGGCGTGCCACCAGCGGTTGCGGCCGCCCGCGTCCTCCGTGCCCGTCAGCATCAGCAGCATGTCGCGCAGTTGCCGGTCCCGCACCTCGTAGGCGTCGAGGAGTAACCGCACGTCGGCCGGTCTCACCCCGCTGGCGCCGGTCTCGATGCGGCTCACCTTCGACTGGTGCCAGCCCACCAGGAGGGCCGCCTCGCCACTGGTGAGCCCGGCCCCGGTGCGCAGCGCGCGCAGTTCGGCGCCCAGTTTGCGGCGGCGCACCGCGGGACCGTTCTGCATGGGAACTCCTTACTCCTTCCGGGCCGCCCGGATACGGTTGCGCGTCGCAGAGTTCACCGCTTCGGGCGACAGATATATGCATATCTTGGTGGATCGCTCCCCTGACCGGCCCGGTGGTGGCAGTCTGACGGCGAAGCACCAGTCCGGGACCGTACTCGAACCATCCGCTCCTCGTCGGACCGCGGTCCCGTGGGAAAGGGACGACGTCGCCATGGCAGACCACCTGGAAGCATCCGTCACTCTGCCGAGCGATCCCGCCTCGGTCTCCGCGGCCCGTTCCTACGTACTGAGCACCCTCGCGGAGTGGGGCCTGCCGTCGGACACCGAAGTGGCCGACACCGTGCGCCTCATCGTCTCCGAACTCGCCACCAACGCCGTGCAGCACACCTTCGGCCAGTCACCCACCTTCACGGTCGACATCGCGCTCGACCGTGACGAACGCCTGCGCATCGGCGTCACGGACAGTCATCCGCGCTTCCCCAAAAGACTGCCCGCCGCCGTCCAGCAGGACAACGGGCGGGGCATGGTCATCATCCGCTGGCTCACCGCCGAGTGCGGTGGCAGGCTCCGCGTCCGGCCCACCCGCGAGGGCGGCAAGACGGTGTCGATCGAACTGCCGTGGACCCACCAGGGGGAGCGGCTCACCGCGGCCGGACAGCAGGAACCCTGAGGAGCCTCCCTGAAAGCCGGCGAACCGGGGCCCGGTGCGCGGCCCCGGGGCCGTCCCGCGGTGCCGCACGGGCCCCGGACGCGGCTGCGCCGCCCCGGGGCCGCCCGCGTGCTTCAGGCGGACGCCGGGACGGCGCCGACGGTCAGGGGGAGCGGCCCCGCTGCTGGAGCCGTTCCGGGGCTGGGCGGGGTCAGCTGACCCGGCCGTACCAGACGCTGCGGGTCCAGATCTTCTCGAGCCGGACCACGGCCCCTGTCTTCGGGGCGTGCCAGATCTTGCCCTTCCCGGCGTAGATGCCGACGTGGTAAACGCTGGAACCGGAGTGGAAGAAGACCAGGTCGCCGGCCCGGCGGTGGCCGGCGGAGATATGGCGGGTCCTGTTGTACTGCTGGGCCGCCGTGCGCGGCAGCTTCTTGCCCGCCTTCTTGAACGAGTAGAGCGTCAGACCCGAGCAGTCGAACCGGCGCGGACCGGTTGCCCCGTACTGGTAAGGCGAGCCCTTCTTGGAGGCGGCGATGTGCAGGGCCTTCGTCGCCAGAGTGGCGGCCGAGGCCTCGTTGGCCAGGCCGGGCACTGCGATGGAGCCGCCCACCGCGGCAAGCGTAAGAGCCGAGGCCGTGCCGGCCCGGGCCATCATCGACGGGACACGATTCAGCGCAGTCATGCGCAACCCTTCGTCAGCCGCCTGTGAAGGATGACCTGTCGGATTCGGGCTGGCGAAGTGGCCCGGCCGCGTTGCCGCGGCTTCACCCCAAGGGCTGCTCGGCACGACCGTCCGTCTGCGACGAACGTCCGTCCCGGCGACCCGTCTTGCCTGGGTCCTCCACTCCTGCCGATCCACTCCTGTCGACCGGTCATCCGGGCGGCGGCAGGACTCGGCGTCCGCACGGATCGCCCCGCCGCGGTGGCGGGGGCTTGTCGTCAGACAGGGATCTTCACTCACAGGTGTCCGAAAATCCCAACGGAACCGGGGATTTGTGGCGTTACTCACCACTCACCCGTTCGGGTGGACACTGCTCTGTTCGAGTCGTCGTCAACTCCCGCGCGTAGCCCCGGACCTGGGACGAAGCACCTCCGGGCAGGTCCCCGAGCGGCCGATCGCGCAAGTCGGAGGGTCAGAAAAAAAGCCCGGAGATACTCCGGCCGGGGGTACGTCGTTCGGGCCGTTTCAACTCGACGCCGGGCGGACCGTCGACGACCGGGTCCACCCGGCGCGGGAACCGGCGTCCGGGTCAGCCCACGCCATCGGGCGGGAGCACGACGCGCGCGGTACGGCGCTCGCCGTCGAGCACCCTCAGCGCCCGTGCCAGCGTGTCCCCGTGCAGCTCCGTCTCGCCCCGCCGGTGCATCAGGGCGAGCGCGTCGCGCAGCTCGGCGGCCTTGCGCACCAGGGCCTGCGCCGCGCGCAGCCCGCTGTAGGTGTCTCCCGGTCGCGCCGGGTTGATCCGGCCGAGCAGGTCGGCCGCCTCCAGGTAACGGTCGATCAGCTCACCCTCGGCCCTGGTCAGCGCGGGCAGCGGCGGCAGCTCGGGCGGCAGCACGGCGGGTCACCTCGCCCGCTCCGCGCCGGGACCGGCCTTGCGGCTCGGCACGACGCCGTCCACCAGGCCGTACGCCAGCGCGCCCGGCGCGTCCAGCACCAGGTCGCGCTCCAGGTCCCGGCCGACCTGCTCCGGCGTGCGCCCGGTGTGCCGGACCAGCAGTTCCTCCAGCAGCGCCCGTGCCCGGGTCAGTTCCCCGGCCTGGATGAGGAGGTCGCTCGGCTGCCCGTGGGCCGGCTCGGCCAGCGCGGGCTGCTCCAGCACCACCCGCGCCCCCGGCAGGATGAAGCGCTTGCCCGGGGCGCCGGCCGCGAGCAGGACCGCGGCGACCGAGGCGGCCTGGCCCAGGCAGTAGGTCTCCACGTCGCAGTGGACGTAGCGCATCGTGTCGTAGACGGCGGTCATGGCGCCGAACGAGCCGCCCGGGCAGTTGAGGTACAGCGTGATGTCCCGGTCCGGCGCCGCGTGTTCGAGATGCATGAACTGGGTGATCACGTCGGTCGCGGCGGTGTCGTCGAGCGGGGTGCCGAGGAAGATCACCCGGCTCTCGAACAGCTTCGAGTAGGGATCGAGCGTGCGGTGCCCGCCCGTGCCGGTGCGCTCGGTGAACTCGGGCAGGACGTGGCGGGCGGACGGTCGAGCCATGGGCGTACCCCTCCTCACGACGGGACCTCCGGCGGTCCCGCGTCTGTACAGAATGTACAGGAAGTACGTGACGTTATGATGGGGGCATGGCCTATGAGATTCCGGTGACGCAAGCCAGGGCTGAGTTCGCCGACCTGATCAACCGGGTGGTGTACGGCGGTGAGCGCGTCGTCGTGACGCGGCACGGCAAGCCGCTCGTCGCGCTGGTCTCGGCCGTCGATCTGGAACGGCTGGAGGCGTCCGAGGAGCCGGCCGAGGAGGAGATCGTCAGCTCCGTGTCCAAGGTGCGCGAGGCGGCGCCCGCGGCCCGGGAGCGGCAGCGGTTCGGCATCGCGGCCGAGCACCGGGGGCCCGGCGTCTCCTAGCCCCGCGCGCCGAGGGCCGGTCACCGTCCGCGTATGGGGGAGTCCATCGAGTGGTCATGGGCCGGCCAAAGGCTGGTTAACGTCGCTGAAACTCCGGCGAACTAGCCTGCCGATCCACGCCACCAGGGGTTTTTCTGCCCGCGTTGATCACCATCGGGGCAATTTGTCTGTGTGTTACATCTGTCCCCGTCGCGGTGGCTGCGGCAACCGGACCCCGCACGGTCCGGAGCGAGGACTGTGAGGTGGGACGTGCAACTGACCCCGCACGAGCAAGAGCGGCTGCTGATCCATGTGGCCGCCGACGTGGCCGAGAGGCGCAGGGCCCGCGGACTGAAGCTCAACCACCCCGAGGCGGTCGCCCTCATCACCTCGCACATCCTCGAGGGCGCACGCGACGGCCGTACCGTCGCCGAGCTGATGGCGTCCGGCCGCAAGCTCCTCACCCGGGACGACGTCATGGACGGCATCCCGGAGATGATCCACGACGTCCAGGTCGAGGCCACCTTCCCGGACGGCACCAAGCTCGTCACCGTGCACGAGCCGATCGTCTGAGGGGGCCCGCGATGATTCCCGGAGAGATCCTGTTCGCGGGCGGCCCCGTCGTCTGCAACGAGGGCCGCGAGGTCACCCGCCTCACCGTCCTCAACGCCGCCGACCGGCCCGTCCAGGTCGGCTCCCACTACCACTTCGCCGAGGCCAACCCCGGCCTGGAGTTCGACCGCGCCGCCGCGCACGGCAAGCGGCTGAACGTCGCCGCCGGCACCGCCGTGCGCTTCGAGCCCGGCATTCCCGTCGCCGTGGAACTCGTGCCCCTGGCCGGCGCCCGGATCGTGCCCGGACTGCGCGGCGCCACCGGAGGTGCCCTCGATGCCTGAGATCTCCCGCGCCGCGTACGCCGACCTGTTCGGCCCGACCACCGGCGACCGCATCCGGCTGGCCGACACCGATCTGCTGATCGAGATCGAGGAGGACCGCTCCGGCGGGCCCGGACTCGCCGGGGACGAGGCGGTCTTCGGCGGCGGCAAGGTCATCCGCGAGTCCATGGGCCAGTCCCGGGCCACCCGCGCCGAGGGCACCCCCGACACCGTCATCACCGGAGTCGTCGTCGTCGACCACTGGGGCGTCGTCAAGGCCGACGTCGGCATCCGCGACGGCCGCGTCACCGGCATCGGCAAGGCCGGCAACCCGGACACCATGGACGGCGTCCACCCCGACCTGGTGATCGGCCCGGAGACCGAGATCATCGCGGGCAACGGGCGGATCCTCACCGCCGGCGCGATCGACGCCCATGTGCACTTCATCTGCCCGCAGGTCGCCGACGAGGCGCTGGCCGCCGGCATCACCACCCTGGTCGGCGGCGGCACCGGCCCCGCCGAGGGCTCCAAGGCGACCACCGTGACGCCCGGCCCCTGGCACCTGGCCCGGATGTTCGCCGCGATGGAGCAGTACCCGCTCAACATCGGCCTGCTGGGCAAGGGGAACACCGTCTCCCACGAGGCGATGCTCTCCCAGATCCGCGGCGGCGCCCTCGGGCTCAAACTGCACGAGGACTGGGGGTCCACCCCGGCCGTCATCGACGCCTCGCTGACCGTCGCCGACCGGACCGGCATCCAGGTCGCCATCCACACCGACACCCTCAACGAGGCCGGATTCGTGGGCGACACGCTCGCCGCGATCGCCGGGCGGGGCATCCACGCCTACCACACCGAGGGCGCGGGCGGCGGGCACGCGCCGGACATCATGACGGTCGTCTCCGAGCCGCACGTGCTGCCGAGTTCGACGAACCCGACCCGGCCCTTCACCGTCAACACCGCCGAGGAACACCTCGACATGCTGATGGTCTGCCACCACCTGAACCCGGCGGTCCCGGAGGACCTGGCCTTCGCCGAGTCCCGTATCCGGCCCTCCACCATCGGCGCCGAGGACGTCCTGCACGACCTCGGCGCGATCTCCATCATCTCCTCGGACTCGCAGGCCATGGGCCGGGTCGGCGAGGTCGTGCTGCGCACCTGGCAGACCGCCCACGTCATGAAGCGGCGGCGCGGCGCGCTGCCCGGCGACGGCCGGGCGGACAACCACCGGGTGCGGCGCTACGTCGCCAAGTACACGATCAACCCCGCGCTCGCCCAGGGACTCGCCCGGGAGATCGGGTCGGTGGAGACCGGCAAGCTCGCCGACCTGGTGCTGTGGGAGCCGGCGTTCTTCGGCGTCAAACCGCTCCTTGTCATCAAGGGCGGCCAGATCGCCTACGCGCAGATGGGCGACGCCAACGCCTCCATCCCCACCCCGCAGCCCGTCCTGCCCCGGCCGATGTACGGGGCGATCGGACGGGCGCCGGCCGGGAACTCGGTCAACTTCGTGGCGCCGCTCGCCATGGAGGACGGGCTGCCGGAGCGGCTCGGGCTCGGCAAGCGGTTCGCCGCCATCGACTCGACGCGGTCGGTCACCAAGGCCGACATGCGGGAGAACGACGCGCGGCCGCGGGTGCGGGTCGACCCGGACAGCTTCGCCGTGCACATCGACGGTGAGCTGGTCGAGGCGACTCCGGCCGCCGAACTGCCCATGGCCCAGCGTTACTTCCTCTTCTGATGTCCAGGGCAGCCCTGCTCGTCCTGGCCGACGGCCGGTTCCCCGCCGGAGGGCACGCGCACTCCGGCGGGGCGGAGGCCGCCGTGAAGGCGGGGCGGATCACCTCCGCCGCCGGCCTGGAGGACTTCTGCCGCGGACGTCTGCACACCGCCGGGCTGGTCGCGGGCGCGCTCGCGGCGGCCGCCGTCCTGGGCGTCGAGCCACGGGAACTGGACGCGGCCGCGGACGCCCGCACCCCCTCACCCGCGCTGCGGGCCGCCGCACGGCGGCTCGGACGGCAGCTGCTGCGGGCCGCCCGGGCCTGCTGGCCCTGCGACGAACTCGACGCACTGGCGGCGGAGTTCCCCAAGGGGGCGCACCAGCCGGTCGTGCTCGGCCTCGCCGCCCGCGCGGCCGGTCTCGAACCCGCGGACGCGGCGTACTGCGCGGCGTACGAGAGCGTCAGCGGCCCGGCGACGGCGACGGTCCGGCTGCTCAGCCTCGACCCGTTCGACGCGACCGGGGTGCTGGCGCGGCTGGCGCCGGAGCTGGACCGGGTCGTGGACCGGGCGGTGGCGGCGGCGCGGCGGGTCCCCGGCGGGGGAGCCGACGAGCTGCCGGCCGGGTCCGGACCGCTGCTGGAGGCCGGCGCCGAGTGGCACGCGGCCTGGCCCGTACGGCTGTTCGCGTCCTGAGGGACCGCGCCTCCCGCCACGCTCGACGCCCGTCACGCCGGGCCCCCACCACGCCCAACCTGGCCAGACCTGCCCGCCCCACGCCCGAGCCCACCACGCCCACCGCCCGCGAAGGGCGCCGCCCCTCGCCCGAGGCGTCCCAGACAGGAGCCGTACATGCACCTCGACCACTCGCCGCACGGTCCCTCCGCCGTGAGCGCCGACGCCCGACGGCCCGACGGGACCCGGCGCGCCCTGCGCATCGGGCTGGGCGGTCCGGTCGGATCCGGGAAGACCGCCACCGTCGCCGCGCTCTGCCGGGCCCTGCGGGACGAGCTCTCGCTGGCCGTCGTCACCAACGACATCTACACCCGCGAGGACGCCGAGTTCCTGCTCCGGGAGGCCGTGCTGCCGCCCGAGCGGATCACGGCCGTGGAGACCGGCGCCTGCCCGCACACCGCGATCCGCGACGACATCTCCGCCAACCTCGAGGCGGTGGAGGACCTGGAGGAGGCGGTCGGGCCGCTGGACCTGATCCTCGTGGAGTCCGGCGGGGACAACCTCACGGCCACGTTCTCCAAGGGCCTCGTCGACGCGCAGGTCTTCGTGATCGACGTGGCCGGCGGCGACGACATCCCGCGCAAGGGCGGCCCCGGCGTCACCACCGCCGACCTGCTCGTCGTCAACAAGACCGACCTGGCGCCGTACGTCGGCTCCGACCTCGCCCGGATGGCCGCCGACGCCAAGGCGCAGCGCGCCGAACTCCCCGTGGTCCTGCAGTCGTTGCGGGGCGGGGCCGGAGTGTCGGACGTGGCCGCGTGGGTGCGGGGACGGCTGGCCGCGTGGACGGCGTGACGGCGACCGGGGTCCGGGCCCGGGCGCGGATCGTCGCCCGCGGCGACGGGCGGGGCGGCACCGCGCTGCCCGTGCTGGAGGGCGCCGGCCCGCTCGCGCTGCGCCGGATCCGGGCGAGCGGTGACGAGGCGCGGGTGATGGTCGTCGGCGCGATGAGCGGCCCGCTCGGCGGCGACCGCTTCGCGCTGCGGGCGCGGGTGGCCGAGGGCGCCCGGCTGCACGTCGGCTCGGCGGCCGCCACCATCGCGCTGCCGGGCCAGCACAAGGGCGAGGCGCGGTACGACGTCCGACTCGACGTGGCCGGGGGAGCGGAGCTCGACTGGCTGCCGGAGCAGCTCATCTCGGCCGGCGGCAGCGACCTGCGCGTCACCACCCGGGCCGAACTCGGCGCCGGGGCACGGCTCGTGCTGCGCGAGGAGCAGGTGCTGGGGCGGGCCGGAGAGGAACCCGGACGGCTCACCAGTCGGCTCACCGTGCGGTATGCCGGCCGGACCCTGCTGGACCAGGAGCTGAGCTGCGGGCCCGGAGCACCGGGCGGCTGGGACGGCCCCGCCGTGCTCGGCGGCCACCGGTCCGTGGGGCAACTGGTCGTGGTGCGACCCGAGTTTGCGGACCGGCTCCCCGCGGCCCGGGCGCTGGGGGAGTGCGCGGCGCTGATGCCGCTCGCCGGTCCGGCGGTGCTCGTCAGCGCCGTGGCCCCCGACGCACTGAAACTGCGGGGGCTGCTCGACGAGGCGCTCGCCCTGCTCACCCAGGTGTCCCGCTGAGGAGACGCGTCGATCCGTTTATCGGATTGGTAAAGAAGGCTCGCCTCCCCTGTTCTCAGGTGGCTCACAGCCGCGAGGATCCCCGTCTGACCACTCGCAGCGATGTGCAATGGGAGCCCACTTGAGGGACAACAGACCGAAGAGCCGCCTCGTGGCGCTCAGTTCGGCCGGAGCGCTCGTCATGGCGACCCTGATAGCCGGCGCGATGTCGGCGCCCGCGGCCAGCGCCGACAGCCGCCACGGACGGGACCGCGAGGCCGTCGGCGCCGAGATCGCCGCAGCCCGCGCCGCCAAGGCCGGCATCGACTGGCGGGACTGCCCGGCCGACTGGGGCCTGGAGAAGCCCATCCAGTGCGGCTGGGTCTCCGTGCCGCTCGACTACAGCAAGCCCGACGGCAAGCAGATAGAGCTCGCCGTCGACCGCATCGGGAACACGGGAACCCCGAAGGAGCGCCAGGGCGCCCTCCTGTACAACCCGGGCGGTCCCGGTGGTTCCGGCCTGCGCTTCCCGCGCCGGGTCACCACCAAGAGCGCCGTGTGGGCGAACGTGGCGAAGGCCTACGACTTCGTGGGCTTCGACCCGCGCGGCGTCGGTCACTCGGCGCCCATCTCCTGCATCGACCCGCAGGAGTTCGTCAAGGCGCCCAAGGCCGACCCGGTGCCGGACACCGAGGCCGACAAGACCGCCCAGCGCAAGCTCGCCCGCGAGTACGCGGAGGGCTGCGCCGAGCGCAGCGGCACGATGCTGCCGCACATGACCACGCCGAACACCGCGCGCGACCTGGACGTCATCCGCGCCGCGCTCGGTGAGCGCAAGCTCAACTACCTCGGCGTCTCCTACGGCACCTACCTCGGCGCCGTCTACGGCACCCTCTTCCCGGGCCACCTGCGCCGCATGGTCGTGGACAGCGTGGTGAACCCGTCGAAGCGCAACATCTGGTACCAGGCCAACCTGGACCAGGACGTCGCCTTCGAGAGCCGCTGGAAGGACTGGCAGGACTGGGTCGCCGCCAACGACGCCGCCTTCCACCTGGGCACCACCCGCGCCGCCGTGCAGGCCAAGTGGCTCGAACTGCGCGCCACCGCCAAGAAGCACCCCCTCGGCGGCGTCGTCGGCCCGGCCGAGCTGATCTCCTTCTTCCAGAGCGCCCCGTACTACGACTCCTCGTGGGTTCCGGTCGCCTCGGTGTTCAGCAAGTACGTGGCCGGCGACACCCAGGCCCTGATCGACGCCGCCGCCCCCGACATGGCGGACAAGGCCGGCAACGCCGGCGCGGAGAACAGCAACGCGGTCTACACCGCGGTGGAGTGCGCCGACGCCAAGTGGCCCACCAGCTGGAGCAGGTGGGACCGGGACAACACCCGGCTCCACCGGGACCACCCGTTCATGACCTGGGCCAATGCCTGGATGAACCTTCCCTGCGCCACCTGGCCGGCCAAGCAGCGGACCCCCGTCGAGGTGGGCACCCACCGGGGTCTTCCGCAGGTGCTGATCGTCCAGTCGACGCGTGACGCGGCGACCCCCTACGCGGGCGCCGTCGAACTGCACAAGCGCTTCAAGGGCTCCCGTCTCATCACCGAGCGGGACGCCGGCTCGCACGGTGTGACGGGCCTGGTCAACCCCTGCATCAACGACCGGGTCGACGCCTATCTCCTCGGCGGCAAGCTGGACTCCGCCGACGTGACCTGCGCGCCGCACGCCACGCCCAAGCCGTAACCGGCTTCGGCACGGACCACAGGGGCGGCCGGGACTCCCGGCCGCCCCTTCGTCACACCCGCTCCCACCAGGCGTCCTCGGCCGCGTAGTCGAAGGAGCCGGGGTAGGCCCGCGCCATGACCGGGAAGCGTTCCCGCCAGTCGCCCTCGCGCAGCGCACCCGTCAGCCAGTCCACCGTCTCCGGCAGGCTGTCCGGGTACGACACCACCGGCCGGTAGCCCAGCTCCCGTTCGGCGGCGGACATGTCGACGACCACCGGCAGCGGCACCGACCACGGGCTCGCGCCCACCGTCCCGCCGGGCGGCGGGCCGTCCAGCGGCGCAGTCTCCGTCTCCACGCCCATGACCGTGTCGATCGCCGCCCCGATCTCCGCCGCCGTCGGCGCCTCGCCGTCGCAGGCGTTGAGCACCCGGGGCCCGGGCCGGGCCGCCGCCAGCCGCACCAGCTCGGCGACGTTCCGGGCGCTCGCCGGATGGAAGCGGCTCTCCCCGCGGTACGCGAGCACCCGGCGGCGCCTGCCGTCCAGGTTCCGCTTCACGAAGTACAGCTCGCGGGGGAGCGGGCTGTGCGGACCGTGCACCGCGCCCGCCCGCAGCACCGTGGTCGGCAACTCGTCGCCGGCGGACAGGAGTTCTCGCTCCAGAGCCGCCTTGCGGGTGGAGTAGGTCGCCGGGCCCGGTGCCACCGCCGGCTGGGACTCGGGCACCGGCACCGGATACACCGGGAAGCCGTCCGGCTCGCCGGCGGTGTCGAAGCCGCGCCCCGCGCCGTCCTCGTACACCGACACACTGGAGACCACGACCGCGGAGCCGATCCGTCCCGCGAGGGACGTCAACTGCCGTCCGTGCGCGGCGTCGTACGCCACCACGTCCACCACCAGGTCGCAGCCGTCGCCCACCACGGCGGCGAGCGCGCCGTCGTCGGACCGGTCCAGGCGTGCCACCCGCACGCCGCCGTCCCACGACCCGTCCCGGCCGCCGCCCCGCGAGGCGGCCGTCACCTCCCAGCCGTCCCGTGCCAGCGCCGCCACCACCGGACGGCCGATCTGCCCGCTCGCTCCGATCACCACTGCCCTCTTCATACGGCGAGCCTAGGCGCGGGACGCCGCCGGATCCGAGCCGTTCTGCCGAGGGCAGAGATCAACCGAGCTGCGTCCGGGGGGACTTGCGGTCCTTCTTCGCCTCCGCCTGCTCAGCCTTGACGTCGGCCGCGTACCGGTCGACGTACTCCTGGCCGGAGAGCGAGAGGATCGCGTACATGATCTCGTCGGTGACCGCCCGCAGCACGGCCTTCTCCTTCTCCATGCCGGCGTAGCGCGAGAAGTCCAGCGGCTCGCCGAAGCGGATCATGACGGGGCGGAGGTGCGGTACGACCCTGCCCGGCGGCTGCGCCTCGAAGGTGCCGATCATCGCGCAGGGCACGACGGGCACCCCGGCGCGCAACGCCATGACCGCGACCCCGACCTTGCCCTTGTACAGGCGGCCGTCGTGCGACCGGGTCCCCTCCGGGTAGATGCCGAGCAGCTCGCCCTTGCCGAGCACCCCGAGCCCCTCGCGGATCGCGGCCTGCCCCGCCTCCTTGCCCGAGCGGTCCACCGGGATCTGCCCGGCGCTGCGGAAGAAGAACGCCGTGAGGCGGCCCTTGACCCCCGGCCCGGTGAAGTACTCGGCCTTGGCGAGGAAGGTGATGCGCCGCTTCAGGATCGCCGGCATCAGGAAGTGGTCCGAGAAGGACAGATGGTTCCCCGCGACGATCGCCGGACCATCCGCCGGCACGTGCTCGAGCCCCTCGATCCGGGGCCGGAAGGCCAGCCTGAGCAGAGGGCCCAGAAGGACGTACTTGAGCAGGTAGTAGAACAACGGGTCGCTCCTCACTCCTGGCGGACTGGCTCAACCACCGCGTTCTTCCACGTCATTCGCCCTGTCGTGGGCTGTCAGTCTAGGTGCAGGCGCGGCCGTCCGGCACCGGTCCGGACCGTGTCGGGTCCGCTCCTCACCGGCTGCCCCGAACGGGTGCCGACCGAACTCCGGCGGCCGCCCGCGGCGCCCCGTCGCACATCGCGACCGGTGACCGATCCGGCGCCGGCCGGACTCCCCCCTGGCCGTTCAGGGCGCGCCCGTCGCCGGCAGTCGCAGGCGCAGCTCGTAGCCGCCCTCCGTGGTCGGTCCGGAGGTGATGGTGCCGCCGAGGAGCGAGGCGCGCTGGCCCAGGCTGACCAGGCCGTAGTGCGAGCTGGGCAGCGGGAGGCCGGGGCGCGTCGGCGCGGAGTTCGTGACCGTGACGAGCACGGTGCCGTCCTGGTGGCCGAGGCAGACGCTGGCCGCGGCGCCCGGGGCGTGCTTGCGGATGTTGGTCAGCGCCTCCTGGACGGTGCGGTAGACGGCGCGCTGCACGGTCGGCGGAAGGTCCTCCGGCAGGTCCATGCGCAGCTTGGTCTCGATGCCGCTGCCGGCGACGAGCTGCTGGAGGTCGGCCAGGGACGGCTGCGGGGTCAGCTCGGTCGGGCGCCCGCCGGAGGCCCGCAGGACGTTGACCATGTGCCGCAGCTCGTCCAGTGTCTGCACGCTCAGCCGCCGGATCGTGGCCGCCGCCTCCTTGGCCTCCGGGTCCCGGCTGCCCACCTGCAGGGCGCCCGCCCGTACCGCGATCAGGCTGACCTGGTGGGAGACCACGTCGTGCATCTCGCGGGCGAGCTGCGCGCGTTCCTTGGACAGCGCGGCCTGCGCGGTCAGCAGCTGCTCGTGGTCGCGCGCCTCGGAGATCTCGGCGAGCCGCAGCGACAGATCGCGCCGGGTCTGGACGAGCTGGCCGAGGAACACGGGGGCGGCGGCCATCGCCGCGGTGTAGGTCAGGGTGATCAGGGTCGAGGTGCCCAGCAGGTCTATCGCCGGGGACGGCCATCGGGTGACGTCACTGAGCGTGAACGTCAGAGCGCACAGCGCCAGCATGACCCGGCGGCGGGTGAGGGAGGCCAGGGTGTACAGCGCGGCCAGCGCGGCGAAGACGGCGTCCGAGAGCAGCACCGAGGGCAGGGTGAGCAGGAACGTCAGCAGCGGCAGGCGCCGTCGCATCAGCAGCGCGAGGGCGGCGGTCAGGGCGAAGGCCATGCGCAGCGGCTCGTCGCCGTCGAAGTGCACCCAGACGTCGAACAGCGAGCAGACGACGACGGCGGCGTCCAGCAGCGGCGCGGGCGGGCGGCGTGGTGTCATCCGTCCCCCTTCGTGAGGAGCCCGGCCCGTTGGGCGAGCAGGGCGGCCTGGACGCGGCCGCCCACCTCCAGCTTGGTCAGGATGGCGCTCACGTGGTCCTTGACCGTCCCGGTGCTCAGATGCATCCGGGTGGCGATGTCGCCGTTGGACAGCCCCTCCGCGACCAGGAGCAGCACATGGCGCTCACGCTCGGTCAACCGGTCGAGGGTGCGGGCGGCCGCCTCCTGGGAACCGGCGCCCAGGAATCCGTCCACGACCGTCCGGGTCACCTTGGACGACAGCACGGTCCCGCCCTCGGCGAGGGCCCGCACCAGGAACGGCAGCTCCTCGGGATCGGTGTCCTTGAGCAGGAAACCCGCCGCGCCCGAGCGCAGGGCCGTCTCCACGTACTCGTCCATGTCGAACGTGGTGAGCATGGCCACGACCGGCGGGCGCAGCAGCCGGCGCAGCTCCGCGAGGAGGGTCAGCCCGTCCACGTCCGGCATCCGGATGTCCAGCAGCACCACGTCCGGCTCCGTCTCCCGCACCGCGGTGAGCGCCTGGCCGCCGGGCACCGCCGCCGCGACCTCGATGTCGTCCGCCGCGTCGAGGATGTGCTGGAAGCCCGTGCGGATGAGGGCCTCGTCGTCGACCACCAAAACCCGGATCACGTGTGCTCCACTCGCTGCCGGTCTCCAGTCTGATCCGTACCGCGCCGAGCGGCGCGCCGTGCCCGCCCGCGGGCGGGTTCAGCCGGGCGGCGGGGCCGACCCAGCCGGTCGGCGGGGCGGTTCCGGACATCCGCCGGATGGTCCCGGCAGGTGGCGGCCACGGACCCTGGTACGCATGAGCGAGGAGCTCATCCGTGCCCGGACCCGCTGGTCGGGAGCCGTGCCGGTGTACCAAGGAGGTCAGTCGCATGACGATCCGCCTCACGTTCCTGAGCACGAGCGGCGGGGAACCCACCCCCGGCGCCCGCTTCGGTGACGCCCCGCCGACCGAACGCGAACTGGGCGAGGCGCGCGCGGCCCGAGCGGACCTCCCTCCCCACACCCGGGCCGTGCGCGCGCCGTCCCTGCGCTGCCGGCTGACCGCCGAGGCCCTGGGCCTGGCGGCGGCGGACGAGCCCGCGCTGCGCGATCTCGACGTCGGCGCGTGGCAGGGCCGTACCGTCGAGGAGGTCGCCGCCACGGACCCGCACGCCTTCACCGCGTGGCTGACCGACCCGGACGCCGCACCGCACGGAGGCGAGTCGGTACGCCGGTTCTGCCGGCGCACCGCCAACTGGCTCGACGCCGTCGCCGACGAGCCCGGCCACGTGCTGGCCGTCACCGGGCCGGCCGTCGTCCGGGCCGCGCTCGTGCACGCCCTGTCCGTGCCGGCGAGGGCGTTCTGGCGCCTCGACGTGCCGCCCCTGTCCCCGGTGTCCCTCACCTGGCAGCGCGGTCACTGGGACGTCAGTGTCGGCTCCGCCGCCTTCGAGGCGACCCGGCGGTTCACCGTGATCCACCGGAACCCCCGCCTGCACGCGGGCCGGGAGGCCGCCCACGCCTTCGTCCCGTCCGCCGGGACCTGCGACGGCCCCCTGCGATACCCCCGGGTGGACGGAGCCGACTACGCCACCACGCGCCCGTAGCGGCGCCTCCTGCCCGGCCACCGTCGCGGCCGTCGCGCGAGTCCTGTCGCCGCTCGCGCCGCCCGCCCCCGTACGATGTCCGCGATGCCCAGCAGACAGCAGCGCGCCCCCCGACCGCCTCGACGGCCTCGTCGTGCGCTGCTCGTGCTGGCGGTACTGGCCGGTCTGCTCGGCATGCACGCCCTGGCGCCCGGCGGCGGCACCGGGCACCCGTCGCGGGCCCACACCGGGTACCGCGCGGTCGCCGTCATGGCTCAGGACGCCTGTCCGGACGGCCACTGCGGCGGCGACCACCTGCACCACGCCGACGCGTCCTGCGCTTCCGGCGCCGTCAAGGACGGCCCCGGATCACCGGTTCCGGCCCCCGGCCCGGTGACCGCCCAGGCCGCGTCCGAAGCGTGCCCCTCCCTCGCCGGCACCGCGCCGGACGGCGCCCGCGCCCCGCCCACCCTGGCCGAACTGCAGCTCCTGCGGATCTAGAGGCACCGACGACCGCCCGCACGGCGGCCGTCCACCCACGCGTGCCCGAAGACACCCTCACGACAGCAGGAGTTCCAGCATGACCATCCGTACCCTGACGCGCCGCGCCGCCCTCCTGGCGGCCACCGCGACCGCCTCGCTGGCCCTCGCCGCCTGCGGCGGCGGCGACGGCGCGGCCCGCGCGGGACACGGCGGCCAGGCGTCGCCGTCCGCGTCCGCCACGGCCGGAGCGCACAACGCCCAGGACGTCTCCTTCGCCCAGGGCATGATCCCGCACCACCAGCAGGCCCTGGAGATGGCGAAGCTCGCCGACGGCCGGGCCTCCTCGGCCCGGGTGAAGGACCTCGCCGCCCGGATCGAGAAGGCGCAGGACCCGGAGATCCGCACCATGACCGGCTGGCTGACCGCCTGGGGCGAGCAGGTGCCCATGGCGGGCATGGACCACTCGGGCCACTCCGGCATGACCGGCATGGCCGGGATGATGAGCGACGACGACATGGCGGCCCTGAAGAAGGCCACCGGCGCGGACTTCGACAGCAGGTTCCTGTCCCTGATGGTGGAGCACCACCGGGGCGCCGTCGAGATGGCCGGCACCGAGAGGACCAAGGGCGCCTACGGCCCCGCCAGGACCATGGCTGGTGACATCGTCCGGGCGCAGAACGCCGAGATCCGGGAGATGGAGCGGCTCCTCGGCGGGAGCTGACGACGAGCGGGGGGCCGGCACCGCTCCGGCCCCCCGTCCGCTCAGCCCAGCACCTTCTCCAGGGAGCCCAGCGCCGAGCGCAGCTCCTCGGCCGTGACGGTCAGCGGGGGCGCCAGCCGGATCGTGGAGCCGTGGGTGTCCTTGACCAGGACACCCTCCCGCATGAGCCGCTCGCTGATCTCACGGCCGGTGCCGATCGCCGGGTCGACGTCGACGCCCGCCCACAGCCCGCGCGCCCGGAACCCGGTCACGCCCCTGCCGACCAGCTCGGTCAGGCCGTCGCGCAGGACCAGGCCCAGCTCGGCCGCCCGGCGCTGGTACTCGCCCGTCTCCAGCAGCCCGACGACCGCCGAGCCGACCGCCGCGGCCAGCGGGTTGCCGCCGAACGTGGACCCGTGCTCGCCCGGGTGCAGCACGCCCAGCACCTCGCGCCGGGCCACCACCGCCGACACCGGCACGATGCCGCCGCCCAGCGCCTTGCCCAGCAGCAGCACGTCGGGGACGACGTCCTCGTGCTCGACGGCGAGGGTGCGGCCGGTGCGGCCGAGGCCCGACTGGATCTCGTCCGCCACGAACAGGCAGCCCTTGCGGCGGGTCAGCTCACGGACACCGGCGAGATAGCGGTCGTCGGGGATGACGACCCCTGCCTCGCCCTGGATCGGCTCGATCAGCACCGCGGCCGTCGTCTCGTCGACGGCCGCCTCCAGCGCGGCCAGGTCGTTGTACGGAACGACCTTGAAGCCGGGCGTGAACGGGCCGAAACCCGCCCGGGCCGACTCGTCCGTGGAGAAGCTGACGATCGTCGTGGTGCGGCCGTGGAAGTTCTCGGCCGCGACCACGATCGTCGCCCGGTCGGCGGGGACGCCCTTCACGTCGTACGCCCACTTGCGGGCCACCTTGATGCCGCTCTCCACCGCCTCGGCGCCGGTGTTCATGGGCAGCACCATGTCGAGCCCGGTCAGCGCGGCGAGCCGCTCCGCGAACTCGGCGAGCCGGTCGTTGTGGAAGGCGCGCGAGGTGAGGGTCAGCCGGTCGAGCTGCCGGTGCGCGGCCTCGATCAGCTCCGGGTGCCGGTGCCCGAAGTTGAGGGCCGAGTAGCCGGCCAGCATGTCGAGGTAGCGGCGGCCCTCCACGTCCTCCACCCAGGCGCCCTCGGCCCGGGCCACGACCACGGGCAGCGGGTGGTAGTTGTGCGCGAGGACCGGCTCCTCCGCCCGGATCAGGTCCTCGGACGTACGGGTGCGCGCGGGTGCGGTCATCAGCGGATCTCCTGGGTGCAGCACTTGATGCCGCCGCCGGCCTTGTGGAACTCGGAAAGGTCGACGGGGACGGGGACGTAGCCGTGGCCGTCCAGGCGCTCGGCCAGCGCCTCGGCCTGGGGGGCGATGAAGACGTGCTTTCCGTCGGACACGGAGTTCAGGCCGAACGCCATGGCGTCGTCGCGGGTGGCGAGCACGGCGTCCGGGTACAGGCGCCGCAGCACCTCCCGGCTGCCCGGGGAGAACGCCTCCGGGTAGTAGACGATGTTGTCGTCGTCCAGGACGAACAGCGCCGTGTCCAGGTGGTAGAAGTACGGGTCCACCAGCGTCAGGCCGATCACCGGGTGGCCGAGGAACTCCTGGGCCTCGCGGTGCGCCTCGCGGGTGGTGCGGAAGCCGGTGCCGGCCAGCACGTAGCGGCCCGTCCACACCAGGTCGCCCTCACCTTCGGTGACCGACTCGGGGCGGTGGACGTCGAACCCGGCCGACTTGAACCAGGTGTCGTAGTGGACCGACTCGGGGCGCCGCTCCGGCGCGTGGAACAGGGACCCGAAGACCCGGCCGCCCACCACGATCGCGGCGTTGGCGGAGAAGACCATGTCGGGCAGGCCGGGGACCGGGTCGACCGCGTCCACGGTGTGGCCGTGGGCGCGGTAGGCGCCGATCAGGGCCTGCCACTGCTCCCGGGCCAGGTCCACGTCGACCGGCCGGTCGGGATGCATCCACGGATTGATCGCGTACTGCACGGCGAAGTGTCTGGGTTCGCAGACGAGAAAGCGCCGATGGCGCGGCACACGGCTGTCGGGCACAGAGGGTTCCCTCCGCTTTCCTGTGTGTCACTGAAGGATGACACCACGGTAGAAAGCGGGGCGGACGGACGACAAGAAACGAAGGCTGCGCGCCTGCGCAGCTTCGCTGCGTCCGTCTCGGCGCGGACGCATCATCGCTGCGCGGAAACGGGTTTGGAAGTGGCCGGGCGGTCGCTCACTGTGGCGCCGGCTGGGTCGCGCCCGCCTCCGGGCTCTCGGGGAGCAGGTGGGAGAGCACCATCACGCTGATCGTCTTCCGGATGAAGGGCTCGGCGCGAATGCGCTCCAGCACCTCCTCGAAGTGCTCCACGTCCCGCGCCCGCACGTGCAGCAGCGCGTCCGCCCCGCCGGTCACCGTCATGGCGGCCGCGATCTCCGGATGGTTGCGGACGACCTCCGCCAGGCGCCTGGGCGGGGCCGCGCCCTCGCAGTACACCTCGACGTACGCCTCCGTGCGCCAGCCCAGCGCGGAGGGCCGCACGGTCGCCGTGAACCCGGTGATCACCCCGGTCTCGCGCAGCCGGTCCACGCGCCGCTTGACCGCCGTGGACGACAGCCCGACCGCCGCGCCGATCTCGGCGAAGCTGGTCCTGGCGTTCGCCATCAGCGCGGTGATGATCTTCCGGTCGAGGTCGTCGAACGACGCGGTCCTGCTGTTCATGCGGGCACTGTAATCAGCCGTGCCCGCGGCGGGGCCTACGACTGGGTGACGACCATCGCGAGTGTCAGCAGCCCGAGGACCACCCAGCCGAACCACAGCCAGCCGTTGCTGCCGAGCGCGACGGTGTAGGCCGTCACGACGACGAGCGCGCCGGCCGTCATCGCCCCCATCGCCTTGGTGGAACCGTTCGTGGAACCGGGCATCGCGACACCCTCCTCATGGTCCGTCCAGAACCATGGTGCCCCGGTTTCCGCCCGGAAGGCATACCGCGTACTCAGCCCTCGCGCGCGCTGAGGGAGGCCAGATAGGCGTTGTACGCCTCCAGCTCCTTGTCACCGTCCCGGTCCGCGGCCCGGTCCTTGCGCCTGGCCTGCCGCTGCTCCGAGCCGTACCACTGGAACAGCAGCGCGATCAGCACCAGCACGGACGGGATCTCGCTGAACGCCCAGGCGATGCCGCCGGCCGCGTTCTGGTCGGAGAGCGCGTCGACGCCGAGCGAGGCGGGCGGGTTCCGGAAGGTCTCCACCATGGGCGTGGACCCCATCATCAGCGCGATGCCGAAGAAGGCGTGGAACGGCATGCCCGCGAACAGCTCCAGCATCCGCATCAGGTAGCCCGGCCGGTGCGGCCCGGGGTCCACGCCGATGATCGGCCAGAAGAACACGACGCCCACGGCGAGGAAGTGCACCATCATCGCGACGTGCCCGGTACGGGAGCCCATGAGGAAGTCGAACAGCGGGGTGAAGTACAGCGCGTACAGGCTCGCGATGAACAGCGGGATGGTGAACACCGGGTGCGTGATCACGCGCATGTAGCGGCTGTGCAGCAGCGCCAGCAGCAGTTCACGCGGACCCTTGCGGCCCCGGCCGGCGGTCGGCAGCGCGCGCAGCGCCAGGGTCACCGGGGCGCCCAGCAGGACCAGGATCGGCGACAGCATGCTGATCACCATGTGCTGCACCATGTGCACGCTGAACATGACCATGCCGTAGTCGTTCAGCCGGGTGCACATCATCAGGGCGATGGTGAGGACGCCGACGGTGTACGACACGGTGCGGGAAGCCGGCCAGGCGTCCCCGCGCCGCCGCAGCCGCACGACGCCCCACCCGTACAGCGCCAGTCCCGCGACGCAGGCGACGAGGAAGAAGGGGTCGGCCGACCAGTGCAGCCCCCGCGCCAGCGTGAACGGCGGCAGGTCCATCGTCATGCCGTGGCCGCTGTGATCCATCCGCCGGCTCCTGATTCGTGGGGGTTGTACGCGTCTGTCCGCCCACAAGAGTAGAACCGCCCCCGGTCGGCGCCGTGACCGGGGGCGGGTGGCTCGCGAAGCGGGCTACAGCACGCACTCCGCCTCGTCGTACCGCTCGCCGGGCACCGTCTTCAGGGTCTTCACGGCCTCCGCCAGCGACACCATCACGATGTCGGTGCCGCGCAGCGCCGTCATCCGCCCGAACTCGCCCCGGTGCACGGCCTCCACCGCGTGCCATCCGAAGCGCGTGGCCAGCACCCGGTCGTACGCCGTCGGCGTGCCGCCCCGCTGCACGTGCCCGAGGATGACCGGCCGCGCCTCCTTGCCGAGCCGGTGCTCCAGCTCGACCGAGAGCTGCCGCGCGATGCCCGCGAAGCGCTCGTGGCCGTAGACGTCCTTGCCGCCCTCGTCGAACTCCATGGAGCCGGGCCGCGGCTTGGCCCCCTCGGCGGCGACGACGATGGCGAACCGCTTGCCCGCCTCGAACCGCGCGCCCACCTTCCGCGTCAGCTCGTCGATGTCGAAGGGTCGTTCCGGCACGACGATGGCGTGGGCGCCGGCCGCCATGCCCGAGTGCAGCGCGATCCAGCCGGTGTGGCGGCCCATGACCTCCACGATCAGCACCCGCTGGTGGGACTCGGCGGTGGTCTTCAGCCGGTCCAGCGCCTCGGTCGCGACCCCGACCGCCGTGTCGAAGCCGAAGGTGACGTCCGTGACGGCGATGTCGTTGTCGATGGTCTTCGGCACGCCCACGATGGGCAGCCCGTTGTCCGACAGCAGCCGGGCCGCCTTCAGGGTGCCCTCACCGCCGATCGGGATGATCGCGTCCAGGCCCAGTTCCGCGACATGGCCCCGGGCCCGCTCCACGCCGTCGCGCAGATGCTCGGGGCGGACCCTGGAGGAACCGAGGATGGTGCCGCCGCGCGCCAGGATGCCGCCCACGGCGTCGAGGTCGAGCTTCGTGTAGTCGCATTCCAGGAGGCCCTTCCAGCCGTCCCGGAAACCGATGACCTCGTCACCGTGGTCGGCCACGGCACGGTGCACGACGGACCGGATGACGGCGTTCAGGCCGGGGCAGTCGCCGCCGGACGTGAGGACACCAATGCGCATAGCCCGAAATACCTTCTCAACGTGGGCCGGGATACCGGACCACGTCGTCCGGCGGGTTCCCGGCCACCCTACCGGCGTGAGGGGGTGGCTCCGTAGCGGGCGTCCGCCTGCTGGACGCGCCCGCACATGTGAGCGGACGAGCCGTCAGGCGGGCCCGTAACAAGCCTGCCGGAGAACGCTGAGAGGCCTCTGACGCGAGCCTTACGCGGGCGCCTGCGCGGCCGCGATGCGCTCGCCCCGCAGCGCCTCGTACCAGCGGTCGTCGACCGGCGGCAGCGCGTTGACGTCGAGCGCCAGCTTCAGCAGCAGGTCGGCGATCTGCGGGTTGCGGGCGAGGACCGGGCCGTGCATGTAGGTGCCGAAGACGGTCCCGTTGTACGCGCCCTCGGTGCCGTCTCCGGTGCCGTTGCCCCTGCCGATCCGGGTGCGGGCGAACGGGCGCGCACTGGCGCCGAGGTGGGTGACGCCCTGGTGGTTCTCGAAGCCCGTCAGCTGCGGCAGGCCGAGCTGCGGGTCGATGTCCGCGAGGACGTCGCCGACGCACCGCTCGCCCTCGCCGCGCACCGACGTCACGTCGAGCAGGCCGAGGCCCGGCTCCCGCTGGCCGAGGTCGTTGATGAACTCGTGGCCGAGGATCTGGTAGCCGGCGCACACCGAGAACACGATCGCGCCGTTCTCCACGGCCCGGTGCAGGTGCCCGTCGCGCCGCAGCCGCTCGGCCGCGAGCCGCTGCGGCCGGTCCTCGCCGCCGCCGATCAGGTAGATGTCACCGGACGTCGGGATCGGCTGGTCGCTGCGCACGTCCAGCCGGGCCACGTCCAGGCCGCGCTGGCGCGCCCGCCGCTCCACGACCAGCGCGTTGCCCTGGTCGCCGTAGGTGCTCAGCAGGTCGGGGTAGATCCACACCAGCCGCAGTTGGTTGTCGCTCATGAGGTGATCGCCCTTCGAAGATCAGTTGCCGACGCGGCGGCGCAGGTCCTGGAACGCGGTGTAGTTCGCGATGACCTCGATGCGTCCCGGCGGGGCCGCCTGGACGGCCTGGTCGAGGTTGTCGCACACCTGGAACTGCTGGTTCGCGACTTCGAGGCGGACGGCGAGGTCCAGCTTGCGGTCGCCGATCACGAAGATCGGGTGGCCGGTCAGCCGCGTGTAGTCGACGTCCCACAGCCAGGAGGTGTCGGTGCCGTCGGCTCCGCGCGCGTTCACGGAGAGGATCACCGGGGTGGGCGGCGGGTCGATCAGGGAGAACGTCTCCAGCCAGCCGGCCGGGTTCTTGGCCAGCAGCAGCCTGAGGTCGCGGTTCATGAACTGGACGACGTCGTACCGGCCGGCCACGGCCTGCACCTGGTACATCCGCTCCAGGGCGACCTGCGGGGGCACCCCGAAGACGGCGGCGACGGCCGCGGAGCTGGCCGCGTTCGCCTTGTTGGCGCGGCCCGGAAGCTGCAGGTGGATCGGCCAGGCGGAGCCGTGCGGGTCGAGGACGTGGTCCCCGGACAGCGCCCAGCTCGGCGTGGGCCGGCGGAAGCCGCACTCGCCGCAGAACCAGTCCTCGCCCGGACGCTGCATCACGCCGCCGCAGGACGGGCAGGACCAGGCGTCGTCCTTCCACATCTGCCCGGCCGCGACCCAGATCACATTGGGGGAGGAGGAGGCGGCCCACACCACCAGCGGGTCGTCGCAGTTGGCGACGACGACGGCCTTGGAGCCGGCCAGGCCCTCGCGCCAGTTCTCGGCGAGCATCCGGGTCTCGGCGGCGCGGTCGAGCTGGTCCCGGGAGAGGTTCAGCAGGGCGATGCACTTGGGGCCGGTGTCCCGGGCCACTCCGGCCAGGTACTTCTCGTCGACCTCGATGACGCCGAACTTCGCGTCCGAGCCGCCGGCCAGCGCCGAGGTGATGCCGGCGGGCATGTTGGCGCCGAGCGCGTTCGACACCACCGGCCCGGCGGCGCGCAGCGCCTCGGCGATCAGCCGGGTGGTCGTGGTCTTGCCGTTGGTGGCGGAGACCAGGATGACGTCCAGGTTCTGGGCCAGCCGTCCGAGGAGGTCGGGGTCGAGTTTCAGCGCGACCCGGCCACCGATCACCGACCCGCTGCCGCGTCCAGCGGCGCGCGATGCCGCAGCGACCGCCTTGCCCGCGGTCACGGCCAGCTTGGCCCGCGGCGAGAGCGGGTCCGAGTTGCCTGCCATCAGTTCTCGATCCTCCTTGCGTACGCGCCGCGCCTGGGGCCATCCGGCAGCGTGGTGTGGACCTCAGCCTATCGAGATCCATTCGCACACCCGAATCGCGGCCCACGCCTCGCGGCGGGCATGGGTCGAACGAACCGTACCCTTGCCGCCATGCGACACCGCCCGATCCCGGGCGCCCACGGGCGCGTCCGGCCCCTTTCCCTGCTCGGAGACCCCGTTCTGCACGGGCCCTGCGCGGACGTCACCGACTTCGGCCCCGAACTCGCCGGACTCGTGGAGGACTTGTTCGCGACCATGTACGCGGCCCAGGGGGTGGGCCTGGCCGCGAACCAGATCGGGGTCCCTTTGCGGGTGTTCGTATACGACTGTCCCGACGACGAGGACGTCCGCCACCTCGGCCACGTGGTGAACCCGCGCCTGGTGGAGACGGACGGCGTGACGATCCGGGGCCCGGAGGGCTGTCTGTCCCTGCCGGGCCTGGAGGCGGGGACGGAGCGGTACGACCACGCGGTGGTCGAGGGCTTCACGGCGGCCGGGGAACCGGTCACCGTCCACGGCACGGGATTCTTCGCCAGGTGCCTCCAGCACGAGTGCGACCACCTGGCGGGCACGGTCTACGCCGACCGCGTGACGGGGCTGCGCCGCCGGCGGCTGCGGCGGCGGATCGAACGGGCCGCCTGGCACCGGCCGGGCGGCCGCGCCGGGGACTGAGCCCCGGCGTCAGAACCCCGGGCCGCCGACCCGGTCACCGGCCGCGGCGAGCCTGCCCCACAGCAGGTCGGCGAGCGAGCGGACCAACTCGGCCCGGGAGCACGGCCGCTCGCCGAGCCACCAGTCGCCGGCCGCGTGCATCATCCCGACGATCCCGTGTCCCCAGACCCGGGCGAGCTGCTGGCTGCCCGGCCCGAGGTCCACCCGGTCCTCGATGACCTGGGCCAGCTCCTCGCCCATCCGGCGAAGGAGCGGGGCGCTGTGCTTGCCGACGTCGAACCCCTGGTCGCCGGCGGTGCTGCCCTCCGCCGGATGCATGAGGAACCGGTAGACCTGGGGCCGTGCCTCGATCGCCGCGAGATAGGTGTCCAGGGTGGACTCCACCCGCTCGCGCCGCTCGGCGGGCGCGTCCAGCGCGGCGCGCAGGGAGTCCAGCAGTGCGTCCGTGTGCCGCTTGGCCAGGGCCGCGTACAGGCCGCCCTTGTCGCCGAAGTGGCGGTAGAGGATCGGCTTCGTGATGCCGGCCTCGGCGGCGATCGCGTTCATCGACGCCTGCGGGCCGTCGCGCAGCACCACCCGGTCGGCGGCCTCCAGCAGCTCACGCCGTCGGCGGTCGGCGGACCGCTGCTGATCGGTCCGCTGTGTGGTGTCCATGTGGTCTCCCCACCCGTGCTGATTCGGTGACGCCTGCGCAAACTAACACTGCCCGCGCCCGCGGCATCGAACGGGATGCCGAGGCGTCATCAGGAGTTGACTTTTCCTACTGGTCGGTAACACACTCGCGTTACCGCTAGTAACATCACTGGTAAGACCGCACGTACCGCCGCTGGAGGGGACATGGCCGAGTTCACCATGGAGCTCAACGACGAACAGAAGGAGGTCCGGGAGTGGCTGCACGGCTTCGCGGCCGACGTCATCCGCCCCGCGGCCGCCGAATGGGACGAGCGTGAGGAGACTCCCTGGCCGGTCATCCAGGAGGCCGCGAAGGTCGGCATCTACTCCCTCGACTTCTACGCGCAGCAGTACTTCGACCCCACCGGTCTCGGTATCCCGATGGCCATGGAGGAGCTGTTCTGGGGCGACGCGGGCATCGCCCTCTCCATTGTGGGCACCGGTCTGGCCGCCGTGGGCGTCCTCGCCAACGGGACCGAGGAGCAGATCGGCACCTGGATCCCGCAGATGTACGGCGACCAGAACGACGTGAAGGTCGCCGCCTTCTGCTCCTCCGAGCCGGACGCCGGCTCCGACGTGGCCTCCATGCGCACGCGCGCGGTCTACGACGAGGCCAAGGACGAGTGGGTGATCAACGGCACGAAGACCTGGGCGACCAACGGCGGCATCGCCAACGTCCACGTCGTCGTCGCCGTCGTCGACCCGGAGCTGGGCTCCAAGGGGCACGCCTCCTTCATCGTCCCGGCCGGCACGCCGGGACTCGCCCAGGGCCAGAAGTTCAAGAAGCACGGCATCCGCGCCTCGCACACCGCCGAGGTCATCCTCGACAACGTCCGGGTCCCCGGCTCCTGCCTGCTCGGCGGCAAGGAGAAGCTGGACGAGCGGCTCGCCCGGGCCCGGGAGCGGGCCAAGGCGGGCGGCGAGCGGGTGAAGAACGCGGCCATGGCCACCTTCGAGGCCTCGCGTCCCGCCGTGGGCGCGATGGCGGTCGGCACCGCCCGGGCCGCCTACGAGGTCGCCCTCGACTACGCGAAGACCCGTGAGCAGTTCGGCCGGCCCATCATCGACAATCAGGGCGTGGCCTTCCAGCTCGCGGACATGCGCACGCAGATCGACGCCGCGCGGCTGCTGGTGTGGCGGGCGTCCTGGATGGCGGTCAACGGCAAGCCGTTCACGGCCGCCGAGGGCTCCATGTCCAAGCTCTTCGCCAGCGAGACGGCGAAGAAGGTGACCGCGCAGGCCATCCAGATCCTCGGCGGCAACGGCTACACCCGCGAGTACCCGGTGGAGCGGATGCACCGCGACAGCGCGATCTACACCATCTTCGAGGGCACGAGCGAGATCCAGCGCCTGGTCATCGCCCGCACCCTCGCCGGGATGCCGATCCGCTAGCGCCGAGGGGCGCGGGCGCCGGAACGGCCCCGCGCCCCCGGTGGCCGCCGGCGGGCGGAGATCATCTGTGCCGCAGCGGTGTGAGCTGCTCGATGTCGTAGCGCCGCCGCAGCCGCTCGATCGCCTCGCGGTCCGGCGGCCCGCCGTCGCGCAGGATCTCCAGCAGCTCCTCGAAGTAGCGCTCGTGGTCCGGCGGCGGGGACGCCTGGAAGAACATCCTCGCGGGCGTGTCCGTCGGATTGGCGAACGCGTGGGGGCAGCCGGGCGGTACGACGATGACCGTGCCCGGCGTCGCCCGGACCACCCGGCTCCCGGAACTCGACTCCCAACGCTGCCAGTTGTCGGGAGTCCGGATGCGCGGCTCGAAGGCGAGCACGTCCAGCTCGCCCTCGAGGACGTAGAACAGCTCCTCGCTGCGCGTGTGCACATGGGCGCCGACGTCGAACCCCGGCGGGACCTCCACCTCGAAGGTGGAGGCCGTCCGGGAGTGGGTGCCGGTGACCTTGAACGTCACCCGCTGGGCCGGTGTCTCCACGACCCGGCCCTCGCCCGGCGGCACCAGCAGCCCTTCGGCCGGTGCCGCCTCCTGGACCGGCGGATCCGCCTGGGCGGGCGCGACTCCCCGTGCCGCGGGCCCTTCGGGTACCGCCAGTCCCTCCGTGGTGGTCATCGCCGGCTCACCACGTCACCGGCAGGGCCGCGGGCCCGCGGATCAGCGCGCCCTTGCGGAAGGGCACCTGGGCCGGCGCCACGGCCAGCCGGAGGCCCGGCACCCGGTCCAGCAGGGCGTCCACCAGCAGCTCCGACTCCAGCCTGGCCAGCATGCCGCCGGGGCAGTAGTGCGGGCCGAAGCCGAACGCCACATGCGGATTCGGGCTGCGCGAGACGTCGATGGTCTCCGGGTCGGGGAAGACCTCCGGGTCGCGGTTGGCGGCCAGGTAGGAGACGTAGACCGCGTCGCCGGCCCGGATGCGGACGCCGTGGAGGTCCACGTCCTCCAGGGCGATCCGGGACAGCCCGACGGCGTTGCGGTGCGGGATGTACCGCAGCAGCTCGTCGATGGCCTTCGGCCTGATCTCCGGCTCGGAGCGCAGCCGCGCGGCCAGTTCGGGACGGGTCAGCAGCAGGTAGAACATCTGCCCGCTGTTGTTGGTGACCGCCTCGCCGCCGATCTGCAGCAGGACCGCGAGGCCGACGGCCTCCTCCAGGGTGACCTCCTGGCGGCCCACGGCGGCGCCGAGCAGCGAGGCCACGTCCTCGCCCGCGCTGTTCTCGCGCAGGGCGACGAGATCGGAGAAGTAGGCGCTCATCTCGCGTTTGGCCTTCTCGCTGAGCTCCTTGCCGTGTGCGGAGGACAGGATGAGCTGGGTCCAGGTGTGCATGCCGTGCCGGTCGGCGGCCGGCACGCCCATCAGCTCGCAGATCACCGCGATGGGGAAGGGGCTGAGCACCGCGCTGGTCAGGTCGGCGGGCGGCCCGTCCTGGAGCAGCTCGTCCACCAGCTCGTCGAGCATCGCGCGCGCCTTGTCGCGGATCCGCTCCACGCCCTTCGCGGTGAACGCGGCGGCCACCGAGCGACGCAGCCGGGTGTGGTCGGGCGGGTCGAGGAAGCCGACCGCGCCCCGGTCCGGGATGAAGTGCGGGGCGAGCCTCGTGACCTGCTTGTCCATCACGGCCTCGCGGCCGAAGCGCGGGTCGTTGGTCACCATGCGCACGTCGTCGTACCGGGTGACCAGCCAGGCCCAGCCCTCGCCGTTGGGGAGCTGGATGCGGGTGACCGGGCCCTCGCTCATCAGGTCGGCCAGCACCGGGTCGAAGTCCGTCCCGGTCAGGTCGGCCGCCGGCCAGTGCCGGACCGGGGGCAGGGTCTCGGTGAGGGTCTCTTCGGTCATCGTGTCTTCTCGCCGTCCTGGACCCAGCGGCCCACGGTCATCTCGGCGGTGATGCCGGGTCCGAAGCCGGCCAGCAGTCCGCGCGCCCGGTGCTCGGCACCGCCCTCGTCGAAGAGCCGGCGCAGCGCGTCCAGCACGACGGCGCTGGCGATGTTGCCGTACTCGGTGAGCGTCGACCGGCTGAACCGGAACGCGTGCGGTTCGACCTGCAGGAACTTGCTGAGATCGTCGAGTATTCGGGGGCCGCCGGCGTGGATGATGTAGAAGTCCAGGTCGGAGGCGTCCCAGCCGTGGTTGCCCGCGAGGTCCTGGAGCGCCGGGGCGAGCGGCTCCATGGTGGTCGGCACCCGCTTGTCCAGCAGGAAGTGGAAGCCGGTCGCCCGGACGTCGTACGCGATCCAGTCCTCGGTCTTCGGGATCAAGTACGAGCCGTTGCACTCCAGTTGGACGCCCGTGCCGCCGCGCCCGCGCACCACGGCGGCCGCGATGCCGTCGCCGAACAGGCCGTTGGAGAGCAGCGAGCCGACGCCGAGGTCGGTGGGCTGGTAGCACAGCGAGCAGAACTCGCAGGCGACGATGAGGGCGTTGGCCTCGGGGTAGGCCGAACAGAAGTCGTGCGCCCGGTTGATGGCCGCGCCGCCGGCCGCGCAGCCGAGCTGGGCGATGGGGAGCTGCCGGGTGGTGCTCGAGAAGTCCATCTCGTTGATCAGCCACGCGGTGAGCGAGGGCATCATGAAGCCCGTGCACGACACGTAGATGATGACATCGATGTCGGTCGTCAGAAGCTCGGCGTCGTCGAGCGCCCGCTGGATCACCGCGGGGACGCGGGCCTTGGCCTCCGCCTCGTAGAGCTTGTTGCGGTCCTCGAAGCCCGGGTGCTTCAGGGTTTCCTCGATGGGCTGCACGATGTGCCGGGTGCGGACGCCCGTGTTCTCGATCAGGCGGAGGGCCAGCGGGAGCTGGGGGTGGTCCGCGTGGTGCAGGCGCGCCAGCTCCAGCGTCTCCTCCATCGTGATCACATGCTCTGGTACGGACACCGAGGGTCTGCACAAAGTCGCCATGAGCCGTCCCTGCTTTCGCCGTCCGGCAGGCCTTCGCCCGCCGTCAGAAGGTGGTCCACCCAGGTTCACCCGACGGGGCGACGATCTCGCGTCGGACTACTCCGAACCGGTGACAAGCGGTCAGGGACGAACACGCTGCGGAACCGCCTGGAAGGGCTACGGCGCCCCGCTGCTGTGGGCGATGCACGCCACGTCGATACGGTCCGCGAGCTTCGCCAGTTCGATGGTCAACGCGGCCACCGTGTCCTCGTCCAGACGCTCCCCGGCCTCGACGAGATGCAGCCACCGCCCGCCCACGGTCCGCAACAACTTGCTCACGTCGGCCGCTGCCACCTGCAAGGTACCGCGGTCGTCGACGATCAGAGGCAGGGTCACTTCGCGGTTCACAATCGGGATGGTAGCCGCGCGGTCCTCACGCACCCTGCCAAACCGTGGTGATGTTGCAGAACTCCCGGATTCCGTGCCCGGACAGCTCACGCCCGTAGCCGGAGCGCTTCACGCCGCCGAAGGGGAACGCCGGATGGGAGGCCGTCATCCCGTTCACGTACACGGCGCCCGCCTCCAGGTCCCGGGCGAACCGCTCCACCTCGCGCTCGTCCCTGGTCCACACGTTCGAACTCAGGCCGAACGGGGAGTCGTTGGCGATGAGCACCGCCTCGTCCAGGTCGCCGGCCCGGTACAGCGTGGCGACCGGCCCGAAGGCCTCCTCGCGGTGGATGCGCATCTCCCGGGTGATACCCGCCAGCACGGTCGGCGGGTAGTACCAGCCGGGCCCGTCCGGACGCTCGCCGCCGCAGAGCACCTCGGCCCCGGACCGCCTCGCGTCGTCGACCAGTTCCTCGATGTCCTTGCGCCCCTGCTCGCTGGCAAGCGGTCCGACCTCGGTCTCCTCTTCCAGCGGGTCGCCCGTGCGCAGCGCCTGCATGCCCGCGACGAACCTCTCCGCGAAGGCGTCGTACACGTCGGCGTGCACGATGAACCGCTTGGCCGCGATGCAGGACTGCCCGTTGTTCTGGACGCGGGCGGTCACGGCGACGGAGGCCGCGCGGTCGAGGTCGGCGGAGGGCATGACGACGTACGGGTCGCTGCCGCCCAGCTCCAGCACCGTCTTCTTGATCATCTCGCCGGCGGTGGAGGCGACGGCCCGTCCGGCCGGTTCGCTGCCGGTCAGCGTCGCGGCCCTGACCCGCTCGTCGCGCAGGATGTCGTCCACCGCGGCCGAGCCGATCAGCAGCGTCTGGAAGCAGCCCTCCGTGAAGCCCGCCCGGTGGAAGAGGTCCTCCAGGTACAGCGCCGTCTGCGGGACGTTCGAGGCGTGCTTGAGCAGGCCCACGTTGCCGGCCATCAGCGCGGGCGCCGCGAAGCGGATCACCTGCCACAGCGGGAAGTTCCACGGCATCACGGCGAGCACCGGGCCGAGCGGCCGGTAGCGGACCCGGACCCGGGAGGCGCCGGAGTCCCGCACGTCCTGCTCGGGCGGCTCCTCGTCGGCGAGCAGTCCCTCCGCGCGCTCGGCGTACCAGCGCATCGCCTTGGCGCACTTGGCGGCCTCCGCGCGGGCCTGCTTGACCGGCTTGCCCATCTCGGTGGTCATCACCCGGCCGATCTCCTCCTGGTCCTCCTCCAGCAGGTCGGCGGCCCTGTTCATCATCCGTGCGCGTTCGGCGAACGTGGTCGTCCGGTACGTGCGGAACGTGGCCTCGGCGAGCTGGAGCCGGCGCTCCAGTTCCTCCTCGCCCATGGCCTCGTACGTCTTGAGCGTCTCGCCGTTCGCCGGGTTCACCGTCGCGATGGGCATGGCTGACCTCCCTGGGAGCGGGCTTGCTTCGACCTTCGCGCGCGACACCGCCCGTCGCAACGCGTACGCCGCTGTTCAGACCGAGTGCTCCGCCAGCCGGTCGAGAAACGCCGTCTGGGCCGAGACGATCACCTCGCGGGCCCGGTCGAGACCGAACCAGGCGACCCGGTCCAGCTCGGGGAACTCCTGGGCGCGGCCGGACCTCGGCGGCCACTCCATGGTGAAGGTGCCCGGCGCGACGGTCTCCGGGTCCAGGTCCGCTTCCACCGCCCACGCCGTGACGACCTTGCCGCCGCGCTGCACGACCTCGCCCAGCGGCACGGCGTCCCCCTCGGGCGGCGCCAGCCCCAGCTCCTCACGGAACTCCCGCCGGGCCGCCTCCCAGGCCGGCTCGCCCGCGTCGTACTCGCCCTTGACCACGGTCCACGCGCCGGCGTCCTTCTTCGCGAAGAACGGGCCGCCCATGTGGCCGAGCAGCACCTGGAGCCCGTCGTCGGCGCGCCGGAACAGCAGCAGTCCGGCGCTGCGCCTCGCCGCCCGGGCCGTCACGGCCTGACCTCCGGGTGGGCCGCCAGCAGGGCCTCGACGGTGTCGGCCTCCTCGGGCCGCTTGTCCTCGCGGTAGCGGATCACCCGGGCGAAGCGCAGGGTGACGCCGGCCGGGTAGCGGGAGGAGCGCTGCAGACCGTCGTAGGCGATCTCCACGACGAGTTCGGGACGCACCCTGACCCCCCAGCCGCCGTCCTCGACGGCCAGTTCCCGCAGCCTCTCCGTCTGCCAGGCGAGCATCGCGTCGGTCATGCCCTTGAAGGTCTTGCCGAGCATCGCGAAGCCGCCGTCCGCCGTGCGGGCGCCGAGGTGGAGGTTGGAGAGCCTGCCGGTGCGGCGGCCGTGCCCCCACTCGGCGGCGAGCACGACCAGGTCCAGGGTGTGCACCGGCTTGACCTTCAGCCAGGAGGCGCCGCGCCGGCCCGCGCTGTAGGCGGCGTTCAGCGCCTTGACCACCACGCCCTCGTGGCCGCGCGCGAGCGTGTCCGCGAGGAACCGTTCCGCGGCGCCGGCCTCCTCCGGCCCGGACACCACCGTCCGGCGCACCCGCATGGGCTCCGGCACCAGCCGGGCCAGCTCCGCGTGCCGCTCGGCGAACGGCAGGTCCAGCAGGTCGCGGCCGTCGACCGACAGGGCGTCGAAGAACACGGGGGAGACGGGGGTCTCGCCGGCCGCCCGCGCCACGTCCGTGCGCGAGCCGACCCGGCCGGCCGTCTCCTGGAAGGAGCGGGGCCGGCCGTCCGCGCCGAAGGAGATCACCTCGCCGTCCAGGATGAACCGCTCGCCCGCGAGGCCGAGCGCGGCGGCGGTCACCTCGGGGAGCCGGTCGGTGATGTCGTCCAGCGTGCGGGTGTGGATCCGGACGCTGTCGCCGTCCCGGTGGACCTGGACGCGGATGCCGTCCAGCTTTTCCTCCACCGCGCACGCGCCCAGCTTCTCCACCGCCTCGGCGACCGAGGAGGCGCTGTGCGCGAGCATCGGATGCACCGGGCGGCCCACGGTCAGCCGGAACCGCTCCAGTGCCCCGGGCCCCTCGGCCAGCAGCGTCTGCGCCACCGTCTGCAGAGATCCGGCGAGCATCACCGCCCGCCGGACGTCCGCCGGGTCCGCGCCGGTCGCCCGGGCGATCCCCTCCACCGCCACCGCGTCAAGGGCGCCCTGCCGGACCTCGCCGGTGAGCAGCCCGCGCAGGAAGCGCTGCTCGGCCTCGGTGGCCGCGCCCATCAGCTCGCCGACGAGCCGGACCCGCTCCGCCTGGGAGCCGGGCCCGGACACCTTGCCCAGCTCGCCGAGCCGGGCGTCGACCTCGCGCACCGTGAGGGACGGCGCGCCGGCCGGCGGGACCGGACGGCTCAGCACCTTCCAGCCGACGCCCAGCCGGCCCTGCGGGATCCGCCCGGCCAGGTAGGGGATGACGATCGGCACGTCGTCCGCCTCCGCCTCCCGGAACAGCTCCGCGAGCAGGGCGGTCTTGCGGGATCTGGCCGCCGTCGCGGCGACCTCCCCGGACACCTCGGCCAGCCGGGTCAGCAGCATGCAGTCATGGTGCACCGCGGGGGCGGAGTCTACACCTGCGCGACCGCGTCGAGGTCGGCGAGGAGCAGTTCCCCGTTGATCGCCGCCCCGGCCCGGTAGCCGCGGCCGGCCGCGTTCACGACCTGCTCGGCGAAGCCGCTCGCGTTGCCCGCCGCCCACAGCCCGGGCACGCTCGTGAGGCCCCGCTCGTCGATCACCGGGTAGCTGCCGAACGGCGTCTCCCGCAGCTCGGCGCCCAGCCGCACGAACAGCTCGTTCCGCGGGACGGCGCGCGGGGCGACGTAGAGCACCTCGCGCTCGTGGACCGCGCCTTCCGCGGAGCCGTCCCCGGTGAGCCGGACGCCGGTGAGCCGGTCGTCCTCGGTCAGCACCTCGGCCACCTCACCGGGCACGACCTCGACCCCGGCGGCGGCCAGCCGGCGCCGGTCGACGTCCGTCAGCTCCGCCTCCGGCACCTGGTGCAGGAAGAGCCGCACGTCCTTGGACCACTGGGTGACCATCAGCGCCTGGTGCACGCTGAGCGCGGTGGTGGCGAGCACGCCGGTCGCCAGGCCGCGGACCTCCCAGCCGTGGCAGTACGGGCAGTGGACCACGTCCCGGCCGAACCGCTCGGCGAGGCCCGGGACCGGCGGGAGCTCGTCCTTCAGCCCGGTCGCGATCACCAGGTGCCGGGCCCGGACGCTGCCGCCGCCCGCCGGCGTCAGGGTGAAGTCACCGTCCCGCGTCGCGTCCACCACCCGGTCCCGGACCAGCTCCACGCCGTACCGGGCGATCTCCTCGCGTCCGGTCGCCAGGAACTCCGCGGGGGACATCCCGTCCCGGGACAGATAGCCCTGCATGTGCGCGGACGGCGCGTTGCGCGGCTCGCCGGCGTCGACGACCAGCGTGCGCCGCCCGGCCCGGCCCAGCACCAGCGCCGCGGACAGCCCGGCGGCTCCGCCGCCGACCACGACGGCCTCGTAGCTCTCGGTCATGTGACCCACCTCCGCCGCCGACGGTCGCGCGGCCGGTGCCGTATTGACAAATCTCTTTGCCGATCCTGCAATGAGGACATGAACGGCGAACACGGCGGGACCGCCGGCGGCGAAGCGGGCGCCGAGGACACCGACGGCGTGCTGGCGGGCGTCGGGCCGAGGCTGCGGCGGATCCGCAAGGACCGGGAGGTGACCCTGGCGGCGCTGTCCGAGGCCACCGGCATCTCCGTCAGCACCCTGTCCCGGCTGGAGTCCGGCCTGCGCCGGCCCAGCCTGGAACTGCTGCTGCCCATCGCGCGGGCTCACCAGGTGGCGCTGGACGAGCTGGTCGGCGCCCCGCCGGTCGGCGACCCCGTGGTGCGGGCGAAGCCCGTCGAGCGGCACGGCCGGGTCTTCTGGCCGCTGACCCGCCAGCCCGGGGGACTGCAGGCCTTCAAGATCCTGGAGCCGCAGCGTCGGCAGGAGCCGGACCAGCGCACCCACGAGGGCTACGAGTGGCTGTACGTGCTGTCGGGGCGGCTGCGGCTGGTGCTCGGCGAGCACGACGTGGTGCTCTCGGCGGGCGAGGCGGCGGAGTTCGACACCCGGGTGCCGCACTGGTTCGGCTCGACGGGGGAGGGGCCGGTGGAGTTCCTCAGCCTGTTCGGGCCGCAGGGGGAGCGGATGCACGTCCGGGCGCGGCCCCGGCGCGAGTGACGCGGACTACTGTTCCCTGATCGGCAAGCGACCGCTTAGTATGCCGTCGGAACCCGGTCAGACGAAGCAGTCCCGTGGAGGCCCCGCATGCAGGCATGGCAAGTGCACGAGAACGGCGAGCCGCGCGAGGTGATGCGCCTGGCGGAGGTGGAGCGGCCCACGCCCGGTGACGGCCAGGTGCTGCTGCGGGTGCGGGCGGCCAACATCAACTTCCCGGACGCCCTGCTCTGCCGGGGCCAGTACCAGGTGCGGCCCCCGCTGCCGTTCACGCCCGGCGTGGAGATCTGCGCCGAGACCGAGGACGGCCGCCGGGTGATCGCCAACCCCGCCCTGCCGTACGGCGGTTTCGCCGAGTACGCCGTGGCCGACGCCCGCGCGCTGCTGCCCGCGCCGGACTCCCTGGACGACGCCGAGGCCGCCGCGCTGCACATCGGCTACCAGACGGGCTGGTTCGGCCTGCACCGCCGGGCCCGCCTGGAGGCGGGGGAGACCCTGCTGGTGCACGCCGCCGCCGGCGGGGTCGGCAGTGCGGCCGTACAGCTCGGCAAGGCCGCCGGCGCCACCGTGATCGGTGTGGTCGGCGGCGCGCGGAAGGCCGCCGTGGCCCGGGAACTGGGCTGTGACGTGGTCGTCGACCGGCATGCCGAGGACGTCGTCGCGGCCGTGAAGGAGGCCACCGGCGGCCGGGGTGCCGACGTGATCTACGACCCGGTCGGCGGCGAGGCCTACGCCCAGTCCGCCAAGGTCGTCGCCTTCGAGGGCCGGATCGTCGTCGTCGGGTTCGCCGGCGGCGCCATCCCGAGCCCAGCCCTCAACCACGCCCTGGTGAAGAACTACGCCATCCTCGGCCTGCACTGGGGCCTGTACAACACCAAGAACCCCGCGCTGGTCCTGCGCTGCCACGAGCGGCTCACCGAGCTGGCCGCGTCCGGCGCGATCAAGCCGCTGGTGAGCGAGCGGGTGCCGCTGGACGGCGCCGCCGACGCCGTGCAGCGGGTCGCCGACGGGGTGACCACCGGCCGGGTGGCCGTGGTCCTGGACAAGGGAGCCGTCGCATGACCGACACAGCGGAACTGCGCCGCCGTACACAGGAGTTGCTGGCCGCACACCCGCCGGCCGGGACCGACCGCCTGGAGTTCCTGCGGGCCCGGTTCGACGCGGGCCTCGCCTGGGTGCACTTCCCCGAGGGCCTCGGCGGACTGGACGCCCCGCGCTCGCTGCAGGCCGTCGTGGACGCCGAACTCGAGGCCGCCGGGGCCCCGGACAACGACCCCCGGCGCATCGGCATCGGCCTCGGCATGGCCGCCCCGACGATCCTCAAGTACGGCACGGACGAGCAGAAGCGGCGCTTCCTGCGGCCCCTGTGGACCGGGGAGGAGGTCTGGTGCCAGCTCTTCAGCGAGCCCGGCGCCGGCTCCGACCTGGCCGCGCTCGGCACCCGGGCCGTACGCGAAGGCGACACCTGGGTGGTCAACGGGCAGAAGGTGTGGACCTCCAGCGCCCACCTCGCCCGCTGGGCCATCCTCATCGCCCGCACCGACCCGGACCTGCCCAAGCACCGGGGCATCACCTACTTCCTCTGCGACATGACCGACCCCGGCGTCGAGGTGCGGCCGCTGCGCCAGATCACCGGCGAGGCCGAGTTCAACGAGGTCTTCCTGACGGACGTCCGCATCCCGGACAGCCGCCGCCTCGGTGAGACCGGCGACGGCTGGCGGGTCGCGCAGACCACGCTGAACAACGAGCGCGTCGCCATCGGCGGCATGCGGCTGCCCCGCGAGGGCGGCATGATCGGCCCGGTGTCCAGGACCTGGCGCGAGCGGCCGGAGCTGCGCACCCACGACCTGCACCAGCGGCTGCTGAAGCTCTGGGTCGAGGCCGAGGTCGCCCGCCTCACCGGCGAACGCCTGCGCCAGCAGCTCGTCGCGGGCCAGCCCGGCCCCGAGGGCGCCGGCATGAAGCTCGCCTTCGCCCGCCTCAACCAGGAGATCAGCGGCCTGGAGGTGGAACTCCGCGGCGAGGAGGGGCTGCTGTACGACGACTGGACCATGCGCCGCCCGGAACTGGTGGACTTCACCGGCCGCGACGCCGGCTACCGCTACCTGCGCTCCAAGGGCAACAGCATCGAGGGCGGGACCAGCGAGGTCCTGCTGAACATCGTCGCCGAGCGCGTCCTGGGCCTGCCGGCCGAGCCGCGCACCGACAAGGACGTCGCCTGGAAGGACCTGGCCCGATGAGCACCCAGCCGGATCTCCTCTACTCCGAGGAGGAAGAGGCGCTGCGCGCCGCGGTCCGCGACCTGCTCACGGACCACTGCGACGCGGCCGGCGTGATCGCCCGCACCGAGTCGGACGCCCCGCACGACCTCGCGCTGTTCAAGTCCCTCGCCGACGGCATGGGCCTGGCCGGACTGCTGGTGCCGGAGGCGCTGGGCGGCCAGGGCGCCACCCACCGCGAGGCCGCCGTCGTCCTGGAGGAGCTGGGGCGCGCCGTCGCCCCGGTGCCCTACCTCAGCAGCGCGGTCGTCGCCACCGAGGCCCTGCTCGCCTGCGGTGACGAGGAGCTGCTGGGCCGCCTGGCGTCCGGCCGGACCATCGGCGTCCTCGCCGTGGGCCTGCACACCGCTCCGGGTGCCGCCCATCGCAGCGTACGGCTGGAGGACGGCTCACTGCACGGTGAGCTGACCGGCGTGGCGGACGCCGCCGCGGCCGACGTCCTGCTCGTCCCGGCCGACGACGGCGGGCTGTACGCCGTGGCCGCCGAGGCGGCGACCGTCACCCCGCAGGTCTCCCTCGACCTGACCCGCCCGGTCGCCACCGTCACGCTCGACGGAGTGCCCGGACGCCGCGTCGGCGACGCGGAACCGGCCGTACGCCGGGCCCTGCGGGCCGGCGCCGGACTGCTCGCCTCCGAGCAACTGGGCGTGGCGGACTGGGCGTTGACCGAGACCGTGCGCTACCTGAAGGAGCGCAAGCAGTTCAACCGGCCGGTCGGCGGCTTCCAGGCGCTCAAGCACCGGCTGGCCCAGCTCTGGCTCGAGGTCGTCAGCCTCCGGGCCGCCGCCCGCGCCGCCGCCGACGCCCTCGCGACCGGCGCGGACACCGACGTCACCGTGACCGTCGCCCAGGCCTACGCCGGCCCGGTGGCCGTACGCGCCACCGAGGAGGCGGTGCAGCTGCACGGCGGCATCGGAATGACCTGGGAACACCCCGCCCACCTGCACCTCAAGCGGGCCAAGGCCGACTCGATCGCCTACGGCACCGCGGGCGCCCACCGCGAGGCGCTGGCCGCGCTGGTCGACCTCCGGGCGCCCTGACACCCGGCGCGTCAAGCCCGCCCCTCCCCGGGGGGCGGGCTTCGCCGCTGCCCTGACGCACACCCGTCCGCCTGACATCACACGATCGGAGGACACGTCAGCCACCCGGACAAACCCTCCGCTACGCCACACTTGCGGCCGAACGCCGCTCATGGCGCGTGGCGGAGGAGGTTGACGATGGCCATTTCCATCTCTGTGGTGCTGCTGCTCCTGATCCTGGCGGTGGTGTTCATCCGCAACGGCGCGCTGAAGATGTCGCACGCCCTGGTCTGCATGCTGCTCGGGTTCTACCTGGCCAGCACCAGCATGGCGCCCACCATCCACAGCGGGCTCACCGCGACGGCCGACCTGGTGAGCAGCCTGCGGCCGTGAGCGGCGAGGTCAGCCGGAGAAGACCCCGATGCCGTTGGGCACCGGGCGTTCGGCGCCGCCGCTCGGGTGGTTGCGGACCGTCACCCCGCTCGCGCCCACGTCGCGGGTGACCATCTCGCTCGAACCGCCGCCGTCGAGGTTGAACGCGTCGGAGGCGCCCAGCTCCCGCATGGTGGCGGCCTCCTCGGCGACCGTCAGGCCGGTGCGGGAGTCGTCGGCGCCGTCCAGCGCGAGCAGCAGCAGCCGCCGTCCGCCGTTCTTGAAGCCCGCGGCGGTGCGTACGGCGGAGACCGTGTCGTCGAGCCCGGACACCGGCCTGCCGTCGCGGAGCACCGGACAGCCGCCGATCGCGAACGCGTAGGGCGCCTTGGCGGTGGCCGCCACCAGATGGTGGGTGACGGTCACCGCGTCGCCCACGGCCAGCGCGCGCAGCTCCCGCGCCCCCTGCTCGCGGCCCACCAGGACGGTGGTGCCCGCGGGGATCGAACCGCTGCCCGGAGTGGCGGCGGCGCCGGCCACCCGGCCGCCGCGCACCTTCACCTCGTAGGTGTCGGTGGTGCAGGCCGCCGCCCGGTCGGTGTCGGTGCCGCAGACGGCGCGCACCCGGGAGGCCGCGCCCCACCGGGAGGTGAACGCGCCCACCGAGTTCTGCGGCAGCGCGTACTGGTTGAGGCCGCCCAGCGGGAACCTCCCCCGCGGTGTGGTCACCGAGCCGGTGAGCGAGAGGCGGTCGAGGCGGGCCCGCCGGTCGGCGCCCACCCCGAGCACCTCCCGCGTGGTGGTCCCGGGCGGCAGTGCCGGCCCGAACCGCTGGCCCACGGGCACCGCCGCCTTGAGCACCCGACCGTCCGCCACCGCCGGACCGACGGTCGCGCCGGTGGCCTCGACCCCCGGGTGCTGGGCCTCGGTGATGTCGAAGAAGTCGCCGTTGACCCCGGCGACCGCGCCGGCCGTGTCGGCCAGCCGGGACACGGTCGCCCGGGCCGCGACCGCGCCGGGGTACAGCAGGCCCGTCCGCACGTGCGGATCGCCCAGGTCGACGGTGAGCAGATGGGCGCGGGTCCGCCCGGCCGCCGCCGTGATGTCGAACTCCCGGTAGGTGACCCCCGGAGCGATCCGCTTGCCGGGTCTCTCCAGGGGGGCGGCACCGGCCGGCGCCGCCCCCGTCAGAGCCGCGCCGGCCAGGACGCCGAACGCCGTGAGAACCGATCTGCCTGCCGCCGTCCGCCGTCCGCCTCGCGTCATAGCGCCCCCTGATGCCTCGTCAACCGTCATCAGCACTCGGGGGAAGTGCACCAGACGACGGTGACGAGCGGGACGGCTAGGCGTCGACTACGCGAGAACGGGTGAGAAAACGTACTCCCTCGGGTGCCTCCAGCGAGAAACCGCTCCCTCTGCCGGGTACGACGTCCACGATGAGCCGGGTGTGGCTCCAGGCCTCGTACTGGCTCCGCGACATCCAGAAGGTCACGGGCTCCTCGACGCCGTCCACCGCCAGCTCGGCCAGCAGCACGTCCGAACCGCCGGTGCGGAACTCCCCGTCGGGGTAGCACATGGGCGCGCTGCCGTCACAGCAGCCGCCGGACTGGTGGAACATCAGCGGCCCGTGCTCGGCCCGCAGCCGGCGCACCAGTTCCGCGGCCTGCGGGGTGAGTTCGACGCGGGGCAGTTCCTCTTGCATGGTCACCGTCCTGGGGAGCCGGGGGCGTCGGACCCGGCCCAGTCTCACGGCCGGGCACAACGGCGTCCAGTGCGCGTCCGTAAGCGTCCTGAGGGGGTCTACGGGGTGCCGCTCGATCCGCCCAGCGCGGTGCCGGGCGTGAGGTTCCAGCGTCCCGCCCGGCCGGTGAACGAGGTGGCGGTCAGGGGCGGTACGTCGATCCGCCAGAAGGCCGTCTCCGGAGCGCCGAGCACCCGCACGGCCACGGCCCGCACGACCTCCGGCTCGACCACCGCCACCGTGCGGCCGGCGCACCGGGCGGCCTCCTCCAGCCAGTCCCCGACCCGGGCGCACAGAAGGCGCACCGACTCCCCGCCGTGCGGGGCAGCCGCCGGGTCGGCCAGCCACCGGGCCAGCGCCTCCGGCTCCCCGGCGCCGACCTCGTCGAGGGTCCGCCCCCGCCAGCGGCCCATGTCGAGGCCCGCCAGGGCGGGTTCGGCGCGTGCGTCGAGACCCAGCGCGGCCGCCGTCTCCCGGCAGCGGACGGTGGGGGAGACGAGGGCCGTCGCGGCGGTCCGCAGTTCGCCGGCGGCCGCGTGGGCGCGCGCGGCGCCGGCCGCGTCGAGCGAACACCCGTCGTCGAAGCGGGCCTCCCGCAGGGAGGGGTTCATCGCCGGTGAGACCAGCGTCACTCGGGTCGTCATGAGGTCGCCCGCATCGTCAACGGCCCTTTCGGCACAGGGGTTCCACAGCCTACGGCGGTCGCGGGGGCGCGCAGTCCCCGGCCCGTGCGCACTTGGCCGCACCCGCACTTCGCGGTACCTTCTCGGCGACAGAGACGACGGAACGCGGAAGCCGGTGGGAATCCGGCACGGTCGCGCCACTGTGAGCCCTGTACGCACCCATCCCGGTGCGGGCCGGGCAAGTCAGACCCGCCCGTCGTCCCGTGCACCACCGAGCAGGGACGCGAGTTCCCCAGGAGGTCCTGCCATGGCGCAGTCCGCCATTCAGCCCACCCCCACCGCCCTTCCCGCCAAGCTGCCGATCGGCGCCATCGTCCCCTGGGCGGTCTTCTTCGGCGTCCTGATGCTGGTCCTGCTGTACTTCGTCGGCGCCGAACAGGGCGCCACCTCCGTGACGTCCGGTGAGAACGTGCACGAGTGGGTGCACGACGCCCGGCATCTGCTCGGCTTCCCCTGCCACTGACCGGGCGAGGAAGCGCACGGGCTCATGAATTCGGCAACCGTCCGGAACCTGTTGGTGCGTGGCATGCTCGCGGGACTCACCGCGGGCCTGCTCGCCCTCGTCGTCGCCTACTTCCTCGGTGAGCCGCGTGTCGACGCGGCCATCGCCTACGAAGAGGCGCACTCCCACGAACACGGCGTGGAGGCGGTCTCCCGCACGATGCAGTCGACCGCCGGCCTGTCCACCGGCGTGCTCGTCTACGGCATCGCGTTCGGCGGCATCGCCGCCCTCGCCTACTGCTTCGCGCTGGGCCGCGTAGGCCGCTTCGGGCCCCGCGCGAGCGCGCTGCTCCTGGCGGCCGCGGGCCTCGTCGCCGTCTACGTCGTGCCGTTCCTGAAGTACCCGGCCAATCCGCCGTCCGTCGGCGACCCCGACACGATCGGCAGGCGCACCGCGCTGTACTTCCTGATGCTGGTCCTGAGCGTGCTGCTGGCGGTCGCCACGGTGATCCTCGGCAAGCGGCTCGCCCCCCGGCTGGGCAACTGGAACGCGACGGTGGCCGCGGGCGCGTTCTTCCTCCTGGCCGCCGGGCTCGCCTACGCGTTCCTGCCGGCCGTCGACGAGGTCCCCAAGGACTTCTCCCCGAGCCTGCTCTGGCAGTTCCGTCTGGCCGCGCTGGCCGTCCAGGCGACGCTGTGGACCTCGTTCGGACTGGTCTTCGGCGTCCTCGCGGAACGCGTGCTCGCCGCGGAACGCGGGCCGGGCGGATGCCGGGCCGCCGGTCTGGGCGCCCCGGCCGCGCATCACTGAGGCACCCCCCCCGGACGCGCGGCGCCGGCCCGCTCACGGGCCGGCGCCGCGCGTCGGCCGGAGGACCCCGCGGCCGTCGTCAGGAGCGGTCCGCGGGGCCCGGTTCAGAAGGCGTACCGGATGCGCAGCCAGGGGGCGTGCGCCGCGACGAGCCCGCGCAGCTCGTCCAGCGCCCTCGCCTTGACCACGTGGTCGTAGCGCACGTTCAGCGCCCCGTTCTCGGAGCGTTTGCCCTCCTGGACGCCGGGCTGCCAGAGCACGTCCTCGGCGCGCGGATGCCAGCCGAGGTTCACCTCGTGCAGTTCCCGGTTGTGGGTCAGCATGATCACTTCGGCGGCGGCCTGCCGTCTGACCCGGTCCGGGAGCACGTCGTCGAGCTGCCGGAGCAGCTCGGCCCAGGCCTCCTGCCATCCGGGGCGCAGCACGACGGGGGAGAGGTTGAAGTGCACCTCGTACCCCGCGTCCAGGAAGTCGGCCGCGGCGGCGATCCGCTCGGCCACCGGCGACGTCCGGATGTCCAGCAGCCGCGAGTCCTCGCCCGGCATGACCGAGAACCGGACGCGGGTGCGGCCCCGCGGGTCCAGCGCGAGCAGATCCGGGTTCACGAACTTCGTGGCGAAGGACGCCTTGGCGGTGGGCCACTGCCGGAATGCGTGCACGAGATCGGCGGTGTTGTCGCAGATCAGCGCGTCCACCGAGCAGTCGCCGTTCTCGCCGATGTCGTAGACCCACGCCCGGTCGTCGCACTGGTTGGGTTCCCGCTTGGGGCCCTGGCGCGCGATGTGCCGGCCCAGGTGGGCGATGATCCGCTCGATGTTGGTGAAGACGGTGACGGGATTGGCGTATCCCTTGCGGCGCGGCACGTAGCAGTACACGCAGGCCATGGCGCAGCCGTTGGACGGACCGGGGGCGATCCAGTCGGCCGACCGGCCGTTGGGCCGGGTGGTGAGCGTCTTGCGCTCGCCCAGCACCAGCGTCTCGCCCTTCACCCGCACCCAGCGCCCGACGTTCCCCTCGTCGCCGTGCAGCTGCGGGATGCGCCAGTGGGAGTCCACCTCGACGACCCGCGCGGCGGGGTGCCGGGCGAGGATCTGGCGGCCGCGGGGCGAGGCGGCGGCAGCGGGCTCGGCGTAGATCGTCCGCACGGGCAGCAGCCGCCGGGCGGCGTCGGAGTCGCGGAACAGCGGACCGGCGGCCGGCGGCCGGGCCGGCTCGCCCCCGGCGGGCCCGGCGCCGGGCAGGGCGTCGAGTCCGAACAGCGCGTCGTCGTCCGGCATGGCGGAGAAGTCCCTCATGTTCGGTTCGCTGTGTTTCTGGGCCGACGTCGCATACGCCCCACTGTACGCAGACGCAACAGGCCGGAGCGAAGTCCGTCAGCGGTTGAGCCGGACGATGGAGGCGTTCAGGGCGGCCGCGAAGGCGCACCAGCCGGCGTAGGGCGCGAGGGCCGCGGCCGCGGCCCGGTCGGTGCGGCCGATCCGCCGGATGAGCCGGGCGTTGCTGAGGTTGAGCAGCACGTTCCCGGCGAGCGCCGCCTCGGGGTCGCGGCGGGCGAAGAACAGCCGGCTCCACGAGGCGTTCAGCGCCAGGTTCGCGGCCAGCTCGGCGGCGATCCCGGCCCGCCGGCGCGGGTCGGGGGCGCGCCCGAGCGCGTGGCCCGCCGCGCAGGCGATCGACGCGTACAGCGGGGTCCACACCAGGCCGAACGCCCAGGACGGCGGCTGCCAGGACGGCTTGCACAGCGAGGCGTACCAGGTGCTGTCCGGATCGGTCGCCGTGGCGCCCACGGCGGCGGTGACGGCCACCGCCGCGGCGGTCGCGCCGTACCGCAGCCAGGGGCCGGGCCGCCGGGCGCCTGCCCGTTCGCTGATCACCTTCATGTCCTCACGTCTTCCCGGGCGTCGCCCGATGCCACCCGTCGGTCAGTCGCCGCGCAGCAGTTTCGCCAGGATGTCGTCCCAGACCAGGTGGGAGCTCTCCGAGCCCGCGGGCACCGCCTCGAACGTCTGGGCCAGCCAGCCCTCGAACGGGTCGGCCGGTATGTACAGCACGGCGGCCCCGCCCGGGCCGCGCAGCAGGATCCGCAGGGTGGTGGACCCGTGGCAGCGGCAGGGCGGCCAGACGCGTACGGAACCCTCCCCGGACGGCACCCGCAGTCCGGCGTCGAGCAGGTCGCGTGAGAACAGCCAGGGCGCGACGGTGTCGGGGCCGTCGCGGAAGTCCATGCGCACGGCGAACGGATCGGCCGACTCGTAGCTGAAGCGGACCTCGAGCCGGAGGGCCTCCGCGTCGCTGAGAACCAGACCGATGTCCAGGTCGGTGTGGAGACGCCTGGTCCGGTCGGGGTCGGTGGAGTGCATGACGCCTCCCGGATGAGGTGGATCGTGGGCCCCGCCCTGCGCGAAGCCCCGCACCCCCCACTTCCCCGCGGGGGCCCGAGGTGGATGCGGGCGGCCGGCGGCCGCCGCGAGGACGCGGGCGATCTCCGCGACCTCCGCGTGCAACCGTTTCGCACGCGCCGCCGGAAGAGACAGCGACGTGGGTGGCAGGGCGGTCCGAGCCGTCCCCACCCCTGGGGGGCCTGGCACGCATCGGAAAGGATGTGTCATGAGGCTTCGCGACGAATGGCCGGTCGACCACCGGCTGGCGACGGTCTACCGCTACGGCGCCGGACTCTGCGGCGGTGTCCTGCTGCTGTTCGGCTGTCTCGGCTTCGCCGACGAACTCAGCCCCTTCGGCACGGACGGCACCCGCATCGCGGGCATGTCGACGAACGGACTGCTGAGCCTGATCTCGGTGCTCTTCGGCCTGCTGCTGATCGGCGGCGCCGTGGTCGGGGGGAACTTCGCCTCCACGCTCAACATGGCCGTGGGGACGCTGTTCCTCGTCAGCGGTTTCGTGCACATCTTCGTCCTGGACCGGAGCGCCAACATCCTCGACTTCGGTCTGACGAACGTCTTCTTCACCTTCGTCATGGGCCTGCTCATCCTCACCTTCGGGATGTACGGCCGGGTCACCGGCGGGCTGCCGCACGACAACCCGTACTGGCGCCGCCGCCACCCGAGGGAGGCGGCACGGGAGTCCCTGGCCGCCCGGCGCAGGGAGCGGGCGCTCTCCCTGACCACGGCGCCGGACGCCCCGTCCCGGCTCCCGGCCACCCGGCCGCACGGCTGAACCCCCGCCCGCCGGCACACCGGCGCCCGGTGCGACGGACTCCCCGGCACGGTCGGACTCCCCGGCACGGCCCTCCGGCACGACAAGGGCGGCACCGCGATTCGCGGTGCCGCCCACGCTCGACGGGAGCCGTACCCCGAGGGCTCACAGATCGATCATCCGCACCACGAAGAACGCGGCGACGAGAAGGCAGCCGATCACGATGAGTGCCATCCAGACGCCAGGATGTTCCCAGATGCCGCCGTCGGGTCGCTCGGGGTGCGCTTCCGCCGTCGATCCCTCGACGGGCGGTGTCTCTCCGGGAGGGCGCAGGGAGTCGGTCATCGTTTCCACCTCCAGGGTCCGGGCGGTGGGAGCCGATCGCCGAGGCCGTGCGGCGCACGCCGGCGAACCGGTCCCTCTCGGACTCTTCCGAGCCGGCCGGACCACCGGATGCGGCGGATGCGCACCGCCGGGACGCACGGCTCGCCCGGTCCACGCGGCGTCCGCTCATCGGGAGGCATGACATGGAACTAGCCGGATCACGGGTACTGGTCGCCGGAGCCACCGGCGAGATCGGCTCCGCTCTCGCCCGCGAACTGCACCGGCGGGACGCCCGGGTCGCCGTCGCGGGCCGGGACCCGGACCGGCTCACAGGCGTGGCCCGGGACTGCGGCGACGCCCCGGCCTTCGGCATCGACGCCTACCGGCCCGACGTCTGCGCAGCGGCCGTGCGCGGCGCCGCGCGGCGGTGGGGCGGCCTGGACGCGGTGGCGGTCTGCGTCGGCGTCACCGCCTTCGGTCCCGCCGCCGAGGTGGACGACGCGGTGGCCGAACACCTCCTCAGCGTCAACGCGCTCGCGCCCATGGCCCTGCTCCGGGCCGCCGTACCCCTCGTGGGCCGAGGCGGGGTGCTGGCCGCGGTCACCGGTGTCGTCGTCGACACGCCCGTGCCGCGGATGGCCGACTACAGCGCGGCCAAGGCGGCGCTCGCCGCCTGGCTGCACGCGCTGCGCCGCGAACTGTGCCCGGCGGGCGTCCGGGTGGCGGACGTACGCCTGCCCCACGTCGCGACCGCTTTCGCCGGCCGCGCCGTGACCGGGTCCCCGCCCCGGCTGCCCCCGGGTCTGCCGCGGTCCGAGGCGATCCGCACGGTCACGGAGGCGCTGGTCCGAGGGGACGGAGTCGTCCGGCACACGGCGGCGGCACCGTCCGGCCGGGCGGACGGTGCCGACCTGGCGGCCGGGGCCGGCCGGGCGGATGGTGCAGACCTGGCGGCCGGGGTCGACCTGGCGGCCGGGGCCGGCCGGGCGGACGGTGCAGACCTGGCGGCCGGGGTGGGCGGTGCGGCCGGGGTGGAAGACGCCGACCGGTGACGCGGAGCCCGCCGCGGAAGCCCCGGCCCCGACCTCGCCGGGCGTCAGCTCACCCGCCGCCCGCCCTGGCCGCCGCCCAGCGCAGGGCGGCGAGGCGCCCCCGGCCCGGTACGGTCCACAACGCGTGCCCGCGCAGGCCCCAGCGCCCCAGCAGCGCGTTGGCCGCGAGGAAGCCGCTGGTCGCGGCCCGCTCCATCAGGGCCACCGGCAGACCGGTGCGGACCGTGTCGCCCGCCACGACCAGGCCCGGCGTGGAGGTGGTGACCGTCGGCCGGTCCGCGTGGCCGCCCACCGGGAACAGGGGGCAGTCGGCCCGCCACTCGTGACGGGCGTCCACCACCCGGGCCCGGGCCGTCTCGGGGTAGAGCCGGTGCAGTTCGCCGAGCAGCTCCTTCTGCGTGGTCTCCCGGTCGGCGTCCCCGGGCACGGCGTAGGCGTGCAGTTCGACGACCGAGCCGCCGGTGCGGCCGGCCCACCGGGCGGCCTCGCCCTCCCAGCCGCTGAGCACGCTGACGTTGTCCAGGGCCCCGAAGCCGCTGGTGCCGAGGAAGCCGGGCCGGTCCGCGCGCACGGGCCGGTCCAGCCACAGGCGGGACACCAGGAAGGGCGGGGCGGTGCGCAGCCGCGCCACCCGCTCGCGCCACCCGGCGTCCCCGAGACCGTCGCAGCGGCCCACCAGGGAGCGCAGGCCCCCCGGGTCCAGGGCCAGCACCACGGCGTCGTACGGCTCCTCGCCGCCGGCGGCGGTCACGGCGAAGCCGCCCGACGGCAGCGCGGAGACGCCCTCCACCGCGGTGCTGGTGCGCACGCGCGCGCGGAGCCGCTCCAGTCGTGCGGCGATCGGGTCCCACAGCGCCTGCGGGAACGGTTCCCGGGGCACGTCGAACAGCAGGCCCTCGGCCGAGCCGAGGAAGTAGATGTGGAACATCAGCGCCATCTCCGCCGCCGACAGCTTCCGCGGATCGGCGAAGAAGCTGCGGGAGAACACCTCGAAGGCCAGGTGCCGCGCCGCCGGCGGGAACCGGATGTTCTCCAGGAAGTCGTACGCGCTGACGCCGTCGAGCCGTTCGTACACCTCGGGCACCCGCACGTCCAGCAGCGGCAGGGCCGCGCTCGGGCGCATCCGGGCCAGGTCGCGCAGGGAGAACGACTCGCTCAGCGCCACGAACCCGAGCGCGCTCAGCGGCGGGGTGCGCGGCACGTGCCGGAAGCTGTCCTGCCGGCCGCTGCCGTGCCGCAGGGGGTAGTCCGGCAGGCCGGTGAGGCGGCTCAGGGCCGGATCGGTCCGGCGCAGCAGCGCGCGCAGGTTGTAGTACTGCCGGAAGAACGCGTGGAAGCCCCGGCTCATGGTCACCGTCGTGCCGTCGGCCAGCCGCGTGGACCACCCCGCCAGCCTGCCGCCGAGCTGCGCGTCGCGCTCGTACACGGTGACCCGCACCCCGCGCTCGGCCAGCGCGGTCGCCGCCGTCAGGCCGGCGATGCCGCCGCCCACGACCGCCACCCGCGGCGCTGTGGACTCCTCGGCACGACCGGCGCCGGGCGGCGCGGGCAGCAGCCGGGCCAGCCGGTCCCGGCCGGGGCGGGGCGGGCGGACACCGGATCCGGCGGGACGGCGCGGCCCGGCCGCCGGCCCGGTCATCGGCCCGTCTCCGAGCCGTCGGCGAACGGGCGGCGGGCGACGACGGTGTGGGTGATGCCGGTCTGCCAGCCGGGCAGCGGAAGTACCCGCACCCGTTCGAACCCCGCCCGCTCCACCCGGCGCGCGAGCTGCCCGGCGGTGTCGAAGGAGACGACGCTGCGCCACAGATGGCGGTAGAGCGGTCCGTCGCCGAGCAGCGTCGCGACCGGCAGGACGACCCCGCCGCACACCGCGTTCCACACCGCGCGGTGCGCCGTCCGCCCGCTCAGCGCGTACTCGTGCACCGCCAGCCGGCCGCCCGGCGCCAGCAGCCGGTAGGCCTGGGCGAGCACCGCGTCCGGGTCGGCGGTGTTGCGCAGCAGGTACGCGGCGAACACCGCGTCGAACGGGCCGCGCACCCCGGCCGCCGCCAGCCGCTCCACCGGCGCCTGCACGAAGCGCACCGGCCTCGGCCAGGGGCGCCGGGCCGCCCGTCGCAGCATCCCGGCCGACGCGTCCACGGCGGTGATGTCCGCGCCGGGCAGTGCCGCGGCCAGCGCCGCGGTCGAGGCGCCGGTACCGCAGCCGAGGTCCAGCACCCTCGGGGCCGCGACACCGCCGGGGAGGCCGAGGCGCCGGGCGGAGCGGCGCAGGTGGGCGTGGTAACCGGGATTCGCCGCCACGAGCGTGTCGTAGCTCCGGGCGGCGTGGTCGAACGCGGTCGCCAGCTCGGCGTCGCGCAGCACGGGCATGCCATCTCCGTGAGAGGTAGTGGGAACAGGTCCGGGGTCGTCAGGTGCGGGGTCGTCAGGTGCAGGGCCGGCGGGGGTCGTCGGTCACGCGGGTCGGGGACATGGACCGGGTGGTGAGGGGGTCAGGTCGCCGGGGCGCTGCGTCGCGGGGCGAACGGCAGGGAGAGCGCCGAGCCGAGCATCGCGGCGACGGGCACGTGCAGCCCGATGGAGAGGTCCTCCGCGAGGCCGGTGCGCCCGTCGAGGAAACGCAGCAGGCGGGGCGCGGGCACCCGGGTGAACAGGCGGGTGAAGAAGGCCGGACCGTCCACCCGGCCGTGGTCGAGGGCGTGCAGCAGGACCGCGTCCATGAGCCGGGAGCGGGCCGAGTGGGCGTGCGGCGGCACGGGGCGGCGCCCGGCGTGCAGGGCCGCGGCCACCGCGCCGGTCTGGCGCTGCACGGCGCTGAAGGTGTAGCCGGTCGCGGGCCGGGTGGCCCCGGCCGCGGCGCCGATGCGGAACACGGACGCCGCGGTCCGGCGGGGGAAGTCCGCGTCCGTCATCGGGATCACACCCTGCTCGCAGTCCAGCACCTCGTGGTCGCCCGCGCCCAGCACATCGCCGAGGTAGTGCCGCAGCGCGCGGTCGTAGGCGTCCCGGCCGAGCGGGCTGCGGGAGAACTCGGTGTACTCCACCAGCGCCTCCCGGGGGCCGGTCGGCAGGACGTAGCCGAAGGACAGGCCGTGCGCGGGCTGCGGGGTGCGGAAGTCCATCAGCTCCACGACGCCGGGATCGAACACCGGGCGGCGGGTGCGCACGAACCAGCCGCGGAAGTGCTGCAGCAGCGTCGTGCGGGCCGGTGGCAGCCGTTCGGGCGGCCGTGAATCGAACACCCAGCGGGCGCGCACCGTCACTTGGCCGCCGTCGGCCCGGCGCGCGTGCACCACCGCACCGCCGGGCGCGGACTCGACCCGCTCGGCGACGGCCTCCACGGTCGTCACCCACGGGCTCTCCGCGAGCGCCCGCCCGGCCAGTTCCTCCAGCGCGTCGGAGCGCAGCATCTTGTAGCGCAGCGGCGCGATGGCCGCGTCCACCGTCCGTCCGTCCCGGGACCGCACCCGCAGCCGCTGCCAGGAGGCCGTCAGCGCCTCGTCGTACGGCCCCGCGCCCGCCTCCCAGAAGCACCAGGTGCGCCGTGCCGCGCGGAACGGCCCCGGTGGCGCGGCCAGCAGCACCGCCGTCACCCGGCGCCCGTCCGCGGGCGGGCGGGCCAGCCGCAGCGCCAGCGACAGCCCTGCGGCCCCGGCGCCCACGACGGCGACGTCCGACTCCACCTCCACGGCGGCTCCCTCCACGGCGGCTCTCTCCGCAGCTCTCTCGGCGGACCGGCGGATCCGGCCAGTCTTCCCGCGCACCGGTCCCGGCGGATGCAGCCGGGAGCGTGTCGTGCGGGTGGTTACCCATGGCGCCGGCATGTCCACCGAATGGCGCATCCGGCGGGGCGACCCGCGCGGAATGTGTCACGACGACGTACCGGTCGCGACCGTGCCGGCACCCGACGCGACCGGTGCCGGCACAGCGCGACCCGGCCGGCCCGCCGACAGGCGGTCCGGCTCACCGACCGGCGAGAGGATCCGCGATGCGTTCCACCCAGGCGATCGGCCGTCTCACGGCAGACCCGCCGCGCAGGCCGCCCGCCGTGGCCGATTCCGACGACACCGGGGAAGGGGCCGCACCCGGCGGCGCCCGCGACGTCGACGAGGACGTGGCCGGCGCCGTCGGCCGGGAACTGCGCGAACTGCTCGCCGACCGCCTCGCGGGCTGCCACGGGCTCGACCCGGTGTTCGCGCGGGACGTCGCCGAGCGGACCGCCCGCTTCACCCGGCGCGGCGGCCGCCGCATCCGGCCCCGGCTCCTGTGGTGGTCGCTGCGCGCCTGCGGCGGCGGGGACCCGGCGCAGGTGCGGGTGGCGCTGCGCACGGCGGCGGCGCTGGAACTGCTCCAGACATGCGCCCTGGTCCACGACGACCTGATGGACCAGGCGCCCACCCGCCGCGGCGAACCGGCGATGCACGCCGACGTGGCCGAGCAGTACGCCGGTGCCGCGGCGGGTCCCGCCGCCCAGCGGCTCGGCGCGTCCACCGCGGTGCTCGCCGGCGACCTCGCCCTGGCCTGGGCGGACGACGTCCTGTCCGGGCTGCTGCTGGACCCCGGGCTGCCCCGCGACGCCGCGCACCGGCTGCACGAGGTGTGGCGGGCGCTGCGCACGGAGATGGTGGCGGGCCAGTACCTCGACGTGCGCGGCCAGGCCGTGTCGTCCGGCACCCCGGCCCGGTCGATCCGGGCCGCATGCCTCAAGAGCGCCCTCTACACGGTGGAACGGCCCCTGCACCTGGGCGCGGTGCTCGCCGGAGCCGACGACCTCACCGTCAGGACCCTGCGCCGCGCGGGACGCTGCGCGGGCCTCGCCTTCCAGCTGCGGGACGACCTCGACGACCTCTTCGCCGACCCCCGGATCACCGGCAAGCCGTCCGGCGGCGACGTGCGCGAGGGCACCCCGACCTACCCGCTGGCCGTGGCCCGGTCCCTCGCCGACGCGGCCGGCGACCGGCACGCGCTCGGCGTGCTCGAGCACGCGATGGGCCGCGCCGACCTCACCGACGGCGAACTGGCCGGCGTACGCGAGGTGCTCGTCGCCGTCGGAGCCCGCGACCACGTCGAGGCGCGGATCGCCCGGCTCACCCGGCGCTCCCTGCGCCACCTCGGCGAGGCCTCCCTGGAACCCGGCGCGACCGCCCGGCTGCGCGGCCTGCTTGCGGAGATCACCGGAACGGCCGGCCAGGTGCCCGAGCCCGCCGCGGCCCCGCGACCCGGCGCCCTGGCCGCCGCCGGAACGGAGGCGGGCCGGTGACGCGGAACATCGCTGGACCCACCGACCACGTGGTCGTCGTCGGCGCAGGCCTTGCCGGCCTGTCCACCGCGCTGCACCTGCTCGGCGCCGGCCGCCGCGTCACCGTCGTCGAACGCGACCCCCGGCCCGGCGGGCGCGCCGGCCGCATGGAGCTCGGCGACTACCTGATCGACACCGGGCCCACCGTGCTCACCATGCCGGAGATCGCCGACGAGGCGTTCGCCGCGGTCGGCACCTCGCTGCGCGACCGCGTCGAGCTGATCGAGCTCCATCCGGCCTACCGGGCGCGCTTCGCCGACGGCAGCACCCTCGACGTGCACACCGACGCCGAGGCGATGGAGGCGGAGATCGAGCGGTTCGCCGGCGGCGCCGAAGCGGCCGGCTACCGGCGGCTGCGCCACTGGCTGGGGCAGCTCTACCAGGCCGAGCGGGGCCGCTTCCTCGACGCCGACTTCGACTCGCCGCTGCAACTGCTCGGCCCCGACCTGGTCCGGCTCGCCGCACTGGGCGGCTTCGGCCGCTGGGAGGCGCAGATCGGCCGCCACGTACGCGACGAGCGGCTGCGCCGTGTCTTCTCCTTCCAGGCCCTGTACGCCGGCGTACCGCCGGAGCGGGCGATGGCCGCCTACGCGGTGATCGCCTACATGGACACCGTCGCCGGGGTGTACTTCCCGCGCGGCGGCATGTACGCCCTGCCGCGGGCCATGGCCGAGGCGGCGGCCGAGGCGGGGGCGACGTTCCACTACGGGCAGCGGGTGACCCGCCTGGAACGCTCAGGCGAGCGCGTCACCGCCGTGGTGACCGACGACCAGCGCATCCCCTGCGACGCCGTCGTCCTCACCCCCGACCTGCCGGTGACCTACCGCCTGCTCGGCCGCTCCCCGCGCCGCCCCGCACGCCTCAGGCACTCCCCGTCGGCGGTGATCCTGCACGCCGGCTGCGACCGCACCTGGCCCGAACTGGCCCACCACACCCTGTCCTTCGGCCACGCCTGGCGGCGCACCTTCCGCGAACTCACCCACACCGGTGAGCTGATGAGCGACCCCTCCCTGCTGATCACCCGGCCCACCGCGACCGACCCCGGCCTGGCCCCGCCCGGCCGCCATCTGCACTACGTCCTCGCCCCGTGCCCCAACACCGACATCGGTCCGGACGGCGCCGACTGGCCCGACCTCGGCGCGCGCTACCGCGACAGCCTGCTCGGCGAACTCGACCGCCGCGGCCTCACGGGCATCGCGTCCGCCATCGAGGAGGAGTGCCTGGTGACCCCCGCCGACTGGAGCTCGCAGGGACACGCCGCCGGCACACCGTTCTCCGCCGCGCACACCTTCGCCCAGACGGGCCCGTTCCGCCCGCGCAACCTGGTTCGCGGCACCGCCAACGCCGTCCTCGCCGGCTGCGGCACCACACCCGGCGTGGGCGTCCCGCCCGTCCTGCTGTCCGGGAAGCTGGCCGCGGCCCGCGTCACCGGCGGCGCCCGCATCCGCACCACCACCCGCCGGGACGCCCGGCGGACCGCCGAAGGAGTACGGCCATGACCACCCGCGAGCTGGACGCCGCTCGCATCACCGACCCCGGACTGCGCGCCGCCTACACCCGCTGCCGGGAACTGAACGCCCGGCACGGCCGCACCTACTTCCTCGCCACCCGCCTGCTGCCCCCCGACCGGCGGCCCGCCGTGCACGCCCTGTACGGCTTCGCCCGCTGGGCCGACGACATCGTCGACTCGCTCGCGGACGGCCCCGGCGCCCCCACCGGCGACGTGGCGGCGCGGCGGGCCGCCGCCCTGGACCGCCTGAGCGCCGACCTGATCCGGGGCCTGGCGGGCGGACACAGCACCGAGCCGGTGGTCACCGCCCTCGCCGACACCAGCGGCCGCTACGCCATCGACCCGCGCCACTTCACCGATTTCCTGGCCTCCATGCGCAGCGACCTGACGGTCACCGAGTACGCCGACTACGCGGCGCTGCGCGGCTACATGCACGGCTCGGCGGCGGTGATCGGCCTGCAGATGCTGCCCGTCCTCGGCACCGTCGTGCCACGCGAGGAGGCCGCCCCGTACGCGGCCGAACTGGGCGTCGCCTTCCAGCTCACGAACTTCCTCCGAGACGTCGGGGAGGACCTCGACCGCGGCCGGATCTACCTGCCCCAGGACCTGCTCGCCGCACACGGCGTCGACCGCGAGCTGCTGCGCCGCTGCCGGGACGACGGCCGCACCGACGGCCGGGTCACCGAGGCCCTGCGCGCCTTCGCCGACCTCACCCGCGCCGCCTACCGGCGAGCCGCGCCCGGCGTACCGATGCTCGACCCCGTCGCCCGCCCCTGCATCCGCACGGCGTTCGTGCTCTACGGCGGCATCCTGGACGCCGTGGCCGACACCGGCTGGGCGGCCCTGAACCGCCGCGCGGCGGTCCCCCGCAGACGCCGCGCCCTGGTCGCCGCGGACGGCCTGCTCCGCGTGGCCGCGGCCCGCCTGGCGGCCCGCCGCGAACCGGCCCGTGCCCCGCGCCCCTCCACACCGTGCGAGGAGGCCGCGTGATGCCGGGTCGTCGGCTCCGCCGAGCCGGTCTGCGTGTGTGTCCCGGCTGTGAGGCGGTCGCGTGTGGCGCCGCGCTGCCGTGCGGGCGCGGCGCGCTGGTCGCCGCGGACGGCCTGTCCCCGCTGCGGGTGGCGGCGGTCCGCCCGGGGGCCCGCCGTGGGTCCGCCCGCGCACTTCACCCGTCCGTACGCTGCGAGGAGGCCGCGTGATGCCCGATCGTCCGTTCCGACGAGCCCGCCTGCCCCTGCGCCTGCGGCGCGACCCCGTGGCGTGGGAACGCCAGCGGCCGACGTGGCGTGAGGCCCGGCCCGCGCTCATCGCCGACGCGCTCAAGCGGGCGCAGCAGCGGCCCAGCGGCAACTGGTTCGTCGTCGGCGCCTCCCGCGACCTGCCAAAGGACCGCCCGCTGGCCCGTTCCGTCGCCGGCCAGGAGGTCGTGCTCTGGCGCGACGTGCAGGACCGGCTCGTCGCCGGCCCCGGCGTCTGCCCGCACCTGGGCGCGCCGCTGCGGGACAGCCCGGTGCGGTGCGGCACCCTTGTCTGCCATTGGCACGGACTGGCCCTCAACGGCGCTCCGTTCGGCGGCTGGGAGCCCTGGCCGGCGTACGACGACGGGGTACTGCTGTGGGTGCGGCTGGACGACGTCGGGGGCGAGGAAGCCACCTCCCGGCCGCCGGTGCCGGAGCGGCCCGCCGTGGCCGGCGCGCTGACCGCCGTCTACACGGGGCAGGGCGTCTGCGAACCGGCCGACGTGGTCGCCAACCGACTCGACCCCTGGCACGGGGCCTGGTTCCACCCGTACTCCTTCGTCGACCTCACCGTCGTGGACGCCCCGGGGCGGGACGACGCCGAGGACGCGTTCACGGTCGACGTCTCCTTCAAGGTCGCCGGCCGCCTCGTCGTACCGGTCCGCGCCGTGTTCACCGCCCCCGGACCGCGCACGGTGGTCATGCGGATCACCGGCGGCGAGGGGGAGGGCTCCGTCGTGGAGACGCACGCGACACCGCTCGGCCCGGACAGCCAGGGCAGGCCGCGTACCGCGGTGGTGGAGGCGGTGCTGGCCACCTCCGAGCGCCCGGGCTTCGCCCTCGCCCGCCGCACCGCCCCGCTGCTCCGCCCCGTCATGCGTTTCGCGGCGGGCCGCCTCTGGCGCGACGACCTGGCCTACGCCGAACGACGCTGGGAACTGCGCTCCACGGGACGCTTCCCCGGGTGACCACAGGCCCGGGCCCGCTGCGCCACCCGGAACGCGCCACCCGTACCCGGCGTGACGAGCGACCCGGGCCCTGCGGCCCGGGACGAACGCCGTGTGCTCGTGCCCCGGGCGCCCCGTGCCCGGTCCGGGCTGCGTCGGCCGGCGGCCGTGGCGCGCGGCGGTCGTGACGCGTGGCATGAGCCGGGCCGGGGAGAACGGCGCCAACGGTCCGACGGCAAGTCCCTGGACACTTGGACGCGTGGAAGGGCGGCCGCGGGGCGTGCACGCGGGCCGCGATGAGGTCTCAGCCCAGCGGACCGTGACGCTCACCCCCCGGCCCGGCCGAACAAGTAGCTCACCCGCGCCGAGTGGACCGAGAAGCACCCTCCACGCAGTACAGGCCGCCCAGCGTCCGCACCGCGTCCCGCAGGCCGCCGCAGCGTGGGAAGTCTCCGGCCGCCCTGCGGTCCCAGCCCGGGCCCGCCGGCAGGACGAAGGGACGCCTGCGGGCGCCCGACGGGCCCCACTGAAGACCCGCCACGTGCCGGGCCAGCGGTCCCGACGCCGTCGAGCGGGTCTGCGCCCACAGCACGACGGCGACCGCGCCCGTGCGCCGGACACAGGCCAGCAGCGCCTCCACCGGCACGGCGGCGCCCAGCATGCGCGTCGGCACGCCCAGCTCGGCCAGCGCCGCGTCCAGCGCCTCCAGCGGCAGCGAGTGCTGCTCGCCGGGCGCGCAGGCCAGTACCACCGGCTCGGTGCCGGTGACATCGGCGGGGCGCGGCAGCACCAGCGGCGCGCGGCGCAGCGCGGTGGAGATCTGCCAGGACAGCAGGTGCTCCACCTCCACGTAACGGTCGCCCGACGACTCCCACTTGCGTCCCACCGCCCGCAGCGTCGGCACCATCACCTCCTCCCACGCCGTTGTCAGCCCGTGCTGCCTGACGGCGTCCAGCAGCCGGCTCTCCAGCTCCGGCGCGTCCAGCCGCACCGCGGCCCGGGCCAGCCCCCGGCACTCCTGGCGCACGTCACCGAGCGGCAGTCCGCCGCCGGCACCGCCGCGCCGGCCGGCCGTCTCGGGCGGCCGAACCGGCTCCGGGGCGGGGGCAGGGGCGGCCGGCACCGTCGCCGCGGGCGGGGCCCCCTCGCCGTGCGTGGAGCGGGCCACGCGTGCCGCCTCGGCGGGGGCCACGCCGGTCGCCGCCAGCCGGCACATCTCCTCGACCATCGCCACGTCCTGCGGGCTCCAGCGCCGGTGCCGCCCCTGCGACCGCGACGCCGGTCCCAGCCCGTAGCGCCGGTCCCAGGAGCGCAGCGTGGTGGGGGAGACACCCAGGCGCCGGGCCACCGCGCCCGTGGTCAGGCCGGCCGCCTCCGCCACGTCCACTTCACTCATGACCGTCAGCCCGTCGCTCCGAGGACCCGTAGGCCCGCCCGTCCCGCTTCCCGTTCGCGCGTCCCAGGGTACTCGATGCGATATCGATGCGAGTTGTGGGACCAGGGGTACCCCGCGCAGGGTGGAGACACGGACAGCGGAGGACGCGGGCACGGTGCAGAACCGGGCCGGGCCGCTGGCCGGAGGGGCGCCGCGGGACACCGACGACGCACACCGGGCTCACGAGGAGAGACGTGGTCATGGACCGTATCGCGGCTGTATCGGGCTCCGTAGTCACCGTCGGCCCCCGCGCCGCCGGCCTGCCGCCGGCGACGGGGGACGGCCCCACGCCCACCGCCGACGACGCGTCCTGGGCCGAGATCCACCGCCGGTGGGGCGGGTTGGTCCACGGACTGGCCCAGCGGGCGCTCGGCGACGCGAGGGACGCCGAGGACGTGGCCCAGCAGGTGTTCGCCGACGCCTGGCGCGGCCGGCACGGTTACACGCCGGAGCGCGGCACCCCGGCCGCCTGGCTGGTGGGCATCACCCGGCGGAAGGTGGCCGACGCGCTGGCCGCCCGTGCGCGGCGCGCGCGGCTCGTGGCGGCGGCCGCCGAGCAGCCCCCGGCCCAGAGCCGCGACGACACCGGCGAGCCCGAGGCCGCCCTTGACCGGATGGTCGTCGGGCGGGCCCTGCGCCAGCTCAGCACCCCGCAGCGCCAGGTGCTGCACCTGGCCTACTACGAGGACCTGACCCAGACGCAGATCGCCGACGTCACCGGCTGGCCGCTCGGCACCGTCAAGAGCCACACCCGGCGCGGACTCGACCGCCTCCGTCACTGCCTGGAGGACGAGGGCATCGCCAACCCTGAGCGCGCAGAAGCGATGCGAGTTTGAGTCATGCCATCCGAGTGATCGACGAGTGCGCCCCTGAACCGGCCGCCGACCGGACTCGCGCCGTGCCCGTCAAGCCGTCAGGCGGGCGCGTCGAACACGCCAGGCGGATACGTCGAGCCCGTCAGGCGGACGTGCGACTGCCATCCCGCCGGGCGCGCGGCGCCAGCGGACCGGAGGCCGTGCGCCGGCCCGGAGCGACCTGCAGGGCGAACGCCTGCATGGCCACGTCGCTGTTGGCCGGCAGGACCGCCATCAGCCCGCGTTCCTGGGCCTCCGCGACCGCCGGCGCGGCGACGCTTCCCTCGGGGACGAAGGCCAGCCGGACATGCCCGTCTCCCGAACCACGCCGGTCCACCGGCGCCACGGCGCCATGGGTGCCGTCGGGCAGCGTCACCCACAGCTGGAAGTCGTCGTATCGGACGAAGTCCGCGCCCTTGACCGGCCAGGGGTAATGGTGCTCGCCGGGCACGCTCGGGAGGATGCCCTGGTGGTTGCCGTGGCTCAGGGGCACGCAGGAGTTGAACAGCGAGTCGGTCCACGCCTCGACGGCGTCGGCGTCCTCGATGGGCGTGCGCAGCAGGTCCTCGGCCCGCTCGTAGCCCAGCTCCGCCAGGGCGGGCAGGGTGAGCGGGAAGGCGTCGACCAGTTCGGCGGCGTCCAGCCGCAGCCGGTCCACCTTCGCCGGGTCGGCGCAGAACTGCATGCTCCACTCGATGCCGACCCGCGCGCGGTACATGAGCCAGCCGCGCGCCCCCTTCACCCACAGGCTGCCGCCGTGGTGCATCTCCCACCGCTCGGAGTTCGCCGCCCCCGCCTCGGCCCCCCCATCGGCCGCCAGGGGCCGGGGTCCGTAGGGCAGGTCGGCGTCGTCCATGGTGTGGAGGATCTTCCGGGCCGTCGCCTTGGCGGCCCGGAAGTGTGACGATTCGAAGCGCTTCGGATGCTCGACGAGGCGGATCTTCCACGGATGGTTCTCCGATTCGATGCCGCCCAGCCGGATTTCAGGCTGACCCATCGCTGGTCTCCTCGGCCGGCCCCGCGGACGGCCCTCCGGCTCGCGGGGCGGAGCCCCCCTGATTCGTCCCCCCCCGCTCGCGTGCGTCCCCTGCGCACCCCTGTTTCCATCGTGCTCCGCGAACCGGCGGGTCGCGACCCCGGCAGTCGCCGAACGTAGGCGTATCTCAACCTCGCCCGGAATCGCAGCTGTTGACGACGCGTCGTCTCACTCTCCGCGCTGCCGAGCGGTCGCCCGTGATCCGGTTGCGGGGCATTGCGGGCGGAGTAGCGTGGAACTTGATCGGTCCTGCCTGATTCTGGAGGTGGGCGATGTTTCTCCGATTGCTGCGGCGTCGTAGGCCGCACCGGCTCGTCCTTCTCGGCGACGGCCGTCTCATCCGGGGCTTCAGTGGCGGAATGTACGACGGTCACGGTTACCAGCCCTGACACCGTTCGCGGTTGAATCCTGGAGGAAGTGCGGTGACAGAGGACACCCGGGCCCTGGCGGCCATGGCAAGGCTTCTGTCACCGCACTGCCGCGTCACCGCGATGTCCGACGGAGCCCTCATCGCGGACTGGAAGCGGACGCGTTTCATCGGCATGGCGGCGGCGGACGTCCGCAAGCTGACCGAGGGAAGCCCCGTGGAACGCGCCGAACTCATCGACGCCCTGAGACGCGCCGGGTGCGCGACGGACCGCCGGACGCCCCGGGCCGAAGCGGTCGTCGGGACCTGGTTGCGCGGGGTGCACCTGCTGATCCGGACCGCCGGATTCGGGCGCGTCCTCAGGATGATGTCCCTGGCCGCGCCCGGCTACGCCCGTGCGGACGCCCCCTCCGCCGACGAGGTAGCCCGGCTGAAGCAGGCGGTGCGGACGCACAGCAGGGACAGCTGGCTCGTCAACGGCGACTGCAAGTCCGAGGCGGTGACGGCCTTCGTCCTGTTGCGGCGCAGCGGCCTGGAGGCCGTCCTGCACGTCGGTGTGCGCGAGCACCCGTTCGCCATGCACGCCTGGACCGAGTCGGCGGGCGTGTGCATCCCCGACGCCGATCCGCGCGGGCACGCCTTCACATCGGTGCTCGCGATCGACTGCTGGGGCCGGTGACATGGACGCGCTGCGCCTCGAGTGGGCCGGGGGCGCGCCGAGACTGCGGACGGCCCGCGCCATGACCCGTCAGGGCCTCGTGACGACCGTCTCCTCACCGGCCGGGACCGCGGCCGTCGTCGGCTGGACCGGCTCGGCCCGCGACCGGGAGGCGGGCGCGCGCGATCTCCTCGACGCCTTCGGCCGGCCGGGAGCCGGCCCGCCGTTGCCGCCCGGCGACTACGCGGCCGTCCTGGTGTACGGCGACCGCGTCCTGCTGCTGCGCGACGAGCAGGCACGCGTACCGCTGTTCTTCAGCGAGTCCTCCGGCCGCGTGACCGCCGCCGGCACCGCGGCGCGCGGCCTCGGCAGCGCCGCCGCACTGGACCCGCGCTACTTCTGCCGCTACCTGACCGGCAACCTGGCACAACCGCACACGGACCTCACCCCCTTCACCGGCGTCCACCGCGTCCTCGGCGGAGAGGTCGTGGAGCTCTCCCGCACCGGCCGGATACGCGGCCGTACGCTGCGCCGCGTCCGCCGGGCCACCTGCCCGCCCCAGCCGGCAGCCGACGGACTCACCCGCGGGCAGGCCGCGAAGGAGCTGCGGCTGGCCCTGGAGAACGCGGTCGGCCGCCGTATGGGCACCGCGACGGCATGTCACGTGTCGGGCGGTACCGACTCCACCAGCGTCGCACTGCTCGCCGCACGCCTGCTGGCCGAGGAGCACGACGACCGCGGACAACTCGTCCTGCTCGCCGGGCGTTTCACCCAAGGCGAGCTGGCCGCGGAACGGCCCTACCTGGACCTGGCGATGCGAGGGATCCGCCGCTGCGCGCCCTCCGCCCGCCCGCTGGTCGTCGACGCCGACGACGTGGCCGACTTCGACGACTTCGAGCACCTCGCGGGAGACGCGGACGAGCCGCATCCGCACGCCTTCCGCGCTCCGTTCTGGAGCAGGCTCCACGCCGCGGCCGCCGGGCTGGGCTGTGACACCCTCCTCACCGGCTGCGGGGCCGACCCGGTCGCCGACGCCAACCCGTACCTCCTGCACCGGCTGGCCCGCACGGGCCGGTTGCGGCAGATGACCCGGCAGGCACGGGCCTGGGCCGCGGGCGGCGAGCGGGGTCTGCGGGACGTGGTCCACGCCTACGTGGTCCAGCCGGCCCTTCCGCTCGCGGCCGAGCGCGTCACCGCCCTGGCCGGCGGCGGCACGGTGCTCGGCGGCCTCGGCACCTTCAACCGCCCCGGATGGCTGCGGCCCGGCTTCGCGCGGGCACACGGCTACCGGCAGGCCGGTGCCGCCGAGAGCCGCTTCGTCTTCGGAAGAAGACCGGAACTGTCCCTGTACGACGCCGCCAACTACGCCGCCGCACCCGACCCGCTGTCCTGGCAGCGGGCGCCACGGGACGGGTTCCTCCTCTCGCACCCCTTCCTCGACCCGGACGTCATCGCCACGATGAGCGGCCTGCCCGCCTCGGTCACGTTCGAGCCCGGCCGCCCCAAAGCCGTTCTGCGCGCGGCGATGGCGGACCTGCTCCCCGCCCCGATCGCCGGCAGGACGTGCAAGGTCCCCTTCGACGACCTCTACGCCCGCGGCCTGCGGGCACACGGCGAGGAACTCATCGCCCTGTGCCGTTCCGCCCGGCATCCGCTGATCGCCGAGATGTTCGACGTGGAAACCCTGTGCCAAGCCGTACGCGAGGCCCAACTCGGCACCGGGGACTCCTACTCCTGGGACCGAGTGAACAGCTCCCTCGCCCTGGTCGCCTGGCTGGAGCGGCTCAACGCTGGCTCTTGATGTCCCAGAGGGTGCGCTCAACTGGGCCGGCAGCGATGTCGGTGAGGCCGTAGCGGCTTACCAGCTCCCTTTGCTCCTGCCCGGAGAGCTTGTTGCTCTCGTCCGCTCCCTCGCGAGTGACGCTCGTCTGCACGCCCGCACCGTGGCGGCCGAACGTCCAGTAGACGAAGACGAAACGAGGGTCTCTGGTGTTCTCGTCGATCGCGTTGTTCTCGTGCACCCGAGCTCGGTAGACGAGGGAGTCCTGGCCGCTCTTCTGCTGGTCCTTCACCCATGACGCGACATCGCGACCACCCCAGGAGGTCGTCACGAATTCGATCGGTGGGTCCAGCACGATCTGGTCCTTGCGCGCGAGTTTCGCGGTGGCGTAGAACGCAACCTGGTCGTAAGGGGTGTCCACGGGTACTTGGACCACCGCACGCGTGGTGAAGGCGTCACCCGATTCGATCCAGTCTCCCTGCGACATCCAAGGTTTCGCCTCCATCATCTCGCCGGGCTGGCGAATCTCCCTGCGGGAGAGCGGGTTGATCTCGCCTGAGGACCTGGCCCATTGCTGGGCGTCCCTTCGCCACTGTTCGCGGAGACGGTCCCTGGGGCTCAGCCGTACTCGTTCCCCCATGGCGTGAAATTCGGTGCCGAGCACGTAGAAGCCCACATCGGCGCGGTTCTGGATCGTGATGTCGACCGGAACCGCGAACGCCTTGCGGTCCTTGCTCGGCACCGCCTTCCCCACGGACAACGTGATCAGAGGCCTGGCCTGACGCCGGTTCGGCAAATAGAGGTTCTGGTAGCCGAAGTTGGCGACGGCGAGGACCGAGGAGACGACCAGGGCAGCGGCCACCCGTTTCGGCGCGGGGATCGTGACCGACGTCCGCCACACGGCGAAGACAGCCCACGCGGACCCCGCCACGAGTGCGCCGAACAGTGCCTGGAAGGTCACGGAATCGCCGCTCCGTAGTGTCCTGAGCAGGAGCATGGCGTTGGTCAGCAGCGCCGCGAACACGCCGACGAGCACGAGCAGGCCGGAGTACTGGAAGCTGTGCCGGATCCAGTAGTCCAGAACCGCGCCCGCGGCCAGGAGTGTGGTGAACGCGACCACGATGAGGACGGCGCCGGTGAGGCGACCGGGGAAGGTCAGGGCATGGGCGAAGTTGCCGATGCCGAACCAGCCCAGCAGTACCGTCGTCCCGAGAAGGACGAGCAGCATCACCACCACGCTCAGCCGGGACTGCCAGGTGTTCAGGCACGGCCGCTGCACCTTCGGCCGTAAGCTGACGTGATTCTTGGGAGGAGTCCGCACCCGATTACCTCCGGGGGTGGCCGTGCCGAGGGTTCGCCCTCATCGTCCGTGGCGAACGACCGGTGCGCCATCGGAACACCCCCGGACGTGGGATGTCCCCGCCACCGCAGCCGGCTCGGGCCTCGGGATGGCGCGGCCGCACGTGGCGAGTGGGACGTTCCAGGGCCAGGTCGCGCACGTGGTCGACAGCGGCGGCCGGACACGAATCCCGCCGCCGCGGTGGAGTGACCGGCGCGGCGGAGGCCGAGCTACGTCGGGTGGGACACCTGCGGGGAGCGCAGTACGAGCAGGGTGATCTCGCTGGGCGCGAAGACGCGGAACGGCGGGCCCCAGAAGCCGGTGCCGCGGCTGGTGTAGAGGAGGGTGCGGGGGCCGTGGTGGCTGAGGCCGGCGAGGGCGGGCTGGTCGATGCGGACGAGGTGGTGGAAGGGCCATATTTGGCCGCCGTGCGTGTGGCCGGAGAGCTGGAGGTCGATGCCGGCGGCCGCCGCACGGTCGATGAACTTGGGCTGGTGTGCCAGGAGCAGGACCGGCAGGTCCGGGTCGGCGCCGTCCAGGGCTCCGTCGAGGTGGGCGCGGTGGCCCGCCAGGCCGGAGGACTCGGCGGTGACGTCGTCCACGCCGGCGACCACGAGGGTGTCGCCGCCGCGTTCGAGCAGCAGATGGCGGTTGCGCAGCGGCTCCCAGCCCAGCTCGTCCATCAGGTCGACCCAGCCCTGGGCCTCGCTGTAGTACTCGTGGTTGCCGGTGACGTACACACGGGCCCGGGTGGCGCGCACAGTGCCGAGTGGGGCGGCCTGGGCGCGGCGGCGTTCGGCCGTGCCGTCCGCGATGTCGCCGGTGTGGCAGACCAGGTCGGCTTCCAGGCTGTTCACCGTCTCGCAGACCCGTGCCGACCAGCGGGCGCGATCGAGTGGGCCGTAGTGGGTGTCGGTGATGAGGGCGACGCGGAGGCCGTCCAGTCCGGCTCCGAGCCGTGGGAGCTGTACGTCGAGTCTGCGCACCCGTGGCACGCGGCGGGCCTCGGCGTACCCCCAGGCCAACAGCACGGCGGTTACGCCGAGTACGGCCCAGGTGACGGTTCGAGCCCGGTCCTGGCTCTCGCCGACGGCGGCCAGGACCAGGGCGAGCCGCAGGAAGACGCCGAGCAGAACGGACCAGGTGAACAGGACCCAGCTCGCGCCCAGCAGGGTGGCGCCGATGATCGCCGCCCCGTCCTGCTGGCGCCGGCCGTGCCCGCGCATCATCGCGAGCGGCATCCCGCCGAGGCCGAGGACGAACAGGGCGGTGCCGACCAGCGTGACGGACAGCGGCCAGTGCTGGCCGGCGTAGAGGAGCACCCAGCAGGGCACGGTCCACAGAAGTACGGGCGCGATCAGGGGGATGAAGCGCATCAGGCGGTGCAGACGGCTCTTCCGCGGAGCCTGCGCTTCGCCGTCGGCGGGTCGGGTGTTGCTGGTGTCGGTCACGCTTCCCCTCTCTGACCAGGCTGCCGTCCAGGGTCTCACGCGGCACCGACAACGGGTTGCCCGGAGCACCAGCACGTCTCCGGGCAACCCGACTCCAGGACTCCGCGGGCCCTAGAAGAAGCCCAGCTTCTTCGGCGAGTACGACACCAGCAGGTTCTTCGTCTGCTGGTAGTGGTCGAGCATCATCCGGTGCGTCTCGCGGCCGATCCCGGACTGCTTGTAACCGCCGAACGCGGCATGCGCCGGGTAGGCGTGGTAGCAGTTCGTCCAGACCCGGCCCGCCTGGATCGCCCGGCCCGCGCGGTAGGCGGTGTTGACGTCACGCGTCCACACCCCGGCGCCCAGGCCGTACAGGGTGTCGTTCGCGATCTTGACGGCGTCGTCGAAGTCGTCGAAGGAGGCCACCGAGACGACCGGTCCGAAGATCTCCTCCTGGAAGATCCGCATGCGGTTGTCGCCCTCGAAGATGGTCGGCTGGACGTAGTAGCCGCCCTTCAACTCGCCGTCGTACTCGACGCGCTCGCCACCGGTGAGGACCTTGGCGCCCTCCTGCCGGCCGATGTCCAGGTAGGAGAGGATCTTCTCCAGCTGGTCGTTGGAGGCCTGCGCGCCGATCATCGTGTCGGTGTCGAGCGGGTGCCCCGGCTTGATCAGCCGGGTACGGGCCACCGCCGCCTCCAGGAACTCGGCGTAATGGCCCCTTTGGACGAGCGCCCGCGAGGGGCAGGTGCACACCTCTCCCTGGTTGAGCGCGAACATCGTGAAGCCCTCGAGAGCCTTGTCCCGGAAGTCGTCGTCGTGCGCCCAGACGTCGTCGAAGAAGATGTTCGGCGACTTGCCGCCGAGTTCCAGCGTGACGGGCTTGATGTTCTCCGAGGCGTACTGCATGATCAGCCGCCCGGTCGTGGTCTCCCCGGTGAACGCCACCTTCGCCACCCGGGGACTGGAGGCCAGCGGCTTGCCCGCCTCCGCGCCGAAGCCGTTGACGATGTTGAGCACACCCGGCGGCAGCAGGTCGGCGATCAGGCTCACCCAGTAGTGGATGGACGCCGGGGTCTGCTCGGCCGGCTTGAGGACGACCGCGTTGCCCGCGGCGAGCGCCGGCGCGAGCTTCCAGGTGGCCATCAGGATCGGGAAGTTCCACGGGATGATCTGCGCCACCACGCCGAGCGGCTCGTGGAAGTGGTACGCCACCGTGTCGTCGTCGATCTCGCTGAGCGAGCCCTCCTGTGCGCGGATGGCGCCCGCGAAGTAGCGGAAGTGGTCGATGGCGAGCGGGATGTCGGCCGCCAGCGTCTCGCGCACCGGCTTGCCGTTCTCCCAGGTCTCGGCCACCGCGAGGGCCTCGAGGTTCGCCTGCATGCGGTCGGCGATCCGCAGCAGGATGTCGGACCGCTCCGTCACCGACGTACGGGCCCAGCCGGGCGCCGCCTTGTGCGCCGCGTCCAGCGCCCGCTCGACGTCCTCCGCGGTGCCGCGCGCGACCTCGGTGAACGGCTGCCCGTTGACCGGTGACGGGTTCTCGAAGTACTGCCCGCGCACCGGCGGCACGTACTCGCCGCCGATGAAGTGGTCGTAGCGCGCCTGGTAGGAGACGATCGCGCCCTCGGTGCCGGGCGCCGCGTAACGGGTCATGCTGGTCTGCCTCCCGGTGAAGCGCTGCCCGCCGTCGGGCAGCTCTCGGCGCGAGGCTAGGCGCGCGGACGTTGCGAGTACGTTGCGCCGCGGCCCGGCGGCGCGGGCGCCCGGCAGGGCGGCGGTACCGGCAGAGCCAGCTCGCCCTCCAGTGCCGCGAGCCGTGCCCGTACCGACGCCGACGGCCGCACCGCCGCCAGAGCCCGCCACACCTCCAGGTCGTCCTCGCCCCATGGGGCGCGCGCCCAGCCGGCGAGCAGGTCGGGGTCGCGGTGGGCGATGAGCGCCGACCGCATCCCCTCGGCGAGGCGCCGCCGCAGCCGCACCACCGCCGGGGCCTGGGAACCCGGCAGCAGCGGACCGGTGTACGCCGTCACCGCCCCGGTCAGCGCGCCCGCCTCCAGCCGCCGCTCCACCACGGTGGCGTCGCACTCCACCGCGACCGACAGCCGGTACGGCCGCGAGACGAGCAGTCCCGGGCCGATCAGGCGGCGCAGTCGTGCCAGCTCGGCACGCAGCGTCACCGGCGTCACCGCCTCGTCCTCGTACAGCGCGCACAGCAGTTCGTCTCCGGTCAGCCCCTCCGGATGGCGGGCCAGCAGCACGAGGATCTCACTGTGCCGGCGCCCGAGCCGGACCCGCCGTCCGCCCAGGCGGAGTTCGGCCTCGTCCCGGCCCAGCGCGCTGAGCAGGGCCGTGTCCTCGGCGTGCCGGGGCGGCGCCAGCAGTGCGAGCTGTGACTCGGCGGCCCGGGCCACCGCCTGGACGAAGCCCAGGCTGTGCGGGTGCGCCAGCCCGTCGCCGCCGGTGATGTCGACGGCGCCCAGGACCCGCCCGGTGTGCGGGTCGTGCACCGGCGCGGCCGCGCAGGTCCAGGGCTGCACCCGCCGTATGAAGTGCTCCGCCGCGAACACCTGCACCGGCCGGTCGAGTGCCACGGCCGTCCCCGGCGCGTTGGTGCCGACCGCCGCCTCGGACCAGAGCGCGCCCGGCACGAAGTTCATCCGGTCGGCCAGGCGCCGGGTCGCCGGGTGCCCCTCGACCCAGAGCAGCCTGCCGTGCGCGTCGCACACCGCCAGCAGGTGCTCGCCGTCGGCGGCGAACGAGCCCATCAGCTCCCGGAACAGCGGCATCACCTGGGCCAGTGGGTGCTCGGCCCGATGGGCGCCGAGATCGCCGTCGGTCAGCTCCACGTTGGCCGTGCCGTCCGGCCCCACGCCGGCCCGCGCACTGCGCCGCCAGGACTCCGCCACCACCGAGCGCACCGGCCGCGGCACCGTGCCCGCCGTGGTGAACGTCTCGTGTGCCCGGCGCAATGCCCGGACGCGCTCGGCGGGATCGGCCCCCGGTTCCAGGGCCACCCAGGGATCGGTCAACTGGCCCTCCCGGACGGTGAAACGGCTGGCACCATCGTCACTCGACGTGTTGGTGGGGACAACCGGTTCGACAGCCGCCTAGGCGAAATTGACCAGTCTGATGTAGCGCACCCAGTCCCACAGCGGTCCGGGATCGGAGTGATCGCTGCCCGGCACCTCGTAGTGGCCGATGATGTGCTGTCTGTCCTTGGGGACGCCGTAGTGGGCGCAGATCGCGGCCGTCAGCTTCGCCGACTGCTCGTAGAGGGCGTCGGTGAGGTAGGCCGGCTGGTCCACCCAGCCTTCGTGCTCGATGCCGACGCTGCGGGTGTTGTAGTCCCAGTTGCCCGCGTGCCAGGCGACGTTCGCCTCGCGCACGCACTGCGCCACGTGACCGTCCGCCGAGCGGACCACGTAGTGGGCGGACACCTTCTTGTCGGGGTCGCGGAAGATGGCCAGGGTGTCGCTGTACGTCTCCTGCGTGATGTGGATGATCACGCGGTCGATCGTGTAGCTGCCGGGGCGGTTCGACGCCGTGTAGTTCGTGGAGACCGCCGGCTGCCACTCGGCCGAGGGGTAGTCCACGGCTGCCTGCGCACCCGCGCGGGCGTCGGTGAGCAGCGCGGAAGGGGCCGCGGCGAGTGCCGCGCCCATCAGGATCCGTCGCCTGCTGAGCTGGAGTCCGGGCCGGTTCATGTCCATCGTCGGCTGCCTTTCGGGGAGCGGGTGGGGGAGGATGGGGGGGCCGTGCCATGGGTGGCTGAATGGCTGACGTGGCGTCAGGGATCGAGAGGCGGTTGCGGTCTCGCGCGGCCGCGTGTGCGTGCCGCGTGCCAGCCACCGCACCAGGTCAAGCTGCGGTATCAGCCACGCGTCCTCCAGCGGACGCGCCGACCCGGCCGAGATCGGCCGCGTGTCTGACTCCAACCGGGTCCAGGGGGTGACGACGGGCTTGGGGTGACCGACGCTCGTCACGCCGGTCAGTGCGCACTCCACGGCCACCCCTTCCCCCTGGATGTCGGCGCCTCCCACGACGGGTGCGCCGGCCGGCCTCACGCGGTGCGGGCGTTTCCTTCTCGCGCGAGACACCGCCGTGAGGCAGCCGGCGGGCTCGCCCGGCGGCTGTGTCTCGTGCGAATTACGTTACGGCGTGGGGGAGTTGGGCAGAAGGGTGCGCCGCGTATCTGTGGACACGGCGAGCTGTGTGGAGAACTCGGCCACCTGAACGGGCTACGCCTAGGCGTTCGTGGTGGGCCGTCAGGTTCGGCTTCCCGGGGGTGGGCCGTCAGATTCGGCCTGCGGGGGGCGGTCCGTCAGCCCCGCTCCGCCACGGGCCGTTCCGCGACCGTCGCCGGATCGTCGAGCACCGCGCGGACGACATAGTGGGCGGCGCCCAGCAGCGGGCCCTCAGGGCCGAGCGTGGACACGGCCACCGGGCAGGCCGGACCGGCCGTACGGCCCGCCAGCTCCGCGGCCAGCGAAGGCAGCAGCCAGGGGGAGAGGCCCGCGAGTGCCCCGCCCAGGACGACCGTCTCGGGGTCGAGCAGATTGACGGCCCCGGTCAGGGCTATCCCGAGGGCCGTTCCGGCGTCCCGCAGGGCCCGGCGTACGGCCTCGTCGCCCTCTTCGGCGCGCTCCGCGAGCAGTCCGGCCAGGTCCTCGCGCGGTTCGAGGCCGGCCGCGCGCAGCACCGCCTCCTCGCCGGCGTACTGCTCCAGGCAGCCGCGCCCGCCGCAGGGGCAGGCGGGGCCGTCGGGCCGGACGGGCACATGGCCCAGCTCGCCCGCGAAACCGCGGGTGCCGCGCAGCACCTGCCCCTCCACGACGACCGCGGCGCCGATACCGATCTCGGCCGAGACGTGCAGGAAGTCGCGCGGTGTGCCGGCGCCGAGCCACAGCTCGGCCAGAGCACCGAAGTTGGCCTCGTTGTCCACGGTCAGCGGCAGGCCGCCGGGCAACAGGGAACCGAGGTCCACATCGTGCCAGTCGAGGTTCGGGGCGCGCACGACGGTGCGGCCGTCGCTCGCCACGAGTCCCGGTACGGCGACCGCGAGCCCGGCGGGCCACAGCCCCTCCCGTTCGGCCTCCGCCAGGACCCGGCCGACCAGTTCCGTCAGCTCCTCCAGTACGGGCTTCGGGGCCCGGCCGCGGTTGGCGCCGTACCGCACGGCACGCGCGCGGACGGTGCCGCGCAGGTCGGCCGCGCACACCGCGAGATGGTCGACGCCGATCTCCGCTCCGATGCCGGCCGGGCCGCGTCCGCTCACCGCGAGAGCCGATCCGGGGCGGCCCACCCGGCCCGGCCGCTCCGGGCCCAGCTCCTCCAGCAGTCCCCAGCGGACCAGGTCGTCCACGAGGGTCGACACCGCGGCCCGGGTCAGTCCGATGTGCGAGGCGACCGCCGCCCGGGACAGCGGGCCCGCCGCGCTGACGGCGTGCATCACCCGGGCGAGGTTGCGCCGGCGCATGCCCTGCTGGGTGTCCGGCAGGGAGCGTCCGGTGCCGCGCGAGCGGCCCTCGTGCAGTGGTGCGGTCATGCCCGTCGTCAATCCTCGGTGTCTGCGGCCGGACCCCGTGCCCGTACCCGGAATCCGGACCTTGCGCGCGTGCCCGGGCTGGGACTTACCGCGATTCCGTCCCCCGCTCCAGCAGCGGGGCCGCGTCGGAGAGTACCCCGCTGATCCGCGCCAGCGTCGCCTCGTCCCGCTCGACGGCGTCCAGCACCGGGCCGGCGGCCGTGTTCCAGCGGCGTGCCACCGCGCCCGGATCCTCGCCGGTCAGCAGCCCTGCGGCCTGTGCGGCGGCCCCCAGGGCGACCAGTTCCGCGGCCCTGGGGATCTGGACCGGCCGGCCCGACAGCCGCCGTACGGTCTGCTGCCAGGCGGTGCCCCGGGCTCCGCCGCCGATCAGCAGCAGTGGCGTGCTGCGGTCCGCGTCCTCGTCCAGGACCAGTTCGAGCGCGCCGAGCAGGGCGTGCACCGCGCCGTCGTAGGCCGCCTGCAGCAACTGGCCGGCCGTCGTGTCGTGGCGCAGCCCGGTCAGCAGTCCGGCGGCGTTGGGGAGGTTCGGGGTGCGCTCGCCGTCCAGGTACGGCAGCAGGGTGACGGAGGTGCCGGGCTCCACGGCCTCCCGGTCCAGGCCCAGCAGCGCCGCGACCCGGTCCACGGCGAGGGTGCAGTTCAGCGTGCACGCGAGCGGCAGCCAGTCCCCGTGGGCGTCCGCGAAACCGGCCACCGTGCCCGTCGGATCGGCGGGCCGGCGCCTGGCGACCGCGTACACGGTGCCGGACGTGCCGAGGCTCAGCACCGGCGTGCCCGGCCGGAGCCCGAGGCCCAGCGCGGCGGCGGCGTTGTCACCGGTGCCCGGCGCCACCAGGGTGCCCTTGGAGAACGGCAGGTCGTGGCCGTCGCGCACGGTGCCGGCCACCTCGCCGGGCCGCACCACCCGGGGCAGCAGCGCCGGGTCGAGCCCCACATGCGCCAGCGTCTCCTCGTCGTACGCCTCCGTGCCGGCGGCCCACCAGCCCGTGCCGGACGCGTCGCCGCGGTCGGTCGTGCCCTGTCCGGTCAGCCGCTCGGTGAGGTAGTCGTGGGGGAGCCGTACCGCCCTGGTGGCGCGGACGGCCTCCGGCTCGTGCTCGGCCAGCCAGGCCCACTTCGTCACCGTGAACGACGCCCCGGGCACGCTGCCGGTCCGCTCCGCCCACGCCTTCGGGCCGCCCAGCTCCTCCACGAGCCGGCGTGCCTGCGGTGCGGAGCGGACGTCGTTCCAGAGCAGTGCCGGGCGCACCGGCTCACCCCGCTCGTCCAGCGTGACCAGGCCGTGCTGCTGGCCGCCGATCGACACCGCGGCGGCCTCGCGCGCCGGTTCGCCGCACTGGCGCAGCGCCTCGCGCAACGCGTCCCACCACTGGCGCGGATCGCTCTCCCGGCCCGCCCCGGAGGACACGGTGTGCGGCGCCTGCCCGCTCGCCACCACCTCGCCGGTGGCCGAGTCGACGACCAGTGCCTTCGTGGACTGCGTGGAGGTGTCCACGCCCACGACGAGCGGACCCTCGGCTGCTGACATCGGGCTCTCCCTCTTTCCGCGGCTCCGCGGGGTGTGCCGTGACCCGGCAGGACATCGGTCCGCGGCGGCGGTGGAATGGATCCTCCGCCGACGAGGACACACCTTGTGTCTTCCCAGAGGTGCGTGTGCATACTAATTTGTAAACGGCCATGACGAAATAGTCGTACCAAGCAAGGAGCCGCGGCATGAGCTACCAGCCCACCCCCGAGGACAGGTTCACCTTCGGCCTGTGGACCGTTGGCTGGCAGGGCAGGGACCCGTTCGGCGACGCCACCCGCCGCGCCCTCGACCCGGTCGAGACGGTGCGGCGCCTGGCGGAGCTCGGCGCCCACGGAGTGACCTTCCACGACGACGACCTGATCCCGTTCGGGTCGTCGGACACCGAGCGCGAGTCCCACATCAAGCGCTTCCGCCAGGCCCTGGACGCCACCGGCATGAGCGTGCCGATGGCCACCACCAACCTCTTCACGCACCCCGTCTTCAAGGACGGCGCGTTCACCGCCAACGACCGCGACGTCCGGCGCTACGCCCTGCGCAAGACGATCCGCAACATCGACCTCGCCGCCGAACTGGGCGCGAAGACGTACGTCGCCTGGGGCGGTCGCGAGGGCGCCGAGTCCGGCGCCGCCAAGGACGTCCGCGTCGCCCTGGACCGTATGAAGGAGGCCTTCGACCTCCTGGGTGAGTACGTCACCTCCCAGGGCTACGACCTCCGGTTCGCCATCGAGCCCAAGCCCAACGAGCCGCGCGGCGACATCCTGCTGCCCACGGTCGGCCACGCGCTGGCCTTCATCGAGCGCCTGGAGCGTCCCGAGCTGTACGGCGTGAACCCCGAGGTGGGGCACGAGCAGATGGCCGGGCTGAACTTCCCGCACGGCATCGCGCAGGCCCTGTGGGCCGGCAAGCTCTTCCACATCGACCTCAACGGCCAGTCCGGCATCAAGTACGACCAGGACCTGCGGTTCGGCGCCGGTGACCTGCGGGCCGCTTTCTGGCTCGTCGACCTGCTGGAGACCGCGGGTTACGAAGGGCCCCGGCACTTCGACTTCAAGCCGCCGCGGACCGAGGACCTCGACGGCGTGTGGGCGTCGGCGGCCGGCTGCATGCGCAACTACCTCATCCTGAAGGAGCGTGCCGCCGCGTTCCGTGCCGACCCGGAGGTCCAGGACGCGCTGCGTGCCTCGCGGCTCGACGAACTCGCCCAGCCGACCGCGGCGGACGGCCTGCAGGGCCTGCTCGACGACCGCGCCGCCTTCGAGGACTTCGACGTGGAGGCGGCCGCCGCGCGCGGGATGGCCTTCGAGCGGCTCGACCAGCTGGCCATGGACCACCTGCTGGGCGCCCGGGGCTGAGCACCGCCGGGGGCATTCCGAAGTCGCCGGGCGGTTTCGGAATGCCCCCGGTCGGTCCTGCCGGCGAGCACCGTTCGCGCACGTCCTGTTCCCGCCGGCCGGCGAGCCGCCCCGCCGGCCGTCAGACGCCTCGGGGTGTCCGGCCCTCCGGGGTCGTCAGCCGTCCCGTCGCCAGCGCTGTCGCCGGGTTGCGGTCCGGGGCGCCCGCCGGAAGCCGGCGCTCCTCCTCGGCGCGGTACGGCCACCAGCGGCCGTCCGGTCCGAGCCGCAGTTCCAACCCTTCGTCGGGGACCGCCCACCGGTTGCCGCTCCGCCGGAACGACGGCCGTTCGTCCGCCTCCCAGGCCGCGTCCAGAGCGGCACGCGCGCGTGCTAGGGCACCTCCCTCGACCTGCCACTCCTCATCGAGGACGGTCAGCGCTGCCGGTCCTCCCAGCCGCCAGGCCAGGACGGCCGTCGCCAGCCCCTCGCGGCCCCGCCCCGACCCCTCGGCGAGCCGCTCCGCCACGGCACCGGGCACCGCGCCGTCGGCGAGCCGTACGACGTCCTCGGCCGCGGTCAGCGTCCGCTCATCCCGTTTCTCGGCACCCCGGTCGCCGAGGGCCTGCGCCAGCAGTCGGTGAGCCTCCTGGGCGCTCTTCCCGGCCAGATACCGCAGGGCCGCGGGGTCGACGGCCGGCGTCGGTGCCGTCTCGGCATCGTAGGACGGTGGTTCGCCGGCCTCCTCCGGGACGTCGGGCAGCGTGGGGAGCCCGGGCAGGATGTCCGCGGCCGCCCACGCCTCCGCGGCGTCCACGCCCTCGGCCCCGTACGGCTCGCCCGGCTCCGACGGCTCGTCCGGGGCCGACGTGCTCCGCTGGTGCAGTTCCCGCAGGAACGTGCTCTCTCCCCGGCCGCGCATCAGCAGCAGCACGAACGGATCCTCGTCCAGCAGCCGTGCCACCTGATGGCACAGGGCCGCGGTGTGCCCGCAGTGGTCCCAGGCGCCGCAGTCGCACTCGGGTTCCAGCTCGCCGAGACCGGGCAGCAGCTCGATCCCCCTGATCGCCGCGTCCTCGATCAGGTGGGACGGCAGGTCCCCGTCGAGGAGCGCGGCCAGGTGTCCCGCCTGTTCGACGGCCAGGTCCTCGAAGCGCGCCCACTCCCGCTCGGACAGCTCGGGCACCAGGACGTCGGCCCGGTGCGCCCCGCCCTTAGGCTCCCGTACGACGGCGGTGACCCGGCCCGGCCGTACGGTCACCGCGCCGACCTCGCCCGCGCGCGCGAGCCGGCGCCCCGCCTTCACCGCGGTGGCCTCAAGCGCCGCGTCCTCCAGCGCCGCGAGCCAGGCGCGGCCCCACCAGGTCCGCGCGAACGCCTTCCCGCGCGCGGGCGGCAAGGCGGCGAACGTGCGCTCCGGGCCGCCTTCGTGCTCGTGCTCGTAGCGGCTCATCGCGCCTCCCCGCGCAGTGCCACCAGCGCGGCGAGTTCCGCGTCCGTCAACTCCGTCAGTTCCGCCGGCGCGGCGCCGCCGGTGCCCAGCACGGCGTCCGCGAGCGCGCGCTTGCGCCCGAGCATCTCCGCGATGCGGTCCTCGACGGTTCCCTCGGCGATCAGCCGGTGCACCTGCACGGGGCGGGTCTGTCCGATCCGGTACGCCCGGTCGGTGGCCTGGGCCTCGACCGCCGGGTTCCACCAGCGGTCGTAGTGCACCACGTGATCGGCCCGGGTGAGGTTGAGGCCCGTCCCCGCGGCCTTCAACGACAGGAGGAACACCGGCACCTCACCGTCCTGGAAGCGGCGCACCAGCGACTCGCGCTCGGCGACGGGAGTGCCGCCGTGCAGCAGCTGGGAGGGGACCCCACGGGCCGTCAGGTGCCGTTCGAGGAGACGGGCCATGCGCACGTACTGCGTGAAGACGAGCACTCCCGAGCGCTGCGTCAGGATGGTGTCGAGGAGTTCGTCCAGCAGCTCCAGCTTGCCGGAGCGTCCCGCGGTTTCCGGATGGTCCTCCTTGAGGAACTGCGCCGGGTGGTTGCAGATCTGCTTCAGCCCGGTCAGCAGCTTCACGATGAGACCCCGGCGGGCCATGCCGTCGGCGTCCGCGATCCGGCCGAGGGTCTCGCGGACGAGTGCCTCGTAGAGGCCGGTCTGCTCGTGCGTGAGCCCCACGGGGTGGTCGGTCTCGGTCTTCGGCGGCAGTTCCGGCGCGATGCCCGGGTCCGACTTGCGGCGCCGCAGCAGGAACGGCCGCACGAGACGCGCCAGACGCTCCGCCGCGGCCGGGTCCCCGCCGCCCTCGACGGGCCGCGCGTACAGAGCGCGGAAGGCGCTGAGGCGGCCGAGCAGCCCCGGGGTGGCCCAGTCGAGGATCGCCCACAGTTCCGTCAGGTCGTTCTCCACCGGTGTGCCGGTGAGCGCCACGCGTGCGCGTGCGTCGACGGAACGCAGTGCGCGTGCGGTCGCCGCGTAGGGGTTCTTCACATGCTGTGCCTCGTCGGCGACGACCATCCCCCAGGGCACTCCGGCGAGCCGTTCGGCGTCCAGGCGCATCGTGCCGTAGGTGGTGAGCACGAACTCGCCGTCCGCCAAGGACTCGAGGCCGCGCGCGGGGCCGTGGAACCGGCGCACCGGGACACCGGGCGCGAACCTCTCGATCTCGCGCTGCCAGTTGCCGAGCAGGGAGGCGGGGCAGACCACCAGCGTGGCGCCGGCCGACACGGGATCCGCCTGCCGGTGCAGATGGAGGGCGATCAGAGTGACCGTCTTCCCCAGCCCCATGTCGTCGGCCAGACAACAGCCCAGTCCGAGGGCCGTCGTCCGGGCGAGCCAGCCAAGGCCGCGCAGCTGGTAGTCGCGCAGGGTTGCGGTGAGCTCCGGCGGCGGTCCCACCGGTTCGGCGGCTTCCGGGTCGGCGAGCCGTTCCCGGAGCCGCTCCAGCCACCCCGTGGGCCGTACGTCGACACGGAGGCCGTCGGCGTCGGCCGAGCCCGTCAGGGCGGCCGCCAGGGCCTCGACCGGGGTGATGGAACGGTCCTCGCGGCCCCGCGCCTGCTCCGCTTCCCGGGGGTCGACGAGCACCCAGCGGTCGCGCAGCCGGACCAGGGGGCGCTTGGCCTCCGCCAGCAGATCCAGTTCCTCCCGCGACAGCTCGCGCCCGCCCAGCGCGAACGACCACCGGAAGGCCGGCCCGGCGTCGGCGGAGCGGAACGAGGGCCGCGGTTCGTCCTGCCCGTCCGGCGGGCCGATGGACGCGTACGTGGTCAGTCCGCGTGACAGCTCCTTCGGCCAGTGCACGTCGACACCGGCCGCGGCCAGGGCCCGGGCACCCTCGCCCAGGAGGTCGGCGATCTCGTCGTCGGCCAGGTGCACTGCGTCGGGAATGGTGGCGGTGAGCAGCGGCGTGAGCGGCGGCCACGCCCGGACCGCGCGGCGCAGAGCCAGCAGCGTGTCCGCCCGCGCGCGCGGCCCGAACGCGTCTCGCGCGGCCGCCGGACCGGACCAGAGCCCGGCGGCGTCCGCGGTCTCCGCCGCCCCACTGATGCCGTGCACTTGGAGCACCGCACGGAACCGCACGGAGGCCTGATCCTCGCCGGCGGGGTCGTGGAGGCCGGTCGCCTCCACCCGCAACGACAGCCGGAGGCCCGTGTCGTGATCGGCGGCGAGGTCGTCGGCCCACCCGCGGAGACCGGGCAGGCACTGCGGCTCCGATGCGGCGAACGCGGCGCCGCCCGTCACCAGAGCGGCGGCGGGGGAGCGCGGGAGGGCGTCGGCGACCGCGTCCAGGAAGGAGCGCAACAGCCGTTCCGGGTCCGGCAGGCGCGGGCGTCCGTCCACCGCGAGGGGCGTGGCGTGTGCCTCCGGGGGCATGGCGGCGGCGAGTTCGCGGACCAGCTCAGCGTCGCGCGCGGACAGCGGTCCCACCCGCCATGCGTCGTGATCGGCCGGCGACAGGCCGGGCAGGAGCAGACCGCGCGCCAGGAACCGCAGGGCGAGCAGACCGGCAGTACCCCAGAACTCGACTGCTCGGTGCCGCCCGTCCCGCCCCGGCCGGGTGAGCAGCGGCAGGGCCGCCCGGACCGGCAGGAGAACGGCGGGCAGCCGCACCCGCTCCACGTCGCCGTCCGGCGCGGGCAGCACCAGGTCCAGCTCGGCGGTGGATCCCTGGGCGACGGCCGGGAGAGCCGCGCCGTCCGGCCGCCAGAAGGCCATCCTGCCGGCGCGCGGCGGGTCGGAGGGGAGGAAGACGGCGCGGCAGCCGTCCAGCCGGGACAGGACGGACGGCTCGTACGGGTCGGACGGGGTGGAGGCGTCAGACGGCTCGGACCGTTCGGACGGTTGGGTCGCGTCAGAAGGTAAGGGCTGTTCGGAATGTTCGTTGGGCGGTGCGGTGGAGATCCTCTGCACGATTCGGCCCGCGCTCCTCAAATTTGACTAATGGCTCGGAGCCGCCGAGGGTACAGCACGTCGAGGCGCGGGCCGAGGGGCGTGCGTGTAATGCAAGCCACTAGGGGATAGGTATGGGGGAAGTCTCAGGGGCGGGCCTCGGAACCGCGGGAAGCGTGCGCCCGTTCTCAGGACAGAGAGCGGCAAGGGCTGCCGCGGAGGAGGCGACGCTCATGTCCAAGAACGCGAAGATCGCCGCAGGGGGCGTGGCGGTCGGTCTGCTCCTGCTGATCTGGCTGCCCTGGTGGGTGGCGTTCCTCATCGTGGTGGGAATCCCGGTCGCCGCCTACCTGGCCCTGGACCCCGCACAGCGGCGCAGACTCCGTCGTGTGACGCGCAAGGAACTGGGCCGCTGAGGGTTCGCTGCACGGGTCCCGCTGAGAGCCGTTGCCCGGTCCCGAAACGCGCGCACGAGCACAGCACGGACAGGGGCGGGGCCCCCGGAGGGTCCTGAGCCGGTCGGGAGCCGTGCCGCTCCGCGCGCGGCACGGCTCCACAGGATCACAAGGGGCGTACGGCCAGCTTGTCGAGTGCTTCCAGCAGGCCGGGCAGCTCGGGGCCCCGGCCCACCGGCAGTACCTCACCCGGCTCCTCGTCCAGCAGGACGAACGCGATGTCGTCGGTGCGCGCCACGATCGACCAGCCCGGGCCGTCGGCCCGCAGCGTACGGGCGTCGCCCGGGGCGAAGGAGGAGCGGACCCGGCCGAGCGGCGGCGGCGAGTCGAGGTAGGCGCGTGCCTCCGCCAGCACGCGCCGGACGCCGCGGTGCCCGGACTTGGGCGCATCGCCCGCGTCGTCCGCCGACGGCTGCGCCGCTTCGGCGGGCGCGCCGGGGGAGGGCGTGAAGACGTCGCCGATCTGCTCCCGCCAGACGGCCCATTGCAGCGCGATCTCGTCGGCGCCCAGGCGGCGCTGGGCCGGCCCCCAGGAGCTGGTGTCCGGCGGGGTCAGCGCGGGCCCGTCCGCGGCGTCCGGGGTGGGATCGTGCGGTGCGGGCACCCCCGGGGCGGCTACGGCGACGGCCAGCGGCCAGCCCGGCAGGGCGGCGACCACCGTGTTCTCGTCCGGAGACAGTTCGTACTCCATGCCGCAGTCCCAGGACGCGATCGCCACGGCGACCAGGGACACGTCGTCGATGGCGACCGTCCAGCGGGCGCCGTCACCGTCCTGCCCCAGCACCAGGCCGTACCCGTCGGCGCACGGCGCCAGACCCAGCGCCGCGCACGCTTCGGGATAGTCGTCGCCCAGCACGCTCGGGAACTGTGCGGGCGTCAGCAGCACCGCCGTGAGCACATACAGCGCCTCGTCCGCGGCGGCGACGGCCTGCTCGTCCGTCCCGGCCATCACAGCCCTCCCAGTGGTTCGTCCATCGGCGCGCACCCTAGTGCGAGTGGGAGGTGCTTGTCACGACTCCACACACCACGCGGAGCTGCAGGTTTCCACCTGGACGGGGGCGAAACGGCCGCCGTCCGAAGCCCGTGATCCGCGTCGGCACGGGCCGGCTCAGGCGGCCGGCAGGCCGAGGAGGTCGCGGGCCACCGTCCGGGGCGACTGGTCGCGTTCCCGGGCCAGGGCGACGACCGCCCGGCACGCCAGTTCGTTCACCCCGAACGACAGCGCCTCCGGGGACACCCACGCCGACGCCTCGTCGATGCCGTCCTGGTCGTCCTCCGTGCGGGCCGCCACATAGGCCGCCGCGGCCTCGAACAAGTTGTGTGGACGCCGTTCCCGGCTGACCGTCGTCTCCGCGCGCGGAGACGTACGGAACCTGGCGGCGTACTTGCGTATCGCGTCGAACACCTGACCCGCCTTCCTCTGAACGGGGTCGTCACCGACCACCCATCCGGCACTGCTCAACGTAGAGTTGAAGCTCCGGCGGTAAAAGGGGGCAGTGACGGTGCGCTTCGACCGGCTCAGGCGGATCCAGCGGATGGACCCGGTGACGGACGCTCACCAGATCTACCGGCTCAGCACGGCGTTCGAATTTCCGTGGGACTACACACGGGCCCTGGAACTGGCTCTGTACCGCACCTACGCCATCCCCTCCATCGGGCGGCTGCTCGCACGGACGGGAGAGCTCACCGAGCGCACGCAGAAGAGGTACGACGACACCGCGCTTCTCCTCGACACCGTCGTGGAGCACGGATTCGACGCCCCCGAGGGCCGCACCGCGATCCGCCGGATCAACCAGATGCACCGCAGCTACGACATCAGCGACGACGACATGCGGTACGTGCTGTCCACGTTCGTGGTGGTGCCCCGGCGCTGGATCGACACCTACGGCTGGCGCCGCCTGTCCCGGCACGAGATCGTCGCCGCCACCGAGTACTACCGCACCCTCGGCCGGCACATGGGCATCCCCGGGATCCCGGAGACCTACGAGGAGTTCGAGGCGCTGCTCGACGCGTACGAGCAGGCCCACTTCGCCTGGGACGAGCAGGCCCGGCGGGTCTCCGACGCCACGCTCGACCTGATGGCGTCCTGGTATCCGCGCCCGCTGGCGCCCCTGCTGCGCACGGCCACGCTCGCCCTGCTCGACGAACCGCTGCTGCGCGCGTTCCACTACGGGCCGCCGGGCCCCGTCTCCGTCGCACTCGTACGCCGCGCGGTCCGGGCGCGCGGCCGGCTGGTCCGCCTGCTCCCGCCCCGCCGCGCACCGCACTTCGCGCGGCAGAACCGGGAGATCAGGAGCTACCCGAACGGCTACCGTCCGGCCGACCTGGGCACCCGCCCGGTCCCGGGGGCGGGCGGGTGCCCGGTGCGCCACCTGGACGTCTCAGCGGGCGACGTCCCCGAGTGAGTTCAGGGTGTCGCGCACCGGCGGCCCGACCTGGTCTCACAGCTGGTCCTCACCGAGGCCAACCTCGACGCCTTCCCGCCGGCCACGGCCGGCAGCAGCTCGATCGCCACGTACGGGGGGACCAGTTCGTCGAGAGTCAGTACGCGCGCGTGCTGGACGCCGTCGGTCCTTTGCGGGCCGCCACGATGCGGCTGGCCGGCCCCCGGGCGCTGCACCGCAGCGCCGTCGGCCTCCGCCGCGGCTCGGATCCCGTCATGCGCACGATCCTCGAAGGCCTGGAGGCCGACCGCGTCTACCTCCATGGCGAGCACAGCGGCGAAGTCCCGGGCCGGCGGAGCCTGGAGGCCGCGGGGCGTCCGCGTTCTCACGGTGCCGGGCGCCGGGCACAACGTCATGTTCGACAACCCCGACGCCTTCGTGGCGGCCGTGGCCGGACAGGGCTGACGCGACCCGCGGTCAGTCCTCGCGGGTCGCCAGCGCGAGGAAGCGGGCCTCCTCGTCGGCGTACGAGGTCATGCGCCAGCCCGCGCGCTCCAGCAGCGGACGGAGATTGGCCTCGGCGCGGAGATCGTCCGGAGTGATCCGCCGCCCCTGACGTGCCGCCAGGGCGGCCCGACCGATGGGATGGAACAGCGCGAGCCTGCCGCCCGGGCGCACCACACGGGCCAGTTCCCGCAGGTTCGCCACCGGCTCCGGCAGGTGCGCGATCAGGCCTGCCGCGAAGACCGCGTCCAGAGCGCCCCGGCACAGCGGCAGCGCGGCCACGTCCGCGAGCAGCAGACGGCCCGCCCGGTCCCGGCCGGCCCGGACGGCGGCCTGGAGCATCGCGGGAGTCAGATCGACGCCGACCACCACCCCGGCAGGTCCGACCGCGGCTCGCAGCGGCGGCAGGGCGCGGCCCGTGCCGCATCCGGCGTCGAGCACGCGGTCGCCCGGACGCAGTCCCATCTCCGCCACGGCGGCCGCGAAGGCGGGACCGTCATCGGGGAACTTGCTGTCCCACCCGGCCGCACGGGCGGCGAAGAACTCCTGGACGTGTGTGTGGTCGTCGCTCATGTCCGGCATGATTCCTCACCGCCACGAGGGACACTCCTGTGCGCACGTTCGAGCGCGACCCGATCGTTCCGCCACCTCTCTGCGTCATATTCCAACACCTTTCGAAATGCGCCCCCTTCGTGCGCCCCTGACCCGGCTAGCGTCCCGGGGCCATGGGACACCTGGACCACGCCGCCTTCGGCTGGCTGACCCCCGTGCTGTCGTATCTGATGGCCTGCACGGGCGCCGCACTGGGACTGCGCTGCACCGTCCGCGCACTCGCCGCCACCGGGCGGTCGCGCCGCAACTGGCTCCTCACCGCGGCCTCCGCGATCGGCACGGGCATCTGGACCATGCACTTCGTGGCCATGCTCGGCTTCCGCGTCAGCGGCACCGACATCCGCTACGACGTACCGCTGACCATCCTCAGCCTGGTCGTCGCCATGGCCGTCGTCTGCGCCGGCGTCTTCGCCGTCGGCTACAGCCGGGACCGCAACCGCGCGCTCCTGCTCGGCGGCCTCACCACCGGGCTGGGCGTCGCCAGCATGCACTACCTGGGCATGGCGGCCGTACGGCTGCACGGCGACGTGACCTACCGGCCCCTCCTCGTCGGCCTCTCGGTGCTGATCGCCGTCGTGGCGGCGACCGCGGCGCTGTGGGCGGGGCTCAACATCAAGTCGCCCCTCGCGGTCACCCTCGCCTCCCTGGTCATGGGAGCGGCCGTCAGCAGCATGCACTACACCGGAATGCTCGCCGTGCGGGTGCGCGTCGCCCCCTCCGGCGAAGTCCTGCCCGGGGCCACGGCGATGCAGTTCATCTTCCCCCTCGCCGTCGGCCTCGGGTCGTACCTGTTCCTCACGTCGGCGTTCGTCGCCCTCTCGCCCACGGCCGGCGAGCGTGAGGCGTCCGCCTCCGCTCAGCGGCCCGTCCAGAGCGCCGCCCGCTAGCGGGACCCCGTCCCCGGACCCTTGTCCCACGTCCCGAGCGAGGAGGCCATGCGCCCACCCCGAGACACCCCGCAGGCCGGCTCACCCGGACAGATCCCGCCCCCGCCGCGCGGCCGCCGTGCGCACGCCGGACCGCCGGCCGACGAAGGCATGGATCAGCCCCTCGGCCTTCCCGCCTACGACCCGCCCGCGCGCGCGGGCCGCCGGCGCCTGCGCCCCCGCACGGTGCGCGCCAAGGTGATCTGCCTGCTGATGGTGCCCGTCGTCTCCCTGCTCGCCCTGTGGGCGTACGCCACCGTCAGCACCGCTCAGGACATCGCCCGGCTCCGCCAGTCCCAGCGCGTCGACACCGAACTGCGCGCCCCGGTGGCCGCCGCCGTGACGGCACTGCAGAATGAGCGGGCCGCGGCCGTCCGCTACGCCGCCGAGCCCGGCGCGGCGCGCGCCGACGACCTGCGGTCCACGGCCACCCGTACCGACCGCGCGCTGACGGCGCTGCGACTCGGCGACGACAGCACGGTCGCCGACAGCCAGGAGCTCCCGGGACGCGTCGCCGAGCGGCTGGACGCGTTCGTCACCGGCGCCGAGCGCCTGCGCGCGCTGCGGACCGCCGTACTCGACCGCAGGACCGGCTGGGGTCAGGCCTACGACCAGTACACGAAGACCATCGGTACGGCCTTCACCGTGGACGGCGCCCTCACCGGCATCCAGCAGGCGGACGTCGGCTCGGACGCGCGCGTGCTGCTCGAATTCTCCCGCGCCGCCGAGGCACTGGCCCAGGAGGACGCCGTCCTCGGCGGGACGCGCCCGGGCGCCCATCCGCAGGGGGAGCGGTTGCGGCTGTTCGCCGCCGCCGTCGCCACGCGCCGCGCGCTCACCGAGGCCGCCGTCGCCGACCTCCCCGGCGCCCAGCGCGCCGCCTGGCACGACCTCGCAGGCAGCGGTCCCTACACCGCCCTAACCGCCGTCGAGGACGGGATCCTCGCCGCCGGACCCGGCGACAAGGCGGCCGGCACGGCACCGGGGGAGGCCTGGAACAGTGCCCACGCGCGCGTACGGGACGGCATGCGGACCGTGGCCGCGGACACCGGACGTGCCGTGGCGGGCCGGTCCGACCCCTACAGGCGCGGACTGCTGAGTCCGGCGGGTGCCGCCGTGCTGTTCGGCCTCGTCGCCGTCGCGACCTCGCTCGTCATCTCCGTCCGCATCGGCCGGGCCCTCGTGATCGAACTGGTCAGCCTGCGCAACGACGCCCTGGAGATCGCCCGCCGCAAACTCCCCGCGGCGATGCGGAAACTGCGCAGCGGCGAGGAGATCGACGTCGATGCCGAGGCGCCCGCGGGGCAGCCGGCGGAGGACGAGACCGGCCAGGTGGCCGAGGCCCTGACCGTCGTGCACCGCGCGGCTCTGCGCGCGGCGGCGGAGCGCGCCGAACTCGCCGGCGGCATCTCCGGGGTCTTCGTCAACCTGGCCCGGCGCAGCCAGGTGCTGGTCCACCGTCAGCTCAGCCTCCTGGACAGTATGGAACGGCGCTCCGACGACCCGGACGAGCTGAGCGACCTGTTCCGGCTCGACCACCTCACCACCCGGATGCGGCGGCACGCCGAGAGTCTGATCATCCTTTCCGGAGCGGCGCCGGGCCGGGCCTGGCGCACTCCGGTGGCCCTGACGAACGTCGTACGCGCGGCGGTGTCCGAGGTCGAGGACTACGCGCGCGTGGAGGTGCGCGGGCTCCCGGCGGTGGCCGTCGTCGGAGCGGCCGTCGCCGACCTCACCCATCTGCTGGCCGAACTCGTCGAGAACGCCGCCCAGTTCTCGCCACCGCACACGCGCGTGCGGGTCACCGGCGAGCCCGTCGGCAACGGCTACGTGCTGGAGGTCGAGGACCGGGGTCTCGGCATGGGGTCCGAGGTCCTCGCGGAGGCGAACCGGCGGATCGAGCAGTCCGAGGCCCTCGATCTGTTCGACAGCGACCGGCTCGGCCTCTTCGTGGTCAGCAGACTCGCCTCCCGGCACGACATCAAGGTGCACCTGCGCACCTCCCCCTACGGAGGCACCACCGCGGTCGTCCTGCTGCCCACCGCCCTTCTGCACACCGGCTCCCCGGCACACCCCGCGGTGGAGGAGGCGCCGACGGCCCCGCCGCACCGGCCCGAGTACGCGCGCGTACCGGACGAGCCCCCCGTTCCTCCCGAGGTCACCGCCCGGGCCGGCCGCCCCGCCCTTGCGGCCACCGCCCCCGCACACCGGCCCCCGGCCCCCGAAGGCCGGCCCTCGCCCCCCGCACACCAGGCGCCGCCCCCCGCGCCGGCGCCCTCGGCTCCCGCGCACGAACCGCCGCCTCCCGGAGTCACCGCCCTGAGGCCGCACCGCCCGCCGCAGGATTCCGAGTCCTCCGACGTCCTCCCGCGCCGCGTGCGCCAGGCGAACCTCGCTCCACAACTCCGCCGGCAGTCCCCCGAGGAGCCGGCACCGGAAACCGCCCCGCAAGGGGACGAGGGGCGTACCCCGGAAGTCGTACGGGACCGCATGGCGGCCTACCGCGACGGCTGGGTGCGGGGCGGTGGGCGACAGGCCGGTCACGGCACCGGCCCCGGAACAGCGACAGGCAGTGCGAGCAGTGAAGGAGACCCGGCATGATCCAGGACCCGAACACGAGGGCCGCCCAGCGGTCCGGCGAACTCGACTGGCTGCTGGACGACCTGGTGACGCGGGTGAGCGAGGTACGGCACGCCGTCGTGCTGTCCAACGACGGCCTGGCGGTGGGCGCCTCCAGCGGTCTGAGACGGGACGACGCCGAGCATCTGGCCGCCGTGGCCTCCGGTTTCAACAGCCTCGCCAAGGGCGCCGGCCGCCACTTCGGAGCGGGCGGCGTACGCCAGACCATGGTGGAGATGGACGATGCCTTCCTCTTCGTCGCGGCCGCCGGAGAAGGCTCCTGCCTCACCGTGCTCACCGCCGTCACCGCGGACATCGGCCTGGTCGCCTACGAGATGGCACGACTGGTCAGGCGCGTGGGCGAGCACCTGTACACCGCGCCGCGGATCACCGCCCGGCCGCCCGCCGCCGGATGAGCGGGAAGAGCGGCAGCCATGACCGACATCCCGACCGGCGGCCCGAGCACACCGGGCATCCAGTGGTACGACGGCGAGGCCGGCCCCCTCGTCCGCCCCTACGCCATGACGGGCGGACGAACCCAGCCGGGCCCCTCCGGAGTGAGCTTCGACCTGATCGCCCTCGTCACCCTCGACCCGGCCGCACCGGCGATGGACGACGACAGCGCCCTCGGCCCCGAACACCGGGCGCTGATCGGCCTGTGCCGCCTGGAGACGCAGTCCGTCGCCGAACTCGCGGCCGGTGCGGACCTGCCGGTGGGCGTGGTCAGAGTGCTCCTGGGCGACCTGCTCGAACTGGGCCATGTCACCGTCAGCCGTCCGGTGCCGCCGGCCCACCTGCCGGACGAACGCGTTCTGCGCGAAGTCATCGAAGGGCTGCGGGCGCTGTAGATGAACCCTGTGGAACCCCCACCTCACGCCGAGAGAAGTGATCATGGTCTCCGAGCACTCCGACGCAGCAGCCGACTCCACCGCCCTGGCGCTGAAGATCCTGGTCGCCGGCGGCTTCGGGGTCGGCAAGACGACCCTCGTCGGCGCCGTCAGCGAGATCCGTCCGCTGCGCACCGAGGAACTGCTCAGTGAAGCCGGTCAGTCGGTGGACGACACCGACGGCGTGGACCACAAGGTCACCACGACCGTCGCCATGGACTTCGGGCGCATCACCATACGTTCGGGCCTCTCCCTGTACCTCTTCGGGACGCCGGGGCAGGACCGCTTCTGGTTCCTGTGGGACGAGCTGTCCCAAGGAGCGCTCGGCGCCGTGGTCCTCGCCGACACCCGTCGCCTGGAGGACTGCTTCCCGGCGGTCGACTACTTCGAGCACCGGCGCATTCCGTTCGTAGTGGCCGTCAACTGCTTTCCCGGAGCACGCGGCTACGGCGCCGACGACGTCTCCCGGGCACTCGACCTGGACCAGGGGACACCGGTCGTCCTGTGCGACGCGCGCGAGCGGGACTCCGGCAAGGAGGTGCTGATCCGGCTCGTCGAGTACGCCGGGCGGATGCACACCGCCCGGCTCCTCGACTCCGTGAGCTGAACGCGTCCGCTCAGGCGGCCAGGTCCTTGACCGCCACCACCTTGTCGACGGTGACCCGGACCAGCAGCTCGCCCGGGACGCCGTTGCGGGCACCGTACTCCTCGGCGCGCTCCTCTCCCATGTACCGGGCGGCGATGCGGGTGGCCCACAGCCGGACGTCGTCCAGTTCCTCCGACAACCGGGCCCGGCCGCTCACCACCACGAAGTGAAAGGGCGGCCGGTCGTCGTCCACGCACAGGGCGATCCGTCCGTCACGGGCGAGATTGCGCCCTTTCACGGTTCCCTTGCCGGTGTTGAACACCAGCTCGTCGCCGTCCAGCAGGAACCAGATCGGGGCCACATGTGGGCTCCCATCGGCGCTGACGGTGGACAACTTGCCGGTTCGGGTGCCGTTCGAGACGAACGCCCGCCATTCCTCATCGGTCATCTTCTGTGCCATACGCCCATCCTGCTTGCCCGGACGCGGGTCGTGGGGAAGGCTGGCGGACAGATCCTCCGGCCGGGAGGAGACGTCACACGGGGAGACGGAACATGGCGCAGAACCAGGGACTCGGCTGGCTCCTGGACGACCTGACCCAGCGAGTGGACCACGTGCGGCACGCGCTGGTCCTGTCCAACGACGGTCTGGTCACCGGCGCGAGCACCGGGCTGCGCCGTGAGGACGCCGAACACCTGGCCGCGGTCGCCTCCGGGTTGCACAGCCTGGCGAAGGGTTCCGGGCGCCACTTCGGCGCGGGCACGGTCCGCCAGACGATGATCGAGTACGACGACGCCGTGCTGTTCGTGACCGCGGCCGGCACCGGCAGCTGTCTGTGCGTGCTCAGCGGCGCCGAAGTCGACATCGGCCAGATCGCCTATGAGATGACCCTGCTCGTCAACCGCGTCGGCGAACACCTCGGTGTGGACGCCCGGCAGCCCGACCGGCCCGTGACGGACCTCTGACCCGCCTGATCTCCATACCCCGCGGAGTTGTCCACAGGGTCGCCGCACCTCGACCGCTTTTGGCTACGGTGTGTGCACGGGCAACGCACAGGGCGTGAGCCGATCACTCCACGGGGGAGTACCACCATGCCGGACAGCACCCTTGTCAGCGCCGTCCCCGCGGCCTGCTCGCCGAGCCGGGCGGCTCGGGAACTGGGCCTCAAACGCGCGGAGTTCGACCTCGCCGTCCATCTCGGCCGGATCCGGACGGTGGCCGACGAAGGCGGAGGCGGAGGCCGCAGGGTGGAGCAGGTCGAGATCGACCGGCTGCGGACCCAGTACGGCTTTCCCAGCACCCTCCGTGACCATGTGCGGTTGGTGGGCACGGCGGACGGCGCCGCGCTCATGGGGATTCCCGCGGGCAGGTTCACCCGGCTCGCCCGGCTGGGCCTGCTGGTTCCGGTCCGGTTCTATCTGAACCGCTACCGCGCCGTGGTCTGGCTGTATCTGGCCGAGGAGCTCGAGCAGTTCGCGGCCGGCGCGGGGAACGCCCGCCTGCTGAAGGGCCGTACGCCGGAGACCCTCAGGGGTCAGTTGGCGACCGGGGTCGACCTGCGAGCCCGTAACTGGCGGGGCCGGCACTTCGGTTTCCTGATGCGGCAGGCCGGGAGCCCCTGGGCGCGAGCGGCGGCGGTGGCCGCGTTCCTGGCGCCCACAGAAGTCGCCGAAGTCGTCCGGGACCTCCACGAGCGCGCCCTGCTGGAGCGGCTCCGGCCCGCCCCGCCCGCCCACGGCGCACCGGGCTCCTCCTTCGCCCACCTCGCCGAGCACCTCATGACCGCGCAGGACCAAGACGAAGTCGGCTGGCTGCGTGCTGAGCTGGCGCAGGCGATCCAGGAGGCGCGCGCCCAATCGCCTGTCGCGAGCCCACCGGTCCGGCTCCCGGAGACCGCGGAGCCCACTGCGGGGAACGAGCATGCCGCGGGACCTGTGCCGGCAAGTCCCGGCGCGGCGAGTGACAGCGGGTCCGCACGGCGGGGCCGGGCGGCGGCGCACGCCGAGGCACCGCCGAACCCTGCGGCGCAGCGCCGGCCCCGAGACACCCGTCCAGCGGTGCACCGGCCGGCCCGGGCCCTCCGGGCGTGGCTGTCCCGCGCGAACTCCCGGTCCGGGGGAGCGCTGCCGCGTCACAAGGCCCGGAACAGACCTTCCTGCACGACGGAGACGAGCAGCCGGCCGCGCACGTCGTAGATGCGGCCGCGGGCCAGCCCGCGCCCGCCGGTCGCGACCGGGGACTCCTGGTCGTACAGGAACCACTCGTCAGCGCGGAACGGCCGGTGGAACCACATGGCGTGATCCAGCGAGGCCATGTCGAAGTTCCGCGGGCCCCAGAGGGGTTCGACCGGAATGCGGACCGCGTCCAGCAGGGTCATGTCACTGGCGTAGGTCAGTGCGCAGGTGTGCACCAGCGGGTCGTCCCCCAGCGGACCGACCGCGCGCATCCACACGGCGCTGCGCGGCTCGGCCCCCTGGATCTCCTCCGTGTTCCAGCGCAGCCGGTCCACGTAGCGGATGTCGAACGGCTGGCGCCGTGCCATCCGCTCCAACTGCTCAGGCAGCGCGCCCAGATGCTTGCGGATCTCCTCGGACACCGTCGGCAGGGACTCCGGGTCCGGCACCTCCCGGGCGGGCGGCAGCTGGTGCTCGAAGGGGCCTTCCTCAGGCTTGTGAAAGGAGGCGGTGAGATTGAAGATCGTGCGGCCCTGCTGCACGGCCGTCACCCGTCGGGTGGTGAACGACCGGCCGTCACGCACCCGTTCCACCTGGTACACGATGGGCACACCCGGCCGGCCCGGGCGCAGGAAGTACGCGTGCAGCGAGTGGACCGGGCGCTCGCCGTCGGTGGTGCGGCCGGCGGCGACCAGCGCCTGGCCCGCCACCTGGCCGCCGAAGACCCGCTGCAGGGACTCCTGCGGGCTCCGGCCGCGGAAGATGTTGACCTCGATCTGCTCCAGGTCGAGCAGGTCGACCAGCCTCTCGGCGGGGTTCGTCGTCATTGGTGGAGTTCTCCCGTGCTCACAGCTGGCCGACATCGGTGACGCGTACGACCGCACGGCCCTCGGCGTCGGACGCGGCGAGGTCGATCTCCGCGCTGATGCCCCAGTCGTGGTCGCCGTTCGGGTCGTCGAAGATCTGCCGGACCCGCCACAGGCCGTTCTCCGGCTCCTCCTTGATGACCAGCAGCTTGGGGCCGCGGGCGTCCGGTCCGGTGCCGAGGTCCTCGTACTCGTCCCAGTACTTGTCCATCGCCTCGCCCCACGCCTCGGCGTCCCAGCCGGACTCGGCGTCCAGCTCGCCCAGGTCCCCGACCTGGTCGAGAGCGGCGAGCTCCACCCGGCGGAACATGGCGTTGCGGACCAGGACCCGGAAGGCGCGCGCGTTGGCGGTGACCGGCTTGACCTCGTCGGCCTTCTCCTGTGCCTCCTCGGCGGTCATCTCCTCCGGGTTGGCCAGCTGCTCCCACTCGTCCAGCAGGCTGGAGTCCACCTGGCGCACCATCTCGCCGAGCCACTCGATCAGGTCCTGGAGGTCCTCGGACTTCAGGTCGTCCGGGATCGTGTGGTCCAGGGTCTTGTAGGCGCTGGCGAGGTAGCGCAGCACGATGCCCTCGGTGCGGGCGAGCTCGTAGAAGGACACCAGTTCCGTGAACGACAGCGCGCGTTCGTACATGTCGCGGATCACGGACTTCGGCGACAGCGGGTGGTCGCCGACCCACGGGTGGCTCTTGCGGTACGTGTCGTAAGCGTGGAAGAGCAGCTCCTCCAGCGGCTTCGGGTACGTGACGTCCTGGAGGCGCTCCATGCGCTCCTCGTACTCGACGCCGTCCGCCTTCATGGCGGCGACCGCCTCGCCTCGGGCCTTGTTCTGCTGGGCGACGAGGATCTGCCGGGGGTCGTCCAGCGTGGACTCGACGACGGACACCATGTCGAGCGCGTAGGAGGGCGACTCGGGGTCGAGGAGCTCGAACGCGGCGAGCGCGAACGTCGACAGCGGCTGGTTAAGCGCGAAGTCCTGCTGCAGGTCGACCGTGAGCCGGACGATGCGGCCCTCGGCGTCCGGCTTGTCGAGCTTCTCCACGATCCCGCCGTCCAGCAGCGAACGGTAGATCGCGATGGCCCTGCGGATGTGCCTGAGCTGCTGCCGGCGCGGCTCGTGGTTGTCCTCGAGGAGATGGCGCATCGCCTCGAACGCGTTGCCGGGCCGGGCGGAGACCGACAGCAGCATCGTGTGCGTCACCCGGAAGCGCGAGGTCAGCGGCTCGGGTTCGGAGGTGATCAGCTTCTCGAAGGTGTTCTCCGTCCAGGCGACGAAGCCCTCCGGAGCCTTCTTGCGCACCACCTTGCGGCGCTTCTTGGGATCGTCGCCCGCCTTGGCGAGGGCCTTCTCGTTCTCGATGACGTGCTCGGGCGCCTGGGCCACCACGAGCCCGGCGGTGTCGAAACCGGCCCGGCCGGCGCGGCCCGCGATCTGGTGGAACTCGCGGGCGCGCAGGGTACGCACCCGGGTGCCGTCGTACTTGGTGAGCGCCGTGAACAGCACGGTGCGGATGGGCACGTTGACACCCACGCCCAGCGTGTCCGTACCGCAGATGACCTTCAGCAGGCCGGCCTGCGCGAGCTTCTCCACCAGGCGCCGGTACTTGGGCAGCATGCCGGCGTGGTGGACGCCGATGCCGTGCCGGACGTAACGGGAGAGGTTGCGGCCGAACTTGGTGGTGAAGCGGAAGTTGCCGATCAGCTCGGCGATCCGGTCCTTCTCCTCGCGCGTGCACATGTTGATGCTCATCAGCGCCTGCGCCCGCTCCACGGCTTGCGCCTGGGTGAAGTGCACGATGTACACCGGCGCCTGCTTGCTCGCCAGCAGCTCGGTGAGCGTCTCGGTGAGCGGGGTGAGCTCGTACTCGTAGGAGAGGGGCACCGGGCGGGTGGCCGAGCGGACCACCGAGGTCGGACGGCCGGTGCGGCGGGTGAGATCCTTCTCGAAGAAGGACACATCACCCAAAGTGGCGGACATCAGAATGAACTGGGCCTGCGGGAGCTCCAGCAGCGGGATCTGCCACGCCCAGCCGCGGTCGCCCTCCGCGTAGAAGTGGAACTCGTCCATGACGACCTGGCCGACATCGGCGTTCCTGCCGTCGCGCAGCGCGATGGAGGCCAGCACCTCTGCGGTGCAGCAGATCACCGGCGCGTCGGAGTTCACGGAGGCGTCGCCGGTCAGCATGCCGACGTTCTCGGTGCCGAACAGCTTGCACAGCTCGAAGAACTTCTCCGACACCAGCGCCTTGATCGGGGCGGTGTAGAAGGTGACCTCGTCCCGGGCCAGCGCGGCGAAGTGGGCGCCCGCGGCGATCATGCTCTTGCCGGAGCCGGTGGGCGTCGAGACGATCACGTTCGCCCCGGACACCACCTCGATCAGCGCCTCCTCCTGGTGGGGGTACAGGGTGAGGCCGCGCTCCTGCGCCCACGACTCGAAGGCTTCGTACAGGGCGTCGGGGTCGGCGGTCGGCGGGAGCTGATCGATGAGGGTCACGCCCCCATCTTGCCTGGCCTTGGGCCCGAGGGGGGAATCGGCTGCGGGTACGAAGATCACTGCCGCTACGCTGTGTCGCCGACGGCGCGTCAGCGCTCCAGGTCAACTGCACAGCGGCACAAGAGGAACGGGGCGGGAAGCGGCCATGATGGGACCAGCACACTCACTGTCGGGGGCCGCGGCCTGGCTGGGCGTCGGAGCGGCCGCCGCCGCGGCCGGACACCCGATGCCCTGGCCCGTCCTTCTCGTCGGAGCCCTGATCTGCGCCGGTGCCGCACTCGCCCCCGACCTGGACCACAAGGCCGCCACCATCTCCCGGGCCTTCGGCCCGATCTCCCGGTGGATCTGCGAGATCGTCGACAAGCTCTCCTACGCCGTCTACAAGGCGACCAGGATGAAGGGCGACGCCCGCCGCTCGGGCGGCCACCGCACCCTCACCCACACCTGGCTGTGGGCGGTACTCATCGGTGCGGGGAGCTCCGGCGCGGCGATCGCCGGAGGCCGCTGGGCGGTGCTGGCGATCCTCTTCGTGCACATGGTGCTGGCGATCGAGGGACTGCTGTGGCGCGCGGCCCGCGGTTCGAGCAGCGACGTCCTGGTCTGGCTGCTCGCGGCGACCAGCGCCTGGATCCTCGCGGGGATACTGGACAAGCCGGGCAACGGCTCCGACTGGCTGTTCACCGAGCCCGGGCAGGAGTACCTGTGGCTGGGGCTGCCGATAGTCCTGGGCGCCCTGGTCCACGACATCGGGGACGCGCTGACGGTGTCCGGCTGCCCGATCCTGTGGCCGATCCCGGTGGGCCGCAAGCGCTGGTACCCGCTGGGGCCGCCGAAGGCGCTGCGCTTCCGGGCGGGCAGCTGGGTCGAGCTGAGGGTGCTGATGCCCTTGTTCATGCTGCTGGGCGGAGCGGGCTGTGCGGCGGCGCTCAACGTGATCTGACGCGCCGCGGCCTCTCAGGCCTCCCCGCCACCGGCCTCGCCTCCGCCGTAGCGGCGCTCGAACCGGGCGATGCGGCCCTCCGTGTCCACCGTGCGGGCCTTGCCCGTGTAGAAGGGGTGGCTCTCGGAGGAGATCTCCACGTCGATCACCGGGTAGGTCTCACCGTCGTCCCACTCGATGGTCTGCTCGCTGTTCGCGGTGGACCGGGTCAGGAACGCGTACCCGGCGGCGCGGTCCCGGAAGACCACGGAGTGGTAGTCGGGGTGCTTGTCCTGCTGCATGGCGGCTCCTCGCGCGGGGCGGTCGGGCAGGGGGCGTCCGGGTCAGCCGGAGGAAGCGTCCTCGTCGACAATGTGCATCGCGGCCTCCTCGGCGGAGGCGGCGGCGCCGTCGATGCCGACGTCGGTGGCCACGAGGGCGCTCTCGTCGTCCTCGTGCGCACCCTCGTCCGGGGCGACCAGGCGGCCGGAGCGGGAAGCGCCGACCTCGTTGTCGAGGAGTTCCCCGTCGGTGCCTTCGCAGTCACCGATGCCGTCTCCGTCGGGGGCGGGGGAGTCGGGCAGCTCCTCGGCGAGCCGCTGGTCCAGGGTCTCCCCGGTCAGGCGTTCGCCGGCCGTCACGCCGGTGTGCTCCACCGCCCACGGGCGCTCGGGAGGGGACCAGCCGCGGTCGAGAGGATCGTCGACACCGTCGAGTTCCAGGGTGTCCTCGGCGTCGAGGACACCCGAGTCCTCCCGGATCTCCGAGGGATCGGGCTGGTAGACGTCATCCCCCCATCCGTCGGCGCTGTCCACGGGTACCTCCATGTGGTGAGGACGGCCTTGTGCCCCCAGGAGGGGCAGTGCGCCGTCGGCACGCCCGGCACCGGTCGCGTACGCCGGGACCCGACGGGTTCCCGGCCGTCCCCCGAACCGATGCCGCTATCCAGCCTTCCACCCCTGTTCGCCCGCGCGCAACGGCACGGGTGGTGGCCTGGGGTCGCGTACCCCGGCCGGACCGCACGGAACCGCCGCCCCCGGCCGTCCTCGTGCGCCCGCCGCAACGCCATCGCGCGCCCGGCCACCGCGCGGCGCGACCGGGCGGTCGCGCCCGCAGGTCCGGCGGCGCTCGCCCGTCCAGGCACGCCCGGGCGTCCTGCCACGGCCGCGAGTCGCATCGTTTCCTCGGGCCCGGGGCTGTTCGCGAGCCTGTACGGCGCCTGGCCCGGCCGCCAGGGCACAGCCGGGCCCGCCCGTCCGGCCTCCGACCGGCCCGCCCGTCCGGCCTCCGACCGGTCCGGCCGCGCGGCGCCGCGCGACCGGACAGACGATCTCATCGCGGCGAAGTCCTCGGGGCTCCCGGAGTCGCCGAAGCTCGCGGAGTCGCTGCAGCCCTTCGAGCCGCCGAAGCTCCCGGAGTCGCCGCAGCCCCCAAGGCCGCCCGAGCCCGCAGGCTCGCCCGGGTCGCCCCCGCGCCGGGCGTTCCGCCACGGCGTCCCCGGCTCACCCGTGCCACGAGCGCCACAGCGCCGCGTACGCGCCGTCCGCGGCGACCAGCTCCGCATGGCTGCCCAGCTCGCTGATCCGGCCGTTCTCCACGACGGCGATCACGTCGGCGTCGTGGGCGGTGTGCAGCCGGTGGGCGATCGCGACCACCGTGCGCCCGTCCAGCACACGGGCCAGCGAGCGTTCCAGGTGCCGGGCCGCGCGCGGGTCGAGCAGCGAGGTCGCCTCGTCCAGGACCAGCGTGTGCGGGTCGGCCAGCACCAGCCGGGCCAGCGCGATCTGCTGGGCCTGCGCCGGGGTCAGGGCCAGCCCGCCGGACCCGACCTCGGTGTCCAGCCCGTCGTCCAGCGCCCGGGCCCAGCCGTCCGCGTCGACCGCGCCCAACGCCGCCCAGAGCTCGGCGTCGGCGGCGTCGGTGCGGGCGAGCAGCAGGTTGTCCCGCAGGGAACCCACGAAGACGTGGTGTTCCTGGTTGACCAGAGCGACGTGCGAGCGGACGCGTTCCGCCGGCATCCGGGACAGTTCGGCACCGCCCAGGGTGACGCGGCCGTCCCGGGGCGCGTAGATCCCGGCGAGCAGCCTGCCCAGCGTGGACTTGCCCGCGCCGGACGGACCGACCAGGGCCAGCCGGGTGCCCGGGGCTACCTCCAGGGACACCTGGCGCAGCACGTCGACGCCCTCCCGGTAGCCGAAGTGCACCCGGTCCGCGTGCACGTCCCGACCGCCCGGGGCCAGGGAGGCGTCCCCGGCGGCCGGCTCGATGTCCCGGACGCCGACCAGCCGGGCCAGCGACACCTGGGCCACCTGCACCTCGTCGTACCAGCGAAGGATCAGGTTCACGGGATCGACGAGCATCTGCGCGACGAGCGCGCCCGTCGTCAGCTGTCCGACCCCGATCCACCCCCGCAGCACGAAGAAGCCGCCCACCATCAGCACCGAGCCGAGCACGATGACATGGACGGCGTTGATGACGGGGAAGAGCACGGACCGCAGCCAGAGGGTGTAGCGCTCCCAGGCCGTCCACTCCTTGATCCGCCGCTCGGACAGGGCGATGCGCCGCTCGCCCAGCCGGTGCGCCTCGACGGTGCGGCCCGCGTCCACGGTCTCGGCGAGCGCGGCGGCGACGGCGGCGTACCCGGCCGCCTCCGAGCGGTAGCCGGAGGGCGCCCGTCTGAAGTACCAGCGGCACCCCACCACCAGCACGGGCACCGCGAGCAGCACGGCGGCCGCGAGCGGTGGGGCCGTCGCCACCAGGCCGCCGAGCAGCAGCAGGGCCCACACCACGCCGATGGCGAGCTGCGGCACCGCCTCCCGCATGGCGTTGGCGAGGCGGTCGATGTCGGTGGTGATGCGGGACAGCAGGTCACCGGTGCCCGCCCGCTCCAGCACGCCCGGCGGCAGTCCGACCGACCGGACGAGGAAGTCCTCGCGCAGGTCGGCCAGCATCCGCTCGCCGAGCATCGCGCCCCGCAGCCGCACCTGCCGCACGAAGACGGCCTGTACGAGCAGCGCGAGCACGAACGACCCGGTGGTCAGGCCCAGATGCAGTTCCCGCGCTCCGTCCGACACCCGCTCGACGAGGCCGCCGAGGAGGTACGGGCCCACCATGGACGCGATCACGGCCACGGTGTTGACGGCGACCAGGAGGAGGAAGGACCGGCGGTGTCGGCGGAACAGTTCGGCCACGTAGGCGCGCACGGTCGCGGCCGCGCCGACGGGGAGGGTGGTGGCGGTCGTCGGGGCCGCCGGGTCGTACGCTGGTGGCGCAACGCCGATCATGCGCTCTCCTCGATCTCGTCCAGCGTGCCGAACGCGCCGAGGAGGGCGCCCCGTGCGGGCAGGTCTGCCTCGGCCTCGGCCCGCTCGTCGTCGGTCTCCCGGGTCACCACGGCCCGGTACAGCGGCTCCGCGTCGACCAGTTCACGGTGCACGCCGACCGCCGTGACCTCGCCGTCGTGGACGAGGACGACCCGGTCCGCGTGGTCGAGCAGCAGGGGGGAGGACGTGAACACCACGGTCGTCCGTCCCGAGCGCAGCCGCCGCAGACCCTGCGCGATCCACGCCTCGGTGTGCGAGTCGACGGCGGACGTCGGCTCGTCCAAAACGAGTACTTCGGGATCGGTGATGAGCGACCGGGCCAGGGCGAGCCGCTGTCGCTGGCCGCCCGAGAGGGAGCGGCCCCGCTCGGTGATCCGGGAGTCCAGCGGGTCGACGGCGTCCAGCGACCCCTGCACGAGCGCGTCCAGCACGTCCTCGCACCGGGCGGCCGCCAGCGCGTCCTCGGGCCGTACGGCACCGGACGCGGGCACGTCGAGCAGCTCGCGCAGCGTTCCGGACAGCAGCACCGGGTCCTTGTCCTGGACGAGGACGGCCGTGCGGGCGCTGTCGAGCGGGAGCTCGTCGAGGGGTACGCCGCCGAGCAGCACCGGCGTACCCGCCTCTGCGGGGTGCCCGCCCAGGCGTTCCGCCAGCCGTCCGGCCGCGTCGGGGTCGCCGCACACCACCGCGGTGAGCAGACCGGCCGGCGCGAGCAGGCCGGTGTCCGGGTCGTACAGGTCGCCGCCCGGCACCTCCGCCCCGCGCGCCCCACCGGCGTCCGTGGACCGCTGCAGCGACAGCACGCGCGCGGCCCGCCTGGCCGAGGGGCGCGAGAAGGAGTAGGCCATCGCGATCTCCTCGAAGTGCCGCAAGGGGTAGTTGAGCACCATCACCGCGCTGTAGACGGTGACGAGTTCGCCGACCGTGATCCGGCCCTGGCGGGCCAGGTGGGTGCCGTGCCAGACCACCGCGATCAGCAGCAGTCCCGGGAGCAGCACCTGGATCGCGGAGATCAGCGACCACATGCGGGCGCTGCGCACGGCCGCGTGCCGTACCTCCTGGGAGGCGCGGCGGTAGCGGTCGAGGAAGAGCTCCTCGCCGCCGATCCCGCGCAGCACCCGCAGGCCGGCCACCGTGTCGGAGGCCAGCTCGGTGGCCCGCCCGGCCTTCTCGCGCTGCTCGTCGGCCCGCCGGGTGGCCCTGGGCAGCAGGGGGAGCACGGCGAGCGCGACGACCGGCAGGCCCACGGCGACGACCACGCCGAGCGCGGGCTGGTAGACGACCAGGCCGACGCAGACCACGACGACGGTGAGCGCGGCGGCGGTGAACCGGGAGACGGCCTCGACGAACCAGCCGATCTTCTCCACGTCCCCGGTGGACACGGACACCACTTCGCCGGCCGCTACCCGCCGGGTCAGCGCGGAGCCCAGCCGGGCCGCCTTGCGGGCCAGCAGCTGCTGGATCCGGGCGGCCGCGGTGATCCAGTTGGTGACGGCGGACCGGTGCAGGAAGGTGTCGCCGACCGCGATCGCCGTGCCGCACAACGCCATCAGGCCCCCCGTCAGGGCCAGTCGGCTGCCGGAGCGGTCCACCACGGCCTGGACGGCGAGACCGACGCAGAAGGGCAGCGCGGAGACGGCCACGAAGTGCAGCAGGCCCCAGGCCAGCGCCTTGAGCTGGCCGCCCAGCTGGTTGCGCCAGAGCCACCACAGGAGGTGAGGACCCGAACGCGCGTCCGGTACGCCCGGATCGGGATACGGAAGGTCTTGGATTCGCATGACGTCCCAGTGGCTCGTGTCAGGGAGGGTGGGGGAGCGGCAACAAACCGTGAAAGGGTCGCGTCGCGGGCCGGGGAATTTCAACCGGTTTTCCCCCGACGGTCCGCGCGGTTCGCCGTGTTCCGGCCAGGTGTGGGGCGGCGGCGGGCGGCTGCCGTAGCCCGGCCGGGTGAAAGTCCGTGAGACCGCACGGCGCACCGGCGGCCGATGCCAGCATGGGCGGCGTGCGGAGCGACAGAGCGCGGTGTACGGCGTGGGCGGTGACGGCCGCCGGGACCCTGCTCGCGGCCCTGGCGGCCTGCGGTTCCTCGGACAGTGGCAGCGGAGCCCCGGAACCGGACGGCCGGGCCGGGCGGTCCGGCGCGGACGGGCGCGACCCGCATCGCGTCCCGGGCATCGGCCCTGCGATGCTGCGGCGAATCCCGGCCGGTTCCGGGCAGGTGGTCGCCGTCTACGGCGACGGCAGGAACTCGGCCGATTCCACGGTCGTGCTCTACACCAGGCACGACGGGGCGTGGCGGCACGTCCGCGACTGGCCGGCGCACAACGGCGGGAACGGGTGGAGCAGAAACCACCGCTCCGGCGACCGGCGCAGTCCCGTCGGCGTGTTCACCCTCACCGACGCGGGCGGCGTACTGGGCGATCCGGGCACCGAACTGCCGTACACGCAGGACCGGTCCTTCGCCGCCCCTCGCTGGTGGGCGAAGCCCTACTGGCACGACTTCGACTACGTCATCGCCATCGACTACAACCGGGTCCGGGGCGTCCCGCCGAACGACCCGAGGCGGCCGGAAGGCGAGGGGAAGGGCGGGAGCATCTGGCTGCACATGGACCACGGCAGCGGCACCTCGGGCTGCGTCAGCATGTCCAGGCAGGCCATGGAGTTCCTGCTGCGCGAGCTCGATCCGGACCGGCGTCCCGTCGTGGTGATGGGGGACAGGGCGGACCTGACGGGCGGGTGAGGATGCGCCACGCCTCATTGCGGGCGGGGCCCGACCGCCCGTAGAACCGGGCCCATGAGAAGACGGATAGTCATGTCCATGCTCGCCGGGGCGACCCTCCTGGCGAGCACGCTCTTCGGTACCGGCGCGGCTGCCGCCGGGACGGCGCCCCGATCCGCGGGCGCTCCCGCCGAGTTCGGCACCGACTGGCACGATCCGGTGACCGCCGTCCCGCCCGTCACCCGGCCGCACACCAAGTCCTGCCAGGTCACCCTGGCCGAGAACCAGTTCCGTGACTTCACTCCCTACCGGGGCGCGTACACACCGCCACGGGGCTGCGGCGACCGCTGGAGCAAGGTCGTGCTGCGGCTCGACGGCGAGGTCAAGGGCCGTCAGTTCGACCGCCTCGGCTACCTGCACGTCGGCGGCGCCGAGATCCTGCGCACCTCGACACCGGAGCCGTCGCCCGACGGCATCGAGTGGCACGTGGAGAAGGACGTCACCCGGTACAGCGACGTCCTCCGCGGACCGCAGGACGTCGAGATGCTCATCGGGAACGTAGTGGACGACACCTACACCGGCGTCATCGACGTCAAGGTGACGCTCACCTTCTACCGGGGCCGCCCCGACGCGCCGGCGCCCGACCGCGTCCTCACCCTCGACGGTGCGCCGGACGCGACCACCCTCACCACACCGCGCAACAGCGAGCGCATCGTCGCGGAGGTGTACGCCACCGGATCCGGCGGCGGCTGCGAGGAGTTCTGGTACCTGACCGTGGCCGATCCGGCCGCCTACTCCTGCAAGGCCGACCACGGTCCGTACCGCGAGGTGCAGATCAAGGTCGACGGGCGGCTCGCCGGGATCGCCGCACCGTTCCCCCATGTGTGGACCGGCGGCTGGTCCAACCCCTTCCTCTGGTACGTCCTCCCGGCGCCACGCGCCTTCGACGTGCGGCCCGTCGAGTACGACCTCACGCCGTTCGCCGGGCTCCTCAACGACGGCCGCCCGCACCGCGTCGAGGTCTCCGTGGTCGGCGTGCCCGCCGGGCAGTCCGGGTGGAGCACCCCCGTGAACGTGCTGGTGTGGCAGGACGCGCACCGGGCCCACGTCACCGGGGCGCTCACCCGTTCCGAGGCGACCGATGTCGCCGACTCCTCGGTCTACACGCCGGGCGCGGAGAACCGGGTCGACACCGAGGCCGGGCACCGGCTCACCGTCTCCGGCTACCTGAACACCTCGCACGGCCGCGTGACCACCACCGTCACCCGCGCCCTCGCCAACACCTCCGCGCACCGCTGGACCGACGGCGAGAACACCGACGGACTCGACGCGGCCTGGACGGACGACGAGACCGTCGCCGTGGCGGAGGCGGGCGCGGCACGCACGACGCACACCCACCGGACGTACACGATGAACGGCGCGACCACCCTCGGCACGGACGACCGGCTGCGCACCGTGCTCACCCTGGGCGACCGGGCCACGCTCGTGCGGCACGAGGGCGGCCGGCGCACGGCGTGGTCGCGACTCGACGACACCTACAGCGGCGACGCCGCGTACACGCTCGGCGTCCCGCGCGACCAGCGGCACGCGGTCGGCACGTCCAGTGAGCGCTACCGCGTGGACGGCTCGGCGGGGTGCTACGACCGCACGCTGAGCACGGCGCAGGGCGCGCTCACGGAGGACCGCCGACGCTGCTGAGGCCGGCCGGCGCCCCCACCCCCGCTCCCGCGCCCGCGCCACGCGAGGGAGCGGGAGCGGGGAACGCCCGGGTTCAGCAGTGTCTGACGGTCTCCGAGTCGACCAGCGTGTCCAGGAGCACGCCGAGCACCGCGCGCTCCTTCTCCGTCAGCGGGGCGAGTATCTCCTCGGCGGCCGACCGGCGCGCCCCGCGCACCTCGCGCAGGGTCTCGCGGCCCTCGTCCGTCAGCTCGATCCGGGTCACCCGCCGGTTCGACGGGTCCGGGACCCGGCGCACCTTGCCGCTCGCCTCGAGGCCGTCGACCAGCGTCGTCACCGCGCGCGGCACCACTTCGAGGCGCTCGGCGAGGTCGGCCATGCGCGGGGGCGAGCCGTAGTGCGCGAGGGTGCGCAGCAGCCGGGACTGGGCCGGGGTGACGCCCAGTTCCCGCCGCTCCAGATGGCGTTTCTGGATGCGGTGGACCCGGCGGGTGAGCCGCAGCAACTGCTCGGCGAGCAGGCCGTCGGGATCGGGGGAGGTCATGCGGGAACAATATCAGGATGCCGTTCATTGTGAGTATAGGTAACAATGAGCTACGATCCATAAGTCGCCGGCGTCCGGTCCCGGCCGCCGCCCGCCACCTCCGTAGGAGCCCATGCATCCCGAACGAGAACCCTCCTGGACCCCGCCTGCCGACACCGGCGAACAGCCTCGGCAGGTGCGCCGCATCCTGAAGCTGTTCCGCCCCTACCGCGGGCGCCTCGCGATCGTCGGCCTGCTGGTCGGCGCCTCGTCGCTGGTCTCGGTGGCCACGCCGTTCCTTCTCAAGGAGATCCTCGACGTGGCGCTCCCCGAGCGTCGCACCGGCCTGCTGAGCCTGCTCGCGCTCGGCATGATCCTGAGCGCGGTCCTCTCCAGCGTCTTCGGCGTCCTGCAGACCCTGATCTCGACCACCGTCGGCCAGCGCGTCATGCACGACCTGCGCACGGCCGTCTACGGCCGCCTGCAGCGCATGTCGCTCGCCTTCTTCACCCGCACCCGCACCGGCGAGGTGCAGTCCCGTATCGCCAACGACATCGGCGGCATGCAGGCCACCGTCACCTCCACCGCGACCTCGCTGGTCTCCAACGTCACCAGTGTCGTCGCCACGATCGTCGCCATGGTGGCCCTCGACTGGCGGCTCACCGTCGTCTCGCTGCTCCTGCTTCCGGTGTTCGTGTGGATCAGCCGCCGCGTCGGCAACGAGCGCAAGAAGATCACCACCCAGCGCCAGAAGCAGATGGCCGCGATGGCCGCCACGGTCACCGAGTCGCTCTCCGTCAGCGGCATCCTGCTCGGGCGCACCATGGGGCGCTCCGACTCGCTCACCGCGTCCTTCGCCGCGGAGTCCGAGCAACTGGTTGACCTCGAGGTGAGGTCCAACATGGCCGGCCGCTGGCGGATGGCCGTGATCACGATCGTCATGGCCGCCATGCCCGCCGTCATCTACTGGACCGCGGGGCTCGCCCTCCAGCTCGGCGGCCCGCAGGTCTCGCTCGGCACCATCGTCGCCTTCGTCTCGCTCCAGCAGGGTCTGTTCCGTCCCGCGGTGAGCCTGCTGGCGACCGGCGTGCAGGTGCAGACCTCCCTCGCGCTCTTCCAGCGCATCTTCGAGTACCTGGACCTGCCCGTCGACATCACCGAGCGGGAGCGGCCGGTCCGACTCGACGAGGTCAAGGGCGAAGTGCGCTTCGAGGACGTCGAGTTCCGCTACGACGGCAAGGGCGCCCCGGTCCTCGACGGCCTCGACATCACCGTGCCCGCCGGCGGCAGTCTCGCCGTCGTCGGTCCCACCGGCGCCGGCAAGTCCACCCTCGGCTGCCTCGTGCCCCGGCTCTACGACGTCACCGGCGGCCGCGTCACCATCGACGGAGTGGACGTGCGCGACCTCGACTTCGACACCCTCGCGCGTGCCGTCGGCGTCGTCTCGCAGGAGACCTACCTCTTCCACGCCTCGGTCGCCGACAACCTCCGCTTCGCCAAGCCGGACGCCACCGACGAGGAGCTGTACGCGGCCGCGCGGGCCGCCCAGATCCACGACCACATCTCCGCGCTGCCCGACGGCTACGAGACCGTCGTCGGCGAGCGCGGCCACCGCTTCTCCGGCGGTGAGAAGCAGCGTCTGGCGATAGCCCGCACCATCCTGCGCGATCCGCCGGTGCTCATCCTGGACGAGGCGACCAGCGCCCTGGACACCCGCACGGAAGCCGCCGTGCAGCAGGCCATCGACGCCCTGTCGGCCGACCGGACGACGCTCACCATCGCCCACCGCCTGTCCACCGTCCGCGGTGCCGACCAGATCGTCGTCCTGGACTCCGGCCGGGTCGCCGAACGGGGCACGCACGAGGAACTGCTGGAACTGGACGGACGGTACGCGGCCCTGGTGCGGCGGGACGCCCGGCTGACCCCGGCGGGCTGACGTACGGCGGGCCCTCGCCGACAAGCTGACGATATGTCGGGTTTACGACCATACGCGTACTACCGTGCCCGCATGCAGATGAACACTCCACCACGGAGCACGATGCGACTGACGCGCCGGGGCAAGCTCGCCCTCGTCGTGACCGGCGCCGTCCTGGCCGGCACCGCCGTGGCGGTGCCGCTGCTGAGCCTCGCGGGCGGCCGTACGGAGCAGGTCAGGCCCCGCACGCTGGTCATCCCGGAGGGCCGGCGCGCGAGCCAGGTGTACGAGGCCGTCGACAAGGCCCTCGAACTTCCCCCGGGCAGCACCCGCAAGTCACTGGGCAAGGCCGGCCTCAAGCTGCCCAAGGAGGCTGCGGGCAACCCGGAGGGTTACCTCTTCCCGGGCACCTATCCCCTCGCGAAGGGCGCCACCCCCGAGTCGCTGCTGCGGCTCATGGTCGGCACGGCCGAGAAGAAGTTCGACACGCCCCCGGTCGCCGCCGGGGCCCAGCGCAACACGCTGAACGTCTACCAGACGATCATCGTCGCCAGCATCGTCCAGGCCGAGTCGACCGCCAAGGCCGACATGGGGAAGGTGGCGCGGGTCATCCTCAACCGGCTCCAGCGGGGCATGCCGCTGCAGGTGGGCACCACGCTCAACTACGCGCTGAACCGCACCGGCGGAAACGCGGGCGACCACGCCGACTCGGACAGCCCCTACAACTCCTACCGGCGCGTCGGACTGCCGCCCACCCCGATCGGCAACCCCGGCCCGGAGGCCATGCGCGCCGTCACCAACCCGCCGTCCGGCGACTGGCTGTACTACGTCACGGTCAAGCCCGGCGACACCCGCTTCACCGCGGACTACGCCGAACACGTGCGCAACGTGACCGAGTTCAGCGCCCGCCACCAGAGCCCGGCGCCCTCGCCGCAGCCCAGCGGCAGCGGCTCCGGACAGCCCGCGGCACCCCAGCCGCCACGCTGAACCGGCGCAACGTCACGCGGCGAGCGGCCCGACCGGCTCCCCGGCCAGCAGGCGCACGATGTCCCGGACGGCCGCGCGCCCGGCCCGGTTCGCGCCCACCGTACTGGCCGACGGACCGTAGCCGACGAGGTGGACGCGCGGATCGGCGACCGCCCGGGTCCCGTCCACCCGGATCCCGCCGCCCGGCTCCCGCAGCCGCAGCGGTGCGAGGTGATCCAGTGCCGCGCGGAAACCGGTGGCCCAGAGGATGACGTCGGCCTCGACGCGCTGTCCGTCATTCCACTCCACCCCGTCCGGGGTGATCCGGTCGAACATCGGCCTGCGGTCCAGGACGCCGTCGGCGAGGCCCTGCCGGACGGCGTCGTTCAGCGGCAGCCCGGTGACGGAGACGACGCTCCTCGGCACCAGGCCCTGCCGTACCCGCTCATCCACCAGCGCCACGGCCGCCCGGCCCGCCTCCTGGTCGAACGGACCCTCTCGGAAGACCGGGGGCCTGCGGGTGACCCAGGTGGTGGCGGCCGCGTACGGGGCGAGTTCCAGCAGGTGCTGGGTGCCGGAGGCGCCGCCGCCCACCACCACGACCCGACGGCCGGCGAACTCCTCCGGCCCGGCGTACTGCGCCGTGTGCAACTGCCGTCCCCGAAAAGTCTCCTGGCCCGGGTAACGCGGCCAGAACGGCCGGTCCCAGGTACCGGTCGCGTTGATCAGCGTCCGCGTGGCCCAGCCGCCGTCCGAGGTCTCCACGGACAGCCGTCCGTCCCGGCCCTCCTCCCCCTGACGTACGGCCGTCACATCGACAGGACGGCGTACGCGCAGGTCGAAGGCCCGCTCGTAGTGGCCGAAATAGCCGCCGACGACCTCCGCCGACGGCCGCGCCGGATCGGCGTCCGTCAACTCCATGCCGGGCAGCGAGTGCATCCCGTGCACCTTGCCGTACGTCAGCGACGGCCAGCGGAACTGCCAGGCGCCGCCCGGCGCGGGGGAGTGGTCCAGGACCACGAAGTCGCGGTCCGGCTCCAGTCCGGCCCGCCGCAGGTGATAGGCGCTGGACAGACCCGCCTGTCCAGCGCCTATGACGACCACGTCGACCGCGCGCGTCTCGCTCACGCCCCTGCCAACAGCGGGGCGCTCGCGGATCTTCCCGCCCGCCCGGCACGCCGCCCGAGCCGGTGCCTCACAGCGTGTGAAACCCGGCACATGGGTCAGGATGGAGGGCATGTCAGATGCCTTCACCACCCGAATGCTGAACGTCACCACCGGTTCCCGGGAGCGGGTCGTCGATCTCACCGGCGAGTGCGAGGACTTCCTGCGGGATGCCGCGGCCGGCCGCGACGGCCTGCTCAACATCTTCGTCCCGCACGCCACGGCCGGCCTCGCGATCATCGAGACGGGCGCCGGCAGCGACGAGGACCTCCTCGCCGCCCTGCACTCCCTGCTGCCCGCCGACGACCGCTGGCAGCACCGGCACGGCAGCCCGGGCCACGGCCGCGACCACGTCCTCCCCGCCCTCGTCCCGCCGTACGCGACCCTTCCGGTCATCGGCGGGCGCCTGGAACTGGGGACCTGGCAGTCGGTCTGCCTCGTCGACACGAACAAGGACAACCGCGAACGCCAGGTCCGGCTGAGCTTCCTGGGCTGAGCGCCGCCCCGGTGCGCCCTGCGGCCCCGCGACGCCGACGTGCGGGGCGTCACTCGCGGGTGAAAACTGAAGACCGGGCGCGCGGGCGAGGTGGCGCGTCCGATCACCGGAACCACGCTCCACACAGAGGTCCTCAGCCATGGGCGCTATCGACGAAACGGCTGTCGGCGGTCTGCGCGAGGCACTGCGCGGGCCGGTGATCGCCCCGCGTGACCCCGGCTACGACGAGGCCCGCAGCATCTACAACGCCATGATCGACCGGCGGCCCGCGGCCTTCGCGCGGTGCGTGGACGTGGCGGACGTGCAGGCGGTGATCTCCTTCGCCCGGGACACCGGCGCCGAGCTGGCGGTGCGCGGCGGCGGCCACAGCGGGCCGGGCCTGTGCCTGGTCGACGACGGGCTCGTGCTCGACCTCTCGCCGATGCGCTGGGTCCGGGTTGACCCCGAGTCCAAGACGGTCCAGGCGGGCGGCGGCAGCCAGATCGGGGATCTCGACCACGCGACCCACGCCTTCGGGCTCGCCGTACCGGCGGGGATCATGTCGACCACCGGCGTCGGCGGCCTCACGCTCGGCGGCGGCCACGGTCATCTCACCCGCAGGTACGGGCTGACCATTGACAGCCTGGTGTCGGCCGACGTCGTCCTGGCCGACGGCAGTTGCGTCACCGCGTCGGCGGAGCGCCATCCGGACCTGTTCTGGGCGCTGCGGGGCGGAGGCGGCAACTTCGGCGTGGTCACCTCGTTCACCTTCCGGCTGCACCCGGCCGCCACGGTCGGGGTCGCGGTGACGGTCTGGCCCGTCGACCGCATCGAGGACGTGCTGCGCTGGTACCGGGAGTTCCTGCCCGCCGCACCCGAGGACCTCAGCGGTTTCTTCGCCGTGCTGGTCGTGCCGCCGGGCCCGCCGTTCCCCGAGCCGATCCACGGCGAGAAGGTGTGCGGCGTCATCTGGTGCTACACCGGCGGCCTCGCCGACGACCGTCTGGCCGAGGTGCTCTCGGGGGTGAACGAACCGGCTCCGCCGGCCTTCCACTTCACCACCCCCATGCCCTACCCGGCGCTGCAGACCATGTTCGACACGCTGATCCCCAAGGGACTGCAGTGGTACTGGCGCGGTGACTTCTTCGACGCCGTCCCCGACGGCGCCGTCGACGTGCACCGCAAGTACGCCGAGAACATCCCCACCGGCCTTTCGACCATGCACATGTACCCGGTGGACGGCGCGGCCCAGCGTGTCGGCCCCGACGACACGGCCTGGGCGTACCGGGACGCCGTCTGGTCCGTCGTGATCGGCGGCATAGACCCCGACCCCGCCAACGCCGGGCTGGTGCGGCAGTGGTGCGTCGACTACTGGACCGACCTGCACCCGCACTCCATGGGCGGCACCTACGTCAACTTCATCGGCGAACAGGAGAACCCGGACCGGATCCGGGCCACCTACCGGGGGCACTACGACCGCCTCGCCTCGGTCAAGCGCGCCTACGACCCGGACAACCTCTTCCACGCCAACCAGAACATCCCGCCGGCCGCGGAATGACTCCGGCCTGTCCCCGAACCAACGGCTCCGGGAGGACCTCGTGACCGCTTCGCCGCCCGCCACCGGCGCACCGCCGGCCCGGTACGACGACCTGCGCGCCCTGGTGGTCAACTGCACCCTCAAACGCTCGCCGGAGACGAGCAACACCCAGGGGCTGATCGACCGGAGCACCGGCCTGATGGACGCGCAGGGCGTGCGGGTAGACGTCGTGCGGGCCGTGGATCACGACATCGCCACCGGCGTCTGGCCCGACATGACCGAGCACGGCTGGGAGACCGACGCCTGGCCGGACCTCTACCAGCAGGTCCTGGCGGCCGACATCCTCGTACTGGCGGGCCCGATCTGGCTGGGCGACAACAGTTCCGTCATGAAGCAGGTGATCGAGCGTCTCTACTCCTGCTCGAGTCTGCTCAACGACGCCGGGCAGTACGCCTATTACGGCCGTGTCGGCGGCTGCCTGATCACCGGCAACGAGGACGGCGTCAAGCACTGCGCGATGAACGTCCTCTACAGCCTGCAGCACCTGGGCTACACCATCCCGCCGCAGGCGGACGCCGGATGGATCGGGGAGGCGGGCCCCGGACCCTCGTACCTGGACCCCGGATCGGGTGGTCCGGAGAACGACTTCACCAACCGCAACACCACCTTCATGACCTGGAACCTGCTGCACCTGGCGCGGGCGCTGAAGGACATCGGCGGCATTCCCGCCTACGGCAACCAGCGCACCGCCTGGGACGCCGGATGCCGCCACGACTTCGAGAACCCCGAGCACCGCTAGGTCGTGTCCGCGAAGTCGCGTCATTCGCCCGTAGGGCGGGCGTCGCGGCGTCCGGTGCGTGCTCTCGGGGTGCCGGCCGGATGCCCTCGTACTGGGTGTACTCGGGCTTTCGGCCGGTGCGGCGAGAGTGCGTGCCGGGCGTCGTGACGCAGGCGCGACTTTGCGGACACGGCCTAGCGGCCACCGGGCGCCGCGACCAGCCCGAGCCGCTGCGCGCGCAGGAGGGTGCCGATCCGGTCGCGGGTGCCCAGCTTGCGGTAGATGTTCTCGACGTGCTTGTGGACCGTGCGGGCCGAGATGCCGAGGCGCCGTCCGATGGCGTCGGCGGTCAGCGCCTCGGCGAGCAGCAGCAGTACGGCCGTCTCGCGCGGCGTCAGCGCGCAGTCGGCGGCCGGCTCGCCGGTCGCCCCGGCCGTTGCCAGGGACCGCCGCCACTCCTCCAGGAGCCGGCGCTGCCGCTCCACGGCCTCCATCAGCGGCTGTGCGCGCATCGCCATGGCGAGGTGGTCGTCGGTGAAGTCCGTCCCGGACCGGAAGACCAGGCAGCCGGTGATCGGCGCGGAACTGCCGGGCAGCGGCACGCCGAGCACATGGTCGACGTCCAGCGCCCTGCCGAGCAGCCTGGCCGTCGCACTGTCCCGCCAGCCCCGGCCGGCCACGCGGCGCGCGGTGACCGGCGACCGCTCGGGCCGCCGCGCGTAGTGGCGGGCGAAGGGGTAGCCGGTGCGCAGCAGGCCCAGGTCGGCCGCCGGGAGCCGGCCCAGTTCGCGGGCGGCGGCACCGGGGGCCGCGGCCACCGTGCCGCTGCGCTCACTCCAGTCGTCCAGCTTGTGGACGGCCGCCTCGCCGCCGCACAGTTCGGTCAGGGCGCCGCTCAGCGAGGGCCACAGCCGCCCGGGCTCCCGTTCGTGCAGCGCAGCCACGGCCACCGCCACCAGACGTTCGTAGGCCTTCTCCTGCCCCTGTGCCACGAGATCCGTCTCCGCGTGTGTCCCCTGCGCCGTCCCCCGGCCGGCGCCGCGTACGTACTTGTACGCATACCCGCGCCCTCCCCGGATGCCGCACACTTCAACCCGGCGCGTCCGGCCTGCTCGGGCGAACGCCGGGCGGGCCGCCGGCGCGGGGGAACGGCGGCCCGCGCCCCTCCAGCCGTGGTGCGCCCCTCAGAAGCCCACCCTTCGCACGGGCAGTGATCGATCGGGCGCGACGGCAGGGCAGCCGACGACAACGCCCCCGGGGGCCGGGGGCGTCATTCGGGTCAGGCGTGCGGCGCTTCCTGTTCCTTCTTGAGGCTCTTCAGGCGTGCGCCCTCCTTGCGGACCTCGGCCTGGGTGGCCCGCTCCTTCTCCAGCCACTCGGGCCGCTCCTGCTTGAGCGCCTCGATCTGCTCGGTGGTCAGCGCCTCGGTGACGCCGGCGCGCGCGAGGCCGGAGATGGACACGCCGAGCTTCGCGGCGACCACCGGACGCGGGTGCGGACCGTCCGCTCGCAGCGCGCGCAGCCACTCGGGCGGGTTGGCCTGCAGCTCGTTCAGCTCGGCGCGCGTGACCACACCCTCCTGGAAGTCGGCGGGGGTGGCGGGGAGGTACACACCCAGCTTCTTCGCCGCGGTCGCGGGCTTCATCGTCTGGGTGCTCTGCTGCGAACTCATGAGGTCAAGGGTATCGGCCGGGTGCGGGACGGCCGACCACGGCCGGTAGCCTGGCCTGGTGACAGGCTCGGATGAATCACCGTCGTTCCGGCTCGCGTACGTTCCCGGAGTGACGCCGGCCAAGTGGGTGCGGATCTGGCAGGAGCGCCGGCCCGGCGTCCCGCTCGACCTCCTGCAGGTCCCCGCCCCCGAGGCGCCCGGGCTGCTGCGCGCCGGAGAGGCGGACGCGGCCTTCGTACGGCTGCCGGTCGACCGTTCGTTCTTCAGCGCGATCCCCCTCTACACCGAGACCACGGTGGTCGTCGTGCCCAAGGACCACCTCATCACGGCGGCCGACGAGGTGACCCTGGCCGACCTCGCCGACGAGGTCGTGTTCCATCCCCTCGACGACGTCTTCGACTGGGCCGCCCCGCCGGGCGAGCCCGCCTTCGAGCGTCCCGCGACGACACCCGACGCCATCGAACTGGTCGCGGCCGGCGTCGGTCTGCTGATCGTCCCGCAGTCCCTGGCCCGGCTGTACCACCGCAGGGACCTCACTTACCGGCCCGTCACCGACGCGCCCCAGTCGAGCATCGCCCTGTCCTGGCCCGAGGAGGCGACCACCGACCTGGTGGAGGACTTCATCGGGATCGTCCGCGGCCGCACCGTCAACAGCTCGCGGGGCCGTACGACGGAGAAGGCCGAGGCGGAGCAGCGGCGCGGGCGGGCCCAGCAGGGCGGCGGCCGTGCGAAGCCGGCGGCCGGGAAGTCGACCGGTTCGAAGCCGGCGAGTCGTACCGCGCGGGGCCGCACCGGCGCCGGGGGCGGCGGGAAGGCGGGCAAACCGGCCAAACGGGGCAAGCCGCGCCGCAAGTCGTAGTCGGCCGTCCTTCCGTGTCCTCTGCGCCGGCGCCGGGGTGCAGCGGCGCGCGGGCTCAGAACTCGGAGCGCGCGGGCTGAGGGCCGGGAACGAGCGGCGCAGGCTGCTCAGGACCCCGGCCGCACCGGTGCCTCGGCACCGCCCTCCGCGGAGCCGCGCCGGACCCCCTCCGCGGCCCGTGCCGGTTCGGGGCGCGTCTGGCGCTCGCGCAGGTCCGCCACCGCCAGCGCCAGCGCGATCACGATGAGCCCGACCGCGGTGAGCAGCCCGAGCTGAATGGCCGTGACGGAGTACCCGGGGCCCGCCTGGTGCGCGAAGTACACCGCGCCCACCACGGCGATGCCGGCCGCCGAACCGACCCGTTGGCCCGTCTGGAGGACACCGCCGGCCGCGCCGGCCCGGTGCACGGGGACCCGGGTGAGGGTGAGGGTCGTGTTGGGGGAGACCGTCAGACCGGAGCCGATCCCGCCGATCAGCAGTGGCAGCGCGGTCGCCCAGCCGACGTTCCGCCCGGGCACCAGCTCCACCGCCGCGACCACGCCGAGCAGCCCCAGCGCCACCCCGCTCAGCCCGATGACGACCAGTCTGCGGCCGAAGCGCACCACCAGCCGGCCTCCCGCGGCCGCGCCGACCGCCGAGGCAGCAGCGAACGGCAGCACCGTCAGGCCCGCGGCCAGGGCGCTGTAGCCGACCGTGTTCTGGAGGAACAGGGTGTAGACGAAGAAGACGGTGGTGAAGCCGGCGAAGTAGGTGAGGCTGATCAGGGCGCCGAGCGTGAAGGACCGCAGCGAGAACAGGGCCAGGTCGACCAGCGGGGCCCGCCCGCGTCGCCCCTGGCGTCTCTCCCAGGCCCAGAACGCGGCCAGCAGCAGCGCCGCCACCGGCAGCAGCGCCCACTTCAGCCGCCCGGTCCACTGCTGCTCCTGCACCAGCGGCAGCATCAGCGCGAGCACGCCGGAGCCGAGGAGCAGCACTCCGAACAGGTCGAACGTCTCCCGCTTGTCGGCGGCGACCGGGAAGCGGGGGAGCAGCCTCAGCCCGGCGGCGAAGGCGGCCACCCCGATGGGCAGGTTGACGAAGAACACCCAGCGCCAGCCGTCGGCGGTGCCGACGGCGTCGATCAGTACGCCGCCCGCCAGCGGCCCCACCGCCGTCGAGACCCCGATGACGCTGCCGAGCAGACCGAAGGCCTTGGCCCGCTCGGAGCCCTGGAACATCTGCTGGATCAGCCCCGACGTCTGGGGCGCGACCATGCCCGCGGCGGTGCCCTGGATCAGCCGGAACACCACCAGCCAGGACGGTCCGGGAGCGAGCCCGCACGCCGCCGAGGCCAGCGTGAACAGGGCCAGCCCGAACAGGAAGGCCTGCCGTCGGCCGCGCATGTCGCCCAGCCGGCCCGCCGGGACGAGCGCGAGCCCGAAGGTCAGGGCGTATCCGGAGACCACCCAGGACTGGGCCGCCTCGGAGGCGCCCAGTCCGTGCTCCATCGAGGGCAGTGCCACGTTCACGATCGAGGTGTCGAGCAGCGAGATGAACCCCGCCGTCAGACAGACCGCGAGCGCCTTCCACCGCCGGTCGTCGGGGGTGGGCCCTGCCTGGACTGTGGTCATGCGATCACGCTAAGCAGCCGTTCGGCCGGGCGCACTCCGGGAGCGCCACCGCGCGGCTCGTGAGATCCCGTCCGGGTCAGCGGGAGCCGGCCGCGTCCATGAGCCACGCGTACGCCGACTGCGCCGTGAACTCGGCCTGGCCGCCCCGCACCAGCAGGTCCGCCGTGGCGAACTCGGGCGCGTCCGCCTGCGCCGCCACGTACGGGACGGCGATGCAGCGCATCCCGGCCGCGTGCGCGGCCGCCGCGCCCGGCGCGGCGTCCTCGACCACCACGCAGCCGGCCGGATCCACGCCGAGCCGGCGGGCAGCCTCGAGGAAGACGTCGGGGGCGGGTTTGCCGCGGGGCACCTCGTCGGCCGAGACGACGGTGCGCAGCTGGGCGTCGAGGCCGGTGCCGGCGAGGATCGCCTTGATCGCTTCCAGGGAGGAGCCGGAGGCCACCGCGATCGGAACGCCCTCGGCGGCCAGCAGCTCCACGAACTTCCGCATCTCCGGGTACGCGCGCGTGCCGGTGCGGGCCAGTTCCAGATAGCGCCGGTTCGTCGCCTCGAACAGCTCCTCCACCGAGGCGCTCAGGGCGTAGCGCTCCCGCCAGAGGGCGACGCTGTCCAGGGTGCTGACACCGACATAGCTCTCGTGCTCCGTCCAGGTGAAGTCCGGGACGCCGTGCTCGGCCAGGGTCAGCCGGCCCGCCTCGTAGTAGTTCGGCTCGCTGTCCACCAGCGTTCCGTCCAGGTCGAAGACGACCGCAAGGGTGCCGGGCTCGCTCATGCCGTCCAGCATGCCCGGCGTCAGGCGCGGTCCGCCCGTCCGACCGACTCCACCAGGGGGAGCAGCCGGTACGGCACACGCTCGCGCAGGGCCACCTCGGTGCGGGTGCGCACCACGCCCGGCAGGCTGATCAGCTTCTGGATCACGTCCTCCAGATGGGCGTTGTCCCGCCCCACCACCCGGGCCAGCAGGTCGCCGCCGCCCGTGATCGAGAACGCCTCGACGATCTCCGGCACGGCGGCGAGCGCGTCCCCCACGTCGTCCAGGTGGCCCTGGGTCACCTCGATGTGCACGAAGGCCAGCACCGGGTGGCCCAGCGCGGCGGGGGACAGCGAGGGGCCCGTACCGGTGATGACGCCGTCGCGCTCCATGCGGTCCAGACGGGCCTGGAGGGTGCCCCGGGCCACGCCGAGGATGCGGGCGTACTCGCGCACGCTGGTGCGCGGCTGCTCCAGCAGCAGCCGCAGGATGCGGGTGTCGAGTGCGTCCACGCTCATGATGCACGACTGTACCAATGGCTCACCGGTGAGGTGGCCGTCCAGGCCGCCCGACCTGGTCCGTTGGTGTTCCGGGGGCCTGCCCGCACCGGCGGATCGCTGGGCCATTGGATCAGTGATGAGGGCAACACTTGAGCCACTGACCTCGGTGATGGTCTCATGGAGACGTCGATGGCGCTGCGGACCCCCGCGGCGCCTTTTCTGTGCCGGTGTGCCGTCCGGCGTGCCAGGTGTTCCGGGCGTCCCGGGGCGCCGAAGGAGGGGATCAGTGCTGAAGAGGGTGTTCGTCGCCGCGGACCCGGGGCGGGCGCGGCTGCGCTTCGCCGCGCGGGCCGTGCTCGGCATCGGGCTCGCGGTCGTCGTGTGCGGGGCGGCTGGGCAGTCCCTGGCGGGCGCGGTCACCGGTGGCCTCGCCGCGCTGCTCGCCCTGTTCACCGTCGCCGACGCCACCGTGCGCGGACAGGCGGTCACCACCGCCCTGCTGCCCGCCGTCGGCCTGCCCGTGCTCGCCGCCGCGGCCGAGTTGCACGACTTCCCCGTGGCGCGGGACCTGGTGTTCCTCGCCGTGGTCGGCGCCGGCGTGTACGCCCGCCGCTGGGGCCCGCGCGGCCACAGCCTCGGCGTCTTTGCCTTCATGACCTTCTTCATGGCCCAGTTCCTGCACACCACGCCCGGACAGCTCCCCGCGCTGTACGCCGCCGTCCTGCTGTCCGTGCTCAGCGCGGCCGCCGTGCGCTTCGGCCTGTGGTGCTACGAGCGCCGGCTGCCCCCGGCCGCGGTGCCCGCGCCGCCCGCCGGCGCCGGCCTGGCCCGGGTGACCACACGACAGGCCGTGCAGGCGACCGCGGGCGCGGGCTTCGCCCTGGTCGCCGGGCAGCTCATGTCCGGACAGCGCTGGTACTGGGCGGTGGGCGCCACCTGGTGGGTCTTCGTGAACACCGCCTCGCGCGGCGAGACACTGGTCCGCGGCTTCCGGCGGGTCCTCGGCACCGTCATCGGCATCGGCCTGGGCTTCCTGGTCGCCGTGCCGGTGCACGGAGCGGCCGTGCCCACCGCCGTCCTGGTGGCGGTCGCCGTCTTCGGCATCTTCTACACGGCCGCCGTCTCCTACACCTGGATGATGCTCTGGGTGACCGTGCTCGCCGCCTCGCTGTACGGCCTTCTCGGCGTCCTCAGCCCCGGCCTGCTCGCCCTGCGGCTGGCCGAGACCGGTGTCGGCGCCCTCGGCGCCGCGCTCGCCGTCCTCTTCGTGCTGCCCGTGACCACGCACGCCACCACCGACGCCTGGATCCAGCGCGCCCTGCGCTGCGTGCACGCCTGCACCGCCGAGGCCGCCGCACGGCTCGCCGGATCGGCGGTCGACCCGGCGCCGCGCGTGGCCGAACTGGAACAGCTCCTCGGCCGGGTTCGGCTCTCGGTCGCCCCGCTCGTGCACCCGCTGAACCCGATGCTCGGCCGCAAGCGGCGCGCGCGGCGGGTGCTCGCCCTGCTCGACGACTGCGCCCGCGAGATCCGCGGACTGGTCGCGGTCGCCGCCGACCCCGAGGCCTCCCACGACGCCCGCCTGGCGGCCGCCTGCTGGCGGGTGGAGGCCGCGGTCGAGGCGCTCACCGACGGCGGCCTCGAGCAGGTCCACCGGCCCGCCGAGGCCCCGGCCGAGCCCGCCCTGGCCCACCTGCACGGCCTGGAGCGGGCGCTCGCCGAGCTGGCCGAGCCGCTACGGGCGCCCTCCGGCTCACGCCTCGTCGGCGCCTGAGAGGAAACGCCCCCTGTTGGTCTAGACCGACGGTGACCGACTGCTACCGTCGGCACCACTGGCGCGGACCGAGAGGGGACAGCGGTGGCAGCAGTCGGCAGGCGGCACAGGGCGTTCATCGGGTCGTTCACGGCGGCCGGCGGCCCCGGACTGGTCACCGCGGAGGTTCGCCCGGACACCGGAGCGCTCGCCCTCACCGGCCGCCTCGGCACCGTGCCCGACCCCTCCTACCTGGCGCTCTCCCCGGACGGCGACATGCTCTACGCGGTCAGCGAGACCGCCGAGGGAGCCGTCGCCGCGTACCGCGTCGGCGGGGACAAGCCGGAACCCGTCGGGCCGCCCGTTCCCGTCGGGGGCGGGCCCACCCACCTCACCCTGCACGCCGGCCACGTGCTGACCGCCGACTACGGCTCGGGCAGCGTCACCGCCGTACCGCTGCGCCCCGACGGCAGCCTCGCCGCGGCGCCCTCCGGGGTGCTGCGGCACACCGGCTCCGGCCCGCACGAGCGCCGCCAGCGCGGCCCGCACGCCCACCAGGTGCAGCCCGCCCCCGGCGGCCGGTGGATCGTGAGCGTCGACCTCGGCACGGACTCGGTACGGGTGTGCACCCTCGACGGGGGCGTGCCGGCGCTGCACCGCGAGATCGCGCTGCGCCCCGGCTCGGGCCCCCGCCACCTGGCCTTCCACCCGGACGGCGAGCACGCCTACGTGCTCAACGAGCTCACCCCGACGGTCACCGTGTGCCTCTGGGACGCGGACGGCGGCTCCCTGAAGCCGCTGGCCGAGGTCCCGGTGCTGCCGGGCGCCCCGGCGGGCGACGCCTACCCCTCGGGCATCGTGGTCTCGCCGGACGGCCGCTTCGTGTGGACCGCGACCCGCGGAGAGGACGTCCTGTCCGTGCTCGCCGTCCAGGGCGACGCCCTCAGGCTGGCGGGGACGGTGCCGTGCGGCGGGCACTGGCCCCGCGCGCTGGCCGAGCACGACGGCTTCCTCTACTGCGCCAACGAGCGCTCCGGAGACGTGACCTGGTTCGACGTCCGGGAGCGCACGAGACTTCCCCGCTACGACGGCTGTGTCGAGGTCGTCGCGGCCGCGTGCGTCGTCTTCGGCTGAACGGGCGCTCGCGCGGTCCCGCCGCATGCCGAAGGGCCCGCTCCGGTGACGGAGCGGGCCCTTGTGCCGTACGGGGGTGCCGTCGCGTCAGCGGACCGGCGTGCCCTGCTGCTGCGGCGAGGCGATGCCGAGCGCGGTCGTGTACTTGGCGAGGGCGAGCTTGCCGATCGCCGGGTAGGCGCCGAGCGCCTCCGCGGTGGCGCAGCCGGCCTCCTCGGCGGCCGCGGCCAGCAGCGCCGAGTCGATCTCGGGGCCGATCAGGTACGGCGCGAGGGCGAGCTGCTGGGAACCGGAGGAACGCAGCTCCGCGGCGACCGAGGTGATCGCGCCCTCCTGGTCGAGCGCCGCCGCCATGACCGGGACGGCCAGGCGCGCGGCGAGCAGCATGCCGGTGATGCCGGCCGCCTGCACGGCCTCCTCGCCGCCCACCGAGGCCAGAATGATGCCGTCGGCGGCCGTGGCCACGGTGAACAGCCGGGCGCGGTCGGCGCGGGCCAGGCCCGCCTCGGACAGCCGCACGTGCAGCGCCTCGGCGAGCAGCGGGTGCGGACCGAGGACGTCGGTCAGCTCGGCGGCGATCCGGCTGTCCATCACGGCCTGGCGGACCTGGCGCAGCAGCGCGCTGTCCGGACCGGCCAGCAGCGGGACGACGACGGCGACCGGGCCGTCGGGCTCCTTGACGTCGGCACCGGCGGCGCGGGCCTGCTCGAAGCGCGCGGTCCGCTCCTCGGCGGCGCCGGTCAGCACCGAGCGCAGGCTGGGGAACTCGGCGTCGTCCCCGTCCAGGTAACCGATGCGGGCGTCCAGGCCGGGCAGCTCGGAGCGGGCGATGCTCACGACCTCCTCGGCGAGGCCGCGCGAGGCGGCGCTGGGCACGCCGGGCACCGCGAGGACGAGCGCGGGCGCGCCCTCGGGAGCCACCAGCGGTTCCGGTCGGCGGTGCCTTCCGGGCTGGCGGGGTCGCGGCATTCGTACTGGCAGGCCGGACGCGGGCCCAGTGGGGGAGCTCATGGCGCCGCATGTTACTAACTCTTTGGGCTCCCCTGTTCGGGGAGGGTGCAGGTGAGCGGTATCCGTCCGCTTTTGTCTGATGAGTTACGCCCGTTTGGCATGTGTTTCGGGCACGTGCCGGGCAGACGGAACGAACAGCAGGCGATCCGCTTATGTGCGGACGATATGAAGCATGGCCGATTCACCCGGAAGGGTGAGCCGTTCGGCCGCCAGCTCGCCCGCGATCCGCACGCAGCCGTGCAGCGGGTCGCCCTCGGCCGGGACCAGCCGGGCCCGCGGCAGCCGGTCGGCGAACTCCTCGCGCACCGGTACGAGGAGCGGGTCGCCCATGTTGAAGAGGCCACCGGTGAGTGCCACTTCGGCCGCCCCGGAAGCCGGGCAGACGGCCGCCGCGGACTCGGCGACGGCGCGGGCCGCCGCGCGCAGGATGCCGGCGGCCACCGGGTCGTGCGGGGCGCAGGCCGCGACCCGCGGCGCGAACGAGGCGAGCAGCGCCGGGCGGTCGGAGCGTGGGTAGAGCAGCCCGGGCAGTCCGGGCAGCGGGCCGAACTGTTCCTCGGCGCCGGCCCGCAGCGCCGCGGAACCTCCGTCGCGGCCGTCGTGCGCGCGCAGCGCCGCCTCCAGACCGGCCCGCCCGATCCAGGCCCCGCCGCCACAGTCGCCCAGCAGATGTCCCCAGCCGTCAGCCCGGTGCCAGCGGCGCAGATCGGTGCCGATCGCGATCAGACCGGTGCCGGCGGCGACCACCGCACCCGGCCGAGGTCCCAGGGCGCCCACATAAGCCGTCACGGCGTCGGCGGCGAGCGCCACGGCCCGCACGCCCAGTTCGCGGACGAGCAGGCCCGGCAGCTCGGCGCGCAGGGCGTCGCCCAGGGTGGCGAACCCGGCGGCGCCGACGACGGCCGTGCTCAGCTCGTCGAGCCCGGCCCGTGCGGTCAGCTCCCGGGCCAGCGGCAGGAGTTGCGCCATGAGGTGCGCGGGATCGATGCCCCGGGCACCGGTACGCACCGGCTCCCGCGACTCCCCCCGGGCCGACGGCGGCCGCCCCGGCACCCCGACGGCGACCCGGAGGCCGGAACCCCCGGAGTCCACGGCCAGGAAACCGGCGGCGGTCACGGCAGACGCCAGTCCACCGGCTGTCCGCCCTGCTCGATCAACAGGTCGTTGGCACGGCTGAACGGACGCGACCCGAAGAACCCGCGGTCGGCCGACATGGGCGACGGGTGCGCCGACTCCACGGCCGGCAGCCGCCCCAGCAGCGGACGCAGGTTGCGGGCGTCCCGCCCCCACAGGATCGACACCAGCGGCTTGCCGCGCCCGGCCAGGGCCCGGATCGCCTGCTCGGTGACCTCCTCCCAGCCCTTGCCGCGATGGGCGGCCGGACTGCGCGGTGCGGTGGTGAGCGCCCTGTTGAGCAGCAGCACGCCCTGCTGCGTCCAGGGTGTGAGGTCACCGGTGGACGGCTGGGGCAGTCCCAGGTCGCTGTTCAGCTCGCGGAAGATGTTGACCAGGCTCGGCGGCAGCGGACGCACCTCGGGTGCGACCGAGAACGAGAGCCCGACCGCGTGTCCCGGGGTCGGATAGGGGTCCTGACCGACGATCAGGATCCGTACGTCGTCGAAAGGTTGCTGGAAGGCGCGCAGGACGTTGGGCCCGGCGGGGAGGTAGGTGCGTCCCGCGGCGATCTCCGCGCGCAGGAAGTCGCCCATCGCGGCGACGCGTCCGGCGACGGGTTCCAGGGCCTTCGCCCAGCCCGGTTCGACGATTTCATGCAGGGGTCGTGGTGCCACGGGCGTCACCCTACTGCCGGGCACCGGTCGGCGATCAAGCCGCGACCGGGTCCGGCGGGCCGGCGGCCGCCCCGCCGGCCGCCGCCCCCGCACTCCGCCCCCGCACTCCGCCCCCGCACTCCGCCCCCGCACTCCGCACGGGGCGGACCGTGTCAGCCGATCACGGCCGCCCGTACGCAGAGCACGTCCGGCAGATGGGAGGCCAGTTGCCGCCAGGAGTCGCCGTCGTCGGCCGAGGCGAACACCTCGCCGTTGCGGTTGCCGAAGTAGACCCCGGCCGGATCGGCGTCGTCCGTGCAGAGCGCGTCGCGCAGCACGGTGCCGTAGTGGTCCTCGGACGGCAGCCCCTTCGACAGCGGCTCCCAGCTCTCACCCGCGTCGGCCGTACGGAAGACCCGGCAGCGGCGCTCGGCCGGCACCCGGTCGGCGTCGGCGTTGATCGGGAAGACGTACGCCGTCCCGCCCCGGTGCGGATGGGCGGCCACCGCGAAGCCGAACGTCGACGGCAGCCCCGCACCGATGTCGGTCCACTTCCCGCCCGCGTCGTCGCTGCGGTACACACCCCAGTGGTTCTGCAGGTACAGCCGGTCCGGGTCGGCCGCGTCGCGCGCGACCTTGTGCACGCACTGGCCGAACTCCGGGTCGGGATCCGGCAGGAACACCGCGGACACACCGGAGTTGGACGGCGCCCAGCTCGAACCGCCGTCCTGGGTGCGGAACACCCCGGCGGTGGACACGGCCACGGTCACCGCCCGCGGGTCGCGCGCGTCGGTGAGCACCGTGTGCAGCCCCTCGCCGCCACCGCCCGGCACCCACCGGGAACGGGTCGGGTGCTCCCACAGCGGGCGCACCAGCTCGAAGCTCTCCCCGCGGTCCTCCGAGCGGTACAGCGCGGCCGGTTCGGTCCCCGCGTACACCACGCCCGGCTCGGCGGCGGCCGGGTGGAGCTGCCAGACCCGCTCCAGGGAGGCGCCGGTGTCCTTGGGGAACTTGACGGCGGGCCGGGCCGGTTCGGTCCAGGTGCGGCCCAGGTCGTCGGAGTGGAACACCGAGGGACCCCAGTGCGCGCTGTCGCCGCCCGCCAGCAGCCGGGGGCGGTCCCCCCGGGTGTCGATGGCGACCGAGTAGACCGCCTGCGCGTTGAAGTAGGGAGTCTCGTCGAACTCCCAGCCGCCACCTCGCCTCCGCCCGATGAACAGGCCCTTTCGGGTACCCACGGCGAGCAGGACCTCGGTCATGCCGGTCACCTCCGGGACATCGTCGTCCAGGTAGTCGTCAGATACCGGCCAGTCTGCACCCCACCACTGACAGTCACCCCTGGACACCGTGTCGTCGCAGGTCACAGCGGTGAGGTCGGCCCGTCGCGCGGACCGGCGCCGATGCGTTGCGTCATGCGCCTGCGCGGAGGGGGGCTCTCGTGCGACCGTCGGGGAGACGGTTCGTCGTGAGCAACGGGGCGGCCGCGCCCGTATGGGAGTGCGGTCCGGCCTGTCGGTGCGCTCGTGAGGAGGATGCCTTTGAAGGCGTTCCGTGGTCCCAAGGTGTGGCTGTGGCGCTGGCGGCGCAATCCGCTGCGACGCCGGGCCGACGTACTGGAGGCCTGGGTGGTGCTCGCCGCCTGGCTGCTGACCGTCCTGGCGGGGGTGTCGGCCGGACTCGCCGCCGCCCGATCGGTGGACGACGGCCTGGCCCGGGAACGCGCCGCCTGGCGACCGGCCGTGGCCCGCGTCGTCGCCAAGGCCCCCGGAAGGTCCGCCTCCGAGACCTCCGGCGCCGAGCGGGTCTGGGCGGAGGTGCGCTGGACCGCCGCCGACGGCTCGGCGCACACCGGCCAGGCGCGGGTCGCGCCGGGCAGCGCGGCCGGCAGCCCGGTCACCGTGTGGACCGACCCGCGGGGTCACCTCGTCAGCCGCCCGGCCACCGCCTCCGAGGCAGCCTTCCGCGCCGTCCTCATGGGCGGCCTGGTCGGGCTGAGCGCCGCCGCCGTCCCCTTCGTCGGAGGACTCGCCCTCCGCGGCCGGCTGGAACGCCGCCGCATGGACGACTGGGACGCGGAGTGGGCCCGACTGGGTCCGCAGTGGGGACGGAAGACGTGGTGACGCCCTCGACCGCACCAAAACACGGCCGGGAACGCCCGGGGGCCCCGCACCCCACGCCGACCCACTGACGGGCTCCCGGCGCCTCGCAGGACGTGCCGCCCGCGAGGCCCGGGTGTCCTGCGGGTTGAGCCGCCCACGGGGCCCGGGTGTCCTGCGGGTGGAGCCGCCCACGGGGCCCCGGGTGTCCCGCGGGTGGAGCCGGCCCACAGGGCCCGGGCGTAGCGCTCATCGCGGTCGGCTCACGGGCTCGCGGGCTTCCGGCGTCCCGCCGTCGCGGCCGACCGACAGCCCTTCGGCGTTCGCACGTAGGAAGCCAACTCGGGCGCGCCGCACGTCCCGGCGGCCGACGAGAACTTGGTGTCCGGCACGCTCCGTCGGCCGAGGAACCCCGGCGTTCGGCACCTTTCGTCGGCCCAGCACTCCCTGGGACCCCGCGCTGACCCTGCCTCAGAGCCCGGCAGGGCACGTCGGCCCGAAGCCCCCGATGCTCCGCACCCCACGTCGACCCACTGAAGGCTTCTCGAGCCCCGGACAACGCACCGGCCCAGGGCCCCGCCCTCCCGCATGGGCCGGAAGGGTTCACGAGGACTTGACCTGCCGCATGGGCCGCACGGGGTTCACAAGGACCTGGTCTGGCGGGCCAGTACCTCCTCGCAGAGGCCGCGCAGGGTCTCGTCCTCGGCGATCGCACGGCCGCCGTGGCCGCCGGTGCGTGCCGTGTGGCGTCGTGGGGCGGTCAGTTCCGCGCTCACCAGGTCCCGCAGCGGCATGCCCGCCGGGCCCATCGCGGCGAGGCACCGGGCGATCGGGCCGCGGGCGCCGGGACTCTCCGACCAGGCGGCCCGGAGCACCGGCAGCACGGGTTCGGGGTCCCGGCCCACGTGCCACAGCGCGCACGCGGCGTGGGTGCGCAGCCCGGCCTGCCCGGATGCCGCCGCACGGCGGAGCTCCGGCAGGGCCGGACGAGCCGCGGGGCCGAGCCTGGCCAACTGCCGTGCGGCCAGCCGGCGGACCCCTGGCTCGCCCTGTCTCAGCTCCCGTACCAGCACGGGGAGCACGGCCGGGGCGTCGCCGTCGGCCGACCACAGCGCGCCCGCCGCCGCGGCCGCGTGCCGTGTGTGCAGCAGTGCGCGCAGGACCGGTGCCGCCCGGCCGGCGGCGCCGAGGGCGTCCAGTGTCGCGACGGTCTGTCCGGCGATCTTGTCCCGGACCCCGAGGCCGTCCGGGGCCCCGTTCAGCAGCCGCAGCACCTCCGGCACCGCGTCCACGTCCCCGATGGCCCCGAGCGCCGTCAGCAGCGGTGCCGCCCGGGTGTCCGCGGCCGGTGAGTCCAGCGGAATCCACCCCAGTCGGTGCCGCAGGGCGGGAGCGAGGGGAGCGGCGGCCGGGCCCAGATGCGCGATCTCGTCCCCCAGGCCCCCGGGCACCACCGGACCGGCCAGCACCTGGGCCAGCACCGGCACGGCCCGCGGATCACCGCTGCGGGCGAGTGCCTTGAGCGCGCCGCCCACGGTGGGGGAGCCGCGCTCCCAGCGGTGGGTCCACAGATCGGGCCGGGAGGCCACCAGCGCGTGCAGGTCGTCCGCCGCGGGAGCGGCCAGGCCGAACAGCTCCGACAGGACGGAGACCGCCGCGTCCCGCAACCACTCCTCCTCCGAGCCCAGTTGACCGCCGACCAGGGCCACCGGCCGGGCGAAGTCGGCCCGCCAGCCGCGGAACAGCACCGCCGCCATCCATACGGCGTTGCCCCGGTCGACCGGGTCGGGACTGGTCAACTGCCCGCCCAGCAGGTCGATCCGGTCGCCGGTCCGATCGCCGAGCGCGGTGTGCAGCGTGCGCAGCAGCCGGGCGCCCTCCTCGTCCGAAGGGCGCAGCCGCCGTAATCGGCCCACCAGGGTGTCGTTGGCGGAGCGGTCCGGGACGCGGGCACGGCGGGCGGACCGCTCCCGCAGCAACCGGACGGCCGTCGGCACCAGGTCGCCGGGGAGCCTGCCCGGGGCGCCGAGCGCCAGCTGGCCGAGCGCCGCGAGACGCAGCCCGGGGTCGTGCGGCGGAGCGCTCTGCGCCACCAGCAGGTCCACCGCGTCGGCCCGCGCCGGGTACCGGCGCACGAACACACCGACGGCCTCGGTGAGGGCGAGCAGCACCCGGCCGTCCCGCTCGACGGGTATCCGCTGCCGCAACAGCTCCAGCACGCGCCCCGGGTCGTCGACGAACCGGACCATCGCGCCGGCCGCCGCCCGCCGTACCCCCGGGTCCGGATCCCCGAGCAGCGACACGAAGACCTCGCCGTCCGCCCGGACCGCCTCGCGCGCCCGTGCGTCCCCGCTCTCCGCCCCTATGCTGACCAGCAGTTCCACGATGCAGCCCCGCTCCGGCACCGCCTCGCGGGCGGCGAGCGAGAACAGGAAGGGAACGCAGGCGAGCGTCGAGTCGTACACGTTCCCCTCGTGGTGCACCGTGCCGTACATGCCGTCCAGCGCGGTCTGCCGCTCGGCGGCGTCCGTGGACGCCAGTCCGCGCAGCCACCCGGGCACCTCCCGTGCGCTCCCGTGCGCGTGCCGCAGCGAGGCCCAGTCGACCTCGTCGATCCCGGTGAACACGATCCCCTCCCCCAGACGAGTGGCACCTGATCGCGAGTCTGCACCACGGCACCGACAACGAAGCGCGAGCACGCGCTGACTGTGTGCGATCCGTCGGCTGTCACCGGCCACGGCGGGGAGCCCGTGACCCCGGGCCCGGGCGGGGCTCAGCCCACGTCGGGCAGGGCCCGCTCCAGGATCGCGTCCAGGCCGGTTCCGGCGGGCAGCGTGCCGAACGAGTGCCCCCAGTCGCCGCCCAGCCGGGTCGCGCAGAAGGCGTCCGCCACCGGGTGCGGGGCGTACCGGACCAGCAGGGACGCCTGCAGCGCGAGCGCCATCCGCTCGACCAGCCGGCGGGCGCCCACCTGCCCGGTCTCGGCCAACTGCGCCCGCAGTCCGGCCACCGCGGCGTCAAGCCGGGCGTCCGCCCCGTGCGCGAGGGCGAGTTCGCCGAACAGGGCCTCGGCGGTGTCCGGTTCCCGCCCCAGGGCGCGCAGCACGTCGAGCGCGTTGACGTTGCCCGAGCCCTCCCAGATGGACAGCAGCGGGGCCTCCCGGTAGTGGCGGGGCATCCCCGACTCCTCGACGTACCCGTTGCCGCCCAGGCACTCCAGGGCCTCCGCGGTGAACGCGGGACCCCGCTTGGTGACCCAGTACTTGCCGACGGCGGTGGCGATCCGCCGGAAGGCCCGCTCCCCGGCGTCCCCGCGCACGGCCCGGTCCGCGGCGCCGGCCAGCCGCAGGGTGAGCGTGGTCGCCGCCTCCGACTCCAGCGCGAGGTCGGCCAGGACGTTGCGCATCAGCGGCTGGTCGATCAGCCGGGCGCCGAACGCGCTGCGATGGCGCGCGTGATGGCCCGCCTCGACGAGTGTCTTGCGCATCAGGGTGGCCGAGGACATCACGCAGTCCAGCCGGGTGCAGTTGACCATCTCGATGATCGTCTTCACCCCCCGGCCCTCCGGCCCGACCAGCCAGGCCACCGTCCGGTCGAACTCCGGCTCGGAGGAGGCGTTGGACCGGTTGCCGAGCTTGTCCTTCAGGCGCTGGATGCGGAACGTGTTCCGGCTGCCGTCCGGCAGCACGCGCGGCACCAGGAAGCACGACAGACCGCCCGGCGCCTGCGCGAGCACCAGGAAGACGTCGCACATGGGCGCCGAGGTGAACCACTTGTGCCCGCGCAGCGTGTAGACGCCCGCCTCCGCGGTGGGCGTCGCCACGGTGGTGTTGGTGCGGACGTCGGAACCGCCCTGCTTCTCGGTCATGCCCATCCCGGCGAGCAGCCCGGGCTTCCCGGTGGGGACGCGCAGCTCGGGGTCGTACTCGCGGCTGGTCAGCAGCGGCTCGTAGACCTTGGCGAGGTCCGGCTGGGCGCGCAGCGCGGGCACGGCGGCGTACGTCATCGAGGTCGGGCAGCCGTGCCCGGCCTCCGTGTGCCCCCACACCAGGCCGCCCGCCGTGCGGGCCACGTGGGCGCCGGTGCGGTCGTCCGCCCAGGGAGCGCCGGCCAGGCCCTCGGCGACCGCCGTGCGCATCAGGTGGTGCCAGCTGGGGTGGAACTCGACCTCGTCGACCCGGTGGCCGTAGCGGTCGTGGGTGCGCAGCCGCGGCTCGTGCAGGTTGGCCAGCTCGCCCCACTCCTGTGCCTCCGCGCTTCCGGCCTGCCGCCCCAGCCGTCTCAGGCCGTCCTCGGCCCAGCCGGCGCCCTCCCGGCGCAGGCCCTCCAGGAGCGCCCGGTCCTCCGAGGCGTCGTACGGAGCGAGGGGCGGGGCCTGGTTGGTGACGTCGTGGGTGGCGTACTGCTGCTGAGGCTGCGGCTGCGCGGATGTCGAGACCATGAAGCCATGTTGCACTCTCGGTGCGGCTGTAGCAATGATGCAACAAGAAGTCTCCGTACAGTGTGTGCCCATGCGCATGAACGTGTCAGCCGAACCGGGCGGAGCCACGCTGCGGCCGCTGTCCGCGCGGTCGGTCGTGCTCAGCCTGCTTCTGGGGGCGCACCCGCCCGAGCTGCCGGTGAAAGACCTGGTCGGTCTGGTGGAGCCGTTCGGCGTGGGCGGCTCCACGCTGCGGGCGGCGCTCAGCCGCATGGTGGCGGCGGGCGACCTCCGGCGTACGGACGCCGTCTACCGGCTCAGCGACCGGCTGCTGGCCCGTCAGCGCCGTCAGGACGAGGCGCTGCGCCCTCGCACGCGCGCGTGGCACGGCGACTGGGAGATGCTGGTGATCACGGCGACGGGACGCGGTCCCGCGGAGCGGGCCGATCTGCGCACCCGTCTGACCGCCCTGCGACTGGCCGAACTCCGCGAGGGCGTGTGGCTGCGCCCGGCCAACCTGGACCGGCCGCTGCCCGACGGCCTCACGCGCGTGACGCTGTCGTACACCGCGAGCCCCGACGGTGACCCGCGGGATCTGGCCGCCCGGCTGTGGCCCCTGGAGGAGTGGGCCGCCACGGCGCGCGCCCTGCTCGCCCACGCGACCGCGGCCCGCCGGCCGGCCGACCGCCTCACCGCCTTCGCGGCCGCCGTGCGCCACCTGCTCGCCGACCCCGTCCTGCCGGCCGGCCTGCTGCCAGCCGACTGGCCGGGAGAGGCTTTGCGCGCCGCGTACGCGGACTACCAGCGGGAACTGTCCGCCCTGCTGGGATCGCGGGGGCGTGCGCGGTAGGCCCGCGCCCGTACGTGCGAAGCCGCCGCCCCGGCGGGACGGCGGCTCCTCACACCCTGCGGGCGCTCACTTGTAGGTGATGTCCGAGGACGAGTACCTGCAGTAGGTGCCGTCGGCGCCCGAGCCGTTCGTCGACGGCTCCTTGCCCGTGTTGTTGCCGATGTACTTCTGGCACGGGACGATCTTCTTGCCGCTGTCCCCGACGATCGTGATGTTCTTCAGGGTCGCGCTGTCGCCGTAGTTGGTGTTGATGCCGACGAGCTTGCTGCCCTTGTACGTCGCTTCGACGTAGTTCAGGTTGACCGTGCGCTTGTACTGCGTCTTGCAGTTCCCGCACGAGCGGGCGAAGGTGCCGAAGTTCCGCACGGCGAAGTTCGAGACGTTCAGCGTCCCGGCGCCGTTGAACTGGAACACCTTGTCGCTGGCCTCCTTGGCTCCGCCGCCGGTGACGCTGTAGACGTTGGAGGACGAGGAGCCGAGGAACGTGGCCGCGTCCTCGCCGACGTCCTCCCACCAGACGTTCTGCAGCGTGCAGCTGCCCAGGCAGTGGATGCCGTCCGCGGCCGGCGAGCCGATGACGACGTTCTTGACCACCGCGCCGGGCGCGAGTTCCAGGATGGGCCCCTGGTCCTCGTCCTGGCCGCCGGTGCCGAGGTCCCCGGAACCGTACAGGCGCTTCATCCCGTAGTCCTTGGTGCCGGATACCGAGATGGTGGACGTCACCGCCTGACTGCCGTTGGCCGAGGGCCAGGCCGCGGCGTCCGCCGTCGGCCCGCTAGTCATGATCATGCCAAGCGACAGGCCGAGAGCGGCGAGTCCGCCGAGCAGCGCGCGGCCCGATCCCGTGCGCGTGAGTGCCGTTGAGCTCATGTCCCGATTGCCTTCCTGCGAGTGGGGGGAGGGTGGTCAGATCCGTCCGGCGCCGGCGCCGGCCGTCACCGAGGCGGCGACCCCGGACGCGGGCTCGGCGGTGTAGCCGTACGGCGGGCTGGTGAAGGTGCCGGTCCGGGAGATCTCGGTCGCGGCTCCGCCGAGGTCGTTGCCGCGCAGGTTGGCGTAACCGTCCACGTCGCTGTCCCGGCTGGTGGTGACGGCGACGGCGGTGTCGCGGAAGACGTTGTTCTCGACCAGCATCTGGGCGCCCATCCGCGAGTGCACGGCGGTCTCGGCGCCGATGACGTAGTTGTCGTAGAAGTGCCCGGTGCCGAAACGCAGGCTGGGAATGCGGGAGTTGACGTTGTCGAACCAGTTGTGGTGGTACGTCACCCGCAGGTGTCCGGTGTCCTCGCTCGCGTTGCTGTCGCTGTGGCCCACGAGCGAGCCCTTGTAGTGGTCCTTGAAGGTGTTCCAGGAGACGGTCACGTAGTCGGAGCCGTGGGTGATGTCGACCAGGCCGTCGTAGTAGTCCTTGCCGTGATCGCGGTCCGAGGACAGGGTGTTGTGGTCGATCCACACCTTCGTCGAGGCCTGCACGGTGATCGCGTCGGTCTTGACGGCCTTGCTGAGGTTGAGGTTGCGGACGACGACGTTGGTGACCTTCTTCAGGCGCAGTCCGCCGCCGGTGAATCCGGAGGACGAACCGACGCCAAGGACCGTGGTGTTGGAACCGATGTCGATCTGACCGCTCAGCGAGATCAGCCCGTTCACCTTCACGACCTTGGCCGAACCGCCGGCGACGGCCGCCTTGAAGGCGTCGGGCGTGGAGACGGTCACCGCCGTGGCGCCGCCGCCGCCCGTGGTGCCGGCGCCGAAGCCGATGGGTGCGGTGTCGGCCGCGCCGGCCGCCTGGGGCAGTGCGAGCACGGCCGTGGCCGCGAGGGCGACGGCGGCCGTCGCCGCTCCGGTGAGGTGTCGCTTGCGCATGCGGGTGCGTCCCTTCGAGTGGGGGTCGGTTTGTGTACGTGAATGACGTACGCCATGTGGAACGCGCATGGGTGCTCTCGTGGCTGTCGGGCCGCAACTGCCGGGCCGGACGGTCACGTTGATGAACGGGAACGTATGGGGTAAGCGCTTTCTGGTCAACGCCTCCGGTGGTCGTTTTTCGGTCACCTGGACGTCTGCCGGGAGCCGTGCCGAGTTCGACGGGAAGTGACCCGGGCGGCGGTGTGGGCCGCCGCCCGGGTCACGGACTCACGCCGTGCCGAGGGCCGTGCGCCCGGCCCCCTCCTCGCCGCCTTCGGCCGGCGGCGAGCCGCCCTCGGTCCCCGCTCCGGCCCCGGCGCCCCGCCCGGCGTCGGCCCCGGCACCGGCGCCGGCCTCCGCTCCGGCCCCGGCCGCCGCCGAGCCGGAGCGGCCCGGCAGGTGGTTGAAGAGCAGGTTCAGGACGACCGCCGTCAGGCACCCCGCGCTGATGCCGCTGTTCATCACCGTCTGGAACCAGTCCGGGAACTTCGCGTAGACCGTCGGCACACCCACCGGCAGCATGCCGACCGCCACCGAGACGGCCACCACGGTCAGGTTGTCGTTGCCCCTGAAGTCGACGCGGGCCAGCGTGCGCAGACCGCTCGCCGCGACGCTGCCGAACATCACCAGGCCCGCCCCGCCGAGCACCGGCGCCGGAATCGCCGCGACCACCGCTCCCAGCTTGGGAAGCAGACCGAGCAGCACGAGCATGCCGCCGGCCGCCGCGACCACCCACCGGCTGCGCACCCGGGTCATCCCGACCAGCCCCACGTTCTGCGCGTACGCCGTGTACGGAAAGGTGTTGAAGACGCCGCCGAGCACGGTCGAGAGGCCGTCCGCGCGCAGCCCGTCGGCCAGGGAGCGCGGCTCCACCCGCCGCTCCGTCAGCTCACCCACCGCGATCAGGTCGCCGGTCGTCTCCGTCATCGTCACCATCGCCACCACCAGCATCGACACGATCGCCGACGCCCTGAACTCCGGTGCCCCGAAGTGGAACGGGGTGCTGATGCCCACCCAGTCCGAGTCGCCGACGCCGCCGAAGTCGGTGAACCCGAGGGGCACGGCCACCGCCAGGCCGACGACGATCCCGATGAGGACGGCGATGCGGCTCAGGAACGGGGGCGCGAAGCGCTGCACGCCCAGCACCACCGCGAGTACGAAGGCCGCCAGTGCCAGGTTCCGCGGCTCTCCGAAGTCCTTCGCGCCGGCGCCGCCCGCCGCCCAGTTGCCCGCGACCGGGAGCAGCGAGAGGCCGATGATCAGGATCACGGTGCCCGTGACCAGCGGCGGGAAGAAGCGCAGCAGCCGGCCGAAGACCGGCGCGAGCAGCATGATCGCCAGACCCGCGACGATCACCGAGCCGTAGACGGCGGGCAGTCCGCCGCCCGTCGTGCCGATGAGGACCATCGGCGACACGGCAGCGAACGTACAGCCCTGCATGATCGGCAGCCGCACACCGAACCGCCAGAAGCCGACGCACTGGATCAGTGTGGCGATGCCGCACACCAGGAGGTCGGCGGTGATCAGATAGGCCAGGTCGGCCGGCGACAGCTTCATCGCGCCGCCCACGATCAGGGGCACCGCTACGGCGCCCGCGTACATCGCGAGCACGTGCTGGAGGCCGAAGGCGGCGAGCTGCCGCGCCGGCGGCACCTCGTCGACGGGGTGTATCTCTGCTGCGGTCGTGGACATGGGGACTCCAGAGCGGCGGGTGGGGGAGTGGCATCCGGACAGCACGAGACCGTAAGGGCCTTGAACAGTTTGTTGATTTCTGCGGTGTTGCCGGTGTGTGTCATGCCCCCCGGGGCGCCGTCGACTCCGCTACCCGGTGCGGGCCGCCGTCAGCAGGGCGTCCCAGTCGGCCAGTTTCACCACGCCCCGCCCCAGTCGCGCGCCCAGCTCGGCCTCGGCGCGCTCGATGGCGAGCCAGCCGGTCCACGGCACCGGCTCGACCCCGGCCGCCCGCAGCACCGGCAGCGGATCGTCGGGCGTCCGGTCGCGCACGAGCGCTGGGGCGTCAGTGAGCAGGGAGGTCACCGTCTCCTTGGCGCAGGGCCGGTTGGTGCCGATGACCCCCGTCGGGCCGCGTTTGATCCATCCGGCGACGTACTCGCCCGCTGAGGTGGCGCCCTCGCGCAGCACGCGCCCCTGCCGGTTCGGCACGGTGCCGCTCGCCGCGTCGAACGGCAGCCCCTCCAGCGGCACTCCGCGGTAGCCGACCGACCGCAGCACCAGCTGGGCCGCCACCGTCTCGAAGCGGCCCGTGCCCGTCACGCCCCCGTGGCCGTCCGGCGAGGTCCGTTCGAAGCGCACGGCGCCCACCCGGCCGTCCCGCGCGAGCAGTTCCACCGGCCGCAGAAAGAACCGCAGGCGGATCCGGCGGTCGGCCCCGCCGGGCCGGCCCGCCGCCCAGCCGCGCAGCGCCTCCACGTTGCGCCGCTGTACGGCCGGCAGTGCCGCCGGGTCGGCGCAGCCGGGGTCCAGCGCCAGTTCGTCCGCGTCCACCGACACCTCGGTGCCGGGCAGGCCGCCCAGCTCGCGCAGCTCCTTGGTGGTGAAACGGGCCTGCGAGGGGCCGCGCCGGCCGACCATGTGCACCTCGGCGACCCCGCTCGCCGCCAGCGCGTCCAGCGCCGCCTGCGGCATGTCCGTCGGGCGCAGCTCGCCGGGGCCGCGCGCCAGCATCCGTGTGACGTCCACGGCCACGTTGCCCACCCCGATGACCACGGCCGACCGCACCCCGCGCACGAACCCGGCGTCGGCCGCGTCCGGATGGGCGCTGTACCAGGACACGAACTCGGTCGCCGACCAGCTCCCCGGCAGCTCCTCGCCGGGGATGCCCAGCCGGCGGTCCGCCGCGGCGCCCACGCAGTACACGACCGCGTCGTACAGCTCGCGCAGCCGCTCCACGGGCAGGCCGCCCGGGCCGCCCACCCGGACTCCGCCGAGGAACCGCACCCGGTCGTGCTCCAGGACCGCGCGCAGGCTGCCCTGCAGGGACTTGATCTTCTCGTGGTCCGGGGCGACGCCGTACCGCACCAGGCCGTAGGGGCACGGCAGCCGGTCCAGCACGTCCACCCGGACCTCGGGATCGAGCTGGACCAGGTTCTGGGCGGTGTAGCACCCGCTCGGCCCGGAACCGACGACGGCGACACGCAGCACGGCGATACTCCCTGCCCCGAAGGAGAAAAGTGTGCGGACGGCTCCAGCATGGCACCACCCGGTCCGGGGCGGCAGAGGCCGGGAGAGTGACCTGGGCACCGGCCCGCGTACGCACCGCCTCCGGGTGCCGCCGACACCGCTGCTACGGGGCGTGGCTCGACCGTCCTCCCAGGTGCCGTCCGCTCGGTCTGCTACGGGGGTGCGGCCTACTGGACGGGCTTCTCAGGTTGCGTCCGCTCGGTCTGCTACGGGGGTGCGGCCTACTGGACGGGCTTCTCAGGTTGCGTCCGCTCGGTCTGCTACGGGGGTGCGGCCTACTGGACCGGCTTCTCAGGTTGCCTCCGCTCGGTCTGCTACCGAGGTGCGGCCTACTGGACCGGCTTCTCCGGTGCCGTCCGCTCGGTCCGCCCCCGGCGCGTGCCCTGCTCGGCGGGTTTCCCGGGCACCGCCGGCCCGGGCCGCTCCCCGGTCGCGAAGAAGCGTGACAGGTCCTGGCACGGGGCCGCCGCCGCGGCGTCCGGACCGCTGCCCGGGGGCGTGCCCAGCTCCCAGCCGAGCCGGTACCGCCTGAACAGCTCGGCCCGCAGCGTCGGGACCGGCATCGGCACCCCGGGCACCAGCGCCGCGAACACCGCGCCCATGAGCGTGGCCCGCAGCATCGGGTAGTCGGCCGTCACATCCGCCGAGCCGTGCCGGGAGACCGTGTCGCTCAGCAGCTCGGACAGCCGCCGCTGCTCCGGGCACTGCACGAAGCCCTCGGCCTGGAGCAGGCCGGCCATGTGCTGGCGCATGAGCACCGGGTGGTCGTGGGCGAGGCCCAGTATCGCGTCGATGGCGCGGGCGAGGCGTTCGCCGCCGTCCTCCGTCCGCGGCTCCCGCTCCAGTGCCTCCTCCAGCGTGCGGTGCATCAGCCGGTGCACTGCCGACTGGACGAGCTGGCGCTTGCCCGGGAAGTAGTACGACACCAGCCCGCGCGCCGAGCCCGCCCGGTCCGCGATGTCGGCCAGCGTGGTGGCCTCGAACCCGTGCTCGTCGACCAGTTCGACCGCGGCCTGCAGAAGCCGCTCCCGGGAACGCCGCCGCAACTCTTCATTGACCGAGGCGCTGCGCGGGGACATCCTGTAACTCCTGCGTTGACTGGCTGCCAGCCAACTATACTCGGACGCAGGGGCTCCGCCGTGCGCGGAGTCCGTTCAGAGCTGCCGTCCGTCTGGGGCGACACGGGGGATCGTCTCAGGCGGACGGCGTTTGTCTGACAGGGCGGGGTCGCATCCTGCGCCTTGCCCCCTTTCGGAGTGAATCGCCGCCGCCGTCGAGGCCGGCCGCCGACCGGGCGACGCCCCCGGTGGACTTCCACAGGACCAGTCTCAGTCGACTCATCTCCGTTTCCATGTATGAGAGTTGACTCTCACACATCGTGAGAGAACACTCTCAGGTCATGGACCGAGACAATCGCCTGGGCGATCTCGAGATAACCGACCCGAAAGCCATGCGGGCGCTGGCGCACCCCGTACGGCTCGCCATCCTCGAACGCCTCCAACGGCACGGCCCGGCGACGGCCACGCAGCTGTCACCGCACGTCGGAGCGACTCCGTCGGTGACGAGTTGGCATCTGCGCCATCTGGCGGGCTTCGCACTCGTCCGCGACGCCGAGGCCGGCACGGACCGCCGGGAGCGACGGTGGGAAGCCGCTGCCCGGGGCTTCCGGTTCGAGATACCCGAGGACGCGGAAGGCGAGTCGGCCGCGCGTGTGCTGTCCCGGGAGATGTTCGTCCGCTCCGCCGACCTGCCGCTCAGGTGGATCGCCGAGACCGAACCCGGACTGGATCCGAAGTGGCGCAGGCTCGCCGGGCTGGCCAACACCCGCGTGATGGTGTCCGCCGAAGAACTGGCGGCCATCGAGGACGCGATCGAGAGCGTCCTCGCCCCCTACGTGATGCGCGACCCGGAGGAGCGGCCGGGCGACGCCCGCGGTGTCCGGTTCCTGCGCTACCACCTTCCGGAAGGCGCCGACGAGCAGACCGGCGAAAACGCATGAGCCTCCCGCCGCCGTCGCTGTGGCGGGACCGGCGGTTCGTCCGCTTCTGGGCGGGACAGTCGGTGTCCCAGTTCGGTGACCGCATCTCCGAACTGGCGTTACCCCTGATCGCCGTGGGGGCTCTCCACGCCTCGGCCAACGAGGTCGCGTGGCTGACCGCGCTCGCCTGGGCGCCGAACCTCCTCGCCATCGTGCTGGGCGCCTGGGTCGATCGCAGAGCGCGCAAGCGCCGCCTGATGGTCCTCGCCGACCTGGCTCGCGCCTGCCTGCTGCTCACCCTGCCGACCGCATACCTGGCCGGCGGTGTGACGCTCGTCCAGCTCTACGCGGTCGCGCTGCTGACCGGAGCCGCAGGGGTGCTGTTCAACACGGCCTACCCACCCTTCTTCGCGCACCTCGTGCCGCGCTCGTCCTACGTCGACGCCAACAGCAAGCTCAGCGCCAGCCGGTCCGCCTCCTACGTCGCGGGCCCCGCCCTCGGCGGGGCGCTCGTCCAGGCCGTCACCGCGCCCGTCGCCGTGATCGCGGACGCCCTGACCTACCTGGTCTCGGCCGCCCTCGTGGGACCGATCAAGGTGGACGAACCCGGGGCCGCCGGCGGTGAGCAGGCGAACTCCTCCCTGCTGCGCCGTGCCGGGGAAGGACTGGCGTTCATCGTCCGTCACCCCGTACTGCGAGCGAGTCTCGGCTGCGCGACGACCGTCAACTTCTTCACCTTCCTGACGGGCACCGGTCTGACCGTGCTGTTCGCCGACCGCGTGCTCGGTCTGTCCGCAGGGGTCATCGGCCTGGCTTTCGGGATCGGATCAACCGGGGCTCTCCTGGGCGCGGTGATCGCCCCGGCGGTCGCGCGCCGGATCGGCCTGGGGCGAAGCGTCGCGGTCGGCGCGGTGCTGTTCCCGGCCCCCCTCGCCGTGGCCGCCGCAGCCGGCGGTCCCCCGTGGGCCCGGGCGGGGACGCTGGGTCTCGCGGAATTCCTCGCCGGGATCGGCGTCATGCTGTTCGACGTCAATCTCAACTCCCTGCAGACCGCGGTCATACCGGACGGCATGCGCAGTCGCGTGGCCGGCGCCTTCAGCACGGTCAACTACGGCATCCGCCCCGTCGGCGCCCTCGTCGGAGGCGTGCTGGCCACCGCCGTCGGGCTCAGGACGACCCTGGTCACGGCCGCCGTGGGAGGAGCGCTGTCGCTGCTGTGGCTGCTCCCCTCACCGATACCGCGCATTCGCTCCCTGGCCCGCCTCGGACCCCACCTCGCCGGCGACAGCGCCGGGACGGACGGTCGGCCGGCGCCGGGATGACCGCGGGCGGACGCCGTCGGCGGCGGTCCGCAGCGCGGCGGCCCGGCCGGTGCCGCGGCCACGCTTCCCCGCGCTTCAGCAGCCGCCCGCGTCACCGGCACGCCCGGGCCGGTCAGCCGACCAGGTCCAGGACCGGCAGCAGCGCGTCCGGCCGCTGGGCCACCGGAAGGTGGTCCACGAAGTGCACGCGGCAGCCCAGCGCGGCCGCACCACCGTCCGCCGTCCTGTTGTCCCCGACCATCAGCACCTGGCGCGGGTCGGCGCCCAGTTCCTCGCAGGCGGCCGAGAAGAGCCGCGGGTCCGGCTTCTGCACGCCGTGCTCGTACGACAGCACATAGGCGTCCACGTACGCGTCGAGGCCGTGCTCGCGGAAGACCGGGCGCAGGTCCCAGCCGATGTTGCTGACCACGCCCACAGCGACACCGCGCTCGCGCAGCGTGCGCAGCACGTCGGCGGCGTCCTGGTAGGGCGACCAGGCGGCGGGCGTCATGTGCCGGTCGTACAGGGCGTCGTGGAGCTCGGGGCTGGGCAGCGGGACGCGCCGGGACAGGCCGGTGAAGGCGGCCCGGTGCTGTTCGGCGCTCTGGTCCCGGACGGCCCACAGCCCGGCCAGTTCCTCCGGCACCCCGACCGGTTCCGCCCCGCCCGGCAGCGCCCCCGCCGCCTCCAACGCGGCGGCGGCCCTGCTCAGTTCGGGGCCCGGGAGCGCGAGTCCGGCCTCCCTCAGCACGGCACTCAGCCAGGACTCGGTGGACTCGACACGGAACAGGGTCCCGGAGAAATCGAAGAGCACGGCAGCCATGCGCCGGACTCTATCGGGGCGTTGGGCAGGAGCGCCCGTCCCTCGGCCACTCGTACACCGCCACGGCCACCGCGACCACCAGCGCCCCCAGCAGCCAGCCGCCCAGCACGTCCGACGCCCAGTGGACACCCAGCCACACCCGCGTCAGGCCCACACCGGCCACCGAGACGACCGCCAGGGCGACGGCCGTACGCCACAGGGTCCGGCCCGCGCCGTGGCGGTGCAGCAGCCACAGCAGGAGGCCGCAGACGACGGTGGCCGTCATGGCGTGACCGGACGGGAAGGCCGCGTAGTGCGCGCTGTCGACGGGGTCCGGCCAGACGGGCCGGGGGCGTCCGACGGCCGTCTTCAGCCCCTGCTGCAGGACCGTGGCCAGCGCCAAGGCGACCCCCAGCCACAGCGCCGTCCACCAGGCGGCGCGGCGCCACACGAGCCACACCGCGGCGGCGGCGCACACCAGGCGCATGGTCAGCGGATCCCACACCCAGTCCGTCAGGACGCGGAAGGCGTGCGTGACATCGTGATCGCCCACCGCCCAGCGGTGGGTGGTCAGCGAGATGTCGCCGTCCAGGGCGAGCAGCGGCCGCCAGCGCAGTACGACGACGGCCAGCAGCAGCCCGCAGCAGACGGCGAGAACGGCGGCCGCGCGGGCCGCGGTGCGGTGGGGCGGTGTGCGGGGCGGGGACTCGTTCGGCTGGCGGCGCATGCTGCGATCTTCGTCGACGAGGTGGCCCGATGGCCACCGTCCCGGGCGCCCGGCGCGCATCGGGGGATCGGGACGTGGGGAATCGGAGCGTGTGCCGGGGCGCCGTGGGCCGGCGCTAGCCCAGTGCCCGCAGGCCCGGTACGAAGGCCACTAGGACCGGGACCACCGGTACCAGGGCCGCGGCCGCGGTCAGGCGCAGCCGGTGCAGGGCCGGGAGGCGGTCCGGGGGAGTGAGCAGCCGGTGCACGCGCTGCGGCACGAACGCCTCCGGGGTCGGGCAGGGCCCGAACACGCCCCGGTCCTCGTTGAGTCCGACCAGGGCGAGCGCGGTCGTCAGCCGGCCGAAGCGCCGGGACGCCATGTCGTCGGCCGCCAGCTCGACCAGCCGGTGCATCTCGTCGCGGAATGCGGCGAACACCGGTACCTGCGGGAATCCGTCCGCCAGCGCCGTCGAGCAGTGCAGCAGCCAGTCGTGCCGGGCCTGGGCGTGCCCCTGCTCATGAGCGAGCAGGGCGTCCAGTTGACGCCCCTTCAGCCGGGCGAGGGCGGCCGTGGTGACGACGAGCCGGGGCGCCGCACCGGGCAGCCACCAGGCGTCGGGCCGCTCGCCCTCGAGCACCACGAGCCGGCCGCCGGCCTGCTCCTCGCCGGGCAACAGCGGGGCCCGCAGCAGCAGTTCGGCCCGGCGTACCCGCCGCCGCGAGCGGGCCCCGACGATCTGGCGTGCGAGCATCGCCACGCTCCACAGTCCGCCGCAGGCCAGCGTCACCGCGAGCGGCGCCGCCCAGGGGCCGGCCGTGCCGAGGGCGTAGGCGTCCACCACCGCGCGCGGAGCCGTACCGAAGACATGGCCGCGTACCGAGTGCCAGGCCGCGGCGGCGCTCAGCGTCATCGACAGCGCGCAGCACAGCAGCACGGCCGCCACCACGCACTGCCACGCCCACAGGGCGACCACCGGTTCCCGGTCCGGCCAGCCCGCCCGGGCGAGCAGCCGCGGGGCGACGACGGCGGTCAGGGCGCCGAGCAGCAGCAGGGCAGCGGGGACCATCATGGGCAGCACCCTATGAGCGCACCGCCGCCCGCGGGTACGGTCCACGGGCCCGAAGTGACGCAGACAACGCTCCGCCGTCCGTGCCGACGGGCGCCTCGGGCCACCATGCCGGCCCCGCCGACCGGCGGCTCACATCGCCAGCGGCATGGCGACCATGCCGATCGCATCGCCGGCAGCGTGGCGATCATGCCGATCACATAGCCAGCAGCATGGCGACCATGCTCTTCCGGATGCTCCGAGAATCCCTGTGAGCTGCGGATATCAGGTCCGCGGTGACTCACTTGGGAGACTAATGGGAAACGGTGGCGCCCACCAGACCCCCATGCCCCAGAACGTCTCCCACCGCTCCTGCAGAGTGTCCGCGATGCGCTTCTCCATGACTGGCGTGAGATTCGAGTACAGGCCCTCGACGCCGGCCACCTCGTGCCCCATGCGCGTCTCCATCGCGATGCGGGAGTGCCCGTCCTCCTCCAGCCACTCGCGGTGCCCGTGGCGCAGCAGATAAATCCGCTTGCCGACCATCTCCGGCACTGGCTGGATCTCCCGGCGGACGCGATCGCTGCGCGCCGATCTCTGCGGCGCCCCGCCTCTGATGTGGGGCCAGTAGTTCTTCCCCCACTGCGTGCCCATCTGGCCGCCGCCCAGGGCCGGGAACACCCACGGCGAATCGTGCGAGGCCAGGAGGGCGGCATGCATCTCATGCAGGAACGGAGGAACGACCAGCGTCCTGTGCGAGTCGTACTTCGGGCCGACCTGCGCCCGCTTTCCGGCCTCGTACTGACTCTGGTACTGCACCCGGAGAGCAGGCATCAGATCGGGTCCGTACCGGTCGAGCATCGTCTCGCGGCGCTCGGGGTCCGGATCGCTGGCCGGCCACGTCGGCGAGGCGAACTCCCGTCGCAGGCCCCACATCTCCCCGGGCGGGCGCATGCCGGTGAACGCGATGGTCCAGATGTACGTCCAGCCGGTGAAGCCCCACACGTGGTAGGCGTTGGTGGCCAGCTTGTGCAGCACCACCATCTGCATCGGCCGTTTGGCCTCGCGCTTCTTCTTCCGGTACCGGCCGCGCCTGCGCTGGGCGATGACCGGCGACTCGCTGCGCAGCTTGTACTTGACGACGGCATCCGTCATCAGCATCCCGAAGAGGCTGGTCAGTTGCTCCACGTAGTAGTGGGAGATCTCCTCGCGGGCCGCAGCCGACTCGAGGGACTTCTTCCACGCCTCGTACTCCCACGTCGTGATGTCACCGACGGCATGATCCCCCCAGTAGGGGACGATGCGGGAGCGCAGCCGGGACCGGTACCGGCTGACCGATGTCGCCCGGAGATCCTGCGCGTCGAGCCACAGCCAGCAGTAGTCCTTCATCAGCGTCTTCGAGTCGACGCGACGGATGTGCTTGCCGTGCCGGACGTCGTACTCGCGGTCGAGGCCGTAGTTGTACGCCTCGTCCTCGTCTTCGAAGGGGACGCCAGGCTGCGGGCCGGAGGCCGACTCATACTTCTTCCGCTTGGTGGGCCTGCCGTCGGCGTCGGCGATGTAGTCGCCGTTCCACCACTTGACGCGGATCGACCCGCCGCGCACCTCCACGTAAGGCATGGCTCTCCCTTGGGTGGTGTGGGCCGCGGAGCCCGGCAGGTACCCCTACCGCCAAGCCTCCCGCGCCCGGCTGCTCAGGTGCCGAGCCAGCAGCCCCGGCATCCTTCGCAATCTCCTCCTGCGCGCCTCACGACCTCGCGCATCGAGCCGCGTGCCTGCTCGCTGCCGACGATGTCGGGAGGCGCAACACAGATCATTCTCCCATCGGCCGGTCCGGCCCATCCTGCGAACTCCGGGCCCAAGTCGACTATGGACAGACTGCTCTGCATAGTGGTCCCCCTTAATGGGTGCTGCGGGGAACCCCCAAGGTGTTGCAAAAGATGCTGCCACGTTCAGGACCGGTTGGGACCGGCTGGGACCAAAGTGGTTCAAGGAAAAACAGCAACAACACTAAGACGGCAAATGGTTGTACGACAATTGGCTGAGTTTAATTCAGAGAACGCCGCGGGCGTGCAGCTCTGCAAGGACGCGGCGGTTCAACTCGAGGATCTCGTCGCCTGTCAGTGAGCCCTTGGTGGCGATGGCCGCGGTCGTCACGGCGTCGCCGACGAGTCGCTCCAGTTCGGACTTGGGCACCTCGGCGACCTTGACGCTGTCGGTGACGGGCTCGTTGACAACAGGGTCACCGCCGGCCAGGACTAGCTGGCAGCTGCCCGGAGCCCACTGGAGCGCGGCCTCGATGCCGCCGTAGGTGCGGTCCCAGACTTTCTGGCCTGCTTCGACCCGCTTCCACGTGTCCTTGGAAATGCCGCCGATCTTGGCGGCGGGCTCGATGCCGAGCCGTAGCTCGGTGCGTCGCTTCTGAACGAGCGCCGCGAGGCGCTCCAGGTCGGGGCTGGTCATGCCGTCATCTTTGCAGGACCCGCTAGGACCCGCTAGGACCAGGCCAAAGCAGTCCGGAACGTGCTGGCTCGAAACCGCAGAGTGACCGGATCTCTGCTGGTACACGCGTTCGAACCAGGCTACCGGTCGGTAGAAACTTCCGCTAACTTCTGCCAGCATCTGCTAGACATGGGCCGCGAACTTCCGCTAGCTTCAGTGCATGGAAGCAACCCCAACCACCGAAAAGGTGAACGGGGCGGAAATCCGCAAGCTCCGCATACAGGCAGGGCTGAGCACCACCGAGCTGGCCAAAGCAGCACGCCTCAGCGCGCGCTACCTCAACCACCTCGAAAACGGCTACCGCACCCGCATGAGACCGCACTCCTACAGCCGTCTCCGCCAAGCGCTCGGCCTGCCGGCCGACTCCGAACAACTCCTCGCACCCCCAGAGGACCCACCCGAGAAGAGGTGACATGCCCACCCGAAAGGTTCCCCCCACCAAGCAGCCGCTCAAGCTCGAGGGCTTCCACACCGTCGGCGAAGCCGCGGTCCGGATGAACTTCAAGACCCAGGCCGAGCACGACGCCGGCAGCACCAAGGGCGAGCGCTGGCTCCGCGACGGCTGCAACCGTCCCGAAGACGGCAGCGAGGGACAGCCGTTCCCCCACCACCGCATGAACGGCTGCCTGATGTTCAGCGACACCGACCTCGCCGAGATCGCCGCCATGCACCGCAACGCACGCACCCAGGGCGCCCGCCGCCGGATGCGTCGCCTCCAGCCTGCCGCCTGACGGCAAACAAAGAGGCCGCCCCAAACGCCAGCCCGGGACGACCTCGCGATCCCCCATCCAGAACGCACTGAACGAAAGGGACCGCGTTCCCATGATTCCACACACCGATCGTCTGACACCCGAGCGCGAAGCCGAGATCCGCGAGCACCTCGCCAGCACGGACAACCACACGCTCAGCAACCTCGCCGCCCGCGACCTCCTCGCCGAGCTGGCCGCGGTCCGCGCCGAACGGGACGACGTGGAGGCCGAGCGGGAGAAGCTGGTCCGCTGGCACCTCGAGGATGGTAAGTCGTTGGCCAAGGCACTGGCCCACGTCGCCGAGCTGAAGGAGAACCTGCGGGCGGTCAACGCCGGGTGGGACGCCGCCCGCACCGAACGCGACCGCTACCGACTCGCCTGGCAGTCGGCCCGCCAGCGGGCGCAGGCCTACGGCGAGGGCATCCTCCGCGTCGTCAAGGACCGCGAGGCGTGGCAGGGCTGGTGCAAGACCGCTGAAGCGCGTGTTGCCGAGCTGGAGGAGCAGGCGAAGACCGCGCGGACCGAGACGATCGCCGACGTCGGTGACTTCTTGGACGAGCACGACCAGAAGGACGCGGCGTATCTCGTCTACACCGTGGACATCCCGGCAGCCCGCGACATGAAGACCGTCGCCGTCTCTGAGGCGGGTGAGTCCCGATGACCCGCCCGATCGCCGCCCTGGACGTGCCGCTGCCGGTGGTCGAGGCCGAGGCCCGCCTCCAGCAGCTGCTCGCCGCGCCGCCCGCCGGCCACACCCCGAGCCTCCAGCCCGCCGACTGGTACGAGCAGGTCTTCGACGCCATGGCCTGCGCCCACCCCGAAGCCTGCCAGTGCTCGGAGCCGGTCCGGTGACCGCGTCGCTGGATCTGCCGCCGACGCCGACCACCGCGGACCCGGTGATCCTCCCCGGCCTGCTGTCCGGGCTCGGCATCACCCGCCGGCAGGTCCCCGCCTGGATCACCGACCCGAACTTGATCGCCGACATCCTCGCCGGCCACGCCGACATCCCCGCCGACTTCGGAGGCGACCCCAATGCCTGACCTCGCTGTCGTCATAGGCCGCCGCAACACGCCGCTGACCGACTGCTACTGGATCCAGTCCGCACCCTGCGGCTGCATCGCCTCCCTCACCACCACGACCAAGCCCCGTGGCAGAGGCGTGAACGTGCTGGAGACCGCCGAGCAGGCCCACAGGCACATGGTTCCGCTGAAGCGGGAGCGCGACGACGAGAACCGCCGCGGCTTCACCTGGCAGCTCGTCACCAAGGTCCGCTACCACGCGGAGATCGGCACCCGCTGGACGTGCCAGCAGCACCGGAAGGACGTGTGATGAGCACGGGACGACACCGGTGGACGCGGGCCGGCCTGAAGGAAGAGATAGACCGCCTGGAGACCGCCCTCCGCGCCGAGCAGGTGAAGAACGCCCGCGCCGACCGCCAGCACCGGACGGACAGCCGGGAGATCACCCGCCTTCAGGACGCACTACAGGCCTGGCAAGCCCGCTGGTCCAACGCCTTCCCGGTGAGCGTGCCCGCACCCCGCGACCTCCGCCCCGCCGACGACAGGCCCACCGTGCCCGTCGATGTCAGCCAGGTCCGCGCCATCCACCGGGTCATCCCGATCACCGAACGGCCCGACGCCACCAACCCGGCGAACATCCCCGCCGCCTGAACTCCCGGTCGCCCGGCCGGACAGGTACGGGCGACCGGTGAACGACGAAACCCCGAGCGCTGCTATCGCCCGGGGATCCACCACCAGCATCCCACGGAGGACACCCGTGATCACCATCGCCGACCACACCCTCAGCCGCCTCGTCGCCCAGGCCAAGCCCCACATGGGCACCAAGTACGACGTCGAAACCCTGCAGTCCATCAGCTTCGACCACGACGGCACCTACCTGTACGCCATGGCCACCAACCGCTACACCATGGGCGTCTCTCGCACACAGCTCCTGAAGGCCGACGCCGAGCCGTGGGCCGCCGTCGTCCACCGCACTCAGGTCGCCGAGCTGGCAGCCGCCATCCGTCTGCTGGACTCCAAGCCGATCAACCTGGAGCACACGGACACCCAGCTGATCCTTTCGGGAGAATCCGGCAGCCGTATCGCCATCAACCTGCTGCAGCCCAAGCAGGGCCCGCTCAACTGGCGCAAGTACATCCTGCCCCAGCTCGACATGGCGGCAGCGACAGCCCAGATGGCGATGACGCCGAAGTTCTTCGGCGCCTGGAAGGACCTGCCGGGCCCGGTGCAGATGTGGTCCGTCGGCGAGGCCAAGCCGACCCTCATCGTTGCTGCCGACTTCATCGGCATGCAGATGCCGGTTCGCCCGCGCGAGAGCGACGACCTGACCCTGCGCCGCGAGCTGGACGCGTGGAAGGCCACCAAGCGCGACGACGAGCAGCCGGCCGCCGCCTGACCGACAGCCACATAGCCGGCGGCGCGTCGAGTCTCCCCGCTCCGCGCCGCCACCCCAGGGCCAGCTCCCCGGAGCACCCCCCCCGCCCGGGGAGCTGGCCCTCCCTCAGCACACCCACTTGGAGCCTCAGATGGACATCACCAGCCTCACCGTCCCCGTCGAGACAGCCCGCCACGTCCTCTGGCGGTACGACCGCATCGGCGGCGCCCAGCCCGGCACCTTCACCCAGCACCTCATGGCCGCCATCGAGAGCGCCGACATGCGCAACCGGGCCATCCTCCGCGAGGACTACCCCGAGCTGTCCGAGGCGCTCCGCATGGCGCGGTACGACGAGGACGGCCTCGACAAGCTGCGGGCCATCGCCCGCGGTGCCACCGCCATCCGCTGCACCCGCTGCAAGCAGGACGACGGTCCGTTCACCGACGCCGGCCTGTGCGAGGCGTGCGCCCGCCCGATGCCCCTGGACGGCGTCGCATGAGCGGGGCGGCAGAGGCGCCGAAGGTGGTGGACGGGCTGCCGGCCGACGACTACCACGCGGACCGCACGTCGATCTCCTCCACCGGGCTGCGCGCCCTGCTGCCGCCCGGCTGCCCCGCCCAGTTCCACTACGACCGCGAGCACCCGCAGGCGCCGAAGCGGGAGTTCGACCTCGGCACCGCCGTGCACACCGAACTCCTCGGCATCGGCGACGAGCTGACCGTCATCGACTTCGACACCTACCAGACGAAGGCCGCGCAGACGGCCCGCGACGAGGCCCGCGCCAAGGGCCAGGTGCCTCTCCTGCCGAAGGAGTGGGCTCAGGTCCAGGCGATGGCCGCCGCGGTCCGCCAGCACCCGCAGGCAGGCCCGCTGTTCGCCGGGCCGGGCATCGCCGAACGGTCGATCTACTGGACCGACCCGGCCACCGGTGTTCGCTGCCGGATCCGCCCCGACTGGCTGAAGGAACTCCCCGGCCTCGCCCTCGCCGCCGACCTGAAGACGACGAAGGACGCCAGCCCGCAGGCCGTGCAGAGGGCGATGCGCGACTACTCGTACCACCAGCAGGACGCCCTGTACGTCGACGGCATATGGGCCGCACTGCAGCCCGAAGACGTCCGTTTCGTCTTCGCCTTCGTCTCCAAGACCCCACCCCACCTGATCACCGTGCGGGAGCTCCCGCAGCAGGACCGCGACATCGGCCGCGCCCGCAACGAGCGCGCCCTGCGCATCTACGCCGACTGCACCGCCAGCGGCGAATGGCCCGACTGGACCGGGCCCACCACCGAAATCCCCCAGCTCGGACTGCCCAGCTGGGACGTCATCCGCCAGACCGAGGAGTACATCAAGTGACCTCCAACGAGATCGCCCCGCGCGACGAGCAGCAGACCGTCGCCACCACCCAGCAGGCGGCCGGCCCGGCTCCGACCGCAGGCGCCACCGCCCTGATGCAGTGGGCGCAGGAGGCCGACCTGGCCTACCAGATGGCGCAGAAGCTGGCCGCGACCTCCTTCGTCCCGCAGTCCCTGCGCGGCAAGCCCGGCGACATCACCGCAGCGATCCTCGCCGGCGCCGAACTCGGGCTGAAGCCCATGGCCACGCTCAAGTCCATCGACGTCATCCAGGGCACCCCCGCCCTGCGCGCGCATGCCATGCGAGCCGTCGTGCAGAAGCAGGGCCACGACATCGAGCTCGTCGAATCCGACGCCACGCACTGCGTGATGCGGGGGCGCCGCAAGGGATCCGACAACTGGCAGACCGTCGAGTGGACCATCCAGCGCGCCGCGCAGATGAAGCTCACCGACAAGGCGGAGTGGAAGAAGCAGCCGCAGAACATGCTCGTCGCCCGCGCCACCGGCGAGCTGTGCCGCCTCATCGCATCCGACGCCCTCCACGGCATGGCCTACGTGTCCGAGGAGCTGGAAGGCACCACGCACGCCGAGGTGCTGCCGCAGAAAGCGCCGCTGTCCGTCGCCGCCCTCACCGCTTCCGCGCCCACCTCGCAGCCCGAGCCCGGGCCGGCCGCCGACACCAGCTACAGCGTCGAGGTCGGCGGCGGCACCTGGGACCAGAACGCCATCGACGACTCCATCGACTGGCAGCCCGAGAACGAGCAGTAGCCCGCACACACGGAAGCCGCCCGCGGGCAGTGCGGGCGGCTCCTCACCCGACAAGGACATCACATGCAGCTGACTCCCGCCCAAGCCAAGGCCCGCGCCGACCAGATCCTCGCCACCCTCAAGTCGACCGTCAGCGACTGGACGACCGCCGTCCTCGACCAGGCCGTCCTCCACCTCGCCAACTCCGGCGCCCCGTTCGGCATGAACGACATACGCCTCCTCGTCCCCGACGACGAGTGCCGCAAGGCCGGCGTCTACTTCGCCGCCCTCACCGGCCACGACGCCCTCCACCCCAGCGAGCCGCAGCTGCTGCGCAAGGTCGGCGAGGAGCCGTCGATCAACCCGAAGGCCCACGGCAAGAAGGTCAACACCTACCTGCTGACCCGGGCCGGACGGCAGTACATCCAGGACCGTCAGGCCGCCCGCATCGAGCAGCAGAAGCGGCAGGCAGCCTGATGGCCCGCCTGATCGAGCTCCCGACCTGGTTCCTGGCCGTCCTCGTCCTCGCCGCCGGAGCAATCGGGGGCGGGGCCAGCCTCGCCATCGACCACCTGCTCAGCCGGGGGCAGCGATGAACCTCCAGCCCGTCGCCGCCTGGCTGTACAGCATGGTCGCCCTCTTCGGTCCCGGCCTGCTCCTCGTCTTCGGGCCGCTGCTGCTGTGGGCCCTCGTCCTCTGGCTCGGCCGCCTGCCCCGCCGGCTGCGCGCCCGCCGCCTCGACCGCCAACTGTGCCCCGTCATCCGCGCCCGCTACATCCAGAAGGGAGACCAGCCGTGACCACCGCCGCCAAGCCCCTGCCGCCCCACCACAACACCCTCACCTGCTACATCAACTACGACTGCCGGCTTCCCGAGTGCGTCGAGCGGTACAACGCCAACGAACGCGACCGCCGGAAGAAGAAGCGGCAGGGAACCTACGAGCGGTACACCGACGCCAGCGTCGTTCGCACCCACGTTCAGCAGCTTCTCGCCGCCGGAGCTAGCCCTCGCGGCATCGCCGACCGGGCTGGCGTGGCCGACAGAACCGTCCGCGACCTACTGCCGACCCGCGCCGATGGCAGCCGCGCCCCGCTCAAGTACCGCGTCCTCACCACCAACGCCGAGAAGCTCCTCGCTCTCACCCCCGAGGACGTCATTCCCCAGTTCCTGCCGGGCACCGGAACCATCCGCCGCCTCCAGGCCAATGTCGCCGACGGCTGGCCCATGATCCACCTCGCCCAGCAAGTCGGCGTCTACCCGACCTACATCAGCAGCCTCATCATGCGAGCCAACACCCTCGAGAACCTCCAAGTCCGCGGCACGACCGCCCTCGCTGTAGCCCGCGCCTACGACGAACTGCGCGGCAAGCAGCCCCGCCAGCACGGCGCGTCCAACAGGGGAGTCCGGTACGCCCGCCAGATCGGCAAGGACCGGCGCTGGCCACCCACCAGCTACTGGGACGAGCGCCCCGGCTCCATCGACGACCCCGACTTCGAGCCCATGTACGGGGTCACCCGCCGGGAGATCGTCGCCCAGGACGCGGGCGAGCTGATGCGGATCTCCGGCCTCGACAAGCTCGCCGCCGCTGAACGCCTCGGCGTCAGCAAGAGCTACATCGAACACGCCTTCCGGGACCACCCCCAGTACGCCGTGGCGGTGGCGGCGTGAGCAACCAGATCCCCTGCGACGCGGACCTGATGTTCATCGAGGCGGCCGCGACCGGCACCGTGCACATCGCCGTCCAGTACCGCGCGTATCACCTCAACGACGAACCCGTCATCGAGACCGTCTCCGGCGGGGCCGCCCTCATCGCGATGGCCATGTCGCCGACCGTGACGCGCTGTGGCAAGCGCACCTTCCCGCAGTTCGAGCGCGACCACATCAAGACGACGCGCTTCCGCGACGAGCAGCTGTGCCGGGCCTGCTACCGCACCCTCACACCGGCCGACCAGGAACGCGCCTTCGAGCACGAGACACCGGACGGCGAGGACGACGAACCCGAGGCCGCCGCGTGACCGCGGGCCGCCGGCCGCGCGACCGGACCTGACCAGCAGCACACCAGCCGCACACGACAAAGGCCCCGCGATGGCGGGGCCTGGAGGAGAGGAGGGGAGATGTCAGTCCTCGGACGCCGGCTTCTTACGGCGCACCACGACCTTGCGCTTCGGGGTGTCCGCGACGCCGTCCGCTTCGAGGACGCGCTCCTCGCCGAGAGCTGCCAGAGCGCGCTCGTAGAAGTCCATGCCGACGATGACGGCGACGCGCTTGCCGCGGCTGGTCATGACGGTCGTCTCGTCGTAGTAGCGGGCGCGTTCGATCGCATCGGCGAGCGAGTTGCGCACGTCGGCGATCTTCTCCTGGTGCTCCTTCTTGGGCGCGGTCATGTCGGCAGTGTACCTCACGACCATGATGTACATGAGCGCGTTGAGCGCTATGATGTACATGACGCGGTGAACCCGCGGACCAAATCGGCCCACGCAATTCGTCATGCGCAATCGAAATCGCACTACCAAATCGAGGGACAAATGGCCGTCTCCAAACGACTCCGGTACGAAATCCTCCGCCGGGACAACCACACCTGCCGGTACTGCGGAGCGAGCGCCCCTGACGTCCCGCTGCGAATCGACCACGTCACCCCGGTCGCGCTTGGCGGCACCGACCACCCCAGCAATCTGGTGACCTCCTGCGAGCCCTGCAACAACGGCAAGAGCTCCACAATCCAGGGCTACGTGGCTGCGGCCAGCATCGAGTCGGTTCCTCCCTCGTCCGAGGTGCTGGCTGACGAGGCAGAGCGGCTCTGGCTCGAGGCCTACACCGGTGTCTACGGCGGCACCGAACTGACCCTCCAACAGCTGGAGGAAGTACGGACCGGCGCGAGGGACATGTACCAGGTCGGCATGACCGCCGACCACATCCGGAAGGCCGCCACCGTGGCCGGCTTCAAGGGCGACACGTTCGTCTGCCTGGGCGAAGTGAGCGACCCGAATTGGCTGGCGATCACGGGAGAAGCGTTCCGAGTCTGGCGCTCTCTGTGGCACCGCAGCACCGGGTACAGAGAGTGGCCTGAGATGCAGGAAGTCCTGCTCTTCGAGTGCAGCGTGGAAGGCTCGATCAACGCCGGGCTGGAGCGGGTGGCGATACTGCGGGCTGCCACGCTGGCTGGCCACGCGCAGAGCGTCTACATCGAGGACTTCCTGGACGCGACCGTCCGAGAGGCGCGTGGTCTCTGATGGCACGCATCCGGACGATCAAGCCCGAGTTCTTCACCTCGCTCACGATCGCCGACCTGACGCCGGAGCAGCGTCTCACCTTCATCGGCCTGTGGACGCACGTCGACGACGCCGGCCGATGCGTCGACGACCCGCGACTCATCAAGGCTGCCCTCTGGCCGCTCGACGACCGCACCGCAGCCGACATCGAGATCGATCTGAAGGCACTCACTGAGTCCTCACTGATTACTCGGTACAGCCTCAATCGCAAGCGATACCTGGCCGTCACGAACTGGACTGAGCACCAAAGGATCAACCGTCCGACCGAGAGCAAGCTTCCCGCCCCTGAAGAGGGCGATCCGACGCCTCCTGACCCTGTGACCAGGGATAACGGGGACTCACTGAGCCCTCACACACATTTCAGTGAGGGCTCACCACAGGAAAGGAAGGGAAAGGAAGGGAACAGGGAAGGGAAGGGAAACCCCCTACCCCCTGCGGGTGATCAGTTCGGCAGCCCCGCCGTCGCGCAGACGGGCGGGGAGACCGCCAGCCAGATGACCGAGTCCTTCCTCGCGCGCTTCAAGGTCGGCAACACCTACAACAAGCGGCAGGTCTACCGAACGGTCGCCGACGCCCTCGCCAACGGCGCCGATCCCAACGAGCTTCGGTGCGCCCTCGAGCGTCTCGGCGAGCTGTCGAAGCCGATCAGCAACGGCACGCTCCAGTTCGCCTTCTCGGAGATCCGCAGCCAGGGCGGCAACGTGCACCAGCTGCGCCCTGGCACTGCCTCGCAGTCCACAGCCGATCAGCGCGTCGCGCAGGGCCAGGCCCTTGCCGCCAAGTTCCGTGCCGAAGAAGAGCGCGCCGCTCTCAAGGCCGGCCACGCCAACCAGGAGCCCGCATGACCCTCTCCGAAACCGCCGACCTGCTGTCCATCGCAGCCGCCATCGACAAGCGAACCCTCGGCGAATCCGACGTCCGCGCCTGGCAGATGGTCCTCAACGACATCCCCTTCGACGCCGCCCGCGACGCCCTCCGCGACCACTACCGCGAAACGACCAAGCCCGTGATGCCCGCCGACATCGTCCGCCGGGCCAAGCCCAAGACCAGCTACGAGTACTACGCCGAGAAGGGGATCTTCTAGTGGTCGACGACCTCGAGCAGGACCCGTTCACGCGGACACCCCCGCGCGACGTCGAGGCGGAACGCTCCGCCCTCGGCTCCTGCCTCCTGTCGCCCGTCGCCTGCGCCGAAGTGCTGGCAGCCTCCGCCGCCGAGGCCTACTACGTCCCGGCCCACCAGACGATCTACCGGGCCATCGCCGACCTGTTCATGGCCAACCAGCCCATCGACCAGATCACCCTCGGCAAGTACCTCGCCGACCGGGGCGAGCTCGCAAAGATCGGCGGCCAGTCCTACCTGATCGATCTCGTCCGAGCCGTACCCACCCCAGGCACCGGCGAGTGGTACGCCGACATCGTTCAGGACCGCGGCCTGCGCCGCGACCTGATCGAACTCGGCACGCGCCTCGTCCAGATGGGTTACAGCCCGGACGGCGAGACCAGCGAACTCATCGAGCGGGCCGTCGCCATGTCCCGCGAACTCCGGGACCGCACCAGCGATGACGACGACATGCCGACCGAGGACATCCTCGACTTCGTCCAGCACGAGGACACCTTCGACTGGATCGTGCCCGGCCTGCTGGAGCGCATGGACCGCCTGATCCTCACCGCTGGAGAAGGCGGCGGCAAGTCGGTGCTGCTGCGGCAGATCGCTGTCACCCTCGCCGCCGGCATCCACCCGTTCGAGACGTGGAAGACCATCGATCCGATCAAGGTGCTGGTCCTCGACTGCGAGAACGGGGAGTCCGCCTCCCGCCGCAAGTACCGCCCCCTCCTCGCTGCCGCTGACAGCCTCGAGCAGCCGATCCGACGCGGCCAGTTCCACATCCGCTGCCGCCCCGAAGGTCTCGACCTCACCCGCCCGCAAGACAGGTCGTGGGTGATGCGACGTGTCGAGGACTTCAAGCCCGACCTGCTGATCATCGGGCCGATCTACCGGCTCCACGCCGGTGACCCGAACAGCGAGGAACTGGCGCGGAAGGTGTCCGTGGTCCTCGACGAGGCCCGCGCCACCGCAGGCTGCGCCGTCTTCATGGAGGCCCACAGCCCCCACCACAACGGCTTCGGCCAGCACCGCACCCTCCGCCCTGTCGGCTCGTCGCTGTGGATGCGCTGGCCCGAGTTCGGATTCGGCCTCCGCCCCGTCGAGGACGAGAAGTCAGCCGAAGACGGCGATGGCGCCCGCGGCCGGCGCTTCCTCCCCTGGCGTGGCATGCGCGACGAACGCAGCTGGCCCCGCTTCATCCGCCAGGGCGAGAAGTGGCCCTGGATCTCCTACAAGCCCATCGACGCCGACATGTACGGCAACTCCGAGACGGGAGCGATCTGGTGACCGACTCAAACGACTGGCTGAGCTGGGTGGACCAGCTGATGCAGGACTGCGCCGACCGCGAGGCGACCGCGAACCTGCGGGCCGCACGCGCCGCCGGCTCCGAGGGCGACAAGCAGACCAGCATCGAAGCCCTGCCGACCGTCTACCGCGACACCCAGTTCCGCTCCCTCCTCGAAGCCTGCTGGGCCGCCACCCTCGACTCCCTGCACATCGTCTGGGAGTACGAGCCCGAGACCTTCACCCTGCCCTCCGGCGTGAAGTACCTGCCCGACTTCCACCTCACTGAGATAGGCGTGTGGCTGGAGGTCAAAGGCCCCGGGATCCCGCGGGTCGAGAAGGCCTACGAGCTCGGCGAGATGCTCGCCTGCGAGTGCGCGGACCTGGCCTGCACCTGCCAGTGGCCTGGCGGCGAGATGGTCATCGTCGGCCACCCGCCGACGCCGATCAACCCGTGGACCGACGAGGCCTACAGCCACTGGCCGAACAGGGCGAAGTCGAAGCTCGCCCGACGCCACGGCGGCTTCATCCGCTGGACCTCGACCCGGCGCCACAACTCGTGGATGACCCGCTGCTCCGGCTGCGGGCGCACGTCCTGGGTCGAAGGCCAGCGGCTGATCCGCTGCCCAGCCTGCGGAGCCCGCAGCGAATCCACGCTCTACCGCGACTTCGAGAACCACTTCGAGTTCGTGCGGCTGCCCTGGCTGTCCGGACGCGCCACGCAACCCGACGACGAAGCCGCCGCCTGACCCCGCCGGCCTGGCCGTGTGGCACCGCCCCGTCCGGGCCCACCCCGCAACCGTGCACCGACTGCCAGCCCAACCACCCCGCCGCCTGACAGGAGCCCCCCGATGCCGAAGACCCATCAGATCACTTGCGCGCACGACGACTGCGAGGCGTGGTCCCACACGGCCGCCTTCCAGCCCGCCGACTACGACCGGCTCGCCGCCGACCACCGTGCCCAGCTCGCCGCCGACGGCTGGACGGACGTCGAAGGCCGCGACTACTGCCCCACCCACCCGCCCGCCGCCCGGTCCGCCGCCGTCTGAGGAGCCAACCATGACACAGCACGACGACGCCACCATCGCCCGCATGTACGACGCCATCGAGTTCGCCCGATGGCAAGACCTCGCCGACGCCCTCAACCGGCTCACTGAATGGGGCGCGGACCCGCTGCTCGGGCTCGCCGACAAGCTCGGCACGAACAAGGTCACCACCCTCGACCCGGCCGAAGGCCACCACGCCTACCGGCTGCGCTACCGGCCGCCGTTCGGTGAGGAGCGGGAAGCGGACGGCGGGCCGGGCTGGATTGTCGAGCGCCGACCGGACGCCACCACCCCGTGACCACGAACGCCACGGCCGGCCCTGAGGAAAGCAGGGCCGGCCGGGCACCGAGAACCTACCTCTGGAGCAGCCCGTGAACCACACCGACCCGACCGCCGACACCCACGTCGCTGAAGCCCGCCGCGCCGTGCATGAGTCCCTGATCCTGCTGCCCGCTTGGGAAGCCGACCGGGTGCGCGCTCTGATCGCCGATCTGGAGACCGCGGTGGAGGGCCGGGCAGCGATGCGAGCCGCCGCGTCTGTGGTGATGTCCCCGCCGACGAGCCGAGCCGACCTGCGGGACCGCATCGCCGACGCCATCTGGGCGCGGTACCCGGACGCCGAGCCGTCCCGTACCGGGCTCGTCATGGCGAACCCGCACGCCCTCGCCGACGCGGTGCTGGCCGTACTCCCCGAGCCGACCGGGCAGGCCGCCGAGGTAGAGCGCTGGCAGCGGAAGTACGACGCCGAGCATGCCCGACACATGGCCGTCGTGGGCGCGCTCGTCACCGATCGGGCCGCCCTGCTGCTGGGGGCCGCCGACGAGCTGGAGGCGCCCTACGAGCCGGAGAGCGGCTACGACCGGGGACGCGCATGGTGCGTCGCCGAGCTGCGCCGTCTGGCCGCAGAGGCGCAGCAGCAGGCCCGGTGCTCGCATGGCTGCGACGTCACCCGCTGCCCCTGCCTCGCCTGCGAAGCCGACGACACCGAGGCGGGCCCAGACCGCTGCTCCGGCTGCCGGTACGTGCCGTGCGGGAACTGCGCCGCCCCTGAGGCGCCGCAGCTCCCGCCGATGGACCCGGTGCACATCCTCGGCATCGACGCCGACGCGCCCACCCCCGCCGAGCAGCAGCCCGCGGCAGCCGACGACGACGGGGAGACGCGCGGCGGTTGCGGCCACGGCCCGGAGCGGCACGGGCCCGAGGCCGGATGCGTCGAATGCCGCTGCCCGTCCACGACCGGACACGCCTGACCCGCTGCGCCCCGGCTGTCACCGTGCGGGCGGCCGGGGCCCGAGACGGGGCCAGAACGCCCCCAGGAACGCCGCACAGCCGGCTGTGCGACTCCAGCGCCGCCAGACCCGCCCACAGAGCCTCACAGAGGCGTACAGCGCCTCACGACCCGAAGGAGCAGTAAGTGCCCCGCTACCGCAAGCGCCCCGTCGAGATCGACGCCATCCACTGGACCGGTCACAACCTCGGCGCTGTCCTGCAGTTCATCGACGAGACCAAGGCAGACACCGACGTCGTCGAGTTCAACAGCGCATCAAACCCCGCCGAAAGCTGGATCAACATCCACACCCTCGAAGGCGTCATGCGCGCCGACGCAGGCGACTGGATCATCCGCGGTGTCAAACGCGAGCTGTACCCGTGCAAGCCCGACGTGTTCGAGCAGACCTACGAGCCCGCGTCCACCGCCTGACCCCCAGCCCGCCGGCCGCCCCCACCCGGGGCGGCCCCCACCCACAAAGGCCACACATGAGCGAGCACCCCGACCAGATCCGCTACGCCCGCCGCTTCACCATCCCCCAACCCGACGGCGACATCCACGGCGTGCAATTCCCCTCCGGCCTTTGCCTCTACGACCAGCCCGGCATCGGCCTCGAAGCCGCCACCAGCATCAACCACGTCCACACCACCAGCCCCGACCCGGTCGTGCACTGGGCCGACGAGGAGCAGCCATGACCCGCCCGCCGATCCGCTGGCAGCCCGACGACGGCAGCGCCGCCATCCTCGCCGCCTACGGCCGCCGCGGCCAACGCCCCGGCGCTGTCATCCGCCGCGCCCTGCTCCTCCTCGCCCGCGCCGACGGGGTGTTGAACGCCCGCGGCCGAGTCGTACCCCAGCAGCGGAGGTAGCCGTGAGATCACCCGGCTACTACGGCAAGCCCCTCAGCCCCGGCCAGCTTGCCGCCCTCCGCCTGGCCGCGTCCGGCTACACCAGCCAGCAGATCGCCGCCCGCCTCAACAGCACCGAGCAAGGCATCCACCTGCGACTGAAGGAAGCACAGGTCCGCCTCGGCGCCCGCTCCCGCACCCACGCCGTCGTCATCGCACTACGACGGGCCCTCATCCGCTTCGACGACCTCGACCTCCCCGACCAGCGAAAGGCAGCAGCATGACCGCCGCCCGGAAGATCGCCATCCCGGTCACGCTGCCCAGCGAGATCGCCATCGAGTGGGGGCTCGCCGACCCGGCCGCCCCGCCCGAGCCGACCCCGATCGACCGCGCCCTCGACATCCTCCGCCCCCACCTCGCCTGGGACCACCGCTACCGGGAGGGATCGTGACCGAGCCCGCCATCACCATCCGTAAGCGCCTTGGCCAGTGGATCTGGCGCTGCAACAACGACAACTGCGGCTGGGTCGGCATCGGCCTCTTCAGCCAGCAGGCCGCCCTCCGCGAAGCCTGCCGCCACCTCGTCGACGACTTTGACCAGCACCACGGCATGGTCGAAGTCCGGCCCGTCTACAGCGAGACCGCAGACCGGTACACGGCCACTTGCCACTGCGGCTACGAGGCCGAAGAGAAGACCGAGTCCGGCGCCGAGACATCCATCGAGATGCACGCCCACTGGCTGCGCGAAGAACTCCCCACCAGCACTGCCGCCTGAACCGCCCGCACGAAAGGCACCGCCGTGACCGCCTGCACCGTCTGCCTCCGCGACCTGTACGACAACGAGCTCGGCCACCAGGCCTGCCGCCCCTGCACCGACCGCGTCGACGGCAACCTCCGCGCCCTCGCCGGCCCGGACGGGTTGTACGCCCGCCTCGCCGACAACCTGCACCCCGGCAGCAGCGCAGGCGGACCCGCCGTCTCCGGCAGCCGCACAGCCCCGCTCCCGGTCCGCCTGGACCCGCTGTCGCTCGCGGCCCGCGGGGGAGTCGTCACCATCCTGCAGACCTGGCTGATCGACTGGCACGAGACGCTCGGCTACCGGCACCCCCGCTGGGAAGGCAACCTGCAGCAGCAGTGCGACCAAGCCGTCGGCCGACTCCGCGTCCTGCTCCCGTGGGCCGCCGAAGAGCACCCGGCCTTCGCCGAGTTCGCCGCCGAGATAGGGCAGCTGCGGCGGCAGTGCGAGACGGCGACCGGCGGCGAGCGCGGGGCCCGCAAGTTCGGCGTTGTCTGCCAGTGCGGCGCCGTCCTGAAGATCACCCTGGAAAGCCCCGGCAAGCACTGCGACGCATGCGGCGCCCAATACGGGCTCCAGGAACTCCGCCGGCTGCCGCTCGCGGAAAGGCGGGCGGCGTAGGTTCACGCGATCGGGCGCACGGCGGCAGACACGCGGCTGCTGCGCCCGGCCTACCGCGATCGGGGCGATATCCCTGCGGCATGACAAGCGAACCCGTAGTCGTCGACTTCGACGACCCCATCGATGCGAGAGTCCGCTTCCCTGGCCTCAGCGGCGAGATCCAAGGCGAACTCGTTGCCGTGGAGATCCGACCCGGCGAGGAGTTTTGGATCCGGGTACGCGTCCAGATGTGGAAGCGCTGGCGCACGCAGCTCAAGGTCGGAGCCCCGTCTATCGAAGGCATCGGACCCGAGGCCATTGAGATCTGGGCGCCTGCCCAAGCAGTTGACGTCGACTCCGACGTTCAGCCAGAAGTGGCGCGGATGGTTCGCGAGGCTGAGGCGAGAACATGACAACGAATCCGGCGTGCCCCCGCTGCCGCGGCCCGCTCCAGATCTTTGCCCGCGACCCTGGCGCCCGCTCCCGAACCACCAACGACCGCAGCATCCCCATCTGCGCCCCATGCGGCGAGGACGAAGCCTTCCGTGACTCCCGGGGACTCGCCCCAATCCCAGCCGAATGCTGGCCCGTCGGCCGCACCGCATGACGAAGGGCCCCACCGCATCCCTCGCGGTGGGGCCCTTTACGCATGTCGTCAGACGGCAGGCTGTCCGCTCCCTGGGCACGTCTCCTGCCCTGTCCCGCCTCGCTGATGGATCGTCGTCGGCTGACCTGTCTGCGATCCGACACCCGCTCCGCAGACGGGGCAGGCGCCGGCTAACCGGCCCGGATCGAAACGCTCACCATGCATGATCAGTTCTCCCTGGTCGACGGGATGAATCCGATACGTGACGCACAGTCAGGCTAGACCCGGCGGCAGCAGGTCAGAAGAGGCGCAGAAAAGCACGCTCGCCGTTGTGGAAGAACACCGTCACACCAGTGCTCTGCTTACCCTCGCGGGACGACCACACCTCGAGCGACCTAGTGTCCGGCGACTCCGCCGCACCGATCACACCAGCCAGCCACGCATCCGCCGGCCCGCTGGCAGGCGCCGTCTTGAACGAGGCAGGCGTTCCATGTACGGCCGCGGTAGGCGTGTCATGCTTCGCCCCCTCAGCCAGCTGGCCAATCACCTGCCAGCGCTGCTCACGACCAGCCACCGTCACCGTCAACGCGAACGGGTGCGGGCCGCCCTCGATCGCGTCGACCATCCCCACATCCGGGGTGTTCTTCAACACGTCGATCAAGAAATCTCGATACTCCAATGGGCGCATTTCGATCAATCCTTTCGTGGGCACGGGTCGATCCAGGAGCGTTGTGAGGGGAGGGGGCGGCGTCGGTTCGGCCGCTCTAGTGCCACCCCGTCGTAGACGAAGATGCCGACACCGCGGAGGTACTTGAGGCGGCCTTCGGCTTGCAGAGCCCGGAGAGCGAGGTTCGCTGTCGTCGGGCTGATTGAGGTCGCTGTGGCGAGCTCGTCGCAACTGGGGATCTTCATTCCGGGCCGCCAGCGGCCCGCGTCGATCTCCTGGCAGATTCTCTCTGCGAGCGCGACCGCCTTCCCGCGACGGATCGTGATCGGCTGCCACTCCGTAGCAACGAACGGCGCTACAGGGTGGTTGTGGGTTCCATTGAAGCGAGGACCCTCCTCCTGGATCGCTCTCTTCTCGGCGGCCAAGGCCTCTTGCCAGCTAGGAAGCCAATCGACAGTCCTGCGGGCGACTTGCCCCCACCAGGACATGAACATCGCGTGCCGCTTCCAGCGCTGGTGAGGGTCAGTGGTGATGCCTACGTACAGCAATCGGCCCTCGGCGTCGAATAGGCGGTAGAGGGCCGCACGCCCCGAGCCGGTCACGCAGGCCTCCGGCTGTACCTGCCGATCGTCTTCTGGTTGGTGGACGCGTCCTCGAGGCGCAGTTCCCACGGCCCGGTGTTGACGTCCATGTCCTTGCCGAAGCCGACCCACTTGCCGGCCATGCGGGTGCCGGTCGGCTCGATGAGCATTTGGATGGCGCCGTGGTAGCGGGCCCCGCGGTAGTAGCCGTCGTTGGCGGTCTGCTCGACCCAGGTGCCGGTGATGACGCTGCCGTCCACCGTGAGGTCCATCGTCAGCGGCGAGTCCGGGTTCGACGATGCTTCGGGCAGCGAGCGCACCGTCAGTCGGTTGCCGTGCTGGAGCACGACGACGTAGTGCATGCCGATGAAGCTGGAGTCCCGGCCGCTGGAGAAGTACTCGTAGCGCGACAGCCAGACGCCGGAGTAGTTGGCGCGCGGCGAGGTGGCGGGGGTGGCGCCGGGAACCGGCGCTGCCACGCCAGTTGTGGATGGGTGGACGTCGTGGCCACCTGCGCCGTCCTCGGCGACCCGGGCCATGGCCGGGGAGGCGAAGCCGAGGGTGTCTATCGGCATGCCGGTGACGGCCTCAAGGGCGCGGGCATAGCGGGGGCTGGGGGCGGCGATGGCGCCGGACTCCCAGCGCTGAACGAGCCGCTTGCTGGGTTCGATCGGGGATCCGGCGCGCTCGCCCGCCTCTCGAAGCGCGGTGGCGAAGTCGTCCTGACTGAGCATCATGGAGATGCGAACCGCCCGGAGCGTGGAGTTAGGGGTGGTCATGCACTCACGGTAGCGGGATGTCGCCGGAATGTCGCCTGGGATGTCGTCGCGGCGAGTGACGCCGGGATGTCACCTTGTCGGCATGGCCTACCGATTACGTGAGGCGGCGTCAGGCTGTGCCGCCGGCCGTTCCGGCAGCTCGTCCGTCTCGCCGACAAGCCAGCGCAGGAAGGCGTTGATGTGCGCGTTCAGGGTGGAGTCCACTTGGGCGACGGCATCCTTCGCCTGCTCGTACAGCTCCACGCTGTCGGGGCGGAAGGTTCTGGCTGGCTTCAGGTGGACTCCGGCTGGCATGAAGGAATCGTCCCACAGTGGATTGCCACGGTCTAGAGAAGGCGCTACGTTAGTGGAGTGCCACTCGGACCGCTCCACCGGTTCGAATGGGACACCTGTGCTGCTCCACCAGCACTCACAACACAAGACGGGCCGGACACCGAGACTCCACTCTCAGGCCGGCCCTACCACGAGGAATCTCTGAAGGGTCCCCTCATGGATGCAGGCAAGTCTACCCAGGCAGCCCTGGGTGCAGTAACGCCGTTCCCGGCGATCGCCGCAGGCCACCACCTGGCCCCGGTCGCGCTCGGCGCCCCCGGCCCGAAGCAGCAGATCGTGTTCGTGCCGTGCCCGGACTGGTGCGCGACGAACCACGTCTCCGACTACGTGCACTTCCTCGACGACGTCGACCACACCGGCGAGGAGCACGCGGCGCACATCCCGTCGTTCTTCAACGGCGACAAGCCCGTCTACACGCTGACCTCCGCGGTCGGTGCCGACCCGATGTCGTCCGACCCGCAGATGCGGGCCGCGCACGTCATCGTCGGCGACGAGGGCTCCGTCGACGCCTACCTGACGCCGGACATGGCGGACGAGGTGGCGGCCGGCCTGGAGCAGCTGGCGGCGAAGATCCGCGAGCACGCCCGCACCGCCCGCCTGCACAACGAGGCCCAGGCCGAGGCGGTGGCCGCATGAGCCCCGCCGACGCCGCGGCGCACGTGGCCGCGCAGGGCCCGGTCCGCACCGCCCGCCCGGCCCAGCCGCAGCGCACCGTGCTGGAGCGGTTCTCGGCTGGTGCCCCGCGTGGGCAGTGGCCGGCCGAGTCCTTCGCCGCCGCCCGGCGCCGCGATGGCATCCCGGCCCGGGTCGTCATGGACCTGGCCACCGACTCCTTCCTCGTGATCGTCGAGGCGCAGTCGTGAGCCCGGCCGAGCAGGGCGCCCAGGCCCGCGCGCTGGCCGAGCAGACCCGCCAGCACATGAAGGCAGCCGAAGAGGCCGCAGCCGCTGCCGAGGCCGCACGCCTCGCCGCCGCCCAGCAGCGCTAACCCCTGATCCGCCGCGGCTGGCGGTTCCATCCATCCCCCGCCATGCCGTCAGCCGCGGCCTCCCCTTCCTGACCCACCTGACCAGTGAGGACTACCAGTCATGTCTCCGTTCATCTCCAGCGCCGACCTCGCCGCCACCGACCTGGGCCGCCACGTCCGCTCCACCACCACCGTCGGTGACGCCCTGGACGACACGGTCGCCGGCCTGTTCGCCGACTACGCCACCGCCCTGCGCACCGGCCGCACCGACGTCGCCCAGCTGATCCGCGACCACGCCGAGGCCATCGACCCCGCCCTCGTCGACGAGCTCGCCGGCTTCGACTACCCGGCCGCCGCCTGATGGCCGCCGTGAACGACCCCTACGAGATCGAGCGCTTCCGCGTCCCCGGCCTGCCCCCGAAGTTCCGCGTCGCGGCCGACCGCGGCCGGTGGGGCTTCGAGTACGGCACCCGGGCCGAAGCCGAGAAGCGGCGCGAGGAGCTGAAGGCGCAGGCCGGCCGCTGACCGGCTGCCCGCGGCGCCAGGCCCGACCTGGCGCCAAGGAGAACTGGCGCAGCACCACCCCCCAATCGACTGACTCCCCGAAAGGGACCCCGCCATGAGGGCAACCGCGCAGACCGCGTTGTTCCTGCTGACCGTGATCGAACTGCTGCTCGGCCTACTGGCCGGCTCGATGGCCCTGGCCAGCCTCGTCACCGAGGTCGTCGCCCGTGCCTCGTCCGCGAGCAGCGAGGCGTTCGCCCGCCGCGCCCGGCTCAGCCCGGTCACGCCCCGACTCCGTAACGACGTCGCCGCCCTGCTGTTCGGTGCGGCCGCGGCCCCTGCTGGAGGTGCCAAGTGAGCTACCTGGCCGAACTGCGCACCGAGCGGCGCGAGGACCGCCGCCTTGAGATCGACGCCCAGCTGAAGCTGAAGCAGCTTGACGCCGAGGAGGCCCGCAAGGACGCGGCCGAGCAGCGGCGGCTGAAGCAGCTCGACCGGCGAGCCCGCGAGCAGGAGAAGGAGCGCAAGAAGGACGCGCGCCGCGCCAGGCGGTTGAAGATCGGGCGCTGGCTGAACGCCAACCCGGTGACCGTGTTCGTCGGCTACGTGATGGTGTCCTCCATCGTCCCGGCCGTCATCTCCCAGGTCGCCGCCCTCAGCCACGCCGGAGTGTTCATCCTGCTGGCCGTGCTCCTCGCCTCCATGCTGGAAGGCGGGGCGTGGGCGCTGACCTTCATGGGCAAGCAGGCCGAGGACGCCGGCCGCCCGGCCGGGAAGTACCGGGCCGGGACGTGGGGGACCGCGTTCGCCGCGGCGGCAGTCCAGTACTGGCACTGGTCCGAGGCGCTCCCCGCCCAGCCGTGGGTGGCCGCCGTGTTCGCCGGCTCGTCCCTGTTCGCGATCTGGCTGTGGGACATGAAGACCCACGGCTCCCACGGCAAGACCCGCGAGCAGCGCCGAGAGGAGAAGGCCCGCCGCAGGCACGTGAAGCGGCGGCGCAAGCTGCACGGTGACATCGTCGGCCAGGCGGAGTGGCTGCAGACGGCGCTGCCGTTCGGCGAGCTGGACGACGACGCGGCTTTCGCTGCCGCCTGGCGGATCAAGAAGGGTGCCGAGCCGGCGCTCGACGCCGACACCTACGCGTCCCTCACGAACGCTCAGATCCAGCTCGGCGCCGCGTTCGAACTCGGTGAGCACGTTCGCCCGGAGCTCGTGCGCACCGGCATGCTCGCCGCCGCCTACAACCCGCTGAAGCAGCGTCTCAACGGTGGCCCTCAGGTGCTCGGAGAGACGACCCAGACGGACCCCCGAACGGCCCAGAGGGACACGAAAACATCGCAGGTGGCGAACCAAGTCCCCCCCGCCGTTTTGCGGCCCGTAGACGGCGCCACATCCAAGGTCGCCAAGGTGCCTCGGCGTAAGCCCACACCGCCTCGCCGCCGCCCCGGCGACACCCCCCGCTTCCACACCGCCGCCCGCGCCGCCGCCGCCGAAACCGCGCGCCGCACCACCGTCACCGCCCGCGCCGACTAGCCACCCCCACCGCGGCACCGGGACCACCCCTGTCCCGGTGCCGCCCCCGACAAGGAGCAGCACCCGCCATGACCGAGCAGTCCATCGAACCGGACACGCTGGCACCCGTCAGCTACCTCCCCGGCGCCGACAGCCCGACAGCCGACACCGACGTCGTCGAGTCCGCGCGCCGCATCCTCGAAGGCGCCACCCTCGACAAGATCGACACCACTGGCGACGACGAGCCGCTGCTGCCCGCCTGGACGAAGTCCGCCGAAGGATGGGCCGCCCGGTCCGGGGTCGCCTACCGGGCCAGCCGCCGAGCCACCCGCCGCTGGGCACGCCGGCAGCGCACCAGCCGCGGCCACGCCGCACAGTTCCGCCGCGGCAGCCGCCGTGTCCACGACTGGGCCATCGGCTTCGAAGGCGTCCACGTCGACGCCCTCGCCCACGCCGCCCACATCGCCACCAAGGAAGCCCGAGCCGCCGCCCGAGCCGCCCGCTTCACCCCCGCCGTTCTGCCCAACAAGAAGAAGGCCGCGCTCAAGGCCGCCGAGAAGACCGGAGAGGCCGCCCGCAAGGCAGTCGACGAGCACAAGAAGGCCCGCGAACACCGGCGCCGCATCCGCAGCATGCGGCTCGGCGCCGTCTACGGCCCGCCGCTCGCCGCCATCACCGGCGGCTACGCCTGGGCCGGATGGTTCGGCCTCACCAGCGGAGCGCTCGCCACCTTCGCCGCCGGAGCATTCGCCGGCCGCCACCCCGTCAACGAAGAGACCGACTGGTCCATTGACTGGCGATCCCTCGGCGACGGCGACGCCATGACCGCCCCCATGCTCGACGAGGTGTTCCGCGCCGCCAAGGTCATGGGCGGCGAGGAGAACCTCCGCGTCATCAAGATGCCGATGCTCGACACCAACGGGGCCTGGACCGCCGTCATCGACCTGCCGCCCGGCATCCCGTCGAAGAAGGCCATGGCCGCCCACGCGGCCCTCGCCTCCGGGTTCGGCGTCGAGGAAGCCCAGCTCACCATGACCAAGGCCGGGCGGTCCGGCCGGCTCGAGCTGTACGTCACCCGCGACCTGCCGTTCACTCAGCCCGCCGGCACCGGCCCGCTGCTGCACCTCGACAAGCCGGCCAACTTCTGGGGGCGCATCAGCATCGGCCCCGACGTGCGCGGCCTGTCCCTGTCCATCAGCGTCGTCGAGCGGTCCGGCCTCGTCGGCGGTGAACCCGGCGCCGGCAAGTCCGCTTCCGGCAACACCATCCTGCTGGCCGCAGCCCTCGACCCGCGGGTCATCCTGTGGCTCGCCGACGGCAAGGGCGGCGGCGACCTGGAGCCGTTCGAGCCGCTGTGCGAGCACTTCGAAGGCGACGCCGACCCCGAGGCGTTCTACGAGATGCTCAAGGCTGCCCTCGCCGACATGAAGGACCGCTATGCCCTGCTGAAGAAGCTCGGCAAGCGCAAGGTCACCGAGGAACTCGCCGACGAGCACCCGCTGCTGCGGCAGAAGCTGCTGTGGGTGGACGAGCTGATGTTCTACACCACCGACGACGACTACGGAAAGAAGATCACCAAGGCGCTGCGAAACCTCGTCTCCCGCGGCCGGGCCGCCGGCATCGTCACCTTCTGCGCCACCCAGAAGCCGGGCTCCGACGTCGTCGACACCAGCCTGCGCGACCTGCTGTCCATCCGGTGGGCGCTGCGCTGCACCACCCCCGAAGCCTCCGACACCATCCTCGGCAAGGGCGCCGCGGCCGCCGGCTACAGCGCGAAGACCATCGAGCCCGAGATGCGCGGGGCCGGCCTGCTGTGGGCCGAAGGCTCCAACCCGACCCTCGTCCGCGCCGACTACTACACCGACGACCAGGTCACCCTGCTGCTGAAGCGGGCCTGGGCCTGGCGCGACGAAGCCGGGACCCTGCCGCGGACCATCACCGACCAGTTGCGGGAGACCGGCGAAGAGGACGCCGTGATCCTCGCCGAACTCCTCGATGCCTTCCGTGAGGCCGGCGATGACACCGACTGGCTGCCAGGCTCCGCCCTCACCGCCCGGCTCGCCGCAGCAGGGATTGAGGTCACCGCCGAGAGGCTCGGCGCTCTCGTCACCCGCACCGAGGCGGACAAGCGCAAGCGCGAATGGGAGGGCAGCCGGGTCGCCGGCTACCCCTTGGCTGCGGTTCAGCGCGCCGTCGAATCCCGCTACAACCTGGCCGCCTGACCCGGCCGCAACCCGGACGGTTGCCCAGTATGTGGTGATATGACCCATGCTGGACGGCCGTCCGACCCGGACATCGGCCCGCCGGCCCGGGCCCGGTCAGGCCGAGTCGACGCACCCCGCGTCCAGGAGCCGCCAGGCCCTGACCAGCAACAACGCGCTCCCGTCCGGGGTGCGTCCGAGTCGCCGTCCACCGCAAACCGCCCCATACCGACCCCGGAGGAGGAGCTGTGCGCACCATCACCCAGGCGCCCACGACGGCCGTCGAACTCGACCTGGAAGCGCGGCTCGCCGAGGTGGGCGCCATCATGGACGGCCGCCTCGCCCTCGCTGGCCTCGCCGTCGATGTGAACTCAGCGCACATCGAGGTCGACCAGGTCGAGGTCACTGTTCCCGTCCTGCCGCAGACCGCGGTCCCCGCGCCGTACCGCACCCCGCTGGCCGCGCTCCTGCACCGGGCCGGGGTGCGGCTCGAGACCGACGGCTGGAGCCGCGAAGCGCTCGTCGAGGAAGACGGCCGCCGGTGCCCGATCGGAGCCATCCGTCGGGAAGCCGACAGCCGCTGGCAAGCCGACGACGCCTGCGTCCTCCTCCTCGAAGCCATCCAACGCCACTGGCAGGCCGACACCATCCCCAGCTGGAACGCGCGACAGACCAGCGTCGCGCCCGTCCTGCTCGCCTTCAACCGCGCCGCCGAACTCGCCCACACCCGCAACCAGTAGGAGCCCTCATGCCCGAACCCGTCTGGTGGCCGCGGATCGTGGCCGCCGCCGAACGCCGCCGCCACGTCACCGGCCTACTCCTCGCCCACGCCACACCCACCCTCCACGACGGCGTCCTGCGGCTCGCATTCGACCGGGCCGACCTCGCCGCCGCCTGGGAGGACAGCGGGGCGCAAGCCGCACTCGAAGGAGCGCTCGCGGCCGAACGAGTCGACGTGGAGGTCGAGATAGCCCCGCAGGCGCTTGCTAGTTGATCGCTCAATCTGTAATCTCCGGAATTGATGGTGGAACACCCATCACAAGAGCACTCCAGAGCCCCCGCCGTGAACGCACCGGCGGGGGCTCTCGCGTACCGGGGAGGTGGCCGTGCCGACCTTCCCCAACCCCGAGCTGTACGACCTGTACCAGCGCGACCTGGGTGACATCTGGGAAGCCGCCCGCGTGGCCGGCGTGAAGCCCGGCACGATCCGCGTCTGGGAGAGCAGGGGCAAGATCGAACGGGTCGACCTTCCAGGCGACCAGCCGCTCTACCACCTGCCCACCATCGAGGCCGCATCCCAGGTGAAGCCCGGCCGGCCCAAGGCCGCCTGATCGTCCCGCCGCCTGCCACCGGTTCCCGGGCGGCGGGACTCAACCGCTGGAGGTGACCATGTTCCCTCCCGGCACCCCGGTCGTCACCCTGACTGGCACGCTGCCGTCCGCGGTCGCCGGCACCGGCTACGGTGGCCAGGTCGTCCTCACCCCCAGCGCGATCCTCGCCGACGCGGAACGGCACGCCGTCTATCCGGGCGGCGGCCGAGTGGACATCGTTGACGGGACGTTCACCGCGCAGATCATCCCGAACAACGCGGCGGGCATCGTGCCGACCGGGTGGAAGTGGTACGTCGACGTCCAGCCGTCGAAGGGCAAGCGAGCCGCGTTCTGGGCCGACATCCATGGCGAGGACGGCGCCACGGTCCACCTTGACGAGCTGGTCCCCGCCCAGGCACCCGGCGGTGGCAGCACCGGCGGCGGAGGAGGCGGCACCGGGGCGCCCGGCAAGAGCGCCTACGAGATCGCCGTCGAGCAGGGTTACACCGGCAGCGTCACCCAGTGGCTCGCCTCCCTCGTCGGCCCGCGCGGCGCCACCGGACCCACGGGAGCGACCGGGCCCGCCGGAGCTACCGGGGCTATCGGCCCTGCCGGAGCGACGGGAGCCCAGGGACCGAAGGGTGACACCGGAGCCCAAGGGCCGGCCGGGCCCACAGGCGCAACCGGCGCCCAGGGGCCCAAGGGAGACCCCGGCATCCAAGGCCCCGCAGGGCCCGCCGGAGCCGACGGAGCACAAGGCCCCAAGGGCGACACCGGCCTGCAAGGGCCGAAGGGCGACCAAGGCGCCCCAGGGCCTCAAGGCCCCAAGGGTGATCAGGGTGATCCCGGGCCGGCAGGCGGCGGTGCATCGATCCGCACAGCCAAGGTGCGGATCACGAACGACAACCTCAGCGGCCTGGCTGCTGCGGCCTCATGGGCGGTCATCCAGACGTCCGCCGGTACGCCGCTCCAGTGCTCGATCACCGCCAACCCGGGCGACCGCATCCGGGTGTACGGCCGCTTCATGCGGAAAGGCAGCCACTACCTGGACTGGGTCCTCCTCGACTCAGCCGGGGCCATCGCCGTCTACGCGACCACCGAGACCAGCAGCCCGCCCGGCGAAGGCGACCCCGCTCTCTACCCCAGCCTGTCGTTCGGCTACGACCCGGGCCCGCCCATGTTCACCGTCGGGGCCGGGCACATCGACGGCACCGGCAAGGCGACCGTAGCCCTCGCGCACCAAGGCGCCGCCGCAGGCAACGCCAACATCGTCTACGCGCACAGCACCTATCCATGGCGGCTGCGCCTGGAGAACATCGGCCCCGAGCCGTCCTAGCTGTGCAACGAAACCGTCACCTCGCTGACTGCCGTCCGTACCTCTGGGCACCATGCCTAGACCGCGACGACAGGAGGGGGCCGGCATGTTCGGCAAGGGCAAGAGCGATGAGGAGAAGGCCGCAGCCAAGCGGCAGAGGCAGATCACGGCAGCAGCCGCATCGGCCGGACTCACCGTGATGGGCGGGCAGTTCCGTGCACCCAACCAGGACCCGGTACCCGTCGAAGGGGCCCGGGTCACCATAGAGCGGGGGGAGGATGCAGGGCGGCGGGTCACTGCCACCCGGGTCCTGCTCACCGGCCTGTTCGCGCTGGCGTTGAAGAAGGACATGAACCAGCTGTTCATCACCATCGAGAACGACGGCAAGGTCATGCTCTGTCCCGTGCCCGCGAAGAAGGAAGGCGCAGCGCGCATTCTCGCGACCATGGTCAACGGCGAAGTGACCGGCGTCGACAAGACGGAGTAGCCGGCTCGGTGGGAGGTGGCCATGCCCGTCGCCCCTCCCACCCGCTGCGGTGCCGCAGGCTGCCACGCCTTCGTCACCAACAGAGGCCGATGCGACGAGCACCAGCCTCAGCCATGGGCCAACAGGGCACGCAAGCAGGACCGTTATGGCATCAGCTCAGGCACATGGCGAAGCCTCAAGAGGCAGGTCGCCCTCCGAGACAACAACTGCTGCTACGTCTGCGGGCGCGAGGCCCAGCCCGACGAGGTGTTCGACCTCGACCACAAGACGCCGATCTCCGAGGACGGCTCGGCCAAGGACATGGACAACCTCGGGCTGATCTGCCCTGACGATCATCTGATCAAGTCGAGGGCTGAGGCTGCTCGGGCCAACCGAGAGCGGGCCCTACGCCGGGGGATCGGGCTCGACCCCAGGGGGTAGGGGGGTCAGAATCGCTGACGTGATCGCCTGGGGGCCCGCCGCGGTCAATGAGGGTTATCTCCAGGGTGGTTTTGGATCTTTGTGGGGTGATCACTGTGGGTAGTCGCGGCCCTATCAAGATCCCCAAGTACCTTCAGGCGGTCCCCGACGCCGAGGTCGCTGGCACAGTTGCGGAGAAGGTCGCCCCGTCAGCTCCGCCGAAGCCGCCGGGCTTCCCGGACGATGAGGAGTTGGCCGAGCTGTGGGACACGATCGTGCCGGAGCTGGATCGGGCCGGCCTGTTGACGCGCGCGGATGGGCCCACGGTCGAATTGGCCTTGCGGCACTTCCTTGCAGCCCGCAAAGCGGGTGACGCGCTGTCGGCCGGCGAGGTAGTCATCGGCGACCCGGCGCATGGCGGGCAGAAGAAGAACCCGGCTGGAGCCGAGATGCGGGCTCAGTCGCAGCTCTTCCTCGAGTTTGCCAAGCAGTTGGGCATGTCGTTCGCCTCCCGAGCCCGCATCCCCTCGACGAACGATCCGTCCAAAACTGGCAGCAATCCATTCGCCTAGTTCATAGACTTTGTACATGAAGTGCGGAGCAGACGGATGCGGACGAATAGCTGTCGCTAAGGGATTCTGTGGAGCTCATGGGCGGCGCCTTCGGACTGCGGGAGACGTGCAAGCCGATGTGCCTATTCGGCCGTACAACCCGACGGCCGTTTGCTCCGTGGACGGATGCGGACGGAAGAAGCGGGCGAAGGGCTTGTGCGGTGCCCACTACCGGCGGGTGAAGGACGGGCTTGGCCTTCAGCCTGAGAAGCCGGTTCGTGTCTGGGTGCAGGTGAAGGGCGTGTGCCGCGTCGAGGGTTGCGACCGAAAGCACAACTCTGGCGGGTACTGCGCTACGCACGATGCCCGGGTTCGGAAGCACGGGGACCCGCTGGCGGATGTACCGATCAAGGAGAAGCTGGGCTTCTGGCGATCGAACGGATACCTCTATGTGCTTGTCGGCAAAGGCCACCCGGTGCGCGCCAAGGGCGAGAGAGTGGCTCAACATCGGTTGGTGATGGAGGAGTACCTCGGCCGCCGGCTGAGGGATGAGGAGACCGTTCACCACAAGAACGGCATCAGAGACGACAACCGAATCGAGAACCTGGAACTCTGGGCCTCGAATCACCCCCCGGGCCAGCGAGTAGTCGATCAGGTGGCGTGGGCGCGGGAACTCCTGCGCCTGTACGGCGGGGAGGAGGCCGCCCTGCTGGATATGGAGGGGGGCTCGCATGAGGCTCCCCAGCCAGAAGACTCTGGACCGCCTGAAGCTGTCGCCTGAGGTTGCCTGGTACCTGCTGTCCCGCGGCTATGAGCTGCCGAACTGCCCGCCGAAGTTCAAGACACCCGAGCCGCGTGATGCGCCGGGTGCCTACTTCGATCCGGCGAAGGTCGACCTGGTGGTCGACGTGTTTTCCCGGTTGCGGCATACGCAGGGAAAATGGGCGGGACGCCCGTTGACTTTGCGGTCCTGGCAGATCGCCTACCTGATCGCACCGACCTACGGATGGGTCCGGAAAGACGAGGACGGGATTCCGCGAAGGATCATCCGAACGCAGCTCCTCGACATTCCCCGGAAGAACGCTAAAACGACCGTCGGTGGTGGGCAGGCCATCTACCTCACCACGGCGGACGGTGAGCCTGGCGCCCAGGTGTACGCCCTGGCCTCTCGTAAGGATCAGGCACGCTTCTGCTTCGATCCCGTCCGGCAGCTCGCAGCCCAGGCGCCCGATCTGCGTGAGCACGTGAAGGCGCTCCGGGACCGCATCACGCACCCCAGGTCAGGGTCGTACTTCGCGGTGATGTCCTCGGCTGGCGACGCCATTCACGGCGCCTCACCGCACGGCGCTTTCGTGGACGAGGTCCACGTTCACCGCTCGCGCGATCTGATCGATGCCGTCCAGACAGGGACGGGCGCGCGGTCGCAGCCGCTGGTCATGTTCGCCACGACGGCGGACAGCGGAACACCGGGCACCATCTACGCCGAGCTTCGCGAGCGCCTCGAGCAGCTAGCCCGCGGAGTGCTGGTGGACGAGTCGTTCTACGGCGTCGTCTTCGGGGCCGACAAGGAAGACGACCCCTTCGACCCCAAGACCTGGTTGAAAGCGAACCCGGGCCTGGCGGCTGGGGACAGCCCGACGATGGAGTTCATGAAGGCCGAGGCGGTGACGGCCAAGCAGTCCCCGGCAAACCTCGCCCGCTTCCTGCGCCTGCATCTGGGCCTGAGGACGAAGCAGGAGACGAAGTACCTGCAGCTCGAGGACTGGGACCGCAACGCGTCCATGGTTGCTGAACGGCGGCTGGCGGGCCGCGAGACCTATGGCGGCCTGGACCTGTCGGCAACGCAGGACCTCACGTCGCTGTGCTGGCTGTTCCCGGACGACGAGCGGGGCGGCTTCGACGCGCTGTGGCGGATCTGGACGCCCGAGGCGCGGCTGGAAGACCTGGACAAGCGCACGGCAGGCGCCGCCTCGGTATGGGTGCGGCAGGGCCTACTGCGCACCACACCGGGCAATGTCGTCGACTACGACTTCATCCGCGCTCAGATTCAGCGTGATCTGGATGCGTTCGATGTCCGCTCGCTGGGCTTCGACCCGTGGAACGCGTCGCAGTTGACGAATGACCTGATGGAGGACGGCGCTCCGATGGTCAAGGTGCGGCAGGGTTTCGCGACGATGTCCCCGCCGACGAAGGAGCTGCAGCGGCTGCTGCTGGCTGGCACGGCGCAGAAGCCGCTGCTGCGGCACGGCGGGAACGCGTGTGTGCGCTGGCAGGTCGACAACTTCGCTGTGGCGATGGACCCGGCCGGGAACGTGAAGCCGGCGAAGGACAAGGCTGGAGACAAGATCGACGCCGTGGCGTCGCTGATCACTGCCCTGTCTGAAGCCATGACGCGCGAGCAGCCGGTGAAGAGTGCCTACGAGGACGGCGGCCTGGAGGTCGTGTGAGGGGGTGGCCGTCGTGTGGGGCTGGTTTCCGTGGCGCCGTACCGCTGTGCGTAAGCGCGTGGTGGTGAACCTCGCGGACAAGGCCTTCGCGGGCGTGTTGTGGGCGAAGCGGGGGCCGCTGCTGGTGCTGCGGGACGTGACGCTGATGCAGCACGGCGCCGCGGACACGCCGATGGACGGCGAGGTCATCGTCGAGCGGTCTCGGGTTGAGTTCATTCAGGCGGCGGGAGGCTGACGTGGCGTTCGTCGTCTCTCAGGGGCAGTTGTCGTCGGTGTCGATCGCGCCGACGGTGGCCATGCCGTCTTACGTGCATCTCGCGGACGGGGTGTACCGGGAGTTCGCTCACCTGTATCGGGTGCAGCCACAGATCCGCACGGTCGTCTCGTTCCTGGCCCGGAACATAGCCCAGTTGGGGCTGCATGCGTTCCGGCGGGTGTCGGACACGGACCGGGAGCGGTTGGTGGATCATCCGCTGCCTCAGATCCTGGCGGCTCCGGGCGCCCGGCTGACCCGGTACCGGCTGATTGAGCGGCTGGTCAGCGACATCGCCATCTACGACACGGCGTTCTGGGTGAAGGTCCGTCAGGACGGCGCCGGGGTGATCGGTGTGATTCCGATCCCGCCGGCCCGGATGACGGTGGAGGGCGACAACTGGCTTCAGCCGGAGACGTTCAAGGTGCACGGCTCCAAGGGCGATCTGGTGCTGACGCCGGACCAGGTGGTGCATTTCCACGGCTATGACCCGCTGGATCTGCGCAAGGGGTCGTCGCCGATCGACTCGCTGCGGTCGCTGCTGGCGGAGGAGTTCGAGGCGAACCGGGCCCGGGAGCAGATGTGGCGTAACGGCGGCCGGCTCTCCGGGGTGCTGAAGCGGCCGGCGGATGCTCCGGCTTGGGCGCCGGAGGCACGGGCTCGCTTCCGTGAGGGCTGGCGGTCGTACACGCAGGGCGGCGGGACGCCGATCCTCGAGGACGGCATGGAGTATGAGCAGCTGGCGATCGATCCGGCGAAGGCCCAGTACATCGAGGCCCGGAAGCTGACCCGCGAGGAGGTCGCGGCGGCGTATCACATTCCGCTGCCGATGGTCGGCATCCTCGATCACGCCACCTTCTCCAACATCCGCGAGCAGCACCAGCAGCTCTACCAGGACACCCTCGGCCCGTGGCTGACGATGGTCCAGGAGGAGATAGGGCTTCAGCTGATCCCAGATCTGCCGGACTCGGACGGCGTGTACGTCGAGTTCAACCTGCAGGAGAAGCTCCGCGGCAGCTTCGAGGAGCAGGCCCAGCAGCTGCAGACGGCGGTCGGCGCACCGTGGCTGCTGCGCAACGAGGCACGAGCGCGGATGAATCTGCCCGCCCTCGACGGCGGCGACGAGCTGATCACCCCGCTGAACGTGCTGGTGGGCGGCCAGGCGTCGCCGACGGACTCGGCGCCCGCACAGGCGGCGCTCCCAAAAGCGCGGGGCCGCCTGATGCTGGTGAAGGCGGCCGGAGCCGACAGGCCCGAGCTCGGGGACTTCGAGCAGGAGCGTGACGCGTTCGCCGACGCTCTGTCGAAGTGGACGCAGCGGCAGGCTGACCGTCTGCTCGCGCAGGCCGGGGCCAAGGCGGACGGGCCACCGGACTTGCTGGACTGGTGGGACGGCGGCTCCGAGGACCGGCTGGCCGAGCTGCAGTCATTGCTGGCCGAGCACGGCTTCCGGATCGCCCAGCTCGGCGCGTGGGGTGTGCTGGACGACTTCAACCCGGAGGCATCGGGTTGGGACCCGCAAGTGATGCTGCCGTGGCTGCTGGCCGCTGCGGAGACGCACGCCGGCCAGCATGAGCAGGCCGGCCGCGACGCCGTGCAGGCCGTGCAGGAGGGCCCGCCGGAGGGCTGGCACGACTCGCTGCGCAACGCGGCCGAGGTGTGGGTGACGACCTCAGTGATGCGGGCCGCCACCGCGTCCACGGAGGCCCGCGGTTTCGGTTCTCACGATGCCGCCGACGCGTCGGGGCTGACGAAGAAGATTTGGCGGACCGGGGGCAAGAACCCGCGGCCGTCTCACAGGGCGCAGGACGGCGAGAAGGTCTCGCTGGACGACGTTTTCTCGAACGGCCTGCGATGGCCGGGTGACGGCATGGGTGAGGCCAAGGAGACCGCCCGCTGTAACTGCCGCTTGGAATACGCACAGGAGTGACCATGCGAATCAAGAGCTGCCCCGTGCGCATCAAGGCGGCGGGTGAGCACGAGGGCACCGACGAGGGAACGTTCGAGGCGATCGTCGCCGCGTACAACCTCGACAGTGTCGGAGACAAGATCACACCAGGGGCGTTCGCGGACACGCTCGCCCAGTGGAAGGCCGCCGGGGATCCGATCCCGGTGCTCTGGTCGCACATGTCGCAGGACCCCGACTACCACATCGGTGAAGTCCTGGAGGCCGAGGAGCGCCCGGAGGGCCTGTGGGTGAAGGCCCGGATCGACACCGAGCCGGGCACGAAGGCCGCCCAGGTGTACAAGCTGCTGAAGGGCCGGCGCGTCACCCAGTTCTCCTTCGCCTACGACGTCGAGGAGGGCGCGTGGGTCGATCAGAAGGACGGCGAGGGCTTCTACGAGCTGCGCAAGCTCAAGCTCTACGAGGTCGGCCCTACGCTGATCGGCGCGAATCAGGCGACCGAGCTGCTGGACGTGAAGTCCGCCGACGGCGCCACCATGCGCATCGCGGTCGAAGGCGCTTCCGCCGCGCAGACCGAGGAGCTTCGCCAGGCCCTGTCGGGGGTCGTGGCCGCGAAGGCCGGCAGGACCCTGTCGGCGAAGAACGAGGAGCGCGTGAAGGACATCGCGCGCCTCGCCAAGGAGCTGCTGGACTCCGTGATTTCCAGCGCCGATGACGAAGAGAAGGCCACGCCTGTCCCGCCCGAGACGCCCTCGCCGCAGCAGCCTGCGGCCAAGGAAGCTCCGGCCGGCCCGAGCCCCGCCTCGCTCCGTCTGCTCGCTGACCTCGACGCCCTTGGGGCGGAGGTCTCCACGCTCACGGAATGAGGACACAGTGAACAAGATCGAGGAGCTGAAGGAACAGCTCAAGCACCACCTGCTGCAGGCCCAGTCCATCGCGGCGAAGGCCGAGGAGCGCGGTGAGGACTTCACCGACGACGAGCGCGCCCAGGTCACTGAGCACATGGCCAAGGCCAAGGAGGCCAAGGACGGCCTGGAGAAGGCGAAGGCTTCCGCGACGATGCGGCAGGCCCTCGCCGACCTCGGCGAGGGTGTGGAGCTGAACGAGAAGGCGGCGGGGGAGCGGCGCACACCGTCCGGGCTGATCGTCCCGGCGGCCGGCGGCGGCCTGGGTGAGTCGTTCGTGAAGTCGGACGCCTACCAGGGGCTGATGGCCAGCGCCCCGTCCGGCGGTTTCGGTGCGAAGGCCCGCGTGCAGTCGATGCCCGCTTCGTACAAGAGCCTGGTGACGGGCGCCTCGGACACGTCCGCCGGTGGCTTCGTCACCAACGACATGCGCGGCCTGCAGGTGGGGCTGGACCTGTTCCAGCGTCCGCTGCGGCTGCGGGACGTCGTAGCGAACGGCACGACCGGCTCGGACACCATCGAGTACGTCCGGGTGACGTCGACGAGCAACAACGCAGCCCCCGTCGCGGAGGCCACCAGCTCGGCGGCGCCGACCGCCCCGGGCACCGCTGGCGCGCTCGTCAACGCAGCCGGCGGCGGCTACAAGCCCGAGTCGGGCCTGGCGGTCGCCAAGGTGACCACGCCGGTGCGGACAATCGCGCACTGGATCCCGATCACCAAGCGGGCCCTGTCGGACGCGGCGCAGATCCGCACCCTCATCGACTCCTTCCTCCGCTACGGCCTGGAGGAGGAGCTCGAGGACCAGATGATCTCCGGTGACGGCACCGGGGAGAACTTCGAGGGCCTCGCCAACGTCTCCGGCGTGCAGACGCAGGCCTGGGACGCCACCGGCACCGGCGAGGACATGCAGCGGCTGCGTACCCTGCGCAAGGCCAAGACCAAGGTGTTCACCGTCGGCCGGTCCAACCCGAACGCCTACCTCCTCAACCCGGCCGACGTCGAGTCCATCGACCTGTCGGTCAACGGCAACGCCGACTTCTACTTCGGCGGCCCGGGCGCGGCCGGCACCGCGACGGCGCTGTGGGGTCTGCCGGTCATCCAGACCGAGGCCGTCCCCGCGGGCACCGGCTACGTCGGCGACTTCCGCAAGGCGATGCTGTGGGACCGGGAGCAGGCGTCCATCACGGTCACCGACTCCCACGCCGACTTCTTCGTCCGCAACCTCGTCGCGATCCTCGCCGAGATGCGCGCGGCGTTCGGCGTCATCCAGCCGTCGGCGTTCGTCAAGGTCGACCTGACGGCGTGAGCCTGATCAACTCGCAGAGTCTTCGAGGGCGGTGCCCGGTGTGCGGCCAGGCTCACGCCGCCTGCGGGCCGCCCTCGGAGTCTGTGCCATTCGACGCACGAATGGAGGTGGCCGCTGTGGGCGGTCCGCTGAAGGTGTACGAGGTCGACCTGCCCGGCGGCAGGAAGGCCACGATGCAGCTCAACGAGGAGGACGCCAAGCGGTACGGCGTCGGGGGCGGCGACTCGGGCGGCGAGCAGGCCACCCAGGAGCCGTCCGGCGAGGAGACGGCGGCCAAGTCCCGCACCACGCGGAACAAGGCCCGTACCGCCTCCGACAAGGGCGATGGCTGACCTTCTGGCCGACCCGGAAGAACTCGCCGCCTCCCTCGGGGTGCAGCCGACGGATCCGAAGCTGGTGTGGGCGCTGACCGCGGCGTCCCGCCGGTTCCGCGGTGCGGTGCGGCACCCGGTGTCGTTGGTGGGCGGGGACACCGTCACCCTGGACGGCAACGGGCGCGAGTCGCTGCTGCTGCCGGCGGCGCCGGTCCTCGCCGTCACGTCCGTCCAGCTGGACGGCACCGCACTGACTGCGGGCGCCGACTTCGACTGGTCGGCGGACGGCTTCCTCCGGCGCCTGGGCGGTGTCTGGCCAGATCGGCTGCGCTGCGTCCGGGTCGCTTACGACCACGGCTGGGCGGTCATCCCGGAGGACATCCAGGAGGTCGTCATCGACCAGGCCCGCGCCATGTACCGGATCGATCCGGGCGTGCAGACCAAGACGGTCGGCGGCCAGAGCGTCACGTTCGGCGTGCAGGCGGCGATCGGTGTCACCGCGCAGTGGACGGCCGCGGTCGAGCGCTACCGGCTGAACCGGGGTGACCGGCCGTGATGTTCAACCAGAGCGCGGTGCGAGTGCGGGCCGGGGTGAAGACCGACCGGGGCGGCAACACCGTCCCGGACTGGTCCAACCCCAACCGGCTGACCGTGACCGGGCTGAACATCCAGCCGAACTCCCAATCGGAGACGGCGGACGAGCAGCGCGACGCCACCATCACCGGCTACCGAGTGCAGTCCACCGAAGGCACCAGCCCGGACATCAAGGCCACCGACCGCATCGAGTGGAACGGCCAGACCTTCGAGGTCGACGGCGAGGTCGCCACCTGGCCGGACCTGTTCGCCGACACAACGCACCACATCGAGTTCGCCATGGTGCGCGCCACCGGATAGGAGGCCGCTCGTGCTGCAGAGTTTCCGCCTCGACGCGGCGGGCGTCCGGGAGATCCTCAAGGGCCAAGAGGTCCGCGAGCTCGTCGACGGGCTCGCCTCGGAGGTCGCCGCGAACGTGCGTGCTCTCGTCCCCGGGGGCACTGCGATCGAGGTGCGCGGCTACACCACCGACCGTGGCGCCGCCACGGTGGTCGTCGCGGACGCGCAGGCCATGGCCTGGCAGGCCCAGCACGGCATCCTGACCCGAGCGGCCGGCTTCGCCGGCCTCGAGGTGAAGGCATGGCAGCGGTGAAGCCGCTGGTCGTCTTCGGCGACGTGCAGGCCGCGGGCGCCGAAGTTCTGCGGACGGCCCTGACTGGACGGTCGGAGGCGTACACGCACGGCGTGACCGTCGGCACGAGAGTGCCCACGATCCGCTCACCGGAGGACGACCGGCTGCCGTTCGTCCTAGTCCGCAAGGACGCGGACTTCCCGCACCCGTCGATGGCGAACGCCCGCTGCACCCTGCGCTGCACGGTGTGGCACCAGGACGCCGACCAGGCCCACGATCTGGCGATGCTCTGCCAGGGCCTGTGGCTGGTGCACTCCGGCCCCGTCATCCGGGGTTTCCGCCCTGGCACCGGGCCCATCCCCACGACAGACGACGACTCCGGTGTCGACCTGTCGACCTTTACGGCGATCGCCAACGTGAAACCGCAGCCCCTCACGGCGTGACCTGCTCTGCCGAACCGCGACAACCACCCTGTACTGAGATGAGGAGGACGCCGTGGCCGGCGACCCGCTGAAGGCAAATCTGTGGACGGACGCGGACGTCTACATCTCCACCAACCTCTCCGCAGCCCTGCCCGCGAACGCGCACGCCCCGTTCGGATCGGACTGGGACCTCGTCGGCCTGCTCGACGGCGACGAGGGCTTCCCCGAAAGCCGTGACGAGGACACCGACGACAAGTTCGCCTGGGGCGGCATCCTGGTCCGCACCAGCCGCCAGCACTTCAAGCTCACCAAGAGCTTCACGGCGCTGGAGGACAACGAGACCACCTACGGCCTGCTGTGGCCGGGCTCGACCCCCACGCAGATCGTCGTGCCCCGCCCGGCCCGCGTGCGGATCGCCTTCGAGACGCGAGAGGGCGACAAGGTCCGCCGTCTGATCTCCGCCCAGTACGCGGAAGTCAGCCTGGACGGCGACCACGGCGAGAACGAGTCCGACCTCGAGAGCATGACGTTCGCCGCGACCATCTTCCCCACCAGTGGCGGTGTCCTGTTCAACCGGCAGACCACGCCGCTGCTGACGACGCTGGACGTCTCCCCGGGCACCCTCACCCAGGCCGTCGGGGACATCGACTCCCTGATCGCCACCGCCACCTACGACGACAGCTCGACGGCCGACGTGACCGCCTCCTGCACCTGGACGTCCTCGGACACCAGCAAGGCCACGGTCGCCTCCGGTTTCGTCACCGGCGTCGGAGCCGGCTCGGCCACCGTCACCGCCTCCTACCTCGGGAAGAACGACACCTGCGCCGTCACGGTGTCCTGACAGACCACCGGGGCGCGGACCCTTCGTCGCGGTTCGGCCGCGCCCCGGTGTCCCACCTCGAACCGCGAAAGGACCGCGACATGCGCCTGACCTTCACCGAGGCCGACGTCACCGCCAAGGCGGTACAGCTCGGCCTCATCCAGGACGGCGAGGAACTTCCCCGTGAGCTGCGCGGCAAGGTCGTGGCGGCCCTCCTCCAGGAGGAAGCCGCACCGGCCGCCGCGCAGCCACAGCTCGCCCGAGAGGTCGTCATCCAGCCCAACGGCGTGATCCTCGTCGACGGCGAGCCGTTCCCCTGGCTCGTCGCCCAGGAGCCCGTCGACGTCCACCTCAACCCGGACGGCTACAGCACGGTCCGCATGACCCTGCTCGCCAGCGCCGTACAGATCATCAAGCCCGAACCGCGAGAGGAACCGCGATGACCAGCCGAACCGCGACCAGCAAGCCGGCCGACGACCAGCCGTTCGACTTCAACCTGGACACCGTCAAGGCCGAAGCCGACCTCACCCCGTGGCGGGTGCACTGGGACGGCCGCCGCTGGGAGTTCCAGCACGCCGAAGCCCTCGACATCTGGGGCCTCGCGGAAGGCGCCGAAGGCGGCGACGCGGGCGCCACGATGGCCATCTTCAAGCTCGCGCTGGGCGACGAGCAGTGGGCCGACTTCCGGAAGATCCGCATGCCCCAGTACAAGATGAAGGCCCTCTTCGACGCCTACAAGAAGTACTGCGGCCTGGGGGAATCGGAGGCCTCGCCCAGCTCGTGAGAGAGCACGGCGAGGCAGTCGAAGCCGACCTGCGCCAGCACTACGGCGTCCGCCTGCGCGACCTGCACCTGCGCGACGCCCACGGGCACAGGCGGATGACGTGGCGGGAGCTGCGCTGCTACATCCGGCAGCTCCCTTCCGATGCCCGCACCCGGATCGCCACGGGCGACGAGGACAGCATCTGGGGTCTGCAGGAGCACCTCACCGCAGTGGTCATCGACGAACTGCGGGCCGCGAACTGGCAGCGCGCCAACGAGGGCGCCGAGAAGTCCAAGCTCTCCCCGCGCCCGAAGCCGTTCCCGCGGCCCGGGGTGGGCGGCGGCAAGAAGACCGCCGACAAGAACGGCCCCGAACGCCAGGCGGCCCGCCAGCGGGCTCTGCGCCGGGCGGCCGAACGCAAGCAGGCCATCGCGGCAGGACTCATCAGATAGACCGACTGGGGGTGAACGATGCCCTCCGTCGGCTACGCAACAATCCAGATCATCCCGTCGATCCGTGGTGTCGCCGACGAGCTGCGCCGCCAGCTCACCGGACCGGCCGGAGATGCGGGCGGCCAGGCCGGTCAGGCTGCCGGTGACTCCCTGCTCGACAAGCTGAAGGTGGGCGCCGCCGCTGCCGGTGTGGCGGCCGGCGCCATCCTGGTCAAGGGTCTCGGCGACGCCATCGACCAGGCGAACGTCACCTCCAAGCTGCAGGCCCAGCTGGGCACCTCCAACAAGGTGGCCGCCCAGCAGGGCAAGCTCGCCGGCAAGCTCTACAGCACGGGCGTAACCGACTCCTTCGAGTCCGCCGCGGACGCCATCAAGTCCGTCATGCAGTCCGGGCTCGCCCCGCCCGGGGCGACCACGAAGCAGCTGGAGAAGCTCGCCACCAAGGCCTCCGACGTCGCCACCGTCTTCGACCAGGATCTCGGTGGCGTCACCAACGCTGTCTCCCAGATGCTGCGCACCGGTCTGGCGAAGAACGCCGACCAGGCATTCGACCTGATCACCAAGGGATTCCAGGGCGGCACCGACAAGGCCGGGGACTTCCTCGACACGATCAACGAGTACGGCACCCAGTTCAGGAAGGCCGGCCTGGACGGCGCCGCGGGGATCGGCCTGCTCAACCAGGCGATCCAGGGCGGCGCCCGGGACGCCGACCTCGCCGCGGACGCCATCAAGGAGTTCAGCATCCGCGCCATCGACGGCTCGGATTCGACAGCGACCGGCTTCAAAGCCCTGGGCCTGAACGCCGATCAGATGGCCGCCCGCTTCGCCAAGGGCGGTTCTACGGCGAACGGCGTCCTCGACCTGACCCTGGACAAGCTCCGCGGCATCAAGGACCCCGTCAAGCAGGCCCAGGCCGCGACAGCTCTGTTCGGCACCCAGGCCGAAGACCTGGGCAAGGCCCTCTTCGCCATGGACCCGTCCAAGGCCGCGAAGGGACTCGGCCAGGTCGGCGGGGCCGCGGAGAAGGTCGGCAAGAACATCCGGTCCGGGCCGCAGTACGAGCTCCAGGTGTTCACCCGCACCCTGCAGCAGGGCTTGGTGAACTTCCTGGGCGGCGAGGTGCTGCCCCTGCTCGCCGAGTGGGGCGGCACCTTCAACAGGGACGTCCTGCCGCCGCTGAAGACGGTTGGCAGCGCGCTGGCGTCGCTGTTCCTGCCCGCGCTGTCGCTGGTGGGCTCCGTCCTGTCCGGAATGATCGACTGGTTCAAGCAGTGGGGCGTCTGGCTGGTTCCGCTGGCGATCGCCATCGGCGGCGTGACGCTGGCGCTGAACGCTCAGGCCATCGCCACCGGCATCGTCACGGCCGTGTTCTCGGTGTACCGGGCTGCGATCCTCATCGGCACCGCCGTCACGAACGGCTTCGCCGCGGCTCAGGCCGTCCTGAACGCGGTTATGTCGCTGAACCCATTCGTCCTCGTCGCGATCGCTCTGGTCGCGCTGGGCGCCGCGCTGGTCATCGCCTGGAAGAAGTCCGAGACGTTCCGTGCGATCGTGATGGCCGCCTGGGAGGGCATCAAGACCGCCGCCCTGTACGTCTGGAACTCGGTCCTCAAGCCCGCTTTCGAGGGCATCAAGGCCGCGCTGTCTGCGCTGGGGACGGCGTTCGCGTGGCTGTGGAACGTCGTGATCAAGCCCGTGTTCGGGTTCATCAGCACGGCTGCGCGGGTCCTGCTGACCATCTTCACGATCGTCGTCTTCGGTCCCATCTACCTCGCGGTCAAGGCGCTCGGTGCCGTTTTCTCCTGGCTGTGGACGAACGCGATCAGCCCGGTGATTGGGTGGATCGTCGCGGGCTTCAAGCTGTGGTGGGGCAGCATCAAGGTCGTCTTCGGCTACTTCTCCGCGGGCATACGGATGCTCGCCACCTGGGCGATGTGGCTGTGGCACAACGCCATCTCCCCGGCCGTCCGGGGCATCGTGGCCGCCGCCAAGTTCATGTGGACCGGGGTAAAGATCATCTTCGGTTACTTCACGGGCGGCATCAAGACGCTCGCGTCGTGGGCGAAGTGGCTGTGGACGAACGGCGTGAAGCCCGCGTTCAACGGCATCAAGTCGGTGATCTCGACCGTGTACTCGGTCGGGATCAAGCCCGTCTTCGACAAGCTGAGGGCTGCTCTCGGGCAGGTTGGCAAGGCTTTCTCCACAGCGAAGGACGCCATCAAGACGGCCTGGGACAAGGTCAAGGGCATCGCCAAGGCGCCCGTCGTCTTCGTCGTGAACACGGTGTACGGCAAGCTCCGCGGCGTCTGGAACACCGTGGCGGGAGCCTTCGGGGCGCCCAAGCTGCCCGAGTACAAGTTCGCCAGCGGTGGCGTCCTGCCCGGCTACACGCCCGGCCGGGACGTCCACCTGGCCGCCCTGTCCGGCGGCGAGGCCATCATGCGGCCGGAATGGACCCGCGCGGTCGGCTCCGGCTACGTCAACTCAATGAACGCTGCTGCACGCACCGGTGGAGTCACCGGCGTGCAGCGTGCCCTCGGGCTGCCCGCATTCGCGGACGGCGGCATCTTCGGCTGGGTGAAGAGCGCCGCGTCCAAGGGCTACGACCTTGGCAAGTCGGGTGTGTCCTGGCTGAAGGACGGCGTCAAGGCGTCCGCCCTGTCCGGCCTGAACAGCGTCGTGAAGCCGCTCATCAACAAGATCTCCGGCTCGGCGTCGCTGTACCGGGACATGATCACCCGCGTGCCGAAGAAAATGATCAGCACGATCGTCGACTTCTCCGACAAGGCCGACAAGAAGCTCGAGGACGCCGGCATCGGCGGCAAGGGCTACAAGTCCGCCCTGTCCTGGGCGCGCACCCAGAACGGCAAGCCGTACCAGTGGGGCGGCAATGGCGACCCCAGCTGGGACTGCTGCATCATAGGACCTGTGAGGATTTATGGCCCCAATGGGGCGACCCCGATTCAGGACGTCCGGGCAGGCGATCAGGTCTACTCCTACGTCGATGGCAAGCTCACGACCCAGACCGTGACGGCTGCCTGGAAGTCCAAGACCCAGCAGGTCTATAAGGTCCGCACGCGCAACCGATCGGTCACCGCTTCTGCCAACCACCCGTTCATGCGCCTGGTCATGGTCGAGCCCTCCCGGCATGTGAAGGGCGGCAAGCGAGGCGAGCAGATCCCTGCTCGCTACGACGTCGAGTGGGTACGCCTGGATGAGCTCAAGCGAGGCGACCTCTTGGTGCAGCCCCGCGAGATGGACGTCCAGCACGTCACTGCGCCCGAGTTGCCCGACGGAACCCCCGTGTCGGAAGACATTGCATGGTTGCTGGGACTCTTCGTCGGCGACGGGTACGTCACCAACAACACCGTCCGGATCTGCGTATACGACGACAACAGCGTTCGGGCGCAGCAGATCTTCCGCAGCCTCGGCATCAATAGCTTCACCTCACCCAAGCACGGCGTCGTCGCCTCGAGCGTTGCCTTCGTGCAGACCTTGAGGGACATGGGCCTCGACGTTCCTGGCCTGAGCAAGCGGGTGCCCAAAGCCGCTTGGACGTGGAATCGTGAACTGAGGCAGGCATTCCTCGACGGCTACTGTGCTGCCGACGGACATCGACCCACGGACCAGGCAAGGCACGGTGAACGCACCTACGCCTCGGCGTCCCGCGAGCTGGTCGAGGACGTCCGCGCCCTTCACCTGATGCTGGGCCAGCACCCGTCCAACATCTCAACCAACAACCGGACCAAGCCCATCGTCATCAAGGGCGTGCCCGTCAAAGACGCCAAGCCCCTCCACACATTCTCCGTGTGGCGAGGCAGGCGCGATGGGGAGGTCGCCCTTCGCAGGCTGAGCGCCGGTATCGCGGCATGGCTGGACGCTGGTGACTTCACCGTCGCCAAGGTGCTGGAGGTGACTGACGAGGGCGTCCAGGACACCTACGACCTGGAGGTGGCAGAAGCCCACAACTTCGTCGCGGACGGCATCGTCGTCCACAACTCGGGCTTCATGAGCGCCATTGAGTCCGTGATCCGAGGCCAGAAGCCTCACCGCCGCTGGGCCACGGGAGCCTTCTCCGGCTCGTCGGCCCCGTCGGGCTGGGTCCGCGGCGCACGCTCCCCGTTCATGATCGGCATTACGAATGCCGGCGTGGGCCACACGGCGGGAACCCTGAACGGCGTCAACGTCGAGTCTCGGGGCGGCGACGGTGTCATCGTCGGCTCTCGGGCGCGCGGCTATAACGCCTCGCTGTTCACCGACCGGTACGGCTTTAAGGGATACGCCAACGGCGGCAGCCCGCGCCCGGGTGAGATCGCCTGGGTGGGGGAGAACGGGCCTGAGCTGATCCGGTTCTCCGGCGGCGAGGTTGTCTACTCGCACGCCGACTCCATGCGGATGGCGGCGGGCCTCGGCGGGCTGCGCGGCTTCGCCAAGGGCACACGGCTGTCCGGCACCTACCGGACGGCGGCCCAAGGGAAGGCGTACAAGCAGGTCCCCGGTGACCTGAGCGGCTTCACGAAGGCCCTGCACGGTTCCGCTGCCGACATCTCCAAGGCGGCGAAGGAGCTGGCGAAGGATCTGAAGGCGGCCGGCGGCGCCGGTAGGACGCTGTCGAAGTCCACGCTGAAGACGTCCGCGAAGCTCGAGTCGCTGGCGAAGCGGCGGGACGCGGTGGCATCCAAGCTGGCCACCGCACGGCAGGCTGCCACCGATCAGAAACAGGCCGCGTCGGACTTCCTCAGCGTCTCCAACCTGGGTGACGCGACGTCGGTCAACAACCTGATCACCAGCATGCGGCAGCGGCAGACGACCGCGAAGACCTTCCAGTCGTCCATCAAGACACTGTCGAAGAAGGGCCTGTCTCAGACCCTGATCCGGCAGCTGGTGGCGATGGGCCCGGACAGTCAGCTCGCCGGCATGGTTGCCACGGCCGGCAGCTCGCAGATCCACCAGCTGAACGCGCTCGCCAAGTCGGGCGTCAAGCTCAGCTCGACCTACGGCAACACCATGGCCGACGCCATGTACGACTCGGGCAAGAACGCGAGCAAGGGCTTCCTGACCGGCCTCGTCTCGCAGGAGAAGGAACTGCAGGCGGCGATGGACAAGCTCGCCTCCAGTCTGGTCAAGAGCATCAAGAAGAAGCTGAAGATCAAGAGCCCGTCCCGGGTGACGCACGCGCTCGGCGCCTACACCGGGCAAGGCTTCGCCATCGGCCTGGACTCCACCGCCTCCCAGGTGGCCGCCGCCGCGACGCGGGTTTCCCGGGCCGCGGTGCCGGCCGTCCCGGGTGCCGGGCGCGCGGGTGCTCTCGGTGCTGGCCAGTTCACGGTCGAGGTCCACACGAAGGATGAGGCGCTGTCGGAGTTCGTCGAGGTCCGCATCCGCGACAACAACGGGCGGATCCTGACCGGTCTTAACGCGCGTCCGAGGGGGTGACCTGTGGCGATTCCTGGCAACTTCCTGTCGGCGACGACGGAGTCCATCGACCCGAACACGTCGGGCTGGGCGGCGAAGCTGAACTGCACGCTCAGCCTGGGGTCGGGCGGCCGGAATGGTGACGGTGTCGTCTCCATGAAGGCCACGGCGACGGGGGAGATGCAGGCTCGCACCTACTCGTCCTATTCGGTGACGATGGGCCAGACGTACTTCGCTTTCGCCGATGCCTCAAGCACAACGATCCCCGAGCGGATCGGCATCCGCTGGCTGTCGCTGAAGGGTACGGAGATCAGCGTCACCTGGTCGCTGACGACGGCTGCCGCGTCGTCGTCGTGGCACCGGATCTCGGTGGGCGGGGTCGCACCGATCGGGGCGATCCGCGCTCAGGTGGTGGTGTCCGCCACGGCGACGGCCGCCAACCAGGTGCTGTTCTTCGAGAACATCTACTTCGGCTATCCGCTGCGGTACGCGGGGAACCTCCTCAGCTTCGACGCCGAGCAGCAGGAGATCTCCGGTACATCGTGGGCAGCGGAGTCGAACTGCACGCTGTCCCGGACGGCGCCGGCTGTGCCGTGGCCAGTCGACTGGTACTACAGCGGCGGCGAGATGCTCACCCTCACCGTCACCGCGAACGGGAACGCGTCCGCGCTGTGCGTGGAGCGGCCCGCAGTGACCCCGGGCGTCGAGTACCTCGCTTACGCCTACCTGTCGCCGCCGACGTCATCGTCGTCGTGCTGGGTGGAGATGCGGTTCTACAACGCGTCAGGGGCGCAGATCGCGGCAACGCGGTCGACGTTGGCACCGCCTGGGACCGGCTACTACCGGCAGTACGCAAGCGCCGTCGCCCCTGCCGGGGCGGCCACGGCTTCTCTCGCGGTGGGCGTCGCCTCGGCTACGGCCGGGCAGGTGATGCGCTCCGAGGCTGCTGTTGTGAAGGTGCGCACGTCGAGCCCGACGGGCGCCCTGGCGAACAGGAACGCGGTGACGTATGCCGACAGCAGCTTCGAGCAGGGCGTCGGATCGTGGACGGTGCCGTCGGGTGTGGCGACGATCGCCCGGTCAACACCGTGGGGCGCCCAAGGGTTCACCGAGAACTACAGCCTGACGGTCTCCAGTGGCACAGCGTCGGCCAGCACGATCCGCTCCGGCATGTATCCGGTGACCGGCGGCGTGAACTGGCGGGTCTACGTGGCCGCGAAGCGGGTGGCGGGCGGCTGGTCTCTCTCGTCCTCGGTCCGCTGGTTCGACGCGTCGAGCGCTCTGATCACCACGACGTCGAGCACGTCGGCGGCAATTCCATCCGATGGTGCTTGGTGGGTGCTGCAGCAGGACTTCGCCGCTCCCGCGAACGCGGCGTTCGCGCAGATCGACTACACGCTGACGGCGTCGGCGGCGAGCAGCACGCTGCAGCTGGACACGGTGCTGCTGTACCAGGTGCTGCCCCAGCAGACGATCACGGTCAGCAATGCCACGGCGTCGACGCAGCTGGTCATCCGGGAGATCACGACGTCCCGGCTGATGACCGTCTACCGGGTCCTGGCCGACGGCTCCCGCACAGCGGTGCGGGGCCCGTCCGGACTGCTGTACCAGGTCGCGCCAACGGACGACACGCTCATCGTCACCGACTACGAGGCACCCCTGGGCGTGCAGTTCTCCTACCGCATCGAGTTCTACTCGGCGACCACCGGCAACCTCCTGGAGTTCCGCACCACCGGCACCTACATCCTCGACCCGGGCGACCCGAACTACATCTGGCTGAAGGACCCCGCCCGGCCGCTGGTCAACATGAAGGTGCTTGTCAAGAGCCCCCCCGAGTGGCAGCAGCCCATTGACCAGCAGGTCTACCGCATCCGTGGCCGGCAGAACGCCGTCGTCCTGTCCGGTGTCCGCTCGGGCCGCGAGGGATCGCTGGTCGTGTGGACGCAGACCGACCAGGAACGCGAGGCGCTGCGGTTCCTCCTGGAAACCGGCAACGTTTTGTTCTGGCAGTCGGCGCCCGGGATGGGCGAGTCGGACGTGTACGTGTCCGTCGCCGAGACCGCATTTCCGCGCATCTCCGAAGAAGCCCCCGATCCGTGGCGGGAGTGGACGCTGCCACTCACCGAAGTGGACAGGCCGACCGGCGGCATGGCCGGCTCGCCCACGTGGACCGTCCGGGACGTCGGCATCGAGAACGCCAGCGTCCTCGGCCTGATGGACCGCTACCCGACCGTCCTGGACCTGGCACTCAGCCAGCGCACCGGAGGCTGACAGGGAGGAGGGCGCATGTACCCCGCACCGTCCTCCCGTTTCCTGCCGGCGCTGCGTCAAAGCCACGTCCCGTTCACGAAAGTGCAGATGCTCCGCACTGACGGCGTCGTCATCGACATGCTGCACACGGAGGGCAGCGTCACCGTCGACCGAGGCAACGCGGTACGCCGCACCTGCTCAGTGACGGTCCCGGACGTAAGCCTGCTGCCGATGACACCCACGGACCAGCTCGCCCTGTACGGGGCGAGGCTACGGATCCGCCGCGGCGTCATCTACGGCGACGGCTCGGTGGAGTCGGTCCCGCTCGGTCTGTTCCGCATCGACGGCATCAGCGGCGACCCAGCGTTCGGGCCGGTCACCATCAACGGCTCCGGGCTCGAGGCGGTCATCGCCGACGACAAGTTCACCACCCCGTACACCACCCGCGGCGGCGCGAACGCCATCACCGCGATCACCGGCCTCATCCAAGACAGCATCCCGGGCGCCACCGTCGTCAATCAGGCGTCCGACGCCACCATCGGCACCATGACCTGGGACGCTCAGTCGGACCGGTGGGCGGCCGTACAGGAGTGCGCCACCGCGATCGGCGCCGAGGTGTACGCCGACGCCGACGGCCAGTTCATCGTCGCCGAACTCCCCGACATGCTGACCGCCCCAGTCGCCTGGGACATCGACGCAGGAGCAGCCGGTGTCCTCATCTCCGCCAACCGCTCCTTCAGCCGGGACGGCATGTACAACGTGGTCGTCGCCAGCGGCGAGAACGCCGAGGACAACGCCGCCCCCGTGACCGCCACCGCGTCCGACACCGACCCCACCTCGCCGACCTACGTCAGCGGCCCGTTCGGCAGGGTGCCCAAGTTCTACAGCTCGGCCACCCTCACCAGCGCGTCGCTGGCGCTGAACGCCGCACAGAAGCTGCTGCGGGACTCGATCAAGCCCAACGCCACTGTCTCGCTGACCAGCCTGCCCAACCCGTGCCTCGAACCGGGCGACGTCCTCCGCGTCACCTACGAGGACGGCCAGCGCGAGCTGCAGCAGGTGCAGTCCTTCACGATCAGCCTCGGCCTCGACTCCATCACCATCGAGACCATCGGCGGAAAGCAGGACACCTGATGGTCGACGGGTTCTCTCTCGCTCAAGGCATCGCCGCCGCCTCACGGCAGGCGGGCCGCGATGACCCCGAAGTCCGGCGCGCGGACGTCCAGTCCGGCATCGTCACCGCGGTCGGCGTCGCCGCAGGGACTGTCGACGTGGGCAATGTCCGTGCTCGCCGACTGGAGTCGTACCAGGCACCGGCCGTTGGCGACCAGATCCTCCTCGTGCAGTCCGGCACCGGGAACTGGTGGGCAGCCGGCCGGATCAGCGGCGGCAACGACACCCCCTGGACGACAGCCACCCTTGCGACCGGCTACGCCCACGACGGTAACTCGAACGGGACCGTGCAGTACCGGGTCGTCGTCATCAACGGCACCCGCATGATGCAGTGGCGCGGCGGTATCGGCATCACCTATAGCGGCACGACCACCCCGAACGGGGGCCTCATCCTCGCCGCTGCCCTAGGCGCTTCGCTGAGGCCAGCGTCGCGCCGGACCGCCCCAGCTGCCTGCTCGGCCGCATCGAGCTCGTCACTCGCACTGAAGGCCGACTTCCAGACCGATGGCACGGTGCAGATCGTCGGCACCACCACAGCCAGCACTGACACCTACACGACGCCGATCATCCGGCCCCCCTGGGTGTCTCTGAACAGCATCCAGTACTCACTCGACTAGGAGGCCGCGTGCCGCTCGCAGATAAGTACGGCCAGGGGTTCACCGGCCTCGACTATGGCGACGTCCCTGACCTCAAGGTGCTTTCCGAGAACCTCCTCGCCATGGCCGGCCAGGGCGTGATGCGGTTCTCGTCCGCCTCGACCCGCAACGCCAACATCAGCGCGCCGGTCGAGGGGATGGCGACCTGGCTGGCCGCTGAGGCCCGGCTGGAGATCTACCACAGCGGCTCCTGGCTGGCCTGGCCGCCGGTGCCGGTGCAGACGTTCCAGGTCTCCGACGCCCCGTACAACCAGACGCAGACCACCGTCGACTACACGTCGGCGGCTTGGCCGCGGCCCCAGTTCATCGCCCCGCCGTCCGGGCGCGCCTACGTCACGATCAGCGCCGTGCTGCAGAACAACAACACCAGCGGCTCGACCTGCTGGGCCGCATGGCGGGCCAGCGGATCGCTGGGGTTCACGTTCCAAGACCTCAACAAGACTGGCCTCACGTCGATGAGCCTGCGCGTTGGCGCCTCGCGGCGGCTGATGCTGACCGGCATGACGGCAGGCGAGACGATCACGATCGTCCCGCAGTGGAACATCAGCTCCGGCTCCGCGACGACCGCGTCTACGTTCGGCGGCAGCCTGCTCGTCGAGCCCGCACCCTGACCCACCCTGCCCCTCAGCGCCCCACTCGGGCGCCTTTTTATGCCCAGAAAGGGGCCCGTATGAAGACGGGACCGCAGCGCTATCCGGGCGCCAGCACGGCGTACTGGTACCAGACCAGGTACGGCGGCTCCTCCATGGAGTCCAACGTCCTCGTTTGGCACACCACCGAGGGGACGTCCCTGCCCAGCTACTCCGGCGGGGCCGAGGCGCCGAACTTCACGGCGAAGCCGGACTTCAACGCCAAGCGGCTGGTCTGGTTCCAGCACTTCGATTTCGACACCTCCGCCCGCGCTCTCGTGAACGCGGCCGGTGGCGTCGAGACGAACACGCTGAACGTCTGCCAGGTGGAGATCGTCGGCACCTGCGACCCGTCCACGCACGCCAAGTGGGCGAACGCCGGCTACGTCCACCTGTACACGCCCGAGCTGCCCGACTGGGCGATCCGCGACCTGGCGGCGTTCGCGAAGTGGGCCCACGACAACCACGGCGTCCCCCTCACCAGCGCGGTCACCTTCAAGGCCTACCCCGCCTCCTACGGCAGCGGCAACGGCGTCCGCATGTCCGCCTCGAAGTGGAACTCCTTCACCGGGCACTGCGGCCACCAGCACGTCCCCGAGAACCTGCACGGCGACCCGGGCCTGCTCCCGATGGGAGCCATCCTCACCCGCGCCAAGGGTGGCGCCACCACACCCTCGACGCCCTCGACGCCGTCCACGAACAGCACGACGGAGACCGCCATGAAGCTCAGCGACCAGGTCAGCCTCGGCGACTGGGTGAAGAAGCAGTGGCCCGACGACAAGGGCCTCGCCGACAAGAAGATCAGCGTGAACACGGCGGTCGGCTCTGGCTACGCGCACGCCCGCCGCAGCGCCGAGAACACCGACGCCATCCTCAAGCAGCTCGAAGCGCTGCGCACCGAGGTCGCCCAGTTGCGCGCGGCCGTCACGAAGGGAGCCTGAACATGAAGCTGTTTGGTAGAGAGCCGGTCGTCGTTCTGAACGCGCTGTCGGCGATCCTCGGTCTCATCGTCAGCCTGGGCTTCACCGGGCTGACCGCGGACCAGGCCGGCGCGATCGTCGCCGCCGTGTCCGCGATCCTCGGCGCGATCGCCGCCGCCATGACCCGGCCCGTCGCCCCGCAGGCCTTCACCGCGGTCGTCGCAGCCGGTGCTGTTCTCGTCGCCGCGTTCGGCTACGACGTCTCCCAGGCCACCATCGGCGCCATCAACACCGTCGTCCTGGCCGGCCTCACCCTGCTGACCCGGGCGCAGGTCACCCCGTCCAATCCCACCGCACCGACGGGACCGACCAGCGTCTGAGCCGTGCAATTGCGTACATCTAGGAGGGCGCGGTGAGCGAGGTATTCGGTGCCACAGCGAGCGATGCCGGACTTGGCGCGCTCCTCACTCTCGTCGTCCTGTTCATCCTCACCGGGCGCCTCATACCGAGACGCACCCACGAGGACGCTCTCAGCGACAGAGACAACTGGCGGTCGGCGTTCATGGAGTCCGAGGCCGCCCGCAAGGTTGAGCACGAGCAGGTAGAGGAACTGCTGGAGCTGGCCAAGCTGGGCGGCCACATCCTCACCGCACTGCCTCAGCCGGGGAAACCGGATGAGGGGGAGGTGGCAGCCGATGCTCGGATGGATCCGACGCCTCGTACACGGCTCTGAGCAGAGCGAGCAGTCCGACTCCGAGGCCGCACTGGAGCGGACGGTCGCCGACCGGCAAGAGGCCGAGGACCGCTGGTCGGCCGTGCGCGCGGCGGTCGCCCCGATCCGGCAAGCCCGCATCGAGAACCACTGGTCGGAGAAGGTGGAAGCGGCATTCGCCGCCCGAAGGGAAGCGCAGTGAGTAAGGATCTGGGGGTCGACGCCTGGATGAACGCCATCATGTCGGCGCTGGGAGCGCTCGCCTGCGCGGCGTTCGCCATCACCTATCACCTGCGGGCCTTCTGGTGGAGGTCCGAGGTCGGCCGCAATCAGATGTGGTTCGCGGTGGTCATCGCGCTGCTCTGCCTGTACACGGTGGGCGCGACGTTCTGGCAGGACGAGGCGTGTGTGCTCATCGTCCTCCGCAGTATCCGCACCGCCGTGCTGCTGGCGGTCGCCGGCCTCATGGTGCAGCGCACCCGGCTGCTGCTCCGCGCCCAGCGCAACCACCGCGACCGGACTGGAGTGTGAGCGTGGACCTGACCCCTGCCGAGCCGCGCCGGGACGAGTACGCCGCGGACGCGGCCACCCTCGAGCAGATGGGCGTTCTGCCGGAGCAGCCGGTCGCCGACCCGGAGCCGCCTCCGCCGCCGGTGTACGAAGCCGGAGACATCCCGGCCTGACCCTCCCCTTCAGCCCCCGCCGATATGGCGGGGGCTTCGTCGTTCCCGGAGCCTGTATGCGCGTCGCACGTCTCGTCCTGCCCGCCCTCGCCGCCGCCCTCCTGCTGCTCGTGGCGCCCGGTCGGGCTGCCGCGGCCGGCCCGGTCTACTCCGGGACCGGCTGGAAGATCGCCACCAAGGACGGCATCCACTCGCTTAGCCCGAAGTCCTACGTCTTCACGTTCGCCAGCACGTCCTCGCGCACGAAGCTCACCCCGTATGCGCAAGCGGTCGCCGCCCAGCTGACCGCCGTGACCGGCACCAAGTTCGTGGTGTCGACGACCGTCGAGACGCCGCCCGCGGTCGGCTCCTGCCCTGCCGAGCATCATCTGATCCTCGGCGTGAAGTACCGGCCCGTCGGCACCAAGGGGATGTCGCGCGCCTACAACTGCTTCACGGACCGGGCCGGCAGCGTGGACTACCGGGCGGCGTGGGGCGGCTGGGCGTGGATCGACTCCGAGTACTGGTACGCCAACTGGTTCAGCACGAACGCCACCGTCAACAGCGCGCGGATCAAGAACGCCGTCACGCACGAAGTTGGGCACCTCGTCGGACTCGACCACCCGAACAAGGACCTCGACAAGGACGGCGTCGTCGAGGACTACGAGTGCGCGCGCACCACCGGCGGCTACCTGCCCGTCATGTGCGCGCCCGGCCTCGGCGGCTACACCACCAGCACCAGCGGTGGAAAGTTCACCAGCCGCGACACCCCCGGCCTCAAGCAGCTCGTCGCCAACTACGGACTCGGCTAGGAGACGCCATGCCCGAACCCATACCCGTACAGCCACGGCCGCAGCCCGGCGCCGCCGACGTCCAGAGCCTCGTGGCGCTCGGCGTCGAGGAGCCACCGCCGATCCCGTCCACGCAGCCGTTCCTCGAACCGGTGTACCCGGACCTGCCCGGCGGCTACGTCGGCGACGACCCCGCGTGAGAGACGCCCCCGCTACCTCTGCCAACCGGCAGTGGTGCGGGGGCGCTTCGTCGTGTCAGTGGCCGTGGCAGAAGCAGAACGAGCTCTGGCAGAAGTAGCAGCTTGGGCGCCCATCACAGCGGGTGCAGCGTGTCGACGTCCGCGAGCAGTACACAGGCTGGGTGTGATGCGTGACCGCCTCTTCGTTCGCCTCGTCGTAGTCCTGCTTGCACGTTCGGCATGTCGTCATGGCGGGAGTGTGGCACGGGTGCACGCCCTGTCCACAAACGAGTGTCTGTCGACGTGTGCGCGCTCAACTCCGTTGATGCAAGGCTGAAGTGACGAAAACTCGTGTCATGAACTATGTAGCGCAAAGGGTTAACAAGCGCTACGCTCGGCTCATGAGAATCGGATACGGCCGCGTCTCCACGCGCGACCAGAACCCAGACGCGCAGGAGGACGCGCTCAAGGCCGCCGAGTGCGACCAGGTCTTCGTCGACAAGGCGTCCGGGAAGCTCGCCTCCCGGCCCGAACTCGACAAGGCGCTCATCGCCGCACGCGAGGGCGACGAGTTCGTCATCACCAAGCTCGACCGGCTCGGCCGGTCCCTGAAGAACCTCATCGAGCTGTCCGAGCAACTGAACGAGCGCGGCATCAACCTGATCGTGCTCAATCAGAAGATCGACACCAGCACGCCGCAGGGCCGGATGTTCTTCCACATCCTGGGCGCCGTCGCCGAGTTCGAGCGGGAGCTCACCGCGGAGCGGACCCGGGACGGCCTCGCCGCCGCCCGCGCACGCGGTCGAGTCGGCGGCAGAAAGCAGGCTCTCAAGCCGCGTCAGGTCAAGCTCGCCCAGGAGATGTACGACGAGCTCGGCGACGACGGCAAGCGCAAGCACACCGTGCAGGACATCGCCGACGAACTCGGCGTCGCCCGCACCACCATCTACCGGTACTTGGACAGGAAGGAGAAGTGACATGGCGAAGGTGCTGAAAGTCGGAGTGGAGATGGGCGGCCTGAAGGACGAGGCAGAGATTGAGCTCCCTGCGGACTGGGACTCCTGGACTGCGGCGGAGCAGCAGTCCTGGGCCGATGGCGCCTTGGAGACCCACGTCCAGAACAACGTGGATAGCTGGCACTACGTCGACGAGGCCTGACAGCAGCACGACGCCCCGCCCAGGGTAAGTGGGCGGGGCGTCGCTGCTTCAGCATATGGCAGGCCTGCACGGCAACGCCCCCGCAGCCGTCTGGCTGCGGGGGCGTTCTGCTGTCTGGAAGGGCTCAGCCCCATGCGGTGTCGCTCATGACCCCTCCCTCGCCTGTGGGTGCGGCCTGCCTGCGGGGTACTCCCCACGCCCCGAAGGGCCGCTGCGAACGAGCAGGCCGCCCGGACACGGTACGCCGATGGTGGCTGCGGATGGAAGGCTGCGGCTCATCCCTCCAGGTATCCGAGCGCGGAGTCTGGCCGGCAGTGCGGGCAGGCGGGGACGCCGTCGGCGAGCGCCCGGAGTGCTGCGGGCTGGTCGATGCCGCGGCTGCGTTTGCCCGCGTTCCAGCAGCCGCCCTCGTGGACGTACACGGCGTGATCCCGGTTGAGGCCGAGCTCCAGCATCCACTCGGGCGGTTCCGGCCGGTTCTCCTCGCCGTGCTGCCGCTCGCGTTCCTGCCGCTCGAGGTCGGCGATCTGCTGCCGGACCCGGGCCAGGGTGGACGCCAGGAATGTCTCCAGGGTGCGGAGGCGGGGCAGGTCGGGCGGCAGGTCGGTCACGGTCTCAGCTTGCACCCAAATTCGAACAAGCGCTCTAATCGAGGGTATGCACCGCGTCGACTACCTCACCGACCGCCAGGAGCGCATCCTCCGCGTCATCCGCCAGCACATCGCCGACACCGGCGAGGCCCCCACCTACGCCCAGATCGGCCAGGCGGTCGGCCTGCGCAGCCGCGCCTCCGTCCATTACCAGCTGGGCGAGCTCGCCGCGAAGGGCGCCATCGCCCGGGAGCGGTACCAGCGGCGCGGGATCCGGCTCGCATGACGACTCCCATGAGGCGCGCATGACCAGCCCCGGCCGCTACCACCTGATCCTCACCACCGGCGGCCGGCCGGTGCTGCACGGCTGGTGGGGGAGCGAAGCCACCGGCCGGCGGAAGCTGGTCGGCTGGGTCGGCGAGTACGGCACCATGCCCGACGCCCGAATCACCCTCACCGACGAGGACACCGGCGAGACGTTGACGCAGTGGCCCGAGGAGTCGTGAAGCTCTGCCATCCTGGCCCGCATGGATCACGAGGAAGAGCGGGACGAGGCCGGCTGGCCCGACGTCTACGGCGAGGCGCCGCCCGTCGACGAGCACGAGCTGACCACGCGCCCCGGCGTTGTCAGTGGCGAGTCGTAGGCTGATCGCAACATCCGACCGAATTCAAGTCGGGTTTGCTGCACCCCGTTCGAGCGTGGAACCCCGAACGGGGTGCGCTGCTGTCAGTCCTCCGGGTGCCGCACGGCCTTCTTGAGTGCCATCTCCAGCTCGTACCGGTCGACTCCGGCCTGCTCGGCGTGCGCGGTCACTGCCTCCTGCACGGCCGCAGCGGTGTCGGCGGTGAGGCGCCCGGCCTGGATCTCCTCCCAGGCGGCGCGTTCGAGAGCGAGAAGATCGTCAGGGAGTTCGATTGCCACGGCCGGATTCTACGCCGCGGCCGCCATCTCGCCGCGTACCGCCTCGAGCCACTCGTCCCGCAGCTGCTCGTACCGTTCCCGGGTCGGCCCCCACAGCCAGCCGCCCGTCTCCTGCATCAAGGCGCGAATGTCCGCCTGCACGGCATCAGCCGGCCGCGGCAAGCCCGAAGGCGGGGGAGTGGTGGACACGACTAGATCGTAGGCCGCCGGTCTGACAGCGGCCTAGGAGTTCAAGCGGTCTGTCATGCTGAGCGAGAAGGGAGGCCGACATGAGTGAGAGCGTCTACCGGGCTCGCTACTGGCGCTACGGCGCTGAGCAGGAGGAAGAGTGCGACACGCTGGATGAAGCGCTGGCCTTCCTCTGTGCTGGCTGGGAAAACGGGGACCTGTCCGAGATCGCAATCGTCGGACCCGACGGTGAAGCGATCCTTGCCGGGGCCGACCTGTTCAACCGTATGGTCGCGCTGCTCGGAGTCTGACAGCGGCCTAGGAGTTCGGGCGGTCCGCGACGAACGTGCCGAGCCCGACCTCCGCGCGCACCAGGCCCTCGGCCTTCAGGAAGGCCAGCACCTTCTGCGCGGTGGAAGCGGCCACGCCGAACTCCGTCGACAGCTCCACCACGGAGGGCACCTTCGTGCCGGCCGGGTAGGTGCCGTCCTCGATGCGGCCGACGATGACCGCGGCGATCTGCCGCCACACGGGCCGAGTCCGGTCAAGATCAACGCTCACCCTTTGACCGTAGAAAACCGCAGTACACCGCGCGACCGCAGTACAGTGCGGTAGACCGCAGTAGACCTGCGGCACGAGACGCCCCCGAGGCCGCGGCCAGGCAGCCCCGAGGGCAGCCGACGATCGGAGCGTCGACCATGGACGAGCGTAGACCCGGCAGCATCCCGGTAACCCCACCCAGACCAGTCTCCGGCGCCAAGCTCAGCCCGCTGCAGCGCGCGGGAGCCGCCTATCGGGATCACATGGCCGGCTGCCGCGACTGCCGCACCACGGACGGCGGCCGGTGCGAGGAAGCGCTGCGGCTGTGGCGGATCCATGGGGAACTGTGCGACGCCGCCTACGCCGAGCTCGCCGCTGAGCGCCGCTACTGACCGGCGAGACAGCCTGTCAGTGAGGCAATGAACGGGCGTTAACGCTTGCCGGGCAGGTAAGCCCTGGCCAGGGCGCATGCGGACGGTCACAATTTCACACGGGGTGCGCGGATTCTGTGCAGATAAATGCAGGAAGCACCTTCCGCTGAGACCTGTTTACCGCTTGACTATGGTTCAGGCGCACAGCGGGTTATGCCCCTGGCACCTACGGTTGCTGCGGCATGAGCCGAATCAGCCACCTGTCCATCGGCAGGATGAGATCAGCGGTCTCCAGGGAGCGACCATCTTGGTCAAGTCGAGTGCGCACGACACGGAACGCAGGGGTGTCCACCAGCAGCCCCAGTGCGTGCGCGTGCTCAGCCTGCAGCTCCATGCAGCCCACCTCGGCAATACACGAGGCGTGCGGCCGGCGCTGCCCCCGCCACCACGAGACGACCAGCATGGCCGACCGGCCGCCAGGGTCGAGGCACTCCACGGTCTCGTGCCGCAACATCACACCTGGATTGACGCCAAGACGCTCCGCCAGTTCCACCGTGGCGGGACGCGGGCGGGTGTCGGTGGTCTCGCTGGCGAAGGGCCAGGGCGCATCCGGATCGGTGAGAGTGCGCATAGCTGGAGGATGCGCCACATAGACTGCCTTACGCTCCTCGCCCTCCAGGACGCCGGTTCGGCGGAGCAGGACGTAGGCGAGGCGAACCGTTTGAGGGTGCACGCCGAGTTCGGAAGCTAGCTCGGCGCGAGAGGGCAGGGGTTCGCCAGGCTGCCATTCCCCGGCAGCGATGCGGCGGCGGAGGTCAGCGGCAATGCGCCGGTGACGCGCTTCTGGCAACCCGACCCCTAGCGATCTTGACGAGAGGTCAGACGCTACGGAGCGGCAAGAGGCCTGGATATATCCAGACGTCCCACGGTGGGCGGCTCGGCCGCATTGACAGTTGAAGAAAGGATTCGGCTCCGCGGGGTTCAGGTCCCCGCAGGTGCCGAGAGATCCGCTTAGGTCGCGTACCCCCAGTAGTCGGCCGGCGGCGGATCAGTCGGGGACTCGGCAGCGTGCGCCGGGGGCCCACCCGAATGAGTGAACTCGTGGCCGTGCTGCGGTATGCGGGGCACTCGTTCTCTACGAGGCCGGGCCCGGAGTCGCTCTCACTACCCCCAAGGTGTGCAAGACGGCTCCGGGTCCGGTCTCTCTATTTACGCAGCCGACGGGGCTCATGGCTCACCGCATGGGGAAAATGGGAGACGAATGGGAGACGATCTTCGCAAGCACCTGCGAGGATCGGCTAACTCCTACGTACATTCGCTAGGTGGTTTCCCGGCGTCGCAGGTAGATGAGCTGTAGTCGCAGGCGACAGGCTTGCCGATCACATAGCCAGCAGCATGGCGACCATGCCGATCCCCATCGACAGCCGGCACGCCCGCGCCAGTTCCGGACGGTCGCCCCAGCGCACCCCTGTCCGGGCGCCCGCCGGGACGGCTGAGGGCACCAGACGGGCGCCCGCCAGCAGCACGTATCCGGTGAAGTAGAGCAGGAGCGCGCCCGTCACCAGCGGCACTCCGGCGCCGGTGTGCCCGTTGTGCGAAGCGGGGGAGACCGCCATGGCGAGGGACATGTAGACCATCGCCGCCGTCCCCACCAGATGGTGCAGGTGGTGCGCGCCGGTGCGGGCGGCCCACAGGGCCCGCAGCGCGGCCGCCGCGAACACGGCCGCGTACAGCGGCCAGGCCCACCCCGGCGTGCTGAACACCGTCGCGGGCACGGCCATGGCGGCCATGCCGAACCCCATCAGCGCCTCGCCGCCCGCGGCCCGGCGCTGCTCCTCGACACCGCTGCGCATCCGCAGCAGGCAGTAGGCGCCGGTGGCCGCGCACAGCGCGACCAGCAGCCAGGCCGGCGAACCCGAGCCGTGCACGCGCACCCCCCCCGATCGACGGTCGGTCGAGGGATGCGATGCCCACGGCATGCGGCGCGCACGCAAGCGCAAGGGTGTACGCGGGGAGCGTTCGCCGGAGCACAGCAGGTGAGCGGGCGGAAGCCCAGACGCTTTACTGGTAAAACACATGCTAACTTTGTAGGCATGAGCAGTGCGACCCGACTCCGTCTTCCCCTCGCCGGCGTGCTCCGCCTCGGGCGGCCCTCCGACATCTGGTTCAAGCCCGCGCTCAGCGTGGTCGTCGCCACCGCTCCGCCCAACCTGGTCCTGCTGGCCCTCGGCCGCCTCGACCTGGCGGCGTACTCGATGGCCGGCTCGCTCTGCGCGCTCTACGGCCACAACCGGCCCTATGCCGCCCGGGCCCGCGTCCTCGCCTGGGTGGTGCTCGGCATGGTCGGCGGCCTCGCCCTCGCGCTGGTCGCGGCCTCGCTCACCACCAGCGCGGTCGTGCTGGTCGCCGTAGGCGCCCTCATGGCGGCCGTGCAGAAGGCGGTGTGCGACGTGAGCCGCATCGGCCCGCCCGGACATGTGATCCTCACCTTCATCACCTCCGCCTCCCTCTTCATGCCGCAGAGCCTCGGCCAGGTGCCGGGACACGTGGGGCTCGCCCTGCTCGCGGGCGCCTGGGCCTGGTTGGTCGGGATGGCGCCCGGGCTGCTGCGCCCGCACGGCCCGGAGCGCCGGGCCACCGCCCAGGCCCTGACCGCGGCCGCCGCGTACGCAGGGACCGGCGGCACCGCCGAGGGCCACGCCGGGGCCCGTGCCGCCACCGCCGCGGCCGTGCACGCCGCCTGGCAGACCCTTCTCGCCGGCGGCGCCCGGACCGACCGCACCCGCCGTGCGCTCGAACAGCTCCTCGTCCGCGCCGAGGTCGCGCTCGCCGCCCCCGCCGACGCCGACCCCGCGCGACTGCGTGCCTGGGCCCGCGAGCTGCGGGGCACCGGCCGGATCCCGCGGGTGGAGTCCCCGCGTGAGTCCGCCGATGAACTGCTCGGTGTGGACGCCGAACTCGCCGCCCCCCGCCGCCCGCTGCGGGAACGGCTCGCCCCGCTCGCCCCCATCGCCGCGCGCACCGCGATCGGCTGCGCCCTCGCCGGTTACGCCTCCCTGGCGCTCGGCGTCGGCCGCCCCTACTGGGCGCTGGTCACCGCGGCCTCGCTCTACCAGGCCAACGTGACCCTCACCTGGAACCGGAGCATCCAGCGCGTCGTCGGCAACCTCCTCGGCGTCCTCGTCTTCGCCGCGGTGGCGCCCCTCGCTCACCTCCACCCGGCGGCCCTGGTGCTGTGCTGCGCCGCCTTCAACTTCGGCGCCGAGGCGCTGATCAGCCGCAACTACTGGCTCGGCTCCGTCTGCGTCACGCCGATGGCGCTGCTCATCACCGAGTTCGCCCGTGCCCAGAACCCCGGACAGCTCATCGGCGAGCGTGTCCTCGACACCCTCGTCGGCGCGCTGGTCGGCTTCGTGGCGGCCGTCGCGGTCACCAACCGGCGCGCGGGCGACCGACTGAACAACGCGCTGACCGCCGCCGAGCGCGCCCGAGAGAACGCCGCACGGCTGCTGGCCGAGCCGCACCCGGCGCCCCGCGCCCTGGAGAGCGCCCGGCGCGCCCTGGCCGCCGCGCTGGTCGACCTGCGCGCCACGGCCGACGCGGCCTCCGGCGAGTGGTGGCAGCGCGCCCTGCCCGAGGAGCGGGTCGTACTGGTCGAGCAGTCGGGACACCGTACGCTCGCCGCGACGGTACGACGCCAGGGGCTCGCCCCGCTGGCGCAGGACACGGGCACCACGACGGAGGACGCACGGCCATGACCCCGACGAACGGACGACCGCCGGCCGGGCACGCCGGCGCCGGCGCACCGACGGAGCCCGGGGCCCCCACCGCGGGCGGCGCCGGTACGGCCGTGCCGGGTTCGGCGGACGCGACCCTTGCCGGGGGCGCCGATGGGGGAGGCGTGACCGGTCCGCTGCCGGCGGCCGGAACCACGCAGACGCGGGCCCGATCGGCCGGGGGTGACGGCGGGTCGGGCGGTGCGCCCGACGCCGTGCGGGGAGCGGCCGAGGAGCGCTCGACGGCGCCGGCCGGCCGGGCGGAAGGCTCACCGGGGACCGGGGGAGAGGCCGGGCAGGGGGCGGGCTACGGGCCTGCGGCTGACGCCGGGTGGGGGCGGCGGGACGCCGTGAGCGGTGAGGGCGACACTGTCGCCTCCGTGGTCCGGCAGTGGCGTGCCGTGCATCCCGAGCTGAACACCGGGCCCATGGAGGTCATCGGCCGGATCAACAGGTGTTCCGCCCTGCTCCAGCAGGCCGAGGACGCCCCGCTGCGCCGGGCGGGACTGAGCCGTGCCGAGTTCGACCTGCTCGGCGCGCTGCGCCGTACCGGGCACGAGCTGACCCCGAGCGAGCTGGCCCGGGAGACCTTCTCCTCGGGGGCCGCCGTGACCAAACGGCTCAAGCAGCTCACCGAGCGCGGCCTGATCGAGCGGCGTGGCGACACCCGCGACCGCCGGGTCGCCCACCTCCGTCTGACCGACGCGGGCCGCGACCTCGTGGACGGCATCCTCCCCGAGCAGCTCGCCTACGAGACGGCCGTGCTGTCCGTCCTCGCCCCCGAGGGCCAGGACCACCTGGCCGCGCTCCTGGGCGACCTGCTCAGCCGCCTGGAGGGCCGAACGGGCCCCGTGCACACCTGACCCGCCGAGCCGCGGCCCGTCGCCCCGCCGTCCCGGCGCGCACCGAACGCCGCGCACCCTCAGCACCGGAGATCGGGGGACCGCCGCTCGGCCTCCCGCCGTCCCGGCGGGCCCCGAACGCCGCGCCCCTCAACACAGGCGGCCATGGACGGCGGGACGGGACCGCCGCTTGGCCTCTTGCCGTCCCGGCGCGCACCGAACGCCGCGTCAGGGCGTACTGGCGGTAGGAGACCAAGGGACCTGCCGTTCGTCTCCTAGCCGTCTCCGGCGCGCACCGAACGCCGTCCGGCTGTACCGGCGGTCAGACCGCGCGCCCTGCCGCTCGGCCCTTGCCGTCCCGGCGGCCACCGAACGCCGCGCCCCGCGGCACCGGCGGCCTGAACCGCGGGGTCCGCCCCCGCCCGCCGCGCGGGGCCCGCGGGACGGAGTCCCGCCGCACGCAGTCGGGCTCCGCCGGTGCGACGCGAGCATCACCACCACGTCGCAACCGACCTCCACCTCCGAGCGGGCCGTCGCGCGGCCCTAGATCCCGGGCCGGTAGCGCAGTGGATGGTCGGCCGGGATCTCCACCAGCACGATCGGGGTGCCGTCCGGGTCGGCGATCCACATCTCGATCAGGCCCCACGGCTCCTTCACCGGGGGCCGCACGATCTCGACGTCCTTGGCCAGCAGTTCCTCGTGGGCCGCCGCCACGTCCGCCACCTGCAGCCACAGCCGCACATCCGGTGGCGCCGGGGTCTCGGAGCGGCCGGAGACCTCCAGGAATCCGCCGCCGAGGAAGTACACGGTCCCGCGCTCGGGGCCGGTGCCGAACTCGCGGTAGACGGCAAGGCCCAGCCGCTCCCCGTAGAAGGCGCGGGAGCGTTCGGGGTCGGTGGGGCGCAGAAGTGTCCGGCTGCTGAGTACATGCACCATGCATCCGGAGCTTAGTGGCAGGGTTACCCTCGTCCCTGCTTCAGCAGCGCCCGAGATCGGAGAACGCCCCATGGAAACCGCCGCCACCGCACTGACGTTCCGTGACGCCGGTGACGCCGACGTCGACGCACTCGTCGTGCTGATCGAGTCGGCGTACCGGGGCGACGCCAGCCGGGCCGGGTGGACCACCGAGGCGGACATCCTCCAGGGCCAGCGGACCGACCCCGAGGGCGTGCTGGAGGTCATCAAGGCGCCCGACAGCCGGCTGCTGACCGTCGAGCAGGGCGGCCGGATCGTCGCCTGCTGCCAGCTCGAGCACCGCGGCGACGCCGCCTACTTCGGCATGTTCGCGGTCAGCCCCACCCTCCAGGGCGCGGGCCTCGGCAAGGCCGTCATCGCGGAGGCGGAGCGCCAGGCGCGGGACACCTGGGGGGTCACTGAGATGCACATGACGGTGATCTCGGTCCGCGAGGACCTGATCGCCTGGTACGAGCGCCGCGGCTACCGCCGTACGGGAGAGACGACCCCGTTCCCGTACGGCGACGAACGCTTCGGCATCCCGCAGCGCGACGACCTCCGGTTCGAGCTGCTGGTCAAGCCGCTCGTATGACGATCACAGGGGAGACGGCGCGCCGGCTCACGCGGTGAAGCGGCCGGTGCGCTTGATCTCCGGGTAGTCGGTGGTCGCCCCGTCCAGCCCGAGCGCCCGGACGAGCCGCAGATGGTCCTGCGTGTTGACCACCCAGCCGATGATGCTCAGCTCGGCCGCCCGCGCCTGCTCGACGACCTCCAGGCTCAGCCGCCTGATGTTGAGGCAGACGGTCGCGGCCCCGGCCGCCCGGGCGCGGTCCACGACGTCGGTGCCGTAGCGGCTGGCGATGAGCGCGGTGCGCACGCCCGGCACCAGCCGGGCGATCTCGGCGATCGCCTCGTCGTGGAACGAGGACACCTCCACCCGCGAGACCAGGTCCCGCCGGTGCATGACCTCCGCCAGCGCCCGGGCCGCCGCCACGTCCTTGATCTCCGCCTGCAGCGGCGTCCGCACCGCGTCCAGGACCTCCTCGAAGACCGGCACGCGCTCCCCGCGCCCCGCGTCCAGGGCGCGCAGCTCCGCGAGGGTCATCTCGGCGATGGGACCCGTGCCGTCGGTCGTGCGGTCCACTTCCGCGTCGTGCATGACGACCAGGGCGCCGTCCTTGCTCAGGTGAAGATCGAGTTCGATCAGGTCGAGGCCGGCCTGTTGCGCGGCGACGAAGGAACGAAGGGTGTTCTCGGGCTCCACACCCATGACCCCGCGGTGACCGATGGTAAGGAAGTTCAAGGTTCAACTCGCTTCCGTCGACGGCGGCTCGGCACCCGTGGACCCGCTGAGGGCGTCACTGTCCACGCGGCAGAGTCGCAGCCTAACGGCCGGGTCCCGCGATGGACCCGCACCTGCGCGGGGGATCGGAGCGCGGGGTGTGCGGCGACTGGCTCGTATCCGCCCCTGTTGTCACCCGGGCGTGGGCGCGTCCCACCGGAGTTGACCGGCCGGAACCAAGGGGTGCCCGGCCCGCCACCGCCCGTACGCCACTTCTGGGATCAGTCAAAGTGACCGCCGTCACGGTTTCGGGCAGGAAAAACATCGGTGACCATGGGGTTGCGCAGAATAATTTCCCGAGCTGCCTCTTGCTGGGAGAAACCGGGTATGCGTACGGTGTGCGTACGCGAGGTTCTCCCGTGGAGGATGGGACATGACGGAAATTCTTGTGCAGGCGGCTACGGAGGAGAAGGTTCCTTCGCTGACCAGGGTGGTGGAGCACCCGGCCTGGCCCGTGCTCAAGGATGCCGTGGAGCAGATCCGGCTATGGCAGTCCAAGGACGGGTCGATCGACTTCGAGGCCGAGGGCGCCCCGGAGCGCGCCGACGCCGAGGCCGCCGTGCGCCGTGTCGTCGAGTCGGTCGAGCGGCTCTCCCCGCTGCTCCCGCACGACGCGGCCTACCACGAGGCTCTCGTCACGGACCTGCGCCGCTGGGCTGACGCGGGCTTCCAGGTCCCGGACTTCCTGGACTCCCTGCTGGCCTTCCAGCCCGCGGCGAGCCGGGCGGACGGCCTGCAGCACCTGGTCGTCTTCCCGATGTACACCCAGAACGGCAACCCCGACCGCAATCTCGAGGCGGTCGTGCTGCGCATGGTCTGGCCGGACTGGCTGGCCGAGCTGGAGCGCACCCGGTACGACAACCCGCTCTTCTGCGGCATCAAGTTCGAGGACTTCACGGCCGGCTACGACACCAACTCCGCCGTCCTCTTCCCGGAGACCATCGCCGTGCGCGAGGCGCCGGAACGATTCTCCTGGGGTGGCATCTTCTGTGACCGCGAGGCCGCCCGCTTCCGCCGGGTGACCGACGCCTCCGTGGACATCCTCGGCCTGAAGCTGCCCGAGGACATCGCCGCCATGGTCCACGACCAGAAGCGCTGCGAGGAGGCCTTCGTGCTCTGGGACATGGTCCACGACCGCACCCACAGCCACGGCGACCTCCCGTTCGACCCGTTCATGATCAAGCAGCGCCAGCCGTTCTGGATGTACGGCCTGGAGGAGCTGCGCTGCGACCTCACCGCCTTCAAGGAGGCCGTGAAGCTCGAGGCGGACGGCGTCCCGCAGGCCCGTGACGTGCAGTACGCGGTGCTCTTCGACCGGATGTTCCGCTTCCCGGTCACCGGCGACCGCAACCGCAACTACGACGGCCTCGGCGGCCAGCTGCTCTTCGCCTACCTGCACAAGCACGACGTCGTCCGCTGGACCGACAACAAGCTCTCCATCGACTGGGAGCGCGCGCCGCAGGTCACCAACCAGCTCTGCGCCGACATCGAGAAGCTGTACAAGGACGGCATCGACCGCCCCAAGCTGGTGCACTGGTTCGCCGGCTACGAGCTGGTCGCCACCTACCTGGCCCCGCACCCCGGCTCCAAGTGGGCCAAGGGCCCGGACGCCCTGGACCTGACCCAGCCGCCGCGCAAGCTCGTCGACGACGTGCTTCCGGACGAGTTTCCGCTGAGCATGTTCTATGAGGCCCTGTCCAAGAAGCTGAAGAACGTGATCGCCTCCACCAAGGGCATCACCGCGGACGGCGCCGAGCGGGCCGCCGCGTGAGCGACCGCCTGAAGGACACTGCTCAAGAGGGGAAGAACATGGTGGGGAACGGGTCTCTCAGTGGTGCGGTGATCGCGGTGGCCGGTGCGGGCGGACCCGCCGGGCACGCCGCGCTGGTCCGGCTCGCCGAGGCGGGCGCGATCGTCGTCGGCGCCGACAACAACCCCGAGCGCCTCGCGGAGGCCGTGGACGCGGCCCGCTACGCGGGCGGCGGCGCCACGGTCACGGGTGAGACGGTCGACCTGCTCGACCTGGACTCCACCCGCGCCTGGGCCGACCGCACCGAGAAGGAGTTCGGCCGCATCGACGGCCTGGTCCACCTCGTCGGCGGCTGGCGCGGCAGCGCCACCTTCGCCGAGACCGACCTCGCCGACTGGGAGCTGCTGGAGAAGCTGCTCGTCCGCACCGTCCAGAACACCTCCCTGGCCTTCTACGACGTCCTGCAGCGCAGCGACCGCGGCCGCTACCTGCTGATCAGCGCCGCCGGCGCGTCGAAGCCGACCGCCGGGAACGCGGCGTACTCCGCCGCCAAGGCCGCGGCGGAGGCCTGGACGCTCGCCATGGCGGACGGCTTCCGCAAGGCGGGGGGCGAGGCGGGTCCGCGCTCGGCGGCTGCCATCCTGGTGGTGAAGGCGCTGGTGCACGACGCGATGCGCGCCGAACGCCCCAACGCGAAGTTCGCGGGCTTCACGGACGTCAAGGAGCTGGCCGAGGCCATCGAGGGCGTCTGGAGCAAGACCGCCGCCGAAGTGAACGGAAACCGTCTGTGGCTGACCGAGAAGCCGTGAACCCTCCCAGGACCGACGCGCGTCGTCATCACGACCCCGAGGTCCGCGGTTTCGCCAGTGACAACTACGCCGGAGTCCACCCGGAGGTGCTGGCCGCCATCGCCCTGGCCAACGGCGGCCACCAGGTGGCGTACGGCGAGGACGACTACACCGAGAACCTGCAGCGGATCGTCCGCGGGCACTTCGGCCCCACGGCCGAGGCCTTCCCGGTCTTCAACGGCACCGGCGCGAACGTCGTCGCGCTCCAGGCGGTCACCGACCGCTGGGGCGCGGTGATCTGCGCCGAGAGCGCGCACATCAACGTCGACGAGGGCGGCGCCCCCGAGCGCATGGGCGGTCTCAAGCTGCTCAGCGTGCCCACGCCCGACGGCAAGCTGACGCCCGAGCTGATCGACCGGCAGGCCTTCGGCTGGGACGACGAGCACCGCGCCATGCCGCAGGTCGTGTCGATCACCCAGAGCACCGAGCTGGGCACGCTCTACACGCCCGGCGAGATCCGCGCGATCTGCGAGCACGCCCACGCGCACGGCATGAAGGTGCACCTGGACGGCTCCCGGATAGCGAACGCCGCCGCGTCCCTCGACGTGCCCATGCGGACCTTCACCAACGCCGTCGGGGTGGACATCCTCTCGCTCGGCGGCACGAAGAACGGCGCCCTGTTCGGCGAGGCGGTCGTGGTCATCAACCAGGACGCGGTCTCGCACATGAAGCACATCCGGAAGATGAGCATGCAGCTCGCCTCCAAGATGCGCTTCGTGTCGGTCCAGCTCGAGGCGCTGCTCGCCAAGGACCTGTGGCTGCGCAACGCCCGCCACGCCAACGAGATGGCCCAGCGGCTCGCCGAGGGCGTCCGGGCGGTCCACGGCGTGGAGATCCTCTACCCGGTGCAGGCCAACGGCGTCTTCGCCCGGCTGCCGCACGAGGTGAGCGTGCGCCTGCAGAAGCGGTTCCGCTTCTACTTCTGGGACGAGGCGGCCGGCGACGTGCGCTGGATGTGCTCCTTCGACACCAAGGAGGAGGACGTCGACCTCTTCGTGGCCGCGCTCAAGGAGGAGATGGCCCGCTAGTCCCCAGCTATGCATAAGTATGCGGTCACCTGAAAAGTCATTGACTGTCGGGTGATCGCATACCTATGCTCTGCGGGCATGGAGCTGATCCAGGACACCGCCGACCTCTCCGCCTATCTGGCCGCTGACGAGGTCATCGACCATCATCACCCGGTGGTGCGGGCGACGGCCGCCCGTCTCGCCGAGAATGTCGCGGACTCGTATGCCTATGCACAGTCCGCGTACGAGTTCGTGCGCGACACCGTGCCGCACTCCGCCGACGCGGACGACCCGCGCGTGACCTGGCGGGCCTCCGACGTGCTGGCGCTGCGCACCGGCATCTGCCACGCCAAGGCGCACGCCCTGGCGGCCCTGCTGCGCGCCGAGGACATCCCGACGGCGCTCTGCTACCAGCGGCTGACGCACGACGACGGCGGCCATGTCCTGCACGGTCTGGTGGCGGTGCGCTTCCACGGCGCCTGGCACCGGCAGGACCCGCGCGGCAACAAGCCCGGGGTGGACGCCCGGTTCTCCCTCGAGGGTGAGCGGCTCGCCTGGGTCCCGGACCCCGCGTCCGGCGAGATGGACCACCCCGTCCTCTACGCGGCACCGCATCCGGCGGTCCTCGGCGCCCTCAAGGCCGCCCCGGACCGGCCGCACCTGTGGCGGACGCTGCCCGAGAGCCTCCAGGGCGGCCCGTCCCGTCGTGAACTTGGCTGACGGCGGCGGACGTTCGTCCGCGGCGGGTCAGTGCGCCTCGGCCGCCCGCAGCTGCTCCGCCGTCGGCGCCGAACCGCCCAGGTGGGCGGGCATCCACCAGGAGTCCTCCGAGCCCTTGGGGCGGGCGGGATAGGCGCGCTGGGCGGCCTCCAGCAGCTCCTGGACGCGCTCGCGCAGACGGCGGGTGATGGCGCCCGCGTACTGGTCGCGCGGGGCCTCGACCGGCTCGCCGACCCGGATGGTGATCGGGGTGTGGCTGCGCCGGAAGTTGCGCGGCTGCCCCTTGGTCCACAGCCGCTGAGTGCCCCACACCGCCATCGGGACGAGCGGCACGCCCGCCTCCTGTGCCAGGCGGGCGGCGCCCGACTTGAAGCTCTTCAGCGTGAACGACTGCGAGATCGTGGCCTCCGGGAACACCCCGATGACCTCTCCCGAGCGCAGCGAGTCCAGGGCGTGCTCGAACGCCGCCTCACCCTGCCGCCGGTCCACCGGGATGTGCTTCATGCCGCGCATCAGCGGGCCGGACACCTTGTGGCGGAAGACGGACTCCTTCGCCATGAACCGCACCAGGCGCTTCTGCGGCAGGGCGGCCAGGCCGTTGAAGATGAAGTCCAGGTAGCTGATGTGATTGCTCACCAGCACCGCACCGCCCGTGCGCGGGATGTTCTCGGAACCTTGGCAGTCGATCTTCAGGTCCCAGGCCTTGAACAGCGTCTTGGCGAAACCGATGACGGGACGATAGACCAGCTCTGCCATGGGCGGGGTGGGCCCTTTCTGCTCTGCTCGGGAAAGGGGGGCTCCCGGCGGGAAAGTTACGCAGCCGTAGGTTTACGGCGTCTCGCAGATCGTGCCCGAAGAACGGACGGGTAGCCAGTCCTGGTGCCCGGACACGGCGAGATCCTCGTCACTCCGGCCGTACCGTCACCCTCTTCAGGAGCAGGTACATCTCGCACCCCAGGCAGTGGCCGAACGCGGCGTTGAGGAAGGCGGCCGCGAGCGCCGCTCCGGTCGCCCCGAGCCCCAGCCAGGCCGGCCCCACCGTGAGACCCACCAGCCCGAGGCCGGCGAAGAGCAGACCCACGGCCTGTGCGAAGCGCGGCGGTTCGGGCGCCTCGAACTCCGTCGGCGGCCCGAGCCGCGGCCGCACCAGCCTCCGGAACAGCACGCCGTACGGCGACCGCCCGACCCCGCCGGCCGCGCCGAGCGCGAACACCGCGGTCTGCCAGGCCAGTACCCAGGGATTCCGTGTGATCAGCGCCGCGGCCAGCACCACGGTCGTGACGGCCGCACCGAAGCGCGGACCTCTCGCGTCGATGCCCATGAACAAAGCATTCCGCAACGACGGCTCTTGAGGGCCGCGGGAATCTTTGCGGTCTCGTGAACGCTTGTGCCGATGATGACCGGACTGATGGTGTGCGTGGCGGTGCTCGCCGTGGCGAGCGCGTACGGAGTGCTGCACGGGCGGCGGAGCGGGAGGGTACGGGTGCGCGGGCGGGACGAGGGCAGACGGCTCGGTGCCGAGGAGCTGGGCGGCGAACTGGGCGCGCGCGCCACGCTGGTGCAGTTCTCCAGCGCCTTCTGCGCCCCCTGCCGGGCCACCCGGCGCGTCCTCGGCGAGGTCGCGGAGATGGTGCCGGGCGTCACCCACATCGAGATCGACGCCGAGGCCCGGCTGGACCTGGTACGCGCGCTGGACATCCTCAAGACGCCCACCGTCCTGGTCCTCGACGCCGAGGGGCGGGTGGTGCGGCGCGCCGCCGGACAGCCCCGCAGGGCCGACGTGATCGCGGCGCTCGGGGAGGCGGTGTGAGGCCCGCGGGCGCCGGGTGAGCCCGCTCCCGGATCCGGTCCGAACTTGACTGTGCGTGCCATCTGTCGTCAGCCTGACCGTGTGCCGACAGAACTCCTTCTCTTCGCGCGGGTCCACGTCGACCTGGCCCGCACCGCGAGCGCGCGCTGTCCGGGCCGTTGACCGCCCCCGGCCCCGCTCGACCCCCCTCGCAGAAGGACAACCACGTGACGGCCACTGACGAACTCGGCGCCTACCAGCTCGCCTCTCCCGATCTGCTGCGCTCCACCTTCCGCCGGCACGCCGCGGGCGTGGCGGTGATCACCGCGCGTGGCGCCGCGGGACCGGTCGGCTTCACCGCCACCTCCCTCACCTCCGTCTCGGCCGAGCCGCCGCTCGTCTCCTTCGGCATCGGCACCGGCGGCTCGAGCTGGCCCGCCGTGGCGACGTCCGAGTACGTGGGCGTCCACATACTCGGTGAGCACCAGAGCGACCTGGCGGCCACCTTCGCCCGCAGCGGGGCCGACCGGTTCGGGGCGCCCACGGTCTGGCGCGAGGGTCCGGAAGGCGTGCCCGTGCTCGACGACGTGCTCGCCTGGCTGGTCTGCCGCGTGGTCGGCCGCGTCCCGGCCGGCGATCACCGCATCGTGCTCGCCGAGGTGGTCCTCGGCGACTCGGCGGGCGCCGGCCGCCCCCTCCTCTACCACCAGGGCCGCTTCAGCGGACTGCGGGACTGATCACGCCGCCGCCACCCTGCGCCGACGTCCGATCCCGGTTACGCTGCGTTGCGAAGGTCACAGTTCAAAGCGCTTGCTTAGCGGGCATGAACTGGGTGTACTGACGAGTAATATTTCGGTCGGAGCGCGCGGACGCCCCGACCGGGATCGGCCGCTTGAGGCGCCTATGCTGCCTCCAAGAGGCAGCCCGGAAATAGACGATGCAGTAGGAGAGCCGGCGTGAGCTTGAGGATCGTTGTCACTGTGAAGTACGTGCCCGACGCCACTGGCGACCGGCACTTCGCCGATGACCTGACCGTCGACCGCGACGACGTGGACGGTCTGCTCTCCGAACTGGACGAGTACGCGGTCGAGCAGGCGCTGCAGATCGCGGAGGACGCCGACGACGCCGAGGTCACCGTGCTGACCATCGGTCCCGAGGACGCCAAGGACGCGCTCCGCAAGGCCCTGTCGATGGGCGCCGACAAGGCGATCCACGTCGAGGACGACGACCTGCACGGCACCGACGCCATCGGCACCTCCCTGGTGCTGGCCAAGGCCATCGAGAAGGCCGGCTACGACCTGGTGATCTCCGGCATGGCCTCCACCGACGGCACCATGGGCGTCGTCCCGGCGCTGGTCGCCGAGCGTCTCGGCGTCCCGCAGGTCACGCTGCTCTCCGAGGTCTCGGTCGAGGACGGCACGGTCAAGGGCCGCCGCGACGGCGACGCCGCCAGCGAGCAGCTCGAGGCCTCCCTGCCGGCCGTCGTGTCCGTCACCGACCAGTCGGGCGAGGCGCGCTACCCCTCCTTCAAGGGCATCATGGCGGCCAAGAAGAAGCCGGTGGAGTCCTGGGACCTGTCCGACCTGGACATCGAGGCCGAGGAAGTCGGCCTGGAGGGCGCCTGGACCAAGGTCGACGCCGCGAACGAGCGTCCGGCCCGCACGGCCGGCACCATCGTCAAGGACGAGGGCGAGGGCGGCAAGCAGCTCGCCGAGTACCTCGCGAGCCAGAAGTTCATCTAAGGGCTCGCCCCCGCTGACCGCCCCTCAACTTCGTTACGCAGGAGAGCAATCCCATGGCTGAAGTCCTCGTCTACGTCGACCACGTGGACGGTGCCGTCCGCAAGCCGACCCTCGAGCTGCTGACCCTGGCCCGCCGCATCGGCGAGCCGGTCGCCGTCGCGCTGGGCAACGGCGCCGCCGACACCGCCGCCGCGCTCGCCGAGCACGGTGCGGTGAAGGTCCTCACCCACGAGGCGTCCGAGTACGCCGACTACCTGGTCGTCCCGAAGGTGGACGCCCTGCAGGCCGCCGTCGAGGCCGTCTCCCCGGCCGCCGTGCTGGTCCCGTCCTCCGCCGAGGGCAAGGAGATCGCCGCCCGTCTGGCGCTGCGCATCGGCTCCGGCATCATCACCGACGCCGTCGACCTCGAGGCCGGCGACGAGGGCCCGGTGGCCACCCAGTCGGTGTTCGCCGCGTCCTTCACCACCAAGTCCCGCGTCAGCAAGGGGACCCCGGTCATCACGGTCAAGCCGAACTCGGCCGCCGTGGAGGCCGCCCCGGCCGCCGGTGCGGTCGAGGCCCTGAACGTGTCCTTCTCCGAGAAGGCCACCGGCACCAAGGTCACCGGCCGTACGCCGCGTGAGTCGACGGGCCGCCCGGAGCTGACCGAGGCCGCGATCGTGGTCTCCGGCGGCCGCGGCGTCAACGGCGCCGAGAACTTCTCGATCATCGAGGCGCTCGCCGACTCCCTCGGCGCGGCCGTCGGCGCCTCGCGCGCCGCGGTGGACGCGGGCTGGTACCCGCACACCAACCAGGTCGGCCAGACCGGCAAGTCGGTCTCGCCGCAGCTCTACATCGCCAACGGCATCTCCGGCGCGATCCAGCACCGCGCGGGCATGCAGACCTCGAAGACGATCGTGGCCGTCAACAAGGACGCCGAGGCCCCGATCTTCGACCTGGTCGACTACGGCGTGGTCGGCGACCTCTTCGACGTCGTCCCGCAGCTCACCGACGAGGTCAAGGCCCGCAAGGGCTGAGTTCCCCCTCGCTCCACGAGGCCCCTGTGACCGGCGCGGTCACGGGGGCCTCGGCGCATCCTGGACACAACCGCACCGGTGCCGCCGGTGCCGCCGGGGTGTTGACCGCGCGGAAGCACCCCGGATAACTTCGTTCAACGGATTGTTGATTCCGTAGAGCGGAAAATTGGAGGGTGTGGGATGGGTCAGCAGGAGAAGGTGGCCACGAGCCTCGCGGGCGTCGTCAGCGAGGAGATCAGCGCCTCCCTCGCGCCGGTCGACGCGGAGCTGGCGCGCCGCTACCCGGGCGACCCCGGCACCCGGCAGCCCGTCCACACGGTGTACGTCCCCGGTGACGCCTTCGACGCCGGCACCATCCGCTCGTGGGGCGACCGGGCCCTCGCGGCGCTCGACGAACACGCCCCCGACGCCGCCTCCTTCGCCGCGGTGCTCGGCCTGTCCGACGAACTCGCCGAGCCGGTGTACTCCCGCGTCCGCGCCAAGCTGGAGCGCGAGCCGGTGGAGGACCTGCGCGTCGACTTCGAGGACGGCTACGGCCCCCGTCCGGACGCCGAGGAGGACGAGACCGCCGCGCGCGCCGCCCGGCTGATCGCCGAGGCGTACCGCGACGGCACCGCGGCCCCGTACATGGGGATCCGCATGAAGTGCATGGAGGCCGCGGTGCGCGACCGGGGCATCCGCACCCTCGACGTCTTCCTCACCGGACTGATGGAGGCCGGCGGACTCCCCTCCAGACTCGTGCTGACCCTGCCGAAGGTGACGTACGCCGAACAGGTCGCGGCGTTCGCGCGGCTGCTGGAGGCCTTCGAGAAGGCACACGGACTGGCGGCCGGGCGGCTCGGCTTCGAGATCCAGATCGAGACCAGCCAGTCCATCCTCGCCGCCGACGGCACCGCCACCGTCGCCCGGATGATCCAGGCCGCCGGCGGCCGGGCCACCGGACTGCACTACGGCACCTTCGACTACAGCGCCTGCCTCGGCGTCTCCGCCGCCCACCAGGCGAGCGACCACCCCGCCGCCGACCACGCCAAGGCGGTCATGCAGGTCGCGGCCGCGGGCACCGGCGTACGCGTCTCGGACGGCTCCACCAACGTCCTCCCGGTCGGCCCGGCCGAGCAGGTCCACAACGCCTGGCGCCTGCACTACGGCCTCACCCGCCGCGCCCTGGCCCGCGCCTACTACCAGGGCTGGGACATGCACCCCGGGCACATCCCGACCCGCTACGCCGCCGTCTTCGCCTTCTACCGCGAGGGCTTCGAGCAGGCCGCGGGCCGCCTCGCCCGCTACGCCAGCCGGGCCGGCGGCGACGTCATGGACGAGCCCGCCACCGCCAAGGCCCTCAGCGGCTACCTGCTGCGCGGCCTGGACTGCGGGGCCCTCGACATCGCCGAGGTGGCCCGGCTGAGCGGACTGACCCGGGCCGACCTGGAGGGTTTCGCGGCGCCCCGCCGCGGCGACCTGACGGTATCCGCGTAGCCGGAACGTCCGGCCGGCCGGGCCGCGGGAGAGCGGCTCAGCCGGCGGGCGGCAGCTCGCCCGAGCCGCGGGTGATCAGCCGGGTCGGCAGTTCGATGCGCTCCGGCGCGACGAGGCTGCCGTCCAGCTGGCGGAAGAGGCGCTCGGCGGCGGTCCGGCCGAGCGCGGCCGCGTCCTGGGCGACGACGGTGACGCCCGGCTGGAGCAGGTCCGCCAGCTCGATGTCGTCGAAGCCGACGAGCGCGGCTGGACGGGGCCGCTCGGCGAGGACCCGGATGACGGTGACCGTCACCCGGTTGTTGCCGGTGAAGATCGCGGTGACGGGGGAGGGGCCGGACAGCATCTCCTCGGCCGCCCGGCGCACCCGCTCGGGGTTCGTCGCGCCGAGGGACATCCAGGCGTCCTCGACGGGTATCCCGGCGTCCTCCATGGCGGCCCGGTAGCCGCGCAGCCGCTCCGCCGCGGTGTGGATGCGGGGCATGTCGCCGATGAAGCCGATCCGGCGGTGGCCGTGCGCGATCAGGTGGGCCACGCCGTCCCGGGCGCCCCCGTGGTTGTCGGAGAGGACGACGTCGGCGTCGATCTTCCCGGCGGGCCGGTCCACGAACACCGTGGCCACGCCCGCCCGCAGCTCCGGCTCCAGATAGCGGTGGTCGTCGCCGGCCGGGATGATCACCAGTCCGTCCACCCGTCGCGCGCACAGCGCCAGCGCCAGCTCCTGCTCGCGGTCCGGGTCCTCCGCGCTGGAACCGTTGATCAGCAGGGCGCCGTGGGCGCGGGCCACCTCCTCCACCGCGCGGCTGAGCGGGCCGTAGAAGGGGTCCGCGAGATCCTCCAGGATCAGGCCGATGCTGGCGGTCCGGCCCTTGCGCAGCACCCGCGCGCTGTCGTTGCGGCGGAAGCCTAGCGCCTCGATCGCCTCCTGCACCCGGCGCTCGGTGTCCGGTGTGACGCCGGGCTCGCCGTTGACCACCCGGGACACCGTCTTCAGGCCCACCCCGGCCCGGGCCGCCACGTCCTTCATCGTCGGGCGGTTGCCGTAACGGTTCCCGGGGAGGCGGTCTGCGCGGCGGGTGGTCTCGGGCACGATGCGGTGTCCTGTCCTGTGTCCGTGGATTCCGGTGGGGCGGCTGCTGCGTTCGATGGTTTGTATGAGGATGTGGCGTCGAGCATAGAGCCTGGACAACGTTGTCAGATGCGGACAGACTGTTCACCGCTGTCTCCGGCCTGCGCCCCCACCGTCTGACCGGCCGCGTCTGTTTGGTTTTCGAGCATCAACGGGGAGATCTGACTGTGATGTACACCGACCTGGTGGCGGCCCTCGACATCGGCGGCACCAAGATCGCCGGCGCGCTGGTGGACGGGCACGGACGGATCCTGGCCCGTGCCCAGCGCGCGACACCGGCCCAGCAGGACGGAGAAACGGTCATGCGGGCCGTCGGGGGAGTGCTCGGCGATCTCGCCGGCTCCCCGCTGTGGGAACGGGCCGGCTCCGTCGGCATCGGCAGCGCGGGCCCGGTGGACGCCTCGGCGGGCACCGTGAGCCCGGTGAACGTGCCGGGCTGGCGTGATTTCCCGCTGGTCGAGCGGGTGCGTGAGGCCACCGGCGGCCTGCCGGTGGAGCTGATCGGCGACGGGGTGGCCATCACCGCGGCGGAGCACTGGCAGGGGGCCGCCCGCGGCCACGACAACGCGCTGTGCATGGTGGTCTCCACGGGCGTCGGCGGCGGTCTGGTGCTGGGCGGCCGGCTGCATCCCGGTCCGACCGGCAACGCCGGGCACATCGGGCACATCAGCGTCGACCTCGACGGCGACCCGTGCCCGTGCGGCGCCCGCGGCTGCGTCGAGCGCATCGCCAGCGGCCCCAACATCGCCCGGCGGGCCCTGGAGCGGGGCTGGCGGCCCGGTCCCGACGGGGACGCCTCCGCCGTTGCCGTCGCCGCCGCCGCGCGGGCCGGCGACCCGGTGGCCGTGGCGTCCTTCGAACGGGCCGCGCAGGCCCTGGCCGCCGGGATCGCGGCCACCGCGACGCTGGTGGAGATCGACATCGCCGTGATCGGCGGGGGCGTCGGCAAGGCCGGCGACATCCTTTTCACGCCTCTGCGCAAGGCGCTCACCGACTACGCGACCCTCTCCTTCGTGCGGCGCCTGACGGTCACCCCGGCGCAGATGGGCACGGACGCGGGCCTGGTCGGCGCCGCGGCGGCCGCGCTGTCCCGCCGTCCGGACGCGACGGCGGCGGGGGTCTGAGCCCGGCAGCCGTCGGTCACGGCCTCGGGACCGAGCCGCCGTAGCCCGGGCGGGGGCGAATCCGCGTCATCCGCGTGACCCCGCGCAGGGTTCGGCAGTTGATCAGGGCATGAAGAAGCGCAGCATGCTCGCCATCGCCTCCCTCGCCACCGGATTCGTGGTGGCCGCCGTCACCCCGTCCCACGCCGCGGACCAGCAGCCCGTCCGTGGGCTCAAGCTGACCAACACCCTCGGCGACGTGGACCACCTCGTCAACCAGGCCACCCTGGCCGTGGCGGAGGACGCGCGGGGCCGGAAGTAGTCCCCGCACCCCGGGCGAAAGTGCCGGTGTCACCCTCGCGGGAGGCACCGGCACTGGCGTGAGCGCGCCCTCAACTGGGCGTGGTTTCCGTGGCAGGGTGGAGCGGGCAAGCCACAGGGGGCCAACAGAAGAGGGGGAGTCCGTGACCGTCGTCTGGATCAACGGCGCGTTCGGTGCGGGAAAGACCACGACCGCACGGGAACTGATCGAACTGATCCCGAACAGCACGCTCTTCGACCCCGAGGTCATCAGCGCGGCGCTTCCGCACCTGCTGCCGCCCAAACGCCTCGCCGAGGTCGGCGACTTCCAGGACCTGCCCATCTGGCGCCGGCTCGTGATCGACACGGCGGCCGCGATGCTGGCTGAGCTGGGCGGCACGCTCGTCGTTCCCATGACCCTGCTGCGCCAGGAGTACCGCGACGAGATCTTCGGCGGCCTCGCCGCCCGCCGGATCCCCGTGCGGCATCTGCTGCTCGCCCCGGCGGAAACGATCCTGCGGAAGCGCTCGGCCGCTCGCGAGTTCCCGCCGGACGTTCCCGCCGGCGCCCCACGGCAACGGCAGTGGGCCTACGACCACCTGGAGCCCTACCGGGCCGCCCTCGCCTCCTGGCTCACCGCCGACGCCCACCTCGTGGACACCAGCCACCTCACCCCGTACCAGACCGCCGTCCGCATCGCCGACGCCGTGGGCAGCGGCGCCGTGCCCCACGTCGACATAGTGCAGACCCCCGAGCCGACCGCGGAGACCCTCGCCGCCGGGGTGCTGCTCTTCGACGAGCAGGACCGGGTGCTGCTCGTGGACCCCACCTACAAGCCCGGCTGGGAGTTCCCCGGCGGTGTCGTCGAGCGCGGTGAGGCGCCCGCCCGGGCCGGGATGCGGGAGGTGGCCGAGGAGACCGGCATACGGCTGCGCGAGGTGCCCCGGCTGCTGGTCGTGGACTGGGAGCGGCCCGCCCCGCCCGGCTACGGCGGACTGCGCCTGCTCTTCGACGGCGGCAGGCTGGACTCCGCCGAGGCGGCCCGGGTGCTGCTGCCGGGGCCGGAGCTGCGCGGCTGGCGGTTCGCGACCGAGCAGGAGGCCGCCGGCATGCTGCCGCCGGTGCGCTACGAGCGGCTGCGCTGGGCGCTCCGCGCCCGGGAGCGGGGATCCGCCGTGTATCTGGAGGCCGGCGTGCCGGTCGTGGGCCGGGCGGCCTGACGCACTTCCGTCCGTCGCCGCCCTCGCCGCCGCTGACCGCTCTCGCCGTCAGTCGGCGCCCGGACCGCCGTCGGCCGCTCTCCTCAGGGCGGCCGACGCACCGCCCAGCACCGGTTCGCCGTGCCCGAAGCAGGCCAGTTGGGCATCGAGCGCGGCCAGTCGGTCCAGGGACCGCATCAGTCGCGGGCGGTCGAGGTTGAACACGCCCGGCATGACCGACCCGTCGACCGGCGAGGCGGCCACCGTGTCGCCGGTGAACAGCACGCCCTCGTCGGGCACGAACAGCGCGATGCTGCCGTCCGTGTGCCCGGGGACGTGCAGCACCCGCGCGCCGCCGCCGAAGCCGAGCACCGCGCCGTCGGACAGCGGAGTGACCTGCCGGGGACGCTCCGGCTCGCCCCTCGGAAGGTGCCGTGACGCCTCCGCGTGGATCGGCACCTCCCAGTCCTCGAACCGCGGCGCCGGGCCCGGGCGTTCACCGAGCACGAACGGCGCGTCCAGCTCGTGCGCGAACACCTCGGCGCCGCTCAGCGCGGCGAACTCGGCCGCGCCGCCGGCGTGGTCCTCGTGGAAATGGGTCAGCACGATCCGCCGTACGTCCCCGGGGGCGCGGCCCAGCGCCGTGACCGCCCCGGCGATCGCGCGGCCGGAGCCCAGCACCCCGGCGTCGATCAGCGACAGCTCGTCGCCGTCGCGCCAGAGATAGGCCTGGCCGACCGGGAAGCGCAGCAGGTGCAGGCGGGGGAGCAGCTCTACGACGTCCATGCGCCGAAGGTAGGCGGCGCCCCCGCCGGGTGGCGAGGGCGCTCTGCCGCGGGCAGAAGGGTTCAGCCCGCCGCGTAGTTGGTCAGGAACAGCGCCTCGGCGACCGACAGCCGCTCCAGCTCCTGCGGGGACACGCTCTCGTTGACCGCGTGGATCTGCGCCTCGGGCTCGCTCAGGCCGATCAGCAGGATCTCCGCCTGCGGGTAGAGGCCGGCGAGGGTGTTGCACAGCGGGATCGAGCCGCCCTGGCCTGCGTAGCTCATCGCCTCACCCGGGTAGGCGACCGCCATCGCGTCGGCCATCGCCTGGTAGGCCGGGCTGGAGGTGTCGGCGCGGAAGGGCTGGCCCTGGCCGATCTGCTCGGTGGTGACCCGGGCGCCCCACGGGGTGCGCGCCTCGATGTGCGCCTGCAGCAGCTTGGTGGCCTCCGCCGCGTCCACGCCCGGCGGCACCCGCAGGCTGATCAGCGCCCGCGCGCCGGCCTGCACCGACGGGGTGGCGCCCACGACCGGCGGGCAGTCGATGCCGAGCACGGTGACCGCGGGGCGGGCCCAGATGCGGTCCGCGACCGAGCCGCCGCCGATCAGGTCCACGCCGTCCAGCACCCTGGCGTCCTTGCGGAACTGCTCCTCGGTGTACTCGAGACCGTCCCAGCGCGCGGTGGCGTCGAGCCCGTCGACCGTGGTCGAGCCGTCCTCGGCGCGCAGCGAGTCCAGGATCCGGATCAGCGCGCCGAGCGCGTCCGGGGCGGCGCCGCCGAACTGGCCCGAGTGCAGATTGCCGGCGAGGGTGTCGACCTGGACCCGGATCATGGTCATGCCGCGCAGGGTGGTGGTGACCGTGGGCAGGCCGACCCGGAAGTTGCCGGCGTCGCCGATGACGATCGTGTCCGCGCGCAGCAGCTCGGGGTGCTGCTCGGCGTAGCGCTCCAGGCCGCCGGTGCCCTGCTCCTCGGAGCCCTCGACGATCACCTTGACGTTCACCGGGACGCCGCCGTTGGCCTTGAGCGCGCGCAGCGCGAGCAGGTGCATGATCACGCCGCCCTTGCAGTCGGCGCTGCCGCGGCCGTACCAGCGGCCGTCCCGCTCGGTCAGCTCGAACGGCGGAGTGGTCCAGCCGGCCTCGTCGAGCGGCGGCTGGACGTCGTAGTGCGCGTACAGAAGAACCGTTTTTGCACCCTCCGGGCCCGGCAGGAAGCCGTACACCGACTGGGTGCCGTCCGGGGTGTCCAGCAGGGCCACGTCCACGAAACCCTCGGCGCGCAGCGCGTCCGCGATCCAGTTCGCGGCGCCCTCGCTCTCGCTCCTCGGGAACTGCGCGAAGTCGGCCACCGACTTGAAGGCGACCAGTTCGGCCAGCTCCGCCCTGGCCCCGGGCAGCAGCGAGGCGACGGTCTCGGCGACCGGATTCGACGACATGGGCACGCTCCTCGTGGGTGCGACGTTGTACCGGGTGAGTACACCGATCCTCCCACAGCGGTCCGTCGTGATCGTCGCCGTAGGATGCGGGGGACAGTGCGGCAGCGGCTTGATCGGAGCAGTAGACCATCGTGAGCGGCGAGAACTCTTCGGCGGACGACGTGCAGCGGGTATGGGACGTCGTCGTGGTGGGCGCGGGACCCGCGGGCGCCTCGGCGGCCTACGCGGCGGCGGTCGCGGGGCGGCGCGTGCTGTTGCTGGAGAAAGCCGAGCTGCCGCGCTACAAGACGTGCGGCGGCGGCATCATCGGCCCGTCCCGTGACTCGCTGCCACCGGGCTTCGAGCTTCCCTTCCGGGACCGCGTGCACGCGGTGACCTTCTCCCACAACGGCCGCTTCGCCCGCACCCGCCGGTCCCGGCAGATGCTGTTCGGGCTGATCAACCGGCCCGAGTTCGACGCTCAACTGGTCGAGCACGCGCAGAAGGCGGGCGCCGAGCTGCGCACCGGCGTCGCCGTCCAGCGGGTCGAGCAGCACGGCTCGACGGTGCCCGACCGGCGCACCGTCGCGGTGGTGCTGCAGGGCGGGGAGACCGTGCTGGCCCGTGCGGTCGTCGGCGCCGACGGCAGCGCCAGCCGCATAGGGGCGCACGTCGGCGTGAAGCTGGACCAGGTCGACCTCGGCCTGGAGGCGGAGATCCCGGTGCCGGAGACCGTCGCCGAGGACTGGAAGGGGCGGGTGCTCATCGACTGGGGCCCCATGCCGGGCAGCTACGGCTGGGTCTTCCCGAAGGGCGACACGCTCACGGTCGGTGTGATCTCGGCGCGCGGCGAGGGCGCGGCCACCAAGCGGTACCTGGAGGACTTCATCGCCCGGCTCGGTCTCGCCGGCTTCGAGCCGAGCATCTCCTCGGGGCACCTGACGCGCTGCCGCGCCGACGACTCGCCGCTCTCCCGCGGCCGGGTGCTGGTCTGCGGCGACGCGGCGGGGCTGCTGGAGCCGTGGACCCGGGAGGGCATCTCCTTCGCGCTGCGCTCGGGCCGGCTGGCCGGCGAGTGGGCGGTCCGCATCGCCGAGGCGCACGACGCGGTGGACACCCGTCGCCAGGCCCTGAACTACGCGTTCGCGATCAAGGCGGGGCTCGGCGTCGAGATGAGCGTCGGCAAGCGGATGCTGGCCGCGTTCGAGCGCCGTCCCGGGGTCTTCCACGCGGTCCTCACCGGCTTCCGTCCCGCGTGGAAGGCGTTCAAGGAGATCACGCAGGGGTCGACGTCCCTAGGCGAGCTGGTCCGTTCGCATCCGCTCGCCCAGCGCGCCCTGACCGCGTTCGACCGGAGCCGGGGCCCGGACGCGCCGGCCGTCGCGGAGGACACCGTCACTCCGTGACCGTGATCCGGAAGACGGGGTGGTCGCCGGCCGCCGCCAGGATCTCCTCGTCGGAGGACTTGGCCGTCACGCCCTGGAAGTACTGGTTGACCTCCCAGCCCCACTTCTCCAGGTAGGTCCGCAGGATCGGGAGCTTCTCGGCGTCGGGGAGCTCCACCGCGGTGAACGCGCGCACCTTGCGGCCCACCCGCAGCTCGCCGCCGCCGGCGACCCGCATGTTGCGCACCCACTGGGAGTGGCCGCGCGCCGAGACGAGATAGCGCGCGCCCTCGTGGCTGTGCGGGTTGACCGGGATGCGCTGCATCTGCCCGCTCTTGCGGCCCCGCACGGACATCTCGGCGCTTCCGGCGAGGCTGAAGCCGTGCCGGGCGAGCCAGCCGATGACCCCGTTGAGCCGGACGTTCAGCGGACTGCCCTTGAGGTAGTACGGCGAAGAAGAAGACGACGACATGACGACCCCCACGATTCGGGAGAGCAGTGCTCTCGGCTGACTCCAGTGTGGAGCAGACGGGCGCTCCGAAGCAAGAGCAGTGCTCTCTTTTTTGTTCACTGCTCTTGATTGTGTGCACTGATCCGCCGTCGTGGGACACTGGCGCCATGAGCACCGCACAGGGCGCCCGCGCGCGGGCCAGGACCGAAGTGACCGCGGCCATCAAGGACGCGGCGCGCAGACAGCTCGCGCAGGAGGGCGCGGCCAAGCTCTCGCTGCGGGCCGTCGCCCGCGAACTGGGGATGGTCTCCTCCGCGCTGTACCGGTACTTCCCCAGTCGGGACGACCTGCTGACCGCACTGATCATCGACGCCTACGACTCCCTCGGCGAGGCGGCCGAGGCCGCCCACGCGGCGGCGCCCGGCGGCGACCCCGTGCGGCGCTGGACGGCGGTGTGCGAGGCGGTACGCGTCTGGGCCCTCGCCCATCCGCACGAGTACGCGCTGATCTACGGCTCCCCGGTGCCGGGGTACTCCGCACCGCAGACCACCGTCCCGGCCGCCGCACGCGTCGGACTGCTCCTCATCGGCATCGTCCGCGACGTGCACGGCGCCGGCGGCCTCGCCCAGCTGCCCCTCACCGCCGAGCTGCGCCCCGAGGCCGAGCGGCTGGCGGCCGACCTCGCGCCCGGCCTCCCCGCTGAGGCGGCGGCGGCCCTGGTGGCGGCCTGGGCCGAACTCTTCGGGCTGGTCGGATTCGAGGTGTTCGGACAGTTCAACCGGGTGGTCGAGGACCGCGAAGCCTTCTTCCGCCACGCGGTGACGCGGCTCGCCGAAAGCTGCGGCCTGACGCTCCGGTCCTGACGCCAGGGGCTCGCCGAGCGGGAGTTCGGCCCGCCCCCCCCGGCTGTTGGCGCGCGGTGGCGGAAGCGGCCGAGTGCTTCCGGCTGGTTGGCGTCTGCCGCCCGGGGCGTGCCCGGTCTGCGACGCGGGCGGTGGGGTACGCGCGCGGGCCGCGCCTAGGTCGCCGGCGGCGCGTGGACGCCGAGCGGTCGCGGATCGCCCCCGAAGCGGGCACTGCGTGCTCGTGCGCGGCACCTTCGCCGTCAGCGCCCAGGCACGCGCCGGCCTCTCGCGCAGCCGGACGGAGGGCAGCAGCCGGCCGTGGCCGCGGCGAGGGCAGGCGCCGGCCTCACCGCGGCCGCATGGGGCCGGGATCCGGCCGCGGCGGCGCTCACGGGCGGCCGGCGAGAGTGAGGCGCGCCCGGTTCCGCTTGTCACCGGGCCGACCGGCGAGGGTGAGGCGCGCCCAACTCCGCTCGTCCCGGGGCCGGTCGGGCCGGCACCCGGTCTCCGGTACGCGCCGGTGTGCGTCCGGCGGGCCACAACTCCCGCCGGACGCACACCTCGCGCCGTTCCCGCCGGCGCCAGTCGTCAGTCGCGGACCGGTACGCGTTCCGCTCGCGGTTCCTCGACCGCGGACCGGGCGACGACGAGCGACGGCAGGCTGCGGTGGCGGCGCATCCCGGTGAGCGTCATCAGCAGTCCGGCCACGGCGATGCCCGTGACCACCATGAATCCCGGCCGGTAGCTGTCCAGGACGCCCTGCGGGGTGGGGGCGACGGGCGCGGCCGCGGTCACCACGGCCGTCACGACCGCCAGGAAGATCGCGCCGCCCACCTGCACCGAGGTGTTCAGCAGCCCGGAGACCATGCCCTGCTCGTGGTCCTCGACCCCATTGGTGGCCTGGATGTTGAGCGAGGGGAACACCAGCGCGCAGGCCGCGCCGATCAGCAGCATCGACGGCAGGATCACGGCCGCGTACACCGGGTTCAGGTCGACGCGCAGGAACAGCGCGTACCCGGCGACCATCAGGGCGAAGCCGGTCGCGATCAGCCGCGGGGTGCCGAACCGGTCGACGATCGCGCCGACCTTCGTCGACGAGACGGCCACCAGAGCGCCCGCCGGCAGGAAGGCGAGCGCAGTGTGCAGCGCCGACCAGCCGAGCAGCGACTGCATGTAGAGGGTGGTCAGGAACTGGAAGCCGACGTAGGAGCCGAAGAAGGCCACCGCGCCGAGCTGGGCCCGGACCTGGCTGCCCGAGCGCAGCACGCCGAGCCGGATCAGCGGGCTCGGCGAGCGCCGCTCGACGAGGACGAAAGCGGTCAGCAGGACGACGACGGCCAGGAAGGACAGCAGCGTGCGGGCCGAGGCCCAGCCGGCCTCCGGCGCCTGGACCACGGTGAAGACCAGCAGCAGCATCGACGCGGTGCCGAGGACGGCGCCCGGGATGTCGTAGCCGCCGTGGTTCTCCTCGCGGGCGCTGCGGGGCAGCAGCCGGAGGCCGGCGAGGAGGGCGATCACCGCGACCGGCGCGGGCAGCAGCATGGTCAGGCGCCAACTGGCCTCGGTGAGCAGGCCGGAGAGGACCAGGCCCATGGAGAACCCGGTGGCGGCGCAGGTGGTGTAGATGGAGAGCGCGCGGTTGCGCAGCGGCCCCTCGGGGAACGTCGTGGTGATGATCGACAGGCCCGCCGGTGCCGTGAAGGCCGCGCTCAGCCCCTTGATGAAGCGGCTGGCGATCAGCAGCGGACCGGAGTCCACGAGTCCGCCGAGCAGTGAGGCCAGCGCGAAGACGCCGAGAGCCACCAGGAACACCCGGCGCCGGCCCAGCAGGTCGGCGGTGCGGCCGCCGAGCAGGAGCAGCCCGCCGTACCCGAGGATGTAGCCGCTGACGATCCATTGCAGCGTCGACGTGGACAGATGGAGGTCGGCGCCGATGGACGGCAGCGCGACGCCGACCATGGACACGTCCAGCGCGTCCAGGAACATCGCGGCGCACAGCACCAGCAGGGTGCCCCACAGCCGGGGAGTCCAGCGTCCCTCGGCGGCGGGGGTGGTGAGCGGAGAGGTCATGCGAGGAGACTACATGCACGCGCATCGAATGCAAACGCATTTAATTACGGTGCAACAATTCGATTCCTCTGCTACGGTGCGCCCATGACGGGGAACAACGCCGAGAACACGCTCGTGGAGCAGTGGCGGGACATCTTGTCGCTGCACGCCCGCACCCAGTGCGAGCTGGACCGCGCCCTGCACGGACACGGCCTGTGCGCCAGTGACTTCGAGGTGCTCGACGTGCTCGCCGAGGGCGCGGCGGCGGACGGCGGCTGCGCCTACCGCGTGCAGGAGATCTCCGAGCGGGTCCATCTCAGCCAGAGCGCGCTGTCGCGTCTGATAGGCCGTCTGGAGAAGGACGGCCTGGTGTGCCGGGCCATGTGCGAGGAGGACCGGCGCGGGGTCCGTGTGGCCCTCACGGCGAAGGGGCGCGCACTGCACGGTGAGGTGCTGCCGGTGCAGCGCGCGGTGCTCGGCCGCATGCTGGCCGAGTCCGGCTGACCGGGCGTCAGATCCCGGAGTTCTCCCGCCACAGCGCAGCGAGCGCGCGGTCGCCCGTCATGTCGGAGAGCGGCGCCCGGTTCCACAGCGCCAGGTACAACCGCTCGGCCGTTCCGGCCAGTTCGGCGTCCGCCTCCGCGTCCGCGTCCCGCGAGGTCGCCGGCGGCTGCTCGGACAGCCGTACGGTCCACACGGCGTCCGCGCCCGCGTCCAGCGCGCGTATCCGCAGCACCCGCGGCCGGTCGGTGCGGACCCGGCTCCTCGCCCGGGCGTGGAAGCCGCGCAGCAGCTCGTCGACACCGTCCGCGGCGAATCCGGTGGCCACCGAGGTAGCCGGGCCGCCCCGCGCCGCCTCCGCGTCGTGGCGGTGGACGGTCGTCTCGTGGGCCTGCCGACGGGTCCAGAAGGCCAGCGGCGACGGGCAGGGCGCGGGGTGGAAGGTCCAGCAGTCCAGGTCGGCCGGGGCGCCGGCCAGTGTCTCGACCAGCCGGCGATGGCTGTCCCGGTACCACGTCACCAGCTCGGCGCCGTCCAGGTCGGGGCCTTCGGGGAGGGGGCGCGGCGCGGTGTGCCCGTCGGCGACGATCCCGGCGGCCCACCGGTGCACGGCGCCGGTGTGCCGCAGCAGGTCCCGCACCTGCCACCCCGGGCACGTCGGCACCTTGGCGTCGGTGCCCGCCAGCTCGGCGGCCGCGGCCAGCAGCCGGCCTTCCCGGTCCAGCGCGTGAAGGAACTCGGCAGTCTCCATGGCGGCCACTCTGCCCGATGGAGTGCCCTCGATGGGACGGGTTTTCCCGGCCCGGGCGGGCGCGGGGCGGGGCGCGCCGGGCCCACGTCCGCGCGCCCGGCGCCGCGCTCAGCCGCTCAGCTTCCGCCGGGTCGCCGCCCCGATGGCCGCGGCGACGGCGGCCAGGGCGGCCACGCTGGTGAGCGCGGTGGGCAGGGAGAACCAGTCGGTCATGAAGCCGATCGCGGGCGGCCCGAGGAGCATGCCGCCGTAGCCCAGGGTGGAGGCGACGGCCACACCGGACGGCCCGGCCAGCGCACCCGCCCGTTCCACCGCGACCGGGAAGAGGTTGGCGAGACCGAGCCCGGTGACGGCGAAGCCGAGCAGCGCCGCCCACACGGAGGGCGCCAGCGAGCCCAGCAGCATGCCGGCGGCCGCGGTGGCGCCGCCCGCGACCACCGTGCGGCCACGGCCGAGGCGTTCCAGCAGGGCCGTCCCGGTCAGGCGTCCGACGGTCATGGCGAGCGCGAAGAGCGAGTAGCCCGCGGCCGCCGTCCCCGCGGACGCCGTGAGGTCCTGCTGGAGGTGCAGGGCGCCCCAGTCGGCCATGGCGCCCTCGCCGTAGGCGGTGCACAGCGCGATCAGTCCGAAGACGACGACCACGAGGCGTGTCCTGCCGTCCGGCCGCCGCGCACCGCTGCCGGGCTCCGGGTTCCCGCGCTCCGGCGGGACCGGCGCCTCGTGCCGCAGCAGAGTGCGCCCGGCGACGGCGGTGACCAGCAGTCCGAGTACGGTGATGCCGAGCAGGTGCCGGGTGGGGGAGAGGGCGCCGGCCACCAGCCCGCCGAGGCCCGCGCCGATCATCCCGCCGAGGCTGAAGGCCGCGTGGAAGCTGGGCATGATCGGTCTGCGCAGGGCGGCAACCAGGTCGACGGCGGCGCTGTTGAACGCCACGTTGACCCCGCCGTAGGCCGCTCCGAAGAGCAGCAGGACGGCGCCCAGTGCGGGCGCGGAGTGGGTGAGGGGCGGCAGCGCGACGCTCAGCGCGAGGACGGTCATGCACACCACCGTCACCGGGTGGCTGCCGTAGCGCCGGCAGAACCGGCCGGTCATGGTCATGGTCAGGACGGCTCCGGCGGAGACCCCGAGCAGGGCGAGCCCGAGGGTGCTGGCGGAGGCGTGCGTCTGTTCCTTGATATCCGGGATGCGGACGACCCAGCCGGCGAAGACGAAGCCGTCCAGGGCGAAGAAGGCCGCGATCGCGGCGCGGAGGCGCGTGAGCCCGTGACCCGGCACGACGCTGTGCGTTCGGGTTTTGTTTATTTGCGGCACAAACGCAGGCTAAGGGCGTCCGTCGAGCTGACGCAAGAGTCGACGGTTGCCTCGGGCATGTGTCCGGCGGGACCGGTGACGGCGCCGGCGGAGGGCACCGGTGGCGGCGGTGCGCACCTCTCGCCGCCCACTGGGCCGTCCGGCCCCGGGCCGGCCGTCGGCCGCACGGTGCGACGAGGTGCCGAACTCAGGCCAAGTGCCGCTGAGCAGGCGTGGCTTGTCCCGACGGTGCGCCACGGACGCGCGCAGCACGTCGACTTGAGGAGCACTCCGAGGCTCCGACGGCCGTCCGGGTCCCGGAAGCCGAAGCGGATACAGGTCGGTTAATGCTTGCGCACCGGCTGGTTGCCGGGCGGTGAGCAAGTCATGATGGCCTCATGACGTTGGCCTCGCGCGCGCTCGCGCAATTGGCGACCTGGCCGGACCTGAGACGCGCCGTCCCGAGCTGCGGCACGGGAGAGGCGGTCGACTCGGCCGAGGGTGAGATCGTTCACTTCCACTCCGACCGGGACGTCGATCTGCTGCTGACCGGCCGGGCCGTCCAGCGCTTCGCCAAGGATCTGAAGGCCTCGGGCGCGGTCCGCATCGTGCCGGGCTCCCCGTGGGTCACCCTCCGGCTCGACGCGGCCAGCGACGTCGATCTGCTGCTGACCCTGGTGAGCGTGGCGCTGCAGGCCCGGCAGTCCTGGCCGGACCCGGAGGGGCGGGCGGTGTCCGGCTGCAACGACCAGCGCGGCGCCGGATTCGTGAGCGCCGACCGCAGCGGCTACTGAGCCGCGGGCCCGACCCGGCCGGCGGCGCGTGCCCCCGCGCGCCTCGCACCGCGGCCTCACACCGCCAGGACCCGTACTCCCGCCTCCTCGAAGCGGTGCACGGTGTCCTCGGGCACCGCCGTGTCCGTGACGAGCGTGTCCACCTGCTCCGCCGCGCAGATCCGGGCGAAGGCCCGCCGCCCCAGCTTGCTGGAGTCGGCGGCCACCACGACCCGCTCGGCGCGTTCGCACAGCAGCCGGTTGATCGCGGCCTCCGCCTCGTCGTGCGCCGCCGCGCCGTGCGTGACGTCGAACGCGACCACGCCGAGCACCGCCACGTCCAGCGTGATCTGCCCCAGCACCCCGTCCGCGAGCGGACCGATGAGCTCGTACGACTGCGGACGCGCGACCCCGCCGGTCACCACGATCTTGAACTGGGGCCGCACCGCCAGCTCGTTGGCGATGTTCAGCGCGTTGGTCACGACGGTCAGGGCGGGTGAGCCGGTGCCCAGGTCGCCGCGCACGGCGAGTGCGCGGGCCACCTCGGTGGTGGTGGTGCCGCCGGTCAGTCCCACCGCCTCGCCGGGTGCGACGAGATCGGCCACCGCCTTGGCGATCCGCTGCTTCTCCGAGGCGCGGCGGGCCGTCTTGTAGCGCAACGGCAGCTCGTACGACACCCCGTGCACCACCGCCCCGCCCCGCGTGCGCACCAGCATCTGCTGCTCGGCGAGCTGGTCGAGGTCCCGGCGGATCGTGGCCGCCGACACCTCCAGCTCGGCCGCCGCCTCCTCGACCTCCAGCCGGCCGCGCTCCACGAGCAGTTCCAGCAGCGCCTTCCAGCGGGCGTCCCGGGACATCCGCGGCCTCCGTTCTCCGTACCCCCGGCGACCCTAGCGCACCTCCCCCTTCGCCCGAATGCTTGATTGTGCTCGAAACACCGCTATATCTTGCAAGAAAAATCAGCAAGGGGAGGGTGTGGCATGAGCCATGTCGAGGACGAGCTGAACAGTCAGCCCGAGTGCTGGATACGCGCGGCCGAGGAGGCGGAGCGGCACCGCGGGGCGCTGCCGGCGCAGGGCGAGCGGGTCGCGATCGTCGGATGCGGGACCTCGTACTTCATGGCGCAGGCGGCCGCCGCCCTGCGCGAGGCCGCCGGGCAGGGGGAGACGGACGCCTTCGCCGCCTCCGAGTTCCCGCCGGGACGGTCCTACGACCGGGTCGTCGCCCTCACCCGCTCCGGCACCACCACCGAAGTGCTGGAACTGCTCGCGCGGTCGCGGGGCGGCGCCCGGACGACCGCGATCACCGCCGATCCCGCCACCCCGGTGATGTCGGCCGCCGACGACCTCGTCGTGCTGGACTTCGCCGACGAACGCTCCGTCGTCCAGACCCGGTTCGCCACCACCGCGCTCACCCTGCTGCGCGCCCACCTGGGCCTGCACACCGCGGCCGTCGTCGCCGACGCCCGCACGGCTCTCACCGCCCCGCTGCCCGAAGGCCTGGTCGACAGCACGCAGTTCACGTTCCTCGGACGCGGCTGGACCGTGGGGCTCGCGAACGAGGCCGGCCTGAAGATGCGCGAGGCCTCGCTGTCCTGGACCGAGGCCTACCCGGCGATGGAGTACCGGCACGGGCCGATCAGCGTCACCACCGAGGGCACCGCCACCTGGATGCTCGGCGAGGCGCCCGCCGGCCTCGCCGAACAGGTGCGCGGCACCGGCGGATCGTGGATCGCCGGCACGCTCGACCCGCTCGCCGAACTCGTCCGCGTCCAGCGCCTCGCGGTCGCCGTCGCCGCCCGCCGGGGCCTCGACCCCGACCGCCCGCGCCACCTCACCCGCTCGGTGATCCTCGCCTCCTGACCGCCCTTCCGGAAGGGAGACATGCCGTGCCCCTGGCCACCACCGGCGAGCTGGTCACCCGCGCCGCCGAAACCCGCTCCGCCGTCGCCGCGTTCAACGTCATCACCCTGGAACACGTCGAAGCCGTCATCGCCGGCGCCGAGTCCTCCGGCGCCCCCGTGATCCTCCAAGTCAGCGAGAACGCGGTGAAGTTCCGCTACGGCCGCCTGCTCCCGCTGGCCCGCGCCGCCGTCGCCGCCGCCGAACGCGCCGACGTCCCCGTCGCGCTGCACCTCGACCACGTCAAGAGCGACGACCTGCTGCGCCAGGCCTCCGGCGCCGGGTTCGGCTCGGTGATGTACGACGCCGCCCACCTGCCCTACGCCGAGAACCTCGCCGCGACCCGGGCCGCCGCCGACTGGGCCCACTCCCGGCGCCTGTGGATCGAGGCGGAGCTGGGACAGATCGGCGGCAAGGACGGCCGGCCCCCGCTCGACGCCCACGCACCCGGCGCGCGCACCGACCCGGCCCAGGCGGGCGACTTCGTCACCGCCACCGGGGTCGACGCGCTCGCCGTCGCCATCGGCAGCGTCCACGCCATGACCACCCGCACCGCGACCCTGGACCACGCCCTGCTCGGGCGGCTGTCCGCCGCACTGTCCGTGCCCCTGGTCCTGCACGGCTCCTCCGGCGTGCCGGACCACGGCCTGGTGGCCGCCGTCGCGGGCGGCATCACCAAGGTCAACGTCGGCACCGCCCTCAACGCCGCCATGACCGGTGCGGTCAGGGACTTCCTGGCCGCCCACCCGGAGGCCGTCGACTCCCGCACGTACCTGCACGTGGGGAGGGAGGCGATGGCCCGGGAAGTGGCCCGGATCATCGGGGTCCTGACCAGCGGCCGGACCGCGTCCCCCGACCAGGCGGTCAGCCCCGCTTGACCGCCTTCAGCACCACGAACTTCGGATCGCTCGCCACCAGCGTGCTGTTGCCGAACAGCCGCTTCAGCTTGACGTGGTAGCCCAGATGCCGGTTGCCGATCACCCACAGCTCGCCACCGGGGCGCAGCGCCCGCTTCGCCCCGGTGAACATCCGCCAGGCCGTCGCGTCGGTGGTCGCCTGGTGGGAGTGGAACGGCGGGTTGTTCAGCACGAGGTCCACGGTGCCGGGCGCCACCCCCGCCAGCCCGTCCCCGACCCGGAACTCCGCGTGCCCCGGCACCCCGTTGGCCTTGTACGTCGCCTCGGCGGAGGCCACGGCCTGGAACGACTCGTCCACGAACAGCACTTCGGCCTCCGGATCGGCCAGCGCCATCGCCGTGCCGACCACGCCGTTGCCGCAGCCGAGGTCCGCCACCCGCCCGACGCCCGGCCCGGTGGGCAGGTGCCGCAGGAAGAAGCGGGTGCCGATGTCGAGCCGGTCGGCGCAGAAGACACCCGCGTGGTTGACCACCGGGCGCCCGGAGACCGCCCCGAGGTCCCCTGGCAGGTCGTAGCCGTACGGCCACGGGTTCGCGGGCCGCTCCAGGGCGGGGTCCGGGGAGCAGTGGATCAGCCGGGCCTTCTGCCGGGCCAGTGAGGTCCGGGTCGGCCCGAGAATCCGCTCGAACAGGTTCAGCGTGGAGGTGTGGATCTCCTTCACCATCCCGGTGCCGACCACGACCGTGCCCGCGTGCACGGCGGGCGCGAGCCGCAGCAGCTGGTCCTCCAGCAGCGCCAGGCTCTTCGGCACTCGCACGAGCAGCACGTCCACCCGCTCCGGCGGCGGGTCCTGGGTGGTCAGCAGCCGCACGGCACCGGGTTCGACGCCCGCCCGGGCCAGGTTCGCCCGGGTCGCCTCCTGCCCGAGGAAGGAGTCGGTGATCTGCGCCGGCCGGTGCCGGGCGAGCGCCGTGACCAGCGCGCCCCAGCGGTCCCCGACCACCACGACCGTGCCCGTCAGCGGCACCTCCTCCTCGGCCAGGTGCCGCAGCAGGTACGTGTCGGAGGCGTCCCAGGCGCGCAGCGGGTCGCGGGGATCCTCGGGGAAGCGGGACAGCTCGAACTCGCCCCATGGCGTCGTCATACGGTCGTTCATCGCGCTCCAGGCTAGCCGAGCCGCAGCTCACGACCGTTCCTCCCGGATGCGGCAGCATGGAGGGCATGGAAGGCATGGACGCCGGACTGTTCGCCAGGGAGCCGGCGCGGATCGCGCCGGGCGCCGTGCACGTCCCCGGCTGGCTGCCCCCCGAGCGCCGGCGCGCGCTGCTCGCCGCCTGCCGCGAGTGGGCCCGCCCCCCGGCCGGACTGCGCACCGTCCGCACCCCCGGCGGCGGCACGATGAGCGCACGGCAGGTCTGCCTGGGCCGGCACTGGTACCCGTACGGCTACGCCCCCACCGTCGTCGACGGCGACGGCACGCCCGTGAAGCCGTTCCCCGCCTGGCTGGACGAGCTGGCCCGGACCGCCGTGACCGACGCGCTCGGCCGGCGCGCGCTCCCGGCCGAGCCGTACGACATCGCACTGATCAACTTCTACGACGGCGACGCCCGCATGGGCATGCACCGCGACAGCGACGAGCGGTCGGACGCGCCGGTCGTGTCGCTGAGCCTGGGCGACACCTGCGTCTTCAGGTTCGGCAACACCGAGACCCGCACCAGGCCGTACACGGACGTCGAACTGCGCGACGGCGACCTGTTCGTGTTCGGCGGGCCGTCCCGGCAGGCCTTCCACGGGGTGCCGCGGGTGCGTCCGGGCACGGCGCCGCCGGAACTCGGGCTGACCGGGCGGCTGAACATCACCCTGCGGGTCAGCGGACTGTAGACCCGGCACGGGCCACGACGGCTGCGGATCATGGGAGACTCGCCCTCATGAGCGGCAAGGCGGACCCCCGTAGGGCGGGGGAAGGGACCACCTCGAGGGCGCGGCTGGACCGGGGGCGCGGCGCGCTCGGACCCGCGCTGGAGCTCGTGCACACCGGGCGGGCGCCGACCCGGGCCGTGCTCACCGCCGAACTCGGAGTGACCCGGGCGACCGCCGGAGCGGTGGCGGCCGAGCTGGAGGCGCTCGGACTGATCCGGGTGAACGCCCGGCCGGGCGCGGCGGCCGGGTCCCAGGGGCGCCCCTCGCACCGTCTCGAGGTCGCCGAGGACGGCCCGGTGGTGCTCGCCGCGCAGGTCCACGCCGACGGCTTCCGGGCCGCGCTGGTGGGCCTCGGCGGGCGGATCGTGGCGACGGCGCCCGGCTGCGAGACCGTGGACGCGGACCCCGCGAAGGTGCTCGGCTCGGTCGTCGAGGCGGGCGCCGAACTCCTGCACACCACCGGCCGCCGCTGCGTGGGCGCCGGACTCGCCGTGCCCTCCGCCGTCGCCGAACCCGACGGCCTGGCCCTCAACCCGCTCCACCTGGCCTGGCCGGTGGGCGCGCCGGTCCGCCGGATCTTCGCGGAGTGCGTGCGGGCCGCCGGCATCACCGGCCCCGCCTTCGCGGCCAACGACGTCAACCTGGCCGCGCTCGCCGAGCACCGGCACGGCGCCGGCCGGGGCGCCCGGGACCTGCTGTGCGTGGCCACCGGGCACCGGGGCGTGGGCGGCGCACTGGTCCTCGACGGCCGCCTGCACATGGGGAGTTCGGGCCTCGCCCTGGAGGTCGGGCATCTCACCGTCAATCCGGAGGGCCGGCCCTGCCACTGCGGCAGCCGCGGCTGCCTCGACGTGGAGACGGACCCGCTGGCCCTGCTCGTCGAGGCGGGCCGCGAGCCGGGTCCCGAGGTCTCCCTGCTCCAGCAGGCCGACGACATGCTGCGCGAGCAGTACGGCGACCCGGCCGTGCGCACCGCCGCCGAGGCCCTGATCGACCGCCTCGGACTCGGCCTGGCCGGTCTGGTCAACATCCTCAATCCCGACCGCATCATCCTCGGCGGCCTGCACCGCACCCTGCTCGACGCCGACCCCGGACGCCTGCGCGCGGTGGTCGCCGACCGCAGCCTGTGGGGGCAGAGCGGCGGCGTCCCCGTCCTGGCCTGCACCCTGGACCACAACAGCCTGGTCGGCGCGGCCGAACTGGCCTGGCAGCCGGTGCTGGACGATCCGCTGTCGGTGCTGTGACGCGGGCCGGGCACGTGGAGCTGCTGGACGCCCCGCGCATCCGGCTCGTCGAGACCGCCGCGCCCGAGCTGTCCCCGGATCACCGGTCGGCCATGGACCGCCGGTGGGCGCAGGCGGTACGGGCCAACCCGGCGCTCTTCGACGGTCCGGTGGCCGCGCTGACCGGCCTGCAGCGGGACGGGCGGGACGGACTGGTGCTGTCGTGGGCCCGGGCCACCTACCGGTACCGCGCGCTGCGCGGGGTGCCGGACGCGCCGGTGTGCTGTTCCCTGTTCGTCTCCGTGGTGCAGCCGTCCGGCGACGGCCGCCTGATGGTGGGGCGGATGGCCGCCTCGACCGCGGCGCCGGGCCGCTGGCAGCTCCCCGGCGGGACCGTCGAGCCGCCGGAGGAGGGCGCAGAGCTGGACGTCGACGGGCTGCGCCGGCACGCGGCCCGCGAGCTGTCCGAGGAGACCGGCTCCGACACCCCCGCCGAGGCCCTGACCCTGTGGCTGACCACCCGGGGTGCGGGCGGCGGCGTCGGCGTCATGTTCCTCGCCCCGCCGTGCCCCGACCGGGAACTGCGCGAGCGGTACGCGCGGCTGGTGAGCACCGAGACGGGCGAGGGCCGCGAGCCCGAGTTCGACCGGATCGCACTGATCCGGCCGCCGGCCGGCCTGGACGCCCTGGAGGGGCCGCACGTGGACTACCTGGAACCGGTCCTCCGCCACTACGCGGATACCGAGGTCTGAGCCGTGGGTCGGCCGCGGTGGGGGTGGTTCGGTCGCCGGGGCCGGTGGAACGGCCTGGAGGGGCCGGGCGCCGACTGCCTGGAGCCGGTTCTTCGTCGCTACGCGGATACCGAGGTCTGAGCCCTGGTTCGGCCGCGGTGGGGGCGGTTCGGTCGCCGGGGCCGGTGGAACGGCCTGAGCCGCGCGTCGGCCATGGTGGCGGGGGCAGCGATTCGGTCGCTGTGGCGGGCCGGCGGGTCCTGCGTGTCCACACACGTCCCGGAGCGGACATACATCACGCGTCCACGCGCGGAACTGACCGCCGGGTCCCGACCGCTGCCGGCGGAGACGACCGGACGGTGTGCGGCGGGGCCGGGAGCGCGCATTGCGTCCCCTCGCGGCGTCCCCTCACGGGACAGGGGCGGGCGGCCGTCGTCACCCGCCCGCTCCGTACGTCGTGGTGGCCTCACCGCCCGGTCAGCCGGGAACGGCCGACCGGGCGGGAGCGGATGCCGCGGCCGGGGCGTGAGCCGCGGCGACCGGCGTGGGCGCGGCGGTGACCGGCGTGGGCGGGACCGGGGCCGGCCGGGCCTCGGTGAGCCGGGGCGCGGGGCGCCGCTCGGCCGCCGGACGGGGCGAGCGGGCCGGCCGGCGGACCGCCGCGGACGGCGCGGGCAGCGTGAACCACACGACCTTGCCGTCGTCGCCCTCGGGGCGCGCGCCCCAGCTCTCGCTCATCGCCGCCACCATCGCCAGCCCGCGTCCGCAGGTGGCCAGCGGGACGAGGCCCGGCGCGTCGGCGGCGTCGGCGACCACGGGAAGGCGCGGATCGTGGTCGCGCACCGAGACCGTGAGCCGGTCGACCAGCAGTTCCAGCTCGACGGTGCACGACTTGTCGGGCCGGGCGTGCCGGTGGACGTTGCTGAGCAGCTCGGTCACACCGAGCGCGGCCCGGTCTATCAACGGGTCCATATGCCAGTAGCGCAACTGCGCAGATACGATTCTGCGGACCTGGCCGATCCGCGACGGCAGGGCTTGGAGCTCCACCGTGCAGTGCCTGCTTGAGTGACTGATCACGGCTGCGACTCCCCGATGTGAGGTCCGGAGGAACCGGAGGAAACACGGAGAACAAACGGATCCAGCAGGGTGCTTGCGTCCAAACGTCCGCCTGCTGTGCGGGCCGGCGGGCTGGTTCGCAGCGTTATCGCCGGTAAACCCAGAGTGACGTGAGAACAGCGTGACGCAGCGGGTGCGCTCCCGCAACTCGCCACCGCCGGTTGCCGGTCAGCCACCGCGCCCGGCCGCGCGGCGCACCGCCTCGATGAACCGCCGTGCCGCGGGCGGCCCCGGCTCGCCCGGGGCGGGGTCGTGCTCACCCAGCGTCAGCGAGTACCGCTTGCCGTTGAGATCCGCGTGCGCCCGGTCCTCCGGGGCGAACCACGGCCTTGAGGCGCGCACCGCCTGCACCGGCGCGCTGTCGATCTCGCTGCCGTAGCTGGTCAGCAACTCCACCCGGCCGTCGCTGATCCGGACCTGCCCGGCCCGGGTGAGCGAACGCAGCCGTTTGCCGATCCGCACGCCCTTGGCCGTGAACTCCGGCTCCGCCATGTCCTGCCGCCCCCTTGTGCGCGTCCTTCGCCGCGACGCCGGACCGCGTGGGTCCGGATCCGGCCCGTGTCCGGTCGTACCGGTCCGGGCCGGCGCGGTGCTGTGGTCCAGTGTGCGCCGCTGTCCGGGACGATCGTCCCGTCCGGTGCAGTCTGCCTCCGCGAGGTCGGGAGCACCAGTGCGCAGGGGGCGCGCGCGGGGGGCGCCCGGAGCACTCGCGCCCGTGCGCCCCGGGGCGCCTCGCACCGCTGCGCCCCAGCCTCCCTTTGACCGGCTCAAAGATGCGTTTATGCAGGTGAGAACAGGTGTGGAAGGTGCCTATGATGCGAAGTGCCGGCCGCCGGAGGCGCCGTCGGCGCTCAGCGTAAGGAGCCCCGCCGTGAGCACCACCCCACAGACCCGGACCGGCGCCACCCTCGACGTCGACCGCAGCGACGCCGCCTACCGCGGCTGGCTGAAAGACGCCGTCCGCAAGGTCCAGGCCGACGCCAACCGCTCGGCGGACACGCACCTGCTGCGCTTCCCGCTGCCCGAGCGGTGGGGCATCGACCTCTACCTGAAGGACGAGTCGACGCACCCCACCGGCAGCCTCAAGCACCGGCTCGCCCGCTCACTCTTCCTCTACGGCCTGTGCAATGGCTGGATCCGGCCGGACCGCCCGGTGATCGAGGCGTCCAGCGGCTCCACCGCCGTCTCCGAGGCGTACTTCGCGAAGCTCATCGGCGTGCCCTTCATCGCGGTCATGCCGCGCACGACGAGCGCCGAGAAGTGCCGTCTGATCGAGTTCCACGGCGGCCGGTGCCACTTCGTGGACGACTCCCGGAAGATGTACGAGGAGTCCGCCCGTCTCGCGGTGGAGACCGGCGGCCACTACATGGACCAGTTCACCTACGCCGAGCGGGCCACCGACTGGCGCGGCAACAACAACATCGCCGAATCCATCTTCCGCCAGCTGGAGTTGGAGCGTTTCCCGGAGCCCGCCTGGATCGTCGCCACGGCCGGCACCGGCGGCACCTCGGCCACCCTGGCGCGCTACGTGCACTACATGCAGTACGACACCCGCATCTGCGTCGCCGACCCGGACAACTCCTGTTTCTTCGAGGGCTGGACCACCGGCGATCCGGACGTCACCTGTGACTGCGGCTCCCGGATCGAGGGCATCGGCCGGCCGCGCATGGAGCCCAGCTTCGTGCCCGGAGCGATCGACCGGATGATGAAGGTCCCGGACGCGGCCAGCGTCGCCGCCGTACGGGCCCTGGAGCGGGTCATCGGGCGCAAGGCGGGCGGCTCGACGGGCACCGGCCTGTGGAGCGCGCTGAAGATCGTCTCCGAGATGGTGGCCGAGGGCCGCACCGGCAGCGTCGTCACCCTGCTGTGCGACCCGGGAGACCGCTACCTGGACAAGTACTTCTCCGACTCCTGGCTCGAGGAGCAGGGACTGGACATCGCCCCCTACACGGCCACTATCGAGTCGCTGCTGGCCACGGGCGTGTGGCCGGACTGAATGCCGGCCGACGCGCCGTCAGACGTCCTCGTCGTCCTCGGTCTCGCCGGCCACCACCAGCCGGTGCAGATGCTCCGCGATCTCCGCGCGTGCCTCGGCGGGCAGACCCGCGTCGGTGACCAGCGTGTCCACCTGCGCCAGCCCGGCGAACGAACTCAGGCCCACCGTGCCCCACTTGGTGTGGTCGGCCACCACGACCACGCGGCGCGCCGACTGCACCAGCCGGCGGTTCGTCTCCGCCTCCGCGAGGTTCGGCGTGGACAGTCCGGCCTCCACCGATATCCCGTGCACCCCGAGGAACAGCAGATCGAAGTGGAGCGCGGCGATCGCCTGGTCCGCCACCGGGCCCACCAGTGAGTCGGACGGGGTGCGCACCCCGCCGGTCAGCACCACCGTCGCCGCGCCCTGCCGCTGTCCCGAGGTGCGCTGCGCCGCGTGGAAGACGTCGGCGACCCGCACCGAGTTCGTCACCACGGTGAGGTCGGGCACCTCCAGCAGGTGCTGCGCGAGCGCGTAGGTCGTCGTACCGCCGGACAGGGCGATCGCCGTGCCCGGGGCGACCAGCCGGGCGGCGGAGCGCGCGATGTCCTCCTTGGCGGTCAGCTCCAGGGCCGACTTCGCCTCGAAACCGGGCTCGTGCGTGCTCGCCTCGACCACCGGGACCGCGCCGCCGTGCACCTTCTCCAGCATGCCCTGGCGGGCCAGCGCGTCCAGATCGCGCCGCACGGTCATGTCGGACACTCCGAGCTTGCGGGTCAGCTCGTTGACCCGGACGCCGCCCCTGCGCCGGACCTCGTCCAGGATCAGGGCGCGGCGCTGCTCCGCGAGGAGGTTCTGATTCTCACTCACGTACGCTCCGGTCCCTTCGCCGCGATCCGTCGTCCGACCCGCCCGCCGCACCGGCTCCGACCTGGAGGTCCAGCGGTCCGCCGTGCACGGGCGTTCCATCTTTTCACGGGACGGCGGCGGTCGCGCCACCGCCTTTCCCGACGCGCACATGCCATCCCGCCCTGCCCGGCGCCGGGGACCCGGTCCGCTTTCACACGGATCGGGGAGATTCCGTGACGGGAGGTGTACGAGGGCCCGGAAACGGAGAACCTGAAGCCCGCGTGGACAGGTGTCCAGCAGGCGTGTCACGGGGGAAGTACTGACAGTGGATCGGGCGCAGGAACGCAATCCCGGACCGGAGACGGACGGCTCCGCCTTACGGCCCGCACCGGCCGGTGCCGAACTGGAACTCCTGGTGCACGGCGTCGGCGGCAGCACCCCCGAGAAGATGCTCGGCGACCCGCGCACCGTCAGGATCACCGGCGACGAGACCGCCGCGATCTTCCGGCGCGCCGCCGACGCCGCGAGACCGGTCGCCGCGGACGGACCCCGCGGCGAACCGGTCCGCGAGGCGTACGTCTGGTGCAACCTCACCTCCGGCGACGGCACCCGCGCCCTGTGGCTCCTGCTGCTGCCCTTCATGGTGGTGAACCTGGCCCACTGGATGCGCCCCGCCGCCCACGGCCGCAGGCGCACCGTCCGGCTCTACGGACTCCTCGTTCGGCTGGCCGCGCTCACCCTCACCGTGCTGTTCACGGCCGCCGCCTGCGAGGTCGCCCTCGACCTGGTCGCCTGGCAGTGCGCGGGCGTCGCGGACTGCGCGCGCCGCCACACCTGGCTGGGCTTCCTCTCCCCGGCCGCCGCCGGCGACGCCTGGTGGACCCAGCCCGGCCGCCGCCTCGCGCTCGCCGCGCTGATCCCGGTCGCGCTGACCGCCCTGCTCTGGTACCTCTCGCACCGCACCTGGAACGCCTACGAGTCCCACCAGCCGATGTCCCGCGACCCCGAGCCCGAGCCCGACGCGAGTGCCCTGGCCCGGCCCGGTTTCTGGTACGGGCGCCGCCTTGTGGCCCGGTTGCGCGCCGCCCACACCGCGGCGGGCCTGCTCACGGTCGCCGCCGCCGTCGCCACGCCCACGGCCCGCTTCGACCACCGCCCCGGCGGCCCGGCCGTCCTGGACCTGCTCGGGTGGCTCCTCGCCGCGGCCCTGCTCGGCTGCGCGGGCGCCGTGGTGGCCGTCGTCTGCCGCCGCGGCCGCAGCGAGCGGTGCCCCGACCACCGGCTCGACCGCCACCTGGTACGCCGCCTGCCGGTCGCCGCGCTCGTCCTGCTGCTGCTCACCCTCGTCCACGCCGCCTGGTCCCGCCCCGGCTGGCGGTCCGCCGGCCGGCTGCCCGGCGACACGGCCTTCGGCACCCTCATGCTGACCCAGGGACTGCTCGTCGTCGTCCTCGCCGCCGTCGCCCACGACCTGTACCGCAGGCGCCCCGACCCGCGCGCCGCGGGGCACGGGCTCGGCGGTCCCGCGGTCGCGCTGCTCGCCTGCGCGCTGGGCGGTGTGATGTCCGGCGGCGTCGCGCAGCGCGTCGCCGACTGGCTGGACGGCACCCGTGCCCTCCTCGACGGTCCGCCGGTCCTGCTGACCTGGCAGGCCTCCGTCATCCCGCCGCTGCTCGCGGTGTTGCTGGTCCTCGCCGCCCACCTGGCCCGGCGCACCGCGCGGCTCGCCCGCGCCGAGCGCGACCGGGTGCGGCACGAGCACCCCGGCGAGCCCGAGGACCCCTCCCGCACCCGCCGTATCGCCCACGCACGGGCCATGGCCACCCTCACCGACCGGACGCCCCTGGTCATCGGCGTACTCTGCGCCACCACCCTGCTGCTGGGCGCCGCCGCGCTCGCCGGCGCCCTGGCCACCGGCAAGCCCCCCGAAGGCGCGGCCCGGCGCACGTACGACGTCGTCCAGGCGGCCGCCGAGACCTCACAGGCACTGGGCTCCTGGCTGGTCGGCATAGGCTTCCTGCTGTTCGTCACCTGGGGCCGGCGCGCCTACCGGGACGCCTCCGCCCGGCGCACCATCGGCATCCTCTGGGACGTCGGCACCTTCTGGCCGCGCGCCGCCCACCCGTTCGCCCCGCCCTGCTACGCCGAGCGTGCGGTGCCGGACCTGACCTGGCGGATGGCGACCTGGACCGCGCGCACCGAGGGTCGCCTCGTCCTGTCCGGCCACTCCCAGGGCAGCGTGCTGGCCGCCTCCGCCGCCTGGCAGCTCAGCCCCTCGGCCCGCCGGCGCGTGGCACTGCTCACCTACGGCTCCCCGCTGGAACGTCTCTACGGCCGCTGGTTCCCGGCGCACTTCGGCCCGGCCGCGCTGGCCGCCCTGCACCGGGACGTCGCCTGCTGGCGCAACCTCCACCGCCCCACCGATCCCATCGGCGGCCCGGTCCGTCTGCCCGGCGACTGCGGCCCCGAGGTCGACCACGAGCCCCTGCGCGACCCCCTCGCCTACGGCCGCACCCCCGAGCACCCGCTGCCGGCCCCGATCCTCGGCCACTCCGACTACCAGGCCGACCCGGCCTTCGCCCGCGAACGGGCCCGCCTCCTGGCCCGGCTGCGCCCGGACCTGCCCACCCAGCGCCCCGAACGCCCGGAACCATGACGCTCCCAGGCCGGACACCGCGGTCAGGGCAGCTCGGGCAGGTCCTCGGCGTACAGCAGGGTCAGGTCGTCGGTACTGGGGTCGGCGACCTGGGCGACCCGGCTCGCGTGCCGCTCCACCATCGCCTCGAAGGTCTGGCGCGCGGTCCGGCCGTTGCCGAACGCGGCGCCCTTCGGGATCGCCGTGAAGTACTTGAGCAGCGCCTCCGACGCCCCCGGGGTCAGCCGGTACTCGTGCTCGTCGGCCTGCTGCTCCACGATCCTGAGCAGTTCGTCCGGGCCGTAGTCGCCGAAGGTGATGGTCCGTGAGAAGCGGGAGGCGACGCCGGGGTTCACGGAGAGGAAGCGCTCCATCTCGGCCGTGTAGCCGGCGACGATCACCACGACCGCGTCCCGGTGGTCCTCCATCAGCTTCACCAGCGTGTCGATGGCCTCCTTGCCGAAGTCGCGGCCGGCGTCCTCCGGGGACAGCGCGTACGCCTCGTCGATGAACAGCACACCGCCGCGCGCCCGCTGGAAGGCCTCCTGGGTGCGGATCGCGGTCGAGCCGATGTGCTCGCCGACCAGGTCGACCCGCGACACCTCGACCAGATGCCCCTTCTCCAGCACCCCGAGGGAGGCGAGGATCTCGCCGTACAGCCGGGCCACCGTCGTCTTGCCCGTGCCGGGGGAGCCGGTGAACACCAGGTGCCGCTTGACCGAGGCGGCCTTCAGGCCCGCCTGCTGCCGGCGCCGGCCCACCTCGATCATGTCGGTCAGCGCCCGGACCTCCCGCTTGACGCTCTCCAGGCCCACCAGGGCGTCCAGCTCGCCCAGCACGGCCTTCGAGGAGCGGGCCGGCTGCTCCGGCTCGGCGGCGACGGCCGGTTCCGCGTCCAGGGCGCGCTGGCCGGGGATCGCCCCGAGCAGGCCCGCGGAGGAGGGGGACGCCGACTGCTCGGCCGTCTCGCGCTGGGCCGGCGGCCGGATGCCGCCGCTCTCGTCGCTGGTGCAGTCCTCCACCACCGGCCCCGTCCCGGAGCCCGTGTCCGGCCCGGCGTCCGCGAACTCGTAACCACCGCGCGCACAACGCTCCGTGCGGCACTTGCGCAGCGTCGTGCGGCAGCCGTCGATCACATGGAAGCCGTAGCCGCCGCTGCCGCTGACCCGGCAGTTCACGAACGTGCCCCGGCCGCCCGCCGACACGTAGAAGCCCGCCTCGGCGGGGGAGTCGACCGTGCACCGCTCGACGGTGGGGTCGGCGCCCTTGGTGACGATCACACCGGTCTGGGTGCCGTCCAGGGTGCAGTTGCCGAGGTTGCCGCCGCTGCCGTGGTCGCGGAACCAGGCGCCGGTGGCCGCGTCCCGGATCCGGCAGTCGTCGAGCTGCGCGGTCGCGCCGTCGCTCACCGACACCGCCGTGTTGCGCACCTGGTACAGATCGCTGTCCACGACGTCCGCGCGCGAGCCGCGGTCCAGCACGAACAGCGCGTCCGGCACGTCGTGCACCCGGCAGGCGTCGAGCACCGCGGTCGCGCCGTCGCTCACCCACACCGCCGGGTAGTCACCGGTGCTGTCGAAGATCTCGCACTGGTTCGCGTCGACCCGGGTGCCCGGGTCCCACACGGACAGGCCGTTGCGGCCGAACTGACGCACCGTCGTCCGGGTCAGCGTGAGCACCGAGCGGGAGCGCAGGTCGATCGCGTTCTCCGGGACGTCGTGGATGCGGCAGTCGGCGAGCGTGAGCACCGCGTCCGTGTCCAGCGTGACGCCGTCGGCCGTGGTGCGGTGCAGATCGCAGTCGGTGAGATGGGCCGTGGCCCGCCCGGTGATCTGCACTCCGGAGCCCCGGACCTCGTACACCTCGCAACCGACCGCCTCCAGCGCCGAGTTCTCCCCGGTCGCGGTCAGCCCGTTGCCAGCGGCGTGGTGCACCCGGCAGCGCTCCAGCCGGGGACGGCCGCCGCCGTGCACCGACACCCCCGCCTGACCCGCCGCGACGACCTCGCACTCCTCGAACACCCCGCCCGCGCCGTCGAGTACGGCGATGCCGATGCCGGCCGGATTGTCGACGGTGCAGCGGCGCACGGTCGGCCGCGCCCCGCCCCGGACCTCGATGCCCGCGGCGGACCGGGTGACGATCCGCACGTCCATCAGCTCGGGCGTGCCCTCCTCCACCAGCAGGGCGGGGGCCGCCGCGTCCTGGCCCTCCACGTGCAGGTCCTGCACCACCGCCGAGGCCCGCACGGTCAGCGGGACACCGTCCGCCGGCGCGATCCGCACCGAGCCCGGGGCGCCCTCGGGACCCCGCAGGGTCACCGGCCGCCGCACGACCAGGTTCTCCCGGTACGTGCCGGGGGCGATGGTGAGGACGTCGCCGTCGGCGGCGGCCTCCAGGGCTGCGGCGAGCGAAGCGTACTCACCCGTGCGGCGACGCCACCGCGACGTACCGCTGTGCGTCACCTGGACCGTGCCCTGTGCCATGGCGTTGCCGTGCCCCCACCTCGTAGTACGCGGGTTTTGGTGCCGAGTGCGAGTCGGCCGCTCCACCGTAGCGTGCGCGCGGGTGGTGGGATGACCAGAGGCGGAAGGCCGTCAGCTGCCGGTGCCCGCCTTGCCCCAGTCCGGACCCGCCCGGTCCCAGGCCCGGTCCCAACGCGCGTACCTGCGGCGGACCATGCGCCACACGACCAGCCGCCGGCCGCACTCGATCAGGCCGGCGGTCAGCAACGCGGCGCCCAGACCCGCGAGTACGGCATGCGTCGTCGCCGTGGGGGAGTCCAGCGGGCGTGTCGTCACCCGGCCGTGCCGGTCCGTCCAGAGCGCGAAGCGGTCGCCCGCGTCCGGCGATCTGAGTTTCGCCAGGGCCGCGCCGCGCCGGTGCCGGCCGTCGGGCGCCGTCCACTCCGCGAGGACCCGGCTGTGCGCGTCCCCCACGGCGCTGGTGTCGGGGTCGGTCTCCACCGGAGCGCCGCCGAGTCTTCGCACCACGGTCGCCGTGACGAGGTGGCGTTCGCGCTGCTGCTCGCGCGCCGATCGCTGCAGGGAGCCGTGAGCCGTCACTCCGACCAGGGCGCCGGTCACCGGCGCGGCCACGGCGATCAGCACCAGTGCCACGAGCGCCACCCAGGCCTCGGTCAGATCGGTCGCACGGCGCAGCGGATTCCCCCGCCAGCGCCACAGTCCCCCGATGGCCCGCACGCCCCCACCCCCTTCCGCTCCTCGGTGGTCCCCCGAGGAGCCGCCCGCCCACCCCGGCCCGGGCCGCGAGTGCTCCCACTCCCGGCCCCGACCGTTCACGCATCGCTCATGGTGTCCCAACGACCGGGCCCCGCGCCGGGGTTCCCGGGAGTCACGACGACACCCGTACCGGGTCGCCCACCCGGATGGTGCCGGGCGCGAGCGGCACCAGGTTCTGCCCGAACAGCAGCCGGCCGCCGGCCTTGCGGTGCCGGGCCAGGGTGTGCAGGGGTTCGCGGCCGCGCCGGGCGGTGTCCTGGTCGGTCGTGGTCACCACGCAGCGCGCGCAGGGCCTGGCGACCCGGAAGTCCACCTCGCCGATGGAGAGGCCCGACCAGCCGTCCTCCGCCCACGGCTCGGTGCCCTCGACGACCACGCTCGGACGGAAGCGGTTCATCGGCAGCGGGCCCTCCTGCGCGTGATCGCCCCGTGCCACCAGTTCGTTCAGGGCGTCGAGGGAGGCGATGGTGGTGACCAGCAGCGGATAGCCGTCGGCGAAGCTCACCGTCTCGCCCGGCCGCGCGTAATCGGGGTCCAGCGGCCGGCGGGAGGCCGGGTCGTCCATGTGGACCAGACGGACCCCGGCGCCCAGAAGATCCGAACACCACGCGTGGGCGGCGCCGGACGCCGGGACCGCCGCCACCTTGGTGCCGAACACGCTCGCCGGGACCGTGGCGACCGGTTCCGGGACCGCGACCTCCAGCGGTTCACGTCCGGGCCCCGACAGAAGGATGCCGCCGCCGGGCAAGGGCTCGGCGGCGGCGAGCGCGAGACGCGGCTGCTCGCGCTGTGTGACGACCTTTCCCCCGTCGTCGATCAGTGTCCAGCGTCGGTCCCCGGCCAGCCCCCAGGGCTCCACCACGGCCTCCCGGGGCGAGACGCCCCGGAACGCCTTGACCGGATGGACGTGGATCGACCGCAGTCGTGCGTTCCCCATGCGGCCATCGTGCCAGGTGGCGGCGGCAGCCGGGGCTGCGGGTCAGTAGCCGCGGTACTGCTGGTTGTTGTACGGGTCCTGGTACGGCGCCGCCGCGGGTCGCGGGGCGGCCGGACGCATCGCCTCGTACCCCGTGCCGCCGCCCATCGGGCGCTGCTGCTGCTGCGGCGCCTGCGGGCCTGGGTAGCCGCGCGGCGCGCTCGCCTGCTGCGGGATGTACGCCGTGGGCGCCTGCTGCAGCGGGGCGGGCTGCGGCATCTGCGGGTACCCGTAGGCGGGGGCCGACTGGTACGACGGGCCGGCCGGGAGGGCGGGCAGCGCCGACGGCAGGGCGGGCAGGTTGCTGCCGGTGTCGTACGCGGCGGGGACCCGGATCGGGGCGATCTGCGGGGTGCCCCGCTCGGCCACGAGCGAGTCGTAGATCGGGGTGTCCGGGAAGGAGGCGGAGTAGTAGCCGCCGCCATAAGTGGAGCGGGGGGAGGTCATGGCACATAAGTTAAGCCCACGATGTGCTGGTTGGGGAGACCGATAAGAGGGTTGTTTTCCGTGTCGGCCGTGACGCGGGATCCCCAATACGAGCGAACTCGGCAAAAAAGGACGCCGATCCGGGTTTGGATCCTGTAAAGGCCGAGTTCCTGGCGGGTTACCGGCGGTTGACCGGCGGTCTTCGCCGGCCGGCCCGCGCCGCTCGGGTGCGTTCGCCGCTCCCGGGAATAGGTTGGGTGGGTAGCGATCATCCGGGGCGCCCGGGAACGTCCGGGGCGCACACCGACACGTGATGGGGGCGGACATGACAATGGCGAAAGGATCGAATGCGCCGGTGCCGACCACGGCCCTGCGCGTCGAATTGGGCTGGCGCCCGGGGCCCGCGGTGCCCGACGCGGACGCCTCGGCGCTGCTGCTGACGGCCGGAAAGGTCCGCTCCGACGGGGACTTCGTCTTCTACAACCAGCCCGCTCACGCCTCCGGCGCGGTCCGGCACCAGGGCAAGCGGACCGCCGGCGAGCGGATCACCGACACCCTCCTCGTCGACCTCGCGCGCGTGGAGAGCGGGATCGACCGGATCGTCCTCGCGGCCTCGGCCGACGGCGGGACGTTCGGGCAGGTGCCCGGCCTCTACGTCGAGGTGACCGAGGAGAGCGGCGGTGCGGTGGTGGCCCGCTTCGACAGCCCCGGCGCGACCTCCGAGACCGCCTTCCTGCTCGGCGAGTTCTACCGGCGCCAGGGCGGCTGGAAGTTCCGCGCCGTCGGCCAGGGGTACAGCAGCGGACTCGAGGGCCTGGCGACGGACTTCGGCATCACGGTCGACGAACCTCAGCGGCACGCGCCGCCGCCCCCGCCCCCGTCGCCCGCCGCGCCGCCGCCCTCCCGGCCCGCCGCACCCCCGCCCGCCACGCAGCCGGTGACCCCGCCGCCGCCGGTCACCACGCCGGTCCCGCTGCCGCCGCCCCCGGCGGCCGCCGCGCCGGTCCGCCTCTCCAAGGTCACCCTCACCAAGGCCGCCCCGTCCGTCTCGCTGGCCAAGCAGGGCGGCACCTCCGGGGCCATGCGGGTCAACCTCAACTGGCAGGTGCGCAAGCAGTTCCCGGGCCGGCGCGGCCGCTGGGGCGGCGGTCAGGGCGACGTCGACCTCGACCTGTGTGCCCTGTACGAACTCGCCGACGGGCGCAAGGGCGTCGTACAGGCCCTCGGCAACGCCTTCGGATCGCTGGACCGTCCGCCGTACATCCACCTGGACGGCGACGACCGCACCGGCGCCGTGGCGAGCGGCGAGAACCTCACCGTCAACCTCGACCACAAACAGGACTTCCGGCGCATCCTGGTCTTCGTCACCATCTACGAGGGCGCCGCCTCCTTCGCCGACCTGCACGCCACGGTCACCCTCCAGCCCCAGCACGGCGCGCCGATCGACTTCTCGCTGGACGAGTGCACGGTCCCGTCCACGGTCTGCGCGCTCGCCCTGATCACCGGCACGGACGGCGACCTCGTCGTCCAGCGCGAGGCGCGGTACCTGGTGCCCGACCGCGGAGTGAGTCCGCAGCGGACCATAGACCGCGTCTACGGCTGGGGCATGAACTGGACGCCCGGCCGCAAGTGAGCCGGGTCAGCCCTCGTCGGGCCGCACCTCCGGACGCGCGTAGGTGCGGCCCTTCCAGGCCGCACCCCGCCCCCGGTAGTGCTGCACGGCCGAGTCCACCGTCATCAGGAGATAAAGGAGAGCGGTGAACGGCAGCAGCGGCGCGAGCCACAGCGGCTGCCGGTAGTAGCGGAGCATCGGCAGGTACGTTCCCGCCATCACCGCCCACGCCAGCCCGCCCGCCACCGCTGCGGCCGTGGACCCCCCGGCCGTCCCCGCCACCACGGCCGCGGGCGGCGCCAGGTACACCAGGGCGAGTCCGGCGACCGTGCCGAGCAGCAGCGACGGGCTGTGCCGCAACTGGGCGTAGGCGCTGCGCGAGACCATCCGCCACAGGTCGTGCAGCCGCGGATAGGGCCGCACGCTGTCCACCCGGTCGGCCAGCCCGAGCCAGACATGACCGCCGGCGCGCTTCACCGCGCGCGCGAGGGCGACGTCGTCGATCACGGCGTGCCGGATGGCGTCCGGGATCCCCGCCCGCCGCGCCATGCCGGCGCGCAGCAGTACGCAGCCGCCGGCCGCCGCCGCCGTCCGCGACCCCCGCCGGCCGATCCGGCGGAACGGGTAGAGCTGCGCGAAGAAGTAGACGAACGCCGGCACCACGAGCCGCTCCCACAGGCTCTCCACCCGCAGCCGCGCCATCAGCGACACCGCGTCGAAGCCGCCCGTGCGGGCCGCCGCCACCAGCTCCCGCAGACTGTCCGGCGCGTGCGCGATGTCGGCGTCCGTCAGGAGCAGGTACTCGGGGTCACGCGCGTGCGCGAGGGCGACGCCGTGCCGTACCGCCCACAGCTTGCCCGTCCAGCCGGCCGGCGGCTCGCCGGGGGAGGCCACCGTCAGCGGCAGCCCTCCGTGCCGGCGGGACAGCTCGCGCGCGAGCTCCCCGGTGCCGTCCGTGCTCCCGTCGTCCACCAGGACGACCTCGGCGCGCCCCGGATAGTCCTGGGCGAGCAGCGACGGCAGACTCGCGGGCAGCACCTCGGCCTCGTCCCGGGCCGGAACCACGACGCACACCGGCGGCCAGTCACCGGGAGTGCGGCGCGGTGGCAGCCGGACGTCCGTGCGCCAGAAGAAGCCCTGGCACAGCAGCAGCCAGCACCAGGCGGCGAGGGAGGCGACGGCGATCCACACGATGGCGCTCACGGGCGCAGTCTGCCCCACCCGACCGGCCGATCGGGGCCCATCGTCTATCGTGGCCGGGTGAAGATCGCGCTCATGGACTCCGGAATCGGCCTGCTGGCGGCCACCGCCGCGGTACGGCGCCTGCGGCCCGACGCGGACCTCGTCCTCTCCCTCGACCCCGACGGCATGCCCTGGGGGCCGCGCACCACCGAGGACCTCACCGCACGCGCCCTGGCCGTCGCCGAGGCCGCCGCGGCCCACCGGCCGGACGCCCTGATCATCGGCTGCAACACCGCCACCGTGCACGCGCTGCCCGCCCTGCGCGCCCGGCTGGAGCCCGGCATCCCGGTGATCGGCACGGTCCCGGCGATCAAGCCGGCCGTCGCCGGGGGCGGGCCGGTCGCCATCTGGGCCACGCCCGCCACCACCGGAAGCCCCTACCAGCGCGGTCTCATCGAGCAGTTCGCCGACGGCGTCCGGGTCGCCGAGGTGCCCTGCTGGGGGCTGGCCGAGGCCGTGGAGCACGCGGACGAGGCGGCCGTCGACGCGGCCGTCGCCGCCGCGGCCGCGCTGACCCCGGACGACGTCACCACCGTCGTCCTCGGCTGCACCCACTACGAACTGGTGGCGGACCGCATCCGCGCCGCCGTACGGAACGGAAGCGCCGCCCCGCTCGCCCTGCACGGCTCCGCCGGGGCGGTCGCCGCCCAGGCCCTGCGCCGCCTCGGCGAACAAGCCGCCCCCGAGGCCCCGGCCGAAGGCACGCTGACGGTGCTGCTCAGCGGTCGCGAGGGCGCGCTGCCCGCGGCCGCGCTGCGCTATGCCGAGGGCCGGCTGCTGCCGTCCGCCGGGCCGCTCGCCGACCGGCGCTGACCCGGAGATCCCCGCGGCCGGCGCCTGGGCCGCCCGAAGGAGTCACGCTCCGCGAGCGGGTACCCGCGCACCGAAACCTGAGTAACCTCGTATCCATGAGCGAGCACCGCCGCACCGAGGACGCCTCGCACCCCGACGTCTGGACCGGACGCGCCACCAACCGGGTCCAGTGGCTGCTGGCGCTGGTGGGCGCCGCCTGCATGGCCCTCGGTATCGAACTGGCCGTGGAATCCGCCTGGACCTCCGGCGTGGCCGCGCTGGCGATGTCCGTCGTCGGCTGCATCGCGGCCGGCCTGCTGGTCCTCTTCGGCACGCTGGCCTTCGTGCACGTCGACCTGAAACTCGAGAAGGACTGCCTCGAGGTGCGCTGCGGCCACATCGGTGTGCCGCGCCGCCGCATCCCGCTGTCCGAGGTCGCCGGAGCCGACTTCGCCGCCCTCGTCACCCCCTGCAACTGGGGCGGCTGGGGTTACCGCTGGCGTCCGGAGAAGGGGACCGCGGTCGTCGTCCGCCGCGGCGAGGGCATCGTGCTCAGACTCTGGGACGGCCACACCTTCACCATCACCGTGGACAACGCGGAGTCCGCGGTCAGCGTCATCAGGGCCCGGCTGCGGGCGATCACACCGGGCACCATCAGCTGACCCGCGGCCGGCGGCCGTCCCGGCCCGCGCCGACCGCTACCGCCCCGTGCCGTCCCCGGTCCGCGTCGATCCGCTACGGCTTCCTGCCGTCCCCGGCCCGCGTCGATCCGCTACCGCCGCGTGCTGTCCCTGGCCCGCGTCGATCCGCTACGGCTTCCTGCCGTCCCCGGTCGCATCGCCCGCTACGGCCACCCGCGGACGTCCATCCCTACGGCTCCCCGCCGTCCCCCGCCCATGGCCGCGCCGTCGCCCACCCCGCCAGCAGTCCCGCGCCCGCCGTCACCGTGGCGAAGCTGAGCGCGTTGCCCACTGCGGCGAGCACGGCGAGCGCGGTCAGCGCCGCGCCCGCGGTGAGGGCCACCGGCGTGGAGCGCGGAGAGCGCCACAGGGCGTGCAGGATCCAGCCGTGCACGGCGACCAGCAGCAGGACCCCGATCAGACCCTGCTCGGCCGCCTGCTGGAGCGGCGCCGAGTGCGGTCTGCCGTCGGCGAGCAGTCCCGCTCCCCGCGGACCGGCCGCCGTGAACTCGGCGAAGCGGCCCGGGCCGACGCCGAGCAGGGTGTCGCGGCCGGCCAGCCGCGCGGCGTCCCGCCACAGCCCGAGCCGGCTCGCGGTGAACCGGCCGCTCAGCGCGTCGGTGAACCCGGCGGGCAGCGCGTCCGCCGCGACCGTCCAGACCGCCGCCACGGGGACGGCCGCCGCGAGGGCCAGGCCGGCGACACCGGCGCCCCGGTACGGCATCGCGCCCGCCGCGAGCGAGCACAGCAGCACGGCCGCGCTGGCGGCGCAGCCGGCGGCCGAGCCCGTCACGGCGCCGGTCAGCGCGATGCCGGCGGCCAGCAGCCGCAGCAGGGCCCGGGTCGCGGGCCGGCGCGCCGACCAGGCGGCGCAGCAGGCCGCCCCGGTGGCGAGGGCCAGCACCGCGGCCGTGGCGCCGGCGTGCCCGAGCGGGACGGCGTACCGGGCGCCGGGGGAGAGGTCCGGCATGACCAGCGGCAGGGCCGCCCCCGCGACCGCGCCGGCCGCCGGCGCGGCCACCGGCAGCAGTGACCCGGAGATCCGCCCCGCGGCATGGCCCGCGGCCAGGGCGAGCACCGCGAGCAGCACGCCCTCGGGCCGTCCCTCGTGAGCCGCCGCCGTGATCAGCGACCAGGCGGCGCACGCCCCCAGGAGGATCATGCCCGCCCCGTCGGAAACGTTTCGTCCGGCCTCTCGGCAGCCCGCGCCGTCCGCGCCGGCCGCGGATCCCAGTTCCGTCGACCCCACCCCGTAGCCCCTCGTACCCAGGTCCCCCGACCTGTGGCGGTCCCCGGCGGAGCGCACCGGACCGGGCCGCACCGCTGAGGCTGGGCACACGGTAACGGCTGGTGGCCGATTTGTGGACGAGTCCCGCGCGAACGCATGACCGGCGACGGCACTCCTGGGGCGGCCGGGACGTCCTGGACTGCGCTGTCGGCATCGAGTGCGCCCGCCGTACACTCCCCGGGTGACCGTCACCGCAACTTCCGTGGACCAGTCCGACCAGCTCAGGCCGCCCTCCGCGAGGGGTGCGCGCGGCAGCAGGATCCGGCGACTGGTCCCGGCCGCCGCCTCCGCCCTGTGCGGCGTGCTGCTCTACGTCAGCTTCCCGCCGCGCCCCCTGTGGTGGCTGGCCCTGCCCGCCTTCGCCGGCTTCGCCTGGGTGCTGCGCGGCCGCGGCTGGAAAGCGGCCCTCGGCCTCGGCTACCTCTTCGGGCTCGGCTTCCTGCTGCCGCTGCTGGTGTGGACGGGCGTGGAGGTCGGCCCCGGCCCCTGGCTCGCTCTCGCGGCGATCGAGGCGGTCTTCGTGGCCCTGGTCGGCGTCGGCGTGGCCGCGGTGTCCAGGCTGCCTGCCTGGCCGGTGTGGGCGGCCGCCCTGTGGATCGCCGGCGAGGCGGTACGCGCGCGCGTGCCCTTCCGCGGCTTCCCCTGGGGCAAGATCGCGTTCGGCCAGGCGGACGGCGTATTCCTGCCGCTCGCCGCGGTGGGCGGCACTCCGGTGCTCGGTTTCGCCGTCGTCCTGTGCGGCTTCGGCCTGTACGAGGCCGGGCGCCTGATCGCCGAGCGGCGCCGCACCCGGACCCTGCGGCGCGGGGCGGCGGCCGCGGCCCTGCTCAGCGTCGCCGTGCCGGTCGTGGGAGCGGTCGCCGCGCGGCCGCTGGTCAGCGACGCGGCGCAGGCCGGCACCGCGACCGTCGCGGTCATCCAGGGCAACGTCCCCCGCGCCGGTCTGGAGTTCAGCGCCCAGCGCCGGGCCGTGCTCGACCACCACGCGCGCGAGACGCTCAAGCTGGCCGCCGACATCAAGGCGGGCAAGACCGCGAAGCCGGACTACGTGCTGTGGCCGGAGAACTCCTCCGACATCGACCCCTTCACCAATCCGGACGCGGCCGCCGTCATCAACGAGGCGGCCAGGGCGGTGGGGGTGCCGATCTCGGTCGGCGGGGTCGTGGAGAAGGACGGCAGGCTGCTCAACGAGCAGATCCTGTGGGACCCGGTCAAGGGGCCGACCCAGACCTACGACAAGCGCCAGGTGCAGCCGTTCGGCGAGTACCTTCCGCTGCGCGGCCTGGTCGGAGCGATCAACAAGGACTGGACCGGCATGGTCCGCCAGGACTTCAGCCGGGGCAGCGAGCCGGGCGTCTTCGACTTCGGCGGCGCCAAGGTCGGCCTCGCCACGTGCTACGAGGCCGCCTTCGACTGGGCGGTGCGGGACACCGTCACGCACGGCGCGCAGATGATCTCGGTGCCGAGCAACAACGCCACCTTCGACCGCAGCGAGATGACCTACCAGCAGCTCGCCATGTCCCGAGTCCGGGCCGTCGAGCACAGCCGGACCGTGACCGTGCCGGTCACCAGCGGCGTCAGCGCGATCATCATGCCGGACGGCACGATCACGCAGAAGACCGGCATGTTCGTGCCCGCCTACCTGGTGCAGAAGGTGCCGCTGCGCACCTCCGAGACGCCCGCGACCCGGCTCGGCATCCTGCCGGAGATCGCCCTCGTGCTGGTCGCGGCGGGTGGACTCGGCTGGGCGATCGGCTCCGGGGCGCGCGCCCGGCGCGCCGGACGCGCGTGACCGTACGGCGGTCCTGCGCCCCCTGACATGCGAGGGAGCCGTGGACCGGCCCGTTAGGGTCGGTCCATGGCTACTCCCGACTTCATCCGCACCGTCCGGGCCAGCGCCGGTCAGCAGTTGCTGTGGCTTCCCGGGGTCACCGCGATCGTCTTCGACGACGAGGGCAGAGTGCTGCTGGGCCGGCGGTCCGACACCCGCAAGTGGTCGGTGATCGGGGGCATCCCGGAACCGGGCGAGCAGCCCGCCGCCTGCGCGGTGCGGGAGGTGTTCGAGGAGACGGCGGTGGACTGCGTCCCCGAGCGGGTCGTCCTGGTCCAGGCACTGCAGCCGGTGACCTACCCCAACGGGGACGTCTGCCAGTACATGGACATCACCTTCCGCTGCCGTGCGGTGGGCGGCGAGGCCCGGGTCAACGACGACGAGTCGCTCGAGGTGGGCTGGTTCACGGTGGACGCGCTGCCGGACCTGCACGAGTTCGGGCTCTTCCGGATCAAGCAGGCCATGTCCGAGGCACCCACATGGTTCGACCCTATGACTATGGGCTGAAGTGTGGGTGGCGGCCACATGTGGTGAGGGGTGGGCCCCGCTTATCGTCGGCTCATGACCACGTCCAGCCCGCCACCGGCCGCCCAGCCCCCCGCCCCCCATGACTCCCTCGACCTCGGCGGCCGCACCGCCCTCGTCACCGGCGCCGCCAGCGGCATCGGGCGCGCCTGTGCGCTGCGGCTCGCCGCCGCCGGCGCCGAGGTGAGAGCCGTCGACCGGGACGCCGCGGGCCTCGCCGAGCTGGCGGAACTCGCCCAGCGGGCCGGCGACCTCGCGGGCACGGTCGTACCCCACGCCCTGGACCTCACCGACCTCGACGCCGCCGAGCGGGTGGCCGCCGGCACCGACGTCCTCGTCAACAACGCCGGACTCCAGCTGGTACGTCCGCTGGAGGACTTCCCGCCCGACGTCTTCCACACCGTGCTCACCGTGATGCTGGAGGCGCCGTTCCGGCTCATCCGCGGCGCCCTCCCGCACATGTACGCACAAGGATGGGGGCGGATCGTCAACGTGTCCTCCGTGCACGGACTGCGCGCCTCGGCGTTCAAGTCCGCCTACGTGGCCGCCAAGCACGGCCTCGAAGGCCTGTCCAAGACGGCCGCGCTGGAGGGCGCCCCGCACGGCGTAACCTCCAACTGCGTGAACCCCGCCTACGTCCGCACCCCGCTGGTCGAGAAGCAGATCGCCGACCAGGCGCAGGCCCACGGCATCCCCGAGGAACGCGTCCTGTCCGAGATCCTGCTGAAGGACAGCGCCGTCCAGCGGCTCATCGAACCCGAGGAGGTGGCCGACGCCGTGGCCTACCTGTGCGGTCCGCAGGCCTCCTTCGTCACCGGCACCTCCCTCGTCCTCGACGGCGGGTGGACGGCCCACTGAGCGGACCGGCGCCGCCGGGCCCGGGAGTTTTCCACAGGCCCGGCAGGCCGGACCGCCGATGCGTAATCCTGTGACCATGTCTCGCGATCACGTCCAGCCGGCCGCAACCCCCGCCTCCGAGGGCGCCGCGGGGGTGTCCGGCGACGGCGCGGGCGCCCCGTACCTCGAGCTGCTGGCCCGCGACGCCCCGGTGGAGGCCTACGAGCAGCCGGTGCTGCTCGCCCGGGCCGAGGGGCAGCCGGCCGACCGGATCGCCGCGCTGGAGCGCGCCAAGCTGCTCGCACTGCGGGTCCGTTCCGAGCTGGAGGGACGCCGCCGCCGCGAGGCCGAGCTGTCGGCGCTGTTCGAGACCGCCCACGACCTGGCCGGCCTGCGGGACCTGGACGCCGTGCTGCAGGCCATCGTGCAGCGCGCCCGGTCCCTGCTGGGCACGGACGTCGCCTACCTCAGCCTCAACGACCCGGCACGCGGCGACACCTACATGCGCGTGACCGAGGGCTCGGTGGCCGCCCGCTTCCAGCAACTGCGCCTCGGCATGGGCGAGGGACTCGGCGGACTGGTCGCCCAGACCGCGCGGCCCTACGTCACCGACGACTACTTCAAGGACGCCCGCTTCCAGCACACCCGCGCCATCGACGCCGGCGTCGAGGACGAGGGCCTGATCGCCATCCTCGGCGTACCGCTGATGCTCGGCTCCAGCGTCATCGGCGTCCTGTTCGCCGCCGACCGGCGCGCCCGTGTATTCGAACGCGGGCAGATCGCCCTGCTCGGCTCCTTCGCCGCGCTCGCCGCGGCCGCCATCGACACCGCCAACCTGCTCACCGAGACCCGCTCGGCGCTGGCCGGCCTGGAACGGGCCAACGAGATCATCCGGGACCGCAGCGCGGTCATCGAGCGCGCCTCCGAGGTGCACGACCGGCTCGCCGAACTGGTGCTGCGCGGCGGCGGCGTCCACGACGTGGCCGCGGCCGTCTCCCAGGTCATCGACGGCACGGTCGAGTTCACCGAGGCGGGCACGGCGCCGGCCGCGGCCCTGAAGGCGTCCCGCACCGAGGGGCACGCGGTACGGCACCAGAGCGACTGGATCGCCGCGGTGGTCGCCGGCGGCGAGCTCCTCGGCGCGCTCGTGCTGCGCGGCCACCCGGACCTCGACCCGGTCGACCAGCGCACCCTGGAACGCGCGGCGATGGTCACCTCGCTGCTCCTGCTGGCCCGCCGCTCCGCCGCCGAGGCCGAGCACCGGGTGCGGGGCGAACTGCTCGACGACCTCCTGGACGCCCGCGACCGCGATCCGCGCCTGCTGCGCGAGCGCGCCGCCCGGCTGCACGCCGACCTGGACGCCACCCACGTCGTCCTCGCCGCCCGGCTCGACGGGCCGGCCGCCGACGCCGACGAGGAGGCCGCCGCCCGGCGCCGCCTGTGGTCCGCGGCCTCCCATCTCGCCGCCACCCGGCACGGCCTGGCGGCCGCCCGGGACGGCGGCACGGTCCTGCTGCTCCCGCTCGCCGCCGGCGACAGCGCCACGGAGCTGGCCCGCCGGACCGCCCGCCACCTCGGTACGGCCGTCCACCAGCCGGTCACCGTCGGCGCCTCCGCCCCGGTCACCGACCTCACCGTCCACCACGACACCGTGGCCGCCGCCTACGCCGAGGGCCGCCGCTGCCTCGACGCGCTGCTCCTGCTGGGCCGCGGCGGCGACGGCGCGGCGGCCGAGGACTTCGGCTTCCTCGGCCTGCTGCTCGCCGGCGACCGGGACGTGGGCGGTTTCGTCGGGCGCACCATCGGCCCGGTCGTGGACTACGACGAGCGCCGCGGCACGGAACTGCTGCACACCCTCGACGCCTACTTCGCCTGCGGGATGAGCCCGGCCCGCACCAAGGACGCCCTCCACGTGCACGTGAACACCGTCGCCCAGCGGCTGGAGCGCGTGGGCCGCCTGCTGGGCCAGGACTGGCAGGCGCCGGCCCGCGCCCTGGAGATCCAGCTCGCCCTGCGGCTGCACCGGCTGGCGACCCCGGAACGGCACTGACCGGCCCCCCGTCAGGGGAGCCGGTCGGTGCGGTGAGCGGTTCGTACGGCCGGTCAGACGGTGCCGGCCCTGGCCGCCGGGCTCGCGTCGGCGGGCTCGCCGTCCCCTGCCTCCACCTCGGCGAGGTCCCGGTGCCGGGTCTCCTTGGCCACCCCCACGGCGATCAGGGTGAGCACGGCCGCCGCGATCACGTACAGGGCGATCGGAGTGGAGTCGCCGTAGTCGGACAGCAGCGCGGTGGCGATCAGCGGCGCCGGCGCACCGGCGGCGACGGAGGCGAACTGGGCGCCGATCGAAGCGCCGGAGTACCGCATCCGGGTCGCGAACATCTCGGCGAAGAACGCCGCCTGGGGCGCGTACATGGCTCCGTGCAGCACCAGTCCGACGGTCACGGCCAGCAGCAGGTACCCGAACGAACCGGTGTCGATGAGCGCGAAGAACGGGAACATCCACAGCCCGACGCCGGCCGCGCCCAGCAGGTACACCGGCCGCCGTCCGACCCGGTCGGAGAGCGCGCCCCAGGCCGGGATCACGGCGAAGTGCACGGCGGAGGCGATGAGTACGGCGTTCAGCGCGGTCTGCTTCGAGACGCCGGCGGAGGTGGTGGCGTAGACGAGGATGAACGCGGTGATGACGTAGTAGCTGATGTTCTCCGCCATGCGGGCGCCCATGGCGACCAGCACGTCCTTCCAGTGGTGGCGCAGCACGGAGACGAGCGGCAGCTTCTCCGGCTCCTCCGCGCGCCGGGTCTCGGCCCGCGCCAGCGCCTCCTTGAAGACGGGGGACTCGTCCACGGAGAGGCGGATCCACAGGCCGACCATCACCAGCACACCGGAGAGCAGGAACGGTACGCGCCATCCCCAGGTGCCGAAGGCGTCGTCCGAGAGCACGGCGGTGAGCAGCGACAGCACACCGGTGGCCAGCAACTGCCCGGCCGGCGCTCCGGTCTGCGGCCAGGAGGCCCAGAATCCGCGCCGCCGCGCGTCCCCGTGCTCGGAGACCAGCAGCACGGCGCCGCCCCACTCACCGCCGAGCGCGAATCCCTGCACCAGGCGCAGCGTGGTCAGCAGCACCGGCGCGGCGGAGCCGACCGTCGCGTGCGTCGGCAGCAGGCCGATGGCGAAGGTGGCGCCGCCCATCAGCAACAGGCTCAGCACCAGCAGCTTCTTGCGCCCGAGACGGTCACCGTAGTGCCCGAACACCAGGGCTCCCAGCGGGCGGGCCGCGAACCCGACGGCGTACGTCAGGAACGACAGCAGTGTTCCGACGAGCGGGTCGGAGTCCGGGAAGAAGAGCTTGTTGAACACCAGCGCGGCGGCGGAGCCGTACAGGAAGAAGTCGTACCACTCGATGGTGGTGCCGATGAGGCTGGCGGCGACGATACGGGGGAGGCTGGCGGGGGGTGGGGGAGCGGATGCTGCTCGGGATGCCATGTGCGCCACTTCCTCGTGTGCGGTGGGGACGGGTACGTGTCGGCACACGGTAGGAAGACGCACGTCAGGCGCACATGTGGTGGGGCAACACAGTTCGGGGCTTGGCTATGCGTGTGGCCACCATGCCGGCTCACGGAAGGGAGAAGCGAGTGCCGTCCGGGGCGCGTGGCTCGGGAAGGTTCACCGTCGCCGCGGCCGGCCTGGAAAGGTCCACGGACCGCTCGGCCGGTGGTCCTTGGTCGGCAGTACTTCCCCAGCGCGTCACCGGTGGGGTTCCGGCGGTACGGCGGTCCCGGCCGCGCGGGAATCGAAGGGGGCCGCACAGCCGACACCGGGGCCAGGGCCGACTGTGCCGGCGTGGCTCAGTCGGCCCTCCGGAGACCGGGGAGCCGGTTTTCGTCGACGGGTGAGTGCCCGGGGACCGGCTCGCCGCTCGTTCTCGTGGCGTGGGGCGGCGGTCAGCCGATCTTGAGAAGGCCGGCTTCGATGACGGCGTGGCCGAACGGGCGGGCCAGTTCGGCGAGACGCTCGCACTCGGCGTCACTCAGGGCGGCATAGGCGGGAAGGGCCAGCCGGTCGGTGCGCTCCTCGATGTGCCCGCGCAGGAGTGCGCCTTGAGCGCTGAGGGAGTCGCCGTCGAGAAGGCCTCGCTCGCGCAGGTGCTCCCGGGTGGCGGCCCACTCGTCCTCGGGCCAGGCGCGGCTCGCCCGGAGGAAGTCGACGGGAACCTCACCGGTGGCGGCGTGCAGGATCAGTGCCTCCAGGCCTCCGACGCCCTCACTCAGCAAGCACGCGACATGGCCGTCGCCACGGAACTCCCGGAGCACCGTCTGGGCGTGCCACAGCTGCAGCACCGGCTCCTCCGGCCAGGGCAGCGCGGCATGCGCGGCGAACAGCGGGCGGCCCTGCGCGTGTTCGCAGGCCGCCTCGGCCGCCCGGCGGGTCAGCGTCAGGACCTCCTCCAAGTGGGGCAGCTCGTGGATTCCCGCCCGCCGCAGGCCTTCGCCCGCCGCGGCGTACCGCGCGTCCAGCACCTGCTGCGGCTCCGTCGCGTCCCAGACCCCCGCTACCGCCCGGCGTACGAAATCGGGGCTGAAGTTGTAGAAGGTCGAGATGATCAGCTCGGCGGACGCCCGGCCGAAGGCGGCGCCGCGGGAGGCGAAGTACCCGGCGCCTCCGCTGAGTCCGAGCTCCGCGTACCTTCGCCTTGCCTCGGGAATGAAGTAGATCATGCCGTGTACGGGCTCCAGGCGGCGCCAGGCTGCACGCGCTGTCTTCATGGGGTCACCTCTTCGGAGATCGGAGAGTCGACGCACGGGGCATGCGTCGCGGTTTCTGGCAACCGTGCGTTCGCAGGTGTTCGAGCAGCAGGCCGCTCAGCGTCTCGGGCGCCTCCTCGGGGACCCAGTGGCTGACGCCCTGAAGGGTCTCGAACCGGTACGGCCCCTTGACCCACTGCCCGGTCTCCCGCGCGGCCGCCGGGCCGAACGCGCTGTCCTCCGTGCTCCAGACATACAGCGTGGGCACGTCGATCACGCCGATCGCGCCGTCGGGGCGGCCGGCCCGGTACCAGTTCAGCGCCGCGGTGAGAGCGCCCGGCCGGGACAGGTGCCGTACATAGGCCTCGGTACTGTCCCGGGGGACCTTTCCGGCGTAGAGCGCGCGAAGCACTTGGGCGTCGTGGGCGAGCATGCGCTCTTCGGTCGCGGGTGTCTCGCGCCAGTCGATCATGTAGCGCGAGCGTGCGCGTTGATCCCGGTCGGCGCGCAGCGTGGTGGCCAGAGCGCCGGGGTGAGGGGTCGAGACGACGGTCAGGGTGCGCACGCGGCCGGGGTGGGCGTGCGCGGTCCACCAGGCCACCGCTCCTCCCCAGTCGTGCCCGACCAGGTCGAACGCCGCCCAGCCCAGTTTCTCGGTGATCGCGACCACGTCGTCCACGAGGCGATCGACGCGATAGTCCTCGGGTCGCTGCGGGCGGGTGCCCGGGGAGTATCCACGCTGGTCGGGCGCCGCCACCCGGCAGCCGTGCGCGGCCAGTGCCGCGATCTGCCGCCGCCACACCAGCCTCGTCTGCGGGAAGCCGTGCAGAAGCAGCACCGGGCGGCCCTCGGTCGGACCCGCCACGGTCGCGTCGAACACGCCCGCACCGGTGACGATGCTCACATCGGTCACGACCCACCTCTTCATACCAACTGGTCGGTAGCCTTCAGTCGCGGAGGCGGGCTGTCAAGGCCGCGAGCACCGGGGAACCCACGGTTGAACCTGAAGCCGAATTCAAATATAACCGAGCTCCCGGACCCGCGGGACCCACAGGAAGCAGTGAGGCCAATGAGGGAAGCAGTCATCGTCTCGACGGCGCGGACGCCGATCGGCAGGGCGTACCGCGGCGCGTTCAACGACACACAGGCCCAGGAACTCGCCGCCCATGCACTCGGGCACGCGGTGCGGCGCGCCGGGCTGGAGGGAGGCGAGGTCGAGGACGTGATCTTCGGTTGCGCGGTCCAGCAGGGGTCCACCGGTTTCAACGTCGCGCGCCAGGCCGCTCTGCGGGCCGGGCTTCCGGACGGCGTGCCGGGGATGACGATCGACCGGCAGTGCTCCTCGGGCCTGATGGCCATGGCGACGGCCGCCAAACAGATCGTCGCGGACGGTATGCAGGTCGCCGTCGGCGGCGGTGTCGAGTCGATCTCCCTGGTGCAGAACGACCACATGAACACCCATCGCGCGGCGGATCCCTGGCTGGTCGGACACAAGCCGAGCATCTACATGCCGATGCTGCAGACGGCGGAGATCGTCGCCGAACGATACGGCGTGAGCCGGGAGCGCCAGGACGAGTTCGCCCTGCTGTCACAGCGGCGCACCGCCGCGGCCCAGGAGGCCGGCCGGTTCGACCAGGAGATCGTCGCGCTCACCAGCGTCAAGAAGGTCCTCGACAAGCAGTCCGGGGAGGTGCGGGACGAGGAGGTCACCCTGACCCGGGACGAGGGCAACCGCGCCTCGACGACGCTCGAGGGCCTGGCCGGCTTGGTTCCGGTACTGCCCGACGGTCAGGTGGCGGCGCACTCCAGCGTGACGGCCGGCAATTCCTCGCAACTGTCGGACGGAGCCTCGGCATCGGTGTTGATGGAGGCGACGGAGGCCGAGCGCCGCGGTCTGGAACCGCTGGGTGTCTACCGGGGTATGGCCGTCGCCGGTTGCGGGCCGGACGAGATGGGCATCGGCCCGGTGTTCGCCATTCCGAAGCTGCTGAAGCAGCACAACCTCGGCGTCGACGACATCGGTCTGTGGGAGCTCAACGAGGCGTTCGCTTCCCAGGCGCTGTACTGCCGCGACGAACTGCACATCGACCCGGAGCGCTTCAACGTCAACGGCGGCGCGATCTCGGTCGGCCATCCTTACGGAATGACCGGTGCCCGCCTGGTGGGGCATGCCCTTGTCGAGGGCAAGCGCCGCGGTGCCCGGTATGTGGTGATCTCGATGTGTGTCGGCGGCGGAATGGGCGCGGCCGGACTGTTCGAAGTCGCCTGAGATCCGCGTCCCTGCGGGCGAGACACGGCTGCCGTCCCACTGTGGCGGCGGCGAACCGAGGAGAGGAGCCGGACAGCATGTCGGACGTGGTGGAGAGGATGCGAACCGCGGTCCTGGTGGACTTCGGCGGTGTCATCACCTCCAGTGTGCTGCGGGCCTTCACCGACTTCGGCGCCTCACTCGGCGGCGACCCGCGCCTGCCGCTGGACCTTCTGCGCCGGGACCAGCGCTCACGGGCCCTCCTGGCCGACCACGAATGCGGTCGTATCGACGCCGAGGCCTTCGAGCGTGGATTCGCCGAGCGCCTGCGCGCCCACGGCGCCCGCGTGCCGGCCGAAGGTCTCACGGCCCGGATGCAAGCGGGAATGTCGATCGACCAGGACATGCTCGCGCTGCTGGGTGAGTTTCGCGCCGCCGGCCGTCCCGTCGCGCTGGTGTCCAACTCGTTCGGTACCGGAACCTACGACGGCGTGGACCTCGCCGCTGTCGCCGACGTGGTCGTCATCTCCGCTGAGGTGGGAATCCGCAAGCCGTCCCGGCGGATCTACGCGATCGCCTGTGAACGCCTCGGCGTCGAACCGGAGGAGGCCGTCATGATCGACGATCTGCAGCAGAACCTCGACGGAGCGGCGCGCATCGGAATCGGAGGGGTGCTGCACACCAGTGCGTCCGACACTCGGCGCCAACTCGCCGAGCGTTTCGGGATCACCGCCTGACGGATCACCGCCTGACGGACCGGCCTGCCGGACGCGGTGGGATCGGCCCCCACGGCGTCCTCGGCCACGCCGTCCGAGGACCTGGTGTCGAGGCCGGCCGAACCACCTGAACGGTGAAGGCGAGACCGACCGTACGGTCCCTGAACGGTCCCGACTCGCGCACCGCGCCCGCCATGCCGTCGCCCGCCGGTCATGAACGTCCCGCGTCCGCTGTGGTGACGGGGCTCCGGGGCCTTATGACCATGGCGTCGGATTCAAGTAGAGTTCGGAGGATGGACACCCCCACGCCCGAGGAGATCGACAGCGAGCCGGCGCCGCCCATGGCGCCCCTCTCCCACCTTCGTGAGCCGCCGACGACGCAGCGTGGAGCACGGACCCGGGCTGCTCTGGTGAAGGCCGCGCGGAAGGTGTTCGAGCGAGACGGCTACCTCGACACACGCCTGACCGACATCACCAAAGAGGCTCGTTGCGCGGCGGGATCCTTCTACACCTACTTCGCCAACAAGGAAGAAGTGCTGGCCGCCGTCCTCCTGGAGGCGCAGGAGGACATGATGCACCCCGGCATGGGCCGGGTGCAGGGTACCGACGATCCCTACGCGGTGCTCGAGGCGAGCAATCGCGGGTATCTCGAGGCGTACAGACGGAACGCGAAGATGATGGCACTGCTTGAGCAGGTCGCCCAGGTGGAGCCCGAGTTCCGTGAGTTCCGAAGGCGGCGCGGGGACGCGTTCATCCGCCGCAACGCCCGCGGCATCGCCGACCTGCAGGCGCGGGGTGTCGCCGACCCTGAGGTCGATCCGATGATGGCCTCCCGCGCGCTTTCGGGCATGGTCAGCGGCATGGCCTACAACGCCTTCGTGCTCTGTGCAGGACAAGAGGAAAGCGCGCCGCTCCACTTCGAGGAACTCGTGTCCGCGGTCACCCGGCTCTGGGCGAACGCCCTTCGCTTCCCCGGCCACCGCTGATCGGCCTGTCTGCCGGCAGCGCCGGCCCGGGCGCGTCGGACACCTGCCGGATCGAGCAGTTGACGGCCCTGGCGGAGGGCACCGTCGGCCCGGTCGACCTCCACTTCGCCCACGCGGGCGTTGCGGGCGCGCTCGGCCGCGCGGACATCGCCGGAATCGACGCCGGGGCGGTGGACCGCCGCCTCCCCGCCCTCGGCGCCGACCTCACGGGCCGCCTGCCCGCTCCTTGACTTCGTGGACGGTCCGGTCGTCGACGGGCTGATGCCCGCACAGTCGTTGACGCCCGGGCGCAGGCCGCCGGTCGCCCCGTCCGACGCGCCTTTCCCAAGCACATCGCTTCACGAAGTCGGGTATGGCGCTCAGCAGTAGAGATTGCCGCCGGGTGGCGTCCCGAGGATCTGCGCGAACCGCTGATAGGCGTCCACGCGGCTCTGCACCTGCGCCGGATTCCTGCCGTCGCACTCGAGGGAGCCGTTGATACTGCGGATCGTCTGGCCGAAGCCGACGCTGTTGACCATGGCGTTGTGAGGCGTCATGGTGCCGGGTCCGGACTGGGTGTTCCAGTACCAGAGTCCCGTCTTCCAGGCCACAGCCGCGTCATTCTGCACCAGCCACGGGTTGTTGAGGAGGTCGATGCCGAGCGCGTCGCCCGCGGCTTTGTAGTTGAAGTTCCAGCTGAGCTGAATGGGGCCGCGCCCGTAGTAGGCCGCCTGGCCGGCCGGACATCCGTACGGCTGACTCCAGTCGCAATAGTGCGGGTAGTTGGCGGAGTTCTGCTCGACCACGTACACCAGACCGCCGGTCTCGTGGCTGACGTTGGCGAGGAAGGCCGCGGCCTCCTGCTTCCTGACCTGGTCGCTGCCGCTGTTCGCGAAAGCGGGGTAGGCGCGGAGGGCGGCGGTGAGGCCGCTGTACGTGTAGAAGGGGTTCCGGTTCGGGAACATCTGGTTGAACTGGGCCTCGCTCACCACGAACGTGCCGACGGGGACCTGGGGGCCGCTGTCGCAGGCGTACGGCTCCCAGTACCAGGTGCTGATGATCGGGTCGTAGCCCGGGTTGTCGTGTTCGGCGATGTACGCCTTGCCGTCGGTGTACCGCACGATGTCGCCTGTCGCGTACGGCCTTCCGGCAACCCAGCTCGGGTAGCTCGAACACCCGGCGGCGGACGCGTCCGTGGCCGGCAGCAGGACGGGAACGGCGCTTGCCAGGGCGAGTGCGGCGACCACGGCGGAGAGGCGGCGTTTCGACACAGGATCAACTCCTCTGCGGAGCACGGCCGCACCCGGACAAGGGCAGCGCGAAACCGGACCTCGTACGACGTGCCGGTCGGACCGGCCACGGCGTGGGCGCGGCCGTGGTGGGGGGGTGTGGAGGCACATGCAACCGCTTTGGTCTGTACCAGTCAAGGGTGTAGACCAGTCGATTCGCTCCGCCCGGGGAGCTCTCCTCCGCCCGGCCACTTCGCCCGGGGCGTCACAGGTGCGAAGAACTGACGCGCGGGGGGCGCCGAGCGGTGGGAAGTGAGCAGCACTCGGCCCGGTTCGAGTGCGCAGCCGTTCGGCTCGTACGCCGAGGGTGCCGCGCCGTCCCGGTCATCGACGTCCCGTCCGGCGAAGTTACATGCCCCACTTTTCCGCCTGTGTGTGAGCGCTCATTCGACGCGCCCCGTTGACCCCGGTAACCGGTGACCCACCCGCAGACCGGTAAGTGAGGTTCGCACATGTCGAGAATCGGTCCGGAACGAAGCAAGTGGCGTCTCCCCGCCGCTGACTGCCGCAGGGACTGGGTGCACCTTTGCTCCCGTCAACTCAAGGACTGAAACGGTCGCTTCATGGACTACTGCATCCCGTGCAGCCGCACGCTCAATGGCGCTGTGACGTGCCCGGAGTGCGGGGCATACGACCCCGGCATGACACAGCCGAGCGATCCGACAGACGGTGCTCCGGCCGTCGACGCCGCGATGCCGGAGGTCCGCCCGAGCGGGGCAACGAGCTCCTCCGGGTCGCCCCTTCTCGGGTCACCGGCTGCCTCGCACGATCTGCCGGCTGACCCGTACGACCGTCCCGCGCGCCTGAAGAAGTACGCCGTCCGGTCTCTTGCCGCAGCAGCCTTCACCCTCCTCGGGGGCCTGGCCGCCGCATCGGTGTCTCCTCAGTCGACAGCCCCACGAGCAGCCTCGATCCCGGAACAGCCATCCCCCGGAGAACCCGGGGTCCGCGTTCCCGATCAGGCTTCACCGGAGCATGTGACCACGCACCCGGGCCGAAAGGGCGTCCGGGACCGGAACAGTGAGGGGGCCCGGCGTCCTCTGCCAACGGCTACTCGCAGCACGTCACCGGTCTCCGGACCTCCCGTCACCACCAACGTGCCGCCGCCGGCGAAGGCGAAGCCGACCCCCCGAGCCTCCAGTGGCCGTCCCGGCCCGCCCTCGCGCACGGCAGCCCCTTCCGCGAGGCCCTCCGCCAGCCCCTCCGTCAGTCCTTCCGGCAGCATCAGTGCCTCTCCCACCAGTAGTGGCTCCCCGAGCGGCACAGGGGAAGCCGGTGGCTGAGACACCGGCAGGGCTCCGCTGCGCGCCGCACCTCCACGACCGCCCGCCGCACCGGCGGGGCACGGCGCCCGGGCTCGGTGCGCTTCGGCCCAGCACGTAGTCGGTCTGCTGGTGGGACGCTCTGCACAACCGGCCCCTCCGCGCTGCAGACGCCGCTCAGCCGAGCTCGAGCAGGCCTGCTCCACCCGGCGCGCCCCCGGCGCAAAGGCGTGCGACGGGCGTTTCAGCCGGGCGGAGCCGACAGATGGACCAGGATTCCGCACACCTCGTCCACGATCTCCCGGGCCTCCGTCTCGTCCCCGCAGTCGCCCAGCTCACGCGCCGCCCCTCCGATGACGGTGGTCAGCACGCTCACCCGGACCCGGCCGGCGCGTCGACGCTCGTCCACCTCCAGGAGCCGGGCGTTGCGCCGTACCCACGCGCGGTCCCACTGGCGGCGCAGCGTGTCGAAGCCCGCCGGGCCGTCGTCCTCCGCGAGGAGCCTGGCGAGCCGCCGGTTGTCCCAGGCACCCTCCAGGTACGCCCTGGCTCCCGCCACGAAGAGGGCGATCGGGTCGTCCACGCCACGCCCGCGCTCGGCCGTCAGCGTGGCCGCGGTCCGGTGCTCCTGCTCCTCCCGGAACTCCTCCCACAGGGCGAGGTAGAGCCCTCGCTTTCCTCCGTAGTGCTGGAAGAGGGTGCCTGCCGGGATGCCGGAGCGCGCCGCTATCTCGGTGAGGCCGGCGTCGGTGTAACCGCGCTCGGTGAACACCTCCAGTGCGGCGTCCAGCAGCACTTGACGGACCGTCCGGCCCTCCCCGCCGTGTCCAGTCGGCAGGACCGTGCGCCCCTGACCGCCCGGCAGTTGCCGTGCCGCCGCGGTCCCGGCGGATTCCACGATGCCACTCACGAGCGATCCTCACCTTCCCCTGCGCCGTCGCGGATGGCGAGGGCGACCAGCAGCTCCAGGAGGTCGGCGATCCGGCGCGGATTGCGGCCGGTGCGTTCCTCGATCCGGCGCAACCGGTAGTGCGCCGTGTTGTGATGAACCCGCAGCCTGTCGGCGGCCAGCCGCAGATTGAGGTCCGCCTCCGCGAAGGCCCGTATGGTGCCGGCCAGCGTGTCGCCGCGTCTGCGGTCCTCCTCCAGGAGCCCCCGCACACGGGGATCGACCAGCTTGCGGGCGAGGTCGTCGGCGCGCAGCGCCAGGTAGTCGAAGGGGGAGAGCCGGGGCAGCGCCGCCACCCCGCCCCCGCTCGGCACCAGGTCGAGGGCGGCCCGTGCCTCGTCGTAGACGCGCGGCAGTTCGGACGCCCCCTGTGCGACCGTGCTGATGCCCATGGAGAGCGTCGTTCCCTCCTGCGCGAGCCGCCGTTGCACGGCCTCGAAGTGGGCGCATATGTCGTCTGCGCTCATGCCGGCCCGGACCACGGGCACGGCCACCACCTCGCCGTGGCGCACCACGACCAGGGTTCTGCCGGCCCAGGGCCCTGCGACGCTGATCGACGCGCTGGTGGCATACCCGTGCTCGGCCGAGGTGAGGTCCCCGGTGCGAGTGTCGCCGACGCCCACCGCCACGACCGCCATCATCGGCGAGCGCGGACCGATGCCGTACGCCTGCGCCGCGGCGGACAGCGGACCGCGCGTCGGCGCGAGGCCGGCCAGGAGCTGGTCCAGGAGATCACGTCGCTCCCGGTCCGCGTCCGCCACCACGTGCTGCTGGTACTCGACGTATGCCTGCGCGGCATGGGTGCTGGCGTAGTCGACGTACCGCATCAGCGGGGTGACGAGGGACAGCGCGGCCTGCTGGGCCTCGGCGGACGTGCCCGCACAGTCCAGCAACGCGTCCCACATCACCTGCCGGCCGACCCGGAAGGCGCTGATCCAGTCTTCCAGGGCGAACCCGGCGCGTGCTCGGCGCATGGCCGCGGCGCGGCTGAAGACCAGGTCGTCGGAAGCGATGTCGCGGTCGCCGGCCAGCACCGCCAGCTGCATCCGGTAGTGCTCGAGCACCTGCTCCCGAACCTCGTCGAAGAACCGCTCGTCCTGCAGTGCGTACGACGGGATCTCCGCGCGCATCACCTCGACGGCGGTCTCCGCCACCTCCTCCACCCGGTCGTGGACGGCGAGCAGGATCCGCCACCGCTCCCGGCGGAGTGGTTCGGAGGGTGGTGGAGTGTCCAGGGCAGGACCGCGAGGCATGCCGCCGATCGTCGCCGTCCGCCTCGTCCTCCGTCAACAGGCCTGGCGTGAGACATCTCCCGGCACCTGTGCGCGGCGCACAATCCGAGGACCGGGAAGTTGGGTGCTCACACCCAATGTGCGCCCGGAACGCCCCCACCTACTGTGACGCTCGCCCACCCCCCAGCACGTCGGAAGGGGCGTCACTCATGCTCGCGGTCGACGGTATCACCGTGCGCTTCGGCGGGATCACGGCACTGGACGGTGTCGCTTTCACCGTCGAGCCGGGCACCGCCGTAGGGCTCATCGGGCCGAACGGAGCCGGCAAGACCACCTTGTTCAACTGCCTCACCAGGCGCTGCACCCCCGACGGGGGAGACGTGCGGTTCGAGGAGGAGGACCTGCTCGCCCTCCCGCCGCACGCCGTGGCCGGCCGCGGCATCGCCCGCACCTTCCAGAACCTGGGGCTGTTCCCGCAGCTCACGGTTCGGGAGAACGTCATGGTCGGCGCCCACAGCCGGGGGCGCTCCGGACACCTCGCCGCGGCGCTCCGGCTGCCCCGCGTCCGGCGGGAGGAGAGGGAACTACGTGACCAGGCAGACGACCTGCTACGGCGCCTCGGTCTGGCGGACGTCGCCGATCACCCCGCCCGCGGCCTGCCGTTCGGCACACTCAAACGCGTCGAACTCGCCCGGGCACTCGCCGTACGGCCCCGGCTGCTGTTGCTCGACGAACCCGTCAACGGGCTCAGCCACGGCGAGGTCGGCCAATTCGCGGATCTGGTCCGCTCGGTGCGCCAGGACCTCGACCTCACCCTCGTGGTGGTCGAACATCACATGGGGTTTGTGATGGGCCTGTGCGACAAGGTGGTCTGCCTCGACTTCGGCCGCAAGATCGCCGAGGGCTCGCCGGAACAGATCCAGCGCGACCCGGCGGTCGTGGAGGCGTACCTGGGGGTGGCCGCATGAGCGAGCCCACCCCGGTGCGCACCGAGGCCCAGGCCGGCGCGGAACCGGACTTCCTGCATGTCTCCGGCCTGCACGCCGGGTACGGCCAGGCCCACGTGCTCCAGGGCCTCGACTTCGCCGTCGCCCGCGGCGAGGTGTGCGCGCTCCTCGGGCCGAACGGCGCGGGCAAGACCACGACGCTGCGGGCGCTGAGCGGCATGGTCCGCGGCCGTGGCTCGGTGACTCTGAACGGCACGGAACTACTGGGCCGCTCGCCCGAGCAGGCCGCCCGGCTCGGCGTGGCACATGTCCCCGAGGGCCGGGGCACCTTCAACGACCTGACCGTCGAGGAGAACCTGCGCATCGGCGCCCATCTGCGCACCGGCCACCGGTGGCGGGGCAGCGGCCGGCGGGCGGCCGTGGCAGCCGACCTGGAGCGGGTCTACGGCTACTTCCCCAAACTGCGCCAGCGGTCGGGTCAGGCCGCCGGCAGCCTCAGCGGCGGCGAGCAGCAGATGCTCGCCGTCGGCAGGGCGCTGATGCTGCGGCCCTCGCTGCTGCTCCTGGACGAGCCGTCCCTGGGGCTCGCGCCGCTCATCACCCGCGAGCTGTTCGAGATCGTCCGTACCGTCAACGAGGAGGAACGCACCACCGTGGTCGTCGTCGAGCAGAACGCCCAGCTCGCGCTGGACATCGCGCACCGGGCGCACGTACTGGAGGCCGGCCGCCTGGTGCTGTCCGGACCGGCTCAGCGGATCCGCGAGGACGGGCAGGTCGCCGAGGTGTACCTCGGGGTCTCCGTCCGCTCCCCGAAGGCCGGGTGAGCGCCATGACCGATCTTCTGCAGCAAATGGTGGAAGGTCTCGGCTCCGGCGCGGTGTACGCCAGCCTGGCGCTGGCCCTGGTGCTGATCCACCGATTCACGGGGATCGTCAACTTCGCGCAGGGCGAGCTGGCCATGCTCTCGGCGTACGTCGCCTGGCAACTGATGGCGTCCGGGATGCCGTTCTGGCTGGCGCTGCCGGTCACCCTCGCGGTGTCCTTCACCGGCGGCATGCTGGTCGAGCGGATCGTCATCCGCCCCGTGCGGGACGCGCCCGAGCTGACGGTGGTCATCGTCACGGTCGGACTGTTCGTCTTCGTCAACGCGTTGGCCGGCTTGATCTGGTCGTTCACCGTGAAGGACTTCCCGCAGCCGTTCCCCGACGGCGGGCTCGACCTGGCCGGGGTGCGCGTGGACTGGTCGGCGCTCGGCATCATCGGTGTGGTGGCCGTCGTGATGGGGCTGCTGTATCTGCTGTTCCGGCACACCTCCGTCGGCCTGGTGATGCGGGCGGTCGCCGGCAACCCGGCCTCCGCCCGGCTCTCGGGCATCCGGGTGAGCCGGGTGCTGATGCTCGGCTGGGGGCTGGCCGCCGCGGTCGGCGCGGTCTCGGGCGTGCTCGTCGCCCCGGTGCTGTTCCTCGAGCCCAACATGATGGGCGGAGTGCTGATCTACGCGTTCGCCGCGGCCACCCTCGGAGGCTTCGACAGTCCCGTCGGTGCGGTCGTCGGCGGCCTGTTCGTGGGCGTCGCCGAGACGCTGACCGGGGCGTACGTGGACGTGATCGGTGAGGATCTGAAGGTCGGCGTCCCCCTGGTGATCATTCTGGCTGTGCTGCTCGTGCGGCCTCAGGGTCTCTTCGGACGAGCGGCGGTGGAACGCGCATGAGCACGATCGCCATACTCGGCACGGACCGCCTCCGGCGGCTGCGGGCCGCGCTCACCGTGCTGCTCGCGACGGCAGTGGCCGTCGGCGCTCCGTTCTACTTCGCCCCCTTCCAGGTCTTCCAGCTGACCATGGTGCTCCTGTACACCGTGGCGCTGGCCGGCCTGAACCTGCTGGTCGGCTTCGGCGGGCAGATCTCGCTCGGGCACGGGGCGTTCTTCGCGGCGGGGGCCTACACGGCGGCTGTCATGCTCGATCGTTACGACACCGGCCACCTGGCCACACTGCCGGTCGCGGCCGCCGGGTGCTTCCTGCTGGGCTTCGGGTTCGGAGTGCCCGCGCTACGGCTGCGTGGGCTGTACCTGGCCCTGGTCACCCTGTCGTTCGCGGTGTTCCTGCCGCCCTTGCTCAAGCGGCTGGAACCGGTGACGGGCGGCTCCATGGGCCTGACCGTGGACAAGTTGCAGCCGCCCGCGTGGAGCGGGCTGGCAGAGGACCAGTGGATGTACTTCGTCGTCCTCGCCATCACCGCGACGGCCCTGCTGCTCGCCCGCAACCTGCTGCGGTCCCGGGCCGGCCGGGCACTGCGCGCCGTGCGGGACCACGAGAGCGCCGCCGAGGTCATGGGCGTACGGCTGTCGCTGCACAAGACCCTCGCCTTCGCGTGGAGCGCGATGTTCGCGGGCGTCGCCGGGTGTCTCTACACCTGGGTGATCGGCTTCGTCTCGCCCGACTCCTTCAGCTTCGTCCTGTCCATCACCCTGCTGGCCGGCCTGGTGGTCGGAGGGCTCGCCTCGCTGTACGGGCCTCTGCTGGGCGCGGCGTTCGTGATGTACGTGCCGAGCGTGTCCCAGGACGTGAGCGAGGCGGCACCGGGAGTGGTGTTCGGCCTGCTGATCATCGCGGCGATGTTCGTGGCCCCGACGGGACTGGCCGGCCTGCCCGGCCGTGTCCGGGGCGCTGTCGCGCGCCGCCTGCCCCGCACCACCGCCACCCCCGACCGGGGGCCCGAGACCGGATCCGCGCCCGACGCACGGCCGGATTCCCAGGCCGAAGCCGGGCCCTCCGCGACCCTCGACCCCGCGGGCCGCCCGGCAGCCGCCGCCGAACCCGTGGGCGCACCGCCCCGCACGGAAAAGGAATGAATCACATGCGCAAGACCACCGCTCTGGTGGCGGCCGCGGCCGCCACCCTGCTCACCGCGACCGCCTGCAGCAGCCAGCGAGGACAGGACGCCCAGGACACCGCCGCCGGTGGCGCGTGCAAGGGCCAGCAGACCACCGGTATCACCGACAGGACCATCAAGCTCGGCGGTATCTACCCGCTGTCGGGACCTGCCTCGGCGTACGGCACGATCAGCAAGGGCGTGGCCGCCTACTTCAAGTACGTCAACGACAAGGGCGGCATAGACGGCCGCAAGGTGCAGTTCATCGTCCGCGACGATGGCTACCAGCCGCCCAAGGCGGTCGAGGAGGCCCGCAGACTCGTCGAGCAGGAGAAGGTCTTCGCCGTGTTCCAGACCCTGGGCACCCCGTCCACCGCAGCCGTGTGGGACTACCTCGACAAGCAGAAGGTGCCGCAGCCCTTCGTCGCCACTGGCGCCTCCGCCTGGGGGATGGACGACAAGCACCCCTGGACGATCGGGTGGCAGCCCAACTACGTGGCCGAGGCGCGGGTGTACGCCAAGTACCTCAAGGACGCGAAGCCCAAGGCCAAGGTCGCAGTCCTCTACCAGAACGACGACTTCGGCAAGGACCTGCTCGCCGGGTTCAGGAAGGCCGTCGCCGGCAGCGGCATCAAGGTGGTCGCCAAGGAGAGCTACGAGGTCACCGACCCCTCCGTCTCCGCACAGATGGCGAGCCTCGCGCGTTCCAGGGCGGACGTGCTGCTGGACGTCACCACCCCGAAGTTCGGCAGCCAGGCCCTCGCCGCGGACGCCAGGGACACCAAGTGGAACCCGCTGCACATCGTGAACAACGTGGCCTCGTCCGCCGCCGTGCTCCGGCCCGTCGGGTTCAAGAACGTCCAGGGCGTGGTCTCGGCGACCTACTTCAAGGATCCCGCCGACCCGCAGTGGGCGAACGACCCCGAGATGAAGACCTACATGAGCGCCATGCACGAGTACGCCCCCGACGCCGACCCCGCCAACCAGTTCAACGCCTACGGCTGGGCCGTGGCCTCCAGCCTGCACCAGGCCCTGGACGCGATGAAGTGCCCGACCAGGGAAGGGCTGCGGGACGCGGTGCACAACCTGAAGAACGTGAAGGTGGGCCTGCTGCTGCCCGGGGTCACCATGTCCACGGGGCACGGCGACGCCTTCCCGCTCGAGACGATGCAGCTGATGCGGTTCAAGGGCGAGCGGTGGCAGTTGTTCGGCAAGCCGGTGGACACCCGCGAGGAGTTCGGTCCCCTGGAGAAGTGAGCCGGCGGGGGCGGTCCTCGGTGCCGTGACACCGGGGGACCGCCCTCGCCCCGCCACCGGGGACCGGAGTGCTCGGACGGCGTTCGACCCTCCGCCGACCGGGAACTCGCCGAGTTGCCGCTCGAACGATGTCCGCGTCCCTTGGAGGGCGGAGGGGAGTTCCATGCACTCATCGAGGAGTCGGTGCGGGGACGCCTGGAGACGGGACGGCACATCCGCGAAGCCGCCGACGGCGCGCACGTCCGTGTCAACACCGTCCGCTACCGGCTTCCGCGTTCCGAGGAGCTGACCGGAACCAGCCTGGACGCTCCGGACACCGCGGTGGAGCTCAGCCGGGCCCTGGCGGCGCGCGAGCCGAGGACACCTCCACGAGACCCGGCAGGACCTGCTCCATGAGCGGGCCGTCGTGCCTGCCGCGACCGCTCGCGCCCGCCACGCCGTGCCACCCGGCCGACGATGCCGCCGAGCCCTCACCGGGTTCAATGGGCTTACATTGCGTCAGCGGGCCGGGGCGCACGGGAGGAAGCCGAACCACACAGTGCGGGACGCCGTCACGCCGGTCGTCGGCCGGGGCCGGGCCCATCGGCGGCACGTCGCTGACCGACTACAAGGTGGTGTCAAGCGGTGGAGAAGCGGATGACGGAGTTCAGCGAAGGCCAGGACGATCCGTTCACCCCGCACCTCGCCGCCCTGGCGGTGCTCGACGACCGGGGAGTCGTGGTCGGATGGAACCGGCGGGCCCAGGAGCTGCTCGGCCATCCGGACACAGCCGTGATCGGCCGTCCGGCATTCGAGGTCCTCGTGGACCCCCGCGACCTGACGGCTGCGAAGGAGGCCGCGGCGAGCTGCCGGAGAGCCGGCGGCTGGTTCGGCGTGCTGAAGGCGCGGCACCGGGACGGGCGGCTCGTGGAGATGGGGGTCAGGGCCCACGCCCTGTCACGTGATGAGCGGATCCGTGAGTGGTTTCTCGTCGGGGCACGCGCGGTTGACGTCCTGGAGTGGCAAAGGGACCTCGCGGTGCTCGACGGGTTGTACCGCCGGTGCCCCATCGGCCTGGTCGTCCACGGCCCCGACCTGAGGCTTCTCCGGGTCAACCGGGCCATCGAACGCTTCACTGGCGTCCCGGCGGCGGATTTCCGGGGGCTGCCCACCGGGCAGATGCTCCTCCCCGACGACGCACGCAAGGCCGTGGACCGTGTGCGCCGGGTCATGGAGACGGGAAGACCGTTGGTCTACTCCGAGCAGTTCGCCCGCCTGGAGCAGGATCCGGCACGGGAGCGGGTCGCGTTGGTCTCCTCCTTCCGGATGGAGGATCCCTCCGGCCGCGTCCTGGGGGTGGCCGAGATGATCGAGGACATCACCGAACGCCACCGGGCCCAGAGCCGGCTCGCGCTCCTCGACCAGGCCGGCAGCCGCATCGGAACCACGCTCGACGTGGCGGAGACCGCCCGGGAACTCGCCGAGGTGATGGTGCCGCACCTCGCCGACCATGCGTCGGTGGACCTGCTGCAGCCGGTGACGCGCGGTGAGGAACCGGCGCAGGCCTTGGGAGGGGCCGTGGTCCGGGTGGGGGCCCGCAGTGTCGGCGCCCAGCAAGCCGGGCCGCCTCACCCTGCGGGCGAGCCGGTGGAGTTCGGACCGGACACGCCCCAGGCCAGATGCCTGGCCGACGGGCGGCCCGTCCTGGAACCGGTACTCCCGCCCGCCTGGTTCTCGATGGAAGGCCGTCAGGGGGCCCACGCTCCGGACCTGAGCGCCCACTCGCTGATCGTGGTACCCGTTGCCGCGCGTGGCCTGGTGCTCGGCGTGATGTCCTTGTGGCGTTCGCGCCGCCCCGATCCCTTCGAGGCGGACGATCTCACTCTCGCCCAGGAACTCGCTTCGCGCGCCGCCGTCGCCATCGACAATGCCCGGCGCTTCACCCAGCAGCAGCAGACCGCGTTCACCCTGCAGAGCAGTCTTCTGCCCCGGGCGGTTCCGGACCAGTCGGCCGTCGAGGTGGCCATGCGCTATCTGCCGGCCAGCGCGGCCCCGGGCCTGGGCGGCGACTGGTTCGACGTCATCCCGCTGTCCGGGGCGCGGGTCGCCCTCGTCGTCGGCGATGTGGTGGGACGAGGACTCCACGCCGCCGCCACCATGGGCCGGCTGCGTACCGCCGTCCACACGCTGGCCAGCCTCGACCTGGAACCGGACGAGGTCCTCTCCCGCCTCGACGATCTGGTCGACCTCCTGGCGGCGGAACAGGAAGCAGCCGGCGAACGGCCCGTCGGTGAGCAGGTCGTCGGTGCCACCTGCCTGTACGCCGTGTACGACCCGGTCTCCGGGCGCTGCTCCGTGGCCCGCGCGGGCCACCCGCCGCCGGTGGTGACCGCGCCGGACGGCCAGGCGGCCCTGCTCGACCTGCCCGCCGGCCCACCGCTCGGCCTGGGCGGCCTGCCGTTCGAGGCCCGGGAAGTCGAACTGGCCGAGGGAAGCCTGCTGTGCCTGTACACCAACGGACTCATCGGTGAACGCCACATCGATGCCGACCTCGGCCTGAGCAAGCTGTACGCAGCGCTCACCCGCCCCGCGACCGCGCTGGAACGGACATGCCAAGCGGTGGTCGACTCACTCGTGTCCGCGCGCCCCACCGACGACGTCGCGTTGCTGATCGCCCGCACCCGCGTGCTGCCACCGGCCGGCGTCGCCTCCTGGAACCTGCCACTGGAGCCTGCCAGCGCCGCCCGGGCCCGGGAACTGACCTCGGCCAAGCTGAGCGAATGGGGGCTGGAGCACTTGGCGTTCACGACCGAGTTGATCGCCAGCGAACTGGTCACCAACGCCTACCGCTACGCCAGTGGCCCCGCGACCCTGCGGCTGATCCGTGAACGGTCTCTGGTCTGCGAGGTCAGCGACACCAGCCACACCTCACCCCACCTGCGTCGCGCCCGGACCACCGACGAGGGCGGCCGCGGCCTGTTCCTGGTGGCCCAGATGACGGAACGCTGGGGCACCCGCTACACCCGCGAGGGCAAGACCGTGTGGACCGAACAGTCACTGGCCGGCACGCTCGCCTGACCGGCTCCGCCTGCGCAGCCCGCTCCTCCGCCGTCGTCATTCGGCCGCGGCGAGCATCCGTGCCTCGCTCTCCTCGTACAGCCGCCGGTTCTCGCGGCTGTGAGCGGGGCGACGCCGGTGGTCCAGACGGCTGCCCAGCCAGCCCGCCAGGTAGCCGAACGGGACGGAGACAAGTCCGGTGGACTGCATGGGGAACAGGTCGAAATGGGCGTTCGGGAAGACGGCGGACGGTGTGCCGGAAACGGCTCTGGACACGGCCATCAGCAGCAGCGCGCAGCCCGCTCCGCCGTAGAGGGCGGCCAGCAGGCCGGTGCGCGTGAAGCCGCGCCAGAACAGGGAGTAGGTGAGCGCGGGCGCCACCGCCGATGCCCCGATGCAGATGGCCAGCGTGGTAAGTACGCCCACGTTCCAGTTCTGGACCAGAATGGCGAGTCCGATGGCGAGGGTTCCCACGGCCGCGCTCGTCCACACCGCCACCGTCATCTCGGTACGCGGCTCCGCGCGCCCCCGTCGCGCCGCATGGGCGAACAGGTCGTGGGCGAGCGACGAGGCCGCGGCCAGGGTCATCCCCGCCACCGACGACAGCAGGGTGATGAAGACCATGCCCGCCACGGCCGAGTAGAGAATCGTCGTGCCCGCCGATCCGGATGCCCCGCCGAGCACCTGCGACAGCATGAGCACCGACGTCCTGCCCTGCGGGTCGGCCGCGGTGATGTACCGCGATCCCACCAGCGCCGCCGCGCCCGTCCCCATGACGATCACGAAGAGGCAGAATGTGGTGACCGTGGCGACCGCCCACGACATGGAGCGACGTACCGCCGGCGCGTCCTGCGCGGAGTACAGACGCATCGTGATGTGCGGCAGGCAGGCCACGCCGAGGACCACGGTGATCTGGAGACCGAAGAAGTCCAGCCGCTCACCGGTCGAGGTGCCCAGCTGAAGGCCCTGCCGGAGGAAGCCGGGGCCCGCGCCGCTGCCGTGCTGGGCGGCCCTGAGCAGGTCGCCCGGACTCCAGTCGAAGCGGTTCAGGACCAGGGCGGCGACGACGGCGCTGGTGCCGAGCAGGAGCACGATCTTGATCATCTGTATGAGGGCGGTGCCTCTCATACCGCCGAGCGCCGCGTAAATGATCATCAGGCTGCCGACGATGACGATGCAGGCCGTCCTGGCGCCCGCGACGTGCGGGAGGTCCAGGATGAAGGTGAGCAGCGACCCGGCCCCGGAGAGCTGGACGACCAGGAAGGGCAGGGTCGCCGCGAGCGTCACCACACAGGAGGCGACACGCACCGACCGCGCGGGCATGTTGCGGGCCAGAACGTCGCCCATGGTGAACGTGCCGGCGTTGCGCAGGGGTTCGGCCAGCAGGAACATCAGCAGCACCAGGGACAGGGCCGTGCTGACCGCGAGGACGTAGCCGTCGTATCCGGCGAGCGCGACGATGCCGGTGGTGCTCAGCACCGTGGCCGCGGAGATGTAGTCACCCGCGATGGCGAGGCCGTTCTTGAGCGGGGTGAGCGAGAGGTAACCGGTGTAGAAGTTGGTCAGGTCGTTGCGGTCCGGTCCCGCCATCACGCACATCAGCAGCGTGAGGGTGACCAGGGTGGTGAACAGAACGAGGACGGTGGCCTGCGTCCCGGAACCGAAGTCGTTCATCTCGCCGCTCCCGCGTTCCGGCCGGCCGGAACAGCCCGCTCCCTGACGGCGCGGGCCAGCGGATCCACCGAGCGTTCTGCGCTGCGTCCGTACCAGAAGACCGCCACGAAGGTGACGACGAGTTGGAGGACCCCCAGGGCCATTCCCAGGCTCAGCTCCCCGGCGATCCGGGACCCCATCAGGTCCGGTGCCCAGCAGGAGAGCACGACGTACACCACGAACGAGCCGAGCGCGGCCAGCGTGGAGCTCCGGCGGAGCAGCCGGTAGGCCGAGCGGAGGGTGGCCAGGTCGTCATGGTGCGGAGCCTGGTGCGCATACGACTCGTCCCAAGCGGCGGCGTCCCCGAACCAGCCGTGTCCGGGGGCGTCGTTCACGGGTCCCCGAGGCCCGGTGCGGGGCGGCGGCCATCCGGATGGTCCGGGTGGTGGGTACTGGTGCTCGTCGGGGTGTGTCATCGCCTGGCCTTTCACTGCGGCACGAATACGTGGAGGTGAAGGGGGAAACGCATCAGGCGGCGCACCATACCGACTGGTTGGGATGTCTGTAAGTCTGCTGTGGATCACGTTTTGGGGTCGACGCGGCTCCCGCGGATGTCGATCGGCCGACTGCGGTGGATCAACGGGTGGGGTCGAGAAGCGCCTCGCGGGCACACCTGCGGAGCGGCTGCCGAACGGTTCGTACGCTGCGGGGTCCTCGGAGCGGACGAGGTGATGACGCACGGCACCGGTGCGGCCCGGCTCGGATGCGCCCGCGGCCTGGGACATGAGGGCCCCGCTACAGCGGCGCCGGTGAGGAGGCCCCCGAGATCAGCAGACGGGGCGTTCCCGTGCCGTCCGCGGGCACGGTCCACAGATCGCTGCCGCCCACCTCGCCGTCGGCGGGCAGGGCGTAGGCGAGGGTGCGGTCGTCCAGCCAGGTGGCCTGGTCGTCGACGCTGTGGCGCTCGGCCAGCGGTGTCCGGCGCAGGGTGCGCAGATCGAGCACGTACTCGTGCCAGAGCGTGGCGCCGGACAGGACCCGCTTCTTGAAGGCGACCCGGGTGCCGTCGGGGGAGAGCGAGGGGCACTCCACGTTCTCGGTCAGGGTGGTGACCGAGCGCCGGGAGACCGAACCCCGCACCAGGTACGTCTTGTTGCCGGTGTTGAGGGTGGCGTAGAAGGTGTCGTCGTCGGAGGCGAAGGTGACGCCCCAGAAGTTGACGTCCGAGGCGTGGTACGGCTTGCCGTCCTTGACCACCGAGAACTTCTCCAGGCTGGGGACCAGCCGCATGGTGCGGGTGTCCAGGATCGAGGTCCGGGTGGAGAAGTACGCGGAGGAGTAGGACTCGCCGGAGACGAAGACGGTCCAGGCGGCGAAGCGGCCGCTGGGCGAGACCCGGGCCCGGCTGGGCGTGCCCGCGAGCGGGAACTCGCGCCGGGTGCGCAGGCCCGCGTCCAGGATCAGGGCGCGGTTGCTCTGCTTGAGGACACCGGGGTCGGACTGGAGGCAGACGCCGGTGCCGGCCGCCGCGTAGAAGCGCGCGCACTTCAGGTCCGAGGCGACCCGCCGGCCGCCGGGATCGGCCGACGGCACCGAGGCGACGGCGGCGCGGTGCGGGCCCGCGGCCGCGTTCACGAACGTCAGGCGGTGCTTCTGGCCGAGCGTCAGCCTGCCCTCGCCTACGGCGGGGCCGCCCGCCTGCGGCCGGCCGGCGCGGTCGGCGCGGGAGGCGGCGTGCAGGACCACGCCGGTGCCCAGGCCCGCGAGCAGCAGGACCGCCACGGCGAGTACGAGCAGACGGCGGTGGAGCGTTGTCATCCGGATCCTTGGGGCTGAGGTCGTCATCGGGTCCCGCCGGCCGGCCGCAGCACCAGGCCCGCGACGGCCGCGCAGGCCAGCAGCCCGACCGCCGAGCCGGCCAGCGCGGGGCCGTCGCCCCACACCGTCCAGGCGGCGCCGAAGGCCAGCGAGCAGCAGAACCTGGCCAGCGCCTGGCTGGTGCCGACGATGGCGAGGCCGCTGGCGCGCAGCTCCTCGGGCACGACGCCGGCGAGGGCGGCCGGGAGCACGCCGTCGGTGGCCGCGTAGAACATGCCGTGCAGCGCGAGCACGGCCGGGGCCAGGACCGGCGTGGCCGGCGCCCACAGCAGCAGGGCGTAGGCGGCGAGCAGGCCCACGTGCCCGGCGAGGAACACGGTGCGCCGCCCGATCCGGTCGGCCAGCGCGCCCGCGGGCACCGCGAGCAGCAGGAACACCGCGGCGGTGCCCAGCGGCAGCAGCGTGAACCACTGCTCGCCGATGCCCGCGCGGCGTTGCAGGAGCAGGTAGACGAAGGCGTCGCTGACGGTGGTCAGGCCGAGCAGGGCGGCGCAGCCGGCGAGCGCCCGCAGACGCGGCAGGCGCAGCAGCGCCAGGGCCTCGCGCACCCGGACCGGCGGCCTGCCGCCCTGGGGGCCCGGACGGTCCGTCCCGCCGGGTCCGCCCGGACCGTCCGGCGCGCTCGGCTCGCCCGCGTCAACCGGCCCGCCCACCGCCTCCGTCGGCGTCTCCCGCCGCCTGCCGGGCACGAACAGCACCAGCACCAGTACGCCGAGCACGGCGACGCACGCGCTCACCCCGAACACGGCGTCGTAGCCGTCGGCCGCCGCGCGCAGGATCAGGAAGGCCGCGAGCGGGCCGAGCATCGCGCCGGTGGTGTCCATCGCCCGGTGCACGCCGAACGCCCGGCCCTGGTTCGCGGCCGGCGTGGACAGGGAGATCATCGCGTCGCGCGGGGCGGTGCGCAGGCCCTTGCCGGTGCGTTCCAGGGCGAGGACCGTGCCGAGCGTGCCGATGCTGCCGGCGAGCAGCAGCAGCGGCTTGCAGAGCGCGGACAGGCCGTAGCCGAGCCCGGCCATCAGCTTGTGGTTGCGCACCCGGTCGGCGAGGTGGCCGCCGGTGAGCTGGACCAGGGCGCTGACGCCGTTGTAGACACCGTCCAGGGCGCCGAACCCCAGCGGACTGAAGCCGAGTTGGCTGACCAGGTACAGCGGCAGCACGGCGGTGACCATCTCCGAGGAGATGTCGGTGATCAGGCTGACCGTGCCGAGCACGAGGACGACCGGGGCGACCCGGCGTGCGGGGCCGCGTCCGGTGTCCGCACGGGCGGGAGCGGAGCGGTCGGTGAGATACATGATCGGGGACTCCAGGTGCGGTGCGATCAGTTCTGCCGGCTGCTCTCGTCCCGGAGCCAGGTGCCGAAGTCCTCCGCCGCGATGGCCTTCCGGGCCCGCCACCGGGCGACGACCGCCGTGGCGACGAGGACCACGACGCCCACGAGGAGCCTCGGATCCTCACGGACCAGCGCCAGCAGGTCCGCCCTGCCGGTGCGCGCCGACGCCTCCTGCGGGTCCCGGTGCCGCTCCACCTGGGCGGTGGACACCGCGGCCCTGATCCGCCGCCTGACGAGATCCGGCCAGGTGCGCGGCGGTTGGATCACGACCCGGGCCGCACCGACCACGAGCCGCTCCCCGGGCGCGAACGCCAGGGACGCGGCCAGATCGTCCGCCATCAGCGGCGGCAGCGCCGCGATCCGGGCGTACCCGGCCTCGGAGACCGCGATGACGCCGCGTCCGAACAGCCCCTCGCGCACGGCCGGGAGCCGCTGCCACACGCGGTAGTAGGCCCGTACCGGCCACGCGCAGGCGGCCAGCGGGAGCTGCCGTTCGGGGGCCGTGGCGAGGATGCCGGAGGCGTCGTCGAGGGGCCCGGCCAGCGCCCGTACGTCGGCGGCCGTGAGCACCACATCCGCGTCCACGTAGATCCGTGGGAAGCCGCGCGCGTGGTCGTCACCCGCCCGCAGGGCCGCGTGCTTGGAGGGGACCGGGATCTCCACCACCCGCACCCGCGGGCCGCGCCGGGCCGCGATCCGCGCGGTGTCGTCCGTGCAGCCGTTGCACACGACCACGATGTCGGTCTCGTCCCCGGAAGGGTCCGCCAGCAGCGAATCGAGGAGCCGGCCGAGGACGCGTTCCTCGTTGTGGGCCGGGATCACGATGCTCGTCACCCGGGCAGTATGCCGTCGGTGTCGGCTTCGCGCTGTGTGTTTCGTCCAACTGTTCCCGCGACTGGGTCCCGTGGTCTAGATTGAGGTCCGCCGGGCCGGTTTGGGAGGGACATCCGCAGCTGACGCATCGTCAAGTCGCGGGGTCGTAAGCCGGATACGGCACAGGCAACAACCAACGTGCAGGGCGCGACGGACGGTTGGGGAACCGTCGACAGCTCCCTGGTTTTCCGGCGCCGTTGTGTTGAGGAGACGCACCGGCGTCGTTCCGGCCCTGGCCGCGGACTTGCGACCGTACGTCCGCATCGCTCGGTCAGGGGTAGCCGCGCATGTGGTGGGGGGGGCATGACCGTTGAGGTCACGCATGAGCAGGTGGTTCTGGATCACAGAGGTCCGGAAGCACGCCGAAGACCTTGGGAACGGAAGTACCGTACGGTCCTGCCGGTCGCGGACGGCCTGGCGGCCGTAGCCGCGGCCTTAATGGTCCACGGAGCGTACGGCCGCTGGACGGTGGCGCTGGTGCTGCCGCCGGTGTGGATCGTGGCGATGCTGGCCCATCGCTCCTACGACCGGGGCGCCCTGGGCCTGGGAACCGAGGAGTACCTGCGGGTGCTGCGCGGGGCCGTCGCCCTGCCGGCGCTGGCCGCCTGTGCGTACTGGCTGTTCGCACGCGACCTGGGCCTGCTGCACGACATGATCGCGGCCGCGGCGCCCGCCGCCGCGATCGCCCTGGTGGTCCGCTACGCGCTCCGCCGCCGGCTGCGCCGGCGCTGGGCACGGGGCCGGGACCGCACCGCGGCGCTCCTGGTCGGACCGTCGCACGGCGTCGTCGAACTGGTCGCCGTGCTGCGAAGAGCGGGCGGCGCACAGGAGATGCAGGTCGCCGGCGTGTGCCTGAGCGACCCTGAGAACGCGGTCGCCATCCGTGAGCTGGGGATCCCCGTCCTCGGCGGGATCGGCGACATGAACGACGTGGTCCGCGCCATGGGCGTGGGCACCGTCGTGGCGCTGCCGGCGCCCGAGCTGGACGCCTCCGTCCTGCGCCGGATGTCCTGGACGGCGGCCGTGCAGGACGTCGACTTCCTGGTGGCGCCCGTGCTGACCGACGTGTCCGCCTCCCGGCTGGTGGTCCGCCCCACCAACGGGGTCCCATTGATGCGGATACAGGCGCCGAACCTCTCCCGGGCCTCCCGGCTGCCCAAGGAACTGCTGGACCGGGCGCTCGCCGCGCTGCTGCTGGCGGTGCTCCTGCCGCCCATGCTGGTGATCGCCCTGGTCGTCCGGCTGGACAGCACCGGTCCCGCGCTGTTCCGGCAGCGCCGGGTGGGCCGCTACGGAAACCACTTCACCATGCTGAAGTTCCGCACGATGCGGCAGGACTCCGAGGCCCTGCGCGCGGAACTGGAGCACCTCAACCAGAACAGCGACGGCCTGCTGTTCAAGGTGAAGGAGGACCCGCGCATCACCCGGGTCGGCTCGCTGCTGCGCCGCAGCTCGCTCGACGAACTCCCGCAGCTGATCAACGTGGTGCGGGGCCACATGTCGCTCGTCGGCCCCCGCCCCTCGCTGCCCGAGGAGGTCGAGGAGTACACCCCGGACATCAAACGCCGGCTGCTGGTGAAGCCCGGCCTCACCGGGCTGTGGCAGGTCAGCGGCCGCTCCGACCTGCCCTGGGACGAAGCGGTCCGGCTCGACCTCGGATACGTGGACAACTGGTCGATGGGCCTCGACCTGACCATCCTGCTGCGCACCGGGTCCGCCGTGGTGCGCGGAGCGGGGGCCTACTGATGGACCGAAGGAAGAGGAACACGGTGACGCAGACCACGGATCCGCTGGGGGTGGCGGTCGTCGGGGCCGGCTACTGGGGCCCCAACCTCGTACGCAACTTCCAGGCCAGCGATCGGTTCCGGCTGCGCTGGCTGTGCGATCTCGACGTGGACCGGGCCCAGCGGGTCCTCGGCGGCTACTCGACCGTCCAGGCCACCTCGGACTACGCGGCCGTCCTGGCCGACCCCGCCGTCGCCGCCGTCGCCGTGGCCACCCCCGCCGGGACCCACCTCGACATCGCCCTGGCCGCGCTGCGCGCCGGCAAGCACGTCCTGGTGGAGAAGCCGCTCGCCGCCACCTACGCCGACGGGATGCGCCTGGTCGCCGAGGCGGAGGAGCGCGGGCTCACCCTGATGTGCGACCACACCTACTGCTACACACCCGCCGTGGGCCGCATCCGCGACATGGTCCGCTCCGGCGAACTCGGCGAGATCCACTTCGTCGACTCGGTGCGGATCAACCTCGGCCTCGTCCAGAAGGACATCGACGTCCTGTGGGACCTGGCGCCCCACGACCTGTCCATCCTGGACTTCATCCTGCCCGACAACGTCGAACCGGTCGCGGTCGCCGCCCACGGGGCCGACCCGATCGGCGCCGGACAGGCCTGCGTGGCCTATCTGACGCTGCAGCTCAACACGGGGGCCATCGCCCACGTGCACGTCAACTGGCTCTCCCCGACCAAGGTCCGCACCACCATGGTGGGCGGCTCCAAGCGCACCCTGATCTGGGACGACCTCAACCCGGTCCAGCGCGTCGCGGTGTACGACCGGGGCGTGGACCTCGCCGCGCCGCAGGAGATCGGCGCGGACGAACGGCGGGAGATGCTCGTCTCCTACCGCTCCGGGGACATGGTCGCCCCCGCGATCGGCGAGAAGGAAGCGCTGCGCAGCATGGTCGACGAGTTCGCCGACGCGATCCGGAGCGGACGGGCTCCGCTGACCGACGGGCGGGCGGGCCTGCGCGTGCTGGACATCCTCGAAGCCGCCTCCCGGAGCCTTGAGTTCCGGGGTGCCGTAGTCGGCCTGCGCGCCGGGCACTGACAGTTCCACCGATGGAGAGGGCACATCAGTTGAGCAGCGTACGGGGCAAGAAGATCCTGGTCACCGGAGGGGCGGGGACCATCGGGTCCAATCTCGTCGACCTCCTGGCCGAGGGCGGCGCCCGTGAGATCGTCGTGCTGGACAACTTCGTCCGCGGGCGCATGGGCAATCTGGCCCGCGCCCTGCCCAGCGGCGTCGTCGACGTCGTCGAGGGCGACATCCGGGACGCCGCAGCCGTACGGAAGGCCACCGCGGGCGCCGACCTGGTCTTCCACCTCGCCGCGATCCGCATCACGCAGTGCGCGGAGGAGCCCCGGCTCGCCAACGAGGTCATGGTCGACGGCACCTTCAACGTGCTGGAGGCGGCGGTCGAGGCCGGGGTCGGCAAGGTGATCGCCTCGTCCTCGGCGTCCGTCTACGGCATGGCCGAGGACTTCCCGACGACCGAACGCCACCACCCCTACAACAACGACACGTTCTACGGCGCGGCCAAGGCCTTCAACGAGGGCATGCTGCGCAGCTTCCACGCCATGTACGGCCTGGACTACGTGGCGCTGCGGTACTTCAACGTCTACGGCCCCCGGATGGACATCCACGGCCTCTACACCGAGGTGCTCATCCGCTGGATGGAGCGCATCGAGGCGGGCGAGCCGCCCCTGATCCTCGGCGACGGCAGCCAGACCATGGACTTCGTCGACGTCAGGGACATCGCCAGGGCCAACGTGCTGGCCGCCGAGTCGGACCTGACCGACGAGGTCTTCAACATCGCCAGCGGCACGGAGACCTCGCTGAAGGAACTCGCCCAGGGCCTGCTGGAGGCGATGGGGGCCGAGGGCCTGGAGCCGGAGCACGGGCCCGCCCGCGCGGTGAACGGCGTGGTCCGGCGGCTCGCGGACACCTCGCACGCCGCCGAACGGCTCGGCTTCAGCGCGCGGATCGACCTGCGCACCGGGCTCAGGGACCTGGTCGACTGGTGGCGCGCGGAGCGCGCCGCGGGGGAGGCCGCCCGGTGAGCGCCGACCGCATCCCGGTGATGATCCCCTGGCTCGGCGAGGAGGAGGCCCGGGCCGCCTCCGAGGCGGTGCTCTCCGGATGGGTCGCCCAGGGCCCCAGGGTCGCCGCGTTCGAGCGGGCCTTCGCGGAGCGGGTGGGCGCCGAGCACGCCGTCGCGGTCAGCTCGTGCACCACCGCACTGCACCTGTCCCTGGTCGCGCTCGGCCTCGGGCCCGGCGACGAGGTCGTGGTGCCCTCGCTGTCGTTCATCGCCACCGCCAACGCCGTGCGCTACGTCGGCGCCGAGCCGGTGTTCGCCGACGTCGAGCCCGCCACCGGCAACCTGACCCCGGCCACCGTCGACGCCGTCCGCACCCCGCGCACCAGGGCCGTCCTCGCCGTCCACCAGGGCGGCGTGCCGGCCGACGTGCACGCTCTGCGGGCCGCCTGCGCCGACTGGGACCTGCCGCTGGTGGAGGACGCGGCCTGCGCCATCGGCTCCACCGTGGGCGGCAAGCCGGTCGGCCACGGCGCGCTGCTCGCCGCCTGGTCCTTCCACCCCCGCAAACTCGTCACCACCGGCGAGGGCGGCATGGTCACCACCGACGACGCCGGATGGGCCGAGCGCCTGCGCCGGCTGCGCGAGCACGGGATGAACGCCTCGGCGGCCCAGCGTCACGCGAGCAGCCGGCCGGTCCTGGAGAGCTACCTCGAGGTCGGCTTCAACTACCGGATGACGGACATCCAGGCCGCGGTCGGCCTGGTCCAGCTCGGCAAGCTCGACGAGATGATCGCCCGCCGCCGCGAACTGGCCGCCCGCTACGACCGGTCGCTGCGGGACGTCCCCGGCCTCACCCCGGTCCGCGACCCCGCCCACGGGCAGAGCAACTTCCAGTCCTACTGGGTGCTCCTGGACGAGGGCTTCCCCGTCGGCCGGGACGACCTGCTCGCCGCGCTCGCCGCGGCCGGTGTCTCGGCCCGGCGCGGGATCATGGCTGCGCACCTCGAACCCGCCTACGAAGGCCACCCCCGTGGCCCGCTTCCGGTCACCGAGCGGCTCAGCCGTGACTCGCTGATCCTGCCGCTGTTCCACACGATGACCGAGGACCAGCAGGACCGTGTCGTGACGGCGCTGCGCGAACAGGCCCGAAGATGAACGGGCTGCTGATCGTCGGCGCCGGCGGCTTCGCCCGCGAGACCGCGCAGGCCGTGCGGGACGCGGGCCGCACCGAGCTGCTCGGGCACCTCGACGACAACGCCGCCCTGCACGGCGCCGAGGTGGACGGCGTGCCCGTCCTCGGCGGCTGCGACCTGGTCCACGAGCTGCCCCGGACCCGCGTGGTCGTCTGCGTGGGCAACCCGGGGGACTACGCGTCCCGGGCCCGGCTGGTCGCCAGGCTCGGCCTGCCCGCCGACCGCTACGCCACCGTGGTCCATCCGACGGCTGCGGTGTCCGGGTCGTCCGAGGTCGGCCCCGGCTCGGTGCTGCTGGCGCACTGCGCGCTGACCGCCGCCGTCCGGGTGGGCGCGCACGTCGCCGTGATGCCGCAGGCCGTCCTCACCCACGACGACGTGGTCGAGGACTGCGCCACCATCGCCTCCGGCGTCCGCCTGGGCGGCGGCGTGCGGGTGGAGCGGGGCGCCTATCTGGGCTCGGGCGCCCTGGTCAGGGAAGGCACGACGGTCGGCGCCTGGTCGCTGATCGGGATGGGGAGCGCCGTCCTCGGCGATGTACCGCCGGGCGAGGTCTGGGTGGGGAGCCCGGCCCGTCGGCTGCGCGCGGCGGACGCGCCCGCGCTCGACCAACTCGCTTCGCGGAGGCACGACTTCGCGACGCACGCACTGGGGGGACCAGTCACATGAACCAGATTCCGCTCGTGGACCTCAAGGCGGCCCACGAGGAGGTCGCCGACGAGGTACGGGCCGGCTTCGAGCGTGTCCTCGCGGGCACCGCGTTCATCGGCGGCGAGGAGGTCCGCCTGTTCGAGCGCGAGTACGCGGACTTCGGCGGCGTCGCGCACTGCGTCGGCGTCGCCAACGGCACCGACGCCGTCGAACTCGCCCTGCGCGCCAGCGGGGTGGGTCCAGGCGACGAGGTCGTGGTGCCCGCCAACACCTTCATCGCCACCGCGGGCGCGGTGGCCCGCACCGGCGCACGGCCGGTCCTCGCCGACTGCCTGCCCGGCACATACCTGCTCGACCCGGGGGCCGCGCTGGACGCGGTCACCCCGGCCACCCGCGCGGTCGTACCGGTCCACCTCTACGGCCAGATGGCCGACGTGACGGCGCTCACCGGCCGGCTGCCGGACCAGGTGCGGGTGGTCGAGGACGCCGCACAGTGCCAGGGCGCCACCCGCGACGGCCGCTCGCCGGGCAGCGGCGGCATCGCGGCGACCAGCTTCTACCCCGGCAAGAACCTGGGCGCCTACGGCGACGCGGGCGCGGTGCTCACCGACGACGAGGAGCGGGCCGGCCTGGTGCGCGCCGTCGCGAACCACGGCGGCGTCGCCAAGTACCGCCACGACGTGCCCGGTTTCAACAGCCGGCTGGACGGGCTGCAGGCCGTCGTGCTGCGGGCGAAACTCAAGCGCCTCGCGGCCGGCAACGCCGCCCGCCGGGCGGCCGCAGCCCGCTACGACGAGATGCTCGCCGGCCTCGCCGCGGCCGGACGGGTCGTGCTCCCGGTGACGGAACCCGGCAACGTCCACGTGTGGCACCTCTACGTCGTCCAGGTCGACGGCGCCGACCGCGACGACGTCGTCGGCAAGCTCAACGCGGAGGGCATCGGCGCCGGGGTGCACTATCCGGCACCGGTCCACCTGACCCCGGCGTACCGCCATCTCGGATACGCCCGGGGCGACTTCCCGAACGCCGAGCGGACGGCGGAACGGATCCTGTCGCTCCCGCTCCACCCGCACATCACCCAGGACCAGCAGCAGCGTGTCGTGGACGCACTCGCCCACGCCCTGCGCGGCTGACCGGTCACGGCTTCACGGCTCCACCCCGACCGCACGGGTCGGTCCTGCACAGCACCGCGAGAGGTACTCATGAAAAAATGGAGCAGACGGATCCGGGGCAGCCGCCTCGCCGTCGTAGCAGCGTTGATCTGGGCGGTGCTCCCGCAGGCGGGGACCGCCCTGGCCGCCTCCGATCCGTGCGGAGCGGGTTCGAACCCCGTCGTCTGCGAGAACTCCAAACCGGGCACCCCGAAGTCCGACTGGTTCTCGCCCAACGCCTACGGTGACATCAAGGGCTTCTCCACCAAGGAGAGCGTCCAGGCCGGTGACACCGTGCAGTTCAAGGTGCAGTCGAAGGTCTCGTACCACGTCGAGATCTACCGCCTCGGCTGGTACGGCGGCGACGGCGCGCGCAAGATGTCCACCGCGGCCCAGGCCGCCGTCACCTACCCGGCCAACTACCTCACCAAGCCGGCCAACTGCACCACCAAGAGCAGCACCGGCCTCGTCGACTGCGGCAACTGGCCGGTCACCGCCACCTGGACGGTGCCCAGCGACGCCGTCTCCGGCCTGTACATCGCGAACCTGACCCAGACGGACGGCGACGGCCTGATGCCGTACCCGTTCGTGGTCCGCAACGACTCCAGCACCTCCGACGTCGTCGTGCAGACCAGCGACCAGACCTGGCAGGCCTACAACGACTACGGCGGCCAGGACCTCTACGGCGGCACCGGTCCCGCGCCGGACGGCCGCGCCTACGAGGTCAGCTACAACCGGCCGCTGGACATCGGCGGCGACAACGGCATCTACGGCTCCGAGTACATGATGCTGTCGTGGCTGGAACGCAACGGCTACGACGTCAGCTACCTGTCCGGCGTCGACGTGTCGGCCAACGGCGCCACCCTGCTGAAGAAGCACAAGGTGTACCTGTCCTCCGGCCACGACGAGTACTGGACGCAGAGCCAGTACTCCAACGTCCTCGCGGCCCGGAAGGCCGGCGTCCGGCAGGGCTTCTTCAGCGGCAACGAGGTCTTCTGGAAGACCCGGCTCACCCCGAGCATCGACGGCGCCAACACGGCCAACCGCACCCTGGTCTGCTACAAGATGACCAAGATGGCGCAGAACAACGGCATCGCCGACCCCAGCGGCGTCTGGACCGGCACCTGGATGGACCCCGCCAGCACCCAGTACGGGCAGGACTACCAGCCGCCGAACATCCTCACCGGCTCCATGTTCACGGTGAACGGCTACCGCAGCGACGCCATCACCGTCCCCGGCTCGTACGGGAAGAACCGGATCTGGCGCAACACCTCCGTCGCCAACCTGACGTCGAGCCAGACCGCCACCTTCCCCGAGGGGACCCTCGGCTACGAGTGGGACAGCGACATCGACAACAGCACCCGGCCCGCCGGGGCGATCGACGTGTCGTCCACGACGGTCGACATCAACGACGGCAAACTGCGCACGGACTGGGGCAACGTCTACGGCAACGGCACGGCGACGCACAACCTCGTCGAGTTCCGCGACCAGGACTCCGGCGCCCTGGTGTTCGGCGCGGGAACCGTGCAGTGGTCGTGGGGACTGACCAACATCCCGACCTACGACCCCGCCGACACCGTGGTCACCGAGGACGCCCGCATGCAGCAGGCGACCGTGAACATCCTGGCCGACATGGGCGTCCAGCCGCTGACCCGGCAGAGCAACCTCACCGCCGCGACGGCCACCACCGACACCACCGGCCCGGCCGTCACCGTCACGGCGCCGGCCTCCGGGGTCACCGTCCCGGCGCTGAAGCCGGTCACCGTCACGGGCACCGCCACCGACTCCGGGGGCGGCGTCGTGGCCCGCGTGGAGGTGTCCACCGACGGCGGCAAGACCTGGAACGCCGCCACCGGCCTCACGTCCTGGAAGTACACCTGGACCCCGACCGCCCCCGGCGCCGTGTCCGTCAAGGTCCGCGCGGTGGACGACAGCGTCAACATCGGCGCCGTCGGCACCCTCCCGCTCACCGTCGGCCCGCAGGCCTGCCCGTGCACCGTCTGGCCGGCCTCCGCCGTGCCCGGCACCGTCAACGGAGGCGACGGCAGCGCCGTCGAACTCGGCGTGAAGTTCCGCACCACGGTGGCCGGTTCCATCACCGGCGTCCGCTTCTACAAGTCGCCGGTCAACACCGGCACCCACACCGGCAGCCTGTGGAGCGCCTCCGGCACCCGTCTGGCCACCGGCACCTTCACCGGCGAGTCGGCCTCCGGCTGGCAGCAGCTCAACTTCTCCACCCCGGTCAGCGTCAAGGCCAACACCACCTACGTCGCCTCGTACTTCGCCCCCAACGGCGGATACTCCTACGACGGCGGCTACTTCTCCGGCTCCGACGCGGGCCTCGCCCCGCTCACGGCGCTGAAGTCGGGCACCGACGGCGGCAACGGCGTCTACCACTACGGCTCGGCCAGCGCCTTCCCGTCCTCGCAGTCCTCGGGCAGCAACTACTGGGTCGACGTGGTGCTGGACACCTCGACGGCCAGCACCACCCCGCCCACCGTCACCTCGACCTCCCCGACGTCCGGGGCGACCGGCGTGTCGATCACGGCGCCGGTGTCAGCCGTCTTCAGCTCGGCCGTCGACTCCGACAGCCTGACCTTCACCGTGAAGGGCCCTAACGGCGACACCGTGCCGGGCGCCTGGACGCTCCCCGCGTCCAACAAGGCGACCTTCACGCCGTCGACGGAACTGGCGCTGCACACCACGTACACCGCCTCCGTGCAGGCCACCGACCTGTGGGGCAACGCCATGGCGGACCCGGTGACCTGGACCTTCACCACCAGCACCACCCCGCCGGCGGTCACCTGCCCCTGCACGCTGTGGAACGCCTCCGCCGTGCCCGCCACCACCGACATGACCGGCGACACCAACTCGGTCGAGCTGGGCACCCGGTTCACGTCCTCGGCGAGCGGCTGGGTCACCGGTGTCACCTTCTACAAGGGGACCGGCAACACCGGCACCCACACCGGCAGTCTGTGGTCCGACGACGGCACGCTGCTCGCCACCGGCACCTTCACCGGCGAGTCGGCCTCGGGCTGGCAGCGGATGACCTTCACCAACCCGGTGGCCATCAGCGCCGACACCCCGTACGTCGTCTCCTACCACGCGCCGAACGGCCACTACGCGGTCGACGGCGGCTACTTCGCCGGAGCCCACCAGTCCTACCCGCTGACCGGCACCGCCGACACCGCCGCCCACCACAACGGGCTCTACCGGTACGGCGCCGACCCGGCCTTCCCGACCGGCTCCTACGGATCCGCGAACTACTGGGTGGGCCCGGTCTTCACCGCCGACAACCCGAGCGCGTCCCTGGCGGCGCCCGGCGCCTCCGAGGACAACGGGTCCGCGCTGACGCACACCGCCGACGCGGGCAGCCCGCTCGTCACCACCCTGCCCGCGAAGACCGCGGTGTCGTCCGTCAAGGCGACCGTGACCGTCCTGTCCGGCCCCCGGGCGGCCGCGGCCGGGAAGCTCCACGTCACGGCCGTCACCTCCTACGACCGGGCGAGTCACAAGGTGACCGTCCACCTGTCCGGCCCGCTGCCCGACGGCACCCGGTTCAAGGTCGCGGTCACGGCCCGGGACAGGCACCGCCACGCGGTGAAGTCCCACAGCTGGACCCTGACCGCCAGGACCGCCCACAAGAAGAAGAACTGACCCGACACAGCGCACCGGCGGCGGCCCACGGCGAACCCGTGGGCCGCCGCCGGGGATTGGCATTACCCACCGATGAGCAGCGTCAGTGTTGTGATCCCCTGCTACAAGTACGGCCACTTCCTCGCCGACTGCGTCAGCAGCGTCCTGGACGAGCAGGACGGCGTCGACGTCCGGGTCCTCATCATCGACGACGCCTCGCCCGACGACTCGGCGGAGACCGCGCTCAAACTGGCCGCCTCCGACCCGCGGATCGAGGTCCGCGTCCACGAGACCAACAAGGGCCACATCGCCACCTACAACGAGGGCCTGCTGGAATGGGCCGACGGCGACTACGTCGCCCTGCTCTCCGCCGACGACCGGCTGGTCCCGGGCGCCCTCGTCCGGGCCGCCGCCCTCCTGGACGCCCACCCCGAGGCCGGGTTCGCCTACGGGCGTCCGCTGCGCTTCCAGCACGGCGGACCACTGCCGCCGGCCCGCACCCGCGGCACCGGTTCGGTCGTCTACCTCGGGCAGTGGTGGCTGGAACGGCGCTTCCGCGAGGGCACCGGCTGCATCACCTCACCGGAGGTCGTCGTCCGCACCAGCCTCCAGCGCGAGGTCGGCGGCTACGACCCGGCCCTGCCGCACGCCGGCGACATCGAAATGTGGATGCGGCTCGCCGCACACGCCGACGTCGGCTACGTACGCGGCGCCGACCAGGCCTTCTACCGGGTCCACGGAAAGAACATGTCCACGACCGACTTCGGCGGTCAGCTCGACGACCTGCGCCAGCGCCTCGTGGCCTTCGACTCGGTGCTCGCCAAATGCGGCGACCGGCTTCCGCACGCCGACCGCCTCGCCGACCAGGTCCACACCCGGCTGGCCCGCTTCGCACTGCGCCGGGCCTACCGCGCCTACGACCGCGGGCGTACGGAGGTCGTCCCGGTCGACGAGTGCGTGGCCTTCGCCGCGCAGTGCCTGCCGGACTACGCGAAGCTGCCGGAGTACCGCGCGCTGCGGCTCAGACGGCGGATCGGCGCGAAGGCGATGCCGTACCTCCAGCCGCTGGTGTGGTCCGCCGTGGCCGAACGCGGCCGGGAGCGGCTGTGGTGGGAGTCCTGGAAGCGCCGCGGTATCTGATGGGAGAACAGTTCGTCTCAGCCGGCCGCGAGGACCGGGCCGGCGTGCCGTCCGGGCTTGGCCGCGCGACGGCTCAGCAGGTACCGGTCGAGCCACAACGCGCCGAGAACGCCGCCGGCCAGGCCCAGCAGGCCGGTGCCGGCCAGGCCCCGGCTCCGGTCCCCCCGCACCTCGGCGGCGCTCGGCGAGGTCAGCACGGAGGCGGTGATCCGCGAACCGGCCGGCACCCGCTGGGCCGACTGCATCGCGTCGACGTGCCGGGTGTAGACGTCGACGATGCGGCGCACCGCCGCCACGGCGGCGTCCGCCCCGGCGGCCTGCGACTGGATCTGCAGGGAGGGGATCAGATAGCGGGGCGTGGCGCTGGTCCCGCTGTTGCGGGGGACGAGATGGTAGGTCCCCTGGACGCCGGCAGCCCTCAACTCACGCCGCCCCGCCGGGGATTCGAGCTGCTGCACGACCCCGTAGGAGACCAGGGCGAGCGGCGGCTGCAGATTGGTGAGCTGGTTGGGCTGGTTCCGGGTCACCGGCGGCTTCAGGACGACGACGGCGGACCCGGTGTACTGGGGCGCGGGACGCACCACCTGGTACGCCGCGGCGGTGGTCAGCAGCAGTGCGGCCAGCACCACGTACCAGCGGCGGAGCAGTGCGTCGGCGACGTTCCCGGGCGACATACGAGATCCTTCCGTCAGCTCCGATACTGGCAGGACGCACGGCGGGATGCCACCGAACGGGGGGATGGGGCATGAGTCTTGGTGAGATCTGGGCCATTCTGCGCAGACGCTGGTACTTCGTCGTGCCCCTCACCCTCCTCAGCCTGGTCTGCGGCGGATACCTGTACGTGACCGTCCCCGTCTCCTACCAGTCGCAGAGCTCGGTCACCCTGCTGGACTCCTCGGCGGTCTCCCGGCTGCCTCCCACCTTCGGCAACCCCATCTCGAACGCGGGCGGTTCGCTGATCGTCACGGCCGACGTACTGATCAGGACCCTGGAGTCGAACGACGCCGCCAAGGAGCTGCGCAGCCGGGGCGTCACGGACCCGTACACGGCCGGCTTCGCGCCCACGGCCGACAGCCCGCTGCTCACGCTCAGCGTGACCGGGACCGACCGGGCCAAGGTGCTGAAGGAGACCAACACCCTGACCGAGTTCGCCGGCGAGCAGCTCAAGGCCCTGCAGGCCGCGGCCAAGGTCCCGCCCGCGTACTTCGTGCAGACGGCGCCCGTCGTCCTGCCGCAGACCCCGGTGGCGAAGTCGAAGAACCGCTACCAGGACATCGCGGCCGTCGTCATCCTCGGAGTCGTCAGCGCCTTCCTGCTGTCGATCCTGATGGAGGGCGTCGCGGTGGTCCGCCGCCGGCGGACCACCGCCAGGAGCGCCGCCCCGCGGTCCGGGGACGGCCGCGCCCCCGGCCGGGTCCGGAGAGGACTGCTCGGCCGGCGGGTCGACGCCACGGCGATCCTCACCGTCTACCTGGCACTGGCCCTCTTCATCCCGTCGAACCTGGCCCTGCCCGCACTCGGCGGCGTCGGCACCCCCGCCAACGTCTTCGCCCTGCTGGGCCTGTTGTGGTACCTCGCGACCTGGCTCGGCGGCCGAGTCCTGCCCGCGCCGGGCACCAGGCTGGCGCGCGTCGCCATGTGCGTGCTCGGGCTGGCCGTCCTGGCGGCCTACATCTCGGACGCGGCGCGGGAGAGCTCGCACGCGGAGGTCCTGGGCGCCGACCGCGGCCTCATCGGATTCCTGGTGTGGGTGTCGCTGGTCGTACTGACCTCGGCGGGCATCCAGGAGCGCGGCCGGCTCGACGTGCTGATGCGCCGGGTGGTGGTCCTGGGCTCGGTCGTCGCCGCGATCGGCTTCTACGACTTCTTCTCGGGAACCAACATCGCCGACTCCGTCCACATCCCCGGCCTGCAGACCAGCGTCGCGCAGGTGAGCGTCATGGACCGCGGTGCGTTCACCCGGCCCCGGGCCACCACGGCCCAGCCGCTCGAGTTCGGCGGCATGCTCGCGATCCTGCTGCCGTTCGCCGTCCAGCAGGCCTTCGACCCGGTGCGCCGACACCTCCACTGGACCCGCCGCTGGGGTCCGGTGCTGCTGATCGCGGGCGCGCTGCCCCTGACGGTGTCGCGGACCTCGATCATCGGCCTGCTGCTGGTCGCCCTGGTGATGGTGCCCCGCTGGAAGCCGGCCCGGCGCTGGGCCGCGATCGGCGTGATGACAGCCTCCGTGGCCGTCTTCAAGGTGCTCGTCCCCGGGCTGATCGGCACGATCACCGGGCTGTTCGCATCGTTCCTGTCCAACTCCGACAGCAGCACCCAGGCCCGTACGGTCAAGTACAGCGCGATCGTGCCCTACTTGGAGGAACATCCGCTGTTCGGGCGGGGCTTCGGCACCTTCACCCCGGACCGGTACTTCTTCACCGACAACCAGTACATGCTGACCCTGGCCGAGATGGGCGCGCTCGGACTCGTCGCCATGCTCGTCCTGTTCGTCGCCGGCATCCACCAGGGCGGTGCCGTCCGGCGGCTGGCCCGTACCGAGGCCGACCGCGAACTGGGGCAGGCGTTCTTCGCCTCGTCGCTGGTCGCTCTCGTCGTCAGCGCCACCTTCGACTCGCTCAGCTTCCCGATGTTCGCCGGCCTGTTCTTCCTGCTGCTGGGAGCCGGTGGCAGCCTGCTCGGCTTCGTCCGCGGGGAGGCGGCAGGCGCCGCCGAGCCGGGCGCCGCCAAGACCTCCGAACACCAGCTTCCCCAACTCGTGGAGACCCGATGAGCCCCGTCGCCGTCATCGCCGTCACCTGGAACAGCGCGTCGGTGCTGCCCGGGTTCCTCGCCGCGCTGCCCGAGGGCATGGCCGGACTCGACTGGCGGCTCGTCGTCGCCGACAACGACTCCGCCGACGACACCGTCGAGGTGCTCCGGTCGCTGGCCCCGGACGCCACGGTCGTCCAGACCGGTCGCAACGCCGGGTACGCCGCCGGGGTCAACGCGGCACTGAAGGCGGCCGGCGAGTGGGAGGGCGGATACGCGGCCGTACTCGTCTGCAACCCGGACATCCGGATGCGGCAGGGCTGCGGCAAGCGCCTGGTGGACGCCCTCGGTGCCCAGGTGGGCATCGCCGTCCCCCTCTTGTACGAGGAGGGGCGGGCGGCGCCCCTGCACTCGCTGCGCCGTGAGTCGAGCGTGCCCAGGGCCCTCGGCGAGGCTCTGATCGGCAACCGCAGGGCCGGGCGTTTCCCGGGCCTGAGCGAGCTGGTCACCGACCCCGCCGCCTACGCGCGGCCCACGCGCGCGGACTGGGCGACCGGTGCGCTCATGGCCCTCTCGGCCGACTGCCTGGCCGCCTGCGGGCCGTGGGACGAGTCCTTCTTCCTCTACTCGGAGGAGACCGAGTACTGCCTGCGCGCGCGGGACCTCGGCTACGCCACCCGGCTCGAGCCGACGGCCGAGGCCGTCCACCTCGGCGGCGAGTCCCGGGTCTCGCCCCGGCTGTGGACCCTGCTCACACTCAACCGCGTGCGCCTGTACGGGCGGCGCCACGGGCCCGGCGCGACGGCGTGCTTCCGGGCGGCCGTGTTCCTGCGCGAGGCGTCCCGCGCGGCCCTCGGCAGGCGGGCCAGCCGGGCCGCGGCGGCCGCGCTGCTCAGGCCGGGCGCGCTGCGGGTCACGCCCGGGCCGTGAGGCGCGGCCGCCCCGGTGCTCAGCCGGTCCAACTGGTGTAGAAACTGGCGGGGTTCACCAGGTACCGCACGGTGGCGTGCGGCACGTGGCGCACGGTGTGGCGGCGGCTGTAGCGGTGGACCAGCTCCCAGTCCTCCCGGGGCAGCACCTCCGGGGTCCGGCGCAGCCGGCTGAAGCGAAGGGTCCTGTCGCGCCGCCCGACGAAGGCGTTGGTGTCCAGGAAGGACTCGTGGGCGGACCGGCGGCGGTCGAACGGCACGGACAGGACGTCCCGTTCGGTCCCGTCCGGCAGGACGCGGCGCAGCGCCGTGTAGACGCCGTCGGGTCCGCCGGGGGCCTCCAGCACCGCCAGCGCCCGCTCCAGATGGTCGGGCTCCCACAGGTTGTCGTCGTCCAGGAACGCCACGTACCGCGAGCGGGTCAGGCGGATGCCCACGTTGCGCACCACCCCGGCGACTCCGGTGTTCCGCGTCAGCGAGACGGCGAACAGCCGTGGGTCGTCGGGGAGTCCGGGGAGGCCCGCGCCGTCGTCGACGACGATGACGACCTGGTCGCGGACGGTCTGGTCCAGCGCCGAGCGGACGGCCGCCCGCAGTCCCTCGGGGCGGCGATGGGTGGCGATCACCGTCGCGACGAGGGCGGCCGGCGGGGGCGCGGTGGCGGCCGCGAGACGACGGGTCTCGGCGCTCTCGACACGGCGCAGCCGCACCGCGGAGGGGGCGAGGAGGACCTTGTTGCGGAGCTCGAACAGGACGAGCCAGCCGAAGGCGCCTTTGAGCAGTTCCCAGGGGGCGCGGGCGATACGTCTCATGGTCCTCTTCCTCAGCCGGCCGGCTCGGGGGCGACCGAGTGCCCGTGGGTGAACCGGTTGCCGCGCCAGACGTTGCCGGCACCACCGGCGTTCCAGGCGGTGACCGCGCCGTAGTGGCCGGAGTTGCGGTGGTACCGGGTGGAGAAGACGTTGTTCGTGACCTGGATGCCGGTGGCGCCCTCGCCGCCCCCGTACAGGGCGTAGGCGCCGCCGGCCAGCAGATTGCCGTCGATGACGGTGTTGGAGACGGGGCCGGTGTCGGCGAAGAGCCCGACGGCGGCCGAGGCCCCCTGGTCGACGGGGACGGAGTTGAGCAGTGTGTTGTGCCGGATGACCAGGCTGCCCTGGTTGCTGCCGCCGCTGATCACCGCGTCGGTGTGCTGCCACTCGCCGCCGGCATTGCGGAACGGCACCAGGTCGTGGACGTAGTTGTCGTGAAGGTTGCCCTGCCCCATGGAGAGGGCGTTGCCGAAGACGGAGACGTCGCACCAGCCGACCTCGATGGGGCTGACGCCCATGTTGGAGACCGCGTAGTCCACGCCCCCGTTGTCGGGGCCCTTGCCGGGGACGGCGGTGATCGTGCTGTGCAGGATCCGCAGACCGCTGTGCCCCGGACGCAGGTTGACCCCCCACCAGTTGGTGGAGGTGATCCGCGAGTCGATGATGGTGACATCGTCCGCGTAGACGTCGAGTGAGCCGGTGATGTCCCACCCCCGGATGACGGTGCCGTCGGTCTTGACGCTCATGTTCCCGGTGGAGTGGGGCTGGAGCGGGATGCGGGGGCCGGTGGAGCGGGCGTCGGGGAAGCCCGCTTCGGCTTGGGCCGCCGGTGCCGCGCCCCGCGGGGACGCCCCACGGGGCGCGGGGCTCCCGGACGACGAGCCGGCCGGGGACGCCGAGCGGGCCTCCCGTGGCGAGGGGACCTGCGACGCCGGGGGAGGCGGCTGGGCGGTGCCGCGGGAGGCGCCGTCGTCGGACGGTGCGGCGTCGGCGCCCGAGGCACACGCGGCGCAGAGTAACAGGGTCAGTACGGCGAGCAGTTGACGGAGCCTGGTCACGCGGCCTCCGGGGTTCGGGCGCCGAGCAGGAAGCGGCGGCTGGGCAGGACGCACACCACGTAACACGCCAGAGCGGTGGCGCCGATGGCGAAGAGGGCGACGATGCCGTCGCCGAGGAGCCGCTTCGCGGCGAGGGTCACCACGGTCATCACGGCTCCCCCGAGGAAGGGCCAGGTACAGGCCCTGACGATGTGGGCGGGGCCGATCCCGGCCCGGCCGAGGGCGTACAGGAATACGGGGACGACGAGAACGGCCGCGACGACGACGTGTCCCTGGGAGACCCCGACGATGCCCCCGAGGCGGGCGCCGGCGACGAGGACGGGGACGAGGGCGACGACCCACAGGCCCTGGACGAGGATGAGGGAGCGGCGCTGTCCGGCGGCGACGAGGCAGTCGTAGGCGAGTTCGCAGCCGATCCGGACCAGGCCCAGCGCCATCAGCCAGGGCAGAGCCGAGGCGGCGGGCACCCATGTGCTCCCGTAGACGAGGCGGACGACCGGCTCGGCCAGTCCGCCGAGCAGCACGCACAGCGGGACGGTGCCGGTGACCAGCACGCCGAGGGCGCGGCTGAAGCCCTGTGCGAGGGCCTCCGGGGAGGCCGCCAGGCGGGAGAAGCCGGCGAAGGAGACGCGGCGGGCCGCCTCGGAGATGATGCGTACCGGCCAGCCCGACATGTTGAACGCCAGGACGTAGAAACCGAGGGCGACCGAGCCGAGGGACGACCCGACGACCATCGTGTCCACGTTGACGACGGCGAGCGCGAGCAGGCTCGCCCCGGCCAGCGGGAGGCCGAACCTCAGCAGGGCGCGGGCCTGCGCGGGGTCCCAGCCGAACCGCAGCATGCCGGGGGCGGCCAGCGCGCAGCCGAGGAGCGCGGCGACGTTGCCGGCCACCGCTCCCCAGGCGAAGCTCATCGCGCCCCAGCCGGCGAAGGCCAGCACCAGCGTCACGGCGGTGCTGAGGACGAAGTTGAGCGCGTCGATCACCATCCGCTTGCCCTGGGCGAACTCGCGGGTCAGGTAGCCGGCGGGGACCTGGGCCACCCCGTCCAGCACCAGGCACAGGCACATCACCCGCAGCACGCCCGAGGCCCCGGGGGAGTCCAGCAGCCCGGCCACCGTGGGTGCCGAGACGAAGATGGCGGCGTACAGCAGGACGCTGGACGCGGTGCCCAGCGTCAGCACGGTCGGCGCGAAACGGCGCGGGTCGCCGTCCCAGCGGACGATGGCCAGGCCGACGCCCAGCTCGTTCGCGGAGAGCAGCACCAGGAGCACGGTCTGGGCGATGCCGTAGACGCCCCATTCGGCGGGGCCGAGGGCGAAACGCGCCAGCAGGATGCCGGTGGCGAAGTTGCCGAGGCGCATCACCACGGTGTTGATCAGACTCCACCGGGCCGCGGAACGGACCTTGTGCCCGAGGGAGGGGGAAGCGGGGGTGTCGCTCGGCTCAGCGGTCTCGCTGTCCGGTGTGCGAACGCTGTCCATGAGTCGACTCCTCGTCGAGCGGCTCGGCGGCGGGCGCCACGGCCATGGCGGGCCGTCCGGCCCCCGGCTCCGCGGCGGGCCTGTTCTCGGCGGACCGCGACCAGCTGGGCGGCGTCCTGAGTGCGATGGTCCGTTCCACCGCCGATTCCCCGGAGCCGGGCTCGGCGGCGGCTGGACCGGAGACGGTGGCGGCTCCGGAGGCGGCTGTCGAACGCTCGGGTTCCTCCGCGCGCGCCTGCGGCCGCGGCCGGCGGCGCGCCTCCACGTAGAAGGAGGCGCCCAAGCTCAGCACCAGACCCAGGGCCCCGGCCATCACCAGGTACTCCAGCCGGGTCTTGGTCTGCGCCACCGGGTTCTGCGGGGGCACGATCGTGGTCATGCGGATCATGGCCTTCGGCGCGACCGACTGCTGCTTCTGGAACTGGTCCAGCCGCTCCTCGGCGAACGCCGTGAGGATGCGGTCCGAGGACAGGACGACGGCCTTGTCGGTGCCGGTGACGGTGAGCCACATCAGCGGCCCTTGCGCGTTGTCGGCGAGCTTGGCCTCGAACGTGCCCTTGGCGCCGCGGGACTTCAGTTCCCGCAGGGAGCCGTCGGAGTTGAGGTTCCGGGCCAGGCTGTCGGCCATGCCGGTGAGCGAGGTCTGGGTGCTGAGGAACGGATTGCCGTCGTAGGCCACGGTGGCCTTCTGGGAGTTCAGAAGGGCCACCGTGCTCTGCGACTGGTAGGTGACCGGAACCACCAGCGCCACGCCGGCCGCCAGCGCGGCGGTCAGCAGCAGTCCGGGCAGCAGGACGTACCAACGCCTGCGCATGACCCGGAAGATCTCAGCGAGATCCATGGTGGTCCCCCCTCACGCCCCGACCCCCGATGAGCATATGTTGCAAGCGGATCATTTGGCGGGTGTTTGGTCGGTGGGCCTCGGCCGGCTGCTCGCGGTGCCCCCCTCCAGCAGCACGTCGGCGATGCGGTCGCTCGCCCGGCCGTCCCACAGTTCGGGCCGGCGCGGGGCGGGCGGATCGTCCAGCACCCGGTTCACGGTGGACACGATGCGCGCCGGATCCCGGCCCGCCAGCACGTTGGTGCCCTGCTCCACGGTGACCGGCCGCTCGGTGTTGTCCCGGAGGGTCACACAGGGCACGCCGAGCGCGGTGGTCTCCTCCTGCACGCCGCCCGAGTCGGTCAGCACGAGGCGGGCCGAGTCCTGCAGCGCGATGAAGTCCAGGTATCCGGCAGGCGGCACCAGCCGGATGCCCCCGGGGACGCCGACGGCGGCCAGCCGTTCGGCGGCGCGCGGGTGCACGGGGAGCAGCAGCGGGCAGCGGCCGGCGATCTCGCCCAGGGCCTTCAGGAGCCCGGCGAGGACCTCCGGGTCGTCCACGTTGGCGGGCCGGTGCAGGGTGACCAGGCCGTACTCGCCCCTGGTCAGGCCGTGCCGGTCCAGGACGTCGGAGGCGCGGGCCCGTTCCAGGTTGGCCAGCAGCGTGTCGATCATGACGTTGCCGACCAGGTGGATCTGGTCGTCCCGGTACCCCTCGGCGCGCAGGTTCCCGGCGGCGTCGGGGGAGGGGGCCAGCAGATAGTCGCTGACCCGGTCGGTGGCGACCCGGTTGACCTCCTCCGGCATGCTCCAGTCGCGGCTGCGCAGTCCGGCCTCGACGTGCGCCAGCAGCGGGCCCGCCTTGGCGGTGACCAGGGCGCAGGCCAGGGTGGAGTTGATGTCGCCGACCACCACGACCACGTCCGGGGCCAGTTCGCCGAGCAGCGGCTCGAACGCGGTCATCACGCGCCCGGTCTGCTCGGCGTGGCTCCCGGAGCCGACGCCGAGGAAGTGGTCGGGCGGCCGGATGCCGAGGTCGGTGAAGAACACCTCGTTCATGGCCGGGTCGTAGTGCTGGCCGGTGTGGACCAGGACCACCTCGGCGCCCCGGCGTTCCAGCGCGTCCATCACCGGCTTGATCTTCATGTAGTTCGGTCGCGCACCGGCGACGCAGACGATGCGGGGCATGGTTCAGAGCACCTCGATCGTGGGCCCGGCCGACAGCCGGCGGCGGCAGTCGAGGACGAAGCGGGCGTGCTGGGCGATGAGTTCGTAGTCGAAGCTGTCGTGGTCGGTGAGCAGGACCACCACGTCGGCGGCGGCCAGCTCCTCCGGCACCGGTTCGACCCGCACCAGCCGGGTGTCCACCGGCAGGCTCTCGACCACGTGCGGGTCCGCCGCCTTGACCTGGGCCCCCATGTCGAGCAGCAGCTGCGAGATCCGCAGGGCGGGCGACTCGCGGGCGTCACCGGTGTTCTTCTTGTACGCCAGGCCCAGCAGCAGGATGTTCGAGCCGTTCACGGACCGGCGTCTTTCGTTGAACAGGTCGCTGATGCGCCGTGCCACGTACTCGGGCATGTGGTTGTTGATGTCGTTGGCCAGCTCCACGAAGCGGAAGCTCTGGCCGAGTTCGCGCTGCACCCGCCAGGACAGGTAGGAGGGGTCGATCGGCAGGCAGTGGCCGCCGACGCCCGGTCCGGGCGTGAACTTCATGAAGCCGAAGGGCTTGGTGGACGCGGCGTCGATGGCCTGCCAGACGTCGATGTCCAGGTGGTGGGCGAACATCGCGATCTCGTTGACCAGCGCGATGTTGACGTGCCGGAAGGTGTTCTCCAGCAGCTTGGCGAGCTCGGCCTCCCTGGGGGAGCGCACCGGCACGGTGGTGTCGACGAGCTGCCCGTAGAAGTCCCGCACGGCCTCCAGCGAGGCCGCGTCGACGCCGGACACGACCTTCGGGGTCTCCTTGAAACCCCAGACGGTGTTTCCGGGGTCGATCCGCTCCGGGCTGTAGCCGAGGTGGAAGTCGGGGCCGGCGGCCAGGCCCGAGCCGTCCTCCAGGATCGGGGCGAACAGCTCCTCGGTGGTGCCGGGGTAGGTGGTCGACTCGAGGACGACGGTGGCGCCGGGGCGCAGATAGCGGGCGAGGGTGACCGCCGACTCCCTGATGTACCGCAGGTCGGGCGTGCCCTCGTGCAGCGGCGTCGGCACGGTGACCACGGCGACGTCGAAGCCGCCGCAGTCCCGGGCCGCGTCGCTCGGGCGGTAGCTGCCGTTGTCCAGTGCGGCGCGGATCCGCTCCGAGGAGACGTCCTCGACGAAGGACTCACCGGCGGCGAGGCTCTTGATCCGCCGGGCGTCCACGTCGTAGCCGATCACCTCGTGACCGACCTCCGCGGCCCGGACGGCCAGTGGCAGGCCGACATATCCCTGTCCGACCACGACGACGCGCATCAGTGACTCCTGTTCGCGGAGGCGGGCGACGGGGTGAGCCGGATGAACTCGCGCACCGTCATGAGGACGAAGGCCGCATTGGTGGTCAGGTAGCGCCGGCCCAGCCGGCGCGGCTCCTGCAGCGCCCGGTAGAGCCATTCGACGCCCCACCGCTGCCAGATCACCGGGGCCCGTCTGGTGACGCCGGCCAGGATGTCGAAGGAGCCGCCGACCCCGTGCACCACGCGGGCGCCGGTGCGCTCGCCGTAGGCGGCGGTGAAGATCTCCTTCTTGGGCGAGGTCATGCCGAGGAACAGCATCTGTGCGCCGCTGCGCGCGATGGCGTCCGCGACGGCCTCCTGCTCGGAGTCGTCGAAGTAGCCGTTCCGGCTGCCGGCCACGGTCAGGCCGGGGAAGCGCTCGGCCACCTCGCCCAGCATCCGCTCCAGCACCTCCTGCCGGGCGCCGAGGAAGTACACGGACATGCCCGCCGACTCCGCCTCGGCCAGCAGCCGCAGGAACAGGTCGATGCCGGCCACCCGTTCCGGCAGCGGGGCGCGCAGCAGCCGGCCCGCCCAGACCACGGCCTGTCCGTCGGCGAGGACGAGATCGCAGCCGGACACGGCCGCGGCGAGCCGCTTGTCCCGCCGCATGTTCACCAGCTTCGCGGCGTTGACCACGCCGATCTCGAGCTGCCGGTCCTCCCGGACCGCGGCGAGGCAGCGCCCCACCGTCTCGTCCATGGTCAGGGGGTCCAGCTCGACCCCGAAAAGAGACTGACGCCCGCTCATACACGGCCTCCCTGCCAGGCGTGGAGCATCCAGCCGAACTCGTACGGCCGGCATTCGCGGTCCACCGAGACGGGGCGGTACACCCGGTCCAGGGGCTTCAGCCGGAGGTGCGGGACGACCCGGGTGCCCAGGCCCCGGGCGGCGCGTACGGCCTTCTTCGGGTCGCCGCGGAAGACCTTGCGCCAGGTGACGCCGAGCTCGTCGAGGATCAACGGCTCCTGCTTCCCCGGGGCCCCGGCGAGTTCCGGCACGTCCGTCATCCAGCGCAGGCCCCTGCGGACCGACGCGGCGAAGTCCGTGCCGCCGGCGTCGGCGAGGTCGAACAGGGCGGTCGGCGCCATCGCGTGCTGGTGGACGCTGTAGACCGGGTAGCCCTCCACGACGCCGCCGGTGCGTGCGTCGTAGTGCCACCACCACTGCCCGCCGTCGCCCTGCAGCTCGCAGATGCGTGCGGCGCAGGCCTCGGCCGCGGCCAGGGCCTCCGGGTCGCCGCCCCCGTGACCGCAGGCGTGCGCCCGGGCCAGGGCCTGGAGCGGGTACGTCTGGTCGGCGAAGCAGCTCACATGGGCCCGGTACCAGGGCACCAGGCCGGGGCCGGTGGCGTGCGGGAACAGCGGGCCGTTCCCGATCCGGGCCCGCAGCAGGCGGTCGCGGGCCGCGGTGAGGCGCCCCTCCACGTCGACCATGCCGTGCGCCGCCGCGAGGGCGGACAGCACCCACGCCGCCTCGACGGTGTACTGCGGCCGGCCCTCCTCGTCCAGGGCGTTCATCCGGTCGAGGGCGTCGGACAGCTTGGGATGGCCGGTGTCGGCGGCGGCCCAGGCGATGAGCGCCGCGTCGCCGAGGTTGGTCACCGACGACAGGGACTCGATCAGCAGACCCGTGAACTCCTGGGCGCTGCGCCCGCCGAGCACCGCGCGCTGGCGGTCCTCGGGCAGGAACCGGGCCCCGAGCGCGGTGATGGCCGCGTACCGGGTGCTGGTCCCGCGCCGTTCCAGCGTCCAGGAGCCGTCGGGCGAGCGGTGCCCGGCCATGGTGAAGGCGAAGGCCTCCTTGCCGGGAAGCAGCATCGACGGAAGCCCCGACTCGGCCACCGTGAGCAGTCGTTGGGCGAGCGTGAGCAGTGCCGGCTCCTCACGGCCGAGCGCCGCCAGACGTGTGATGGTCATCGTTCGGACACACCAACCCCCCTGTGGGTCCTGTTTTCGCGCAGACTTGAGATCGCCGCGGCGCGAACGGCCGGGCGTGTGAGGTGATGCGGATGTCAGGCGCCGGAGCGGCTGCCGCTCCTCGCTTCAGGCACAGATGTCCCCCACTTCGAAACCCCCCCCGGGCCATGCCGAATCGTGTGCTCCCTGTGCTGGGTCTGCACACTTCGCACACATGTTATGCCTGCACATGTTCGACGAACGGTGTTTTGGGCAAATCGGGACTCGTACTTCGGAAGTCCAACTGATCAGCTCCGCGGGAGGAGTTCGCCGTCCTTCTCGTCGTACCGCTCGCCGGTCTCGGGGCACTCCCAGCAGCCCGGCTCGTCCTCCCGCTCCACCAGCCGGACGCCGGCCCGGCCGACCCAGCCGATCCGGCGCGCGGGCACGCCCGCGACCAGCGCGAAGTCCGGCACGTCCCGGGCCACCACGGCGCCCGCCGCGACCAGGGCCCAGCGGCCGACGCGCACCGGCGCCACGCACACCGAACGGGCCCCGAGCGACGCCCCCTCGCCCACCACCACGGCCACGGCCTCCCAGTCGCCGCCGCGCTTCAGCCGCCCCTGCGGGTCCACGGAGCGGGGGTAGTGGTCGTTGGTGAGCACCGCGGCCGGGCCGACGAACACCCCGTCGCCGAGCACCGCGGGCTCGTAGACCAGGGCGTAGTTCTGGAGCTTCACGCGGTCGCCGATCCGCACTCCGGGGCCGACGTAGGCCCCCCGGCCCACGATGCACCCGCTGCCCAGCCGGGCGTCCTCCCGTACCTGGGCGAGATCCCAGACCGTCGTGCCGTCGCCGATGGCGGCCGTCTCGTCGACCTGGGCGGTGGGCTGGATCCTGGTGTTCACCGGGTCGGTCTCCTCTTGTCGTCGGTGCGGCCGGCTCGGCCGGGCACCGGGATGCCGGTCGTCATGACGAGATCTGCACCTTGCTGTGGTCGCCGAGGACCAACCGGTGGGCGGCGGGCTTGCGGGGGGAGGGGGTCACCTCGACGTTGCGCCCGATGAGCGAGGCCTCCACCCGCCGGACGCCGCTCACCGAGGAGTCGCGCAGCACGATGGAGTACTCGATCTCGCTGTCCTCGATGCGGCAGTCGCCGGCGATCGAGGTGAAGGGGCCGATGTAGGAGTCGGTGATCACGGTGTTGGGGCCGATGGCCACCGGGCCCACGATCCGGCTGCCGGTCACCTTCGCCCCCGGCTCGATCCGCACCCGCCCGATGATCTCGCTGTCGTCGTCGACGGTGCCGTCGATCCGGCGCTCCGTCGTCTCCAGCACCGAGCGGTTGACCTCGAGCATGTCGGTGACGTTCCCGGTGTCCTTCCAGTACCCGGAGATCGTCGTGGAGCGCACGTCGCGTCCGGCGTCGATGAGCCACTGGATGGCGTGCGTGATCTCCAGTTCGCCGCGCCAGGAGGGCTCGATGGCGCGCACGGCCTCGTGGATCGCCGGGGTGAACAGGTACACGCCCACCAGGGCCAGTTCGCTCTTGGGGTGCTCCGGTTTCTCCTCCAGGCCGACCACCCGTCCCGCGGCGTCGAGTTCGGCCACGCCGAACGCGGTCGGGTCCGGAACCCGCGTCAGCAGGATCTGCGCCTGCGGCCGCTCGGCGCGGAACGCGTCCACGAGGTCCGTGATCCCGCCGACGACGAAGTTGTCGCCGAGGTACATCACGAAGTCGTCGTCGCCCAGGAACTCACGGGCGATCAGCACCGCGTGGGCCAGGCCCAGCGGCGCCTCCTGCGGTATGTAGGTGACGGTGAGCCCGAACGCGGAACCGTCGCCGACCGCCTCCCGGATCTCCTCGGCCGTGTCCCCGACGATGATCCCGACCTCGGTGATGCCGGCCCCGGCGATCGCCTCCAGACCGTAGAACAGCACCGGTTTGTTCGCGACGGGTACGAGCTGCTTCGCCGAGGTATGGGTTATGGGGCGCAAACGGGTACCCGAGCCACCAGACAACAAAAGTGCCTTCATGCATATCAGCCTACTTACAGCGGACTTGCTGACGGAGGGATTCCGGGTAGGGAAGATCCCGTCCTCACACACCGTCATGCCGCGGGGGCCGCACGGCCGCGGAGCGGACGCGCGGGCGAGCAGGCGATGAAGCCGCCGGTCGGCGGCCCCGCTCAGTCGGCCGGCCGGTCCCGCTCAGCCGGCGGGTCGGTTCCGGTCAGCAGGCCGGCCGGTTGCGCTCAGTCGGCGGGCCGATCCCGGTCAGCCGGTCTTGTGGCCCCACCGCGGACCGAGCAGGGCCCACTCCCGGTCCCATTCCTCGATGCGCCCCCGGTCGAGCCACCACCGTCCGGCGCACCGGACGCCGAACGCCGCGCCGGCCAGGGCGAGCGCGGCCGAGACGCCCAGCAGCGCCGACTCGGCGCTCGCCTCACCGGATGTCAGCGGCGCGCTGCTCGGCCTGCCCCACGCGTCGAGCCAGATCTCCGCGGTGGAACCGGCCCGTAGCCCGCCGGGCACCAGCGTGCTGTCGCTGTGCCGGGTGCCGTCCGGGGCCGTCCAGCGGACCCGCGCCGAGCTCAGGTCGCCGCCGGTGCCCGCGACCGCCGTGCGCGGGGCGTCGGTGAGCAGCACGGCCCGCACCTGGGTCCGCTCGGTCCGCTGCCGGTCGAAGGACTGGCCGGCGGCCCGGGCGGTCACCAGGCCCACGAGCGTGCCGCCCACCACGACGAGTGCCCACACGGCGAGCAGGAACCACGCCTCGGGCACGTCGGTGCGGCGCCGCAGCGGATTGCGCCGCCACCGCCACAGCGACCCCCTCGTCCGCCCCCGCCCGCCGGTCCTGAGGCCGCCCTCACGCATCCGTCCCCACCTCCCGCTCGTCACCCTCCGAAGGTCGCAGCCCGGGCGGCGCCGTGGCATGGGCCGGCCAGGCGCGGCGGGCGGGCCGACCGGGGCACTCCCGGCGGGGCCGATGGGCCGACCGGCCCTCCCGCTGCGCCGCGCATCCCCGGGCCGTTCTCCGGGGCCCGAGGGACCGGTGGTCCCTGACGCCGCGGCCGGGATCCGGCCCAGCATGGAGCGTGCTCCGGCCCACCGGGCCACACCGGTCCACCAGGCGAAAGACGGGCTGTCCGATGTACCCGAACGATGGTTTCCGCGAACTCGGCCGTCACGAGTGCATGCGCCTGCTGGCCACGGCGCCCGTCGGACGGATCGTGCACACGCGCCAGGCCCTGCCCGCGGTCGTGCCGGTGAACTTCCGCCTCGACGAGGACGGCGCGGTGCTGCTGCGCACCTCGGCGGCCTCGGAGATGGCCCGCGCGGTCGACGGCTCGGTCGTGGCCTTCGAGGCGGACGCGGTCGACGCGGACAAGCAGTCCGGGTGGAGTGTCGTCGTCACCGGTCGGGCCGGTGTCGTCACGGACCCGGCCGAGGTGGAGCGCCTGGACCGGATCGGCCCGCGCTCCTGGGCGCCCTCGCCCGAGGAGATCTTCGTGCGCATCGAGCCCGAGCTGGTCACCGGCCGGGAGCTGGCCGCCGGCCGCACGATGTACGGCGTGCACCTGCCCGCCTGACCCGTGGCACGGGAGCCGTGAGGCTCCGCTCCGGCGCGCGGCGTCCGCCTCTCGCGGGTACCCGGCGCGGACGGAGCCCGCGCCGGGCGGTGACCACCGTCGCACCGCGTGGCCCACACCAGGGCCGTTCGGCCCTGGCCGTCCGGGCCGGGCGGGGCAAGGATCCGTAGGGAGGCGGTCGGCGGTCCACGGGCGGCCGCGGAGCGCACGGAACGAGGAGCGGTCAATGGCGGACGGCGAGCAGGCCAGCCCGGTCCGGGTCTTCCTGCTGGACGACCACGAGGTGGTACGGCGCGGTGTGCGCGACCTGCTGAACGACGAGCCGGGCATCGAGGTGATCGGCGAGGCCGGCACCGTGGAACAGGCGCTGGTGCGCGTCCCCGCGCTGCGCCCGCACGTCGCGGTGCTGGACGTCCGGCTGCCCGACGGCGACGGGGTGAGCGTGTGCCGGGAGCTGCGCTCGCGCATGCCCGAGCTGGCCTGCCTGATGCTGACCTCGTTCGACGACGAGGAGGCGCTGCTCGACTCGATCATGGCGGGCGCGTCCGGTTACGTCCTCAAGCAGATCCGGGGCTCGGACCTGGTGTCCGCCGTACGCACCGTCGCCCGCGGCCAGTCCCTGCTCGACCCCAGCGCCACCACCCGGCTGATGGCCCGGCTGCGGGGCGGCCCGCAGCAGCCGGAGGAACCCGACGAACTGCCCGGCCTGACCGACCGCGAACGGGAGATCCTGGCCCTCATCGGCGAAGGCCTGACGAACCGTCAGATCGGGCAGCGGCTCTACCTCGCCGAGAAGACGGTGAAGAACCACATCTCCCGGCTGCTCGCCAAACTCGGCGTGGAACGCCGCATCCAGGCCGCCGTCATCGCCACCCAGGTCCAGGACCGACGGGGGCGGGACGCGCGGTGACCGATCAACGTCCCTACAGGGCAGGGACGTTCGGCCCGCGAAGCAAGACCCTCGGGGGAGCGGTTCGCCGTCGACCAAGGTCACGCGCGGCTGTGCGCTGACCCCCCGAGCCGGGACGGCGCCCTCACGGGACCGCCCCGGCGACCGCCCGGCACCCGCACGAAAGCCCCCGCAGGACCAGGGGCCCCCGCGCCGCACAACCCCCTGAAGACGACGCCGCCACGGCGTCCCCCGATCCACGAGAGGTGGAGAACATGTCCCGCACCATCACCGTAGGCGTCGACGGTTCGGCCGAGAGCCGGGCCGCCGCTCAGTGGGCCGCCCGGGAGGCGCGACTGCGCGGCCTGCCGGTGAAGCTGGTCCAGGTCTGGCAGCCGGTGCCGGAGCCCATGGCCGAGGCCCCGCTGCTGGGCGCCGACACCCACCAGCACTGGACCGAGCGGATCCTTCGGGAGGCCGCCGACGGTCTGCGGTCGGCCCACCCCGGCCTGGAGGTGAGCACGGAGCAGCTCACCGGGCAGCCGGCCGAACTCCTGGCCGCGGCGGCAGGGGAGGCCGAACTGCTCGTGCTCGGCTCGCGCGGCCTCGGCGGTCTCGGCGGCTTCCTGGCCGGCTCGGTCGGGCAGTCCGTCGTGGCGCACAGCGAGCGTCCCGTGGTCCTCGTCCGCTCCGGCGAGTACGGCGCCGGCGCCGCGGGCGACCCGGCCGGCCCCGTCGTGCTGGGACTGGACCTCAAGGCGCCGGACGCGGCCCCGATCGAGTTCGCGTTCGAGGCCGCCGAGCGCGGCTCGGTGCCGCTGCGGGTGGTGCACGCCTGGAACCCGCCGTCGTACTACTACGCCTACGGCATGGCCATGGACCCCGAGGTCACCACCACGGTGGCGCACAGCCACGCCGCCGCCCTGGACGAGGCCCTGCGGCCCTGGCGGCGGAAGCACCCCGGCGTCGAGGTCGTCCCGGAGTCCCGCTGGATCAGCCCCGCGCTGCTGCTGGTCGAGGCCTCCCGCGACGCCTCCCTCGTCGTGGTCGGCCGGCGCGTGCGCCGCTCCCCGGTCGGCGCCCACATCGGCACCGTCGCCCACGCTGTCCTGCACCACGCCGCCGCGCCCGTGGCGGTCGTGGCGCACGACTGACGCACCGCATCGCGCGCCGGCCGCCGCCGCACCCCGGGGAGGGTGCGGCGGCGGCCGCCGTGCGGGGCCCCGGCGCCGGTGGGCGGCCGCCGTGCGGGCCCCGGCGCCCGGTGGGCGGCCGTTCAGAGACCGGCGGCGTGATCGGGCACGTAGGTCTGCAGATCGCGCGGCGGACGCTCGTAGCCGGTCGACGGCGGCCTCGGCGGCAGCCGCAGCACCTGCGGCGGCACCTCGTGGTACGGGACGGAGTCGAGCAGGTGGGCGATCATGTTGAGCCGCGCCCGCCGCTTGTCGTCGCTCTCCACGACGAACCACGGCGCCTCGGTGATGTCGGTGTGGACCAGCATCTCGTCCTTGGCCCGGGAGTAGGCCTCCCAGCGCGTGATCGACTCCAGGTCCATCGGGGACAGCTTCCACTGCCGCAGCGGATCCTCCAGCCGGCGCCGGAAGCGCTCCTGCTGCTCGGTGTCGCTCACCGAGAACCAGTACTTGCGCAGCAGGATCCCGTCCTCCACCAGCATCCGCTCGAAGATCGGGCACTGGCGCAGGAAGAGCTGGTGCTCCTCCTTGGTGCAGAAGCCCATCACGTGCTCGACCCCGGCCCGGTTGTACCAGGACCGGTCGAACAGCACGATCTCCCCGGCGGCCGGCAGATGCTCCACGTACCGCTGGAAGTACCACTGCGTGCGCTCGCGCTCGGTCGGTTTCGGCAGCGCCGCGATCCGGGCCACCCGGGGGTTGAGATGCTCGGCGACCCGCTTGATGGTGCCGCCCTTGCCCGCCGCGTCCCGGCCCTCGAAGACCACGACCAGCCGGGCCCCCTCGGCCCGCACCCACTCCTGCAGCTTCACCAACTCGGTCTGCAGGCGCAGCAGTTCCCGCTCGTACTCCTCGCGCGGCAGCTTCGCCGCCTTCTTACCGGCCATGCCGCCTCCACCACCGCCCGCCGGCCCGCGCGGTCGCTCGCGCCGGAGCCGGACACCAGGACGCCACCGTACTTTCCGCAACAGACCGTCTGCCACCGCTCGCCCCGGCCCGCTCGCCCGCGCCCCGGCTCGCCCGCCCGGTCACTGGCCGCCCGCCCGGCGGACCGGGACGTACGGCCCCGTGTCATGCCCGGACAGCCCATGGGAGCGGCGCCCCGAACGCCGGATGCTCGAAGCGTCGAGACCCCTGGAGGAGATCCGCGATGTCGGACGACGTGCTCAACCGCCCCCCCGGTCCACGCGTTCCTCGCGGACGGCACCACCGTGCGCATCCGCCCCGTGGCCCCGGCCGACCACGACGGCCTGCGGCGGTTCTACGAGAAGATGTCCCCGGAGAACCTGTGGTTGCGGTTCTTCTCCGTCAGCCGCAGGTCCGGCGCCCTCGCCGCCGACCGGGCCTGCGCCCCGGCCCGCCCCGGCCACCGGGCCCTGCCGGCCCGGACCGAGGACCGGGTGCTCGGCCTCGCGGAGTACGACACGGCGGGGGAGAAGGACACGGCCGAGATCTCGATCGCCGTCGGCGACACGGCGCACCACCTCGGCGTGGGCACCCTGCTCGTGGAGCACCTGGTCTCGGCGGCCCGCGCCGACGGCGTCACCGCCTTCACCGCCGACGCGCTCAGCGAGAACCGGGAGGTGCTCCGGCTCTTCTCCGACCTCGGTCTGCGCGTCACCCGCCACTTCGAGGGGCCGGAGGTCCGCTGCACCATCCGGCTCGACCAGGACGACACGTACCTGTCGGCCGTGGAGGCCCGGGGCAGGGCCGCCGACGTCGCCAGCCTCGTGCCGCTGCTGCGCCCCGACGCGGTCGCCGTCGTCGGCGCCGGACGCACCCCCGGCTCCGTGGGCCGCGCCGTCCTGCACCATCTGAAGGCCGGCGGCTACACCCGGCGCCTGTTCGCGGTGAACCCGGGCGTCGACCACATCCTCGGCGTGCCCTCCTACCCCGCCGTCGCCGACCTGCCGCTCACCCCCGACCTGGTGGTCGTCGCCGTGCCCGCGGCGGCGGTCCCGGCCGTCGCCGAGGAGTGCGGCAAGGCCGGCGTACGGGCCCTGGTCGTCATGACCGCCGGCCTCGACGCCGACCAGGCACGGAACCTGCTGGCCGCCTGCCGCGCGCACGGCATGCGGCTCGTCGGCCCGAACTGCCTCGGCGTCTCCAACACCGAGTCCGGCCTGCGCCTGGACGCCACCTTCGCCGCCGGGCACCCGCGCCCGGGCACCGCCGGCGTCGCCGTGCAGTCCGACCACGACGTGCACGACCTGATCAGCGGGCCGCGCTGCGCCCCGCTGCTGTTCGGCGCGCACGGCAGCGGCCCGGCCGACCTCGAGGGCCTCGAGCAGCTGCTGCACCGGCTCTCCCGCATGGCGGCCGACCTGCCGCAGCTCGCCGAGGCCGATTTCAACCCCGTGCTGGCGACCCCCGACTGGGTCTCCGTGCTCGACGCGCGGGTGCGCCTGGTCCCGCGCGACGCCCAGGACCCCTATCCGCGCCGGCTCCGCTGAGACGGAGACGCGGACGGACCACGGTGCGGCCGGCGGCCGGGCGCACCGGCAGCGAGAGGAGGTGGACCGCCATGACCGGCAGGGTTCTGGTGGCCTACGGCTCGACGAACGGATCGACGGCACGGATCGCCGAGACCGTCGCCGGGGTGCTGCGCGAGGCGGGACTCGCGGCCGAGGCGCGGCCCGCCGGGTCGGTGCCGGGCGTCGTCCCGTACGACGCCGTCGTGGTCGGCGGCGCGCTGTACGCCGGGCGCTGGCAGAAGGACGCGCGCCGGTTCGTGCGCCGTCACCGCCGGGACCTGGCCGGGCGCCCGGTGTGGTTCTTCAGCAGCGGGCCGCTCGACCCCTCCGCCTCGGCACGCGACATCCCGCCCGAGGCCGGGGTGCGGCGTGCCATGGACCGGGTCGACGCCAGGGAGCACATCACGTTCGGCGGCTGCCTGGAGGAGGGCGCCAAGGGCTGGATCGCCCGGATGATCCTGCGCGAGGGCAGGGGCGGCGACTTCCGGGACTTCCCCGCGATCGAGGCGTGGGCGGCCGAGGTCGCGGCCGAGCTGACGGCCCGCTGACCGTCGACGGGCCACCGCGGGAGGCATGGTGACGCGGCGTCCGGGGACGCTGGGCCCCGCCGGCGGGTCCGGAGGGCCCTCTCGTCCGGGGCGGTCCCGGCCTACGGTGGAAAGGTGATCGCCGGAAGCGACCGAGGAGAACACGTGGAGATCGTTGCGTATGGCGTCCTCGCGGACGAGGAACCGCTGCTGCGGGAGGCGTTCGACAGCGCGTTCGCCGGCCGGCACGAACTGCGCTGCCTGCGGCTGTTCCTGGACCGGGACACGACGCCGACCGCCGCCGGGCACGAGATCGTGCTCAGCGGCGTCAACGACACCCTGGACGCCGAGGTGCTGCGCTCCCTCGCCGCGGGCGGCACCCGGATGATCGCCCAGCGCTCCACCGGGTACAACAACATCGACCTGACCGCCGCGCGGGAACTCGGACTGACCGTGGCCCGGGTCTCCTACTACTCGCCGTACGCTGTCGCCGAGTTCGCCTGGGCCCTGGCCCTGGCGGTCGACCGCCGGATCGTCCGGGCCGCCCGCCGCACCCGGGACTTCGACTTCCGGCTCGACGGACTCATGGGCCGCGACCTGCGCGGCCGCACGGCCGGGGTGGTGGGCACCGGCAAGATCGGCGCCGCCTTCGCCCGGATCGCCCACGGATTCGGCATGCGGCTGCTGGGCTGGGACGCCGTCGAGAACCCCGACTGCCTGGACCTCGGCATGAAGTACGTCTCGCGCGAGCGGCTGTTCACCGAGGCGGACCTGGTCAGCCTGCACGTCCCGCTGCTGCCCGACACGCACCACCTCGTCGACGCCAAGGCCCTGGCGCTGATGAAGGACGACGCCGTCCTGGTCAACTCCAGCCGCGGCGGCCTCGTGGACACCGACGCGCTGCTGGAGGCGCTGCGCGCGGGCCGGCTGAGCGGCGTCGGCCTCGACGTGTACGAGGAGGAGGCCGGCGTGTTCTTCCTGGACAAGTCGCTGGAGGTGATGACCGACGAACGCCTCGCCAGGCTGATGACCTTCGGCAACGTCCTGGTCACCTCCCACCAGGCCTACTTCACCAGGGACGCCGTCGGGCAGATCGCCCGCACCACCGTGACCAACATCGAGGACTACGTCGCCGGCCGCTCCGGCGAGAACGTGCTGGTCCGTCCCGGCACGGCCTGAGACACCCGGCGCCGCGGAGCCCGCGGCGCCGGCCGGCCGGATACTGGAGACGGGAAGCCGAGGCGGCCCGATCCGCGAGGAGGGCGTGATGGACACGCAGCGACTCGACGCGAGGACCGCGGCCGCACTGGTCGCGCAGGCCGTGGTCGCCCCGTCCATGCACAACGCGCAGCCATGGCGCTTCCGCCTGCGGGAGGACGAGGGCGTGCTCGAAGTCCGTCCCGACCTCGACCGGGCCATGCCCCGCTCGGACCCCGGCAACCGGGCGCTGTACATCGGCTGCGGCGCCGCCCTGTTCAACCTGCGCGTCGCCGCCGCGCACGCCGGGCTCGCCCCGGAGGTACGGCTGCTGCCGGACCCCGCCGAACCGCTGCTTCTCGCCGTCGTCCGGCCGGCCCCGGCGGCGGCCCGTGCCGTCCCGGACGCGGACGACCTCGCGCGGCTGCACCCGGCGATCCGCCGCCGGCACACCAGCCGGCACCCCTTCGACGAGAAGGACATCCCCGAGGACGCCCGGGCGGCCCTGCAGGCCGCGGCCGCCCGCGAGGGCGCCGAGCTGCTGTTCCCCGGCCCCTGGCACGTGGAGACCGTGCTCGACCTGGTCCACGACGCGGAGAGCCGGGACGCCCTGCATCCCGAGGGCATGGAGGACCTGCGGCACTGGACCCGGCTGGGACCCGAGGCGGACGCCGCCACCGACGGCGTGCCCGAGTACGCGTTCGGGCCCCGGAAGCGGGACGGCCGCGCCCCGCTGCGGGACTTCGCCGGACGCCGGCCGGTGGCCGACCGCGGCGCCACCGCCTTCGAGCACAACCCGCACCTCGCCCTGCTGAGCACGCCCGGCGACGCCCCCGCCGACTGGCTGCGCGCCGGCCAGGCACTGGAACGCGTCCTGCTGGAGGCCACCCTCGCGGGCCTCGCCACCTGCCTGACCTCCCACGCGCTGGAGAACCCGGACCTGCGGCTGCTGGTCCGCGACCCGGTCGCCGGCCGGGGCCACGTCCAGATGGTGCTGCGACTGGGCTACGGCCCCTTCGGCCCGGCCACCCCCCGACGCCCCGTGCGAGACGTGCTGGACATCGCCCCGACGGCCTGACCACGACCGGACCCGCTTCCGAGACAGATCAGCCTTGACCCCTGTGCCGCCCGCCGGCCGAGGAACGCGCCGCGTACGTGCGGGATGCCTGCGACGGCACCGCCCCCGAGTGTCCGCTGCTGTCTGGCGCGGGCCGGACACGCCATGTAACGTCGCTGTGGTTGGTCCGCCGTTCCTGCCCGTACCGCCAGGTGCGGGCATTTTGCTGTGCGGCGTGACCAGGAACATCGCTTAGGGTCCGCATCGCGTGGACCCGGTTCGACCGAGAGGCAAAAGCATGGCCAGCGGGACCGTGAAGTGGTTCAACGCCGAGAAGGGCTTTGGTTTCATTCAGCAGGACGGCGGGGGGCCGGACGTCTTCGCGCACTACTCCAACATCAACTCCTCCGGCTTCCGTGAGCTGCAGGAAGGTCAGTCCGTGACCTTCGACGTCACGCAGGGCCAGAAGGGTCCGCAGGCGGAGAACATCACGGTCGTCGCCTGAGTCGACGCCTTGTGCGTGTGGCCTCCGGAGCCCTCTCCGGAGGCCACGACTGCCACAGGTCAGTGCATGAGCGGCACCACGGAGCGGGCGTGACCCCACAGGCCGTGCAGTTGCTCGAGGGGCCGCTGCTGTTCACCGTGAAGCGCGTTGAGGACCACCAGGCATCCGGTGAGGGCAGGCACCGCCCACTGCACGCAGGCGAGCTGCCGCTGCGCCTGCTCGGTGTCGATGGGGTGTTCTGCCGCCTTCTGAGCGTCCTGAGGGTCGGGGGAGGAGGCGAGGTCGATCTTCTTGCCCAGGATGCGGGCGTAGGCGGTGGTGGCCAGCGCCGCGGCGGTGACGACCGTCTTGGCCGTGGTGGAAGCACCCACGCCTTTCTGCTTGACGACCCTGTGGGCGTTGACGGCGAGCAGGCCGCCGCCCCCGTACAGGTGGGCGCCGATCGCGGCGGCGCTGACCGGCATCCACTTTTCCCAGCCTGCCGAGGCGATGCGCGCCTGGGCGGTCCACGTGGCGCCTTCCTGTCGTGCCGCGCCGTTGAGTCCGACCGCGCCCATGAGGGAGCCGCCGAACCACGCCGCCAGTCCCAGATCGTGCAGGCTGCGGATGACGGTATTGCGTCCGGACATGACCGTGCTCCTTCGGAGGGAGGCGAGCCGACGGAGAAGTCGGATCCCACCCACCCTCGCCCGGCCACGACCGGGTCGCTATCGATGGTGACCCAGACGGGCTGAGAGGTCACGAACCGACCGGTGCCGGTGTGCTGCTCCGGTGAGCGGCGAATTCGGGCATCGGAATCCGAGCCCGCCATCGGGTGCGGTGGGGCCGTGCGTCGGGTACTCGGTCGGCCCAGCCCAGTGGGCACCAGTTCCCAACCCCCAAAGGAGGCGTCATGACGCAGCATGTGCGGGACATCATGACCAGCCGGCTGGTGACGGTGGAGCCGCAGGCGTCGGTGACGGCGGTGGCGCAGCGGATGCGCGACGAAGACATCGGGATCGTACTGGTCACCGAGGGCGACGATCTGCGAGGCCTGGTCAGCGACCGCGATCTCGTGATCCGTGCGATCGCGGAAGGCGGCGACCCGGGCGAGAAGACGGTGGCCTCCGCCTGCAGCGACGATCTCGTCACCATCAGCCCGGACGAGGACCTCGACCGTGCGGTCGTGCTCATGCGTGAGCACTCCGTCCGCCGCCTTCCGGTGGTCGAGGAGGGCCACGCCGTGGGCATCGTGTCCATCGGCGACCTGGCGATAGAACGCGATGAACACTCGGCACTCGGCGACATCAGCGCCGCCAAGCCCAATCAGTAGGACCCCCGGACCTCGTGAGGAACGCCGCGGTCGTCGGCGGCGTTCCTCACGCGTGACGTCAGAGCCCGGTCCAGCCGTGGTGCATCCACATAACGATCTGTATGTCATATTGCGCACGTGAATCTCACGAAAGGCGCACCATGAAGATCGCGGTCATCGGCGGCACCGGACTGATCGGGTCGCAGGTGGTGAAGAACCTCACCGCCGCCGGGCACGAAGCAGTACCGCACTCGAAGTCCACGGGGGTGGACATCATCAGCGGCAGGGGACTGGACGAGGCGGTGGCGGGAGCGGACGTCGTCGTCAACCTGACGAACTCCCCGACCTTCGACGAGACCTCCCTCGCCTTCTTCCGGACCTCGATGGACAACCTTCTGGCCGCGTCCCACAGGGGCGGTGTCGGCCACTTCGTCGTTCTCTCGATCGTCGGCGTGGACAAGGTGCCGGAGCTGGCCTACTACCGGGCCAAAGTGCTCCAGGAGAAGGTCCTCGAGGCCGGGCCGATCCCCTACTCGATCGTCCGAGCCACGCAGTTCATGGATTTCATGGACGCGGTTCTGTCGTGGACCGCCGACGCCGACACCGTCCGGCTGCCGGCCACACCCGTCCAGCCCATCGCATCCAAGGACGTGGCCGCCGCGGTGGCCGAGGTCGCCACCGGCGCCGCCCTGAACGGCATCCGCGACATCGCCGGCCCCGAGGTCTTCACCCTGGACGAGGTGGGCCGGATCACCCTGGCCCACAAGGGTGACAACCGCACCGTTGTCACCGACCCCACCGCCGGCATGTTCGCCCTCGTCAAGGGTGACGTCCTCACCGACAGGAACGCCCACCTGGCCCCCACCCGCTACGCGGACTGGCTCTCCTGACAGCCCCGGAGCATGTTCGCCTGCGTCATGCCCCCGGGTCCTCCGGCACGGGCAGGCACTCGGCGAGCAGGTCGACGACGTCGCGCCAGGCCCGCTCGGCGTGCAGCGGGTGGTAGCCGACACCGGGGACCACGGGATGGTCGACCGGCGGGTGGTGGAAGGCGTGCAAGGCGCCGCCATAGACCGCGAGGCGCCAGTCGACGCCCGCGGCCTGCATCTCAGCGGTGAACGCGTTTCGCTGCGCGGGCGGCATGATCGGGTCTTCCGATCCGACCCCGGCCCAGACCGGGCAGCGGATGCGCGCCGCCTCGCCCGGTCGGCCCGTGGTGGTTGCGTTGACCGTCCCGATCGCGCGCAGGTCGACCCCGTCCCGCCCGAGTTCCAGCGCGATGGCGCCCCCGGTGCCGTAGCCGATGGCGGCGATCCGGTCGGGGTCGGTCCGGGGCTCGGCGCGCAACTCGTCGAGTGCCGCGTGGCCGATGCGCCGCATCCGGTCGGGATCGGCGAGCAGTGGCGTGCAACGGGCCAGCATCTCCTCGGGGTCACCCAAATAGCGCCCGCCGTGAAGGTCGAAGGCGAGGGCCACGTATCCCAGCTCGGCGAGAGCATCGGCCCGGCGGCGCTCGACGTCGCTGAGTCCCATGCCCTCCGGTCCGACCAGCACCGCGGGCCGGCGGCCGACACCGGCCGGAAGGGCGAGGTGCCCGATCATCGTCAGACCGTCGGCCGGGTACTCGACCGTACGCGTCGCAGTCGTCGTCATGAGAGTGGACTGTAGTGATCGTCGAGCCCGGTCCGGCCGGTGTTCTGCCGCTGGCAGAGGCGTAGGGGTCCCTCTGGATCACGGGACCGGCCCGCCGCCAGGAGCTGTTTCAGAAGGCCGCAGCGACGCCTTTACCGGTGGCGATGAACAGCCAGCCCGTCGTCAGCTCCCAGCGGTGGAACTTCCGGTCTTCGCGGCGGATTTGTCGCCGACCAGCGGCCGCGGCCTTGGCCGGGAGGCGCCGCGCCTCAGGTACCCGTCCGCCCAACGCGTTCTCGGACGAGGGCGCGGTCGATGTCGAGCCGGGCCATGAGCTCTGCCACCGGATCCGGCTGCTCGGAGTCGATCAGGGCCAGCAGGAGGTGCTCCGGTGCGATGCGCCGACTGCCGGCCTTCCTCGTCTCGACCAGGGCGCGAGGGAGGACGGCACGGGCGTTGGAGGTGAAGGGGGTGCGCTTGCGTGATGCTGGGATCGGCGGCCGCTCGATTCCCTGTACGTCGATGCCGACGACGGCCAGCGCGGCCCGGTCGAGGGCGTCGAGAGCGGCCCGCGCGGCGTCCAGGTCCGCCCCGAAGGCCCGGGCGGCCCCGGGCTCATGGAGCACTCCGAGGAGGAGGTGCTCGGTGCCGATGCGCCGATCGCCCCGCAGCGTCGCTTCCTCCAGCGCCGAAGCGACGGCCGCACGGGCACTTGCCGCGAACTGTTCGAACATCTTCGTCTCACTTCCCGTACTTGGCGTGCACGGACTGCCGGGAGACGCCGAGGGCGTCGCCGATCTGTTCCCAGGACCACCCCTGCTCTCTGGCTCGTGCGACCGCTGCCGCTTCGACCTGCTCGGCCAGCCGGTGCAAGGCGCCCACGGCGCGCAGTCCTACGGAGGGGTCATGCGACCTGAGGCGCTCTGAGAGATCTCCCGCTTCCATGTCTGTCAGTCTGGATTGACATCCCTCACCTGTCAACCCAGACTGACATCCAGTAGCCGCCGACTGCCAACGGACCACCGTGCGGACGGCGTCCACTCACCCCGCGGTCGTCAGGCGGCGCCGAAGCTCCTCCTGCGAGACGTCTTCCACGTGGGTCAGAAACACCCATATGTGACCGGAAGGGTCCTTGAGGATGACGGTGCGGTCACCGTGGAACATGTCCTTCGGCGGCTGGAGGATCTCGGCGCCGGCGGCTTCTGCGCGCTCCGCCAGGCTGTCGACGTCCGGCACGAAGACGTGCAGCGTGACGGACGTGCCTCCGCCGAGCGAGGTCGGCGCGGCGAAGGAGGCGGCCTCCGCCTCGTCCACGCCGGCGTCGCCCAGCATCAGGGCCGACCGTCCGACCGTGATCTCGGCGTGCAGGATCCCGCCGCCCGGAGCGTCGATCCTGAAGTCCTCACGGGCGCCGAACGCCCGCTGATAGAAGTCGATCGCCGCGGCGGCGTCGTCGACCATGATGTGCGGGACGACGGCATAGCGGTAGCGGTCAGGGATCTCGATGTGGTCTGCGGTCACGGGAAACCTCCTTGGAAAAGGCGCCGCTGGTCGTTTCCTGCGGCCCAAGAAGGAACCTAGAAACTCAAGTTTGGTTGAGGTCAAGCGTCGTGTGGCCTCATCCGTTACGCATGGCGTACTCGCCCTGACGCCTGACGCACATCCATTTTCGGGCAGTTGAGGTGATGCCACGCTTCCACGGCACCGCGTCGGCCGAGGCGTCCTAGAAGAGTTGGCCGGCTACGTGGTGCCAGTCACTGACGGCTTGGGTGAGTCGAGTCGATGCGCCGGCGGCCTCGGTGATCGCCGCGAGAGCGGCTCTGGCCCGGCTGAGGCGTCGGGGCTCGTCCGGTGCCGCCGCCGCGTCGGCGACATCGGCGACGTGATCGAGGAGTTGGGCGCGCACGTCCTCGGTGAGCTGCCGATCCTGTTGGACGGCCTCGGCCAGTGCGCGGACGGCAGTCGCGATTCCCGTGTCGCCTCGGTCAGCGATGGCCTTGGCGCTCATGCCGATGTCGGAGACGACGTGAGCCACCGTGACGTTGCTGTTGTTCACTTCGCCGATGGCGCCGACATTGCCGTACACGGTGATCGGGTCGCGTCGCGGGCCTTGCCCGGACGCCTCGGCGTAGTTCGGCATGAGGTCCAGCACCTCCGCGAGATAGTTGATCCCGATGGCAGCGTAGCTCGCGAAGAGCCGCTGATGGATCGCCTTGCTCCTGGGGCTGTCGCGTTCATCATGGCCCTCGCGCATGCGTCGAGTCAGAAACTCGAACCCATGGGTGGCGGCGTCGTACCGCTGCCAGACCTCATGTGTGAGGAATGCCTTCAGCGCGTTCGAGAAGCGCTCGCCCAACGTCAGGGACCGGTCCGAGCCCGGCCCCCCACCCTTGAGGACCGCCCGATACTGGCTCAGCCCCTCGTCGATGAGCACAGCGAGGTTTTCGGCAACCGTCTCGGCGACTACCGCATCGTGGAGGCGGGCGAACGTAGGGGGATGCTTCTCGGGGAGCAGTGGCGGGCGGGGGATGGACCGCACCAACGTGTCCGCCACAGTGATGAGACCGCGGTGAAGATCCTCCAGGAGAGCTCTCAGATCACTGACCGAGGCATCATGAGCGAGCCAGAAGTCGGGCTTGTGATGCATATGCTTACGGGCCGGTTCAAGCATTGCTTCGAAGCCGCCGGGGTCGAACCTGTTCGGATCCTCAAGCGGATAGAATCCGGCATACGCGAAGTGCATGCGTGCCATCCAGGAGTCGTACCCACCGCGTTCGTACCAGTCTCCGATGAGTTCGGTGATCAGCCTCCTGGCCTTGTTCTGCTCCGCGGGTCCCCGCAGCCCCTTCCGGTCCAGGAACGGGAGCACGGCGGTGGCGTGGGCGCGGGCCTGTCTCGCGATGTCCCGGCCGAGTTCCGGGACCGTCTCGCTGATCGTCCTGCGTGCGGCGTCCGGGTCGGGTAAGTCGGTGCGACGAGGAAACGGCATGAGCTCATGATGCCCGGTTCGGCAGGGGCCTTGGGCCGCATCGGATGCTGTTGGGGAATCGACCGGTTGATGAGCAAGAGCAGTGAGCGCGGGTACGCCATCGGGCCGGCGCCGGCGCCGGCGCCGGCGACGACGTCCACCTGTGCGGCTCGCTCCCCTTCCGGCGGAGTGTTGCCGGGTCCGCCCCGCGTCAGCGGGCGCCGGCGGTGCCCGTCAGTTGCCGGCCGGTGACCAGTTCCGCCTCGATGCGGACGAAGACGCCGTCGTGCGTGACCACCCAGGAACGCGGACCGTTGCGCGACAGCCGTTCGTGCTCGGCGGGCCCGGTCACCACCGACGCGCGACCCGTGACGACCACGCTCCACCCGGAGCGGGCCACGGCGTCGAAGTCGTCGGCCTCGAAGGCCACCACGACCCCGTCGATCGCCCGGACGAGGTCCGAGCCCGCCGAGGTGCGCAGCACCACGGCGGAGTCCGTGTCGACGGAGAAGTTGACCGGCAGCGCCGTCGGCAGCGCCCGGCGGGTGTACACGACCCGGCCGACCGGCACCCCGGCCAGCAGGCGCAAGCACTCCTGGCGGTCGAGCACGCGGAAGCCGTCGGTGGGGAACATCCGTCCATGGTCTCTCCCGGGGGCCGGGCTCCGTTAGGGCCGGACGGCCCTTCACGGCGTGCCCCGGGGGCCCGTGCGGCCCGGGGCCGGCCTCCCAGCGGGCGGGCGGAGGCCCAGGTTCGCCGACACCCAGGCGGCTCCCGTGCCCGTCATCACCAGCCCCGAGTGGTCCGGCTCCGAGACCGGCGGGCGCCGCTACGCCCCGGCCGGACCGCTTCACCCGACCGGCTCCGGAGCTGTGGCCCGAACGGCCCTGTCGGGTACCCGGGGCCCCGGCGGAGGGTGGGTCCCACAGACCGGCACGCGCGTCCGCCGAGCCCGACCCGACACGGAGAGGAATGCAGATGTCCGTCGACACCCAGCAGGTGCCCGCCGAGCTGGAGGAGGACGAGCTGAGGTCGCTGGACGCCCACTGGCGTGCCGCGAACTACCTTGCCGTCGGCCAGATCTACCTCATGGCCAACCCCCTGCTGACCGAGCCGCTCAGGCCCGAGCACGTCAAGCCGCGCCTCCTCGGCCACTGGGGGACCTCGCCCGGCCTCAACCTGGTGCACACCCACCTCAACCGCGTCATCAAGGCCCGCGACCTGGACGCCCTGTGCATCTGGGGCCCCGGCCACGGCGGACCCGCCGTCGTCGCCAACTCGTGGCTGGAGGGCACCTACACCGAGACCTACCCCGACATCACCCGGGACGCGGCCGGCATGGCCCGGCTGTTCAGGCAGTTCTCCTTCCCCGGCGGCGTGCCCAGCCACGTCGCCCCCGAGACGCCCGGCTCGATCCACGAGGGCGGCGAACTCGGCTACGCGCTCTCCCACGCCTACGGCGCCGCGCTCGACAACCCCGGCCTCGTCGTCGCCTGCGTCATCGGCGACGGCGAGGCGGAGACCGGACCGCTGGCCGCCTCCTGGCACTCCAACAAGTTCCTCGACCCGGTCCACGACGGCGCCGTACTGCCGATCCTGCACCTCAACGGCTACAAGATCGCCAATCCGACCGTGCTCGCCCGCCTCCCCGAGGCCGAACTCGACGACCTGCTTAGGGGCTACGGCCACGACCCGATCCACGTCACCGGCGACGACCCGGCCGCCGTGCACCGCGCCATGGCCGCCGCCATGGACACCGCCCTGGACCGCATCGCCGCCGCCCAGCGCGCCGCCCGCGAGGACGGCGTCACCGAACGGCCCCGCTGGCCGGTGATCGTGGTGCGCACCCCGAAGGGCTGGACCGGCCCGGCCGAGGTCGACGGGCTGCCCGTGGAAGGCACCTGGCGCGCCCATCAGGTCCCGCTGGCCGCCGTCCGGGACAACCCCGAGCACCTGCGGCAGCTGGAGCGGTGGCTGCGCTCGTACCGGCCCGAGGAGCTCTTCGACGAGCGGGGCGCCCCGCGGCCGGAGGTCCTCGCCTGCGTCCCCGGGGGCGCCCGCCGGCTCGGCGCCACCCCGCACGCCAACGGCGGCCTGCTGGTACGCGAACTGCCCCTGCCGCCGCTGGAGAAGCACGCCGTCGCCGTCGACAAGCCCGGCGCCACCCTGCACGAACCGACCCGAGTCCTCGGCGACCTGCTCCAGGACGTCATGCGGGCCACCGCCGAACGCCGCGACTTCCGCCTCGTCGGCCCGGACGAGACCGCCTCCAACCGCCTGCAGGCGGTGTTCGAGGCCAGCGGCAAGGCCTGGCAGGCCCGGACCCTCGACGTGGACGAACACCTCGACCGGCACGGCCGGGTGATGGAGATCCTGTCCGAACACACCTGCCAGGGCTGGCTCGAGGGCTACCTCCTCACCGGCCGGCACGGACTGTTCTCCTGTTACGAGGCCTTCGTCCACATCGTCGACTCGATGGTCAACCAGCACATCAAGTGGCTGCACACCACTCGCCGACTGTCCTGGCGGGCCCCCATCGCCTCCCTCAACTACCTGCTGACCTCGCACGTGTGGCGCCAGGACCACAACGGGTTCTCGCACCAGGACCCCGGCTTCGTCGACCACATCCTCAACAAGAGCCCCGAGGCGGTCCGGGTCTACTTCCCGCCGGACGCCAACACCCTGCTGTCCGTGGCCGACCACGCCCTGCGCAGCCGCGACTACGTCAACGTGATCGTCGCCGGCAAGCAGCCCTGCTTCGACTGGCTGCCGATGGAGCAGGCGAGCGTGCACTGCGCGCGCGGCGCGGGCGTCTGGGAGTGGGCGGGCACCGAGGACGGGTCACGGGACCCGGACGTGGTGCTGGCCTGCGCCGGCGACGTGCCCACCCAGGAGGTGCTCGCCGCCGCCCAGCTGCTGCGCCGGCACCTGCCCGAACTGGCCGTGCGCGTGGTCAACGTCGTCGACATCGCGCGGCTGCTGCCGAAGGAGGAACACCCGCACGGGATGAACGACTTCGAGTACGACGGGCTGTTCACCCCGGACAAGCCGGTGATCTTCGCCTACCACGGCTACCCGTGGCTGATCCACCGCCTGGCCTACCGGCGCACCGGTCACCGCAACCTGCACGTGCGCGGCTACAAGGAGATCGGCACCACCACCACGCCGTTCGACATGGTGGTCAGCAACGACCTGGACCGCTACCGCCTGGTCATGGACGTCATCGACCGCGTCCCCGGACTCGCGGTGCGCGCGGCCGCCGTACGCCAGCACATGGAGGATGCCCGGCAGCGCCACCACGTGTGGATCCGCGAGCACGGGACGGACATGCCCGAGGTGGCCGACTGGACCTGGGACGGCTGAGCGCCCCGGCGGTCAGGGAGCCAGCGGCACGGTCCACTCGACGACCGTGCCGCCCGGCTCGTTCCCGGACAGGGCGAACGTGCCGTCCATCTCCTCCGCGCGCCGGCGCAGATTGGCCAGCCCGCTGCGCCGGGTGACCGCCTGACCGATGCCGCGGCCGTTGTCGGCCACTCTCAGCCGCAGGGCTGCGTCGGTGACCTCGACCCCGATGTCGACCGACGTGGCGTGCGCGTGCCGGGCCGCGTTGGACAGCGCCTCGCCCAGCACGGCGAGCAACTGCTCGGCCTGCTCGGCGGAGACGACGGTGTCCAGCAGCCCGGTCATGCGCAGCGCCGGGGCGAAGCCGAGCGACTCGGTGGCCCGTTCGGTGGCCGCGACGAGCTGGGCGCGCAGCCCGCTGCCGCGCCGGGCCTGGTCGCGCTCGCGCAGGGCGTAGATGGTGGAACGGATGATCTTGATGGTGTCGTCCAGGTCGTCCACCACCCGCTGGATCCGCTCGCTCGCCTGCGGCCGGTCGGAGACCCGGCCCAGGGTCGACTGCAGCGACAGCGCCCCCGCGAACAGCCGCTGGATGACCAGGTCGTGCAGGTCCCGGGCGATCCGGTCGCGGTCGTCGAGCACCACCATCCGCTCGGTGTCCCGCCGGTGCTCCGCGACGTCCAGGGCCAGCGCGGCCTGGTTGCCGAACCCGGTGACCATGTCGCTCACGGCGTCGGCGAAGGGCGCGCCGCCGGGCAGGTTCGCCACCTGCAGCACCCCGCGGACGTGCTCCGGAGTGCCGAGCGGCACGAAGAAGGCCGGCCCCAGCTCCACCACCGAGGCGCTGCCGCCCTCCGAGCGGGGGTCGGCGCTCAGGGCGTCGCTGGTGATGGTCTCGCCCGAGGTGAAGACCTTGGCGGCCAGCGCCGAAGGGGGCAGCACCAGACCGCGGACCTGCTCGGCGCCCGCTCCGGAGGCCGCCTCGATGACCAGCTCGCCGCGATCGCCGACCGGCACCGCGAGGGTGACCAGATCCGCGCCGGCCACCTCCCGCACCTTCACGGTGAAGGACTCCAGCACCGCCCCCGGTTCGGCGCCGGACAACAGGCTGCGGGTCAGGTCGTTGCTGGCCGCCAGCCACCGCTGGCGGCGCTGCGCGTCCTCGTACAGCCGGGCGTTGTCGATCGCCACGCCGGCCGCCGCAGCCAGGGTGCGCAGCACCGCCTCGTCGTCGGTGTCGAACTCCACCCCGCTGCGCTTGTTGGTCAGGTACAGATTGCCGAAGATCTGCTCGCGGACCCGGACGGGGGCGCCGAGGAAGCTGCTCATCGGCGGGTGCCCGGCCGGGAAGCCCACGGACGCCTCGTGCCGGTGCAGGTCCGCCAGCCGCAGCGGCTCCGGATGGCGGATGAGCAGACCCAGGATGCCCTCGCCGCGCGGATAGTGCCCGATCCGGGTGATGGTCTCGTCGTCCATGCCGACCGTGACGAACTGCTTGATCGTGCCCTCTTCCCCGAGCACCCCGAGCGCGCCGTACTGGGCGTCGACCAGGGTGACCGCCGACTCCACGATGCGGTGCAGCACCACTTCCAGGTCCAGATCCGAACCCACGGCCAGGACGGCCCCGAGCAGCGTGTGCACCCGGTCCCGGGCCGCCCGCACCTGCGCCACCTGGGTCTGGAGATCGTCCAGCAGCGCGTCCAGACGCAACTGCGGTGACATCCCTGACGTCTCCGCCTCACGCCCGTTCTGCGCGCGCTCGTCCACCACGGCTCCCCTCACCGCTTCGCCGACACCCCCAGGATGCCCGACGGGCCGGGGTCGTTCCACGGCAGCCCCAGGGCTCCGGCGGACGGCCGGGGTCGCTCAGCCGAACAGGCTCGGCACGCGGATCGTCCGGACGTGCCGCCATGTGCCGCCGGGCAGCAGCATCCACTCGCCGGCCGCGCCCCGGGACGCCCGGGCGGCGCGACCGGCCCCGGCGCGCACGGCGCCGGAGCGCGTGGCTCCGCGGGACGGCAGCCGGGCGCCACAGCACTCGGACTCGATCCGCGGCAGGGTTCGGGCACGCTTGCTCACTGTTCCTCCCTCGGGTGTGCGGCGGACCGTGTCACCCGCCCGCGCCCCTTCGCGCGGGCCGCTGTGCCGTGCCCCGGCTCACGCCGGCGACGGAACCACCAGGACCGGGCAGCGGGCGTGGCGCAGCAGCCCCTGGCTGACCGAGCCCAGCAACATGCCCGTGAAACCGCCGTGCCCCCGGGTACCCACCACCAGGCCGAGCGCGTGCGCCGAGGCGTCGGCGAGCGCCCGCACCGGATGCCCGGTCAGCAGCTCGTGGCGCAGTTCCACCTCCGGGTAGCGGGCCCGGCGGCCGGCCACCGTCTCGGACAGCAGCCGCCGGCACTCCTGCTGCTCCGCGTACTCGTCGAAAATCCGCAGCGGCCCCGGCTGCCAGACGTACAGCGCCCGCAGCTGGGCCCCGCGCAGCGCGGCCTCCTCGAACGCCAGGTCGACGGCGACGGCGGAACGCTCGCTGCCGTCGACGCCGACGACGAAGTACGCGGGCTCCTGCGTGATGTGCTCCGGCTCGGGCACGACGACCACCGGGCACTGCGCGTGCGCCGCCACCGGCAGCGCGACGGCCGCCGAGCCGAACACCTCCTGTGTCCGGTTCAGATGCCACGAGCCCAGGACCACCGACGTGGCCTCGCGGCTCTGCTCGCGCAGCACCCACACCGGATCGCCCTCCGCCAGCAGCGGATCGACGACCACGTCCGGGCACCGGGCCGTGACGAAGTCCACCGCCTCGTCGAGCACCTGCTTGCCCGCCCGGTGCAGCGTGTCGTTCCACTGCTCCCAGGACGACGGGACGTCCGGCGCCCGGGTGCCCCTGGTCGGCACGCCCTCGACGTGCACCGGACGCAGCGGCACCCGCCGCCGGACCGCCTCGTCCGCCGCCCACGCCAGGGCCATCCGCCGGGCCGGGTCCGGATCGACGCCCACCACGACCGGCCGGCTCCGGTCAGCGGCGCCCGCCATGGCGGCCTCCCTCGTCCGCGGTGACCGGGACCGGGGGCCGGGGCAGCACGTCCATCGTCCTCGCCTCCTCGCCGCGGTGGCACGGGGGAGAACCACCGCTCCTTCCATGGAAGTCCCGCTGCGGCCGGACTGCCAGTGCCAGGGGTCCCCGGCTCGCGGCGCGGGCGGCGGAAAGGACCCAGGGGCCCGCAAGAAGGGCTGTTAGGCCTACGCGCGGCGCCTCCGCGCGCGCTGCACTGGAGGTGTCGGCAGACCCGACGACCGCCGAGGAGGTCACGGCGATGGCCACACTGACACGCAGGCAGAAATTCCCGTTCCCGGACATGCCCGACTGGTTCGAGACCCTTCCCGGCAAGTTCTCGGTGCCCGCCGTGCGCATCGAGGACTACACGGAGAGCGGCCGCTACGTGATGCGCGCCGAACTTCCGGGCATGACCCCCGAGGACATCGACGTCGTCGTCGGCGAAGGGGTCCTGACGGTCCAGGCCGAGCGCACCGAACGGGACGTGGACAAGAACCACAGCGAGTTCCGGTACGGCGCCATGAGCCGCAGCGTGACGCTGCCGCGCGGCGCCGACGAGGACGACATCACGGCCGACTACACCGACGGCGTGCTCACCGTCAGCGTGGGCCTGGGCGCCGAGAAGGCGGAGGCCAGGCACGTGGAGATCAAGCACAAGCACTGACGGACGCTCCGTCACCGGCCGCGGCGGGCCCCGAGCGGGCCCGCCGCGGCCGTGCGTGTGGCGTTCGGTCGGCGGTCATGGGGTCGGGTGGCTTGTGGCGTACGTGCGCGCCGGTAGGCGGGTCGTCGCGTCGCCGGGTGGTCTGCGGCCGTCCGCGTCGGGAGACGGTCATCGAGTCGGGCTGCTCCGTGACCGTGCAAGTCTGCGGGCGGATCGTCGAATCGGGGTGCCTCGCGGGCGTTCGCGTCCGTACGCGGTCAGCGGCGGGACGCCATGAGCGCCGCCTGGACGGTCGGCCCCGCGCGGGCTCCGGCCGGACCCGTTTGCCGACACGGTCGGCGCGCCCGGAGGCGGCCCGCGCTCCGAGCCGGACGACCGAGGCCGACCGGACGCCACGAAGGCCGCACCGGTGGCCGTCAGCCGGGCCGGCGCGGGCTCCGGTTCCGCGGCCCGCTCCGCCGTCCGGTCGGCGGGTACGCCGACGGCGGCCGCTCCCGGCGTACCGGTGGGACGGAACCGCTCCAGGAAATCCCGCGGGCTCATCTCCGGGCCTCCTGCCGGTCGGCTGCCCCTCCGGCTTCACCGTGCCCGCCCCGGTCCGCACCGGATAGGGCCGTCACGCCGCCCCACCAGGGCCGTTCGGCTCTAGGCGGCGACCGCGGGAGCGCGGTGACACTGGTACCAGAGGCGACCCGACGGAGCGCGGAGGCCACCGTGAACAGGCACGAGAACTTCTCCACGGGGGCGGAGGCCCGGCGTACCCGGCCCGGCCGTTCCTGGAGCCCCGGTGAGAGCGCCCGGCAGGACATGCTCGTCCGGTACCTGGGCGCCGTGGCCGCCGCCGCGGCCTGGCACGCGGGCACCGAGGAGCCCCCGCCGGGCGAGACCTCCCAGCCGGCCGCACGGCCCGCCCCGCCCGCCGGCCCCCTCGCGCCGCCGTACGCCGCCGGTCCGGCGCTGGTGCGGGACGTGATGGACGTGCCCGCCGCGTCCCTGCGGGACGACCTGCCCTACCGGGAGATCGCCCGGCTGCTCGCGCGCGAGCAGGTCGGCGCCCTCCCGGTCGTGGACGGGGAGGACCGTGTGCTGGGCGTCGTCTCGGAGTCGGACCTGCTGGCCAAGGTCGCGTTCGAGGCCTCCGGCCACCGCCCCGGCCCCATCGGCCGGCTCCGGGAACGGCGCCTGCACGGCAAGTCCCGGGGCGAGACGGCGGCCGACCTGATGACGAGCCCCGCGATCACCGTGCTGCCGGGCACCACGGTCGCCGAGGCCGCCTGGCTCGCCGCGCTGTCCCGGCTCAAGCGGCTGCCGGTCGCCGACCACGAGGGCCGGCTCGTCGGCGTCGTCGGCCGGGACGCGCTGCTGCGGACCCTGATCCGGGACGACGCCGGAATCAAGGCGGAGGTCGAGACCCGGATCCGGGCCGTCTGCTCCCCGCACGACCGCGGGGCCGTGGACGTGACCGTCCACGACGGCATCGTCGAGCTGGCGGGGCAGGTGTCACCGGCGACCGGGGCCCGGTTGCTGGCCGAGGTCGAGCGGATCGCCGACGTGGTCGAGGTGAAGAACCTCCTCCGCGCGGACTGACACCGCCCGGGTCGTGGGCGCCGTACGCCTGGACCCACCGGTCCGGCGGCCGCCCGCGAACCCCCTCCCCGCGGCCCGCCCGGAACCCACCCACCCGGGGACCGCCCTCCTCGTCCGACCGCCCCCTCCGTCCCGACCGCGCCCCTTCCGACCGCCCCCCGTCCCCGGAGGTGGAGACCATGACCCGAACCGTCACCGCGGGCCTCGACGGCTCGCCCGAGAGCCGGGCCGCCGTCGAATGGGCGGCCCGCGAGGCCCAGCTGCGCCGGCTGCCGCTGAAGATCGTCAACGTCCGCGAGCCCGGCGCCGCGGAAAGCGCCGGCAGTCCGGTGGAGGCCGCCGAGGGCGTCCGGCTGCGCCACCCGGGCGTCGAGGTCGTCACCGACCGGTTCACCGGCGACCCGGCCGAGGCCCTGACCGAGGCGGCGGACGCCGCCGAGCTGACGGTGCTGGGCTCGCACGGGCTCGGCACGGTCGGCGGGTTTCTGCTCGGCTCGGTCAGCCTGGCCGTCATCGCCCGCGCCGAGCGCCCGGTGGTGCTGGTACGCGCCGGCGAGCAGGCCGCCGACGAGCACCGGCCCGACCCGACGGGCGTACCGTCGGCCGGCGCGCCCTTCCTGCCCGTCGTACTCGGCCTCGACACCGGCGCGCCGGACGACACGCTGCTGGAGTTCGCCTTCGACGCCGCCGCGCGCCGGGACACCGCCCTGCGGGTCGTGCACGGCTGGAACGAGCCGCACGGCTCCGTGCACCCGCTCCAGGGCGACGCCGGAGCGCAGGCCTCCCACGCGCGAGGGCAGGCCGCGGTCCTGACCGAGCTGCTGCGTCCCTGGCTGCAGAAGTTCCCGGACGTCCAGGTGATCGAGGCGAGCCGGTGCGGCAGCGCCGCGCGCGTCCTCGTGGGCGCCGCCCGCGACGCCGCCCTGGTCGTCGTCGGACGCAAGGTCCGCACCGGGCCCCTCGGCACCCGCGTCGGCCACGTCACCCACGCCGTGCTGCACCACGTCGAGGCCCCCGTGGCCGTCGTCCCGCACGCCTGACCACCGAGTGGAGGAGAGCCCGATGGACCGACCGATCGTCGTCGGCGTCGACGGATCCGGGCCGAGCCTGCGGGCCGTCGACTGGGCGGCCGACGAGGCCGCCCTGCGGGGCGCGCCACTGCGCCTGGTGTACGCCTCGCTCTGGGACCGGTACGAGGGCGCCCTGCTCGCCCAGGAACTGGGCAGACCGAAGGAGGAGGTCATGGCGCAGGACGTGGTCGGCACCGCCCGGCTGCGCGCCGAGCGCCGCCGCCCCGGAGTGCCGGTCGGCACCGTCGTACTGGGCGACGAGCCGGAGGACGGTCTGGTGCGGGAGAGCACCACCGCCCTCGCGGTGGTGCTCGGCTGCCGCGGCCGCGGCAGCGTGACCGAGGCGCTGCTGGGCTCCGTGAGCCTCACCGTCGCCGGGCGGGCGCACTGCCCGGTGATCGTGCTGCGCGGCAGCCACGACAACCGGGCCGGCTCGGCGCCGCGCGGCCCGGTCGTTCTCGGCGTCGGCGAGAAGCCGACGGTCTCGGCCGCCGCCCGCTTCGCCGTCGAGGAGGCGGTGCTGCGCGAGGTGCCCCTGGACGCCGTACGGGCGTGGCGGCACCCCGGGCACCTGACCACCGGTAACCCGCTGCTCGCGGGTGAGCCCGCCCACTTCGAGGAGCAGCAGGCCGCCGAGGCGGTGGAGGAGGCCTTGGCGGACGTTCCGGACGCTCTCCGGGTGACCCGCCGGGCCGTCGAGGGGCACGCCCGCGACGTCCTGATCGCCGCCTCCCACGAGGCCGGCCTGCTCGTCGTCGGCGCCCGGCACCGGCACGGCCCCTTCGGGCTGCACCTCGGCCGGGTCGTCCACGGCGTCCTGCACCACGCGGCCTGCCCGGTGGCCGTCGTCCCCGAGGCCTCCTGACCCCGGCACCCGCGCACCGGGGCGCTCGTCCCGGTGCCCTCCAGGAAGTGAGCCGCCGTGATGTTCTGGTACGACCACAGCGCCGGATGGGGCTGGTTCGCCATGTCCGTCGGCATGCTGCTCTTCTGGGCCCTGATCATCGCCCTGGGCGTGCTGCTGTACCGCGCCCTGGCCCGGCCGGGCGGGAACGGCGCCCCCACCGGACCCCGGCCCACGGGGTCCGCGGCCGAGCATCTCCTCGCCGAGCGCTTCGCCCGCGGCGAGATCGACGAGGAGGAGTACCGCCACCGGCTCGCCGTCCTCCGCGAGAACACCGGCGGCAGCCCCCGGAAGAGCCCGGCGCAGGGCGGCGGAGGAGCCTGACGAACCCGGCACGGGCGCGGGGCGCGGTCCGGCGGCCCGCCGCCGCGCCCGTGCCACCGGTCAGGTCCCCGAGCCCCGCGCCACGACGACGGGACAGCGGGCGTGGTACAGCAGGGCCTGGCTCACCGAGCCCAGCAGCAGGCCCGTGAAGCCGCCTCGGCCCCGGGCGCCGGCGACGACCAGCCGCGCCTCCCCGCTGGCCTCGATCAGCGCCGGCCGCACCCGCGACCGCACCACGCGCCGCTCGACGGCGACCTCCGGATGACGCTCCCGCCACGGGCGCAGACTCTCCTCCAGCGCCTGTTCCTCCAGGGCCTGGAGCCGGCCGGCGTCCACCACCACGTCCAGCGGATGGGCGGGCTCGTCGGGGCCGTCGCTCCAGGTGTTCCACACCCGCAGCGCCAGCAGGTCCGCGCCGCGCAGCGACGCCTCGGCGAAGGCCAGGCCGACGGCGGCCTCGCCCGCCGGCGAACCGTCGGACGCCAGCAGCACGGGACCCTCGGGGTCGGGCCTGCCGCGCACCACCAGCACCGGGCAGCGGCCGTGGGCGGCCAGGTGCACGCCGGTGGAGCCGAGCAGCAGACCGCCGAACCCGCCGAGTCCGCGGCTGCCGACCACCAGGAGCGAGGCGGTGTGCGACTCGATCTCCAGCACCATCAGCGGCTCGCCGACGGCCACTTCGCGGGTGACCGCCAGCTCCGGTACGGCCTCCCGGGCCCGCTCCTCGGCCTTCACCAGGGTGCCGTCCACCATCTCGCGCACCCCGGCCGCCGCGGGGTTCCACGGGGTCCCGCCGGGCGGCAGGTGGATCGACGGCCAGCCGAAGGCGTGCACCAGGCGCAGTTCCGCGCCCCGCAGTCCCGCCTCCCGGGCCGCGACCTCGACCGCGTCCATGCTCGACGGCGATCCCTCGACTCCGACGACGACCGGGTTCGTCATGGCACACCTCCGGGTAGCCGGGTGTTCCTCCCGCGACTGCTCCGGCACGCGTGGAGCCGGGGGCCGCCCGCTTCTCGCGGGCCCTGATCGCACGGTGCGCGGTTTCGCTCCGCTTCACCGTGTCTCCTCGTGGCCCTCGGCTCAACTCCAGGACACCACATGCCGCCCGCGGCGCCCAGGGCCGTCGGGCCCCTGCCGGGGGGACCGGCCGGCCCCGTCGACGGCCGCGTGGCGGCCGTACCCGTCCCGTACGAAGCTGGAGACCCGGGTGACCGGGCCGGCGGCTCGCACGGGCGGACGCGGCCGGCCCGAGAGGAGACGACTGCGGTGACGATTCCCCTGGTGGTCGGCCTCGACGGCTCCGAGGCGAGCCTGGCGGCGGTGGACTGGGCCGCGGCCGAGGCGGTCCGGCACGGTGTGCCGCTGCACCTGGTGCACGTGACGGCGGGGGACCGGGACGCCTCCGCCCTGACCGGCGCCGCCGCCGAACGGGTCCGGCGGAGCGCCCCCGCACTCCCGCTGACCAGCGAGGTGCTGCACGGCGACCCGGCCACCGCCCTGGTCGGCGAGGGACACGACGCCTTCGCGCTGGTCCTGGGTTTTAGGGGGCTCGGGGACCTCGACGCGATGCTCCTGGGCTCCGTCGGGCTGGCCGTGGCGGCCCGGGCGGAGTGCCCGGTCGTCGTGGTGCGCGGTGCCGCCGGACACCGCGAGGAGCGGCCCGGCAGCGTCGTCGTCGGGGTCGAGAACGGGGAGGGCAGCGGCACGGCGGTGGCCTTCGCCTTCCGCGAGGCCGAGGTGCGGCACTGCGAGCTCGTGGTGGTGCACGCCTGGACCGCGCCCCTCGACGCGCACGCCACGGCGCAGGCCCCGTCGTGGGCCCTGGAGGCACACCGGCGCCCGCCGGCCCAGGTGCTCGACGACGCACTGCGCGGACTGACGGAGCGTTACGTCGACGTGCCGGTGACCCGCAGGGTGGTCGAAGGGCCCGCCCGCCGGGAACTGCTCGCCGCCGCGTCCGGCGCCGACCTGCTGATCGTCGGCGCTCCCCGGCGGCACGGGCACCCGGGCCTCCAACTGGGCCTGGTCGGCCACGCGATGCTGCACCACGCGCCGTGTCCGGTCGCCGTCGTACCCCGGACCTGACCGGGGCCGGTGGCCTCGCAGCGGCCACCGGCGGCGGGCCGGCGCGGCTGTCCGGGCGCCGGGGCCGGACAGCCGCACGGCAGGGCCGTTCGGCCCTGTGAGCGAGCCCGCCGCCGTCCGATCGTGGACGGCAGGGGAGCCGAGGAGGCGACGCCGATGTCGGAGGCGACGACCACCGACCTGTACGAGGTCACCATGGCCCTGTCCTACCTGCGGGAGGGCATGACGGGTCCCGCGACGTTCAGCCTGTTCGTCCGCGACCTGCCCCCCGAACGCGGCTTCCTGGTCGCCGCGGGTCTCGACTCGGCCCTGGACTACCTCTCCCACCTGCGCGTCGGCCCTGAGGACGTCGAGGACTTCGCGGCCGCGCTGCACCGGCCGGCGGACGAACTGCTGCCCCTGCGGGGACTGGAGTTCACCGGCCGGGTACGGGCCGTGCCCGAGGGGCGGATCGTGCTCGCCGGCGAGCCCCTGCTGGAGGTCACCGCGCCCCTGCCCGAGGCGCAGCTCGTCGAGACGTACGTGCTGAACCGGCTCGGCCACCAGACCCTGATCGCCTCCAAGGCCGCGCGCTGCGTGCTCGCGGCGGACGGACGCCCGGTCGTCGACTTCTCCCTGCGGCGCACCCACGGCCCGCAGGCCGGGTTCCAGGCCGCCCGGCTCGGCGCGCTGGTCGGCTTCGCCGGCACCAGCAACGTGGCCGCCGCCGCGGCCACCGGCGTACCGGCCGTCGGCACCATGGCCCACTCCTACGTGGAGGCGTTCCCCGGCGAGGAGGAGGCGTTCCGCGCCTTCGCCCGGACCCATCCGGGGCCGCTGACCCTGCTGGTGGACACCTACGACACCGAGGCCGGCGTCCGCGTCGCGGCCCGCGTCCTGCGCGACCTGGGCCGCGGGCCCGGCTCTGCCGTACGGCTGGACAGCGGCGACCTCGGGGCCCTCGCGGTACGCGCGCGGGCTCTTCTGGACGAAGCGGGCCTGCCGGACGTACGGATCATCGCCAGCGGCGGACTCGACGCGTACGCCGTGGACGACCTGGTGCGCTCCCGGGCCCCGATCGACGTCTTCGCCGTCGGCACCCGTGTCGGCGTCTCGGCCGACGCACCGTATCTGGACTCCGCCTACAAGATGGTCGAGTACGACGGGCGTCCGGTGATGAAGCTGTCGTCGGCGAAGGTGACGGCGCCCGGCCCCAAGCAGGTGTTCCGCCGCCCCGGCTGCGCCGACGTGATCGCCCTCGCCGACGAGCGGCCGCCCGGCGACGGCACCCCGCTGCTGGAGACCGTGATGACCGGCGGGCGGCGCACCGGCGAGCGGCCCACGCTCGACGACGGCAGGGCGCGCTTCGCAGCCGACCTGGCCGGGCTGCCGGCCGCCGCCCGCCGCGTCCGCGCCCCGGTCGCGCCCCGCGCGACGGTCTCCGGGCGGCTCGCCGCACTCGCCGCCGACGTCCGGCGGCGCATCGACGAGCGGATGCCGGCCGCCGGCCCCCGCCCGTCCCGGGCGGCGTCCGCCGCCTGCGGGCCGCTCCGCCCGGCCGCCCACCGACCGGTATCCAGGTGAGGAGAGAAGAGATGTCGCACACGGCTGAATGGAAGGTCCGCCTCCACCTCTTCGAGGACGACGAGGGGACGACCAAGGCGCACATGGTGCTGGACACCGGTACCACGGCGCTCACCGGCGAAGGGGCGGCGCACTGCCACCCGGCGGACGCGAACGTACCGGAGATCGGCGACGAGCTGGCGGCGGGCCGGGCCATGGTCGACCTCGCCAAGCAGTTGCTGACCACCGCCGAACAGGACATCCAGGGCATGGGGACGGCCGGGCCGGCCCCGCGGGCCCAGAAGACGGCATCACTCTGAGGAAGGGGCGGCGACCATGCGAGCTCACCTCGGCGACCAGCTCGTCGTGGAAAGCCCGGCGACCGGTGTCGCCCGGCGCGACGGCGAGATCGTCGGGCTGCACCACGACGACGGCACCCCGCCCTACGACGTGCGCTGGTCCGACACGGACCAGGTGTCGCTGGTGTTCCCCGGGCCCGACGCGCACGTCCGCCACATGGGGCACGGCACGCCTCCGTCCGGCCACGGCAATCCGCCTTCTGGCCACGGGGCCCCGGCCGCGGCCGGGACCGCGTCCCCGGCCGCCCCGGCAGCCGGCGACATCGGCCGGCGCGTGGCGGTGGAACGCCGGCGGCGGGGGCTCAGCCGGGAGGAGACGGCGGGCCGCGCCCGCATGTCACCCGACTACCTGGCCTACCTGGAGGAACATCCCGCCGACCCCACGCTCGCCACCCTCGTCCGGCTGGCCGACGCGCTCGGCACCACCGTCGCCGCGCTGCGCGGCGGGGGCGCCGGGCTGCCACCGGGCCGGGGCCACGCACTGCTCCACCCGCGCCTGCGCGACCTCGGCCTGGAGGAGTGCCGCGCCCTGCTGTCCACCCACGGTGTCGGCCGGGTCGCCGTGACGGCGCCCGACGGCCGGCCCGCGGTCGTCCCGGTCAACTACGAGGTCGTCGACGACACGATCGCCTTCCGGACCGCGCCGGGCTCGGTGCCCGCGGCGGCCGTGGGCACGGACGTCGCCTTCGAGGTGGACCACCTGGACGAGGCGCTCAGCCAGGGCTGGAGCGTGCTCGCCGTGGGGCCCGCGAGCGCCGTCACGGACCCGGATGCCGCACGGCGGCTCACCGGGGGCGCGTACGGCGAGCCGTGGGCGGGCGGTGAACGCGAGATGTGGGTGTCGATCCGGCCCGCCCGCCTCACCGGCCGCCGCATCAGCCCCGGCCCCTGACCGGGGACAGTGGGGACCGGGCGATGTCGCGAGCGCGAGGACGGGGCGACGGCGCGGGGGCGGGGCGGCGGCACTAGGAGGCGAGGGGGCGGCCGGGGGGAGTGCGGCAACCGGACGGAGAAGGCGATGGCGACGATGGAACTCCCGCTGGTCGTGGGCGTCGACGGCTCGGACTGCGGTCTGCTCGCGCTGGACTGGGCGGCGGCCGAGGCGCAGCGGCACGGGCTGCCGCTGCGCCTGGTCCACGCGTCCCTATGGGAGCGGTACGAGCGCGCCCGGCCCTCCTTCGGCGCGGGCCGCCCCGCCGAGGAGGTCATGGCCCAGCACATCGTCGCCTCCGGCGCGGAACGCGTCCGGGCACGGAACGCGGAGGTGAAGGTGTCCGGCGAGGTGCTGCCCGCCGATCCGGTGGCCGTGCTGCTTGCGGCGGCGCCCACGGCCTCGGCCCTGGTCACCGGAGCGCGCGGGCGGGGCGAGATCGCCGGTCTGCTGCTGGGGTCGGTGAGCCTCGCGGTGGCGGCGCGGGCCGTGTGCCCGGTCGTCGTGGTCCGGGGAGAGGAGCGGAACATCGCGGGGTCCCTGGGCCGGATCGTGGCCGGAGCCGGCGAGTCGGCCGGCAGCGCGGGCGCCCTGCGGTTCGCCGCCCGTGAGGCGGAGGCGCGCGGCTGTGCCCTGACGGCCGTACGGGCCTGGCGGACCCCGGCCCAGCAGCCGGTGGACCACATGCTGATCGCCGACGACGCCGCTCGGTCCCGCGAGGAACGGGCCCTGGCCGGACTCGACGAGGCGTTGCGCGAGACCGAACGCGAGCACCCGGGGCTGGAGATCGAGCGCCGGGCGGCCGAGGGCCCCGCACACCGGGTGCTGCTGGAGGCGTCGGCCGAGGCCGATCTGATCGTCGTCGGCGCGGTGCGGCGCCAGGGCCACCTCGGCCTTCAGCTCGGCAGGATCGCCCACACCCTGCTGCACCACGCCCGGTGCCCGGTCGCCGTCGTCCCGCACCCGGTCTGAGACCCGCACATCCGGGCCCGCGGTCCTCGGTCCACCCGTGGTTCCCGCCGAACCGCAGCAGCCCGAGCCGGACCTGGACGGTCTGCTCGCCGGTCAGTGACGGCGCGGCGGCCGGCAGGATCTCTGTCACCGCCTCGCGGCAGCCGGACGGCGACGACTCGCTCAGGATCTCTGTCACCGCCTCGCGGCAGCCGGACGGCGACGACTCGCTGTGCGACGTCCTGACCTCGGCTGAGTACCTCACGAGCCGGCGGCCGGCGGCCGACGTGGCCGGCGACCATGTCTCCCGACCCCCGAAGAACCGGCCCCGTTGCCCGAGCCGTCGCCGGCGCGGAAGACCAGGCCACCGCGAGCCGCCGGGGCGAGCCGCGACCGGCGCGCCGCCCACCGGCCCGGGCCGCCGCGCGCACACGCACCGCCGCTCGCTCCGCCGTGCCCGCCGGGTGCGATGATCACAGCGCCTCGCCCGGTTCAGGGCCCTCGCCGACGGAAGGACGACCCATGGCGACCGAAGCGGTTCCGCACCCGGCCGACCAGGACCACGCGCTCATCCCCGACACGCCGTCCGGAGGCACCGTCGTCCTGCTCAACGGCACGTCCAGCTCGGGCAAGTCGAGCATCGCCCGGGCGCTCCTGGAGGTGCTCGACGGCACCTGGTTCCACATGCCGGTCGACACCTTCCACGCCATGCGCGGCGGCCGGCCGGCCCCCGGCGCGGACCTCCCGGCCGAGATCGACCGCACCGTCAAGGGCTTCCACCGCGCGGTGGCCGGGATGGCCGCGGGCGGCAACAACGTCGTCGTGGACCATCCGCTCAGCCGCCACTGGCGGTTGCTCGACCTGCTCGGGCTCCTGGTGCCCGAGGACACCGTCCTGGTCGCGGTCCGCTGCCCCCTGCCGGAGCTGGAGCGCCGAGAACGCGCCCGGGGCGACCGGCAGCCGGGGCTGGCCGCCCTGCAGTACGAGCACGTCCACGCGCACGGGCAGCACGACGTCGAGGTGGACACCGGCGTCCTGTCCCCGGGCGAATGCGCGCTCCGCATCGCCGGCTTCATGCGGGACCGGCCACGGCCCACCGCCTTCGAAAGACTCCGTGCGGCATCACGCGGCGGGGAGTGAGCCCGGACGCCCGGCCGAGCCGTGCCGCGACGGCTTGGCGCCCGCCTCCGGGCCGGGCGTCTCGCGCGGCGGCCGGACCGCGTGGCCCGGCCGCCGCGCGCCCCGATCGGCTACTCGCCGCGGAAGACGGCCTTGCTCACCTCGGCGGGACTCTGGAACTCCTTCTTCCCGAGGTGCGCGATGCGCTCGGTGACCTCCTTGGGTGCGTGGTTGTCCTCGGCGACCTTCCTGAGCCGGGCGGAGTCGCACGGGTACTCCGCGCCGGACAGGGCCTTCTGCAGATCGGTGGGGCTGACGTCCGCCATGGCGCCTCCAGGGCGGTGAGAAGGGAATTGCGGTTCGGCCGGCGCGAACATGACGCCGGACCGGCCAGGTACCCCGTCCCCGGGAGGCGGATTCATCCCGCTTCCGCCCGTCATGGGATCCGGTGTGCGCGGGTACTCGGAGACTTCCGGACGGACAGGCGACAGGTGTGGAGGCACCGGGATGACCGAGCAGACTCCTTCCCAGGCCGAGGGCGAACGCGACGACGACGAGACGACGGCCGGACCACCGCGCACGACTCCCTCGCAGGCCGAGGGCGAGCGTGACGACGACGAGCGGGACCCGGAACGAGCGGAGGGGACCTGAAGGAGGAAGGGGACGTCATGGCACGCACCAGCGTTCCCGACGTGCTGGCCGCGATCAGGGACGTCGACTTCCCCGCCGGGAAGGACCGGCTGGTGGCGGCGGCCCGTGCCGCGAGCGCGCCGGAAGAGGTAGTCCAGGCCCTGCGCGGCATGACGCCCGAGCGGTACGCCGACCGCGAGGAGGTCGCCGGATCGGTCCGCGTGGACCCCGACCCGGCCGTCGACCCCGATGCCGCGCGGCGGACCGCACGGGCACGTGAGGGCGGCAGACCCGGTTTCTCCCAGCATCTGCGCGAGGAGCCGAGGACGCCGATCCAGGAGGAGTTCGGCCGGTGAGCCGACGGCCGGCCCCCGGGGCCTGTCCGCCCTCACCGGTCGGCCGCCACTCCTCCCCGCAATCCGCACGCATGGCCCGATCGCGAACCGGGTACGCGAGGCGAAAGCACGCCCGGGTCCGTCCCGGCCGTGTGCCCGTACCGCCGCTACCTGGGGATCTGCCATGGAGACACCCGCCCACGACGACCATCAGCCCACGCCGGCCCAGCAGGCGCTCGACGCGCTGGCCGTGAACGCGGAGGACCGGATCGCCCTGGACACCCTCGCCCACAGCGAGGTGCTCGTCCCGGTGCCGGACGAGGCGGTGGACGGGGAGGGCGCCAACGCCTCGACCGTCGCGCTGCCCATCCTCGAACAGGCCGACGGCGATCCGGTCGTCCCGGTCTTCACCTCGGAGGGGACGATGGCGGAACTGCTGCCGTTCATCTCCCGCTACCGTCTGATCCCGCTCGGCGCCCTGGCCTCCCAGTGGCCCGAGGAGGACCTCTCCCTCGCCATCGACGGCAGCTCCGCCCACGGGCTGACGCTGACCTCACAGGGCGTACGCACGCTGCTGGCCCGCTGAGCGGCCCTTACACACGACGCGGCCGCGGGGCGCGCCACGGCGCCCCGCGGTCCGCGTGCGGTCATCCGGCCCGTTCGGCCAGCATCCGCTCCAGCACGGAACGCTGCAGCGGCAGCACCTCGGCGTGCAGATCGCGGCCCTTCCGCGTCAGCGCGACCCACACCCCGCGCCGGTCCTCCGCGCACACCGAGCGCTCGACCAGGCCGTCCTTCTCCAGCCGGCCGATCAGCCGGGACAGCGCGCTCTGGCTGAGATGCACCCGTCCGACCAGGTTCTGCACCCGGCACTGGTCGCCCTCCGCGGGCGACTCGGTGGCGAGGATGTCCAGCACCTCGAAATCGCTGGCGCCGAGCCCGTGCGGATGCAGGACGCGGTCGATCTCGCACATCGTCCGCGCGTGCACGGTGAGGATGTCCCGCCACCGTTCCTCGAGCCGGGCATCGGCCGTCTTGACTGCCATACCCGCACCGTAGCACCGTTCCGGCCAATCGTTGAGTGTGCAACTAATGCGGGCGTCCCGGCCCGGCGACCGCTCAGGCGGCCGGGTCCTGGAGCAGGCCCACCAGGTTGCCGTCGGCGTCCCGGACGAACGCGATCAGCCGTCCGCCGCCCACGTCCTGGGCGTCCTGCAGCAGCTCGGCGCCGGCCGCCACCAGCGCGGCCAGCCGCTCCCGCAGATCGGTGACGTGCCAGTAGGGGACAGGCCCGGTCATGCCCTTGGCGTGCCCGTTCGGATCGAGCCCGACGTCCTGCCCGGCGGCCTTGTAACCGACGTAGTACGGCTCGTCCGCGTACGGCTCGACGCCCAGCAGCGCCGCGAACAGCGGCTTGGCCCTCTCCAGGTCCTTGACGGGGTACATGATCGTCTGCAGGCCGGCGGTCATGGCACTCACTCCTCGAGGTCGACGGTCCCGGCGGCTCCCCGCCGGCGACTCCCACGCTAGGGCGGCCGGCGCCGCCGCCGCTTCTCCGATCCTGACCGGTTGGCGCGGCCCCGGCCGCTCGGCACCGGCGGACCGCCGGGCGGGGAAGGGGCACCGGCGACGCCCTGCCGGCGCGGCGAGGTCACCGTCAGGTCCTCCGTGGTGCGGATCTTCGCGGGGCTCGGTCTGCGCGCCCCGCGCCCAGGCGGTCGCCCTCGCCTACGAGCCGGGGCCGGTCCGAGCGGGGGAGCACTGACCGGTCAGGTCGCCTTCAGGCCGACTCGCGGCTCGCGGGCGGGGCCCGGCCGTGAGCGGACGGCCGGGCTCCGCGCCGTACCCGTGAAGTCGCGTCGCGGCGACGGCCGTTCGGTACCGGTCAAGGGCCGGCGAGTCCCGTACGCGAGGTGTCCGGCTGCGCCAGGGTGGGAACACCGCGCACGAGGAGGCCGGGGACGGAGGCGGGACGGATGACGGGAACCCCCACGGGGCGCATGCGGCGGACCATTCTCGAGTGGCTCAAGGACCCGGCCGCGCACTTCCCGGCGGAGCGCCCGCCCGGCGACCCCGAGACGGGCGTCACCGCGCGGGCCGTGGCCGCCAAACTGGGCGTGCCCCGCCGGACCGCCGTCGCGCACCTCGACCTGCTGACCCGGCTGGGCCTGCTGCGCACCCGGCGCATCCGGTGCCGCACCCACTACCGGCGGGACGAGATCCGCATCGCCGAGGTGGCCCGTATGTTCGAGAAGGGCTGGTACCTATGACCACGGCCATGACCCCGGCCACGACCACGGCACTCGTGCCGCTCCACTGCGTGGGCCTCGGCGGCCGCGGCCCCGAGGACGTGGTGACCGACGCCCGGGGCCACGTCCTCACCGGCACGGCGGACGGCCGCATCCTGCGGATCCGCCACCTCGCCGACCCGCACACGGCCCGCGTCGAGACGCTGGCCGACACCGGGGGCCGCCCGCTCGGCCTGGAACCGCTCGCCGACGGCGGCCTGCTGGTGTGCGACGCCGAACGCGGACTGCTGCGGGTCGAGCCGGACGGCGCCGTGCGGGTCCTGGCGGACTCGGTGGCGGGGGAGCGGCTGCGGGTGTGCAGCAACGCCGTAGTGCTGGACGACGGCAGCGTGTGCTTCACCGTCTCCAGCCGCCGCTACCCGCTGGAGCAGTGGATCGGCGACATCGTGGAGCACACCGGCACCGGCCGGCTGCTCCGCCTCCCGCCCGGCGGCGGCGACCCCGAGGTTCTGCTCGACGGGCTCCAGTTCGCCAACGGCCTCGCGCTCGGCGGGGACGGCTCCTTCCTCGTGGTGGCCGAGACCGGCGCCTGCCGGCTCACCCGCTACCACCTCACCGGTCCGCGGGCCGGGCAGGCCGAACACTTCGCGGACCTGCCGGGCATGCCCGACAACATGTGGCGCGAGGGCCCGGACGGTCCGGTCTGGGTGGCCCTTGCCGGGCCCCGCGTCCCCCCGCTCGATCTGCTGCACCGCACCCCGCCCGGCGTCCGCCGCGCCGCCGCCCGGGCCGCCGTGCGCGCCCCGTTCCGTCCGGGCGGCACGATCGGTGTGGTGGCGGTCGACGACCAGGGCCGTACCGTGCACCACCTGAGCGGCCGCCGCTCCCGCTTCCGCATGGTCACCAGCGTCTGCGTGACCGGTGGTCTGCTGGTCCTCGGCAGCTTCTGGGAGCCGGGCGTCGCCGTCTGCGCGGCACCGGCGCGCGGGGTGACCCGGCGGTACCCTGGTGCCCGGCCGTGATCACCCGTCGTGCTCCGGCCGAACAGGAGATCCACGAGCATGACAGCCCCGGAAGCCGAGAGCCTCCGCGCCCGCCCCGCGCCGCGGCGGCGGTCCGAGTGGCGCGCCCAGGCCCCCGTCGTCGCGGTGGTCGCCGCCGGCGGCGCCCTCGGGGCGACGGCCCGCTACGCGCTCACCCTGGCCTGGCCCACCCCGCCCGGCGGTTTCCCCTGGGCGACGTTCTGGACCAACATCACCGGCTGCGCCGTGATCGGCGTGTTCATGGTGCTGATCACCGACGTGTGGGCCGCCCACCGCCTGGTGCGCCCGTTCTTCGGCACCGGTGTGCTCGGCGGCTACACCACGTTCTCCACTTACGCCGTCGACATCCAGAAGCTGGCCGACGGCGGCCACCCCCGCACCGCTCTCGCCTATCTCGCCGTCACCCTGCTCGCGGCCCTCGCGGCGGTGTGGGCGGCCTCGGCCGCCGCCCGCGCCCTGCTCATCAGGAGGCAGCGATGACATCCCTCACCGGCCGGGCCCTGCGGCTGACCGTGTACATCGGCGAGGACGACACCTGGCACCACAAGCCCCTCTACTCCGAGATCGTGCACCGCGCGCACGCCGCCGGGCTCGCCGGGGCCAGCGTCTTCCGGGGCGTGGAGGGCTTCGGCGCCTCCTCGCGCATCCACACCTCCCGGCTGCTGTCGCTGAGCGAGGACCTGCCGGTCGCGATCGTGGTCGTGGACGCCGAGCAGCGGATCCGGGCGTTCCTGCCCCAGCTCGACGAACTGGTCGGCGAAGGTCTGGTGACCCTGGAGGAGTGCGAGGTCATCCGGTACGTGGGGCGCGGCGCGGACGGAGACGAAACGGACCCGAAGGGTAAGAGGTCGTTGTGAACTGGCTGCTGGTCGTGGCGGGGGCCGTGGTCGGCGCGCCTCTGCGCTATCTCACCGACCGGGCCGTCCAGGCCAGGCACGACTCGCTCTTTCCCTGGGGCACCTTCGTGGTGAACGTCACCGGCTGTCTGGTCCTGGGCCTGATCACCGGCGCCGCCGCCGCGGGAGCCGCAGGTCAGCACCTCCAGTTGCTGCTGGGCACCGGCCTGTGCGGGGCGCTGACGACGTACTCGACCTTCTCCTACGAGACGCTCAGGCTGACCGAGGCCGGTGCGGCCCTCTACGCTGCGGCCAACGCCGCGGCGAGCGTGGTGGCCGGGCTGACGGCGGCCTTCGCCGGGGTGTGGCTCGCCGGCGCCGTGTGGGCGTAGCGACCGGTCCGCCGTGCCGGGCATGGTAGGAACGTCTACAGCAGTGTCGACCAACCTTTCTCAGAACTGGATCCCATGAGCGCCATCTCCGTCGGTCAGGCCGTCGTCCTCGGAGTCGTCGAGGGGGTGACCGAATTCCTCCCCGTGTCGTCGACCGGCCACCTCAAGATCGCCGAGGGGCTCATGGACATCCCCGTCGACGACAAGTCCGTCGTCGGGTTCTCCGCCGTCATCCAGGTCGGCGCGATCGCCGCGGTGCTCGTGTACTTCTTCAAGGACATCAAGCGGATCGTCTCCGCCTGGTTCCGCGGTCTGACCAAGCCCGAGGAGCGCTACCACCACGACTACAAGTTCGCCTGGTGGGTGATCGCCGCGACCGTCCCGATCGTCGTGGTCGGCCTGGCCGCGAAGCCGTTGATCGAGGGCCCGCTGGCCTCGCTGTGGGTGGTCGCCGGCTCGCTGATCGTCGGTTCCGGTGTGATGTGGGCCGCCGACCAGATGGGCCGGCACAAGCGCGGCGAGGACGACACCTCCTTCAAGGACGCGATGCTGGTCGGCTGCTCGCAGATCCTCGCGCTGCTCTTCCCCGGCTTCTCCCGCTCCGGCGCCACCATGTCCACCGCGCTCATCCTCGACCTGGACCGGGTCGCGGCCACCCGCCTGTCCTTCTTCCTCGGCATCCCGGCCCTGACCGGCGCCGGCATCTACGAGCTGAAGGACGCCCTCGGCGCGGGCGTGGGCGCCGCCCCGCTGGCCGTCGGCACGATCGTGTCCTTCGGGGTCGCCTACGCCTCGATCGCCTGGCTGCTGAAGTTCGTCGCCAAGCACTCCTTCAACGCCTTCGTGATCTACCGGATCGTGATCGGCGTCGCGCTCCTCGGCCTCCTCGCCACCGGCACGCTCAACAGCTGAGCGACGTCACCGGACACCCACGGGGTGCGGCAGCCCGGCACGGGTGCCGCACCCCGTGTCCGTTTCCGTGGGTGGCCCGCCTTGACAGCGTGGCCCCGCGGACCGCAGGATCGCTCCGTGAACCTGTCAGACAGCCAGACAGGTGGTCCCGGTCCGCGGCGCGTCAGCGCCATGGAGGCGGTCCTCGGCCACCTCCGCGGCGCCATCGAACGCGGCGAGTACGCCGTGGGCGACAAGCTCCCCTCCGAGGCCGAGCTGTGCCGCACCCTCGAGGTCTCCCGTCCGGTGCTCCGCGAGGCGCTGCGCGCCCTGCAGACGATGGGCCTGACGGTCTCCCGGACCGGCAAGGGCACCTTCGTCGTCGCCGACTCCGTCGACGAGCCCACCTTCGGCGACTACACGGCCGGCCACCTGCTGGAGGTCCGCCGCCACGTCGAGATCCCGGTCGCCGGCTACGCGGCGGCGCGCCGCACCCCGGAGAACCTGGACCGGCTCGGCCGGCTGCTCGACCGCATGGAGCGGGAGACGGACACCACCGCGTGGGTCGCGATGGACAGCCTCTTCCACCTCGCCGTCGCCGAGGCCGCCCAGAACCCGGTCTTCCGCGGGGTCATCGAGGAGATCCGCGACGCGCTGGCGCGCCAGTCGGCCTTCCTCAACGAACTGGGCGGCCGCCGCGAGCAGTCCAACCGCGAGCACCGGGCCATCCTCGAGGCACTGCAGGACGGCAGCGAGCACGACGCCGTCCAGGCGATGAGCCACCACCTCGACCGCGTCGAGACGACCCTCACCGACATCGTGCGCGCCGGACGCCCGGACACGCCCGCCGAAGGCCGCCCCGGCGCATGACCCGCGGCGGCCCGCCCGGGCCCGCCCGGCCCGTCACGCCGCCCCCGCCCCCGCTCCGACCACCGATTCAGGCAGTGATGTACACCAGCTCTCCCGCCACCGCGTCCGCCCCCGTCGTCCGCGAACCCCGCTACGCCCCCGTCGCCCACCTCGTGCGCGGCGGGGTCGTCGAAGGCGTCCACTACGGCTCGGTCGTCGTCCTCGGCGCCGACGGCGGCGTCCGGCTCGGGCTCGGCGACATCGAGGCCGCGTTCTACCCCCGCTCGGCCCTCAAGCCCCTCCAGGCGGTGGCCATGCTGCGCGCCGGCCTCCCGCTGGACGGCGCGCTGCTCTCGCTGGCCGCCGCGAGCCACTCCGGCGAGGAGCGGCACCTCGACGGCGCCCGGCGGATCCTGGAACTCGCCGGCCTCGTCGAGGACGACCTGCGCAACGTGCCCGACATGCCCTACGGCCCGGCGGTGCGGGACGCCTGGGTCCGCGCGGGCCGCGGACCCTCCCGGCTCGCCCAGAACTGCTCCGGCAAGCACGCGGCGATGCTGTGGACCGCGCGGCTCAACGGCTGGTCCCTGCCGGACTACCTGGACCCGGCCCACCCGCTCCAGCGGGCCGTCGCCGACACGGTCGAGGAACTCACCGGCCAGCCGGTCGCCCGGGTGACCGTGGACGGCTGCGGCGCGCCGCTGTTCTCCGTCTCGCTGCACGGCCTCGCCCGCGCCGCCGCCCGCCTCACCACCGCCGCGCCCGGCACGCCGGAGGCCCGGGTGGCCGACGCGATGCGCGAGCACGCCGACATGGCCTCCGGCGCCGGCCGCGACGTGGCCGAGCTGATGCGGGCCGTGCCGGGCCTGCTCGCCAAGGACGGCTTCGAGGGCGTCCAGGTCGCCGCGCTCCCGGACGGCCGCGCCGTCGCCGTCAAGATCGCCGACGGCGCGAACCGGGCGCGCATACCGGTGGCCGCGGCGGCCCTGGCCCAAGCCGGCGTCGACCCCGCCCTGCTCACCAAGTTCGAGGGCGAGCCGCTGCTCGGCGGAGGGGAGCCGGTCGGCCGGGTGCGGCCCGTGCCGGCGCTGGACCCGGCCCCACAGCCGGCCTGCGCCTGACCCGCACCCGCCACCCCCGCCCGTACCTCCGAAAGAGGCCGCACCCCGATGACCGCCGCCACCCGAAGCGAGCACGACCTGCTCGGCGACCGCGACGTACCCGCCGACGCGTACTGGGGCATCCACACCCTGCGCGCGACGGAGAACTTCCCCATCACCGGCACCCCGATCTCCGCCTACCCGCACCTGATCGACGCCCTGGCCGCCGTCAAGGAGGCCGCCGCCCTCGCCAACGAGGAACTCGGGCTGCTGGAGCCCCGGAAGGCGGCCGCGATCGTCGCCGCCTGCCGGGAGATACGCGCGGGCGCCCTGCACGACCAGTTCGTCGTGGACGTCATCCAGGGCGGCGCCGGCACGTCCACCAACATGAACGCCAACGAGGTCGTGGCCAACCGCGCGCTCGAACTGCTCGGCCACCGCAGGGGCGAGTACGCGCACCTGCACCCCAACGAGGACGTCAACCTCGGCCAGTCCACCAACGACGTCTACCCCACCGCCGTCAAGATCGCGACGGTGTTCGCGGTGCGCGGCCTGCTCAAGGCCATGGCCGTCCTCCAGGACGCCTTCGCGGGCAAGGCCCTCGAGTTCCGCGACGTCCTGAAGATGGGCCGCACCCAGCTCCAGGACGCCGTGCCGATGACCCTCGGCCAGGAGTTCTCGGCGTTCGCGGTGATGCTCGACGAGGACCGCAGCCGGCTCGCCGAGGCCGTGGAGCTGATCCACGAGATCAACCTCGGCGCCACCGCCATCGGCACCGGTCTCAACGCCCCGGCCGGATACGCCGAGGCCGCGCGCCGGCACCTCGCAGCCATCACCGGACTGCCCCTGGTCACCGCGGCCAACCTGGTCGAGGCCACCCAGGACTGCGGCGCCTTCGTGCAGATGTCCGGCGTGCTGAAGCGGATCGCGGTCAAGCTCTCCAAGAGCTGCAACGACCTGCGTCTGCTGTCCTCCGGACCCCGCGCGGGCCTCGCCGAGATCAACCTGCCGCCGGTGCAGGCCGGTTCGTCGATCATGCCGGGCAAGGTCAACCCGGTCATCCCGGAGGTCGTCAACCAGGTCGCCTTCGAGGTCATCGGCAACGACGTCGCCATCACCATGGCCGCCGAGGCGGGACAGCTCCAGCTCAACGCGTTCGAACCGCTCATCCTGCACTCCCTGTCGGAGAGCATCACCCACCTGCGCAGCGCCTGCCTGACGCTCGCCGAGCGGTGCGTCACCGGCATCACCGCCAACACCGAGCGGCTGCGGGCCGCCGTGGAGAACTCCATCGGGCTGGTCACCGCGCTCAACCCGTACATCGGCTACACGGCCGCCACCGACATCGCCAAGGAAGCCCTCGCCACCGGGCGGGGCGTGGCCGAACTGGTGCTGGAGAAGGGCCTGTTGCCCGCCGACCGGCTGGCCGGACTGCTGCGCCCCGAGATCGTCGCGGGCAGCGGGGCCCCCGCCGCCTGACCCGCGCGGGCCCGTACGAGGCGCCCGGACCGGCCCGGAGGCACAATGGCGATCATGACAGCGACGTCGTCCCCCGCCTTCCTGCCGGTCCTGGAACGCATCGCCCAGGAGCTGGGCCGCACGCCCGGCCGGGGGCGCCCCGCCGACTACATCCCGGCGCTCGCGGCCTGCGACCCGCGCAGCTTCGGCATGGCCGTCGCCGAACTGGACGGCACGGTGTACGGGGTGGGGGAGTGGCGGCAGCCGTTCTCCACGCAGTCCATCACCAAGGTGTTCACCCTCGCCCTGGACCTGGCCCGCGAGGGCGACGAACTCTGGGAGCACGTGGGCCGCGAGCCCTCCGGCAACCCGTTCAACTCCCTGGTGCAACTGGAGTACGAGAACGGCATCCCGCGCAACCCGTTCATCAACGCGGGCGCGCTGGTCGTCACCGACCGCCTGCAGACCCGCACCGGCGACGCCTCCGGCGAACTGCTCGCCTTCCTGCGCACCGAGAGCGGCAACCCCGGCCTGGACTTCGATCTGGAGGTCGCCGCCTCCGAGACCGCGCACGGCGACCGCAACGCGGCCCTCGCCCACTTCATGGCGTCGTACCACAACATCGACAACGACGTACCGGTGCTGCTCGACCAGTACTTCCGGCAGTGCTCCGTCGCCGCCTCCTGCGCCGACCTCGCGCTCGCCACCGGGTTCCTGGCCCGGCACGGCATCCGCGCCGACGGCACCCGGCTGCTCAGCCGCAGCCAGGCCAAGCAGGTCAACGCGGTCATGCTGACCTGCGGGACGTACGACGCGGCCGGCGACTTCGCCTACCGGGTCGGGCTGCCCGGCAAGAGCGGCGTCGGCGGCGGGATCATCGCGGTGGTCCCGGGCCGCTGCACCCTGTGCGTGTGGAGCCCCGGTCTCGACGAGCGCGGCAACTCGGTGGCGGGCGTGGCGGCCCTGGACCGGTTCACCACGCTCACCGGCCTCTCGGTGTTCTGAGCGGGGCCGGCCGCGCCGCGCACACGCCGGTCACGTGCGGGCCGCCCGCCGGTGTGGGAAGCGTCGTCTTCCGGCCACCCGGCACTGCCACGCTGACCCGGTGCCGGTCATGTCCTTCCCCCTCGACCTCCGCCGCTGCCGGCTGCTCGGACTGGCCGGCACCGCCTTCCTCGCGCTGGGCGGCCGGACGGCGGGCGCCCTGCCGGTGCGGGACCTGCTCACCCCCGCCTCCGCACGCGCCGCGCTCGGCCTGGTCGGGGTCTACTGCGGCGTCGTGCTGCTCACCGCGGCCTGGGCGCTGCTCGGGCGTCTGGTGCGGGGCCCGCAGCCCCCCGGCGAGCGCTCCCTGCTGCTCGTCCTCGCCGTCTGGTCGGCCCCGCTGCTGCTCGCGCCCCCGCTCTTCAGCCGGGACGTCTACAGCTATCTCGCGCAGGGCGCCATGGTCGACGCCCACCTGGACGTGTACGCCCACGGCCCGGCCCGGCTCGGCGGCCCGCTGGCCGACGAGGTGGCCCCGGTGTGGCAGCACACGGCCGCCCCCTACGGCCCGGCCTTCCTCGCCCTGGCCTCCGCGCTGTCCGCCCTCACCCGCGGCGAGCTGCCCGCCGGTCTGCTCGGCATGCGCCTGGCCGCCGTGCTCGGCGTGGCCCTCATGGCCGCCGCGCTGCCCCGGCTGGCCCGGCACAGCGGCGCCGATCCGGCCGCCGCGCTGTGGCTCGGCGTCCTGAACCCGCTGGTCCTGCTGCACCTGGTCGCGGGCGCCCACAACGACGCGCTCATGCTCGGCCTGCTCGGACTCGGTCTGGTCGCGGCCCTCGGCCGGTGGCCGCTCCTTGGCACGGTGCTCATCACCCTGGCCGTCCTGGTGAAGGCGCCCGCCGCGCTCGGCCTGCCCGCGGCGCTCGTCCTCCAGCTCCATGCCGGCCGCGGCCCGCTGCGCGCCACGGTGACCACGGCGGCCGGCGCCGCGGCGACCACGGTCCTCGCCACCGCCGTCGCCGGCACGGGGTACGGCTGGATCGGCGCTCTGGACACCCCCGTCTCCTCGCGCAACTGGGCCCTGACCAGCCTGCTCGGCCGGGCCACCGGCGCCCTGCTCGAACACCTCGGCAGCGGTCTGGCCCCGCTGGCCGTGCCCGCCTGGCACCTGGCGGGCCTGGTGGCCACCGCCGTCGCCGTGACGCTGATCTGGCTCCGGCTGCGGCCGCTGCCGGTGTACGCACTCGGACTGAGCCTGCTCGCGGTCGCCGTGCTGGGCCCGGCGATCCGGCCCTGGTACGTGCTGTGGGGCCTGTTCCTGATAGCGGCGGCCGCGCCCAGCACCTCCGTGCGGCGCCGGGTGGCCGCCCTGGCCGGTGCGCTGGCGCTCGCCGTGCTGCCGAGCGGCGGCCCGCCCGGCCCCGGCCAGGTCGCCCTCGCGGTCTGCGGCGGGGCGCTGGGCCTGGTCGTGCTCGGCCAGGCCCGGCTGGCGGTCCGGGCGCCGGCGACGGGACGCACGGCATGACGGGCCCGTCGCTGCCGCGCACCGGCCGCGGCCGCCTGCTGCTCGTGGTGGCCCTGGCCGCCGCGGTCACCGCGTTCACGGCGACCGTGCCGCTGCTGCGGGACTTCTTCGACCTGCGGGTCTACTACGGGACCGTGCACACCTGGGTGGGGCACGGCGGCCGGATCTACGACTATCGGGTACCGGGGACGTCGTACGGCTTCACCTATCCGCCGTTCGCCGCGCTGCTGATGCTGCCCCTGGCCGCGATGGGCCGGCACACGGCGATCGCCGCCTCCCTGCTGGTGAACCTGGCCGCGCTCGCGGTGGTCCTGGGCGTCGTGGCCGGGCCCGGTCCGCGGCGGCACGGCTGGTTCCGCTGGTCGCTGGCGCTGTGCCTGCTCGCGCTGTTCGAGCCGCTGCGGGACACCTTCAGCTTCGGGCAGGTGAACCTGGCGCTGCTGGCCCTGGTGCTCGGCGACGCCTGGCTGCTGCGGACCGGCCGCGGCCGCTGGGCCGGCGCCGGGATCGGGCTGGCCGCCGCGGTGAAGCTCACGCCCGCCCTGTTCATCGCCCTGCTGCTGCTCGCCCGGCGGTGGCGGGCGGCCGCGGTGGCGGGCTGCGTGGCACTGGCGGCGACCGGACTCGCCGCCTGGGCGGACCCGGGCGCGTCCCGGTTCTACTGGACCGGGGCGCTGTGGGACACGAGCCGCGTCGGACGGCTCGGCTACGTCTCCAACCAGTCGCTGCAGGGCGTCCTGGCCCGCCTCGGCGAGCCGGACCGCGCCCTGTGGGCCGGTGCGGTGCTGCTGGTGCTGGGCGGGTGGGCGTGGCGCGCCCGGCGGGCGGTGGCGGCCGGCGACTGGCCGGCGGCCTTCGCGCTCACCGGCGCCGCGGCCTGCCTGGTCAGCCCCGTCACCTGGGTGCACCACCTGGTGTGGCTGCTGCCGTCCCTCGTGGTGCTGGCGCGCGCCGGGCGCCCGCGGCTCGCGGCCGCCCTGTACGCGGTGCTGTGCACCAGCGTGGTGTGGCTCTGGGTCGGGGACGCCTCCGGCCTCGGCGGGTTCCTCGGCTCCAACGCCTACACGTGGGTCACGCTCGGACTGCTGCTGGGCCTGCCGGCCGGTCAGCCCCGGGCGTCCCGCGCGTTCTTGGCCCGCAGCGCCAGCGCCAACGCGGCCGCGCCGAGCCCGGTGAAGCCCACGACGGCCGCGGTGGGCGACCAGTCCGAGTCCTCCTCCGGCGCCGGGGCGGGCGTCGCCGCCGCGGGCGCCGCGGCCGCGGCCGCCGTGCCTCCAGGGCGCAGCGCGTCCAGCGACCCCACCGGGTCCACCCGTCCGGCCGAGGCGAAGCCCCAGTCCAGCAGTTGGCGGGCCTCCTCGTACACCGCCAAGCCGCCGCCCTCCTGAGGGTTCATCACGGTCACCACGAGGGTGCGGCCGTCCCGCCGCGCCGCGGCGACGAGGGTGTTGCCCGCGTTGCTGGTGTAGCCGTTCTTGATCCCGATCAGCCCGGGGTACGGGGCCACGCCGTCCTCGCCGGTCAGCAGCCGGTTGGTGTTCTCGATCTCGTACGGCCATCCGTCGCCCGGGAACTGGGACCGGGCGGTGGAGCAGTAGCGGGCGAAGTCGGGGTTGCGCAGCCCGGCCCGGCCGAAGACGGCCAGGTCGTACGCCGACGACACCTGGCCGTCGGCGTCGTAGCCGTCGGGGGAGACGACATGGGTGTCCAGGGCGCCCAGCGAGCGCGCCTTGGCCTGCATCTTCCTGGCCGTGGCCTGCCAGCCGCCGTCCAGCGAGGCGAGCACGTGCACGGCGTCGTTGCCCGAGCTGAGGAAGACCCCGCGCCACAGGTCGGCCACCTGGTAGCTGTGCCCCTCCTCGACGCCGACCAGGCTGCTGCCCTCGCCGACGTCCTCCAGCTCCCGGTAGTCGACGGTGTGCCGCATGGTGGAGGGCAGGCCGGGCAGCACGGTGAGCGCGAACAGGGTCTTCATGGTGCTCGCGGGCGGCAGCTCGCGGTGCGCGTCGGCGGCGGCCAGCACCTCGCCGCTGTCGGCGTCGGCGACCAGCCAGGACAGCGCGGTGACGTCCGGGACCTCGGGGGCGCCCCGGCGGAGCCTGACCTGCGTGCCGGAACGCTGGAGCAGGGACGGCTTCGGCACCGACGCGTGCGGCCCGGGCGGTGCGGGATCCCCCGCACGGTGGGCGGTGGAGGCGGCGGCCGGTGCGAGGGCGAGGGTGCCCGCCACACACAGGGAGCAGGCCGTGACGGCGACCCGACGAGAGAATCCGGTGATCATAAGATCAACGTAGGAAGCCGGGGCGGGTCCGGCGCGCTGTCCGGGCCGGACGGCCTACCGGAGCAACCCGGATGTAGCACCGGAGGGCGCCGCGCGGCGGCCGGCGGCGGCGCGGGCGGCCGGGCGCCGTCAGCCGCCGGGCAGGGTCGGCTGGACGCGGCGCAGGAACGTGGCGTTGTCCGGGGTCTCCCGCATGCGCCCGAGCAGCGTCTCCAGGGCGGCCGGTGCGCCCTCGCGGGAGCGCAGGGCCCGGCGCAGGCCCCGGGTGGCCGCCAACTCGGCCGGAGTGAGCAGCAGTTCCTCGCGGCGGGTGCCGCTGGCGTCGATGTCCACGGCCGGGAAGACCCGGCGGGCGGCGGGCTCCCGGTCCAGCCGGAGCTCCATGTTGCCGGTGCCCTTCAGCTCCTCGAAGAAGTAGCCGTCGGCGCGCGAGCCGGTGTCCACCAGGACGGTGGCGAGAATGGTGAGGGAGCCGCCCTCCTCGGCCTGCCGGGCGGCGCCGAAGAACCGCTTGGGGCCGAGCAGCGCGCCCGCGTCGACACCGCCGCTCAGGGTGCGGCCGCCGGCGGCGGAGGCGTTGTTGTGGGCCCGGCACAGCCGGGTCAGCGAGTCCAGCAGGACGACGACGTCCTCACCGGCCTCCACCAGCCGCTTGGCCCGTTCCACGACCAGGTCGGCCAGGGCGATGTGCTCCCTGGCCGAGCGGTCGAAGGTGGAGGCGTACACCTCGCCGCGCACCGAGCGGCGCATCTCGGTGACCTCCTCGGGCCGCTCGTCCAGCAGCAGCACCATCAGCCGGCAGTCCGGGTGGTTGCCGGCGACGGCCGCGGCGAGCTGCTGCAACAGCACGGTCTTGCCGCTCTTCGGCGGGGCCACGATCAGCCCGCGCTGTCCCTTGCCTACCGGCGCGAGCAGGTCGGTGACGCGCCCGGCCAGGCCGGACGCCGGGTGCTCCAGGCGCAGCCGCTCATGGGGGTGCAGCGGGGTGAGCTGGTGGAAGTGCCGGCGGTCGCGGCGTTCACCGTGAGCGTGCCCGTCGACCAGCGTGACGCCGGTCAGGCCGCGCTGCGGCGTGCTCTCGCCCTGCACGAGGTCGCCCTTGCGCAGGCCGTGACGGCGGATCAGCGCGGGGGAGACCTGGGGGTCTGCGGGGGAGGGCAGCAGGTGCGCGGCCCTCAGGTGCCCCTTGCCGCGCGCGTCGATGTCCAGGACACCGGTGACGGGCCGGGCGGCCGGGGGCCGCTGTGCGACAGGGGGGTGTTCGAGTGTGGTGGTCATGGAAGGTCCTTTCACGGACGGAAGGCGAGGAGGAAGGGGGAGGGACCGCGAGCGGGAGGCGGCGCACAGGCGCCTCCGGGCGGTGGGAACGGCGCCTCGGGCACGGCACGGAAGGCCTGTTCGCGAGGCTTTGCCTGGAGGTCACGCGCCGGAGCCGGAGACCGGCGAGCCGATCGGCGCGAGAAGGAGAACTGGCACCGGCGTCCGCGGAGGGACGTGCACAGGTGCTGTTCGGCACAGTACCACCCGTCGGAGCGGTATGTCCGTACCCCGTGCAACACGCCGCCGCCGCGGAACATTCCCCGTGGTGCGAAACCCCGGGTGGAACGGCCCGCGTGAGCCTACGATCGGCGGCGTCGCCCTCGTCGTACGACCGTCAGGAGCTGCCGGTGGAGACCACGCCCGCGCTGCCGCCGCACCGGCTCGACCCCGCCGGCGGCTGCCCGCACGCCGACAACGCGCGCCTCCTGGCCCGCGGTGCGGTCACCCCGGTCGAACTGCCCGGCGGCATCGGGGGCGCGGCCGTCCTCGGGCACGAGGCGCTCCGTGAGTTCCTGCAGCATCCCGACGTGGCCAAGAACGCGCGCCACTTCACGGCGCTGCGCGAGGGCCTGATAGCCGAGGGCTGGCCGCTGCGCACCTTCGCGACCGTCCCGGGCATGACGACCGCGGACGGCGAGGACCACCGGCGGCTGCGCTCCCTGGTCAGTCGCGCCTTCACCCCCCGGCGCACCGAGGAACTGCGGCCAAGGGTCGAGGAGTTGACCGAGTCGCTGCTGGACGGGCTGGCGGCGGCCGCAGTGGCCGGCGGGGGCGTCGCGGATCTGCGCCGGCACTTCGCGCTCCCGCTGCCCCTGGGCGTCATCTGCGAACTCCTCGGCGTGGAGGCCGGGTTCCGGGACCGCCTGCACCACCTCAGCAGCCGGATCGTGGCCACCGACACCGAACCCGCCGCGGCCGTCGCCGCCAACCGCGAACTCCTCGCCGTGCTCGGCGAGATCGCCGCCGCGAAGGCCGCCGCCCCGGGGGACGACCTGACCAGCGCCCTCATCGCGGCCCGCGACGAGGACGGCGACCGGCTCGGCCGGCCCGAGCTGATCGGCACGCTCCTGCTGATGATCGTCGCCGGCCACGAGACCACGCTCAACCTGATCACCAACGCCGTACGCGCCCTGTGCGGCCACCGCGACCAGCTCGACCTGGTGCGCGCGGGCGGCGCGAGCTGGGCCGACGTCGTGGAGGAGACCCTGCGCTGGGACGCCCCGGTCAGCTACTTCCCGTTCCGCTACCCGGTGCGCGACCTCACCGTGGACGGCACGCCGATCCCGGCCGGCACCCCCGTCCTGGCCGGCTACTCCGCCGCCGGCCGCGACCGGGCGGCGCACGGCCCGGACGCCGACCGCTTCGACGTCACCCGGCAAGCCCGTCCCGACGCCGTACGCCATCTCTCCCTCGGGCACGGCGCGCACTACTGCCTGGGCGCCCCGCTGGCCCGCCTGGAGGCGACCGTCGCCCTGGAACGGCTGTTCACCCGCTTCCCCGGACTCGAACTCGCCGTCCCCGAGGCGGAACTGGCTCCGCACGCCGGCTTCGTCGGCAACAGCGTGCGCGCCCTGCCGGTGCGCCCGGCGCCCTGAGACGGGGCACCGCCGGGCCCCGGTCCGCTCACGCGGACCGTTCCGCCGCCTCCCGCGCGATCGAGTCGAACCGGGCGCCCATGGCCGCGGCGAGCGCCTGGGCCCCCGACAGCGGGCGCACCATCACCGTCAGCTCGTCGATCAGCCCGTCGTCGTCCAGGTGGATGAAGTCGCAGCCGGTCAGCTCCCGGTCGCCCACCCGTGCCCGGAAGACCAGCGCGTGGTCGCGGCCGTCGGGGCCGGAGAGTTCCCGCTCGTACCGGAAGTCCTCGAAGACCTCGCAGACCCCGCGCAGGATCGCCGCCGTGATCGCCTTGCCCGGGTACGGCTTGAAGACGACCGGGCTGGTGAAGACGACGTCATCGGCCAGCAGCGCCTCGACGGCGTCCAGGTCGCCCGCCTCGACCGCCTCGCGGAACGCGCGCATCGGATCACCTCATGGTCAACTATTTGAATAGGTGCGGATGAGAGTAATCACCTGCTGCTAGCGTGTCCACATGTCGCTCAAGTACGCCGTCCTCGCCGCCCTGCTGGAGGGGGAGGCCTCGGGCTACGAGCTGTCGAAGGTGTTCGACGTCTCGCTCGCGAACTTCTGGCCCGCCACCCCGCAGCAGCTCTACCGGGAGCTGGAGCGCCTCGCGCAGGACGGACTGGTCGAGGCCCGGACGGTGCCGCAGGAACGCCGGCCCACCAAGCGGATGTTCACCCTGACGGAGGCCGGCCGGAGCCGGCTGCGCGCCTTCGCCGGCGAACCGCCGAAACGCCCCACGGCCGTCCGCGACGAACTCCTCATCAAGATCCAGGCCATGGACGGCGGCGACCCCGCGGTGGCCCGGGCGCTCGTCGAGGAGCGCGGGGGCTGGGCCCGCGGCAAACTCGACCGCTACGAGCGGGTGCGCGCCCGCCTCCTCGACGGGCGCACCGAGGAGGAGTACCTGAGCACGGCCGACCGGATCGGCCCGTATCTGACCCTCATGGCGGGCATCGCCTTCGAGCAGGAGAACCTGCGCTGGTGCGAGCGCGTGCTGCGGATCCTCGACGGGCGAGGGGCCTCGCCGTCGGGCGGCGGGCACGCCGAGGCGCCGTCGCCGAACGGCCGCCCGTCCCAGGACGGCAGGGCCTAGGCTGAGACGATGTTCAGCCCCGAAGGCCCCAGCGTGCGCGAGCTCGCCGTACAGGCGCTGTCGTCCGTCGAGCACGGCTACGACCTGCTGGCCCCGAAGTTCGACCACACCCCCTTCCGTACGCCCCGCTCGGTGCTGGAGTCCGTCGCCAAGGCGCTGGGGCCGCTCGGGCCCTTCGAGGACGGCCTGGACCTGTGCTGCGGCACCGGAGCCGGGACGGAACTGCTGGCGGGACTGTGCGGCCGGAGCGTCACCGGCGTCGACTTCAGCGCCGGCATGCTCGACGTCGCCCGCCGCCGCGCGCCGTCCGGCGGCCCGGACGTCGCCTGGGTGCGCGGCGACGCCCGGGCCCTGCCGTTCGGGCCCGCCTTCGACCTGGTGGTCAGCTTCGGCGCGTTCGGCCACTTCCTGCCCCGCGAACTGCCGGGGCTGTTCACCCAGGTCCGCTCCGTGCTGCGGCCGGGCGGCAGCTTCGCCTTCCCGCTCTTCGCCCCGCCCCGCCCCGCCGGCCCCGCGTTCTGGACCCTGCTCGCCTTCGACACGGCCATGCGGGTCCGCAACGCCCTGTGGCGGCCGCCGTTCGTCATGTACTACCGGACCTTCCGGTTCGGCGACGTCGTCGGCGGGCTGACCCGCTCCGGCTTCGAGGTCGGACTGCGGCCGCTGCCCGAGTTCGGGCGGCGCGACGACGGCAGCCCCCGGGCCCGCCTCCTCGTGGCCCGGGCTCAGCCGGCCGCCGGCAGGGTGAACTCGTAGACCAGCGCGTCCCGTTCGGAGTCGACCACCAGGTCGGTGATCTCCAGGGGGCGCGCGTACTGGTCGTGCACCCGCCGCGTGACACGGACCGACGAGGCGTCGCCGACCTGGGTGATGGAGTCCCGGTGGTGCAGGGTGAGCCCGGCCTTGCGCATCCAGTCGTAGGCCCGGCGCAGCTGCGCCGGGGTGGCCCCGTCCGCCCGTTCGCGGTACCGGCCCAGCTCCGCGACCTCGCTCAGCGCCACCGCGGAGAACGTTGTCACCGCTGTGCGCAGCGAGCGGCCGTCGGGCGCGGCCGAGCGGTAGCGGTGCACCAGCGTGGGCCGGTGCGGGGCCAGCCCGAGCGCCCGTGCGTGCTCCGGCGACGGCGCCTCCCAGGTCACCGTCGCCCGGTCCACGGCGCACGGGTCCGCCGGCCGGGCGCCGACCGGGAAGGTGAGCGAGACCGGGTCCTCCACCGGACGGCCGGGCAGCGTGGCGTGGCTGCCTCGCCGGTCGGTGGCGACCAGACCGCCGCGCCGCAGCACCTCAAGCGCCTGCCGTACGGTCTCCCGGCTGACACCGAAGTGCCGGGCCAGGTGCCGCTCGCTGGGCAGCCGGTCGCCGGGCGGCACGGTGCCGTCGTGCAGTTCGTCGAGAAGCTGCGACGCGACCCGCCAGTACAGGGGCCGGTCGTCGGTCTGCTGGGGGTCGAGCGGGGTGGTGCGGGCCATGCCGCGCCTCCTGTGGTGACAAGACGTAGCCGAACGGGCTCATTGCGCGACCACATCTAGCATTGGTCTAAACCACAAGGGAAGAGCGGTCCGGTGGTTCGGCCGAAACACGTCCGCGCGACCCGGCCTCACAGGGCGCTGTAAACCGCTTCCACCAGGGCCGTCTTCCGCGGATCGTCCGCGATGTGCGGCCCCATCCGGTTCATCGCGTACCCGAGCGAGACCTCCGCCTCCGGGTCCGCGAGCCCGCAGGAGCCCCCGAAGCCGTCGTGTCCGAAAGCCCGCGGGTTCGGTCCGTACGAGCCGTGCGGGCCGCTCAGCCACAACCCGAGCCCGATCTCCGTCTCGCCCTCGAGCCCCGCGCCCAGCACCAGGTCGCGGCAGGCGCCCTGGCCCTCGCGCACCCGCTCCACGGCCTCCGGTGACAGGATCCGCCGGTCGCCGTAGGAGCCCCGGCCGGCGAAGACGCCGTACAGGGCGGCGACCGAGCGCGCGGTGCCGTGCCCGTTGGCCGCCGGTATCTCCGCCGCCCGCCATGCGGCCGTGTTCGCCTGTGCGGCGCCCACCGGCGGGTTGGCGAGGGCGGCGATCGCGGCCGGCGGCAACTGGCCGAAAGCGGCGGCTCGTTCCCCGTCGTCCCGGGACCGCGCGTGCACCAGCTCGGCCGCCCGGCCGGTCTCTTTCTCCGGCAGGCCGATCGTGAAGTCCAGCCCGAGCGGCCCGGTCACCTCCTCCTCCAGGAACGCCCCGGGGCGCAGCCCGGACACCCGCCGGATCACCTCGCCGACGAGGAAGCCCCAGGTCAGCGCGTGGTATCCGGAGCGGGTGCCCGGCTCCCACCAGGGCTCGGTGGCCGCCAGCCGCGCGGTCGTCAGCTCCCAGTCGTAGAGCTCCTCGACGGAGTGCGGCTCCCGCAGGCCGGACAGCCCGGCGCGGTGCGACAGCAGATCCCGTACGCGTACGTCCTCCTTGCCCGCCGCCGCGAATTCCGGCCAGTACGCGGCCACCGGCCGGTCGAAGTCGAGCAGGCCCCGGTCCGCGAGCAGATGCGCGCACAGGGCCACCGGCCCCTTGGTCGTGGACCACACGTTGACCAGCGTGTCCCGCTCCCAGGGCCGGGTGCGTGCGGCGTCGGCCCAGCCGCCCCACAGGTCGACCACCGTCTCGCCGCCGACGGTCACCGCCACGGCGGCGCCCAGTTCGCCGCGGTCCCGGAAGTTCTCCTCGAACGCCTCCCGCACCGCGGTGAAGCGCGGATCGCAGTGGCCCTGAACATGTGCCTCGTGCGCGGACATCCAGCCTCCGTCGTCGCCGGGAACCCGGGCGGCGGCAGCACGGCCCGGGGCGCCTCCGAACGTACCGACTGGTCGGACTGGTGTGAAGAAGGCGGCCGGAACCCGGCCCGCCCGGGCGCGGCCCCGCCCCGCCTTCCGGTCAGGCGTACGCGCGCAGCCAGCGCAGCTTGCGCTCCTCCTGGAACGGGCCGCCGCCCTCGTGGTCGTTGAAGTCGTACACCTCGATCGCCTTGTCCCGGTGCGCCCACGCGTTGAAGGCCGCGAACACGGTCGACGGCGGGCACGTCCGGTCCTCCAGGGCGGCCGAGAAGAGCGCCGGGGCCCGGCCGCGGGCCGCGAAGTGCACGCCGTCGAAGTAGGAGAGCGTGCGCAGCGCTTCCTCCGCGCGCCCGCGGTGGGTCTTGAGGAACAGGCCGATCTCGCGGTACGGGTGACGGTCCGTCAGGGTCGTCGCGCGCGGGAAGTCGCACAGGAACGGCACGTCGGGGGCGACCGCCACCAGGTCGGGAAGCAGTCCGCCGACGGCGAGGGAGATGCCACCGCCCTGGCTCTCCCCGGTCACCACGGTCCGCGCCGCGTCGGCGAGCGGATGCGACCGGGCCGCCTCCACGGCGCGCACGGCGTCCGTGAACACCCGGCGGTAGTAGTAGTTCTCGGGCGCGTCGATGCCCCGCGTCATGTACCCGGGGAAGGCGGGCGCTGCGCCCACCGGGTCCGCAGTGCCGCCACCGCCGCCCCAGGCGCTGCCCTGGCCCCGCGTGTCCATCACGAAGTGGGCGCGGCCCGTGGACGCCCACAGCAGGTCCTCGTGCGCCAGCCCGCGCCCGCCGCCGTAACCGATGAACTCCACGACCAGCGGCAGCGGTTCCGACGCGCCGGCGGGCAGTCTGAGCCAGCCCTTGACCGGGTGGCCCCCGAAACCGGCGAACGTCACGTCGTACACCCGGACCGTGGACAGCCCGGAGTCCACCGGCTCGAACCGGGCGGCCAGCTCGTGCTCGCGGGCCTCCTGGAGGGTCTTGTCCCAGAAGGCGTCGAAGTCCGCCGGCGCGGTGGAGACGCCGCGATATGCGCGGAGTTCGTCGAGGGGGAGGTCGAACAGGGCCATCGGGAACCGCCTTCGGGGACGAGGGGACTGCGTCGGCTCACGGTACGTGCGCGGCCAAAGGTCCCGCCAGGTACGTGGGAGCCGGTTTCCGTCCGGCGCCGGGACATGCGGCCGTACCGCTGTTCACCGCGGTGAAAGCGGTTGCCGTACCGGCCTGTCGAAAGCGGGCCGGAAGGTCCGGCGGTCCGACGGCGGGTTCGCCCGCCCGGTCAGGTCAGCGGCTGGGTCCACCTCGGACCGGTGCGCGCCCACTCCCGCTCCCACTCGTCCATCCGGTGGCGCAGCGCCGCCCGGCGCTGCACGGCGTACCCCAGGAGGATGACGGCCGCCGAGCCGCCCGCCGCGCACAGGCCCACCATGACCGTGTGCCGCCAGACCGCCACGTCGTTCGGCGGCGGGGCGACGGCGCGGCCCCGGGCGTCGAACCACACGGTCACCAGGTCGCCCGACCGGCTCCCGGCGGGCACGCGGGCCACGGCGGTGCGCGTTCCGGCGCCCGGCTCGGTCCAGCGGACCTTGGCCTGATGGGGGTGTGCGCGGTCGCCCCGCACGGGGCCCGGCCGCGCGGACTCGTCGCCGGTCACCGTGGCCCGCACCTGGTGCCGCTCGGCCCGCAGCGCCGTGGCGCGCGACCGGGCCTGGTCATGGGCGTAGAGACCGGCGGCCGTCCCCGCCAGCGGTGTGACGACGAACAGCAGGACGGCGGCCACCAGGACCGCCCAGGCCTCCATGACATCCGACCGGCGCCGCAGCGGATTGCGCCGCCAGCGCCAGCCGCGCACCCGGGTACGCATGCCCACCTCCTCGCCGCAGCCGGAGGACGGCCGGGCCGGGGCACCTGCCCGGGCCGTCTCCGTCGCCTCGCACGAAGCGACCGCACCCGTCTGGTACCCCGTACGGCGCGCCTCGCGCACGCCGTCCGACCGCGAGTTCCAGCCCTCCTGGGAGCCCGGCGTACGACGCGCGTCCCGCTACGGCGCGAGCGGCCGGCGGGCTCAGCCGAAGCGCTCGATGCGGATCCGCTCGACCGGCTGCCCCGCCGCGACCAGCAGGCGCGAGGCGTGCTCGGCGAACCCGTTGGAGCCGCACACATAGGCCTCCCAGCCACCCGGAGGCTGCTCGGCCAGGAGCGGCGCCACATGTGCGGCTGCCATACGACCCACCGGCGTCCCCGCGGGTGCGCTCCGTGTGAACACGGTCGTCGTCTCCGCGCCCAGCTCCCCGGCGTAGATCAGCTCCTCCGGGCTGCGCGCCGACACCAGCATCCGCAGCGGCACGCCGAGGCCGAGGGCCCGGTGGTGCCGGACCATCGACATCAGCGGCACGACGCCGGAACCGGCTCCGAGCAGCAGCGCGGGCCGGTCGCCCGGCCAGGCGAAGAAGCCGCTCAGCGGGCCGCGCAGCTCGACCGTGTCACCGGGCCGGGCCGTGGTGTGGAACCAGCCCGAGACCTCGCCGTCCCGCACGTGGTCCAGGGTCAGCTCGATGTGGCCCGAGTCGTCGGGCGCGGACGCGATCGAGTAGTGGCGCTGGGCCACGTAACCGTCCGGCGCGGTCAGCCGCAGCATCAGGTGCTGGCCGGGCAGATGCCCTGCCCACTCGGGCACCGCGAACCGGAAGGTGGCCGCGTGCGGGGTCTCGCGGCGGATCTCGGTCAGGGTGGCGGTCTGCCACATTGCGGCCGCCTGCTCGCTGACGGCGATGCGCCCGGGCACGGCGAACCGCGTCGCGGGAACGCGGGCCGAGGTCACTGTCTCAGTCACCGGAGTACCGCTGCTCCTCCCAGGGGTTGCCCCGCTCGTGGTAGCCGTTCGCCTCCCAGAAACCGGGCTCGTCGTGGTCGAGGAGCGTGATGCCCGCGATCCACTTGGCGCTCTTCCAGAAGTACAGGTGCGGCACCAGCAGCCGCGCCGGGCCGCCGTGCTCGGGCGCGAGCGGCCGGCCGTCGAAGTCCCAGGCGATCCAGGCCCGGCCGCCGGTCAGGTCGGCGAGCGGCAGGTTCGTGGAGTAGCCGGTGTGCGAGTAGGCCACCGCGTGGGTGGCGGCCGCGGCCGGCCGCACCACGTCGAGGAACGCGTCCAGCGAGACGCCCCCGAAGCGCACCCCGAACTTCGACCAGCCGGTCACGCAGTGGATGTCACCCTCGTACGCCGCCGCGGGCAGCGCCCGGGCCTGCTCCCAGTCCCAGGTGTGCGGCCGCTCCACCAGCCCGTCGATGCGGAAGGACCAGTCGGCGGGGGCGATATCCGGGGTGACCTCGGCGGACAGGACGGGCCACTCGTCGCGCGCGTCGTACTGCCCCGGCGGCAGTCCGGGATCGGTGACGCGGGGACGCCCCGTGAAGCCTCGGGTGACGTTCATGGTTTCCACCGTACGCTGTCCTCGCGGGTGCTCCGCCCCAGGTCAGGCCCGTCGGGGCCGGTGGCCGGGCCGGGTTCCGCGTTGTACCGCTCCAGGTACCGGGCGAAACGGACCAGGTCGTCCTCCGGCCATGCGGCGAGCCGCTCCCGGAAGGCGGCCCGGCGGCTGCGCGTGACCTGGGCGAGGATCGCCCGGCCGGCCTCCGTCAGGTCCAGCACCTGGACGCGGTGGTCCTCCGGGTCGGTGCGGCGCTCGACGAGACCGGCCCGCTCCAGCGCGGTCACCTGACGGCTGACCGTCGACTTGTCCAGGGCGTAGTGCGCGGCCAGGTCGGTGGCCCGGCAGCCGCCGCTCTCCTCCAGGTGCCCGAGCAGCGTGTACGAGACGAGGGACAGCTCGGGGTGCATGCGCCCCGCCGAGGCCCGGGCCCGGCGGGCGAAGATCGTCATCTCTCGCTGGATGGTCTCGACGGCCGTCTCGGCTGCTGCTGTCACGGCTACCTCCTCGGGCGTTCTAGTTGTATAGTACAACTTGAACGGAAGTTGTATAAGCCAACCATCGGATTTCGGAGGCCGCCCACGATGAGGTCGCCGGCGCTGCGCCATGTGCTCACCCACCTGATTACCCCGCTCCTGATGTGCCTGGGCATGGGGCTCGCCTACATGGGCGCCTTCGTCACGCCGGAGCCGAACCACCTGCCCGTCGCCGTCGTCGGCACCGGTCCCGGGACGAAGGTGTTCGCCCAGACCGTCAAGGACACCGCGGGGGACCGGCTCGACGTCCGCACGGTGGCCACCCGCACCGACGCCGTCCGCCTGCTCCGGTCCCGGGACGTCACCGGCGCCTACGTACCGGCCGCGAGGACTCCGGAGCTGCTGGTCGCCACCGCCGCGTCCGACATGGGCGCGACGGCCGCCGAGAAGGTGTTCACCCCGGTCGCCGCGGAGCGGGGCGCGCCGCTGAAGGTGACCGACGTGGCCGCCCCGGTCGCCGACGACCCCACCGGGCAGGGCCTGTTCTTCCTGCTCATCGCGGTCAGCATCGGCTCCTACGCCTCGGTCGCCGCCCTGGGCGCGGCGGGCGCCGCCCTTCCCATGCGGGTACGGGCGCTGCTGGCGGCCGGCGTCTCCGCGGTGGTCGCCGGCATCGGCGCCCTGCTCGCGGGACCGGTGTTCCACCTCGCCCACCACGACCTCGCCGGCGTCTGGGGGCTGGCGTGGCTCTACTCGGCGGGCATCCTGCTCATCGGCGTCGGACTGCACACCTTTCTCAGGCGGTGGACCACGCTGACCATGATGGTGCTGTTCGTGATGCTCAACTTCACGAGCTCGGGCGGTTTGTTCGGGCCCGAGCTCCAGAACGGCTTCTTCGGCGCCCTGCACTCCTTCTGGAACGGCGCCGGCTTCGTGGAAGGCGTCCGCGGCCTCCTCTACTTCGGCGGCGACGGCCTCGGCCGCACCGTGTGGACCCTGCTGGTCTGGCTCCTCGCCGGCCTCGCGGTGACCGCGATCGCCGCCGCCTTCGAACACTCCCGGACCCCCGCGGCCGCGACCACGCCCCCCGCGAACGCGCCCTCGAAGGGGGCCGAGCGCGTCCCGGACCGGGAGACCGAGGCGGCCGAGGCGGCCGAGGAAGAGGTGGAGGAGAGCGTGGGCGTGTGAACGGCGCGCGGTCCCCTTCTTCCGGGCTCCGAGTGCCGCACCGCGAGCCGGGGCGCTGGGGTAAGGTGACCGTCCGGTCGCGGAGTGTCCGCGGCCGGACGGCCGTTGAGGAGGTGGGACCCATCACCGCTGTGTCAGCCCGGGTGCTCCCGCCTCGCGACGGCTCGCTCTGAGCACGAGAGCGCCCCTGGGCTCCGGTTCTCCGAAAGGCTCTCGGCCCGCATGTCCTCCGTGCCCTCCCTGCCCCCGCTCTCCGCCTCCGCCGTCGTCTCCGCGTTGCGTGCCGCCGGGTGCGTCTTCGCCGAGGACGAGGCGGAGTTGATCCTCGGCACCGCCCGCACCCCCGCCGAACTGGCCTCGATGGTGGACCGGCGGACCGCCGGCCTGCCGCTCGAACAGGTCCTCGGCTGGGCGCTGTTCCACGGTCTGCGCATCGCCGTGGAACCGGGTGTCTTCGTGCCGCGCCGCCGTACCGAGTTCCTGGTCGACCAGGCCCTGGCGCAGGCCCCGGACGCCACGGTCGTGGTCGACCTGTGCTGCGGCTCCGGTGCGCTCGGCGCGGCCCTGGCCGACGCGCTCGGCCCCGTCGAGGTGCACGCCGCCGACATCGACCCCGCCGCCGTACGCTGCGCCCGCCGCAACCTCGCCCCGTACGAGGGCCGGTCCCATGTGGGCGACCTGTTCGACGCGCTGCCGCCGGCGCTGCGGGGCCGGATCGGCATCCTCACCGCCAACGTGCCCTACGTACCGAGCGCGGAGGTGCCGCTCCTCCCCGCGGAGGCCCGCGACCACGAGCCGCCGGCCGCGCTCGACGGCGGCGCGGACGGACTCGACGTCCTGCGCCGGGTCGCCGCCGGCGCCCCGGGCTGGCTGGCTCCCGGCGGCGTAGTGCTGGCCGAGACCAGCGAGCGCCAGGCCCCGGCGGCACTGCGGGCCTTCACCGACGCCGGCCTGACGGCCCGTACGGCGGCGTCGGAGGAGCTGTACGCCCATGTGGTGATCGGCGTCCGGGAACGCTGACGCGTCCTACGGCAGCTCTAGCGCCCGGGCGATGAGCAGCGCCACGTCGTCGTGGTTGTCCGGGTGGTGCAGCGTGCGCAGGAGCAGGTCGCAGGCCTCCTCCAGCGGGCGGGCCGGGTCGTCCAGCAGGGACAGCAGGAAGTCCAGGCGCTCGTCCAGCGAATGGCGGCGGGTCTCGACCAGACCGTCGGTGTAGAACACCAGCAGGTCGCCCGGCTCGAAGTCGACGGTGACGGTCGAGAACTCCACCCCGCCCACCCCCAGCGGCACCCCGGTGGGCAGGTCGAGCAGCTCCGGCGGGCGGCCCGGCCGGACCCGGGCCGGGGGCAGGTGTCCGGCGTTGGCGATCCGGCACCGGCGCAGCCGCGGATCGTGGACGGCGTAGACGCAGGTGGCGATGGAGTGGTCCAGGGCGGAGGTCGTCTTGTCCAGGTGCTCCAGCAGCACCGCCGGGTCGAGGCCGAGCGCGGCCAGCGTGGTCGTCGCGGTGCGCAGCCGGCCCATGGTCGCGGCCGCGCTGATACCGCTGCCCATCACGTCGCCCACCACGAGCGCGGTACTGCCGCCGTCCAGCGGGATCACGTCGAACCAGTCGCCGCCGACCTCGCTGGTGGCGCCCGCCGGCTGGTACCGGGAGGCCACCTCCAGGCCGGTCGTCACCGGCGGCCGGCCCGGCAGCAGGCTGCGCTGCAGGGTGAGCGCGGTGTTGCGGGCGTCCTGGTACCAGCGGGCGTTGTCGATGTGCACGGCGGCGCGGGCCGCCAGCTCCCGGGCCAGCAGGACGTCGTCCTCGTCGAAGGGCGCCGGATTGCGGGTCCGCTTGAGGTCGAGGGCGCCGAGCACCTCGCCGCGCGCGATGAGCGGCACGGCCAGGTAGGAGTGCAGACCCGCCCGGCCCAGCAGTGCGGCCGCCTCCGGCGAGCGGGCGATCCGTGGCAGGTCCTCGTCCTTCACCCGCGGCACCAGCACCACCTCGCCCGTGCGCACGCACTGCGTGACCAGGCGGTCCGGTCCGTAGCGGGCGACCTGGCCGGGCGGGTCGGCGGCGCACACCCCGTCGGAGCTGTCCGCCGGGCGCACCGCGAGGGCCCGGATCACCGCACCCTCCGCGGGACCCAGCGTGCTGGGCCGTCCCTCCACCACCGCGTCCAGCAGATCCACGGCGGCGATGTCGGCCAGCGCAGGCACCGAGACGTCGGCCAGCTCGCAGGCGGTGCGCTCCAGCTCCAGCGTGGTGCCGATGCGGACGGAGGCGTCGGCGATGATCGCGAGCCGGCGCCGCGCCGTCTCCGCCTCCTGCGAGGCCCGGTGCTGCTCGGTGATGTCGACCAGTGAGACGGCGACCCCGAGCACGTTGCCCGTCGCGTCCTCGAGGCGGTACAGCGACTGCGACCAGGTGCGGTCCCGGTCCGGGTCGGCCTGGGTCCGGCCGACCAGGGGCGCGTCGATGACCGGGACGCCGGTCTCCAGGACCCGGCGGGTCGCGGCCTCCAGGGCGCCGGTGTCCAGCAGCGGCAGCACGTCGCGCAGTCTGCGTCCCATGTGCTCCTCGGCCGGCACGCCGTTGTTCCGGGCCAGAGCGGGGTTGACGGTGACGAACCGCAGCTCGGTGTCGAGCACGGCGAGCCCGATCGGCGACTGCTGCACCATCCGCTCGGACAGTGCCACGTCCTGCTCCAGGCGCCGCACGGTCGACTGGTCGGCGGCGAGCCCCAGCGCGTACACGTCCCCCCGGTCGTCCAGCAGCCGCATGTTGCGGAACTCCACCAGGCGGGTGCTGCCGTCCTTGCGGCGGATCGGGAAGCCGCCGGCCCAGCTCTGGCCGGTGCGCATCACGTCGGCGAACAGCTTGCCCACGAGCTGGATGTGCCGCTCGTCGACCATCAGCCGGGCGGCGTACTGGCCGAGGGCCTCCCGCGCCGAGTAGCCGAACAGCTCCTCGGCCTGCGGGCTCCACAGCACGATGCGGCCGCTGTCGTCCAGCACCACCGACGCCACGCGCAGCACGTCGAGCAGTCCGCCGGCGCGCACCGGTCCGCGCACCGGCTCGTTGCCGTCCGTCACCGGAGCCCCGGCTGCACTCATGCCCCGCACCGCCTTCGCCCGATCGCACGGCACGCACTCCTCAGTGCCGACTGCCCTTGTTCTACCGCGCTCACTCCCGACTCTCCGCGCCGTCGCACCTATCTCCACCATCTCTCAACCGGGCGGCGGACGTACGCCGCGGGCGCCGGCCGCGGCCCGCGGGGCCGCGCGGGACGGTGCCCGCGGCCGGGAGAGTTCACGCCCATGTTGCTCCACTGGCCTGTACATGACCACTCCATCGGGCCAGACTGTCCGCCGACCGAGTGCACCCACCCCCCTCCTCTGAGGAGCCGGCCATGCCCGCGTCCCCCTCCGCCAGGCAACGTTGTCACGCTGTCCTCACCGGACTCGTCGTCCTGGCGACCGCCGCAGTCGTGTCCCTCGCCGCACCCGCCCCGGCCCACGCCGCCGAGACCTGGACCGAGACCGGCTCCGACCGGGCCGATCCGCTGACCGAGAGCCAGGGGCTGACCTCGGTGGAGGTCCCGGCGAACAGCCCCAACCGGTACACCGGCATCGGCACCATCCCGATCGGGGTCTCCAGCCGCGGCTGGAACCACGTGGGCGACCCCGACGCCTCGTACGACGGCCACTACATCGAGCCCTACCAGCGCGACTCGGGCAGCTCGAAGATGTACCGCGTGCAGGCCCCGGGCGGCGGCTGGTCGGAGTACGTCCACGCGCTGAGCCCCGGCGAGGCCCTGAACAACTCCTGGGCGGCCGTCTCGCCCGACGGCCAGTGGATGCTGTCGGGGGAGTGGGGCACCATGAACCGCCTGCTCGTCTTCCCCACCCCCGGGGTCAATCCGGCCACCTCGCCCTCCGCGAACCTGCCGAAGGTCTCCGACGTCGACCTCGACCACGCCGTGCGCGACGTCCAGGGCTGCGACTTCTCCGGTCCCACCACCCTGCTGTGCTCCTCCGACGACCCGGACGGCTCCCTCTTCGGCATCACCAAGCCGCTGCTGCGGATCGACCTGTCCGCGGCGCCCAACGGCACGGCGGACGTCACCGGCCATGTCACCGCCCTGCGCCGGCTGCCGCTGCGCAGCTCCTGCTCCGGGGCCTTCGAGGCGGAGGGCGTCGACTACGACCGCCGTACCGGGGTGCTGCGCGTCATCGTCGTGTCGCCCGGCTTCTGTGTCCTCACGGACAGCAAGACGTACAAGTTCACCCGCGGCTGAGGCGGACGGCCCCTTCCTCCGCTGAGGTGTGCTCGCCGGTCCGCGGTGCTTTGCTGAGGATGGACGCGGTCCGGCGGGGTACCCCGTTCCACCGCAGCGCGGCCAGGAAAGGAGCGGTCATGGAGAACACGGACCAGTCGCACCAGGAGACCGTCTCGGTGGAGATCAGCGGCTCCAAGGAGGACGCCCGCCTCGTATTCGAAGCCCTGAACAGTTGCTTCGCGTCGGACCGGGCGCCGGAGGAGATTCCGAGGCAGCTCGACGATGTCCGTCCGATGGTGTGGCTCGGCACGTACGACGTCGCGGACGCCCGCGGTTCCGGATGTGCGCCCGTCCACCTCGACTCGTCCATCCTCGCGGACGTCCAGGGCAGCTACTGGGCCGTGGACCGGTTCCGCGCGACGCTGGACTCCATGTTCACCGTCGAGGAGACCTGCACCGCCTCCGGCGACCAGGAGCGGGACCTGCACCTGCGGCTGGAGAGCCGCTGACGGGGCCCCGCGGGGCCGGAGAGCGGAACGCACGACGGCGCCCCGGCCGGCGAAGAGCCGGCCGGGGCGCCGTCGTGTCCGCGTGAAGTGGCCGGACTCACCTCCGCCCGTTTATGCAACTAGTTGCACAACGGGGTGCGCTTCCTCTACAACAAGAGGCGACCGCACCCCGCACGGAGGGCCCCATGAGCCGTTACCCGCACCTGATGTCCCCGCTCGACCTGGGTTTCACCACCCTTCCCAACCGCGTGCTCATGGGCTCCATGCACGTCGGCCTCGAGGAGGCCGAGCGCGGCTTCGAGCGGATGGCGGCGTTCTACGCGGCCCGCGCCCGCGGCGGAGTGGGCCTCATCGTCACCGGCGGCATCGCGCCCAACGACGAGGGCCGGCCCTACGAGGGCGGCGCCAGGCTCACCACGGAGGAGGAGGCGGAGCAGCACCGGACCGTCACCGACGCCGTGCACCGCGAGGGCGGCCGGATCGCCATGCAGATCCTGCACTTCGGCCGGTACGCCTACCACCGGGACCTGGTGGCCCCGAGCCCGGTGCAGGCCCCCATCAGCCCCTTCGTGCCGCGCGAGCTCGACGACGCCGACGTCGAGCGGACCATCGAGGACTACGCCCGCGCCGCCCGCCTCGCCCGGCGGGCCGGCTACGACGGCGTCGAGATCATGGGCTCCGAGGGCTACCTGATCAACGAGTTCATCGCCGCGCAGACCAACCACCGCACCGACCGCTGGGGCGGCTCGTACGAGAACCGGATGCGCTTCCCCGTCGAGATCGTCAAGCGCGTGCGCGAGGCCGTCGGCGAGGACTTCATCATCATCTACCGGCTGTCCATGCTGGACCTGGTCCCGGGCGGCTCCTCCCTGGAGGAGGTCGTCACCCTCGCCAAGGCGGTCGAGGCCGCCGGGGCGACGATCATCAACACCGGCATCGGCTGGCACGAGGCCCGCATCCCCACCATCGCCACCTCCGTGCCGCGCGGCGCCTACACCTGGGTCACGAAGAAGCTGATGGGCGAGGTGTCCGTCCCGCTGGTGACCACCAACCGCATCAACACCCCGGACCTGGCGGAGGAGTTGCTCGCCGACGGCTGCGCGGACATGGTGTCCGTGGCCCGCCCGATGCTCGCCGACCCCGACTTCGTCGCCAAGGCCGCCGCCGGGAAGCCGGAGGCCATCAACACCTGCATCGGCTGCAACCAGGCCTGCCTCGACCACACCTTCAGCGGGCAGATCACCTCCTGCCTGGTCAACCCGCGCGCCTGCCACGAGACCGAGCTGGTGCTCTCCCCGACCCGGCTGGCCAAGCGGGTCGCCGTCGTCGGCGCCGGACCGGCCGGCCTGGCCTGCGCCGTCAGCGCAGCCGAACGCGGCCACACCGTCACCCTGTTCGACGCCGCGAACGAGATCGGCGGCCAGCTCAACGTGGCCCGCAAGGTCCCCGGCAAGCAGGAGTTCGACGAGACGCTGCGCTACTTCCGCCACCAGCTCGACGAGCACGGCGTCGACGTGCGGCTCGGCGCCTGGGTCACCGCGGCGGACCTCGACGGCTACGACGAGGTCGTCGTCGCCACCGGCGTCACCCCGCGCGTCCCCGAGATCCCCGGCGCCGACCACCCCAGCGTGCTCGGCTACCTCGACGTGCTGCGGGACGGCGCCCCCGTCGGCGACCGGGTGGCCGTGCTCGGCGCCGGCGGCATCGGCTTCGACGTCGCCGAGTACCTCACCGACGGCGGCGACAAGGCGAGCGAGGACCCGGGCACCTACTTCCGCAACTGGGGCGTCGACATGGACTACCGGGCGCCCGGCGGCCTCACCGCCCCGCGGCGGCCCGCCCCGCCCCGCACCGTCCACCTCCTGCAGCGCAAGACCACCAAGGTCGGCGCCGGACTGGGCAAGACCACCGGCTGGATCCACCGCACCGAGCTCAAGCACCGGGGCGTGACCATGGTCCCGGGCGTGCGCTACGACCGGATCGACGACGCCGGGGTGCACATCACCGTCGGCGAGGAGAGCACGGTCCTCGAGGTCGACACGGTGGTGCTGTGCACCGGCCAGGAGCCGCGCCGCGACCTGTACGAGGAGCTGGTCGCCGCCGGCCGCAGCGCCCACCTGATCGGGGGCGCCGACGTCGCCGCCGAGCTGGACGCCAAGCGGGCCGTCAAGCAGGGCACCGAGCTGGCGGCGGCGCTGTAGCCCCGGCGCGCGTCCCTAGGATGAGCCCATGTCACTCCCGCACGCCATCCTCACCGCCCTGCTGGAGAAGCCGTCGTCGGGCCTGGAGCTGACCCGCCGGTTCGACCGGTCGATCGGCTACTTCTGGTCCGCGACGCACCAGCAGATCTACCGCGAGCTGGGGAAGCTGGAGGGGGAGGGTTTCATCCGCGCGCTGCCGGCCGAGCAGCCGGCCCGCGGGCAGAAGAAGAGCTACGAGGTCCTGCCCGCGGGCCGCGCCGAACTGGCCCGCTGGACCGCCGAGTCCCAGGACCCGAGGCCGCACCGCGACGCGCTGTTCCTGCGGCTGCGCGCGGCCGCGGTCGTCGGCACGGCGGGCCTCGAGGCCGAGCTCGGCCGCCATCTGGAGCTGCACCGGCGGCAGTTGGCCGAGTACGAGGAGATCGAGGGGCGCGACTTCCCGCCGGGCCGGGACACCCCCGAGGACCGCCTGCGCCACCTGGTCCTGCGCGCCGGTATCGACCTGGAGACCTTCTGGACCCAGTGGCTCACCCGCGCGCTGAAGGAGTTCGCCGAACTTCCCCCGGCCACCGGGGAGAACGGGGCGGAACCGGCGGACGGCACGCCCGCCTGAGGGTCGCCGATGCCGGCGCCGCCGGGCGCCGGAACGCCGGCTCAGAGCCGGTACGGCTTCGAACGCCGGCGCAGGAACCAGACGGTCGCCGCCACGGCCGCCGTCACCAGGGTCGCGCCGATCCCCAGGGTGAGCGGGCCGTAGTCCCGGCTGGCGCCGCCGACGCCGCCCTTCACGCCGCGCGAGGGCGCGGGCGTGAACGTCGACGAGATCGTGGGCGCGCTGGACGCGCTGGGCGCCGAGACGATCACCGACTGGGTGCCCGCGGTCGTGCCGTTGGAGCACATCACGACCACCGTGTACGTCCCCGGGCTCACCCCCGACCAGGCCGCGGACTGGCTGACGGTGGTGCCCGAGAGGGCGACCTGCCGCCCCTGGGAGAAGTTCCCCTGGCGGCTGCTGATCAGGGAGGCGTTGCCCCAGCTGCCGTTGCTCTGGGTGCACGCACTCGTGACGACCGAGACCGTGGAACCGGTGGTGCTCACGGATATGCCGGAGGCCGCGGCCGACGGTCCGGCGAGTGAGGCCGGAAGCGCGGCGGCGGCCGCCAGGGTCAGACCGGAGCGGAGGAGAAGTCGGGAGTTGCGCATTGGCTGGCCCTCCGGCGGCACGGTTGGCGGTACGTCCCATGCGCCGCCGAGGTCGGGAAACGTCCGTGCCTCAACGGCAGCAAACGCGGCGCCGGCCCCCGGCGCACCCGGACCGCGCCCAGTCGGGTGATCCTTAACCCGTCCGGCGTGCCCCGGCGCGCGCTCCGCGCTCCGGTCCCCGTCCGGCGCGTCAGCCGCCCCGGTGCCCGCCCAGGACCACCGTCCGTTCCGCCGAGAAGCCGCCCCAGGTGCCGTCGGGCAGCCGGGCCGCGAGCCGTACCCGGTGCGTTGCGCCCGCCTCGCGCCCGGCGAAGAAGCTGTAGTGCGCCCGGCCCCGCGGCGGATCGCCGCCCCAGACCAGCGAGGTGGCCGCGGCGCCGTCGAGCCGGATCCGGTACTCGGTGACCACCCCGTCCACGGCCGGCGGATCCCAGGACAGGTCGATGTAGTACGCCCCGCCGGACCGGTGACTCGACGCGGTGAACGCGGCCGGCGCGGTGTCCCGGCCGTCGTCGGCGCCGGGCGTGGTGACGCGGACCGGCGCGCTGGCGGGGGAGAGGTTGTCGGCCGCGTCCCGGGCCCGCACCGTGAAGACGTAGCGGGTGCCCGGGCGCAGCCCGGTGACCACGGTCGCGCGCTGCCCGCCGCCGACGCTGTGGATCGTCGCGCCGCCCTGCCGTATCTCGTACGACGCCACGCCCCGGTCGTCCCGGGAGGCGGACCAGGACAGCTGGACCGCGCGGCTGCCCACCGCCCGCCCGGCGAGTCCGGCCGGGCGGGCCGGCGCCGAGTGGTCCGCCGCCACCGCGGCCGGCGTCCGCGCCCGCACCGCCCGGCTCGGCGGACCGAGGCGGCCGTCCGCGTCCCGGGCCCGCACGGTGAAGGCATACATGGTGGACGGCCTGAGCCTGGTGACGTCCACCATGTGCTGTGTGCCCGGCGCTTCGCTGACTTTCGTGCGTCCGCGATATACCTCGTAGCCGCTGACCGCGGCGCCGCCCGTCACCGCGTTCCACATCACGTGCACGCTCGTGGCGCTGCCGGCCGCGGCGGTGACCCCCGTCGGGGCGCCCGGCGCCCGGCCGTCGTCGCCCTCGGCCGCGCCGCCCCAGCCGCAGGACGCGACCAGGACGAGGAGGGCGGGAACCAGCAGGGGCGGAAGGGGAACGCGTCGCACGGCTCTGCCTTCCCGGGGGACAGCGTAACGGCAAAGGTCCGGACCAATATGACCGGCTGGGTGCGGGCATGACAAGGGGGCCGGGCCGACGGCGTCGGCGGGAGCCGAGCGGCGTGATCCCGGGTCTCGGCTCCTTTTGGCTTTTCATCAGACGAAAGCGTCAAGGTGCTGCTCCATCCGGACCCAAAGGAGTGTCGCACTCGCTCGGTGATGACGTTTTGGGCATGGTGTCCGGAATGTTCCCGAGGAGAGGGTCCCTCAGAGTGCGTGTCCAGACGCTGACGCTGGTCGTGGCCGGCGCCGCCCTGCTCGCCCCGACGACACCGCCCGCCGCTGCCGTACCGACCGGGGAGCGACCACCGGCCGCGCGCGACAAGGGCGCCGCGACGGCCGCGCGCGGCGAGGGCGCCGCGACCGCCGTCCGTGACGAGGGAGCCGTGACCGCCGCCCGCGGTGGGGGCGCCGTGACGGCGGCGCACGGCGAGGGCGCCGTGACCGCCGCCGACCTGCTGGACCGGGTGCGCTCCTGCGACCGGGTCTCCCGGGGCGGGTACCGCACCGACCACGTCTCGTCCGCGAAGGTCTCCGTGTGCGGCACCCGCGGGGCGGTGTTCTGGAAGGCCGATCTGGACATCGACTGCGACGGACGGCCCACCGCCCGCTGCAACCGCCGCACCGATCCGCTGTTCGCGGCCGCCACCGCCTACCAGCAGTCCGACGGCCGCCATCTGAGCGCCGCGTCCCTGCCCTACATCGTGCTGCCGGGCCCGAGCCGCATCTGGGACCACCGCGACTACGGCATCCGGGGCGGCTCCGTCGCGGCCGTGGTCTACCGGGACCGGGTGCAGTACGCGGTCGTCGGCGACGCCGGCCCGCGCGACATCATCGGCGAGGCCTCCTACGCCACCGCCCGCGGTCTGGGCATCCACCCCGACCCGATCCGCGGCGGAGCCGCCTCCGGCGTCACGTACATCGTCTTCAAGGACTCCCGCATCACCCCGATCGAGAGCCACCGGGCGGCGGTGCAGGCGGGCGAGCGGCTGGCCCGCCACTTCGTCGACCACCACTGAGCACCGGCCCCACCGAGCCGTGCGGCGAGGCCTACGTACGCCGAGCTGTCCGGCGGGGTCCGCCACACCCCGCGGGCGACGTCCGCCATGCCGTGCGGCGAATATGTCCGTCGAGCCGTGCGGCCGGGGTACGTCGGTCGAGCCGTGCGGCGGGGCCCATGTCCGCCACACCCCGCGGGCGACGTCCGCGATGCCGTGCGGCGGGGGTACGTCCGGCGAGCCATGCTGCGGGGTACGTCCGAGCCCTGCTGCAGGGTGCGTCCGCCGGGCCGTGCGACAGGGCCTGCGTCCGCCGGGCCGTGCGACAGGGCCTACGTCCGTCGAGCCGTGCGGCGGGCCGCCTTCGCCGGGGCGGGCCCCGGTGGTCGGCCCGCGGTCCGCCGCCGGCCCCGGAACTCACTCCTTACGGTAGCTGTACGCCTCGGCCGCCGCGGCCTCGACCGCGTCCAGGTCGGCGCCCGTGGCCGCCGTGACCACCGCGGCGACCGCGCCCTCGACGAACGGTGCGTCCACCAGACGCGCGCCCTCGGGGAGTTCGTCGCCCTCGGCGAGCAGGGCCTTCACGGTGAGCACCGCGCTGCCGAGGTCCATGAGCACGGCGACACCCGCGCCCCGGTCCACGGCGGCGGCCGCGGCGCTGATCAGCTCGGCGCTGGTGCCGAGCCCGCCGCCCTCGGTGCCGCCCGCCGGGGCGACCGGCACCGCCGTTGCCCCGCCCGCCAGCCCCTTCGCCAGCTCGGCGACCGAGGCGGCGACCTCCGCGCTGTGCGACACCAGCACGATCCCCACCAGCTTCTCGTCACTCACCACTGACCTCCTCACCGGCCGCCTCCACGAGCCCGGCGATCAGCAGGGCGGAGGACGTGGCGCCCGGGTCCTGGTGCCCGATGCTGCGCTCGCCGAGGTAACTGGCCCGGCCCTTGCGGGCCTGCAGCGGAGTGGTGGCCACCGCGCCCTCCTCGGCGGCCGTGCGCGCCGCGGCGAACCCGTCGCCGAGCGCGTCCACCGCCGGTACCAGGGCGTCGATCATGGTCTTGTCGCCGGGGACCGCCTTGCCGAGCGCCATCACCCCGTCCACGCCCGCGCGGAGCGCCTCGGCCAGCTGCTCCTCGCTCACCTCGGCGGCGTCCCCGAGCGCCTTGCCGGTCCGGCGCAGCAGGGTGCCGTAGAGCGGTCCGGACGCCCCGCCGACCGTCGAGATCAGCAGCCGCCCGGCGAGAGTCAGCACGGCCCCGGGAGTGTCCGGCGCCTCCTTCTCGAAAGCGGTCGTGACCGCCGTGAACCCGCGCTGCATGTTGCTGCCGTGGTCGGCGTCGCCGATGGCGGAGTCGAGGGCGGTGAGCCGGTCCGCCTCCCGGTCGACCGACGCGGCGGTCGCGGTCATCCAACGGCGGAAGAAATCGGCGTCGAGCACTGGATCTCCTTGCGTGGTAGGGGGTTGGCCGCTTCGTCCGCCGCGTCACATCCCCCAGCGCAGCCCGGGGGTCTTCACCGGCGCGTCCCACAGCCGCAGCAGTTCCTCGTCGACCTGGCACAGGGTGACCGAGGCGCCCGCCATGTCGAGGGAGGTGACGTAGTTGCCGACGAGGGTGCGGGCCACGGTCACACCGCGTTCGGTGAGCACCCGCTGCACCTCGGCGTTGAAGCCGTACAGCTCCAGCAGCGGAGTGGCGCCCATGCCGTTGACCAGGACCAGCACGGGGTTGTGCGGGGGCATGTCCTCCAGGATGGCGTGCACCGCGAAGTCGGCGATCTCCCCTGAGGTCATCATCGCCCGCCGCTCCCGGCCCGGCTCGCCGTGGATGCCGATGCCCAACTCCAGCTCGCCGTCCGGAAGATCGAAGGTGGGGCTGCCCTTCGACGGCGTCGTACAGGCACTGAGCGCCACTCCGAAACTGCGGGCGTTCTCGTTCACCTGGCGCCCGATGGCCTCCACCCGCTCCAGGGGCTGCCCCTCGGCCGCGGCCGCGCCGGCGATCTTCTCCACGAACAGCGTGGCGCCGGTGCCGCGCCGCCCGGCCGTGTACAGGCTGTCGGTCACCGCCACGTCATCGTTGACCAGGACCTTGGCGACCTGGATGCCCTCGTCCTCGGCGAGTTCCGCGGCCATGTCGAAGTTGAGCACGTCACCGGTGTAGTTCTTCACGATGAACAGCACGCCGGCCCCGCTGTCGACGGCCGCCGCGGCCCGCGCCATCTGGTCCGGCACCGGCGAGGTGAACACCTCTCCGGGGCAGGCCGCCGAGAGCATGCCCGGACCGACGAAACCACCGTGCAGCGGCTCGTGCCCCGACCCGCCGCCCGAGACCAGCGCGACCTGACCGGCCACGGGGGCGTCCCGGCGCACGACCACCCGGTTCTCCACGTCCACGGTCAGCTCCGGATGAGCGGCCGCCATCCCGCGCAGCGCATCCGCCACGACGGTCTCGGGGACGTTGATCAGCATCCTCATGGGTGCCTCCTGGCAAGCCTGGCGGGGGGCCGGCGGCCCGGTACCCGCTGTCATATGGGCGATGTGAGAGGGCTGGAGACGTTGCTACTGGCAGTATCGGCCCTGCGGCACGGAAGGTCACGTGCGCGGCCTCGGGTGCGATGGCGCCCGTCCCGGTGGCGGCGGTACCCGCGGCGAACGGCCGCTTCGGGGCGGCCGCACGGGGAACTCGGCTCCCGCAAGAGCCCGGAAGAGGGGGGCGGGCCGTCGGCCGGTGCGAGGAGGTGCCGTTCCCGTGGACGACTGGGAGACCCCCGAGGACGTGCTGCTCTCGTCGCGCGAGCGGCTCGCGCTGCTGCAGATGGAGGCGAACCTCCGGCAGGACCGCCGGTTCGTCCACCGGATGCGGGCCGCCGAGCGCCGGATGGGCGGGGACCGCCGGAGCACCCGCGGTGAGCGGGGCGTGTGGCTGCCGCTGTCCGTCCTGCTGCTGCTCACCGCGTCGGCCTTCGCGGCCGTCACGGGGGTGCGCACCTCCGCACCCGCACCGCTGTGGTGCTTCGCCCTGCTGTGGCCGCTCACCCTCGTCCAGTCGTTCCGGCTGCTGTGCCGCGTGACCCGCCGGGTCCGGCCCGGCCGCCGGCTCACCCGGTGGCTGTGAGCACCCGCTCCGCGGGCCTCCGCTCGGGACGCGGTGACGGGAGGGCCATGGACACGGCAGACCCTCCGGCGCCCGCCGCCCCGTCATCAGGGGGCGGCGGGCGCCGGAGGGTCCCGACCGGGCCGGCGGGCGTGAGCCTGCTCAGCTCTCCTTGCCCCGCCCCGACATCGCGTCCCGCAGCCGGTCCACCATGCCGGCGCCGGGCGCCAGCAGCTTGTTGGCCGGGGGCTTGTCCGGGGCCATCGGGTGCGGGCGGGTCGGCGCGGTCTTCTTCGCCTTGCGCACCTTCTCGCCGAGCTCGTCCAGCGCCTCCGGCGGACAGGCCGCCTGGAGCCGCGGGAAGAGGTTCTGCTCCTCGTCGGCCACATGCGAGCGGATCTCGCTCATCAGCCGGGTCATGAGGGTGTCGAACCGGGCGTCGTCCGCGTCCAGGCCCTCCAGGTCCTTCATGATCTGCTCGGCCTGGGCGTGGTCCTCGAGCTCCTTGTCGGCCAGCGCGTCCCCGCCCTCGATGTGCTTGCGCACCGCCGGGTAGAGATAGGCCTCCTCGGCCACCGAGTGACGGACCAGTTCGATGGTGGCCTGGTCGGCCAGCTTCTTGCGTTCCCCGGAGCCGGGAGGCATCGCCTCGATGCGGCCGAAGATCTCCTCGACCTCCCGGTGATCGGTCGTCAGTTCCTGGATGACGTTTCCGCCGTGACCCATGTCGTTGCCTCCTCGGATGCGCGCGGGAGCCGTGCGCGGCCCGCCGCTCGTCGCCGCGCCGAGTGCCCCGTCCCCGCCCGGCCACACGGCCGGGCCCCCGCCGCTCAGTCCATCGAGTGGCGCTCCGCCGCCGTTCGGCCCGTTCCGGGGAGCGCCCGCCCCGCCCGCGGTCCACGATCCGCGCGGACGGCGCACCCGCCTCGGTCACCGCCGGTGGCCCGGCGGCTCCACCCGGCCCTCGCCCGTGCGCCGTCCGCCACCGGAGCGACGGCGGTCACCGGGCCGGCGCACAGGGCACCGCGGGGGGCCGGAAGCCCAGGTCGTCCCGAGGCGTTCCCGGGCCGGCCGATCATCCGGAGTCGCGAGTACCCGGCATTCCGGACATGATGGATCTAAGGTGTGAAGCCAACTGGCAGGGGAACACCACTGCCAGTGCCGTCCAGAAAGCGGCGGCCGACGAGGGCGGTCCTCCGGATCAGCGGGGACCGGGCCCCTTTCCGTCTTCCATCACAGTCCCGCTCGATGAGCCGGCGACGAGGCCGGCCGGGCCGTGACACGCGCCGAGCGCCCGCGGTACGCGGGGTTCCGGGCGCCCCGGCGACGCGGGTGACGTGGACTAAGGACGAGCCTCCATGACTGGTGAGACCTTCGCGGTGCCCTGGCGCCGTGCCGTCGTGACCGGCGGTGCCGGCTTCCTCGGTTCCCATCTGTGCGAACGCCTGCTGGATTCGGGTGCCGAAGTCGACTGCGCCGACAACCTCGTCTGCGGCCGGCGGGAGAACGTCGCCCACCTCGAAGACCGGCCCGGGTTCCGCTACGTGCCCTGCGACGTCAGCGCGCCCGACTGCCCCGAGCGGCTGGCCGGACCGTACGACCTGGTCCTGCACTTCGCCTGCCCGGCGTCGCCCGCCGACTACCTCCGGCTGCCGCTGGAGACCCTGGACGCGGGCAGCCTCGGCACCCGCAACGCCCTGACGATCGCCGGACGCGACGGCGCGCGCTTCCTGCTCGCCTCCACCTCCGAGGTGTACGGCGACCCCTTGGTGCACCCCCAGCACGAGGGATACTGGGGCAACGTCAACCCGGTCGGCCCGCGCAGCGTGTACGACGAGTCCAAGCGGTTCGCCGAGGCGCTCGTCACCGCGCACGCCGGCGCCCGCGGCACCGACGCCGGGATCGTCCGGCTGTTCAACACCTACGGGCCCCGTATGCGCGCCCACGACGGACGCGCCGTGCCCACCTTCGTCAGCCAGGCCCTGGCCGGCGAACCCCTCACCGTGACCGGCGACGGCAGCCAGACCCGCTCGCTGTGCTACGTCGACGACACCGTCGACGGGGTGCTGCGGGTGGCGGCCAGCCGGTCGGTGCGGCCCGTCAACATCGGCGGCGCCGACGAGATCACCATGGCCGACCTCGCCCGCCGCGTGGTCGCCCTGACCGGCTCCCGCTCGCCGATCGCGTTCGTCGACCGGCCCGTGGACGACCCCGGCCGGCGCCGCCCCGACACCGCGCTCGCCCGCGAACTGCTCGGCTGGTCCCCGCAGGTGCCCTGGGAGGAGGGCCTGAAGCAGACGATCGCCTACTTCACCGCCCTGTCCCCAAAGGAGCGGACCCTGCCTCCGCGGGAGCCCGCCGGGGCCCCGGACGAGCGGACACCGCCCACGGACGAGGAGCCGGCCGCACAGACCTGACCACCCGCCCCCGCCCGCCGCCCAGGAGACAGCGCATGCACGTCCTCGGTATCAACGCACTCTTCCACGACCCCGCCGCCGCCCTGGTGACGGACGGCAAGGTCGTGGCGGCGGCGGAGGAGGAACGGTTCTCCCGTCGCAAGCACGGCAAGCGGCCCCTGCCCTTCTCCGCCTGGGAACTGCCCGGGCTCTCCGCCCGCTGGTGCCTGGAGCAGGCCGGCCTGAGCCCGTCCGACCTGGACGCCGTCGCCTACTCCTACGACCCCGCGCTGGCCCGCCCCGCCGAGCGGATGGGCCTGCACGACCCCTGGGACCACCTCCGCCAGGAGTACGCCCGCCAGGCCCCGAGCTTCCTCGCCGAGGCGCTGCCCGGACTGGACCCGGCCAAGGTCCGCTTCGTCGCGCACCACGTCGCGCACGCGGCCTCCGCCGGACCCGTCTCGCCCTACCCGGACTGCGCCGTCCTCGTCCTGGACGGCCGCGGCGAGTGCGGCTCCCACCTGGCCGGCCGGTACACCAACCGCGAGCTGACCGTCCTCGGCGCCCAGGAGCTGCCCGACTCCCTCGGCCTGTTCTACGAGGACCTCACCCAGCACCTCGGATTCCTGCGCAGCAGCGACGAGTTCAAGGTGATGGCGCTGGCCTCGCACGGCACCCCGCGCTTCGCCGACCGGCTGCGCGAGTACGTCGGGGCCGACGACCGCGGCGGCTTCCGGGCCCGCCCGGTGCCCTGGGCCGACATCGTCCCGCCGCGCGAGGCGGGCGGGGCCTGGAGCCAGGACCACGCCGACCTCGCGGCCAGCGCCCAGAAGTGCCTGGAGGAGACGATGCTGGCCCTCGCCCGGTGGCTGCGCGAGCGCACCGGCGAGGACGTCCTCACCATGGCCGGCGGCGTCGCCCTGAACTGCGTCGCCAACACCCGGATCTGGCGGGAGAGCGGCTTCAGGCACGTGTGGGTGCAGCCCGCCGCCGGGGACGCCGGCACCGCCCTCGGCGCGGCCGCCCACGTGGCCGGCCAGAAGGACACCCTGGAGCCGATGCCGACCGCCGCCCTCGGCCGCGGCTGGAGCGACGCCGAGCTGCGCGACTGGCTCGAACGCGCGGCGGTGCCCTACGAGGAGCCCGCCGACATCGCCGAGACCGCCGCCGAGGCCCTGGCCGCCGACGGGATCGTGGCCTGGTTCCAGGGCCGCGCCGAGTACGGGCCCCGCGCCCTCGGCCACCGCTCCCTGCTAGCCCACCCCGGGCACGCCGCCAACCTGGAACGGCTCAACGCCGTCAAGGGCCGCGAGGAGTTCCGGCCGGTCGCGCCCATGGTCCTCGCCGAACGCGCCGCTGAACTCTTCGACGGGCCGCTGCCCAGCCCGCACATGCTCTTCGTGCACGACGTCGCGGCCGGCTGGAAGGACCGCATCCCGGCCGTGGTGCACGTCGACGGCACCGCCCGCATCCAGACCGTGGACCGCGCGCAGGAGCCGCTCGTCGCCCGGGTGATCGACGGCTTCGAGCGGCGCACCGGACTGCCCGTCGTGGTCAACACCAGCCTGAACACCGCGGGGCGGCCCATGGTGGACGACCCCCGGGACGCCCTGGAGTGCTTCGGCTCCGCCCCCGTGGACCTGCTGGTCCTCGGCCCGTTCGCCGTCCGCCGCGGAAAGGCCTTCGCATGAGCGCCGCTCCCGCCTACACCGTCGTCGTCCCGACGATCGGCCGCCCCTGTCTCGCCGAGTGCCTGCGCGCGCTGGCCGCGGCCGCGGGACACCCCCCGCACGAGGTGATCGTCGTCGACGACCGGCCCGCCACCGACCCCGACACCGGACTGCCCCTGGAGTCCGCCGGACAGCTGCTCGACCGGGTGCGTGCCCTGCACACCGGCGGCAAGGGCCCGGCCGCGGCCCGCAACGCCGGCTGGCGGACCGTCCGCACGCCCTGGACCGTCTTCCTCGACGACGACGTCCAGGTGCTGCCGGACTGGTCCCGGCGGCTCGCCGAGGATCTCCGGGCGGCCGGCGACCACGTCGGCGGCATCCAGGGGCGGCTGCGGGTCCCCCTGCCCCTGGACCGCCGCCCCACCGACTGGGAGCGCACCACCAAGGGCCTGGAGAACGCGGCCTGGGCGACCGCCGACATGGCGTACCGGACCGCCGCGCTCACCCAGGTCGGCGGCTTCGACGAGCGCTTCCCGCGGGCCTTCCGGGAGGACGCCGACCTCGCCCTGCGCATGGAGCGGGCCGGCTGGACCCTGCACCGCGGCACCCGCCTCACCCGGCACCCGGTCCGCCCGTCCCAGTGGTGGGCCTCGCTGCCCGCGCAGCGCGGCAACGCCGACGACGCCCTGATGAGCCGGCTGCACGGACGCGACTGGTGGGCTCGCGCCCAGGCCCCGAGGGGGCGGCTGCCCGGGCACGTCGCCGTGACCGGCGCCGCGCTCGCCTCCGCCGTCTGCGCGCTCACCGGCCGCCGCCGCGCCGCCGCCGTCTGCGCGGCGCTGTGGACGCTGGGCACGGCCGAGTTCGCCCTCGCCCGGATCCGGCCCGGCCCCCGCACCGCCCGCGAGGTCGCCGGGATGCTGGGCACCAGCGTGCTCATACCCCCGCTCGCGGTACGGCACTGGTTGCGCGGGGCCGTCCGCCACCGGGGCGCCGTACCCCTGGGAGGCGCCGCGTGAGCAAGGCCCCGCCGCCCGTCCGCGCCGTGCTGTTCGACCGCGACGGCACCCTGCTCGCGGACGTCCCCTACAACGGCGACCCCGACCGCGTCCGCCCGCTGCCCGGCGCCGCCGAGGCCGTGGCGCTCGCCCGCCGCGCCGGACTCGCCACCGCCGTGGTCAGCAACCAGTCGGGCATCGGCCGCGGCCTGCTGACCGCCGGCCAGGTCCACGCCGTCAACGAGCGGGCGGACGAACTCCTCGGCGGCCTCGGCGCCTGGGTCTTCTGCCCGCACGCCCCCGACGCCGGCTGCGGCTGCCGCAAGCCCCGCCCGGGCCTCGTCCTCACCGCCGCCGCCCGCCTGGGCGTCCGCCCGGACCGGTGCCTGGTGATCGGCGACATCGCCGCCGACCTGCTCGCCGCCCGGGCCGCGGGCGCCCGGGGCGTCCTCGTCCCCAACGCGGCCACCGCGCCCGCCGAGGTGCGGCGCTTCGCCGCCCAGTGCGCCCCCGACGTCCTCACCGCGGTGCGCACGGCACTGGGCGCCCCGGAGCCCGGACACCCGGGCCGCGACGGGAGGCGGTCACCGTGAAAGCGCTCGTCGTCCGGCTCGACAGCTTCGGTGACGTACTGCTCGCCGGCCCCGCCGTCCGCGCCGTCGCCGCGCACAGCTCGCACGTCGCCGTGCTGTGCGGACCGCGCGGCGCCGAGGCCGCCCGGCTGCTGCCCGGCGTCGACGAGGTGCTGGTGTGGGAGGCGCCCTGGGAGGGCTTCGACCCGCCCCCGGTCGACGCCGCCGACGTCCACGCGCTCGCCGGGCGGCTGCGCGCGGCCGCCTTCGACTCCGCCCTCGTCCTCACCTCATTCCACCAGAGCCCCCTGCCGACCGCGCTCGTGCTGCGCCTCGCCGGGATCGGCCGCATCGGCGCCGACAGCACCGACCACCCGGGCCGGCTGCTGGACGTCCGCCACCGCAGGCGGCCGGGCCGGCACGAGGTCGAGGCGGCCCTGGACACCGCCGCCGCGATGGGCTTCACCCTCCCGCCCGGCGACGACGGCCGCCCGCGGGTCCTGCCGCCGCCCGACACCGACGCCCTGACCGGCCACGGCCCCTACGTGGTGCTGCACCCCGGCGCCACCGCGCCCGCCCGTGCCTGGAGCCCCCGCCGGTGCCAGGAGGCGGTCGCGCTGCTGGCCGACGCGGGGCACCGCGTGGTCGTCACCGGCGGGCCGGACGAAACGGCGCTCACCCGCCGGGTGAGCGGGGACGTGGCCGTGGACCTCGGCGGCCGCACCACCGCGCGCACCCTCGCCGGCGTGCTCCGCACGGCCGACGCCGTGGTCAGCGCCAACACCGGCCCGGCCCACCTGGCCGCGGCGGTCGGCACCCCCGTCGTCTCGCTGTTCGCGCCCGTGGTCCCGGCCGGCCGCTGGGCGCCGTACGGCGTCCCCGTCATCCTTCTCGGCGACCAGTCGGCGCCGTGCGCGGACACCAGGGCCCTCGTCTGCCCGGTGCCCGGCCACCCCTGCCTGGACGAGGTCACCGGACAGGACGTGGTGCACGCGGTGCACAAGCTCATCCAGGAGCGGCAGTCATGAACATCCTCGTCTGGCACGTGCACGGATCCTGGCTCACGGCCTTCGTGCGGGGCCCGCACACCTGTCTGCTCCCGGTCACCGAGGACCGCGGACCCGACGGCCTGGGCCGCGCGGTGACCTGGGACTGGCCCGCGACCGTGCTCGAACGCACCCCCGCGCAACTGCGCCACGACGACATCGACCTGATGGTCCTGCAGCGCCCGCACGAGATCGACCTCGCCCGGCGCTGGACCGGCCGCCGGCCCGGTGTGGACGTGCCCGCCGTGTACGTCGAACACAACAGCCCCGACGCCTCCCCGGAGCGGCAGCTCCACCCCCTCGCCGGGCAGACGGAGATCCCCGTCGTCCACGTCACCCACTTCAACCGGCTGATGTGGGACAACGGCAGGGCCCCGGCCGAGGTCGTGGAGCACGGCATCGTCGACCCCGGCCGGCGCTGGACCGGCGAGGAGCTCCGCGCCGCGGTCGTGGTCAACGAGCCGGTGCGCAGGGGCCGTACCACCGGAACCGACCTGCTGCCCCGCTTCGCCCGCGCGGCGCCCCTGGACGTCTTCGGGATGCGCACGGACGGACTCGCCGCACACCTCGGCCTGCCCGCCGAACGCTGCCGCACCCGGGACCTGCCCCAGCACGAACTGCACCGCGAGATGGCCCGCTGCCGGCTGTACCTGCACCCGGTGCGCTGGACCTCGCTCGGCCTGTCCCTGCTGGAGGCCATGTTCCTCGGCATGCCGGTGGTCGCCCTCGGCACCACCGAGGTCCGCGAGGCGGTCCCCGCCGGCGCCGGGGTGGTCTCCAACCGGCTGGACGTCCTCGAGGACGCCGTACGGACGTTCCTCGCCGAACCGGAGCACGCCCGCCTGACGGGGCAGGCGGCCCGCGCCGCGGCCCTGGCCCGCTACGGAGAACGGCGCTTCCTCGACGACTGGGAGCGCCTGATCAAGGAGGTCACCCGATGAGCCGCATACTGCCCCCCGCCGGGCGCGTCGCCATGGTCTCCGAGCACGCCAGCCCGTTGGCCGCGCTCGGCGGACCGGACGCGGGCGGCCAGAACGTGTACGTGGCCCAGCTGGCCCGGCAACTGGCCCGCAGGGGATACCGGGTCACGGTGTACACCCGGCGGGACTCCACCGGCCTGCCGGACCGGATGACCCTCATCGACGGCGTCCAGGTGGTGCACGTGCCCGCCGGGCCGCCCGCACCCGTGCCGAAGGACGAACTGCTGCCCCACATGGCCGCGTTCGGCGCCTTCCTGGCCCGGCAGTGGGCCGCGGACCCGCCCGACGTCGTGCACGCCCACTTCTGGATGTCGGGACTCGCCGCCCTGACCGGAACCCGGGGCCTGGACGTCCCCGTCGTGCAGACCTACCACGCCCTCGGCACCGTCAAGAAGCGCTACCAGGGCGCCGACGACACCAGCCCGCCCGAGCGCCTCGCGATCGAGGAGGCCGTCGGCCACGAGTGCGCGCGGATCATCGCCACCTGCTCCGACGAGGTGGCCGAACTGAGGGCCATGGGCCTGCCGGAGGACCGCGTCGCGGTCGTGCCCTGCGGCGTGGACCCCGACCAGTTCACGCCGTCCGACCGCGCCCGGACCCTGCCCGGCGGCCGCAGGCGGCTGCTCGCCGTCGGCCGGCTCGTGCCCCGCAAGGGCTTCGACCGCGCCATCCGCGCCCTGGCCCGGATACCCGACGCCGAACTCCTCGTCGCAGGCGGCCCCGAGGCGGACCTGCTGGGCGCCGAACCGGAGGCCAGGAGACTGCAGGCGATCGCCGGCGAGTACGGCGTCACCGACCGGGTGACCCTGCTCGGCGGGGTCGGCCGGACCCGGATGCCGCGCCTGATGGCCGGCGCCGACCTCGTGCTCTCCCTGCCCCGCTACGAGCCCTTCGGGATCGTCCCGCTGGAGGCCATGGCCTGCGCCACCCCGGTCGTCGCCACCGCGGTGGGCGGCCAGCTCGACACAGTCGTGGACGGCGTCACCGGCGTCCACGTCCCGGCGGACGACGACCACCACCACCTCGGCGACGTCGTCCGCGAACTGCTCGACGACCCGGACCGGCTCGCCCGCCACGGCGCCGCCGGCCGCGAACGGGTGCTGGCCCACTACACCTGGGACCGCGTGGCCGACGGCGTGGCCGGGGTGTACCGCGCCGTGTCCTCGATGCCCTCGCTCTCCGAAGTGGCCCGGTGAAGGGAGCCGACCGATGAAGACCGTCACCGTCACCGACACCGCGCACTGCGACGACCTGATGAAGGCCCTGGAGGCGTTCCGCGACCAAGGCCCCCTCATCGAACGCTGGGGCGCCGAACTCGCCCGCCGGCTGGGCTCGGGAGGCCGGCTGCTCGTCGCGGGCAACGGCGGCAGCGCCGCCCAGGCGCAGCACCTCACCGCCGAACTCGTGGGCCGCTATCGGGACGACCGGGCGCCGTTCTCCGCGCTGGCCCTGCACTCCGACACCTCCTCCACCACCGCGATCGCCAACGACTACGGCGTCCAGGAGGTGTTCGCCCGCCAGACCGCCGCGCACGGCCGCCGGGGCGACGTGCTGATGCTGCTGTCCACCAGCGGCGCCAGCGCCAACCTGCTGGCCGCGGCCGACCGCGCGCACCGGCTCGGCATGACCGTCTGGGCGCTGACCGGCCGGCCCCCGAACCCGCTGCACCTGGCCGCCGACGACGCGCTGTGCGTGGACGCGCCGGTGGCCGCCACCGTGCAGGAACTGCACCTGGTCGCGGTGCACATGCTCTGCGAGTCGTTCGACCGTGCCGTCGAGCGGGGCGCCGCGGACGCGGACGCGGCGGCCGCAGGCGCGGGGGACGGCCGGGGTGACGGCCGGCCCGGCGCGCGAGGCCGGACGGACGGCCGCGTGGACGGCCGGGTGGACGGCCGGGTGGACGGATCGGCAGACGGCCGTACGGCCGGATCGGACCGCGGCCGGGTGGACGGCGCCCGCACGGACGGCCGGGGCGGCGCCGCGGGCCGGACGGCCGGCCGGTCGGCGGGCCCGCGCACCACGAACGCCCGGGCGCGCCGCCCGGAAGGAGACGCATGAACACCCCCCGTACCCCGCTGGTCGTCGTCGGGGACGCGCTGCTCGACCACGACCTGTGCGGCCGGGCCGAGCGGCTGGCCCCCGACGCGCCCGTGCCGGTGGTGCACGGCACCCGGCGCAATACCCGCCCGGGCGGCGCGGCCCTCGCGGCCTGCCTGGCCGCCTCCGACGGCCGCCCGGTCACCCTGGTCACCGCCCTCGGCGACGACGGGACCAGCGGCATCCTGCGCGAGCTGCTGGCCGGCCGCGTGGACCTGGTCGAGGTGCCGCTGGACGGCGAACTCTGCAGCAAGACCCGTGTCCTCGCCGGAGACCGCCCGCTGCTCCGCCTCGACGACGGCGAGGGACGCGCCCGCGGGGCGAGCCGGGCCGCCCTGGCCGCGGTCCGCGCGGCGGACGCCGTCCTGGTCGCCGACTACGGCCGGGGCACCGCCGACGTCCTGCGGGACGCGCTGACCGGTGCCGCCGCCCGGGCGCCCGTGGTGTGGGACCCGCATGTGCGGGGCGGCCCGCCGGTCCCCGGGGTACGGCTGGCCACCCCCTCCGCGCAGGAGGCCCGCCTCCTCGCCCGGAGGCCGGCCGAGGACACCGGCGCCCCGCCCGGCGACGGAGCAGTACTGCGCACGGCCGCCCAGGACGCCGGCGCCCTCGCCCGGGCCTGGCGCGCGCACGCCGTGGCGGTCACCCTGGGCGAACGCGGCGCGCTGCTGTCGCAGGGCGAGACCCCCCTGCTGGTGCCGGCCCCGGCCACCGCGGCGGGCGACCCCTGCGGTGCCGGGGACCGGTTCGCCGCTGCCGCCGCCGGACTGCTCGCCGACGGCGCCTTCACCGAGGCGGCCGTCCAGGCCGCCGTGCACGCCGCCACCCGCTACGTCGCCGAGGGCGGCGCCCGCGCGGTCGCCGTGCCCGAGGAGCAGGACACGGCGCCGGAGCGGCCGGCCGGCGAGGACTCCGCGGCCGCCGCCCGGCGCACCGCGGCACGGGTACGCGCCGCGGGCGGCACCGTGGTCGCCGCGGGCGGCTGCTTCGACCTGCTGCACGCCGGGCACGTCGCCCTGCTGCAGGCCGCGCGCCGGGCCGGCGACTGCCTGATCGTCTGCGTCAACTCCGACGACTCGGTGCGCCGGCGCAAGGGCGGCGGCCGGCCCCTGGTCCCGGCGGCCGACCGGGTGCGCGTGCTGAGTGCGCTGGAGTGCGTCGACGCGGTCGCCGTCTTCGACGAGGACACACCCGAACGCCTCCTCGGCGAGCTGCGCCCCCACATCTGGGCCAAGGGCGGCGACTACGCCCGCACCCGGCTGCCCGAGCAGCCGCTCGTGGAGAGCTGGGGCGGCCAGGTCCTGCTGCTGCCCTACCTCGACGGCCGCTCCACCACCGGCCTCGCCCGCCGCGCCGCGCTGGCGCCCGCCCGCACCGGAGGACCCGTCCAGTGACCCGCTCCCCACGCCCGCCGTCCCGGGAGCCGGTCCGGTGACGCCCCGCCCGCGCCCCCCGACCGTGCTGGTGCTGCGCGCCCTGGGACTGGGCGACCTGCTCGCCGGGGTGCCCGCGCTGCGCGCGGTCCGGCGGGGCTTCCCGGGACACCGGGTGGTCCTCGCCCTGCCGCCCGGACTGACCGGCGTCGCCCTGTCCACCGGGGCGGTCGACGAGGTGTTCCCGGCCGAGGCGCCGGGCCGGGCCGTGCCCTCCCTCGCACACTGGCCGGGACCGCCGCCGGACGTCGCGGTCGACCTGCACGGCAACGGCCCCGAGAGCCGCGACGCGCTGGCCGCCCTGCGTCCGCGCCGGCTGCTCGCCCACGCCCTGCCGGACGGGCCGCCCTGGCAGCCGCACGTCCACGAGCGGGAGCGCTGGTGCGCCTTCCTGCGCGCCCACGGCATCCCGGCCGACCCCCTCGACCTGCGCCTGCCGGCGCCGTCCACGCCGTCCCCGGCGCCCGGCGCGGTCGTGGTGCACCCGGGGGCCGCCTCGGGCTCGCGCCGCTGGCCGCAGGAACGGTTCGCCGCCGTCGTACGGTGCCTGCGCGCGGCCGGACACCGCGTGGTGCTGACCGGCGGCCCGGGGGAGGACGCCCTGGTGCGGTCCGTCGCCGAACGCGGCGGCCGGCCGGCGTCCGACGTGTTCAGCGGCGGCCTGTCCCTGGACCGTCTCTCGGCGCTGGTGGCCGGGGCGTCACTGGTGCTCAGCGGCGACACCGGCATCGCCCATCTGGCGGTGGCCCACGGCACCCGGTCGGTCACCCTGTTCGGGCCGGTCTCCCCGCGGCTGTGGGGCCCGCCGCCCGGCCACCGCCACCTGGCCCTGTGGAGGCCGGGCCCGCCCGGGGACCCGCACGGCCGCAACCCGGACGCCCGGCTGCTGCGCCTGCACGCCGGCGAGGTCGCCGCCGCCTGCCTGATACAGCTCCGGGGCCGCAGGCCGGGCGCCGGAGCACCGGGAGCAGCAGGACGGGAGGTGGCGACGCGTGTCCACTGACCGGGCCCCCGGGCCCACCCGCCGCGCGACCGCCGGACCGGACCCCCGGATCACGGTCGCCGTCATCACCCGCGACCGGTCCGGCAGCCTGCTGCGCACCCTCGACGCCCTGGCCGCACTGCCCGAACGGCCGCCCGTGATCGTCGTCGACAACTCCCGCCACGACACCACCCGCAGGGCGGTGCGCGGCCACCCGGCGGTCTCCCGGCTGCTGCGCCCGGCCACCAACACCGGCGCCCTCGGCCGCAACCTGGCCGTCCGGCACGCCCGCACCCCGTACGTCGCCTTCAGCGACGACGACTCCTGGTGGGCCCCGGGCTCCCTGCGCCACGCGGCCGACCTGCTCGACCGGCACCCACGGCTCGGTCTGCTCGCGGCCCGCACCCTGGTCGGCGAGCGGGGCGCCGAGGACCCGCTGAACGCCGTCCTCGCCGCCTCGCCCCTGCCCCGCGAACCGGACCTGCCCGGCCGCCCGGTGCTCGGCTTCCTCGGCTGCGCCTGCGTCGTGCGCCGGGACGCCTTCCTGGGCGCGGGCGGCTACCACCCGCTGCTCTTCTTCGGCGGGGAGGAGACCCTGCTCGCCTACGACCTCGCGGCCGGCGGCTGGGCCCTCGCCTACGAGCCCTCCCTGTGCGTCCTCCACCACCCCGAGACCGAAGGCCGTACCGGGCGCTCCAGCCTGGTCCGGCGCAACCACGTGCTCACCACCTGCCTGCGCCGTCCCTGGCCGGTGGCCCTGCGTGCGGGCGCCGATCTCGCCCTGGCCGCCGTCGCCGCCCGGCCCGGCGCCCGCCGCGCCCTGCGCGAGACCCTCGTACGGCTGCCCGCCGCCGTCGCCCGGCGCCGGCCGCTGCCACCGGAGGTCGAACGCGCGGCGCGCCTGCTCGACCGGCAGACCACCGGCGGCGCCCCATGAACCGGCCACCCGGCGGGGGAGCCCCGGAGGGCCGTACGACCGTGGTTACCGGTGGAGCCCCGGACTGCCGTACGACCGTGGTGCTGATCACCCACGACCGCCGCGACGAACTCCTGCGCACCCTCACCTGCCTGCGCCGGCTCCCCGAGCGGCCCCGGGTGATCGTCACCGACAACGCCTCGTCGGACGGCACCGCCGAAGCCGTCGCCCGGCACTTCCCGGAGGCCACCCTGCTGTGCCCCGGCCGCAACCTCGGGGCCGTCGGCCGCAACCTGGCGGTCCGCCACGTCCGCACGCCCTACGTCGCCTTCTGCGACGACGACTCCTGGTGGGAGGCGGGCAGCCTGCGCCGGGCCGCCGACCTGCTCGACGCCCGGCCCCGCCTCGCGGGCGTCACCGCGCGGATCGTCGTCCAGCCCGAGGGCGTCGAGGACCCCGTCGTGCGCGAGCTGCGCGAGTCGCCGTTGTCCGGCCCGGGCTGGCTGCCGGGACCCGCGCTCGGCTCGTTCCTCGCCGCCGCCACCGTGCTGCGCACGGACGCCTTCCGCGCCGGCGGCGGCTTCCACCCCGGGCTGTGGCTCGGCGGCGAGGAGGAGCTGCTCGCCTGCGACCTGCTCCGCCAGGGGTGGTGGCTCGCCTACGCCGAGGAACTCACCGTGCACCACCAGGCGTCCCGGCAGCGCGACAGCACCGCGCGCCGCGTCCTCGGCATCCGCAACACACTGTGGTTCACCTGGCTGCGCCGCCCCCTGCTGCCCGCGCTGCGCCGCACCGGGCACCTGATGCGCACGGTGCCCCGCGACGCCGCCTCCGCGCGGGCGTTCGCCCGCGCCACCGCCGGGCTGCCCTGGGTGCTGCGCCTGCGCGATCCGGTGCCGCCGGAACTGGAGCACCGGCTCGCCGCGCTGGAGCGGGCGCGCCGGACGTCACCGGCACGGCGGTACGTGGGGTAAGCACCCGTAGGCGGGCAGGCGGGCAGGCGGGCAGGCGGGCAGGCGGGCAGGCGGGCAGGTGGGCGGGCCGGGCGGGGGATCGAGGAGCTGGGAGCCGGTGCGTCGGGCCCGGCCGCGACACGCCCGGAGACGCGTCGTTGCTTCGGGCACCCGCGGGCGGCACAGTGGTCCCCTCCCCGGTCAAGAAGCGGCTGGCCGAGCCCTCCCTCCCAGGAAGTGCCCCGCCCATGGAAAAAGGCCAGCTTCCCGCTGCCCCCCTGCTGCTCCGCGCCGTGCGGGAGAGCCGCCCCGAGTCCGGCCGGATCACCCTTCTCAAGGCCCGTGGAACGGTCGACGCGTCCAACGCCACCGAGTTCTCCGAGGCCCTCGCGGAGCATCTGCGCCAGTCCGACCGGGCCGGCGAACACCTCGTGCTGGACATGACCGAGGTGTATCTGGCCAGTGCCGTCGCGGTGCGCTCGCTGGACCGGGCCACCGGCGGGCTCGCCCTCACCGGCCGCTGCCTGCCGATCGTCCAGCCCCGGCCCCATGTGCGCGAGGCGCTGCGGCTCGCCGGTCTGCCGGGCGTCCGGGTGCACGCCACCACGGCGTCCGCACTGGAGTCCCTGCCGGCCGGCGAACCGGCGGGGCCCGGCGGACCGCACTGACGCGAATCGCCGGCCGGACCCCCGCGCGGTGCGGTTGAGGGCGGGGGACCGAGCGTGCAAGGTGGTGGTCCAAGGTCAGAAAGAGGCCTTTGCGGATATTCGAGGCTTTGTGACGTTCTGGTGTGGTGATGCCGTGAAATCCTCCTCCGCCCGCCCGGGCGCACCGGCCCCTCTCGTCATCGAGTCGTCCCTGGTGGAGGGCCTGCCCGCCGAGGGCGCCCTGCTCCTGCGCATGTCCGGCACCCTGAGTCCGGACGGTGCGGAGGCCTGGTCGGACGAGCTGCGCGGCCATCTGGAGGAAGCCGACCGCGCCGGGCTGTGGCCGGTCCTCGACATGGCGCACGTGCAACTGGGCGGCGCCGCCGTCCTGCACGCGCTGAGCGAGACCACCCGGGCCCGTGCCGGACGGCCCGATCTGATCATCATCCGGGCCCGCCCCGGCGTACGCGAGGCCGTGCACCTCGCCCGGCTCGACGGCGTGCTCCTGTACGCCACCCTCGACGAGGCGCTGCGGGAACTGGCACGGGCCTCGGCGCCGGTGGAGGACCTGCCGGCCTGGCGCTCGCAGATGGCCGACCTGTGGCGTCCGTCGTACGAGGACCTGCACAAGGAGGTCCGGGCCCTGCGGGCCCGGGTACGCACCGCTCCGGTGATCGGCATGGCGCAGGGCACGCTGATGGCCCGCTACGGCCTGCCCGACTCCGGCAGCGCCTTCCGGGTGCTGCGCGAGGCCTCCCAGCGGTTCAACGTGCCGCTGCGCGTCCTGGTCTCCGCCGTCGTGGTGGCCCGGCCCCCGGACGGCGCGGTGTGGTTCCCGGGCCGCCGGGCCCTGCCCCTGCCGCAGTTGCGCGTCCTGGCCCGGGAAGGCCGGGACCCGCGCTGCCGGCGCCAGATGATCGACGCCGTGCTGCACGAGGCGCTGGCCGTCGGCCGGGCCACCGCCGGGTACGTGCAGTTCGTGGACCCGGCGGTCAACGCCCTGACGCTGGAGACCCACTACGGCTGTGACGAAAGGTTTCTGGACCACCTCGTCCGCGGCCAGGACGACGGCATGGCCGACGCGGTCGCCCGGATCAGGGGCCGCCGGGTCGGCGTGCCCGACGTGGCCGCGGAGCCGCTGCTGTCCGACGAGGCCAGGCGCGCCCTGCTGGCCACGGACACCCGCGCGCTGCTCAGCGTGCCCGTCGTCTCCGCCGCCGGCTCCTGCACCGGCGTGATCACACTGCACTGGCCCGCGACCGGTCAGTTGCCGGACGGCGCCCGGAGCGAGACCCTCGACGTGCTCGCCGCCGACACCGCCGCCTGGCTGAGCTGGTACCACCGCTCGGTGCTCCTGGACGCGCTGGAGCACATGCACCGGCTGCTGACCCGGCGCGCGCCCTGAGACGGTCCGGCGCCCGGGACCACGGGTGCGCCGCGGCGTGAGTCACCCGTTGCCCCCTGGGAACCCGGACCCCGCAAGCAGCACGTACACCCGGAGGGAGCCCGGCGCATGTCCAATCCGCAGCAGCCCGAACAGCGGCGCAGTGACAAGGGGGGCGGTACCCCGCAGGACAGCGGCGAACTCAAGGCCCGCCAGACGGCCGAACGCGATGCGGGCGGCCGCCCGCACGGCTCGGACAAGGGCGGCAAGGGCGGGGGAGAGGGCGGCGGAGTGCCCCCGGCGCAGCAGCCCGACCACCCCTGACCGCCGAGGAACCCGCAGACCGACCGCCCGGCCCCGGAGACGTCACCCGACGCCTCCGGGGCCGCTCGTCGCCTGAGGCGCCTTCGAGCCGGGATCGCTTCCTGCTCGGGGGCCCGCTTCGGGGCGGCCGCTTCCGTCCGGGCGCTTCACCGCCCGGGCTGCCCGTCGCGGCAGCCGCTAGGCTCCGGAGCATGCGGATCTCCGTCTCCTCCGACATGGACGAACCCGTGGCCCGCCACCTCGTCGACGAGTTGCGCCGGCGCGGCCACGAGGTGCGTGAGCACGGCGCGCTGCGCCCCGGAGCCGACCCGCGGTGGGCGGTGTGCTCCGAGGCCGCCGCCCGGGAGGTCGCCGACGGCGCGGCCGATCAGGCGGTGGTGTGCTGCTGGACCGGTACCGGCGCCTCCATCGCGGCGAACAAGGTGCCGGGTGTCCGCGCGGCCCTGTGCACGGACGCCGCCACGGCGGAGGGGGCGCGGCGCTGGAACGACGCCAACGTCCTGGCGCTCGGACTGCGCCTCACCTCGGCGCATGTGCTGGGGGAGATCCTCGACGCCTGGTTCGCGGCCGAGCCCAGCCAGGACCCCGAGGACCTGCGCAACGTGGCCCACGTCGGCCGCCTGGAAGCGTCCGGGAAGGACGCCTGACGGCACACAACGGCCCGGCGGGGGCCGGGTGCGGGCGGCTCCCGCCGGGTCCCGAGGGCCGGGTTCCGGGCCGGGGTCCGGGGTCAGTGTGCGCCCAGTCCTCCGCCGCCGAACGAGCCGCTCGAGCCCTTGCTCCAGCGCGGACGGTCCTTGGACTCGCTGGTCCTGGAGTCGATGTTGGTCAGCTCGTAGGGGGTGAGCGGGCGGCCGCCCTTGGGAATGACGGGAACCTCCTGGGACTCCCTGTTCTCCCGGATCTCGTGCACCGCGCCCTCCGGCGGCAGGTGCGGTTGCTCCTCGGGGCGCGGCCGGGGCGGCTCGCGGTACTTCTCCCGTGAGTTCAGCCAGAAGCCGCCGGCGAGCAGCGCCAGCACGGCCACGGCTATGACGAAGAGGACCAGGCCCATCAGGCCGCTTGCCGCGGCCAACTGCTGCATCTGTGCGGTACTCATAGCTCAGGGATACCCCGCCCAGAACGGTACGAACCGGACACCTTGAGTGGCTGCCCGTCACGGCCGGCGACACGCCGCGGGGACGCTTCCCGAGTTGCGGCGTCCCCCTTCGAGGTATATGCGTTTGCCCGGTGCGGGACCGGCTACCCGCCGGGTGTGACATCGCCGACGCAGCAGCAGCTCTACCGGTTCCTCGAGGACCGGTTCACGTGCGCCCAGGCGTGCGCGGAGTGCGCCAGGGCCTGCGCGGTGCGCGCCAGCCTCCTGGACCCGGACGGCACCGAGCGGCAGGAGCGCGTACGCCGGCTGGGGATCATGTGCGCCGAGGTGTGCGACGCGACGTGCCGCACGCTCTCCGAGCAGAACGGCCAGGACGAGGACGGGATCCGGGTGCAGCTCGAATGGTGCCGCTCGGTCTGCCTCGAGTGCGCCCACGCCTTCGACGAGCACCCCGGCGCCGAGTCCGCCGCGGCGGTGTGCCGGGCCTGCGCCGTGGCGTGCACGGACTTCATGGTGGCGCTCGACTGAGTCCGGGCGGCGGTCGCACCCTCTGACGGCTCCACCGAGGGCCGCGGACGAGGACTCCGGGGGGCGGGACATCAGGGTTCCGTCAAAGCCGGACGCACGGCCGTAAGAGAGCCGTCAACGGCGGTCGCAACCGGTCGCGGAGGCGGTTTCCTCGAACCGTCCGATGCAACCGCACCCATTCCAGGAGTTCACGATGGCCGATCTGGCCTTCGTCGTCACCGTGCTCGCGGCCTTCGCGCTGGTGGCCCTCGTCGCCAAGGGGGTGACCAAGCTGTGACCGCCGAGAACATCGTCGGCCTCGTCGTGGCCGTCGCCCTGCTGGGCTATCTCGTCGTCGCCCTCCTCTTCCCGGAGAGGTTCTGAGCGCGCACATGGGTCCCGTACTCGCCGGCGTGCTCCAACTGCTCGCCCTGACGGGCGCGCTGGCGCTCGTCCACGTCCCCTTCGGCAACTACATGGCCCGGGTCTACTCCTCCGGCAAGCACCTCAGGGTGGAGAAGTGGATCTACAAGGGCATCGGTGCCGACCCCGGCGCCGAGATGACCTGGTCCGCGTACCTGCGCGCGGTCCTCGCCTTCTCGGTCGTCGGCGTCCTCCTCCTCTACCTGCTGCAGCGCCTGCAGGGCGTCCTGCCCGGCTCGCTCGGCTTCTCCTCGGTCGGTCCGGCGCAGTCGTTCAACACGGCCGTGTCGTTCGTGACCAACACCAACTGGCAGTCCTACTACGGCGAGCAGACCATGGGGCACGTCGTGCAGACGGCCGGTCTGGCCGTGCAGAACTTCGTCTCCGCGGCCGTCGGCATGGCCGTCGCCGTTGCCTTGGTGCGCGGCTTCGCCCGCTCCCGCACCGGTGAGCTGGGCAACTTCTGGGCCGACCTGGTCCGCGGCACCCTGCGGATCCTGGTGCCGGTCGCCGCGGTCGCAGCGGTGGTCCTGGTGGCCTGCGGTGCGATCCAGAACTTCTCCGGCATCCACGAGGTCGGGCAGTTCATGGGCGGCTCGCAGCAGTGGAACGGCGGGGCGGTCGCCTCCCAGGAGGCCATCAAGGAGCTGGGCACCAACGGCGGCGGCTACTTCAACGCCAACAGCGCTCACCCCTTCGAGAACCCGACCCCGTTCAGCAACCTCTTCGAGATCTTCCTGATCCTGGTGATCCCGTTCGCGCTGACCCGCACCTTCGGCGTGCTGGCCGGAAGCGTGAAGCAGGGCTACGCGATCCTCGTCACGATGTTCACCATCTGGCTGGGCTTCGTGGTTCTGATGATGGCGACCGAGTTCGCCCACCACGGCGCGGCGCTCCAGGCCGCGGGCGGCGCGATGGAGGGCAAGGAGACCCGGTTCGGAGTCGGTGCTTCCTCGATCTTCGCCGTGTCCACGACCTTGACCTCGACCGGTGCGGTGGACTCCTTCCACTCCTCGTTCACCGGGCTCGGCGGCGGCATCGCCATGCTGAGCATGATGCTGGGCGAGATCGCGCCCGGCGGCACCGGGTCCGGCCTCTACGGCATCCTGATCATGGCCGTCATCGCGGTGTTCATCGCGGGTCTGATGGTCGGCCGCACCCCCGAGTACCTGGGCAAGAAGATCGGCGCCCGCGAGATGAAGCTCGCCGCGGCGTACATCCTCGTCACCCCGGCGCTGGTGCTGGTCCTCACCGCCGCGTCGATGGCGCTGCCCACCCCGCCGCACTCGATGCTCAACTCCGGCCCGCACGGCTTCTCCGAGGTGCTGTACGCCTTCACGTCGGCGGCCAACAACAACGGTTCGGCCTTCGCCGGCCTGAACGCCGACACGGACTGGTTCAACACCATGACGGGTCTGGCGATGCTGCTCGGCCGGTTCCTGCCCATGGTGTTCGTGCTGGCCCTGGCCGGCTCACTCGCCCGGCAGCGGCCGGTGCCGGTGACCGCGGGCACCCTGCGCACCGAGAAACCCCTGTTCACCGGCTTGCTGGTCGGCGCGATCCTCATCATCACCGGCCTCACCTACTTCCCGGCCCTCGCGCTGGGCCCGCTCGCGGAAGGGCTCGCGTGATGACCACCGACACCGAGAAGCACGAGGACTCCATGTCCACTCCCACCCTCGCGCCCCACCAGGACGCGCCGACCGGGCACGAACCGGCCGGGAGCCGCGTCGGCGCGGGCCTGTTCGACCCCGGACAGCTCCTCAGGTCCCTGCCCGAGGCCTTCCGCAAGCTCGATCCGCGGGTGATGGTCAAGTCGCCCGTGATGTTCGTGGTGTGGATCGGCTCGGTGCTGACCACCGCCTTCTCCGCCAAGGACCCCGGCGACTGGTTCGGCTGGACGATCAGCGCCTGGCTCTGGCTGACCGTGCTCTTCGCCAATCTCGCGGAGGCGGTCGCCGAGGGCCGGGGCAAGGCCCAGGCCGACACCCTGCGCAAGGCCAAGACCGGCACCGTCGCGCGCCGGCTCGTCAAGGACGGCCCCGAGGAGCGGGTCCCCGGCACCGAGCTGACCGTCGGCGACCTGGTGGTGTGCGAGGCCGGCGACGTCATTCCCGGTGACGGGGACGTGGTCGAGGGCGTCGCCAGCGTCGACGAGTCCGCGATCACCGGTGAGTCCGCTCCCGTGATCCGCGAGTCCGGGGGCGACCGCAGCGCGGTGACGGGCGGCACCAAGGTGCTCTCGGACCGGATCGTCGTCCGCATCACGACGAAGCCCGGCGAGACCTTCATCGACCGGATGATCGCCCTCGTCGAGGGCGCCGCCCGGCAGAAGACGCCCAACGAGATCGCGCTGAACATCCTGCTGGCCTCGCTCACCATCGTCTTCCTGCTGGCCTGCGCCACGCTGCCGCCGCTCGCCGACTACGCGGGCACGCATCTGACGACGGTGGTGCTGGTGGCGCTGCTTGTCTGCCTCATCCCGACCACCATCGGCGCCCTGCTCTCCGCGATCGGCATCGCGGGCATGGACCGTCTGGTGCAGCGCAACGTGCTGGCCATGTCGGGGCGCGCGGTCGAGGCCGCAGGCGACGTGTCGACCCTGCTGCTGGACAAGACGGGCACCATCACCCTGGGCAACCGGCGGGCGGCGGAGTTCGTGCCGGTGAGCGGGACGACGGAGGCCGAGGTCGCCGACGCCGCCCAGTTGTCGTCGCTGGCCGACGAGACCCCCGAGGGCCGCTCGATCGTCGTCCTGGCGAAAGAGAGGTACGGGCTGCGCGAGCGGCACCAGGGCGAGCTGGCGCCCGCCGACTGGATCGCCTTCACCGCACGGACCCGGATGTCGGGCGTGGACGTCGACGGCCACCGGGTCCGCAAGGGCGCCGCGGCCTCCGTCGTCGCCTGGGTGCGGGAGCAGGGCGGGGAAGTCGCTCCCGACGCACAGGAGCTGACCGACCGGATCGCGGCGGCCGGCGGTACCCCGCTCCTGGTCGCCGTCCACGACGCCGACGGCGCCCGTGTGCTCGGCGTCATCCACCTCAAGGACGTCGTCAAGCACGGGATGCGGGAACGGTTCGAGGAACTGCGCCGCATGGGCATCAGGACGGTCATGATCACCGGCGACAACCCGCTGACAGCGAAGGCGATAGCCGAGGAGGCCGGCGTCGACGACTTCCTCGCCGAGGCCACCCCCGAGGACAAGATGGCCCTGATCAAGCGGGAGCAGGCCGGCGGCAAACTGGTCGCGATGACCGGCGACGGCACCAACGACGCCCCCGCGCTTGCCCAGGCGGACGTCGGCGTGGCGATGAACACCGGAACGTCGGCCGCCAAGGAGGCCGGCAACATGGTCGACCTCGACTCCAACCCGACCAAGCTGATCGAGATCGTGGAGATCGGCAAGCAACTCCTGATCACCCGGGGTGCGTTGACGACGTTCTCCATAGCCAACGACGTGGCGAAGTACTTCGCGATCATCCCGGCGCTGTTCGCGGCGGTCTACCCGGGCCTGGACAGGCTGAACATCATGCGGCTGTCCTCGCCCGACTCCGCGATCCTGTCCGCCGTCGTCTTCAACGCGCTGATCATCGTCGCGCTGGTGCCGCTCTCCCTGCGGGGCGTGCGGTACCGGCCGGTCGGCGCCGACCGGATGCTGCGCCGCAACCTCGCGATCTACGGCATCGGCGGACTGGTCGCGCCGTTCATCGGCATCAAGCTCATCGACCTGCTCATCTCCCTCATCCCCGGAATCGGCTGATCGGCATGAACAACTCCTCCGTGAACACCGCCCGGTTGCTGGGCGCGGGTCTGCGCGCGCTGCTCGTGCTGACCCTGGTCACCGGCGTCCTCTACCCGCTGGCCGTCACCGGGATCGCCCAGGCGCTGTTCCCCGGCAGGGCGAACGGCTCCGAGGTCGAGGCGGACGGCAGGGTCGTCGGCTCCTCCCTGATCGGGCAGTCGTACGACCTGCCGCCGCGGCACGGCCGGCAGACCCCCGCGCCCGACCTGAGGTGGTTCCAGGGCCGCCCGGCCGGCGGACTCGGCACCAACAGCGTCAACACCCGGTACCGACTGATCCTCTCCGGTGCGACCAACCTGGCCGCGGACAGCGGCGCGGTGCACGGCGTGTGCCCCGCCGAGCCCGCGGACGGCACGCTCTGCGCGCAGGTGCTCGCGGCGAAGGCGGCCGTGGTCCGGGACAACTCGGTCCCCGGCTACACCGTCCGGCCGTCCGACGTCCCCGCCGACGCCGTCACCTCCTCCGGCTCCGGCCTGGACCCGGCCATCTCCCCGCGGTACGCCGAACTCCAGGCACACCGGGTCGCCGCACGGAACGGCCTCCCCGTGGCACGCGTGCAGAAACTGATCGAGGAACACACCGAGGCCCGCACCCTCGGCTTCATCGGCGAGCCCCGCGTCAACGTCCTGCAGCTCAACATCGCCCTGAAGCAACTCACAGCGAAGGGGTGACGCCCTCGCGCGCCCGCCGGCACCCGGGGCCCGGCGGGCACCGAGTCCGCACCCCGCACGCCTCTGGCCCCTCTTGATCATCGCGTGTTACGAAGGACCATGCCTGCCATCGAGGGAACCCGCAGCTACGACGCCGTCATCGTCGGCGGTGGTCACAACGGACTGGTCGCCGCCGCCTATCTGGCGCGGGCCGGGCGGTCCGTGCTGGTGCTGGAGCGGCTCGGCCACACCGGCGGGGCCGCCGTCTCCACGCGTCCGTTCGCCGGGGTGGACGCCCGGCTGTCGCGCTACTCGTACCTGGTCAGCCTGCTGCCGGACAAGATCGTGCGCGATCTCGGGCTCCGGTTCGAGGTGCGCGGGCGCACCATCTCCTCGTACACGCCGACCGAGCGCGGCGGGCGGGCCACCGGGCTGCTCGTCGGCGGCGGGGAGCGGCGCACCCGGGAGGCGTTCGCCCGGCTGACCGGCGGCGAGCGGGAGTACGCGGCCTGGCAGCGCTTCTACGGCATGACGAGCCGGGTGGCCGAGCGGGTGTTCCCCACGCTCACCGAACCGCTGCCCGACCGGGAGGACCTGCGCCGGCGCATCGACGACGAGACGGCCTGGCGGGCGCTGTTCGAGGAACCTATCGGGGTCGCCGTCGAGGAGAACTTCACCGACGACCTGGTGCGGGGCGTCGTCCTCACCGACGCGCTCATCGGCACCTTCGCCGACGCCCACGACCCCGGCCTCGCCCAGAACCGCTGCTTCCTCTACCACGTCATCGGCGGCGGCACCGGCGCCTGGGACGTGCCCGTCGGCGGCATGGGCGCCCTCACCGACGCGCTGGCCGCCGCCGCGCGCACGGCCGGCGCGGTGATCGCGACCGGACACGAGGCGGTCCGCGTCGAAACCGACGGGAAGACCGCCGAGGTCACCTACCGCACGGCCGACGGCGAGGGAGTCGCCGCCGCCCGGCACGTCCTGGTCAACGCCTCGCCGCAGGAACTGGCCCACCTCATGGGCGACCCGTCGCCGGAGCCGGCCGAGGGCGCCCAGCTCAAGGTCAACATGCTGCTCACCCGGCTGCCCAGGCTCCGCGACGACTCGGTCGACCCCCGGGAGACCTTCGCCGGCACCTTCCACATCGCCGAGGGCTACCGGCAACTGGCCACCGCCCACGCCCAGGCGGCCGCCGGCGAACTCCCCGCCGCGCCGCCGTCGGAGATCTACTGCCACTCCCTGACCGACCCCACCATCCTCGGCCCCGACCTCGCCGGACGCGGCTACCAGACCCTCACCCTCTTCGGTCTGCACACCCCCGCCCGGCTGTTCGCCCGGGACAACGACGCCGTCCGCGACGAGCTGCTGAGGTCCACCCTGGCGCAGCTCGACGCCCATCTCGCCGAACCCCTCGCCGACTGCCTCGCCACCGACGCCGACGGCCGGCCCTGCATCGAGGCGAAGACCCCGCTCGACCTCGAACGGGACCTGCGCCTGCCCGGCGGCAACATCTTCCACCGCGCCCTGTCCTGGCCGTACGCCCAGGAGGGCACCGGCCGCTGGGGCGTGGAGACCCGGCACCCGGGCGTGCTGCTGTGCGGCGCGGGCGCGGTGCGCGGGGGAGGGGTGAGCGGGGTGCCGGGGCACAACGCGGCGATGGCCGTGCTTCAGGCGTAGCGGGCGAGCGGCCACGGGTTCTTGACCCGCCCGTCCGGCGGGTCAAGGATCTGCTGTCATGACGCAGGGACACGGCAGCACGGTCGACGGGGTGCTGCGCCGCAGCGCCCGGCGCACCCCGGCACGCACCGCACTGGAGTACGGCGGACGCGACTGGACCTACGAGGCGCTGGACGACGCCGTCACGCGCGCGGCCGGGCTGCTGCGCGCGGAGGGACTCGCCCCGGGGGACCGGGTCGCCGCCTACGGGCACAACTCCGACGCCTATCTGATCGCCTTTCTGGCCTGCGCCCGGGCCGGCCTGGTCCACGTGCCGGTCAACCAGAACCTCACCGGCGAGGACCTGGCGTACATCGTCGGCCAGTCGGGCAGCTCCCTGGTCCTCGCCGACCCGGACCTCGCCGGCCGGCTCCCGGACGGCGTACCGGTGCTGCCCCTGCGCGACGCCGACGGCTCGCTGCTCGCCCGGCTGGCGGACGCGCCGCCCTACGACGGACCCGAGCCGCGCACCGAGGACCTGGTGCAACTGCTGTACACCTCCGGCACCACCGCCTCGCCCAAGGGCGCGATGATGACGCACCGTGCGCTGGTGCACGAGTACCTGAGCGCGATCACCGCCCTCGACCTCAGCGCCGGCGACCGGCCCGCCCACGCGCTGCCGCTGTACCACTCGGCGCAGATGCACGTCTTCCTGCTGCCCTACCTCGCGGTCGGCGCGACCAGCGTGCTGCTCGACGCCCCGGACGGGGACCGGCTCTACGACCTCATCGAACAGGGCCGCGTGGACAGCCTGTTCGCGCCGCCCACCGTGTGGATCGGCCTGGCCAACCGGCCCGACTTCGCCACCCGCGACCTCGACGGACTGCGCAAGGCCTACTACGGCGCCTCGATCATGCCCGTTCCGGTGCTCCAGCGGCTGCGCGAACGCCTGCCGGGGCTCGCCGTCTACAACTGCTTCGGACAGAGCGAGATCGGTCCCCTCGCCACCGTGCTGGCCCCCGACGAGCACGACGGCCGGCCGGACTCCTGCGGCCGGCCGGTGCTGTTCGTGGACGCCCGCGTGGTGGACGAACGCGGCGAGGACGTGCCCACCGGCACACCCGGTGAGATCGTCTACCGCTCACCGCAGCTGTGCGAGGGCTACTGGAACCTGCCGGAGGAGACCGCCGAGGCCTTCCGGGACGGCTGGTTCCACTCCGGCGACCTCGCGGTGCGCGACGCGGAGGGCTACTACACGATCGTCGACCGGGTGAAGGACGTCATCAACTCCGGTGGCGTGCTGGTCGCCTCCCGCCAGGTGGAGGACGCCCTGTACACCCACGAGGCCGTCGCCGAGGCCGCCGTCGTCGGCCTGCCCGACGAACGGTGGATCGAGGCCGTCACCGCGGTCGTGGTCCGGCGCGGTGACGTGACGGAGGAGCAACTGGTCGCGCACGTACGGGAGAAGCTCGCCCCGTTCAAGGCCCCCAAGCGGGTGGTGTTCGTGGACGAGCTGCCCCGCAACGCCAGCGGCAAGATCCTCAAGCGCGAACTGCGCGACCGGTTCGACGCCGCTCCCGGCCCCGGCCGGCCCTAGCGGGGGCGCAGATCCACGATCCGGCGGATCTTGCCCACCGAGCGCTCCAGCGACTCCGGCTCCACGATCTCCACGCCCACGGACACCCCGACCCCGTCCTTCACGGCCGCGACGATGGACCGGGCCGCCGCGTCCCGCGCCTCGGGTGTCGCGCCGGGCCGGGCCTCGGCGCGCACCGTGAGCGCGTCGAGCCGGCCCTCGCGGGTGAGGCGCAACTGGAAGTGGGGCGCCACGCCGGGGGTGCGCAGCACGATCTCCTCTATCTGGGTGGGGAACAGGTTCACCCCGCGCAGGATCACCATGTCGTCGCTGCGCCCGGTGACCTTCTCCATCCGCCGGAACACCCGGGCCGTGCCGGGCAGCAGCCGGGTCAGGTCCCGGGTCCGGTACCGGATAACCGGCATGGCCTCCTTGGTGAGCGAGGTGAACACCAGCTCGCCCCGCTCGCCCTCCGGCAGCACCTCGCCCGTGATCGGGTCGACGACCTCCGGGTAGAAGTGGTCCTCCCACACGTGCAGGCCGTCCTTGGTCTCGACGCACTCCTGCGCCACCCCCGGGCCCATCACCTCGGACAGCCCGTAGATGTCGACGGCGTCGATCGCGAACCGCTCCTCGATCTCGCGCCGCATCCGCTCGGTCCAGGGCTCGGCGCCGAAGACGCCCACCCGCAGCGAGGTGCCGCGCGGGTCCACGCCCTGCCGCTCGAACTCGTCCAGCAGCGTCAGCATGTAGGACGGGGTGACCATGATGACGCCGGGTTCCAGGTCCCGGATGAGCTGGACCTGGCGGGCCGTCATGCCGCCCGACGCGGGGATCACCGTGCAGCCGAGGCGCTCGGCGCCGTAGTGGGCGCCCAGCCCGCCGGTGAACAGCCCGTACCCGTAGGCGACGTGCACCGTGTCGCCAGGTCGCGCGCCCGCCGCCCGGAGCGAACGCGCGACCGTGTCGGACCACACCGAGAGGTCGTTGTCCGTGTAGCCGACCACCGTGGGCAGCCCCGTGGTGCCGCTGGAGGCGTGCAGCCGGCGCACCCGCTCGCGGGGCACGGCGAACATCCCGAACGGGTACTGCTCGCGCAGGTCGGCCTTGGCCGTGAAGGGGAAGTGCGTCAGGTCGGTGAGCGAACGGCAGTCCTCCGGGCGGACGCCGGCCTTGTCGAAGGACTCGCGGTAGAACGGCACGTTCTCGTACGCGTGCCGCAGCGAGGCGCGCAGTCGCTCGAGCTGGAGCGCGCGCAGCTCCTCGGGACCGAGCTTCTCGCCAGCGTCGAGCAGGTCCGTCGCATCCGCCATCGGGACTTCTCCCTCACCAGCCGCACATTCCGGGCGACCGATCATTCGGTCGTTTCGTTCGAGGCCAGTAATTCAGGCCACCCGGCCGGCAGGCAAGAGGTGAGCCCGGAATTTTCCGGACGGGACGCGCGGGGCAGAAGGCTCCGACCCGGGCAAAGGCGTTGCGGCCGGGCCGCCCGGCCCTGAATGATCACCGCATGCCGACCTTCGCCGCCGCCGACGGGACCGCGCTCGCCTACCACCTCAGGGGCCGGGGCGCACCCCTCGCCGTCCTGCCCGGCGGGCCCATGCGCGCCTCCGCCTACCTCGGCGACCTCGGCGGCCTCACCGCCCACCGCCGGCTCGCCCTGCTCGACCTGCGCGGCACCGGCGACTCCGGGACACCGGACGACCCGGCCACCTACCGCTGCGACCGCATGGTCGACGACGTGGAGCGGTGGCGGGTCCACCTGGGCCTGGAGCGGATGGACCTCCTCGCCCACTCGGCGGCCGGAAGCCTCGCGCTGCTGTACGCGGCCCGCCACCCCCACCGGATCCGGCGGCTGGCCCTGATCACCCCCAACCCCTCGGCCCTCGGCCTGCGGGCCACGCCCGCCGACCGGCTCGCCGCCGCCCGGCTGCGGGCGGACGAACCGTGGTTCGGCCGGGCCCTCCCCGCCTACCAGGCGTGGCTCGCCGGCGACGCCGACTTCGACGAGGTGTTCCTGCCGTTCTTCTACGGCCGCTGGGACGACACGGCCCGGGCCCACACCGAGCACGAGGAGGCGCAGACCAACGACGAGGCGGCCGAGCGCTACTCCGCCGAGGGCGCCTTCACTCCGGACGCCACCAGGGCCGCGCTCGCCGCCCTCACCGCCCCGGTCCTGATCCACGCCGGCGAGTACGACGGCGGGCCCACCCCCGCCCTGGCCCGCCGGGCCGCCGAGCACCTTCCCGGCGCCGAGGTGAGCGTCCAGCCCGGCGCCGGTCACTACCCCTGGCTGGACGACCCCGGGCACTTCGTCCGCCGGGTCCTCGCCTTCCTCGGCGAGGACGGCGCCGCGCCCCGGTGAGGCGACCCGAAAGTCCTTCTCACGTGGCCTGTCCGCCGTGCGGACCGGTCGCTAGGCTGGCTCGCGGACGACGAACCGGGAGGAGCACGGACGTGGCCGAGACCATCACCCAGCAGCCGCTCGTGGGCTGGGACAAGCCGGAGCTGGACCTCAGCGGGGCCGAGTGGCAGTCCAGCAGCCGAGGACTGGGCGATGTGCAGATCGCCTTCGTCGAGGGCTTCATCGCCATGCGCAACAGCGGCCGCCCGGAGAGCCCGTCCCTGATCTTCACCCCGGCGGAATGGGGCGCCTTCGTCTCCGGCGCGCGCGAAGGAGAGTTCGACCTCACCTGAGCCCGTCGCACGCCGATCCGGGGGTGTCGCCCGCCCGATTCCGGACACGCGACCCACAGCGCCCTGCCGGGGCCGCCGCCTGCGCGAGGCTGGACCCCAGCAAGGGGAAGGTCGTGTTCCGGAGGTGGGCAGGGAATGAGCACAGCGCCGGTCATCGCCGCGGTCGACGGCTCCGAGGACAGCAGAAGGGCCCTGGAGTGGGCCGTGGACGCCGCCCGGCGCCGCGCCGCACCGCTGCGGGTGGTGCACGTCCGGCAGTACGCCGCCTGGGGCCAGGCCGACGTCCTGGTCGCCGGGCCGGCCGCGCCCGAGGAGGGTGACCCGGTCCTCGACGAGGTCCGCGCCCGCCTGCGGGACGGCGCGGACGCCCCGGGCGCCGAGTACGTCGCCGTCGAGGGCGTGCCCGGCGCCGTACTGCCCGAACTGGGCGCCGAGGCCCAGTTGTTGGTGCTCGGCTCGCGGGGCCGGGGCGGCTTCGCCAGCCTGCTGCTGGGCTCCAACTCACTGGCCGCGGCACGCGACGCCGACTGCCCCGTGGTCGTCGTGCCCCGGCCCGGCCGGGAGATCCCCGAGGGCGCCCCCGCCGGACCCGGCCCCCGGGTGGTCGTCGGCCTGCACGCCGACAGCCCCGACCCCGCCGGCCTGGCGTTCGCCTACACCGAGGCCGCCCTGCGCCGGGCCCGCGTCCAGGTGATCGCCGCCTACCCGTGGCCGACGCAGACCTGGTCGGCGCCCGGCCAGACGGTGCCGCCCCCCGTCGACAGGGACGCCGTCGAGCACGAGACCCACTCCCTCGTCGAGGGCTTCCTCGCCCCGCACCGCGTGCGGCACCCCGGCGTCGACACCGAGGTGCGGGTCCTGCCCGGCGACGCCGCCGGCCATCTCGTCACCGCGTCCGGGAACGCCGACCTGGTCGTCGTCGGCCGCCACCGGCGGCGCCTGCTCGCGCCCGCCCGCATGATGGGCTCCGTCACCCAGGCCGTCCTGCTGCACGCGGTCTGCCCGATCGCGGTCGTCCCGCCGGCCCCGCCGAAGGAGTGACACCACCCGCCCCCGGGAGCCGCCCGGACGGGCCGGAAGATCCAGGCCGGCCGGGGGATCGGGGCGCGGTCGTGCGGACGCCCGTACGGCGGCGGACGCCCGCGTGCACGTACCATTGCGGCATGTCGTTCCTCCGCCGCCGCAGCGCCACCCCCGCCGGACCCGAATTCGACGTGCTGGCCATGGACCCGGGCGACTGGCCGGGCAACCTCGGCGCGGGCCTGCTGCCCGCCCCCGACGGATCCTGCCAGGGCGTCTTCCTGCGCTACGACCTCTTCGGCGGCCGCGGTCCCGCCATGATCATCGGCAATCTCCCCGACGGCTCCCCGGCCCGCGAGGTGGCCGAGGGCGAGATCCCCTTCGAGGTGGGCCAGCTCCTGCTGGCGCTGGAGAACGACGAGGAGGTCACGGTCGTCGGCACCGAGGACACCCCCGTCCTCCAGGGCGACAACCTGCTGATCGTGCGGCGCCTGAAGCTCTCCGAGAGCCGGATCTCCTGCGTGCAGTTCGACCGCAGCGACGGCGTCCTGGTGACCATCGCCGCCTGGGACCGCCCCATCACCGACGACCTGTACGCCCTGCTGAAGCCGCTCCCGGCGGAGCTGTTCCAGCAGGGCTGACGACAGGCCCGGGACCGGTCCTAGCGGGCCGCCCCCGCCACGGTGACGTCCGCGGCGCGCACGAACGCCACCCGGTGCCCGTACTGGATCTCGTAGTACAGGTCCTTGCCGACCACCACCCGGTGCGAGTCAGGGGTGAAGGTGACCGCGTAGTAGTACTCGCCGGGCATGAGGTCGCCGACCGCGTACTTCTGCCCGGCCGGGATCGTGTACTTCAGCGGCACCACGGACTGCGCCGGCACTCCCGCCGGGTAGGCCTCCTTCTCCGGGTACGCCCTGCCGTACACCGGGATGCTCGCCGCGCCGTCCTTCGGGGTGACGACGAGACCCGCGGCGCGCACCGCGGTCGGCTGCTTGCGCGGGTTGTGGAACCAGGCCTTCTGCCCGAGGTACCAGATCGCCGTCCAGTCGCCCCAGCGGTCGGCGACCGCGAACCGCTGACCGGTCGAGACCCGGGACGACAGGTCGTTGACCCCGTCGGTCGGCGCCGTGCCCAGACCGACGTCCTGGATCAGCGGGGCGCTCTCGTCGTGGTCGGAGTACAGCCGCACCTCGCCGGAGCCGTGCGCCGCGCAGGGCTCGCCCTTGGTGGCGCATCCCGTGTACACGGGCTGGTTGGCGGCGTAGTCCGGCAGGATCGTCACCAGCGCGGAGTTCTTGCCGCCGGCGCGCTTGAACGGGTGGCCGAGGAGCTGGAAGTAGTGCCGCCAGTCCCAGTACGGGCCCGGGTCGGTGTGCATGCCGGGGACGGTGGAGGCCGTCGGACCGGGCACGTTGTCGTGGCCCAGGATGTGCTGGCGGTTCAGCGGGATGCCGTAGCTGCGGGACAGGTACTTCACCAGGCGTGCCGACGACCGGTACATCGCCTCCGTGTACCAGGCGTCCGGCGAGGTCAGGAAGCCCTCGTGCTCGATGCCGACGGACCGGGCGTTGACGTCCCAGTTGCCCGCGTGCCAGGCGACGTCCTTCGCCTTCACGTGCTGGGCGATCAGACCGTCGGTGGAGCGGATCGTGTAGTTCCAGGACACGTACGTGGGGTCCTGGATCAGGTTCATGACGCCGTCCCAGGAGCCCTCGGTGTCATGGATGACGATGTACTTGATGCGCTGCGACTCCGGGCGGTCGCCCAGGTCGTGGTTGCCGTAGTCGTTGTCGCCGAACTCCTCGTACGGCGCCGGGACCGACTCGCAGGACACCGACTTCGGGCACTCGACGTCGTCCGCCGGGGCGGTCCGCAGCCCGGTTCGCTTCAACTGCCCGGTGTCCGGCTTCAGTCCGGGCTGAGCGGCGAGCGCCATCCGCAGGCCCTGGTCCGTGACACGTTCCTCGCCGGTGCGCAGCACGTCGTAGACGTCGTCGGCGTACGCCGCCGCGGTCGCCGTGTCGTCGGCGCCGGAGAAGCGGGCCACCGCGCCGTACCAGCCGGCCGGACCGGCGTCGAGCGGCTCGCCCAGCTCCTTCTGCGCGGCGGCGAGCAGCGCGGCGCCGCCGGCGATGTTCGCCGCCGGGTCGGTGCGCAGCTCGGCCGCCGGCAGGCCGGTCAGCTCGGCCGCCCGGGGCAGCGTCCGGAGACGGGCCGGCAGCGCGGAGCCCGCGGGTGCCTTGACGTCGGGGCGCAGCGCCGGGCGGGCGCTGTCGCCGCGGGCGTCCTCGGTCCCCTCGGCGAAGTGCTCGGCCGTCGCGAGCGCGGTGCGCGCGTCGGTGAGGTGCATGGGGCCGTAGCCGCCGGTCACGCTGGGCGCCCCGGCGTGGGTGTCCCAGCGGGACTGGAGGTAGGAGACGGCCAGCAGGACGCTCTGCGGCACGTGGTACTCGGCGGACGCGGTGGCGAACGCGCTCCGCAGCTCACCGGCGGAGGACTCGGGGACGCTCTGGGCCGGGCCCGCGCCGAGCAGCGGCAGCAGCAGGCCCGCGGAGGCCAGGGTGACGGCGGTGCGCCGCAGATGTCTCCGGCCGGGGGTGGACGTGGGGTCGGTGGCGGATCCTCGCAATGCGGACTCCTGTGACAGGCGGGTCGTGGCGGGGCGTGCGGGGCCGAGCTTGGTCAGTGGTACCTGCTTGCCGACGATCCGTCAATGATGCCTTCGCCGGGATGATTTCCCATGTCACGGAGGGGTTCGGCGAGTTTCGCAGCGGTGGTGCACGGGCCTGCGGAGCGTCAGTGGCGTACACCAGTGGGAGTGCCCGGCGGGGCGGAGCCGCGCTCGGGAGAGAGGCTCCGCGCGGAGCCCGTACGCACGAAGGTCCGCGGTGCGCCGCCGCTTCGGGCGCACCGCGGACCTTCGTCCCGCGTCAGCGGGTGCCGACCGCCGCGCGCACGGCCCGGCGGGCCAGCTGGCAGTCGTCGTGCAGCCGCCTGAGCAGCAGCCGCTGTTCCTCGCCGGTCGGGGCGGAGCCGGGGAGGGCCGCGCCCGGGGCCGCCGGAGCCGCCTCGTGCATCGAGCGCTGCACGGCCGTCTCATAGGTGCGGATCTCACGGGTCAGCACGAGCATCAGGTTCACCAGGAACGCGTCCCGGGAGGCCGGTCCCGCGGACTGGGCGATCTGGCTGATCTGACGCCGCGCCACCGGCGCGTCCCCGAGCACCAGCCAGAGCGTCGCCAGGTCGTACCCCGGCAGGTACCAGCCCGCGTGCTCCCAGTCCACCAGCACCGGACCCGTCGGTGAGAGAAGGACGTTCGAGAGTAAGGCGTCACCGTGGCAGAACTGGCCCATCCCCTGACGGCCCGCCGCGTGCGCGATGCCGTGCAGCAGCTTCTGCAGGTCGCCCAGGTCACGGTCGGTCAGCAGACCCAGCTCGTGGTACCGGGCGATGCGCGCCGCGTAGTCCAGCGGGGCGTCGAAGGTGCCCGCCGGGGGCCGCCAGGCGTTCAGCCGGCAGATCGCGCCGAGCGCGGCCCGGATGTCCGGCCGGGGCGGGGCCTCGACCGGGTGCCGCTGGAGCGCGGCCACCCGGCCCGGCATGCGCTCGATCACCAGGGTGCAGTTGTCCGGGTCCGCCGCGATCAGCCTCGGCACCCGCACCGGCGGGCGGTGCCGGACGAACGAGCGGTATGCGGCTATTTCGTGGCGGAACCGCTCCGCCCAGGCCGGCGACTGGTCCAGCAGACACTTGGCCACGGCCGTGCTGCGTCCCGTCGTCCCGACCAGGAGGACCGAGCGTCCGCTGCGGCGCAGCACCTGCACCGGGGCGAACTCCGGGCAGATCCGGTGCACCGAGGCGAGCGCGGTGCGCAGCTGCGCGCCCTGCGGACCGGAGAGGTCGAGTCTGCCGCTGAGCGGCTGTGCGCCGGGCTGCCCGGGAACGCGCCGCGGCCGGCCCGCGCCCAGCACGGGGGCCGTCGGCCGGGCCGCCGGGTCGAGGTAGGGTCCGCCGCCCGCCGGGCGGGGACGCAGCGGCCGGGGCGGAGCGGACACGGAGGATGATGCTGCGTACATGGGAGATACAGATCCCTTCGTGTGCCTGCGGTGCCTGCCTGTACATCCACGCTGTGCGTGCGCCGACCCGTCCCGGCCGCCCGGGCACACCCTGGGGAGTGGGCCCGCATCGGATGGTGACGGCCGGGGCGGGGTGGCGCGTTCCTACTCGACACCCGTTGCCCAGTGGCACACCATCTGGCGCACCCTGGCGAACCCTGGCGAATAGTCGCCCGGCAACCTTCACGGGGCTACTGTCAAGTCAGCCGAGAACCTGGGGGCTTGACGTGAGCGGACATCCCAACACCCGCCTGGCGGACCTGTTCGGCCTGGCCGGCTGGTCGAAGGGCGAACTCGCGAGGCTGGTCAACAAGCAGGCGGCGGCCATGGGCCACCCCCAGCTGTCGACCGACACCTCCCGGGTGCGGCGTTGGATCGACACGGGAGAGATCCCGCGCGATCCCGTGCCGCGGGTGCTGGCAGCCCTGTTCACCGAGCGTCTCGGCCGTGTCGTGACCATCGAGGACCTCGGTCTGGTACGGCACGGGCGTGCGGGAAGACGGCAGGGCGACGGGATCGAGGAACATCCCGACGGTGTGCCGTGGGCGCCCGAACGTACCGCCGCGGTCCTCACCGAATTCACGGGAATGGACCTCATGCTCAACCGACGCGGCTTGGTGGGCGCGGGTGCCGCGCTCGCCGCGGGATCCACACTCAGCAGCGCCATGCACGACTGGCTGCACACCGACCCTGCCCTCAAGGCCGACGCCCCTGTCGTCCACGACCCCCTGCACGCCGACCCCGCTGGGTACGACCGCTACGAGGCCGCCCCCATCGGGTCGCAGGAGATCGAGGAACTGGAGCGCTCCGTAGAGGTGTTCCGGGCCTGGGACGCGGCCCGCGGCGGCGGGCTGCAGCGCAAGGCGGTCGTGGGCCAGCTCAACGAGGTGGGCGGCATGCTCGCCTACCACCACCCACCCCATCTCCAGCGGCGCCTGTGGGGCGTCGCCGCCAACCTCGCCGTGCTGGCGGGCTGGATGTCGCACGACGTCGGCCTCGAACCCACGGCTCAGAAGTACTTCGTCATCGCCGCGCACGCCGCCCGCGAGGGCGGCGACCGGCCCCGTGCCGGGGAGGCGCTGTCCCGGGCGGCCCGCCAGATGGTGCACCTGGGCCGGCCCGACGACGCGCTGGACCTGATGAAGCTCGCCCAGTCGGGGGCGGGGGAGCGGCTGCAGCCCCGTACGAAGGCGATGTTCCACACCATCGAGGCCTGGGCGCAGGCGTCGATGGGCAAGGGACAGGCGATGCGCCGCACGCTCGGCCAGGCGGAGGACCTGTTCGTCTCCGACCGGCAGGACGCGCAGCAGCCGGGCTGGATGCAGACCTTCAAGGACGAGGATCTGTACGGCATGCAGGCCCTCGCCTACCGCACGCTCGCCGAGTTCGACCCGGACGCGGCCGTGCACGCCCAGCACTACGCGCAGAAGGCCCTGGCGCTGCGGGTGGACGGCAGGGAGCGGTCGAAGATCTTCGACCATCTCTCCATGGCCTCTGCCTGCTTCATCGCCGACGACCCCGAACAGGCCGACCGCTACGCGCGGTTGGCCCTGATGTCCATGGGCTCGAACTCCTCCCGGCGCACGTGGGACAGGCTGCGGGAGATGTACCGGCTCACCGCCGAGTACGCCGGCTACCCGAAGATCCACGAGCTGCGCGAGGAGATCGAGCTCGCTCTGCCGAAGCCCAGAGGAAGGGGCGACGGCAGCGCACCGGCATAGGGTCTCCGCCCCGCGCGAGTCGGTGCGGTCCGAGGGTCCGCCGCTTCGGGGCGGCCGGTCAGCCGGTCACCCTGGCCACGAGGACGCAGGCGTCGTCCTCGCGCTCGGCTCCGCCGAACTCCTCCACGACCGTGCGTACACAGTCCTGGGCGGTGCGCACCGCGCCGAAGCGGGGAGCGAGGCCGAGCAGACGGTCCACGGCGCTCGTGGAGTCGTGGCCCGGTACGAGTCCGTCGGTGTGCAGCAGTACGAGATCACCGGGTTCCAGGGTGACTTCGGCCTGCCCGTAGTCGGCGCCCGTGGTGGCGCCGAGCAGGACGCCGGCCGGAGCGTTCAGCGCACGCCCCGTCCCGTCGCGGTACATGAGCGGGGCGGGGTGTCCGGCCTGCGCCCACACCAGGGTGCGGTCCTCCGGCCGGTAGCGGCAGCAGACGGCGCTGCCGAGGGCGGGTTGCACGGTGGCGTCCAGTAACTGGTTGAGCATGGTCAGCAGTTCGCCGGGCCGGGTTCCGGCCATGGCCATGCCGCGGACCGCGCCGAGCAGCATCGCCATGCCGGAGGTGACGGCGACGCCGTGCCCGGTGAGGTCGCCGACGCTGAGCAGGGTGGCGCCGTCGGCCAGCTCCAGCGCGTCGTACCAGTCGCCGCCGATCCGGGGGCCGGCCGTGGCGGGGAGGTAGTGGGCGGCCAGGTCGAGGGTGCGCGGCCCCTGGTGCGGGAGCCGCAGCGAACCGCGCCAGGGCGGCAGCACGGCCTCCTGCAGCTCGGCCACGAGCCGGTGCTCGGTCTGCGCCCGCCTGCGGTGGTGCTGAAGCGAGTCGTGGCTGTCGCGCACCGTCCGCCGGTGCCGGCGCAGCTCGCTGACGTCCCGCAGCACGGCCCACATCGAGGTGGTGCCGCCGTCGGGGCCGAGCACGGGCTCGCCCATCATGTGCACCGTCCGCGCCGAGCCGTCCGGCCGTACGACGCGGAACTCGCCGTCGATGGGCCGCGCGTCCACCAGGCAGTCGGTCACCATCGCGGTCAGTTTCGGCCGGTCCTCGTCCAGGACCAGGGAGGGCAGCTCGTCCAGGGTGAGCGCGGGGGCGGCCGGGTCGCGGCCCAGGATCTCGTACAGCTCCCCGGACCAGCTCGCCTCGTCCGTCAGGAAGTTCCACTCCGCGCTGCCGACCCGGCTGAGCAGGGAGCCGCGGCTGGGGCCGGCGGGCGCCGGCCGGGCGGCCGGGGCCTCGGCCGGTTCGGCCTCGGCGGGCACCGGGCCGTCCCGGAGCTGGGCCAAGTGGGCGTCCAGATCGTCCAGTTGGTGCAGCGCGAGGTCGTACAGGGCCCGCTGCCAGCGCTCCTCGGGGTCCGATCCGTCGTTCCGCGTGTCCCGCCGCACCGCGGCCATGTCGCCTTTGAGCCGCCGCGTCTGCGTTATCAACGCCTCGACCGAGCCGCGCCCTGGCGGCTGGGCGGCTGAGCGGTCCGCGGAGACTGGGGACGGCATGACGCACTCCGATGGGGAGGGGACGGTACGGCCAAGAAGGACGGAGGGACCGTTATGACTGTTGCACAGCCCGCGACGCCCTGTAAGGGATTTGGCAACACACGATACGGTGGTGCTTCCGGCATATGCCAGAGTCTTCCCGGAGTGTTCCGAAGATACGCTCGACGTACGCGGACGGGGCGTCAAGTCGTAGGCGGGCTACGGGACTTGTGCCATGGCGGTGGGTCGTCGGGTCGCGCTCGTCCGGGTGTTCGACGCTCTGGTGTTCCATCGCCGTGCGCGCTGTTCGACGCGCATCAATTCTGTCCGGAATTGACGTCCTGTGAAACGCCTTCGCGGACTCCTTAATTGCATGGAGCTCATTGTCGAACAGTCCGCCACCGCCCGTCTCATCACCGCCGAGGACCGGGAACTGCCGGTGTCGGCGACCCTGCGCTACACGGCGGACGATCCCCTGGCCGTCTTCGTGGACTTCCCGCCCGAGGCCACCCTGGTGGGCGACGAGGTCACCTGGACCTTCGCCCGCTCGCTGCTGGACCAGGGCCTGCGGGCCCCGGCGGGCCACGGCGACGTGCGGATATGGCCGTACGGCCGCACCCGGACGGTCCTGGAGTTCCACTCGCCGTGCGGCCTGGCCCTGCTGCAGTTCCCGACCTCGGCGCTGCGCCGCTTCCTGCTGAACAGCCACGCCCTGGTGCCGGCCGGACAGGAGGACGTGGCGGCGGTCGTGGAACGGGGGCTGAGCAGCCTGTTCGACGGGGTCTGAGCGCCGGGTCAGCGGCCGGCGCCGGCGTACAGGGCCGGGCGCGGGGCGAGTTCGACGGCCGTCCGGCCGCCGGTCTCCAGCGCCCGGACCCCGGCCTCGGCGACGGCGGAGGCCGCGTAGCCGTCCCAGACGTCCGGGCCGGTGACCTCGCCGCGCCGGCAGGCGTCCACCCACGCCCGCACCTCGCGGTCGTAGGCGTCGGCGAACCGGACCAGGTAGTCCTGCGCCACCTCCTCGCCCGCGCCGCCCCGGGTGGTGACGACCATCGAGTGCCCGTCGCCGATCCGGGCGCTGCCCGCCTCGCACACGGCCTCGCAGCGCACCTGGTAGCCGAAGCCGCAGTTGACGAAGACCTCCACGTCGACCAGCGCGCCGCCCTCGGTCTCGAAGACCACGAACTGCGGATCGGCCAGTCCCGCGGGCGCGCCCGCCGAGGGGGCCGGACGCAGCACGGTGACCGCCGTCAGCTCCTGCCCGAGCAGCCAGCGGGCCGCGTCGATCTCGTGCGACACGGAGCTGTTGATCAGCATGTCGCTGGTGAAGTGACCGGGCGAGGACACGTTGCGGTGCGTGCAGTGCAACATCAGCGGACGGCCCAGGGCGCCGCCGTCGAGGAGCGCCTTCAGCCGGCCGTACTCGGCGTCGTAGCGGCGCATGAAGCCGATCTGCGCCAGCCGGCGGCCGAGCCGGGCCTCGGCCTCGACCACCCGCAGCGCACCCGCCGGGTCCGGCACCATGGGCTTCTCGCACAGCACCGGCAGACCCCGGCGGAAGGCCGCGAGCAGCGCCTCCTCGTGCGCGGGCCCGGGGGAGGCGATCAGTACGGCCGCGACGCCGGGCGCGTCCAGCGCGGCCACCGGATCCGTGTGCACGGTGACGCCGTCGATGCCGGCGACCGCCTCTTTCGCCCGCTCGGGCTCGGGATCGGCGACGGTGGCCACCCTGGCGCCACTGACCATCCGGTCCAGGCGTCGTATGTGGTCGGCTCCCATGTGTCCGGCACCCAGTACGGCCACACCCAGCAGGTCACCCATGCGCGCGCGCTCCCTCCCGACGACGATCACGCCGAAGCGTACGCCGCCGGGCAAGCGCTGTCCGTGGGGCGCCTCGGCACCGCGGCGGGCGCCTCAGCCTCGGCACCGCGGCGGGCGCCTCAGTACCCCACCGGACACCTCAGTACCGCAGCACCCCCGCGATCCCGCCCGCGTCGCCCAGCGCGCCGTCGGGCACGAAGCGCACGTCGGCGCCGGTCTCCAGGCACTGCTCGACGATCTCGTCGACGATGTCGTCCCGGGCGTCCAGGTCGCCGGGCTCGGCCGGGACGAGGTGGGCACCGTCGTCGCGGACGGTCGTGCGGTAGTTCTCCTCCACGGCGAGCAGCCGCACCCGGCCCTCCCGGGCGTTCTGCCACAGCTCGTCCACGCCGGCCGCGAAGTTCCGCCGGCCACGCGCGGAGACCAGTTCCCCGACGATCAGGTCGGTGCCCTTGAAGTCCTCCTCCCGCAGCACGGGCTGCAGCGCCTGCCAGACCGCCTCGGGACCGGCGTGCGCGAGGCCGCCGTGCCGGACGTGGACGGCGTCCGCCGCGATCTGGCCGACCTCCTCCATCAGCGACAGCGCCGCGTCCTCGCCGGTGATGTACAGCCGGCGGGGCTGGTCGCGCAGGACCGCGCTCATCGCGGTGTCCGCCTCGCGCAGGAACCGCCGCGTGCCCTCGTCCGTGAAGGTGCTCGGCAGGTCGCCGCGGCGCATCTCGCGCTCTGCGTCGAAGTTCTCCTGTCTGCGGATCAGCGGGAAGCCGCCCGCGTGGTCCTCGGTCACCCGCTCCTCGCCGCCGCTCCACAGCGTGACGCGGTCGGCGGAGACCGACATGACCCAGAAGGGGCGCTCGGCGACCTGCGCGGAGACGAGGTTGCGGGTGAGGAAGGTGTCCGAGAGCACCACCCGCTCGGGGACGGTGCGGGACAGGGACCAGACCTGGTGCTCTCCCGGGGCGGCGAAGATCACCAGACCGTCCTCGGCGTGCGCCAGATCCACTTCCGCCAGCGCGCGGTCGAGCTGGGTCACCACCTCGGCGCGCCGCTCCCGGGTGACCGAGGGGTCGGATTCCAGCCGCTTCTTGGCTTCGGCGACCACGTTGCGCAGCCGGACGGGGTCCTGCCCGTTCTCGGGTTCTCGGCGGTGTGTCGGCGTCAGGACGGACACCGCCGGGTAGGGACGCGGGCGCCGCAGTTCGGCGAGGGTCGCGGGACTCAGTGCGTGCTCCATGACAGAACGATAGGGCGGTTTCACATATCCGGCACTTGGGCCGAAAGGGCGACACCGGGTCGCGCTGTGTGGTGTTCCGGACGCGTACCGCGAGGGGCCCTGGGTACGGCCGGGAGGCGGCGGCGGGGGCCTCGCACGGCCGCCGCCGCGGCGGGACGGCCGTCCGGCCGGGCCCGTTCACGCCGTCGTCATCGACGCGCTTCCGGCCGGCGTGCTTGATACGAAGCGTTTACGCGCAGTCGGCATTCGGGCCGAACAGGCTTGCTATGGTGCAACTCGTCAGTAGCAACTGCTGCGGGGGGACCGCGAGGAGCCGACGGACCACGGCGCTTCGAGCGGAGGGTCGAGCTTGACGACCCGGCAACGAGGCCGGGCCGGTACGGGCTTTGCGGTGTGCGCGTTCCGTCGCGCCCACAACTGCCGTCTCCTCGCCATCGATTCAGACAGGTGAGACTCGTCCCATGGCACGATCCCTGGTCGGATTACTGGCCACGCACGCCTCTGACCACCCCGAGCGCACCGCGTACCGTCACCTCGTCACGGGTGACTGCGACGGGCAGATCCAGGAACTCACCTACCAGCGGCTGGCCGTGCGCACCCGTGCCGTCGCCGCCTGGCTCCAGGACCGCGGGCTGGCCGGCTCACGGGCCATGCTGCTGTACCCGACCGGCCTGGAGTTCATCTGCGCCTACCTGGGCTGCCTCGCGGCCGGGGTGATCGCCGTACCGGGCGTGCCCCCGCAGGGCCGCGCCCAGAACCACCGGGCGCTGACCCGGATGAAGCGCCTGATGGCGGACGCGGACGCCAAGGTGGTGCTGGCGGACCGCGGCGTGCTCGACGCGCTCGACGGCATGGCCGAGCACCTGCCCGAGCTCGACCGGATCGACCGCGTCGCCACCGAGGACATCCCCGACGAGGCCGCGGCCGGCTGGCGCGAACCCGAACTCACCCCGGACACCGTCGCGTTCCTCCAGTACACGTCCGGCTCCACCTCCGCGCCCCGCGGGGTCGCCGTCACCCACGGCAACCTGCTGGACAACGAGGCGGTCATCACCGAGCGCATGAGCCACACGCCCGAGGCGCTGGCCGAGCACGACCACGAGCTGTACGTCAGCTGGCTGCCGGTCTACCACGACATGGGCCTCATCGCACCGGTACTGAACACGCTCTACCTGGGCGCCACCGCCACCCTCTTCTCGCCCCTGCACTTCCTGCAGCAGCCGGCCCGCTGGCTCACCGCCGTCAGCCGCTACCGCCCGCACACCAGCGGCGGCCCCAACTTCGCCTACGAACTCGCCCTGAAGCACGCGTCCCCCGAGCTCCTCGACAGCCTGGACCTCAGCTCGTGGAAGGTCGCCTTCAACGGCGCCGAACCGGTGCGCGCGGCCACCCTGCGCCGGTTCGCCGACACCTTCGGCGCGGCCGGCTTCCGCCGCGAGGCCCTGTACCCCTGCTACGGCCTGGCCGAGGCCACCCTGATGGTCACCGGCGGCACCGTGGGCACCCCGCCGACCCTGCTCGCCGCGGACGACGGGTCCCCGAACGCGGGGGAGGCCGACGCCGCCGCCGTCGCCTGCGGCCGGCCCGGTCCGGGAGTCACCCTGGCCGTCGTCCACCCGGAGAGCGGGCAGGAGCTGCCCGAGGGCGAGGTCGGCGAGATCTGGGTCGGCGGAGCCAGTGTCGCCAAGGGCTACTGGCGCAACACGCTCGCCACCCGCCAGACGTTCCGGGCCGAGATCACCGGCCGCGAAGGCCGGTTCCTGCGCACGGGCGACCTGGGCCTCCTGCGGGACGGCGAACTGTTCGTCACCGGCCGGCTGAAGGACCTCATCGTCATCGACGGCCGCAACCACTACCCCCAGGACCTGGAGCTGACCGCCGAACTCACCCACCCGGCGCTGCGCCCCGGCTGCACCGCCGCGTTCTCCGTGGACGCCGGGGCGGACGGCGAACGGCCGGTGATCGTCGCCGAGATCGCCCCGGAGAACGCCGGCGAGGCGGAGAAGATCACCGACGTGATCCGGGCCGCCGTCGGCGACGCGCACGGCCTGTCGTTGCGCGACGTGGTGCTGGTCCGGCCGGGCACCATCCCCAAGACGTCCAGCGGGAAGATCCAGCGCCGCGCCACCCGGGACGCGTACTCCCGGGGCACGCTCGCCGTGGTGACCGAGCCCGCCGTGTGACACCGCCCGCCGCCGGCGCCCGGACCGGCGCCGGCGGCCCGGCACGCCCCGGCGCCGCCGCACGGCCCGGTGCGGGGCGTGAGCCCCCACTTCGCCGCACCGCGCACCCGAAGTACTTCGCCGTACCGCGCACCCGAAGTCCGGTACGGAGCCCCGCCTGAGCCCGAGTTCACGAGGACAGCTGCCCAGATGCCTGCGAACGAGTCCCCGAAGCAGACCCCCGAGCCGTCCCTGACGACCTCCGAGGGCGTCCGGGCCTGGCTGATGACGGCCGTCGCCGAGGCCGCCGGGACCGACCCGGCCCACCTCGACCCGCGCCGTCCACTCGCCGAACTCGGCCTCGGCTCACGGCAGCTGGTCACCCTGGCCGCCGAACTCGGCACCCTGACCGGGCGCTCCCTGGAGCCGTCCCTCGTCTTCAACCACCCCACGATCGACGCCGTCGCCGAGGCGGTCTTCGCCCCGCCCACGCCGGCGGCCGCGGGCGCCGTCACCGAGGGCGTCGAGCATGGCCGCTCCGGCACCGGTGACGACGTCGCGATCATCTCCATGGCCTGCCGCTTCCCCGGCGGCGCGGATCACCCCGAGGCCCTGTGGCGGCTGCTGGACGCCGGACGGGACGCCATCGGCGAGGTCCCGCCCGGCCGTTGGGACACCAACGGGCTGTACGACCCCGACCCGGAGGCCGCCGGCAAGGCCTACACCCTGCGCGGCGGCTTCCTCGACGGCGGCATCGACCGCTTCGACGCGGCCTTCTTCGGCATCTCACCGCGCGAGGCCGCCGCCATGGACCCCCAGCAGCGGCTGCTCCTGCAGACCTCGTGGGAGACGTTCGAACGCGCCGGCATCCTTCCGGACTCCCTGAACGGCAGCGCCACCGGCGTCTACCTCGGTCTGTACGACAGCGGCTATCTCGCCGCCGCCTCGCTGGGCCAGCTCGACGGGCACGTCGGCACCGGCTCGGCGGCCAGCGTGGCCTCCGGGCGCATCGCCTACACCCTCGGCCTGCAGGGGCCCGCGGTGACCGTGGACACCGCCTGCTCGTCCTCGCTGGTCGCCCTGCACCTGGCGGCCCGCGCGCTGGCGGGCGGGGAGTGCGACCTCGCCCTGGCCGGCGGCGCCACCCTGCTGGTCACCCCGCGCGGACACGTGGAGTTCAGCCGACTGCGCGGGCTGTCCCCGTCCGGGCGGTGCAGTCCGTTCTCCGCCGACGCGGACGGGGTGGTGTGGGCTGAGGGCTGCGGTCTCGTGCTGCTCAAGCGGCTCGCCGACGCGCGCCGGGACGGCGACCGGATCCTGGCCGTCGTCAAGGGCTCGGCGATCAACCAGGACGGCCGCAGCCAGGGACTGTCCGCGCCCAACGGCCCGGCGCAGGAACGGGTGCTGCGGGCCGCCCTGCACGCGGCCGGGCTCGGCCCGCACGACCTGGACCACGTCGAGGCGCACGGCACCGGCACCCGGCTCGGCGACCCCATCGAACTCAGGGCGCTGGCCGACGTGTTCGGCCCGGACCGGCCGGCCGACAGGCCGCTGGTCATCGGCTCCCTGAAGTCGAACATCGGCCACACCCAGGCGGCCGCGGGCATCGGCGGCGTCATCAAGACCGTCCTCGGGCTGGAGCACGAGCGCATACCGGCCTCCCTGCACGCCGAGCGCCCCACCGACCACATCGACTGGTCCGGCACCGGGCTGCGGGTGCCGTCCGAAGGGCTCGCCTGGCCGCGCGGCGCGGACCGGGTACGCCGGGCGGGGGTCAGCGCCTTCGGCATCAGCGGCACCAACGTCCACGTGATCATCGAGGAGGCGCCCCCCACCCCGGCCGCCACCACCGCTCCGGCGGACGTCGCCCCGGCCGCCACCACCGCTCCGGTGGACGTCGCCTCGGGTGCCGCTGCCACGGTGGCGGACGTCGCCCCGGCTGCCAGCGCCACTCCGGCGGACGCCGACCCGGCCGGCCTCGCTGCCCCGGCGGACCCCGCCCCGGCCCGCACCGCCACCCCGGCGGACCCCGCCCCGGCCGCGGCCGCCCCCGCCGAGCTGCCCGGCCCCGCTCTCTTCCCTCTCTCCGCCCGGAGCCTGCCGTCCCTGCGAGGGCAGGCCGTGCGGCTGCTGGAGGCGCTGGAGGGCCGGCCCGGGCTGCCGCTGGCATCGGTCGCCGCGACCCTCGCGTACCACCGCACCCACTTCGAGCACCGCGCCGTGCTCCACGCATCCGACCGCCCGGGGCTCCTGGAGGCCCTGCGCGCGCTCGCCGACGGCAGGTCCGACCCCGACCGTGTCACCGGGCCCCCGCAGGCCGCCCCCGCCGGGAAGCTGGCCTTCGTCTTCCCCGGCCAGGGCAGCCAGTGGGCCGGGATGGCCCGCGATCTGCTGGAGCGGGACCCCGTGTTCGCCGACGAGCTCGACCGCTGCGACGCCGCCCTGCGCCCCTTCACCGACTGGTCGGTGGCGGCCGTGCTGCGGGGCGACCCGGGCGCCCCGTCGCCGGACCGCGTGGACGTCGTCCAGCCCGCCCTGTTCGCGGTGATGGTGTCGCTCGCCGCCGTGTGGCGGGCCCGGGGCGTGGTCCCGGACGCCGTGATCGGGCACAGCCAGGGCGAGGTGGCCGCGGCCTGCGTCGCCGGCGCCCTCAGCCTCAACGACGCGGCCGCCGTGGTCGCCCTGCGCAGCCAGGCCCTGACCGGGCTGGCCGGTACCGGCGGCATGGCCGTCGTGGCGCTGCCCCACGCCGAGGTGGAGCCCCTGCTCGGCGACGGTGTGTCGGTCGCCGCCGTCAACAGCGGCCGGGCGACCGTGGTCGCGGGCGCCGTCGAACCGCTCGAGGAACTGCTCGGGCTTCTCGAGGCGGGCCAGGTGTTCGTCCGCCGCATCGACGTCGACTACGCCTCCCACAGCTCCCTGGTCGAGCCCGTCCGGGCGACGGTCCTCGACGAACTCGACGGCGTCGTCGCCTGCCCCACGGACACCGCCTGGTACTCCACGGTCACCGCCGAACCGGTCACCGGGGAACTGGAGGCCGACTACTGGTACACCAACCTGCGCGAGACGGTCCGCTTCGCACCCGCCGTCGAGCGCATGCTCGCCGACGGCTACCGCCACTTCGTCGAACTCAGCCCCCACCCCGCCCTGCTCACCGCGCTGCGCACCCTCGGCGAGGACACCGGACACGAACTGACGGCCGTCGGTTCACTGCGCCGCGACGAGGACGGCCCCGGCTGCCTGGACCGGGCCGCCGCCGAACTCCACGTCCACGGGCGCCCGATCGACTGGCGCCGCCTGGTCCCCGCAGGCAGCGCCGCCGAGCTGCCCACCTACGCCTGGGACCTCGCGCGCCACTGGACCGAGCCGGAGTCCGGCGCGGGCGGCCCCGCCCTGTTCGACCGCGCCGCGCACCCGTTGCTCGGCGTGCAGCTCCAGTCCGCCGACGAGACCCGCTGGACCTTCCGCGACGAATGGTCCCCGGCCACCGCCGACTGGCTGCCCGACCACACCGTCTTCGGCCGCACCGTGGTCTCCGGCACCACCCTGCTGGAGCTGTGCCGCGCCGCGCTCGCCGTGGCCCGCCCGGACGAGGACGCAGACGTCACCGACCTGCTGCTGGTCGCCCCGCTCGTCCTGCCCGGCTCGGGCACGGTCGAGGTCTCCGTCGAGGTCGTCACCGCCGGTCCGGTGCCCGAGATCACCGTGCACAGCCGCCCACGCGGCCAGGACGCCCCCGGCTGGACCCTCAACGCCACCGCCTCCGCCGCCCCGTCCGCCCCGCTCACCGCTGAACCCCCGCCCGCCTGGCCGGAGTCCGCCGAGGAGGCCTGGTCCGAGGGGACCTACGACCGGCTGGCCGGGCTCGGGCTCGGCTACGGGCCCGCCTTCCAGGGCGTGCGGTCGGCGGTCGTCACCGGCGACGGGGAACTCCTCGCCCGGCTCTCGCCGCCCGCCGGCGTCCGCGACACCGCCGGCCCGTACCCCGTGCACCCCGCTCTGCTGGACGCCGCCCTCCAGGTGACGGCCGCGCTCGGTCCGGCGGGGCAGCGCGCCCTGCTCCCGGCCGCCGTGGGCCGCTGCGTCCTCCCGGCCGTCGCCGCGGGCGAGCTGACCGCGCGGGTGCGGCGCACCGGTGACACCGGTGCCGACCTCACCCTCGACGTCACCCTCTGGGACGCCGACGGCCTCCCCGCCGGACGTCTGGAGTCGGTCCGCCTGCGCGCCGCCGACGCGGCCGACCTCGACGCGGGTTCGGAGAACGCCCGGCACCTGTACGAGGTGGCGTGGACGGCCGCCGGCGAGTCCGCCGGCGCGCCGGACCTCACCTGGGACGTGGCCGGCGACGCCGCCGACCCGCACGTCACCGCCGCCCGGCACGGCCTGACCGGCGCCGAGGACCGCGCCGACGTCGCCGTACGCTTCTGGCCGCGGCCGGCGCCGGACGCCGATCCGGCGGCCGTCGCGCACGAGACGGCCACCGGCGCCCTCGATGAACTGCGGCGGCTCATCGCGCTCCCCGAGGACCGCGCACCCGCGCGCACGGTGTGGGTGACCCGCGGCGCGATCGCCGCCGCCGGCGGGGACCGGGCGCCCGCCTACGCCCAGTCGGTGCTGTGGGGCCTGGTGCGCAGCGCGCGGGCCGAACACCCGGACCTGGGACTGACCCTGCTCGACCTGGACGACGCCGGCCCCGATCCCCTTCCCGCGCTGAGGGCGGCCGCCGCGCTCGCCGGTGAACCGGAACTGGCGTGGCGCGACGAGGAGTTGCTGGCGCCCCGGCTGGTGCGGTCCCGGACGGGGAAGGCCGGAGGCGGCTCGGAGCCGGACCGTGACCGGTCCGCCGTGCCGCCCACGGACGGAACTGTCCTGATCACCGGCGGTCTCGGGGCCGTCGGCGGCCACATCGCCCGGCTGCTCGCCGAACGCGGCGTGCCCAGACTGCTGTTGACGGCACGCGCCGGCGCCGGGGACCCGCGCGCCCGGGACGCCGTCGCCGCCCTGGCCGCGCTCGGCGCGCGGGCCGAGGTCGTCGCCTGCGACGTCACCGACCCGGCCGCGATCGCGGGCGTGCTCGCCGAGGTGGGGGAGGAGTTCCCGCTGCGCGGTGTCGTCCACTGCGCCGGAGTCCTCGACGACGGCGTCATCGGCGAACTGACCCCCGAACGGCTGGAGCGCGTGCTGCGCCCCAAGGCCGACGCCGCCGCCCACCTGCACCGGCTCACCGCCGGCACCCCGCTCGACCTGTTCCTGCTGGTGTCGTCCGCCGCCGGCGTCGTGGGCAACCCGGGCCAGGGCAACTACGCGGCCGCCAACGCCTTCCTCGACCAACTCGCCCACCACCGGCGGGCCTCGGGCCTGCCCGCCCTGTCGCTGTCCTTCGGCGCCTGGGCGGGCGAGGGCCTCGCCGCCGCCCACGCCGACCTCGACCGCATGGCCCGGCTCGGACACCGTGCCCTCACCCCGGAGCAGGGCCGCGACCTGGTGGCGCTGGCCCTGCGCGGCGGCGCCCCGCACCTGGTCGGCTGGGTCCTGGACCTGGCCCGCCTGCGCACGACGGACGCCGCGGGCACCGCGCTGTGGCGCACCCTGCTGCCCGCGCCCCGGACCGCCGCAGCGCCGGGCGGCTCCCTGGCCGGCCGGCTGGCCGGGCTGCCCGAACCCGAACGGGCCGAACGCCTCCTCGCCCTGGTCCGCGAGGAGGCGGCCCGCGCGCTCGGCCTGCCCTCCGCCGAGTCCGTACCCGCCGGCCGGCCGCTGCGCGACCTCGGCATGGACTCCGTCACCGCCGTCGAACTGCGCAACCGCCTCGCGGCCCGGCTCGGCGTCCGGCTGCCCGCCACCCTGCTCTTCGACCACCCCACCGCCGACCGGCTGGCCGCGTACCTGCAGGCCCACGTGCTCGGCGACACCGCCCCGCGGACGGCCCCGGCCCCGGCGCGCCGCAGCGGTCCGGCCGGCGACGAACCCATCGCCGTCGTGGCCATGGCCTGCCGGCTCCCCGGCTCGGTGGACGACCCGGAGGACCTGTGGCGGCTGGTCGCCGAGGGCCGCGACGCGGTCGGCCCGTTCCCGGCGGAACGCTGGGACGTCGACGCGCTGTACGACCCCGACCCCGACGCCCCCGGCAAGTCCTACGCCCGCGAAGGCGGCTTCCTCGACGACATCGAATCCTTCGACGCCGGCTTCTTCGGCATCACCCCGAAGGAGGCCGCCGCCATGGACCCCCAGCAGCGGCTGCTGCTGGAGACGGCCTGGGAGGCGCTCGAACGGGCCGGCATCGTGCCCGCCCGGCTCGCGGGCAGCACCACCGGCGTCTACGTCGGCATGTTCGGCAGCGACTACCTGGCCGGCTCCCGGCTCGACCAGCTCGACGGCTACGTCGGCACCGGCTCGGCCCTCAGCGTCGCCTCCGGACGCCTGGCGTACGCGCTCGGCCTGCACGGCCCGGCGCTGACCGTGGACACCGCCTGCTCCTCGTCCCTGGTCGCCACCCATCTCGCCGTCCAGGCGCTGCGCGCCGGCGAGTGCGACCTGGCGCTGGCCGGCGGCGTGACCCTGATGGTGACCCCGCAGACCTTCGTGGAGTTCAGCCGGCTGCGCGGACTGTCCCCGACCGGGCGCTGCCGCGCCTTCTCCGACGACGCCGACGGCGCGGTCTGGGCCGAGGGGGCGGGCATGCTCGTCCTCAAGCGCCTCGGCGACGCGCGACGGGACGGCGACGAGGTGCTGGCCGTGCTGCGCGGCACGGCGGTGGGCCAGGACGGCCGCAGCCAGGGCCTGTCCGCGCCCAACGGACCAGCCCAGGTGCAGGTCGTGCGCCGCGCGCTGGAGCAGTCCGGACTCGGCCCCGCCGACATCGACTACGTCGAGGCCCACGGCACCGGCACCACCCTCGGCGACCCGATCGAGGCGAACGCCCTCGCCGAGGTCTTCGCCGGCTCCCGGACCGGGGACCGCCCGCTCTACCTGGGCTCGCTGAAGTCCAACATCGGCCATACGCAGGCCGCTTCGGGCGTCGCCGGACTCATCAAGGTCGTCCAGGCGATGCGGCACCGGACCCTGCCGCCCACCCTGCACGCCGGCACGCCCAGCCGGCACGTCGAGTGGGAGGGCAGCGGACTGCGGCTGCTCCAGGAACCGGTGGACTGGCGGACGACGGGGGAGCGGCCGCGGCGGGCCGGTGTCAGCGCCTTCGGGATCAGCGGCACCAACGCCCATGTCATCGTCGAGGAGGCCCCCGCCCAGCCCGCCGAGGTAACGGAAGTCCCGCCCGGCAAGCGGCTGTTCGTGCTCTCCGCGCGCAGCGAGGCCGGCCTGCGCGGACAGGCCGCCCGGCTCGCCCGGCACATCACCGCGGACACCGCCCTCCCCGGCGTCGCCCACACCCTGGCCCGGCACCGCAGCCACTTCGAATGGCGCACGGCGGTCGTCGCGGACGGCCGGGAGGAGCTGCTCTCCTCGCTCCGGGCGCTGGGCGGCGGCCGCAAGCCCGTGCCCGCGCCCCGCGAGGAGCAGTCCGGCAAGGTCGCCTTCGTGTTCGCCGGGCACGGCGGTCAATGGGCCGGCATGGGGCTGGGGCTGATGCCCGGGTCCGAGGCCTTCCGGACGGAGCTGACCCGGATCGACGCCGCCGTCGAACGGCACGCCGGCTGGTCGGTGCTCAACGTGCTGCGCGCACCGGAGGAGTTCTCCCCGCTCGACCGCACCGAGTACCTCCAGCCCGTCCTGTTCGCCGTGAACGCGGCCCTCGCCGCCGCCTGGCGCGAACTCGGCGTCACCCCGGACGCGGTGGTGGGCCACAGCCTCGGCGAGATCACCGCCGCCTACGGCGCGGGCGCCCTCACCCTGGACGAGGCCGTGACCGCCGTCACCGGCCGCGCCCAGGCGGTGGTCCCCCTGGTCGGGCACGGCGGCATGCTCGCCGTGGAACTGCCGCCCGCCGACGTCGAGGAGCTGCTGCGCCCCTACGCCGGCAAACTGTTCGTCGGGGCGGTCAACGGGCCCACCGCCACCGCCGTCTCCGGCGAGTCGGAGGCGCTCACCGCGCTCCGCGCGGAACTCGCCGGACGCGGCGTCCCGCACCGGGTGCTGTCCACCCCGTTCGCCTCCCACACCCCGCTCATGGAACCCCTGCGCGCGGACCTCCTCGACCGCCTCTCCGGCATCGGCGGCACCCGCACACCGACGCCCCTCTACTCGTCGGTGCTCGCCGAACCGGTCCCCGGCGACCGCCTGGACGCCGACTACTGGTGGGCGAACCTGAGCCGGCCGGTGCGCTTCGCGGACACCATCGCGAGGATGCTGGAGGACGGCTACCGCCACTTCGTCGAACTCAGCCCGCATCCCTCGCTGCTCCCGGCGATCGAGGCGGTCGCCGGCGAAGCGGGCGTCGACGCGGCCGGCGTCGGCTCGCTGCGCCGCGGCCGCGACGGGCACGACGTACTCCTCGGCAGGCTGGGGGAGTTGTACACGGCCGGGTACACGCCCGACTGGACCGCGCTGTACCCGCGCGGCCGCCGCGCCGACCTGCCCACCTACGCCTTCGCCCGGGAACGCCACTGGCTCGCCCCGGTCCAGTCGGGCGGCACCGCGGGGTCACCGCTGCTCGGCACCCACGTCCAGGCCAGCGACGAGCCCGGCCGTGACCTCTTCCAGACCGAGATCGACCTGAACGACGGCCGGTTCGCCTACCTGACCGACCACCGCGTCACCGGCGAGCCGTGGCTGCCGGGCGCCGCCCTCCTCGACATGGTGCTGGAGGCCGCCACCGCCCTGGCGCCGGACGCCGACGGGGTGGAGCTGGCCGACGTCCGGTTCGTCCAGCCGCTGCGGCTGGACGCCGAGCGGCCCGTACGCCTGCAGCTGGTGCTCCGCCCGGCCGAGGACGGCCACCGCGACTTCACGGTCGCCTCCGCCCCCGCCGGCCGTCCGCGGTGGGAGCGACACGTCACCGGCCGCATCGTCCTGAGCCCCGCCCCGGAATCCGGCGCGGCCGCCGGACCCGGGCTCGCCGCGCTGCGCGAGCGGTGCACCGAGCCGGTCGACGTGAGCGCCGTCTACGCGGGCCTGGCCGCCCTCGGCATCGAGTACGGGCCCGCCTTCCGGGGCCTGGAGGAGGGCCGCCGGGACGGCGGCACGACAGCCCTCGCCCGGCTGGCCGCCCGGCCCGCCGCCGGCCACCTGCTGCACCCCGCCACCCTGGACGCCTCCTTCCACAGCGCGGCCCTGCCCGCCGCCGCGCCCGCCGGCCGGGCCTTCGTCCCCGCCGGCGCCGGCCGTGTGCGCCACGGCGGCACGCGCACCGCACCCGCCTGGGTGAGCTGCGACCTGCGCTCGGTGGACGGCGACACGGCCGCACTGGACCTGCGCCTGTGGGACGAGCACGGCCACCTCGTGCTGTCCGTCGACGACTTCCGGCTCGCCGCGCTGTCCCCGCTGGACGGCGCGCTCTTCGAGACCCACTGGCAGCCGCGCCCCGAGGCACAGGAACCGCCCGGCGAGGGCGGCTGGCTGATCCTCGCCGACGAGACCGGTACGGCGGACGAACTCGCCTCCCGGCTGGACGGCCTGGTGCCGTACGCCGTCGCCCGCCGGGGCGCCGAGTACGCCGTCGAGGCCCCCGGCCGCCACGTCCTCGACCCGGCCGACCCCGCTCAGCTCGCCCGCCTGCTGGACGAGGCCTTCGCGGGCACGCCGCCCGAGCGGATCGTCCAGCTCTCCGCGCTCGACGCCCCGCCGGTCGCGGACGGCCGAAGCGCGCAGGAAGCGGCCCGGCTGTGCTGCCTCACCACCCTCCACCTGGTCCGGGCCCTCACCGGACCCGGCCGGCCGCGGGGCGGGGCGCCGCGCCTGTTCGTCGTCGTACGCGGCAGCCAGGCCGCCGGCGACAGCACCGCCGTCGCCCATCCGGAGCAGGCCCTCGCCTGGGGCTTCGCCCTCGCCGCGGCCCAGGAGCACCCGGAACTCGCCACCACCCTGATCGACCTGCCCGCCGAGGGCGGCACCGACCGGCTGTGGACGCAGCTGTGGCACGCCGACGACGAACGCCTCGTCGCGCTGCGCGACACCGGCCGGCTCGTCCCGCGGCTGGCCCGCACCCGCCCCGACGACGGCGGCCGCCCCGAGCGGCCGGACGGCGTGCACCTGATCACCGGCGGCCTCGGCGGGCTCGGCCGGGTCGTCGCCGAACGGCTGGTCCGACGGGGCGCCCGGCGGATCGCCCTGCTCGGCCGCGGGGCCCCGGACGCGGCCGCCGGCGCCTGGCTCGACAGCCTCGGACAGCGTGGCGTGCGCGTGCACCTGGCCCGCGCCGACGTCGCCGACCGCGACGGGCTCACGGCCGCCCTGGACGCCGTACGCCGCGACGCCGGACCCATCACCACCGTGGTGCACACGGCCGGCGTCCTGGACGACGCCACCCTCGCCAACCTCACCGAGGAACGCGTCCTGCGCGTCCTCGCGCCGAAGGTGCTCGGCACCGCCCTCCTCACCGAACTGGTCCCCGAAGCGGACGACCTGGTGCTGTTCGCCTCGGCGGCGGGTCTGCTCGGCTCGGCGGGACAGAGCCCGTACTCGGCGGCCAACGCCTTCCTCGACGCCTGGGCGCACCACCTCTCCCGCACCGGCCGGCGGGCGCTCAGCCTGGACTGGGGCGCCTGGGCCGGAGTCGGCATGGTCGCCGGTTCCGGCGCCCGCGCCGCCGAGACGGGCCGCTCGGGCCTGGTCGCCCTCTCCCCGCAGGACGGCGGCGAGCTGTTCGACCGGGTGCTGGCCACCGGCCGCCGCCAACTCGCCCCGATGGCACTCGACATGGAGCTGCTCGCCCTCGATCCGGACGCCGCGCGCGGCCGTCCCCTGCTCGCCGACCTGGTGACCGTCCCGGTCTCCGGCGCGGACGGCGACGACCTCGTGCGGCGGGTGCTCGCGGCCACCACCGGGCAGGAACGCGCCGAGTGGCTCGAAACCTACGTACGGGCCCGGGTCGGCGAGGTCTCCGGCGGCGCCGTGGACGTGTTCGCCACCACCGCCCTGAAGGAACTCGGCCTGGACTCCCTCATGCTCGTCCGGCTCCGCAACGCCTTCGCCCGCGAACTGGGCGTCGAACTCCCGGCCGCCGACGTGTTCGCCGCCGCCGACATCCGCGGCCTCGCCCGCGCCCTCGCCGAAGGGCTGCCCGAGCGCACGGCATCGGCCGAAGCCGGCCGGGAAGCACCGGCCCGTGAGGTGCCGGAGACCGAACTGCGGCCCGCCACGCGGGACGTCGTACGCCTTCTGCGCAGCGCCCAGCCGGACATGCCGCACGCGGCCCACGGCGTCGGCCTCGCCGTACGGCTCACCACCCCGGTCACCCGGGAGGAGCTCACCGGCATCCTGGACCGGCTCGTCGCCCGGCACGCCGCCCTGCGCACGGCCGTCGTGACCGGCGCCGAGGGCGGACGGCAGCTCCGGGTGGACCGGGAGCTGCCCGCGCCGCCGCTGCGCTGGACCGACGGCACGGACATCGACCCCGCCGAGCGGCTGCGGCTGCTGCTGGAGCCGCCGTTCGACCTGGCGGCGCCGCCGCTGTGGCGGTTCGAACTGGCCGACGGCGGCCCGCGGGGCCAGGTGCTGGTGTTCGGCGCCCACCACGCGGTCAGCGACCTGCAGTCCCTGCTGCTGGTGGCCGCGGAGATCGACACCGAACTGTCCGGCACGCCGCTGGACGGCGCCGTCACCAACCGGGACGTGGACCTGCTGATCGAGGCCCAGCAGGGCGGCGGGGAGGGCCCCGGCGAGGAGTGGCGCGACGCCTTCCGGGGCAGCGAACGGCTCGACCTGACCCTCGCGCGTCCCCGCCCGGACACCCGCTCCTACCGGTCCGGCAGCGTCACCGTGACCGTCCCCGACGGGCTCACGCGGCGCGTCGCGGACGCCGCGAGCGCCTTGGGCGTCACCCCGGCCGCCTTCTGCCTCGGCACCCTGACCGTGCTGTTGGCCCGGACGCGGGAACGCGAGCGGTTCGTGCTCGCGGTGCCGGTGGACACCCGTATCCACGCCGACGCCTTCGGCGCCGTGGGCTTCTTCGGCGTCCCCGTGCCGTTCCCCGCGCAGGCGGAGGCGGGCGAGCGGGTCGCGGACGTGCTGCTGCGCACCGACCGCCGGCTGCGGCAGATCCTGGCGAAGGGCGCCATGTTCTCCGACGTGCTCGCCACCCTCGCCCGGCAGGGCCTGCACCGGGCCAACGCGCCGCTCGTCGAGGTCTACTTCAACTACGTACGGTTCTCCGGTGAGTTGAAGCACCTCGAAGTGCTGCCGGCCGGCGTCGGGCACACCGACCTGGACCTGATGGTCACCATGACCCCGGACACGGGCACCGTCCGGCTCGACCACAACCTCGACATCCTGGACGCGGACACCGCGGCCCGCCTTGGCGAGGACTTCCTGCGGCTGCTCGACCGGACCACCGAGGACGCGGCCGAACGGGTGCGCGAACGGCGGCCCGAGCCGCCTGCCGAGGGACCGCGCCTCGCCCTGGCCGCCACCTTCGCCCTCGGCCACCTGCCGCTGATGTGCGAGGCGGCCCTGGAGGACGAGCGGGCGAGCACCGCCGAAGCGCCCTACCACCAGGTGCTGGCCGCCCTCCAGGACCCGTCGGGCGTCCTCGCCGACCCGGCCACCGCGGTGGCCGTCGTCCTGCTGCGCGCCGCCGACCTGGAACGCTTCGGACCGGTCGACGACACCCTCCTCGCCGAACTGCGCGCCGCCTACCCGGCCGCCCTGAAGTCCCTCGCCGAGCGCACCCGCAAGCCCCTCGTCGTGGGCATCCTGCCCGGCGCCGGCACCACGGAGCGGCTCCTCGGCTGGGAGCGCGGCATCGCCGCCGACCTGGCCGGGCTGCCGGGGATCGCGGTGCTCGGCCCCGACGAGTGGACCCGCCACCACACGGTCGCGCAGCCCTTCGACGAGCGCACCGAGCGGCTGGCCCATCTGCCCTTCACCCCCGAGTTCCAGGCCGCGGTCGCGCTGCGGCTCGCGGAGGTGGTGCGGGCCGTACGGCGGCCCGCGCCCAAGGTGATCGCCGTCGACGGCGACGAGACCCTGTGGGGCGGTGTGGCGGGCGAGAGCGGCCCCGACGCGGTGGACCTCACCGGCCCGCGCGCGCTGCTGGCCCGCAGGCTGCTGGCATGGCGGGCGGCGGGCGCGCTGCTGGTCCTGGTCAGCAACAACGACGAGGCCACCGTCCGCGCGGTCCTCGACCGGCCCGACGGCACGCTGAAGGCCGAGCACTTCAGCGTGATCTCGGCCGCCTGGGGACCCAAGCCCGCCCGTCTCGACGAGGCCGCCCGCACCCTCAACCTCGGCCTGGACAGCTTCCTGTTCCTGGACGACAACCCGGCCGAGATCGCCAGGATGCGGGCGGCGCTCCCGCAGGTGCTGTCGGTGACCTGCCCGCCCACCGCTGAACTCGGGGCGCTCCTCGACCGGTTGTGGCCCCTGGTCCCGGCCGCCGCCACGGCCGAGGACGCCCTCAGGGCCGGGTTCTACGAGGCGGAGCGCGCCAGGGACGCCGTCCGGGCGGGCGCCGGGTTCGAGGACTTCCTGGCCCGGCTCGACCTCGAGGTCGACATCCGCGAGCTGACCGGGGCGGACGTCGAACGCGGCGAACAACTCGTGCGGCGCACCAACCAGTTCACGCTGCGCGCCCGTTCCGCCGACGGCGGTGACCTCACCCGGTGGCGCGAGCGGGGCGAGGTGTGGACGGCGGCGGCCCGCGACCGGTTCGGCGACTACGGCCAGATCGCGCTGCTCGCGGTCGCCGCCGACGGCGACCGGCTCGACGTCCTCGCCTGGGCGATGAGCTGCCGCGCCCTCGGCCGCGGGGTCGAGGAACGGCTGCTCGCCTGGCTCGCCGACCGGGCCGGGGAACTGGGCTGCACCAAGGTCCGGCTCACGGCCGAGCGCACCCCGCGCAACGTGCCCGCCCGCCGGCTGCTCGCCGCACTCGGCGGCGGCGACCCGGACGACGCGCGGCTGGACGTCGTCGTCACGCCCGAGCACCTTCGGGCGTTCCGCTCCTGGGACCAGCAGTGAGCGACAAGAACAAGCACAACGCGAAGGGCTCTCATGCGTGACGTGAACGAGGCGATCGCCGAGTCGATCGAGCGGGGCGGCGGCGGACTCGGCGTGTCCGACCTGCTGGCCAAGGTGCGGGCGGCGGGCGCCGGGCCCGAACCCGCGCCGGCCCCGGCGCCGGACCTGGACGGCCTGACCGCCACCGTCGCCGCCGCGGCCGGCCGTCGTCTGCCCGCCGGCCGGCTGGACCCCGACGCCGACTTCTTCGACGCCGGCGGCACCAGCGTGGACGCGGTGGAACTCATCGCCGAACTCGAGGGCGAGCTGGGCATCGAGGTCGACCTCGACGACGTCTTCACCGACGCCCGCCCCAGCAGCCTGGCCCGCCGCTGGCTCCCCCTCCTCAGCACCACCCCCGCAGGGACCTCCACCGGTTCCTCGACCGCCCCCGCCCCGGGCCCCGACGCCCTCGCGGACGCGCCGGGCTCGGCTTCCGGCGCCGCGGAGGCTTCCCGCGCCGCTGCCGCCGGATCCGCGACCGTATCCATCGCGGGGCCTGACGCTCCCGTTGCCGGCCTCGCCGCGCCGGGCTCGGCTTCCGGCGCCGAGGAGGCTACCCGCGCCGCTGCCGCCGGATCCGCGACCGTATCCGTCGCGGGGCCTGACGCTCCCGTTGCCGGCCTCGCCGCGCCCGGCTCGGCTTCCGGCGCCGAGGAGGCTTCCCGCGCCGGTGTCACCAGGCCCGCGGCCGCGCCCGTCGCGGAATCCGACGCCGCCACCGCCCACCTCGCAGCGCCGAGTTCGACCACCGGCGCCGCAGAGGCCTCCCGTCCCCCTGCCGCCGGTTCCGCGGCCGTGCCCGTCGCCGGACCCGGCGCCCCCGTTGCCGGCCTCGCCGCATCGGCTCCGCCCTCCGGCGCTGCATCGGCCTCGTCCTCCGGCGCCGCATCGGCTCCGCCCTCCGGCGCCGTACAGGCCTCGTCCTCCGGCGCCGTACGGGCCTCGTCCTCCGGCGCCGTACAGGCCTCGCGCGCCCCCGCCGCCGGACCCGCTGCCGCCGTCCCCGGCGCCGTCCCCGCCCGGGCGGGCGCTCTCCACGCCACCGCCCCGGCCACCCATACCGCACGCTCGCTCGACGGCCCCGCGCCGGCCCGCACGGCCACCCGCCTCCCCGTCCCCCTCCCGGCAGCGCGCACCCCGCACCGCGCCGACGGCGACCGGCACTCCCGTGCCCGTCCGGAGGACCTCGAGCAGATACTCGCCGACCTCGCCCTCGCCGACCGGCTGCCGTTCACCGACGTGCCCGAGCCGGTACCGCCCCGCCGGGTCCTGCTGACCGGTGCGACCGGCTTCCTCGGCAGCCACATGCTGCTGGACCTGCTGCGGCACAGCGACGCCCACGTGTACTGCCTGGTCCGCGCGGACGACGAGGCGGCGGCCACCGAACGGCTCGGCGAGCAACTGCGCGGCTACCGGCTGCCGTGGTCGTCCGAGGTCCGCCGCCGGATCACCGTGCTGCCCGGCGACATCCGCCGCCCGCGCCTCGGCCTCACCGACGAGCTGTGGCACACCCTCGCCCACGAACTCGACAGCGTCGTCGGCGTCGCGGCCGCCGTGGACTTCCTGCGCGGCTACCAGTCGCTGCGCGGCAGCAACGTCCTCGGCGCGCTCACCCTCGCCGAACTCGCCGCGACCGGCCGCCCCAAACCGCTGCACCACATCTCGTCGATCGCGGTGTTCAACGAGGTGGGCATCACGTCGATGGGCGAGGACGACCCGCTCGCCCACGTCGACCGGCTCGTCTCCGGCTACGACCAGTCGAAGTGGGCCGCCGAGGTCGCCCTGCGCCGGGCCCGCGACCACGGCCTCGTCGTCACCGCGCTCCGCCCCGGCGGCATCGGCGGTCACACGAAGACCGGCGCCTACAACCCGCAGGACCTCAGCAGCGGCCTCATCTCCGCCTTCGGCCGCTACCGCACCGTGCCGGCGTTCCGCCACCTCAACGCCGCCCCGGTGGACTGGGTCAGCCGGGTCGCCGTCGCCGCCGTCTGCGAACCCGACGCGTGGGGCTTCGACTACAACCTCACCGGCGTTCCCAACAGCCTCGACGACGTCGTACGGGACATGGCCCTCGGCGGCATGCACGTGCGCGTCCAGGACTGGGACGAGTGGCGCACCCTCACCCTCGCCCGTCTGGAGGCCGAGCCCGTACCCGAACTCGGCTTCCTCTCCCGGGTGCTGCGCAGCCCCACCGCCCTGAAACTGTGCGAGGCCACCCTGAAGGGCCCGGCCGCCGAGGCCGAGCGCACCGACGCCCTGGTCGCCGCGCTGGGTCTCGCCCCCGCCGCCCGCTACGACGCCCAGGCCCAGCTGAAGACGTTCGAGAAGCTCGCCGGCGACGGCCTCGCCCGGCTGCCGCACAAGGACGACCAGCCCTACCTCTGGTTCTCCGAGACCACCGAGGGCACCGTCGGCCCGGTCGGCGCCGCCGCCTCGTCCCCCTGCTCGATGGCGCTCACCCTGTCCATCGCGAGCATGTACCAACTGGTGAAGGAGCGCCGGGTGGACGTCACCGGACAGGTGACCTGCCCCGCCCTGCACCCCGAACCGCTCACCGTCGAGCGCGGCGACCTGTGGGTGCGCCCCGAGGAGGGCATCCCGCAACAGCACGGCATGCGGCATCAACTCCTGCGCTACCGGCTCAGGTTGCGGGACGCGGACGGCGGCCGGTGGTGGCTGGAGGGCCGCAAGTACGCGCGCGCCCGCCGGGACCTGTGGCGGCAGACCCGCGCGCTCACCGTGGAGATCGGCCGCGAGGGGGAGGCGGCGAGCCTGCTCGGCGAGGTCGTGGTGCCCGCCGACTCCTACGTCCGCGACCAGATCGACGGCATCCGCGTCGACCCGCGCCTGACCGGCCAGGAGAAGCGGGCCGCGAAGCTCACCTGGCTCGCCTGGTTCGGCCTGGAGATGGGCCGCGGCCTGGTCGCCCCGTTCGCCCGGGCCGCCGCCGACCTGCTCGACCTGCGCCGGACCCCGACCCACACGGAGCACAACCGATGATCTTCAGGACCACCGCCGCCAAGGCGGCCCGCCCGGCGCTGCGCAAGGTCCGCACCGGCGTGGCGCCGCGCCCGCTGCGCCACCGCCTGGACCCGGCCCTCGTCGAGGAGGTCCCGTTCCACGCCGGCGACGGCGTCCGGCTCGGCCTGACCCGGATCGGCCCGGACGACCCGGGCCGCCCCGCCGTGCTGCTGCTGCACGGGCACACGGCCTCCGCCGACATGTTCCTGCTGCCCGAGACCCGCAACCTCGTCGACGTCCTGCTCGACGACGGCTACGAACCCTGGCTGCTGGACTGGCGGGGCAGCGGCAGGCTCCCGTACAACGAGACCGGGGGCCGCTACACGTACGACGACGTGGCGCTGTACGACATCCCCGACGCCGTCGCCCGTGTCCGTGAACGCATCGGCGACCGGCCGCTGTTCGTGGTCGCGCACTGCATCGGCTCGCTCACCCTGTCGATGAGCATGGCGGCCGGCCTGGTCCCGGGCCTGGCCGGGGTGGTGTCGCAGGGCGTCTTCCTCACGCCCAAGCTGGCCGGGCGGACCTCGCTGCGGATGTCCGTGGCCGGGGAGCTGCTGAAGACCCGGATCGACCACATCCCGGTCGACATCCGCAAGGTCGGTCTGTGGTCGAAGTACACCCCGCTGTTCGCGCTCGCCTCCCGCAAGGCGGCCTGTCCGGACCCGACCTGCCAGATCCTGCACAACTCGGCCTGGGGGACCGGCGCCTCCCTCTTCGTGCACGAGAACCTCGACCCCGTCACCCACGACCGGCTCGCCGAACTGCTCGGTCCCGCCCCGCTGTGGATCCTGCCCCATCTGCGCCGGATCGAGCTGGCCCGCACCGTCGTCCGCTGGCACGACACCGACCACCGCTACCGGGCGCTGCCGCCCAACGCGCTGGACGCGGCCGCCCGCATCGACACCCCGGTGCTGCTGCTCTCGGGCAGCGAGAACGGGCTGTGGCTGGACTCCCAGAAGCTGTGCCACGAGGTGCTGTCCCGCCGGCAGCCGCAACTGGACGTGTCGTACACCGAGATCCCCGGTTACGGCCACCTCGACCCGTTCCTGGGCCGGGGCGCCGCGCTGGACGTCTTCGGGCACGTCCTGGAGTTCCTAGGCGCACACCGCTGATAATCACCCCCGCCGGCCGATGACGGCGGGCGGTGCCGCCGGTTACCGTACCCGTCAGTAACCGGACGTGTCCCGACCCGCTCCCCAGGAGGCCCCATGCCGCAGCTCGACGTCGCCGGCGCCGTACTGACGTACGACGACGAGGGCCCCCGCGACGGCGCGGCGGTGCCCCTCGTCTTCGTGCACGGCTGGACGGCCGACCGGCACCGCTGGGACCACCAGGTGGCGCACTTCTCGCCCGGCCGCCGGGTGATCAGGCTGGACCTGCGCGGGCACGGGGAGAGCACGGGCGCCGGCGTGCGGACGGTCGCGGAGCTGGCCGCGGACGTCCTGGCGCTGCTCGACCACCTCGGGGTGGAGCGGTTCGTGCTGGTGGGCCACTCCATGGGCGGCATGATCTCCCAGACCATCGCGCTGTCCCACCCCGAACGCGTGGAACGGATGGTGCTGGTCAACTCCATCGGCCGGATGACCTACAGCCGCGGCCGCGGGCTGCTCTTGGCGGCCTCCACGCTGGCGCCGTACAAGCTGTTCATCACGGCCAACATCCAGCGGGCCTTCGCGCCGGGCCATCCGCGCGAGGAGGTCCGCGAGTACATCCGCGCGTCCGCGCAGACCCCGCGCGAGGTCGTCATGACGCTGTACGGCGCCATGCGCGCCTTCGACGTCCTCGACCGGGCCGGCGAGATCCGGACCCCCACCCTGATGGTGCACGGCTACCACGACATCCAGCTTCCCGTGCGGCAGATGCTGCGGCTGGCCAAGGCCTACCCGGACGCGGAAGTCCGCATCATCGACGCGGGCCACGAACTGCCCGTGGAGAAGCCGGCCGAACTCACCGCGGTCCTCGACCGGTTCCTGAACCCCGGGACCGAGGAGACCGGGCGGCCCGCGAGGACCCCGGGGCCCGGGGAGGGGGCGGCACAGCCGCCGGAGCCCGAGGCGGCCCCGCGGCCGTAGCGCCGCCCCGGCGCGCCCGGACCGGGCCTCAGCCGACGCCGAGGGCCCGGTCCGCGGCCGCCGCCGTCGGCTGCCACCACGTGGTCACCGGCTCCCACACCAGCACCTCGGTCCCGGTGCCAAGACGGGCGGCGGTGAAGGAGCGGCCCCACTGCGAGGCGGACGCGGCCACCGTGACCGAGCCGGTCCGCCGGGCCTCGGGGTCCGCCAGGTCGGCGATCGTGCGCACGGCCGCGTAGGCCGTCCTGCCCGCCTTGAGCGCGTAGGCGCCGCGGCCGCCCTCGGGCACCGGCAGCGCGGCCCCGTCCAGGTCGCCGAAGGTGATCGTGGGCACCCGGTCGACGACACAGGTGCGGCCCCCGCGGTTGGTCACGGCCACGCGCAGCACGGAAGGATCGGCGGACGCGGCCTTCGCCCGTACGGCCAGCACCCGTTCCGCACAGCGGACGGGCCCGGCCCGGCGGCCGGCCGCCTGGCTCTGCGGCGCGGCGCCCAGCAGCGCGACGGCGGCGCAGACGACGGGTACGGCGACGGCGGCTCGGATGCGCATGGCGGGCTCCCCTGTCATGGTCGGTACGGGTGCGGCGGGCCGGGGCGCGCCTCGTCGGATGTGACGATCCGGGCGGCCGGGAGGTTGCGCCGCGACCGCCCCTGTCACCCGTTCGCTCCACGCCGGCTGTCAGCGGGCGGTGCCGGACGTGGAGGTCCAGCCCTTGTGGTCCGCCGGGCAGGAACTGCCGTCGGCCGGCAGGGAGCCGTACAGCAGGAAGTCGTCCACCTTGCGGTGCACGCACTTGGACGACGAGTAGCCTGTGTGCCCGTCGCCCCTGTTGTCCAGCACGACGGCCGCCGTGCCGAGCCGACGGGCCGTCTCCTCGGTCCAGCGGTACGGCGTCGCGGGGTCGCCGCGCGTGCCGACCAGCAGCATCCTGGCCGTGTCGACGTCCTTCACCCGGTCCCGGACGAAGTCCGTTCCCCTGGGACGGCCGTAGCACATGAGGAGCTGGGTGAGCTTGAACCGGCCGAAGACGGGAGAGGCCTGGTCGTAGGCGGCGCGCAGGCTCTTCAGATCCTTGGTGACCTGGGCTCCGGTGGGCCGGTCGGGGTCGTCCGCGCAGTTGATCGCCAGCAGTGCGGCCGGCAGGTTGTCGGCCGGGATGTCACCGGAGTCCACGAGCCCGCCGTCCCGCCTGTCCACCGCCCGGTCCCCGGCCGGTCCGGGCCGGCGCATCGGCGGGGTGAAGCCGCCGCCGGGCCAGAAGGCGCCGGCGGAGAAGCTGAGAACGCCCCGGGTGTCACCGTCGTCGACCAGCGAGGAGAGCGCGCGCTCCAGGGTGGGCCACAGCTCCTGGCTGTACAGGGCGGAACCGATGGCGCCCGCCAGGTCCTGCCCGGAGAAGGCGCCGCCGAAGTCCGTGGGCACGGGGTCCTCGTCGAGCGAGCGCACCAGACGGACCACCTGGCTCCCGGCCATGCGCCGGTCCCGCCCGAACGGACAGGCGATGTCCGTCGTACACCAGTCCAGGAAGTCGTCCAGCGCCGTCTGCAGCCCTTCGGCGCCCGCGACACCCTGTTCGGACAGGGGTTCGGTGAGGGTGTCGACTCCGTCCAGGGTCATCCGGCCGACCCTGTGGGGGAACTGCGCCGCGTACACCGCGCCGAGCCGCGTCCCGTAGGAGAAGCCCAGGTAGTTGAGCTTCTTGTCGCCGAGGGCCTGGCGTATGACGTCCAGGTCGCGGGCGGCGTCCACGGTGCCTATGTGCCGCAGCACCGGACCGGAGTTCCGGGCGCACTGCTCGGCGGCCTGCCGCAGCCGCTCCAGCAGCGGCTGGGGCCGGGTGAGGTCGAGGTTCTGCCCCGTCGCCACCGAGGTCTGCTCGCCGCCCTCGCCGCAGCTCACGGGGGAGGACCGGCCGACGCCGCGCGGATCGAAGCTGACCACGTCGTAGCCCTTGGTCAGGTCCATGAACTGCTTGCCGCCCACCGCCAGCTCATGGACGCCGGAGCCGCCGGGGCCGCCGAAGTTCAGCAGCACCGAGCCCCGCGACGGGCCCGTGGCCCGGTAGCGGGCCAGCGCCACGTCGAGCGTGCCGGCGCCGGGGCGGGCGTAGTCGAGCGGGACCGTCACCTTCCCGCACTGCAGATCCCGTGGCATGTCCGCGCCGTCGCAGGCCGCCCACGCCACCTTCTGCCCGTAGAAGCGGGACAGGCCGGGCCGCGAATCCTCGGCCGCCGCCATGGGCAGCCCGGACCCGAGCAGCGTCAGGGTCAGCGCGCCGGCGCCCGCGCACGTGCGCACACCGGGCCGGGTGGACAGCTTGGCCAGCATCGTTCGCCTCCCGGTGGGAGCACCCGACGGGGGGCCGGGCGGCGCCCTCGCTCACCATAAGCGGGGTCCGGAAGGGCCGCCTCCGGGCGAGCGGCACGACTGTCGATGATCTATTCTTCGCACTTTCTATGACGATCGGTAGCCATTCGAAACTTTACGTGCGACTCGAAAGACCATGTCGCTCAATGGGGTGAAAGACTGATACGCCATAACCCCGATGGTTCGGCTGCGTTCTATCCGGTGTGGGCAAGTGCCCGCGACGATGTCTAGAAAGCAGGGAAATCCATGAGACGGGCTACCCGAAACGGTGTGTTCGCTGTCGTCGCCGCCTCAGGCGCCATGGCCGTGGCGATGCCGGTGTCCGCTGCGTTCGCGGCCGACGGGGCCTCCGCCGACGGTGCGGCGACCGGCTCGCCCGGGGTGATCTCCGGCAACACCATCCAGGTTCCGGTGCACGTTCCACTGAACGTGTGCGGCAACACCGTGAACGTCGTGGGGCTGCTCAACCCCTCTGCGGGCAACGCCTGCGAGAACGGCGGTCACGGGGACAAGAAGAGCGGCTCGCACAAGGCCGGCTCCTCCTCGTCCCACGGCGGCGCCTACGCGCACGGCGGCAGCAAGGACTCGCCTGGAGTCATCTCCGGGAACACCATCGAGCTCCCCGTGCACGTGCCGGTGAACGTCACCGGCAACTCGGTGAACGTGGTGGGCGTGGGCAACCCGGCGGTGGGCAACCACTCCAGCAACCACTCCTCGGAGACGCCGGAGACCACCACGCCGGAGCCGGAGACCACCACGCCGGTCAAGTCCCACCCGGTCCCGCACACCCAGCAGGCCGCCCCGGAGCCCTCCGTGGCCACCCTGGCCCACACCGGCGCGGACATGACGGCGCCCGCGGTCGCCGGCAGCGCGGCCCTGCTGCTCACCGGAACGGTCCTGTACCGCCGTTTCCGGCCGAGCCGCATGCGCTGACCCATCGGTAACGAGGCCCCACCGGACGCCGGCCCGGTGGGGCTCACCGCTGTCCGGGCCCCAACGGCGGATGGCCGAAAGGCGGTTGCCGGCCCGGCGGCGACGGCCCTCGGCATGGCGCGGGGCCGGGGTGATCGGGAAGGATGCCCGGTGCGCGGCCGAGCGCCGCGCCGCACGGCAGCCCCGAACCCCAGGACAGTGGAGCGCACCGATGACCGCACCGGCCCCGCAGGACCTCGTCGTCACCCAGGCCACGCTCGCCGACTGGCCGGTGATCAGCGGGTGGGCGGCGGCCGAGGGCTGGAACCCCGGGCTGTCGGACGGGCCCGCCTTCTTCGCCCAGGACCCCGACGGCTTCTTTCTCGGCCGGATCGACGGGGAGCCCGTCTCGGCCGTCTCCGTCGTCAGCCAGGGCCCCGACTACGCCTTCCTCGGCTGCTACCTCGTCCGCCCGGACCTGCGCGGCCGGGGTCACGGCCTGACGACCTGGAAGACCGCGCTGGCCCACGCCGGGAACCGTACCGTCGGCCTCGACGGAGTCGTCGCCCAGCAGGACAACTACCGCCAGTCCGGCTTCGAACTCGCCCACCGCACCGTGCGGTTCACCGGCGTCGCCACCGGCGCCGGATTGTCCGCCGGCGTCCGCCCCGCGAGCCCCGCCGACCTCCCCGCCGTCACCGCCTACGACGCCCTGTGCACGCCCGCGGAGCGCCCCCGCTTCCTCGCCGAGTGGCTCACCGGCCCGGGCCACCGTGCCTTCGTCCGCCACGACGGCGACCGGCTCACCGGCTACGGGGTGATCCGCCCCGGCCACGACACCCTGCGCATCGGCCCCCTCTTCGCCGACGGCGCGGACGACGCCCGGGCGCTGTTCGCCGCCCTCACCGCCGACGCCGCCGGCCGTGAGATCGCCGTCGACGTCCCCGAGCCGAACGCGGACGCGATCGCCCTCGTCGAGGAGGCCGGCTTCAGTCCCTCGTTCGAGACGGCCCGCATGTACACGGGCCCGGTTCGCACCCACGCCCAGGAACGCGTGTTCGGCGTGACCACACTCGAACTCGGCTGACCCACAGCACACCCGCCACCAGCCCCGGCACCCCGCCCGCCGCTCAGCCCCGCCCGGCGTGGAAGCGGCGGTGGAGGTCGTGCACCTCTTCGGTCAGTTCGGGTACCGGGCCCTCGACGGTCACCCCGGGGGCGACCTCACGCACCGGCAGCGGCCGTACCGGGGGTGCGGGTACGCCCAGTTCGGTCAGCCAGGCGCCGAGCTGCTCGGACGAGGCGACGTACACGATGCGGCCGAGCCCCACCCAGGCGTGCGCGGCCGCGCACATGGGGCAGTGCTCGCCCGAGGTGCAGACCGTCGCGGCCGCCCGTTCCGCCGGCGTCAGGTGGGCCGCCGACCAGCGGGCCAGTTCGAACTCCGGATGCCGTGTGCGGTCCCCGCCGGCCACCCGGTTGCGGTCCTCGGCGAGCACCGTGCCGTCCGCCGCGACGAGCACCGAGCCGAACGGCTCGTCCCCGGACTCCAGCGCCTCGCGCGCGAGTTCCACGCAACGGCGCAGATGGCTGAGCTCACTGTCCTTCACCATGCTCCCCGGCCTCCTCACCCGACGGTTCCCGGCGTCGCAGGCTACGGGCCCCGCCGGCTCCCGGCGACCGGAAAACCCCGTTGCTCCGCAGGGGAGGCCGGTGCTGGAGTGGGGGCATGGATCTTGATCACGCCGCGGTGCTCGCCCTGTACGACCGGGAGATGCGGGAGGGCGCCCGCCCCGACGGGCCCGGGACCCGGGTCGAGCGGGCCGGCGCCGTGGTGCGCCAGACCGGCGACGCGCACGGCTGGAACGGGGTTGTCTGGTCCGACCTGGACGAGGCGACGGCGGACCGTGTGATCGGCGAACAGATCGCCCACTTCACCGGCCTCGGCCTCGCCTTCGAGTGGAAGCTCTACGCCCACGACCGGCCCGCGGACCTCGGCGCCCGCCTCGCCGCGGCCGGGTTCCGGGCCGAGCCCGAGGAGACACTGCTGATCGGCGAGACCGGCCGACTGGCCCTGGACGCCGGAACACCCGACGGGATCCGCATCGTCCAGGCGACCGACGCGGCCGGCGTCGAACTCGTCGTGCGGGTGCACGAGTCGGCCTTCGGCACCGACGGCAGCCGTCTGCGGCACCGGCTGCTGGCCCGGCTGGCCGCCGACCCGGACACGGTCGTCGCCGTGGTGGCGCTCGCCGGGGACGAGCCGGTCAGCTCCGCCCGCATGGAGCTGGTGCCCGGCGCCCGCTTCGCGGGCCTGTGGGGCGGCGGCACCGTCGAGGCCTGGCGGGGCCGGGGCGTCTACCGCGCCCTCGTCGCCCACCGGGCCCGCGTCGCCGCCGCCCACGGCTGCCGCTATCTCCAGGTCGACGCCTCACCGATGAGCCGCCCGATCCTGGAACGCGTCGGCTTCCACGCGCTCAGCACCACGACGCCCTACCTGTACGGAGGCTGACCGCTCGTCCGTACGCAGGCCGACCGCCGGGTCAGCGGTGGGCCCTGGCCCGGTCCAGCGCGGCCACGCCCACGGCCGCCAGGGCGATCTGGATCAGCCACTCGATCCAGTCGGGCCCCTTGGTGTCCGCGACGCCGATCCCGGCGGCGATCGCCGAGCCCACCAGCGCGGCCACGATGCCGACCACGATGGTCCACAGGATGCCGATGTGCTGACGCCCCGGTACGACGAGCCGGCCCAGCACGCCGATGATGATGCCGATGACGATGGCACTGACGATGCCCGATATCTCCATGTCGACCCTCCGGTTCTCGCTTACGCCGATGTGCCGTCTGCCCGCTGCCGCCCGATGCACGCCGGCGCGGACATTGCCGGGACTTTCTGTTCACCCGACTGTTATGCCATGTACCTTTCAAGCGATCGACGCGTGTAGAACCCTCATGCGTGCTCTACGCGCGCAGACCAGGCGCCCCCACCGCCTCTCCCCACTCCCACGGAGGTTCGCCGGATGTTCGGATCGAGGAGATCCACCCGCACGCTCACCACCGCGCTCGCCGGACTCGGACTGCTCGTCAGCGCCGCGGCACTGCAGTTCGGGGTCGCTTCGGCCCCCGCCCACGCGGCCACCACGCACCGCATCCTGTTCGACAACGCCCACGCCGAGACGGCGGGCAACGCGGACTGGATCATCTCCACCAGCCAGCCCGACCCGCTGGGCCAGGACTCCACCCCGTCCGCGGAGACCGACTGGACCGGGGCCCTGTCCTCCTGGGGCGTGTCCCTGCAGAAGGCCGGCGGCTACAGCCTGAAGACCCTCCCGTCAGGCTCCGGTCTGAGCTACGGCGGCTCGTCCGCCACCGACCTGTCGAACTTCGACACCCTGGTGCTGCCCGAGCCCAACACGCTGTTCACCACCGCCGAGAAGACGGCGATCATGAACTTCGTGAAGAACGGCGGCGGCCTGTTCATGATCTCCGACCACACCGGCGCCGACCGCAACAACGACGGTCAGGACGCGGTCGAGATCCTCAACGACCTGATGACCAACAACAGCGTCGACTCCACCGACCCGTTCGGCTTCTCCATCGACTCGCTGAGCATCGGCTCCGACTACCCCTCGGCGATCAGCGACAGCACCGACCCCGTCCTGCACGGCTCGTTCGGCACGGTCAGCAAGAGCCTGATCGCCAGCGGCACCACGGCCACCCTCAAGCCCGCCGACAACGCGAGCGTCAAGGGCCTGCTCTACCGCACCAATTACTCCGGCAACACCGGCGCCTTCTTCCTGACCAGCACCTTCGGCAGCGGGCGGGTCGCCTTCTGGGGTGACAGCTCACCCATCGACGACGGCACCGGCCAGTCCGGGAACACCCTGTACGACGGCTGGAACGACACCGGCGCCACCAACGCGGCCCTCGCGCTCAACGCCACCGCCTGGCTGGCCGGCTCCGGCACCACGGGAGGCGGTGGCGGCACCGGCACCTGCACCGCCGCCCAGCTGCTCGGCAACAACGGCTTCGAGTCCGGCGCCACCTCCTGGACCAGCTCCAGCGGTGTCATCAGCAACGACTCCGGCGAGCCCGCCCGCACCGGCTCCTACAAGGCATGGCTGAGCGGCTACGGCTCCGCCCACACCGACACGCTCGCGCAGACGGTGACCATCCCCGCCGGGTGCACGAACGCCGTCCTGAGCTTCTACCTCCACATCGACACCGCCGAGACCACCACCTCCACGGCCTACGACACCCTGAAGGCCCAGGTCCTCAACAGCGGCGGCACGGTGCTCTCCACCCTCGCCACGTACTCCAACCTGAACGCGGCGAACGGCTACACCCAGCGCAGCTTCAGCCTCGCGGGCTACGCGGGCCAGACGGTCACGCTCAAGTTCACCGGCACCGAGGGCTCCACCCTGCAGACGTCGTTCGTCATCGACGACACCGCGCTCAACGTGAGCTGACGCCTCCGGCTCACGCGCTGGGCCCGGCACCAGGTGCCGGGCCCAGCGCGCCGTCTACTGTGACCGCGCCGCGCGCCCGCGCCCTGGACCTGGACCCCGAGGCGGTGGCGAACGACCTGGCCGCGCTGGTCCTGGCCGTGGTGGAGCTGCTGCGCCAGCTCATGGACGCCAGGCGGTGCGCCGCTTCGACGAGGGGACGCTGAGCGCCGAGCAGGAGGACCGCCTGGGGACCGCGCTGATGCTGCTCGACCGGCGGATGGACGAGCTGTGCGCCCAGCACGGTCTGAGCCGGGCCGACCTCAACCTCGACCTGGGTCCGCTCGGCCCGCTGCTGGCCGATCCCTGACCCGGCGCCGTGTCGGGACCGGGTCAGCCGGCCGGCAGGGTCCGCTCCGGGGTGTTCCAGCCGGACACCCGCACGTGCGGGGCCGAGCCGTGCAGATCGGCGGTCCGGTAGGTGGCGGTCAGCGTCACCGACTCGCCCGGCCAGAGACCGGCCTCGTTGTCCGACCAGCGCACCGGGAGCACCAGCCGGCCCCGGTCGTCGACCAGATGCACGTCCGTGAACAGGGACGGCGTCTTCCCGCTCCCGGCGTGCCGCAGCGTCACCGTCGTCGTGGACATGTTGCCGGACGACCGTGTCGCCGCCGTCGCCTCCACCGGGGCCTGGGCCATCGAGGCGAGCCCCTTGAGGTCGGCGTAGCGGCTGGTCGGGGTGTAGTACCAGTCGGTGTGCGCCCAGTCGAGCGTGTCCGGTGCGGTGGAGAGCCAGTAGACGTTGCGGCTCACCTCCCGCCCGTCCTCGTCGGTCAGCGTCAGCCGCAGCAGGTACGTGGCGGGCAGGCCGCTCACCGACGCGGGCAGGGTGAGGGCGGTGCGGCGCGCGCCGTCGCCGTCCACCGACACGCCGGCGACGGACCTGTCGTAGCGCTGCGTGCCGTCGGGGTCGAACAGGGTGGCCCGTGCGGTGAGCCGGCCCGCCGGCTCGTGCCTGCCGTTCACGACGACGACCGAGCGGTCGTCGTAGGAGTACTGGACGTGCAGCGGCTCGTTCGCCTTCTTCGCGCCGAAGTAGGCGCCGCCCTGGTCCAGGTAACGGTCCGTCAGCTGCCAGTGCAGGGACGTCCAGCCGCTGTTGAACATCCAGTAGATCACCCCGGTGGCGGGCTTGTCCGCGTCGGTGGCGTTGCGCGCGTAGGCCTCGTACTGGGCGCGGACGTTCTCGTACTGGGCGAGCTGCGCCTTGCGGACGTAGTCGGTCAGGTCCTTCGGGGCGCCGTAGCGGCCGGTGAGGGCGGCGTCGTAGATCTTCAGGGTGCCGAAGACGGACGACGGTGAACGGTGGTACTGCCGGGCGCCCGGGTCCTTCCAGAGGGTTTCGAGTTCGGCCGGCGTCATCATCCGGCGCAGGGTGTCGAGGGTCGGGATGTCCGGGCCCGCGCTGGTCTCGGAGTTGAAGCCGGTGGCTCCGCCCTCGCGCTTGGCGTACCAGTAGCCGGGCGGGACCCAGTCGTACGGCCCGGTCATCTTCATCCCCGAGCGGCCGAGCTGCGGCGAGGACTTCTCGGAGGCGGCCGGGATCACCGGGACGGACCAGTCGGCGGCCTTCAGGGCGTCCAGGTAGTTGCGCTCGATCGTCGCGTCGGGGGCTGCGTCGCTGCCGATCAGGAACGAGATCACGCTCGGGTGGCCGCGCAGCCGGGCGGCCTCGGCGGCCATGGAGGCCTTGGCGACCCGGTGGTCCGCGTCGGTCCACTTCTCGCCGGAGCCGTCCTCGTTGACGTTCCCCTCCCACTTGTCGCAGCACTCCCAGCCGGGCAGCGCGAGCAGGCCGTAGCGGTCGGCGAGGTCGAAGAACTCGTCCGGCTCGATGTGGCCCTCCAGCCGGAGGGTGTTGAGCCCGAGGTCGCGGGCGTACTCGAGCCGGTCCGCCGCGTAGCCGGGGTCCCAGCGCAGGAACTCGTCCGGGGACCAGCCACCGCCCTTGATCAGCAGCTTGCGGCCGTTGATCCGGTACTGGCGGGCGCCGTCGGCGTCGAGGGGGGCCTGCACGTCACGGACGCCGAAGGTCTCGTGGGCGGTGTCCGAGGCCGTGCCGGCGACCGACGCGGTGAGGTCCAGGTCGTACAGGGGCTGCTCGCCCATGCCGGCCGGCCACCACACGCGCGGGGACGCGAGGCGCAGACCGGGGACGTCGGCGGGGGAGAAGGCGACGGTCTTCGTCTCGTGCGGGGCGAGTGCCACGTCCCGGGTGAAGGCCGTCCCGGCGACCCGCCCGGTCACCTGGGCGGTGACCGCCTCGTCGGAGTCGTTGCGGGCCTGGGCCTTCACGGTCAGGTCGGCGGTGGCGAGGGACGGCACCTCCAGCCTCGTCACCACGTGCGCGTCGCGCAGCGCCACCGGGCCGCCCCGGCGCACCAGGACGTCGCGGACGATGCCCATGTTCCGGTCGGGCGGCGGCTGCAGCCAGTCGAGCCAGCCCATGGTGAGGTCGGCGTCCGGGTTGTTGGGCCGGATCCGGAACGCGACCGTGTTGGCCCCGGGCCGCACCAGCGGGGTGATGTCCAGCTCGTGCCGGGTGTAGGCGCCGGTCACGTCCGCCGCCCCGGCCACCGCGTGGCCGTTGACGTAGACGTCGGCGGCCGACACGACCCCGCTGAAGTCCAGGTGGGTGCGGCGGGCGGTGTCCTCGACGGTGAAGTCGGACCGGTACCACCAGGGGACGTCGAAGTCCTTGCGCGGGATCTTCGACAGGTTGGTGGAGTGGAAGGGGTCGGGATACACGCCGTCGGCGAGCAGGGCGGCCAGGACCGTCGACCGGGGGCCGGCCGGATGCCAGCCCGTGGTCCGGTAGCCCGGTGAGGAGACGGCCGCCGCCGGGTCGCCCACCTTCGCCGTCGACTGGACGGCGAACCCGGCGAGCGGGGTGGCGGAGCCGGCCGCGGAGGGCACGCGGGACACCGCGGCCGGCCGTTCGCGGTGCGCCGGGCCGCCGTCCTCCGTCGCGGCCCGGGCGCTGGTGGACAGCGCGGCGAGCAGGCTCAGGAGCGCGGCTGCCGTGGCCGGCCGGCGTCCGGGGGCGGGTCGAGCGAACACGGCGGTCTCCAGCCTTGTGTCGTCAGGAGCCCGGCAAAGTCAGGAAACTTTACTAACCTGGCTCGAGCTGTCGCGCGGCGCGGGCCGCGTCGTCGACCGTAGGCCCCGCCCGCCCCGACCAGCGGCACGAACCGCTCGGCTGTCGCCCGTCCGGCGTCGTGGGGCGGCACAACTTCATCCGCCGGCCGGCCCGGCCGGGCGAACCGCCGCCGCGCGCCGGTCCGCGCGCCCGTCGCGTCAGGAGTCCCCATGTTCGGTAGTCCGCCACCCGCGGGCGGCTTCGTCCGCCGTGTCGGTCCCTTCCAGGCCACGGCCATCAACATGAGCCAGATGTGCGGCATCGGCCCGTTCGTGACCATCCCGCTGATGGTGAGCGCGTTCGGCGGCCCCCAGGCCGTCGTCGGCTTCGTCGCGGGCGCCGTGCTCGCGCTGTGCGACGGGCTGGTGTGGGCCGAGCTGGGCGCCGCCATGCCCGGTTCCGGCGGCAGTTACGTCTACCTGCGCCAGGCGTTCCGGCACCGCACCGGCCGTCTGATGCCGTTCCTGTTCGTGTGGACCGCGATGCTGTTCGTCCCGCTGATCATGTCCACCGGCGTGGTCGGCTTCGTCCAGTACCTGGGCTACCTCGTGCCCGGCCTCGGCCGGACCTCGGGCGACCTCGTCGGCCTCGGCGTGATCGCCCTGGTCGTGCTCCTGCTCTGGCGCGGCATCGAGCACATCGCCCGCATCACCGCCGTGATGTGGACCGTGATGATCGCCTCGGTGCTCCTGGTGATCGTCGCCGCGGCCACCGACTTCAGCCCGCACCTGGCCTTCACCTATCCGGCGCACGCCCTCGACGTCACCTCGGACCGCTTCTGGCCGGGCTTCGCCGCGGGCCTGACCATCGGCATCTACGACTACCTCGGCTACAACACCACCGCCTACATGGGCGCCGAGATCAAGGACCCCGGCCGGACCCTGCCGCGTTCCATCGTCCTGTCGATCCTCGGCATCATGGCGATCTACCTGCTGCTGCAGATCGGCACCCTCGGCGTCGTCGACTGGCACCGCATGACCGACCCGCACGACATCGCCTCCACCTCGGTGGCCTCCGCCGTGCTGGAGCGGACCTGGGGCAGGGGAGCCGCCGACACCGTCACCGTGCTGATCCTGATCACGGCCTTCGCCTCGGTCTTCACCGGCCTGCTGGGCGGCTCCCGGGTGCCGTACGACGCGGCCAGGGACCGGGTGTTCTTCCGGCCGTACGAGAAACTGCACGCCCGCCACCGCTTCCCGGTGCTGGGGCTCGCGACCATGGGCGTGATCACCGCGGTCGGCTTCCTGATCGGCCGGCACACCGACCTCGCGACCCTCATCCAGCTGCTCACCACGGTCATGGTGATCGTCCAGGCGCTGGCGCAGATCGTGGCCCTCGTCGTGCTGCGCAGAAGCCGGCCCGCCCTGCGCCGTCCCTACCGGATGTGGCTCTACCCGCTGCCCGCCGCCGTGGCCTTCACCGGCTGGTGCGTGATCTACGGCTACGCGGACGAGAACTCCCCGGGCCGCCACCCGATCGAGTGGTCCCTGGCCTGGCTGGCCCTCGGCTGCGTCGCCTTCCTGATCTGGGCCCGGCGGGAGCGGGCATGGCCCTTCGGGCCGAAGGAGAGCCCCCAGGAGCGGGCGGACGGACACGAGACCGTCGAGGTCGGCTGAGCCCCCGGCCGGCCGCGGAGCCGCCGACGGCACGGGGAGGCCGGTCCGCCCGGGCGGACCGGCCCCGAATTCTTCGTGTCCTTCACTTTCTTCGCCTGGTCCTCCTTCCTCGCGTCCGTACTCAGGAGCCCTTCTCCCAACGGCCGGTCTCTCGGTGGCCGGCCTCTCTACGTTCGTGGGGCGCTCTTCTGCGCCGTCCCGGCGCACATCAGCCCGAGGACCACGGTCAGCGCGCCGATGACGATGTTGTTCACGATCACGCCTGCGTCCGGGCCGCTGCCCACGATCCACGGAGCGATGATCATCCAGACGCCCATGGCGCACATGGCCCAGCTCAGGCCGTACATCCGTGCCGGAGCCGTCGTGAAGCCCAGGGCCAGCAGTCCGATCGCGATGCCCATGATCAGGTTGTGGGTCGCGAGCGCGGGCTGGCTCGCCGTGTAGTGCAGGATCCACGGGGACGCCGCGCAGTACAGGCCGAGCAGGAACACCGGCCCGTCCACGAGCGCCACGTCGCGGCCGCCGAGCATGCGGGCGTAGCGCGTCCGCATCTCGGAGATGTCGGGGTGGGTCGCCATGTCACCCCTGTGCGAGACGTCGGCCATGTCCCGCCTCCTTCGTGACTCGCAGGCCCGTCCGTGCCCGGACGGGACGTGCGGTAAGCGCCGCTTCTCCGCATTCTGCCCTTGTTTCCCCCTTATGTGTAGGCCCTGACCGAGCGGACCCCGGAAGATGGGGAGAGGCGGCCGCGTCTCAGCCCTCGCGACCGCGCGCCCGTTTGAACCGGGTCAGCCCCTCGGCCAGGCCGACGATCGGGTCCGGGTACTCCAGCGCCGACCGCTCCGGTCCCGCCAGCTTCCACGGCTCGTGCACCAACGGGGCCCGCACCGCCGCCAGTTCGGGCACCCAGTGGCGCACGTACGCGCCGTCCGGGTCGTACCGCTTGCCCTGGGTGACCGGGTTGAGGACGCGGTTGGGCCGGGTGTCGGTGCCGGTGCCGGCCATCCACTGCCAGTTGAGCTGGTTGTTGGCCACGTCCCCGTCGACCAGCAGATCCAGGAAGTGCCGGGCGCCCACCCGCCAGTCCACGTACAGCGTCTTGGCCAGGAAGCTCGCGGCCAGCAGCCGGCCGCGGTTGTGCATCCAGCCCTCGTACCTGAGCTGACGCATCGCGGCGTCGACGATCGGATAACCGGTACGCCCCTCCCGCCACGCCTCGATGTCCCCGCCCGCCGTCCGCTCGGTGCGCCAGCGGTCCTGCTTGGTGCGGTAGTCGGCGCTCGAGGCGGCCGGCCGGGCCGCCAGCACCTGGCGGTGGAAGTCGCGCCAGGCGAGCTGCCGGACGAACGCCTCGGCGCCCGGGCCGCCCACCCTGCGGGCGCGGTGCACCAGCTCCACCGGCGAGAGCGTGCCGAAGTGCAGGTGCGGGGAGAGCCGGCTGGTCGCGTCGCCGGCCAGATCGTCGTGCCGGTCCTCGTACCGCGCCACACCACGGCGCAGCCACGCGGTGACCAGCTTGCGGCCGAGCACCTCCCCGCCCTCGGCCAGCCCCTCGGACACCCCCGTCAGCCGCGCGCGCGACGGAAGCTCCTCGGACCCGACGCCGTCCGGCACCCGGATCGCCCGGGGCGCGCCGAGCGCGTCGCGCAGCCCCGCCTGCGACCACTGCCGGAAGTACGGCGTGAACACCGCGAAGTGGTCCGAGGAGGCCGGCGTCACCGCGCCCGGCGTCAGCGCCGTGGTCACCGTGTCGTGGACGTGCAGCCGGCGCCCGTCGGCCTCCAGGGCCCGGCGCAGCCGCTCCTCCCGGCGGTGCGCGTAGCCGCTGACGTCGGCGGCCATGTGCACCTCGTCCGCGTCGGCCTCGGTGACCACCTTGCACACCTCCTCGACCAGGTCGCCGGAGCGGAGCACCAGCCGGCCGCCCCGCTCGCGCAGGCCCGCGTCCAGATCGCGCAGGCAGTCGGCGAGGAACGCCAGCCGGTTGGGCGCCGCGTACCCGGCCTCGTCCACTCCCCGGTCGCGCACGAAGAGCGGGACCACGTGCCGGGTGCCGTCCAGCGCCGCCCGCAGCGGCGGATGGTCGTGCAGACGCAGGTCGGCGGTGAACAGGACGACCGAGACGTTCATGGTGCGGCTCCGGGGCGTCGGGCGGGAGAGCGGGCGCTGGACGGTGGTTCCTTCCGGTCCACGGCGCCCGGCGGATGCGGGGCGTCAGCGCGCGGCCGCCCGCTCCCTCCGCCGGGGGAGCGGCGTGGTGGTGGCGGCGGCGCGGGCGATGTTGCGGGCCATGCCGCCGAACACCACGGCGTGGAAGGGGGAGACGCCCCACCAGTAGGCCTGGCCGAGCAGCCCGTGCGGATGGAACAGCGCGCGCTGCCGGTACCGGCAGCGTCCGGCGCCGTCGGGTTCCACGTACATCTCCAGCCAGGCCAGCCCCGGCAGCCGCATCTCCGCCCGCAGCCGCAGCAGGCGCCCGGGCACGATCTCCTCCACCCGCCAGAAGTCGAGCGAGTCCCCGACCCGCAGCCGCTGCGCGTCCCGCCGGCCGCGGCGCAGTCCGACGCCGCCCGCCAGCCGGTCCAGCCAGCCGCGAAGCGCCCAGGCGAGCGGGAAGGAGTACCAGCCGTTCTCCCCGCCCACCCCCTCGACGACCCGCCACAGCGCCTCGGGCGGAGCGTCCACCTCGGTCTCGCGGACGTCCGTGTACAGGCTGCCGCCTGCCCAGTCGGGGTCGGTGGGCAGCGGGTCGCTCGGCGCGCCGGGCACCGCGGCGGACGTCCAGCGGGTGACCACCTGGGCGTCGCGGACCCGCTGCAGCGCCAGCCGTACGGCCGTGTCGAGGGGCAGCGGCCGCCCGGGCGGGTACGGCAGGTACCCCTCGATGTCGCGCTCGTGGCAGACCACCTCGTGGCGCAGCGACTCCGCAAGCGGCCGGGCGATGGAGGCGGGCACCGGCGTGACCAGCCCGACCCAGTGGCTGGACAGCGTCGGCGTGAGGACGGGCACGGGCAGGATCACCCGGCGCGGCAGCCCCGCGATCTGCGCGTAGCGGACCATCATCTCCCGGTACGTGAGGACGTCGGGGCCGCCGATGTCGAAGGTCCGGTTCACGTCCGCGGGCAGTTCGGCGCTTCCGACCAGCAGGCGCAGCACGTCCCGTACGGCTATGGGCTGGATGCGGGTGTGCACCCAGCTCGGCGTGACCATGACGGGCAGCCGCTCGGTGAGGTAGCGCAGCATCTCGAACGAGGCCGAGCCGGAGCCGATGATCACGGCCGCGCGCAGCACGGCGGTGGGCACTCCGCAGTCCATGAGGATGCGGCCGACCTCGGCGCGGGACCGCAGGTGCGGGGAGAGTTCGTGCTCGGGCACGCCCTGGGGGGTCAGTCCGCCCAGGTAGACGATGCGCTTCACGCCGGCCGCCCGGGCCTGTTCGCCGAAGATCCGGGCCGCCTCGCGGTCGGTCTTCTCGAAGCCCTCGCCGGTGACGAGGGCGTGGACCAGGTAGTAGGCCACGTCGACGTCCCGCATGGCCTCCGCGACGGAGTCCGCGTCGGTGACGTCGCCGTGTGCCACCTCGATGTCGCCGGCCCAGGGATGGTCGCGCAGCTTGCCGGGGGAGCGGGCGAGGCAGCGGACCCGGTATCCGGCGGCGAGGAGCTCCGGGACGAGGCGGCCGCCGATGTACCCCGTGCCGCCCGTCACCAGGCAGCGCTTCACGTCGTCGCCGTCCATCCGTCTCCGCCCTTCGTGCCGCTGACCGGGGTCCTGCCGAGTTCCCCTTGTCCGTCTCTTCGACGCGCGCGTGCCGGACGGATGCGGGACGTGTCCGGCGTGCGCGCGGCACGGACGTAGGAGATGTCCGGGACATGACGGCGGCCGTCCCGGGCAGGCGGAGAGTACGGGCCGGGAGAACGGTCCGGGCCGGTCCCGACGCTGGAGGTGTGAGCCGCCATGAGTGCGAAGGTGTTGGAGCGATTCCCCGCGGGAGCCCCGCGCGGATCGTGGCCCGCGGAGGAGTACGCGGCCGCGCGCCGCGCCCAGGGCGAGGCCGCCACCGTGGTGATGGATCTGAAGTCGGACGCCTTCCTCGTCGTGGTGCAGGGCCAGGACGAGGACTGACCGCTACGGCCGGCGACACGGCCGTCCCGGCGGGTGTGGCGCGGCGGGCGCCCGCTCCGTTCGCCGGACTGCGGGTTCACGACACGGGAACCGCGGGAGGGTGGGGGCCTCCGTCACGCTGGGGCTGCCGGCCGCCTGGACCGTACGCGACGCCGGGAAGCGGTCACGGTGCCGCGCTCGACGCCGACGCGCGTGCCGGAGCCGCGCGAGCGGTTCCGTCGGGGCATATCGCCGGTGCCCGGCGGCGCGCCGCGTGCGAGACTCCGCCGATGACCTCCGAAACGATCACCGCGGAAGCCTCCGGCACCCTCCGTCTCGGCGACCTGCCCGTCCACCGTGTCGGCCTCGGCGCGATGCGGCTGACGGGCAGCGCCGCCTTCCACCTCGGCACCCCGAGCGTGCGGGAACGCTCCCTCGCCGTGCTGCGCAAGGCCGTCGAACTCGGTGTCAACCACATCGACACGGCCGCCTTCTACTTCTCGTCCCTGCGCTCCGCCAACGAACTGATCAACACCGCGCTGTCCCCGTACCCCGGCGACCTGGTCATCGTCACCAAGGTCGGCCCGCACCGCGACGAGCGGGGCGAGTGGACCGCCGCGGCCCGCCCCGACGAGCTGCGCGGCCACGTGGAGGAGAACCTGCGCCAGCTCGGCCGGGACCACCTCGACGTCGTCAACTACCGCCGTCAGAACCAGGATTCGATAGCCGAGCACTTCGGCGCCCTCGCCGAGCTGCGGGAGGCCGGGCTGATCCGGCACCTCGGCGTCTCCGGCGTCGAACCGCGGCACCTGACCGAGGCCTTGGAGATCGCGCCGGTGGTGTGCGTGCAGAACCGGTACGCCCTGGACCGGCCCGAGCCCGTCGACGACGAGGTGCTGCGCCTGTGCGGCGAGCACGGCATCGCCTTCGTCCCCTTCTACGCCGTCGCGGGCGCGGCCGGGCAGCACGGCGCGACCACCGCCCACGACGACGCCGTCCTGTCCGTCGCCCGGGAGCACGGTGTGAGCCCCGCCCAGATCCGCATCGCCTGGACCCTGCACCAGGGCCCGCACGTCCTCGCCATCCCCGGCACCGGCGACTCCGCCCACCTCGTCCAGAACGTCGCCGCCGGCGCACTGCGCCTCACCGGCGAGCAGCTCGCCCGCCTCGACGGGGCCCGCTCCCAGGCCGGCTGACCGCCGGCCGCCACAGCGCCAGGGTCCACGCGCGAGCCGGGGGCGTGCACCCGAAGGCCGCCACGCAGCGCGGGCCGTCGGAGGCCCGCACGGGCGGCGCCGGACCCCGGCCGACTACACTGACGTAGCCGGTCCGCCGGGCCGTGGACGAGGACGGGGTGAGGAACGATCCGATGACCGACGCCAGGGACGCGCGCAGGCCGGCCGGCGAGCTCGAAGCGAGCGTGATGGCCGCCCTCTGGGCAGCCGGCACGCCGCAGACGCCCGGCGAGGTCCAGCACGGCCTCGGCGGCGGTCTCGCCCGTACGACGGTCACGACGATCCTGACCCGGCTGCACGACAAGGGCATCGTCGACCGGCGGCGCCAGGGGCGCGGCTACGCCTACTTCCCGGTCCAGGACGCCCAGGGCCTCACCGCCCGCCGGATGCACAGCGAACTCGACCGGGACAGCGACCGCGAGACCGTCCTGGCCCGCTTCGTCGCCCAGCTCAGCCCGGGCGACGAGCGCATCCTGCGGGACCTGCTCGAACCCGGCGACCAATGACCGCCCCGCTCCTTCTCCTGGCCGTGCTGCCGCTGCTGCTGCCGTTCGCCCTGCCGGCCCTGGCCCGCCGGGCGCTCGACCGGCTGGCGCCGGTGGCCGCGCTGTGGGCGGTCACCGCGTGCGCGGTCGTGCTGGCCGGCTGCTCGCTGGGCACGCTCGGCGTCTTCCTGCTGACGGGCCTGCTCAAGGTGCCGCTGTTCGCCGCGCTCGGTGAGCTGATACACCCCCTGCGCACCGCTTCGGACCTCGTGGTCCTGCCCGCCGCCGCGGTCTCCGTCGGAGCCCTCGCGGTGTGCGCCTCGACCCTGGCCCGCTCCGTCCTGCGCCAGACCCGCGCGTTCCGGACCGCCCGCACCGAGGCCGGGCGCGGGCCCGCCGCGGGCGACCTGTGCGTGGTGGAGTCCGCCCGCCCGGACGCCTACGCCCTGCCCGGCCGCCCGCACCGCATCGTCGTCACCACCGCCATGCTGCGCTCCCTCGACGGTCCCGAACGCGAGGCGCTGTTCGCGCACGAGCGGGCGCACAACGAGGGCGGCCACCACTACTTCCTCGCCGCGGCCGAGGTCGCCGCGCACTGCCACCCCGCCCTCCGCCCGGTCCGCGACAGCATCCGGCTCGCCGCCGAGCGCGCCGCCGACGAGGCCGCCGCCGCCCGGGTCGGGGACCGGCGGCTGACCGCCCGTGCCATCGCCCGCGCCGCCCTCGCGGCCCAGGGCGACCACTCCCGGCGGCCCGCCTTCGCCGCCGCCGCGACGGCGGGTCCCGTCCCGCTGCGGGTCCGGGCCCTGCTGGCCGGCGCGCGACCTCCCCACCGGGCCGGCCGTTCGATCGCCGCCCTGCTCCTCGTGTGCGCCGCCGCCTCCTGCGTGGCGTCCGCGGCCGGACTGGCCGACGTCCACCACCGGGTCGAGGTCGCGCAGGGCGACCAGAGCCCGTAACCCGACCGCGCAGGGCGACCAGAGCCCGTAACCCGACCGCCGGACCACGGGCCGCCGGCCCGCCTCCGCCCGATCCCCGGGACAGTGACTGGCGCTCGCGGGGTTTTACGTATAACCTCACCCGCCAGTCCACCCCCACCGGAAGGCCCCGATGCGACGCGTTGCCCTGGTCACCCTCGTCGTGGACGACTACGACGAGGCCATCCGCTTCTACACCGGCGCCCTCGGGTTCCGGCTGGCCGAGGACGAGCCCCGGCCGGACGGCTCCCGCTGGGTCGTCGTGGAGCCGGACGCGCGCGGTGGGGGCACGGCGGACCACGGCACCGGCCTGCTGCTGGCCCGCGCCAAGGGCGAGGAGCAGCGCGCCCGGGTGGGGGACCAGACCGGCGGCCGCGTCGGGTTCTTCCTGCACACCGACGACTTCGCCCGCGACCACGCCCGGATGGCCGCCGCCGGCGTTGCCTTCCTGGAGGAGCCGCGGCACGAGCCGTACGGCACGGTCGCCGTCTTCCAGGACCTGTACGGCAACCGCTGGGACCTGCTCCAGCCCGCCGGCTGACCTTCCTCCCGCCACTCGGAACCACCCGCCCAAGGAAAGAACCGCCATGACCGCTACGCGCGTAGACACCGACGTCATCCGCCGCCTGCCCAAGGCCGTCCTGCACGACCACCTCGACGGCGGCCTGCGCCCCGCCACCGTCGTGGAACTCGCCGCCGCGGTCGGCCACACCCTGCCCACCACCGACCCCGACGAGCTGGCCGCCTGGTACTACGAGGCCGCCAACTCCGGCGACCTGGTCCGCTACATAGCCACCTTCGAGCACACCCTCGCGGTCATGCAGAACCGCGAGGGTCTGCTGCGGGTCGCCGAGGAGTACGTCCTCGACCTCGCCGCCGACGGCGTCGTCTACGCCGAGGTGCGCTACGCCCCCGAGCTGAACACCGCGGGCGGGCTGTCGATGCGCGAGGTCGTGGAGACGGTCCAGGAGGGCCTCGCCGCCGGCATGGCCAAGGCGGCCGCCGCCGGCACCCCGGTGCGCGTCGGCACCCTGCTCTGCGGCATGCGGATGTTCGACCGGGTCCGCGAGGCCGCCGACCTGGCCGTCGCCTACCGCGACGCCGGTGTCGTCGGCTTCGACATCGCCGGGGCCGAGGACGGCTTCCCGCCCGCCGACCACCTGGCCGCCTTCGAGCACCTGCGCCGCGAGAGCGTGCCGTTCACCATCCACGCCGGCGAGGCGCACGGCCTGCCCAGCATCCACCAGGCCCTCCAGGTGTGCGGGGCCCAGCGCATCGGCCACGGCGTGCGCATCACCGAGGACATCGTGGACGGCAAGCTCGGCAGGCTGGCCGGCTGGGTGCGCGACCGGCGGATCCCGCTGGAGATGTGCCCGACCTCCAACCTCCAGACCGGCTGCGCCGCCTCGATCGCCGAGCACCCCATCACCGCGCTGAAGGACCTCGGCTTCCGGGTCACCCTCAACACCGACAACCGGCTGGTGTCGGGCACGACGATGACCCGGGAGATGTCGCTGCTGGTCGAGGAGGCCGGCTGGACGGTGGAGGACCTGCGCACGGTCACCGTGAACGCCGTCAAGAGCGCGTTCATCCCGTTCGACGAGCGCCGGGCGCTCATCGACGACGTGGTCCTGCCGGGTTACGCGGCCGCGCTCTGAGCGAGCCCCCGCAGGTAGGCGGCCTGTCCGACGTGCTGGAGATCGTCGGACAGGACGCTCACCAGGCGGGCGCCCAGGGTGACCGGCGGATCCCAGCGCTCGTCCACGATCCGTTCCAGGTCCTTCGCGGCGAGGCCGCGCAGGGCGGCCAGGGTCTGATCGTGGACGGCGTCGTAGTACCCGGTGAGCAGTTCGGCGGACTCGACCCGCACCTTCGCGACCTGGTCGGGGTCGTGCCCGTAGCCGGTGTCGTGGCGGGGCAGGTCGAGGCCGAGGCGCTTCTCCCACCCCTGGGACAGCCAGACCTGGTCGAGGCCGAAGGCGTCGGCGACGTGGTCGTCCTGCACCCGGGTGAGGTGCCAGACGAGCCAGGCGGCGGAGTTGGCGCCGGGCGCCGGACGGAAGAGCAGCTCGTCGGGCCCCAGTCCCTTCAGGGCGGCGTGGACTTCTTCCTGGATGCGGCCGTAGCCGTCGATGAGGATGTCCTTGGCATGCATGACGTCCACCCTCGCGCATCAGGCCCGCCCGCGCGCCCGCAACGGCCCGGCCGGTGTCGCCGCCAGGCCTTTGCCGCGCGGGCCGCCGGACACTTGCCACACGGGCCTCCGGACTCCTGCCGCGCGGGTCGCCGGCGCCTCACCGCCCGGGCCGCGACGGCGTTCCCGCCCGGGCCGTGGGTCCGTTCCCGCCCGGGCCGTGGGTCCGTTCCCGCCCCGGGCCGTGGGTCCGTTCCCGCCCGGGCCGTGTCTTCGTTCTCTCCCAGGACCGCCGGGCCGTTCCCGCCCGGGCCGCAGGTCTGTTTCCGCTAGGCCGCTCGGCCATCCCCGCCCGAGCCGCGGGGCTGTCCGGCCTTGAGTCCGCGGGTCCGTTCCTCGCAGGCCGCCGGCCCGCAGTCGCCCCCGGGCGCCGGACCCTTCCCGCCCGGGCTGCGTGTCGGTTCCCGGGCCGCCGGGCCGCCGGGCCGTTCCCGTCCGTGCCTCCGGGCCGTCCCCGCACCGGCCGGCGTCTCCGTTCGCGCCGGACCGCCCCCGTCAGACAGCCGTGCCGTCCGCGTCCAGGAGCGCTACGAGGGCCCGGGCCGCCGGGCTGGTGGCTCGCTCCGGGGGCAGCAGGGCGACCGTCTCGTACTCCGCCTCGACCGGCCCCTTCACCGGCAGCGCCGTCAGCGAGGGGCGCTTGTGCCGGAAGTGGCGTGGCACGACGGCGATGCCGAGGTTCTCGTCGACCAGGTCCAGCAGGCTGTGCACGTCGTTGACCTCCAGCGCGACCGTGCGCCGGACCCCGGCCGCGGTGAAGGCGGCGTCGGTGGTGCGGCGCGGGCCCCAGTCCGGGTGGAAGTCCACGAACACCTCGCCGGCCAGGTCGTCCGGCGCGAGTACCGCGCCGGCCGCGGCGAGCCGGTGGCTCGGATGGCACAGCACCGTCATGGGCTCGCTGGTCAGCGACACCGAGCGGAGCTGGTCGGTGTCCGCCTGGGTGCGGTAGGCGAAGGCCAGGTCCAGCCGCCCGGCGGCCACCTCCTCGGCCAGTGCCCCCGAGCCCGACTGCCGCAGCCGGATCTCCACGTCCGGGTGCCGGCGCCGGAAGGCCGCCAGCAGTCCCGCCACGTGCACCCCGGCGATGCACTGCTCGGTGCCGAGCGCCAGCGTGCCGCGCAGCACGCCCTGCACCGCGGCCACCGCCTCGTGCGCCGAGCGCACCTGCGCCAGGATCCGCTCGGCCTCCACCAGCAGCGCACGCCCCGCCTCGGTGAGCGTCACGCGCCGGGTGGTCCGCACGAACAACGGCGCCCGCAACTCCCGCTCCAGCGCACGGATCGAGGCCGACAGGCCGGACTGGGACACCATGAGGCGCTCGGCTGCCCGGGTGAAGTGCTGGTCCTCGGCGACCGCGACGAAGTGCTGGAGATGGCGCAGTTCCATGATTGAGAAGCCTATCCGCTGAATTCCATCGGATTCTCCTGTTGGACCGCTGCCCGGCGTTCGGTGGAGAGTGGAACTGGTAGATCTTGTGCCCACCCCTCTGGAGTCGCGTTGTACACCGCACACCCCGACCGCTACGCGGACATGCCCTACCGGCGCGCCGGACGCAGCGGCCTCAAGCTCCCCGCGCTGTCGCTCGGCCTGTGGCACAACTTCGGGCCCGGCCGGCCCGCCGAGACCCAGCGCGCCATCCTGCGCCGCGCCTTCGACCTCGGCGTCACCCACTTCGACCTGGCCAACAACTACGGACCCCCGCCGGGAGCCGCCGAGTCCGCGCTCGGCGAGGCCCTGAAGGCCGACTTCACGCCCTACCGCGACGAGCTGGTGATCTCAACCAAGGCCGGCTACCTGATGTGGCCCGGCCCGTACGGCGAATGGGGCTCGCGCAAGTACCTGCTGTCCTCGCTCGACCAGAGCCTTAAGCGCATGGGCCTGGACTACGTCGACATCTTCTACTCGCACCGCTTCGACCCGGACACTCCGCTGGAGGAGACGATGGGCGCCCTGCACACGGCGGTGCGGCAGGGCAAGGCGCTCTACGTCGGCGTCTCCAACTACTCCGCCGAGCAGACCCGCGAGGCCGCCCGGATCCTCGCCGATCTCGGCACCCCGCTCCTCGTCCACCAGCCGCGCTACTCGATGCTCGACCGGCGGCCCGAGGAGGAGGGCGTGCTGGACGCCCTGGACGAGCTCCAGGCCGGCTCGGTCGTCTACTCCCCGCTGGAGCAGGGCCTGCTCACCGGGCGCTACCTCGACGGCATCCCGGAGGACTCCCGGGCCGCGAGCGACAGCCCCTTCCTGAACTCGGACGCCGTCACCGAGGACCTGGTCGGCCGGCTGCGCGCCCTGAACGGGATCGCCGGGTCCCGCGGGCAGACCCTGGCCCAGATGGCCCTGGCCTGGGTGCTGCGCGGCGGCCGGGTCACCTCCGCGCTGGTCGGCGCGAGCAGCCCGCAGCAGCTCGAGGACAGTGTCGGAGCGGTGCGCGCCCTCGACTTCGACGACGAGGAACTGGCGCGCATCGACGCCGTTCTGAAGGGCTGAGAACAGCGCGAAAGGGCGGCCGGACGAGTTGCGTCCGGCCGCCCTTTCGCCGTGCCGCGGCCCGCGATATCCGCGCGGGGCCGCGGTGCGTTCCGGGAATTCCGAACAGGGAATTCCGTTTGACGTGGTCGCCGGTCCCGGCCTCAGGCCGCCGGAGGCATGCGGTCGAGGAAACCCAGCACCTGCCGGATACGGCCGTCGCCGTCCAGAGTGATCACGTCGAAACCGGCGACCGGCGCCGAGCCGTCCTGCTCGTTCACCAGTTCCCAGCCGAAACGCGCGATGTCGTGGTGGCCGTCCACCGCGCCCTGGGGACGGAACACGAAACCGGGGAACTGCTCGTGGACCGCCGCGATCACGGCCGCGACGCCCTCGTGGCCGCGCACCTCGGCCAGCGGGTCGGTGTAGCCGCCGTCCTCGGTCCAGGCCGCGGCGACCGCCTTCCGCAGCGCCTCCGGCTCGACGGCGTTCCAGGCCTCGAAGTAACGGGCGACGGCGCTCTCGTAGTTCACGGACATGGTGAATCAGCCTCCATCGAGGTCGTAACCGCTGGTCGGGAACCGGATACGGGATTCGCCGATCCGGTGTGACCACCATGCCCGAGCGGCGCGGGGAGGGTCGATTACCTCCCGGGTAATGACGCGCCCCCGGATACCCGGGGTATTTCGGCCAGAGTGGGCGGTGAATATGCCAGGAGACTGGCCGGAAAGTCATGGTGACAGTGTTTCGGGAGTGGCGATACTCGAATAGCAGGGGCACTTCACCGCACAGGAGCCGCACCGAGAGCGAGGGCCGGCCGGCACACCAGCGAGGCGACGGGGGAGTGATCGTGCACGACGAATTCCTGTGCCATGTCACCGCGTACGGCATGTGCGGCGGGCAGCGTATCGGCGTCCCGCTCGGCACCTACCGCGCGCCCACGCTGGCGCTGGCCCTGTGGTGGCTGCGCGACCGGGCGTCCTGGATCGCCGAGCGGCTGGATCCGAGCCCGCAGGACGCCGCCTTCCCCGCGGCCGCGCTCGTCCCGGTCGCGGACACGGTGGCCGACGTCCCCGCCCTGCTGCGCGCCTGGTGCGCCGACGACGCCCGGCAGGCGCTGATCGCGGACGAGCTGGCGGGCGGACGGCTGGTGCGGATCGCCGCCAGCGACGACACCACCGAGTACGAACTGCTCGCCGAGTCGGTGGACGCCCTGCGCATGCAGCGCACCCTCCCGGCGCTCGTCGTCCCCGTCGCCTGACACGTGCCAAGGCGCCCGTCGCGCGCCGCCGGCGCCTCACCGGCCGGGCGCGAGAAAGGGCGGATCGGTACAATTCTGGGCATGGCGGAGCGGCCAATCGCCCCGGCGGCGCCCGAACTCGTGCTCGAGACCGACGCGGGCTCCACGGTGATGAACCCGGGCCAGGACTACCACGTCGGGCGCGATCCGCTGAGCGACATCGTGTTCGACGACGACCGGGTCTCGTGGCACCACGCGGTGCTCCGCTGCGACCACGACCGCTGGACCCTGCGGGACGCGCAGAGCACCAACGGCACCTACGCCGACGGCCGGCGCATAGAGGAGTGGGACGTCCGCCCCGGCAGCGTCATACGCTTCGGCAACCCCTCCGACGGCCCCCGCGCCGTCCCCCTGGGCCCGCCCGAGCCCGCCGGCGCCGAGCCGGTGGAGCCCGCCGGGGCCGCCGAGCCCGCGGAGCCCGCCGCGCACGGCCCCTCGGTCGTCTCCCACCCCGAGCTGACCGGTACCTACCGGGCCCCGAGCAGCGTCCGGCCGCTGCCCGTGCGCACCGTCCGCATCGGCCGGGCCGAGGACAACGACCTCGTCGTCGACGACCTGACCGTCTCCCGCCACCACGCCGAACTGCGCGCCCACGCCGACGGCAGCTACGAGATCGCCGACCTCGGCAGCCACAACGGCACGTATCTGAACGGCGCCCCCGTCACCCAGGCCCCGGTCGGCCCCGGCGACCTCGTCGGCATCGGCCACATCACCTACTGCCTCGTCGACGACGAACTGCAGGAGTACGTCGACACCGGCGAGGTGTCGCTCGACGTCCAGGACCTCACCGTCACCGTGGACGGCGGCGGCAAGGTCATCCTCGACCACGTCTCCTTCCCGGTGGGGGAGAAGTGCCTGCTCGCCGTCGTCGGGCCGAGCGGCTCCGGCAAGTCCACGCTGCTCGGCGCCCTCACCGGACAGCGCCCCGCCGACCACGGCACGGTCCTGTACGACGGCCGCGACCTCTACCACGACTACGCCGAGCTGTGCCGGCGCATCGGCCTGGTCCCGCAGGACGACATCCTGCACCCCCAGCTCACCGTGCGCGCCGCCCTGTCCTACGCGGCCGAGCTGCGCTTCCCCGGCGACACCGCGCGCGCCGAACGGCAGGCCCGGGTGGACGAGGTGATCCGGGAGCTGGGCCTCGGGGCGCGGGCCGGCCAGCCCGTGCACAGCCTCTCCGGCGGGCAGCGCAAACGGGTCAGCGTGGCCCTGGAGCTGCTGACCAAACCGTCCCTGCTCTTCCTCGACGAACCGACCTCCGGACTCGACCCCGGCATGGACCGGTCGGTGATGCACATGCTGCGCGGCCTCGCCGACGACGGCCGCACCGTCATCGTCGTCACGCACAGCGTGCTCAGCCTCGACGTCTGCGACCGCCTGCTGGTGCTCGCCCCCGGCGGCCGGACCGCCTACTACGGCCGGCCCGAGGACGCCCTCGCCTTCTTCGGCTTCGAGCAGTGGCCGGAGGCCTTCGAGGCCTTCGACCGCGACCAGGACCGCGACTGGGCGGGGGAGTACCGCGACTCCCCGTTCCACCGGTACTACGTCGCCGAGGCCGGCACCCAGCCCCGGCTGCCGTCCGCCGCCCCGGCCGTACCCGTGCCGCCGCCGCTCCCGCGCGGCTGGGGCGCCCAGCTCGGCACCCTGGTGCGCCGGTACACCGCCGTCCTGGCCGCCGACCGCACCTTCCTCGCCGTGATGATCGCGCTGCCGTTCGTGATGGGCGCCATGGCCCGGGCCCTGGCCGGCGGCAGGCTCACCCGGGACACCGCGATGAACGCGCTGCTCATCCTGTGCGTCGGCGCCGTGCTCACCGGAGCCGCCAACGCGGTGCGCGAACTCGTCAAGGAACGCGCGGTCTACCGGCGCGAACGCGCCGTCGGCCTGTCCAGATCGGCCTATCTGATGTCCAAGGTGGTGGTGCTCGGCACGGTCACGGTCGTCCAGGCCGTCGTCCTCACCCTGGTCGCCCTGCTCGGCGTCGACCTCAACGCCCCCGGCGGCCGGGGCGTCCTGCTGCCACCGCTCGCCGAGATCACCCTCGCCGTCGCCCTGCTGGCCTTCACAGCCATGACGCTGGGCCTGCTGGTGTCCGCACTGGTGCGCAAGGAGGAGGTGACGATGCCGCTGCTGGTGCTGCTCGCCATCGTCCAGGTCGTCTTCTGCGGCGCGCTGCTCCCGCTGCACGGTGTGCCCGGGCTGGAGGAGCTGTCCTGGCTGGTGCCCGCCCGCTGGGCGCTCGGCGCCATGGCCGGCTCGATCGGGCTGGCCCGGACCGTGCCGGGCACCGTCACCGCCGACCCGCTGTTCCGGCACTCGGCCGGGATCTGGCTGCTCGACATGGGCATGCTGCTGGCGCTCTCCGTCGTCTACGGCCTGCTGGTCCTCCCGCTGCTGCGCCGGCAGGAACCCGCCGTGATGCGCGGACGGGCGGCCCGATGAGCGGACAGCACGCCCCCGCGTTCCGGCCGACCCACGTCGTGCCGCCCGACGGCATGCCGGCCTGGGAGGCGCCCGACCCGGCCCGCCCCACCGTGTCCCTCGACCGGCTGCTGCCCGTCGAAGTCGTCGAACGGCTCGGCGACTGGGCGCACATCCGCTGCGCCAACGGCTGGACCGCCTGGGTCGACGGCCGGCACCTGGTCGCCGTGCCCCGGGACCCGCCCGCCGCCGAGGACCCGCCCGCCGGCACCACCGACCCGCTCCCGCTGCTGGCCCGCGCCGAACGCGCCCTGGCCGGCTACCGGGCGGCCGTGCGCGAGCTGGCGGACGGCGGCCTGGACGGCCGGGCCTTCGAGGACCGCACCCGGGAGCTGCGCATCGGGGTCGTGGTCGACGGCGAGTCGATGTGGGTCTACGACCCCGACGCGGGCCGCTGGATGTACGCCGACGGACGCCGGCTGCACACCTACGCCACCGAGCACCCGGCCTCCACCGGCACGCCCGACCACGCCACCGAGGGCCCGGCCCCCGCCGGCACGCCCGACCACGCCCCCACCCGGTACGCCGCCCCCCGGGGTGAGCCCTGATGGCCGGCCGGACCGGCCTGTCCTCGGGGCGGCCCCCGGAACTCGTCGGGCACCGGGTGGCCGGCTACCTGCTGGAGAGCGTGATCGGCCGCGGCGGCATGGCCGTCGTGTACCGAGCCCGCGACCTGCGTCTGGACCGCACCGTCGCGCTCAAGCTGCTCGCCCCGGAACTCGCCCGCAACGACACCTTCCGCAAGCGCTTCACCCACGAGTCCCGGGTGGCCGCCGCCCTCGACCACCCGCACATCGTCCCCGTCTTCGAGGCCGGCGAGGCGGACGGCGTCCTGTACATCGCCATGCGCTACGTCCCCGGCAGCGACCTGCGCCAGCTGCTCGACGGGCGCGGACCGCTGCCCTTCGCCGACGCCGTGCGCATCGCCGCCCAGGTAGCCTCCGCGCTGGACGCCGCCCACGAACACGGCCTGGTCCACCGGGACGTCAAGCCCGGGAACGTCCTGATCGCGCGCGGCACCGACAGCGACCATCCGGAGCACGTCTACCTCACCGACTTCGGACTGACCAAGAAGTCGCTGTCGCTGACCGGGTTCACCCACGTCGGCCAGTTCGTCGGCACCCTCGACTACGTGGCCCCCGAGCAGATCTCCGGCCGGCCCGTCGACGGCCGCTGCGACGTCTACGGCCTCGCCTGCGTCGTCCAGGAGACCCTGACCGGACGCCCGCCCTTCCAGCGCGAGGACGACATGGCCCTGCTGTGGGCCCACCAGTACGCGGAACCGGCCCCGCCGAGCACCGTCCGCCCCGGTCTGCCCCGAGCCGTCGACGCGGTCTTCGCCCGGGCCCTCGCCAAGAGTCCGGAAGCCCGCTACGACACCTGCCTCGACTTCGTGGCCGCCCTGCGCGCCGCCCCGGCCGCCACGGCGCCGGACCACCCGGCGCGGACCGAGCCCCGGCCGCCGCCGGCGTGGGCCGAACCGGTCTTCCGCCGTACCCGGCCCTAGGGAGCGGGTCCTAGGCCGTGTCCGCAAAGTCGCGTCTGCGTCGCGACGCCGGGCACGCACTCTCGCCGCACCGGCCGAAAGCCCGAGTACACCCAGTACGAGGGCATCCGGCCGGCACTCCCCCAGCCTTCGGCCGGGGGGACCCCCAGAGCACGCACCGGACGCCGCGACGCCCGCCCTGCGGGCGAACGACGCGACTTTGCGGACACGACCTAGGGGGTGCCGGGCCCGGCTGCGGGGACGTCGACCCGGCCCCGCCGGCGCACCGGTCGGGCCGCCAGCGCGCCCAGGAAGCCGACGACCAGCCCCCACAGCGCGCCCAGGCCCACCGCCTGCCACAGCCGGGGCCTGAGGAACAGCTCCCCGGACAGGCCGCCGCCCAGGTCCCCGATGCCGAGCAGCGACAGACCGTAGTGCGCCGAGATCCTGCACAGCAGGCAGACCATCAGCACCGTCAGCGCCAGGGCGACGGCCAGCCGCACCGCGTGCCGCCAGGCAGCGACCCATGCCGGGGACCGCGCCGCCATCAGGAACGCCACCGCCGACGTCAGCACCACCTGGGCGACCAGCAGCCACCACATCCCGCCGTCCTGCTCGGTGAGCGTGCGCAGGTTCAGCGTGGCGATGTCCGGCGTGCGCAGGACGTGGTCCAGCACCTCGGGCATCGGCAGCCCGAACGGGCCGTCCACCCGGCCGTGCCAGGTGGCGCCCTGGCCGAGGGTGAGAGCGAGCCAGGCAAGGTTGGGCAGACCGAGCAGGATCACCGCGAACGTCTCGGCGGGGTGCCCGCGGGTCGCCGCCGCCACCAGGGCCACGACGAGGCCGACGGCGACGTAGCCGAGCAGCAGCAGGATCATGGCGTGCGCGGCCGGGCGCACCGGCTCGCGCAGCCGCAGCAGCCGCCCGGGCAGCGGCGCGCCGGGCGCCACCAGCAGGGCGAGCACCAGCACCCCGGCCAGCCACAGCAGCCCGAACAGCACGGTCAGCGGCACATCGGTGGTGAACCCCACCGTCGGCGCCCCGCCGAACAGGCCGGCGAGATCGCTGAGCGTGCCGTTGCCCACGTCGACGGCGAAGGTCTGGCGGGCGGCGAGACCGAGGCCGATCAGCGCGAGCAGCCACAGCAGCCCCAGCCGGGCGGCCCAGCCGGCCAGTTCCCGGGCCGAGGCGACCGCCCGGTGCCGCAGCGGCCGCAGGAAGCCCGCGCCGATCACCAGGGCACCGGCCAGGGTCACGGAGAGCGGCATCACGGTGAGGCCGGCCCTGGTCCGCGCCAGCGGACCGGCGTCGCCGGTGAGTTCGAGCGTGCCGCCGACCGCGGTCACCACGGTCGCGGCGACCACCCGGGCGAACGCGCCGTCGGGCAGTCCCGTGGCGCCGGCCGCCCACAGCCCGAGCGCCGCGAGGGCGAACATCACCGCAAGCCCCGGCAGCACGGTCGCCGCCGCCCGCATCCAGCCGTGGCGGGCGGCGGGCCGTGCGGCGACGGTCACAGGGGTCACCCTTGCCAGGCTAGGCAGAGCCCGGGCGCCCCGCCCGCCGGATGAGCCGTCCGGCGTCGGCTTGCGAGCGCCGGGGGACCCGAGCACACAATCTGATATGAGCCGTGATCGCGACGGGATGAACCGGTGAGCGTCGGGCCTCCGTCCTCCGGCCGCCCGACCGGGCCCCCCTCCGGCCCGCTGTCCGGACCCTCCCAGCCGCCCACGGGACCGCCCCCACCGCCGCCGGGCGGCGGCTCCGGCCCAGGGGGCGGGGGAGGGGAACCGCACCGGCCGTGGTGGAAGTCCGCTCCGCGGGTGGCCGCGCTCACCGCGGCCGTGGTCGCGGTGGCCGTCCTCGCGGTGGTCCTCACCCGGCCCGGCACCGGCTCCTCCGCCAAGGGCGGCGAGGTCTTCCTGCAGCCCGCGAGCCAGACCGGCCCCGACCCGTTCACGGAGTCGACCGTACGGAAGGCGGGCACGCCGACCTCAGCGCCGAGCACACCCTCGCCGGGCACCGCGACGGCGCCCTCCACGCCCGCCAACGCGGTGCGCGGGGTGGACGGCGGCGCCCCCGGGCTCTACAGCGGGGTCAGGAACAGCCCGAGCTGCGACGTGGAGAAGCAGATCAGCGCCCTGCGGGCCGACCCGGCGCGCAACCGCGCCTACGCAGCGGCGGCCGGCGTCCAGCCGTCCGGCGTCCCCGCCTTCCTGCGATCGCTCACCCCGGTCACGCTGCGCGCCGACACCCGCGTCACCAACCACGGCTACCGCGACGGCCGCGCCACCGGCTTCCAGGCGGTCCTCCAGGCCGGCACCGCCGTCCTGGTCGACGGCCACGGCGTGCCCCGCGCCCGATGCGCCTGCGGCAACCCCCTCACCCCACCGGTCGCGCAACGCGGCGCCGTGCGGCTGACCGGCGACCGCTGGCCCTCCTACCGGCCGTCGGACGTCGTCGTGGTGACACCCGCCCCGGCGGCCGTCAAGGCCTTCGTGATCTACGACGCCCGCAGCGGCGACTGGTTCCGCCGTGAGCCCGGCGACGACACCGGCAGCCATGACGAGCACACCGAGCCCCCGAAGGACACGCGGCCGTGGGTCCCGCCGGCCGGCTGCGCGTCACCCGGAGCGACGGGCGCCTCGGGCCGGCCCTGCCCGCCGACGTCGACCCCGGGCAACCCCTCCGGCTCGCCCTCGTCCTCCCCGGCCCCGTCCGGCTCGGGTTCGCGGCCGCCGTCGTCGCAGTCCCCCTCGCAGCCTCCGTCGCCCCAGTCGCCGCCGGCCGGGGAGCCGTCGTCCGGGCCGTCGACCGAGCCGCCCACGACGGGGGCGCCGCCCTCGGAGCCCCCGTCGGGGACCCCGCCGTCCGCGCCCTCCGCGCCCGGCTCCGAACCGGCCGGGACCGAGAGCAAGGGGCCGCCCGGCGGGACCCGGTCGGCCGCATGACCGGCGGGCATGACAGGCTGTGCGCGGTGGGCGAACGCACCGGGGGACTGCCGCGCCCGGCTCTGGGTACGAGGACAGGTGCAACAGTGACCGGCCGGATCGGGCCTTCCGAGAGAGACACGCATGACCGAGCACCTGGGCGGGGCAGTGATACCGACTGGTTTCGACGTTCCCGTGGAGCCGCTGAGACGCGCGGCGCACTACACCGGCGAACCCGGATGCATCGCCGAGGCCCGTGCCTTCGCGGCCCAGTTCCTGGAGCAGCTCAGGCACGAGTGGTGCGCGGGCATCGACGGCCGGACCGACGGTGAGCTGCTCCTCGTCGTGAGCGAACTGGTCACCAACGCCGACCGGCACAGCAGCGGCCCGTACATCCTGGAGCTGGAAGGCACGGACGCGTCGGTCACCGTCGCGGTCTACGACAGCAGCGCGACCCTGCCCCGCCGTTACCCGAAGAACCCCGAGCGCGTCGGCCGGCACGGGCTGGAGATCGTGCACGCGGTGGCGGCCCAGGTCACCGTGGAGCGCGTACCGGTCGGGAAGCGCGTGTGCGCGCGGGTCGAACTGAAGCGGTGAACCCTCCGGCCCTCTGAGCCGGTTCCGGCGGGCGGAAGACACACGTGAGCCCGGGCGCTCGGCGCCCGGGCTCACGTCGTGGTGCGGGTCAGGCGCAGCCGAGCTCGCCCAGCATGCCCTGGCGCAGCCGGGTGATGATCCGCTTGATCAGCCGGGAGACGTGCATCTGGGAGCAGCCCAGCCGCTCCCCGATCTCCGCCTGGGTCGCCTCCTCGACGAACCGCATATGGATGATCTGCCGGTCGCGGTCGCTCAGCTCGTGCATGAGCGGGGCCAGCGCGTGGAAGTCCTCGACGAGCCGCAGGCCCTCCTCCTCCACGCCGATGAAGTCGGCGAGGACCGCCTCGCCGTCCTCGGGGCCGTCCCCGGTGAGCGCGGCGTCCAGGGAGGCGGAGTTGTAGCCGTTGGAGGCGAGCTGGGCCTCGACCACCTGGCTCTCGGTGATGTTCATCAGGGTGGCCAGCTCGGCGACCGTGGGGTCCCGGTCCAGCCGGCTCGACAGCTCCTCGCGGGCCCGCGCCAGCTCCACGCGCATCTCCTGGAGCCGCCGCGGCACGTGCACCGCCCAGGTGGTGTCGCGGAAGAACCGCTTGATCTCGCCCACGATGTACGGCAGCGCGAAGGAGGTGAACTCGACCTCGCGCGCCAGCTCGAACCGGTCGATGGCCTTGATCAGGCCGACCATGCCGGTCTGGACGATGTCCTCCATGTCGTCACCGCGGTTGCGGAAGCGGCCCGCCGCGAACCGCACCAGCGACATGTTCATCTCGATGAGGGTGTTGCGCGCGTACTGGTACTCGTGCGTGCCCTCCTCCAGCTCCGTCAGCCGGCGGAAGAACTGGCGGGACAGCTCCCGGGCGTCACGCGGCGCGACCGAGGCCGGGTCCACGATGCCGGGCAGTGCCTCCTCCTGCGCCCTCCCCTGCTCGGTCCTCTCGAGGACCTCTGCCTCCGACCGGATCCCGGCGGTTTTCATTACCTCTCCCCACGTCAGTCACGGTTCGAGCCTGCCGCATCGGACTGTGGTCCGATCCCTGATGCATGGTGCGTGTCCCCCGCGTACCCGGAAATCCGGGCACGCATGCCTGCTCACGGTGGTGCTCACGCGGCGGGTACCCCCGTTGTTCCGATGCATGCCCGCGAAAGTCACACCGATTTTCGCGCGTGGGGGAATCAGCGCGCGGCCCGGCGCCGGCGGCCTTGGCGAGCCTAGGCTGAGCGGGTGACCGACCAGGTGAGCGAAGAAGCCCGTGTGATCCCCCTGCGCCGTGCGCCCGGCCACCCGGACGCCGCCGCACCGGTTCCCGCCCGCCCCGGCGCGCCGGAACCGGCGGCCGCTGAGCCCCTGTGGCGCGATCTGGTCGGGGACGTGCTGCGCCGCGAACGGCAGGCCCAGGAGCGCACGCTGAGGGACGTCGCCGACGCGGCCCGGATCTCCCTGCCCTACCTGTCCGAGATCGAGCGCGGCCGCAAGGAGGCGTCCTCCGAGGTCCTCGCGGCGGCCGCCCGCGCCCTCGGGCTGGGCCTCGGCGACCTCCTGTCTCGCACCGGGTCGGAACTGGCCCGCCGGACCGGCACGGCGTCCCGCGCCGTACGCCGGGCGCCGTACGACGGGCTCTGCCTGGCGGCCTGACCGGGCCCGGGGCCGGCCGGTCACCCGCGCCCGGCCCCGCCGGCAGAGGGGCGGATCGTCCGGCCGCCCACCGATGAGTTTCCGGCGGAGCGCCGGTCGGTACAGGTGACCGTGTTCCACGCTCGCTCCCTGGAGGTACTCATGAACACCGACGGATTCCACACCTGTCTCTGGTTCGACGGCCAGGCCGAGGAGGCGGCGCAGTTCTACGTCTCCGTGTTCAAGAACTCCAGCGTCGGCCGGCTCAGCCGCTACCCGGAGGGCAGCCCGGGACAGGCCGGATCGGTGATGAGCGTGGAGTTCACGGCCAACGGACAGAAGTTCGTCGCCCTGAACGGCGGCCCCCAGTTCACGTTCAACGAGGCGATCTCGTTCCAGATCCACTGCTCCGACCAGCAGGAGATCGACCACTACTGGAGCCGGCTCACCGAGAACGGCGGCGAGGGCGGCCCCTGCGGCTGGCTCAAGGACCGCTACGGCGTCTCCTGGCAGGTGGTCTACGACCGGCTGATCGACATGGTCTCCGACCCGGAGACGGACAGGGCCGAGCGGGCCACCCGCGCCATGATGGGCATGGGCAAACTGGACGTCGCCGCGCTGGAGCGGGCGTACGCGGGGGAGTAGCGCCGTCGGTGTCCCGCGCCCGGCGCGCGCGCCGGGCGCGGGATGACTAGCGTTCTGCACAGGGGCGGACCGACGGATCAGCCGAGCGGAGAGGGCCGCGACCATGGCCGTGCAACCCGAGGGAACGCCCTGCTGGGCCGACGCGATGTTCGGCGACCTGGAGAGCGCGAAGAACTTCTACGGCGAGGTCCTCGGCTGGACCTTCGGCCAGTCGTCGCCGGAGTACGGCAACTACACCCAGGCCTACGCCGACGACCAGGCGGTGGCCGCCGTGGTGCCGCCCATGCCGGGCCAGGAGGGCCAGCCGCAGTGGTGCCTGTACTTCGCCTCGCCGGACGCCGCCGCCACCGCGGAGCGGATCCGGGACAACGGCGGCGAGGTGCTGATGGAGCCGATGCAGGTCGGCGAGTTCGGCACCATGTGCCTGGCCCGCGAGCCGAGCGGGGCCGTGTTCGGCGTGTGGCAGGCGGGCAGCCACGAGGGCTTCGACGCCACGGCGGTGCCCGGCGCCTACTGCTGGGCGGAGGTCTTCACCCGCGACCCCGACCGCACGGACGCCTTCCTCACCGCCGTCTTCCCGTACCGGGCGAAGCGGATCGCGGACGACGCGATCGACTTCCGCATGTTCGACATCGGCGAGGAGACGGTCCTCGGCCGGATGCGGATGACCGACGACTTCCCGCCGGAGGTGCCGTCGTACATCAACGTGTACTGGACCGTCGACGACTGCGACGCGGCCGTGGCCCGGGCGGCCAAGCTCGGCGCCGTCCTCCACTTCGGGCCCATGACCAGCCCCTTCGGCCGGTTCGCGGCGCTCAGCGACCCGCAGGGCGCCAACTTCTCGGTGATCGACGTCAAGACCACCGAGGGCGAGATGCCGCAGATCGCCGAGGAGTGACCGCGGCCGGGCGGGACCGTGTCCGGCGGCCGCCGCGGCCGTGGCATGATCGGCCGTATGCGTGAACGTGTGGTGGCCGCGTGCGACGGGGCTTCGAAGGGAAACCCGGGACCGGCCGGATGGGCGTGGGTGGTCTCCGACGACGAGCGGACCGCGGCCCGCTGGGAGTCCGGCCCGCTCGGCCGGGCCACCAACAACGTCGCCGAGCTGACCGCTCTGGAGCGGCTGCTCGCCTCCGTCGACCCGGACGTGCCGCTCGAGGTCCGGATGGACTCCCAGTACGCGATGAAGGCCGTCACCACCTGGCTGCCCGGCTGGAAGCGCAACGGCTGGAAGACCGCGGCCGGCAAGCCCGTCGCCAACCAGGACCTCGTGGTGCGCATCGACGCGCTGCTCGACGGCCGGTCGGTCGAGTTCCGCTACGTCCCCGCCCACCAGGTGGACGGCGACCCGCTCAACGACTTCGCCGACCGCGCCGCCAGCCAGGCCGCCACCGTCCAGGAGGCCGCCGGCAGCGCGCTCGGCTCGCCGGAGCCCCCGCCCTCGCCCGACACGCCGTCGGCCGGCGCGGCGCGCAGGAAGGCGCCGCGCCGCACCGGCGGCGGGGCGGCGTCCCGTTCCTCCGCCCGCACCATCAAGGCGAAGTTCCCCGGCCGCTGCCTGTGCGGGCGCTCCTACGCGGCCGGCGAGTCCATCGCCAAGAACACGCAGGGCTGGGGCCACCCGGAGTGCCGCACCGCGGACGCCTGACCGGCGGGCCGCCGGCGGCCAGCGCCGGGCCTCAGCGGTCGAACGTGTAGAACCGCGTGTGGTCCAGCAGGTCCGCCGGGCGCACGTCGTTCCAGGGCTTCATCGTCTCGTTCAGATCGACGACGTCCGGCGTCCCGCCCCCCGGCACGTACCCGGAGTCCGGGTGCCGGCGCTGCCACTGGGCCCACAGCTTGTCGATGTAGGCGTGGTGCAGCCAGAACACCGGGTCGTTGGGGGAGACCCCGGTGGCCATCTGGCCGCCGACCCACACGTGCACCCTGTTGTGCAGGTTCACCCCGCGCCAGCCCTCCAGGTGGTTGCGGAAGCCGTCCGCGGCGCTGTTGTACGGCGCCGCGTCGTACACCGGCATCGCCAGCACCGACTCGACCTCGGCGGGCGTGGGCAGTTCGCGCACGCCGGAGCCGAGCGAGCGGCGCAGGAACGTACGGCCGTCCACCCGCACGCTGATCGGCCAGTCGCCGCCGGACGCGGCGAACGGGCCGTCCATCACCCGGCCGTCCGAGCCGCGCCCGGTACCGCCCAGGAAGTCCGGCGCCCACAGCGAGGCGCGCACCGTGCGGTCGGTGCTCCAGTCCCAGTAGGGCAGCGCCACCGAGGGGTCGACCGACTGCAGCGCCCGTTCGAAGTCCAGCAGGAACCTGCGGTGCCAGGGCAGGAAGGACGGGGAGCGGTGGCCGGTCCGCTCGCCGGTGTCGGTGTCGGACATGATGAAGCCGTTGTGCGTGCGGACGAACTCGTCGTAGCGTCCGCTGCGCTTGAGTTCGAGGACGGCGCCGGTGAACCGGCGCTTCTCGTCGGCGGTCAGATCGGCCTGGTTCTTGCGTACGGTCATGTGCGTGGTGCTCCGGAAGGTCCGTGCGGGGGCGGTCAGTTGGCGGGGAAGGGCAGCAGCGGGGCGCCCTGCAGCTCGTCCACCGCGGCCCGGGCGGCGGCACGCGGGGTGGGCACCGGGTCGTAGTGGCTGACCACGCTGATCCAGGTGCCGTCGGCGTTGCGCATCACATGCAGCTCCACACCGTCGACGAACACGGCGTAGCCGCCGCCGTGTTCGTGGTGACCGCCGCCGTCCGACGGGCGGCCCTGTATCCGGCGGCCCCGGTAGACCTCGTCGAAGGAGTCCGGCGCGCCGTGGTGGTGCTCGGCGGCCGGCGCGGCGGGCGCGGCGAGGGTGACGGCCGAGGCCGTGGCGGCGAGGGCGGCCGCCGTGGTGAGCGCGCGGCGCCGGGTGAGTTCGGGCATGCGGGTCCTCCTGCGGGGGGGCGAGTGGTGTCTCCGCATGCCTACCGGGACCTTCGGGGCAGGGGGAAATCATCCGGAACCGGTTGGCTGCGATCCGGACAATTGCCCACATGACGTGCAAGGTTGAACCAAGATGATCTTGCCGTAGGGGTGGCCCGCGCCAACGCGGAACGGGCAATTCCTTCCTGTCGGCGGGCAGCCGGGGTGGCGCGGGTCACCGCGCCGGACTGACGCGATCCGCAAACCCGCCCCCACGCCTGACTCCCTGCTACCCTGCGGTGTCGTCCGAGCACGTTGAGTAGCCGACAGGGGTGTGCGCGTGAAGGTCGTCTGTGTCGGAGGCGGGCCCGCCGGCCTGTACCTCGCCATCCTGCTCAAGCGGCAGCACCCGTCCCACGACGTCACCGTCCACGAACGCGACCCCGAGGGCTCGACCTACGGCTGGGGCGTCACGTACTGGCGCGGACTGCTCGACCGGCTGCACGCCCACGACCCCGAGTCCGCCCGGGCGATCGAGGAGAGCTCGGTGCGCTGGAACCAGGGCGTGGCGCACATCCGCGGCCAGGTGGCCCGGCAGCCCGGCGACGAGGGGCACGGCATCGGGCGCCACCGGCTGCTCGAGATCCTCGCCGGCCGCGCCCGCTCCCTCGGCGTACGCCTGGAGTTCGGCAGCGAGGTCCCAGCGGCCGGCCTGCCGGAGGCGGACCTGGTCGTGGCGGCCGACGGCGTCCACAGTGCGCTGCGCACCCGGCACGCCGGCCACTTCGGCACCCGGCTCGAAGAGGGCCGCAACCGCTACGCCTGGCTCGGCACCACCAAGGTCTTCGACGCCTTCACGTTCGCCTTCGTGGAGACCGGGCACGGCTGGATCTGGGCCTACGGCTACAAGTACGGCGACGACCACAGCACCTGCGTCGTGGAGTGCGCCCCGGACACCCTCGCCGGGCTCGGCCTGGACCGCGCGGACCGGGGCGAGGGGCTCGTGCTGCTGGAGAAGCTCTTCGCCGGCGTGCTCGACGGCCACCCCCTCATCGACCGCTCACCGGCGGGCGGCGGTGCGCCCTGGCCGGCCTTCCGCACCCTGACCAACCGCACATGGCACCACGGCAACCTCGTCCTGCTCGGCGACGCCGCCCACACCACCCACTACTCCATCGGCGCGGGCACCACCCTCGCCCTGGAGGACGCCATGTGCCTCGCCGGCTCCCTGCGCCGGCACGCCTCCCTGCCCGAGGCCCTGACCGCCTACGAACGGCAGCGCAGGTCCGAACTGCTCTCGGCGCAGAGCGCGGCCCGCTACAGCGCCCAGTGGTACGAGAACCTGCCGCGCTACGTCGAACTGCCCCCGCACCGGATGTTCGCCCTGCTCGGCCAGCGCCACTCCCCGCTGCTGCCCCACGTCCCGCCGCAGCTCTACTACGGCATCGACAAGGCGGCCGGCCAACTGGAGGTGCTGCGCAGGCTCAAGCGCTGGCTGGGTCCCCGGGCGGCGCGCGCCCTGCACGCCCGCTCGGCCGCCGAACGGCGCTGAGCCGGAGACGTTGGTGAATGGCCATTCACCCGATAGGGTGAATTGTTATTCACCAACGTCTTCACGCTGCCCGCAGGAGCGCCGATGGACCAGCCAGCACCGACGTCCCCGCCAGGCGCCGAGGCCGCACCGCCCCGGCTGCGGGACCGGCTCACCATTCCCGTGCTGGCCTCGGGCGGCATCCTCATGGCCGTCATGCAGACGGTCGTCGTCCCCCTGCTGCCGGACCTGCCGCGGCTCACCGGGGCGTCGGCGGCAAGCGTCTCCTGGATGGTCACCGCGACGCTGCTCTCCGGAGCGGTGCTCACGCCCGTGCTCGGCCGGGCCGGCGACATGTACGGCAAGCGGCGGGTGCTCATCGGCGCGCTCGCCCTGATGACCGCCGGCTCCGTGATGTGCGCCCTGTCCTCCGACATCCGCGTGCTTATCGCGGCCCGCGCGCTCCAGGGCGCCGCCGCCTCCGTCGTCCCGCTGTCCATCAGCATCCTGCGCGACGAACTGCCGCCGGAGCGCCGCGGCTCGGCGGTGGCGCTGATGAGCTCCACCGTCGGCATCGGCGCCGCGCTCGGCCTGCCGCTGGCCGCGCTCGTGGTGCAGTACGCCGACTGGCACACCATGTTCTGGCTCACCAGCCTGCTCGGCGCGCTCGGCGTGACGGCGACCTGGTGGGCGGTCAGGGAGTCCCCGGTGCGCGAGCCGGGCCGCTTCGACGTCCTCGGCGCGCTGGGCCTGGCCGTCGCCCTGGTGAGCCTGCTGCTGGGCGTGTCGCAGGGCGGCCAGTGGGGCTGGGGCAGCCCCCGCGTCCTCGGCCTGTTCCTCGCCGCCGCCGTGGTGCTCGCCCTGTGGTGGTGGCATCAGCTGCGCACCGAGCGGCCCCTGGTGGACCTGCGTCTGGTCACCCGCCCCCGGGTGGGCCTGTCCCACGTGGCGGCCATGCTGACCGGATTCGCCTTCTACGCGAACTCGCTGGTGACCGCCCAGCTCGTGCAGGCGCCCGAGGCCACCGGGTACGGCCTCGGCCTGTCGATCGTCGCCACCGGCCTGTGCCTGCTGCCGGGCGGCGTCACCATGCTGCTCTTCTCGCCGCTGTCCGCCCGCATCTCGGCCTCCCGCGGCCCGCGCGTCACCCTCGCCCTCGGCGCCGCCGTCATCGCCTGCGGCTACGCGCTGCGCATCGCCGACAGCCGCGACCTGTGGATGATCATCCTCGGCGCCACGGTGGTGGCGACCGGCACCACCCTCGCCTACTCCGCGCTGCCGACCCTCATCCTGCGCGCGGTCCCGGCCGCCCAGACGGCATCCGCCAACGGCGTCAACGTCCTGATGCGGACCATCGGCCAGGCCACCTCCAGCGCCGCCGTCGCCGCCGTGCTCGTCCACCACACGAGTCTCGTCGGCTCTCTGCCCGTGCCCACCCTGCACGGCTACCTGCTGGCGTTCGCGATGGCCGGCGCCGTCGCCCTGGTCGCCTGCGCCGCGGCCCTGTCCATACCCGGCGACGGGCCCGCCGGCGGCGTCCGGCGCGCTCGCGGGGGCACCCGGGGCGCCCGCGACGAGGCGATGGAGGGAGCATGAGTGCCGTGAGCACTCCATCCGGCCCCCGGGCGGCCGCGCCGGCCGACCGCGAAACCGCCCCCGTGCGGCGCGACGCCGAAGCCACCCGGACGGCCATCCTGAAAGCCGCCCGGTACCTCCTGGCCCGCCACGCCCACGCCGACATCACGCTCAGGGCGGTCGCCGAACGGGCCGGGGTCAGCCCGCCGCTGATCCTGAAGTACTTCGGCAACAAGGACGCCCTCTTCGCCCGCGTGATGTCCTTCGACACCGACGCCGACGACCTGCTCGACGCACCCCTGGACGAGCTGGGCCGGCACATGGTCCGGCACGTTCTGGCCAGCCAGCGCGACCGCGGCGCCGACCCGCTGGTGCGGATCGCCTTCGCCCCCCTGCACGGCGAGCACGGCGAGGTCCTGCGCGCCAACTTCCGCGCCCAGGTGACCGAACGCCTCGCCGCCCGGCTCACCGGCCCCGACCGGGGACTGCGCGCCGAACTCGCCGTCGCGGGCCTGCTCGGCCTGGGCGTGATGTACGGCGTGGCCCGCGGCCCGCACCTGCGCGGGACCGACCTCGACGCCATCGCCGACCGCTACGGTCCCCTCGTCCAGGCGCAGTTGACCCCGCTGCCTGACGCCCCGCGGCCCTGAGGCGCCCGGCAGCCGCCCGCCGCCGGAACCACCCGGTCCGGCGGCCCGGGAGACCGGATGACAGACTGGGCGGTATGGACGAACGCGTGATGGACAGGTCGGGACAGTGGGCGTCGGTCGTCGGACTCGGCACCTGGCAGCTCGGCGCGGACTGGGGCGAGGTCGACGACAAGGAGGCCCTGTCCGTCCTGGAGGCGGCGGCCGAGTCCGGCGTCACCTTCTTCGACACGGCCGACGTGTACGGCGACGGGCGCAGCGAGGAGACCATCGCCACCTTCCTGCGCAGCCGGCCCGACCTGCATGTGCTCGTGGCCACCAAGATGGGCCGCCGGGTCGAGCAGACCCCGGAGAACTACGTACTGGACAACTTCCGCGCCTGGAACGACCGGTCCCGCCGCAACCTCGGCGTCGACCGCATCGACCTGGTCCAGCTCCACTGCCCGCCGACCCCCGTCTACTCCTCCGACGCGGTGTTCGACGCGCTCGACACCCTGGTGGCCGAGGAGCGCGTCGCGGCGTACGGCGTGAGCGTGGAGACCTGCGCCGAGGCGCTGACCGCGATCGCCCGGCCGAACGTGGCGAGCGTGCAGATCATCCTCAACCCGTTCCGCATGAAGCCCCTCCTCGAGGTGCTCCCCGCGGCCCGGGAGGCGGGCGTCGGCATCATCGCGCGGGTGCCGCTCGCCTCCGGCCTGCTGTCCGGCAAGTACACCAAGGACACGGTCTTCGCCGCCGACGACCACCGCACCTACAACCGGCACGGCGAGGCCTTCGACCAGGGCGAGACCTTCTCCGGCGTCGACTACGCCACCGGCGTCGAGGCGGCCGCCGAGTTCGCCGCGCTCGCCCCCGAGGGCTTCACCCCGGCCCAGCTCGCCCTGCGCTGGATCATCGAGCAGCCCGGGGTGACCACGGTCATCCCCGGCGCCCGCAACCCGGAGCAGGCCCGCGCCAACGCGGCCGCGGCCAAGCTGCCGGCGCTGTCCGCCGAGACGCACGCGGCGATCCGCGAACTGTACGAGCGCCGCGTCCGGGAGCAGGTCGAACACCGCTGGTAGTCCCCGCGAAACCGTCCGTTTGAACGAACGTTCCCCCGGTTAAACGGATCGCATGACGCAGGAGGGACGGCGTACGGGCCGTGACGAGACCCAGGAGGAGCGGGCCGACCGGATGTGGGGTGAGCTCATCCAGGAGGTCCGCGTGGCCCAGACGGGCGTGCAGATCCTTTTCGGATTCCTGCTGACCGTCGTCTTCCAGCCGAAGTACGCCACGCTGGCCCCCACCGACCAGCTCATCTACATCGTGACCGTGGTCCTGGGCGCCTGCGCGACCGGCGCCCTCATCGGCCCGGTGTCGCTGCACCGCCTGGTCTCCGGGCGCCGGGTCAAGCCCCAGGCGGTGCGCATCGCCTCGCGGCTGACCTTCGTCGGCCTGGTCCTGCTGCTCGCCACGATGACCTCCTCGCTGCTGCTCATCCTGCGGGTCGCCACGCACAACGGCTACGTCCCCTACCTGGTGACCGCCGTGGTCATCTGGTACCTGGTGTGCTGGTACGGGCTGCCCCTGTGGGCGCGCCGCCGGCACACCGGCCGCAGCGACGACTGACCGGTCAGCCGGCGGTGCGTGCCGCCAGAGCCGCCAGGCGGCGGTCGTGCGCCCTGCTGAGCAGCAGCAGGGAGAGCACCGCCCCGATCAGCGCGCAGAACATGTCCCACTGGGTGTCCCAGACATCGCCCTGGGTGGCGAGGAACGCGTCCGCGCCGTGTCCGCCGATCTCGGCGGCCGCCCACTCCAGCAGCTCGAAGCAGGCGCTGAAGGCGAGGCAGGCGCACACGGTGAGCGGGGCCAGCCAGCGGCTGCCGCGCAGCGGCGACGTGCGGACGAGCAGTTCACGCACCAGCACGGCCGGGACGAAGCCCTGCATCAGGTGCCCGAAGCGGTCGTACGGGTTGCGGGACAGGCCGAAGGCGTCGCGCACCCAGTCGCCCAACGGCACCTGCGCGTACGTGTAGTGGCCGCCGACGGCGAGCACCAGCGCGTGCGCGGCGAGCAGCCCGCACAGCAGCCCGGTCAGCGGGAAGCGCCGCCACAGCAGCACCACCAGGGGCAGCCCGGCCAGCGCCCAGAACGTCTCGAGGAACCAGGTGGTGCGGTCGCGCACGTCCCAAGCCGACACGGCGAGGCCCACCGCCACCACGCCCGCGAACAGGGCGGGCGGCACGCGACGGGGGGCGGGGAGGAGCGGGGCGGGGCGCACTGCGGTCATGGCGGGGCTCCTTGCCGGAGGACTCGGTGACGTCGAAGGAGCCCCATCGTGCGGCCGGCGGGCCTGCGCGGACATGAGTACGGCTACTCAGGGCGCCCCGCGCACACGACTCAGCCGGCGGCCGGCGCGTCAGCCCCGGTCCGCCGGCCCGGCCACCCGGCCACGCCCGGGCGGCCGTTCAGCCCGTGGAGAGGATCTCCGCCAGCAGCTCGTCCACCTGGACCTCCTCCTGCCCGGGCGGGACCACTTCGCGGGTCTCGTGCAGGAAGGCGGCGATCGCGGGGGCCCAGGCGTACACCACGGCGTGGTGGCGGCCGCCGTCGGCCCGGTAGTCGCCGAGGAATTCCATGCGCAGCTCCCGCCACCGCCCGGCGGACACCGGACGCAGCCGGACGTCGCCGACACCGACCGGACCGGTCAGCCCGTCGGAGAGCATCTCCCGGTCCAGCCGCCACCGGGCCAGCACCCGGCCGTCGTGGCCGAACGCGGCGGTGACGGCGAACGGGTCCTCGGCGTCGTAGCTGAGGTGGGCGAGCACCGGACACCGGGCGGTGCCCTCCGCCTGGAGCTGCACCACCAGGGTCTTGTGCACGAAGCGGTTCACCAAGGTCCTCCGGAAGCAATCGGCGTAGGGCCCTCTAGTACCCCGTACAGGCTCGAAATGCTCATCCTTACGGCTCAATCCGAACCGTGACCGCCGTGCCTTCCCTCCGGGTCAGCCGAACTCCTCGCGCAGGGCGGGCAGCAGGGTCTTCGCCGACCAGTCCAGGAACTCCGGCTGCGTGTCACCGCCGATCTGCACCAGGGCGACCTCCCCGAACCCGGCCTCGGCGTAGGGCCGGACCGCCTCGACGAAGGCCTCCGGGTCGGGGCCGCAGGGGATGGCGGAGGCGACGTCGTCGGTGGTCACGAACTGGGTCGCGGACTCGAAGGAGTCCGGGTGCGGCAGTTCGGCGTTCACCTTCCAGCCCAGGCCGAACCAGCGGAACTGGTCGTGCGCGCGCTGGATCGCGGTGTCGCGGTCGGCGTCGTAGCACACCGGCAGCTGGCCCACCCGGGGCTTGCCGCTGCCGCCGTGCCGGTCGAAGGCCTCCAGCAGCCCCTTCTTCGGCTCGGTGGCGATGACCAGGTCGGCGAGGCGGCCGGCGAGTTCGCAGGACTGCTCGCCGGAGACGGCGAGGCCGATCGGCGGCGCCTGGTCCGGCAGGTCCCACAGCCGGGCCGACTCCACGTCGTAGTGCGTGCCGTGACGGGTGACGTGGCCGCCGTCCAGCAGCGCGCGGATGATCTCCATAGCCTCTTCCAGCATCTCGTGGCGCACGTCCACCGGGGGCCAGCCGCCGCCCACCACATGCTCGTTGAGGTTCTCGCCCGCGCCCAGCCCGAGCCGGAACCTGCCCTCGGACAGCAACTGCATCGTCGCCGCCTTCTGCGCCACCACGGCGGGGTGATAGCGGATCAGCGGGCAGGTCACGTACGTCATCAGCGGGATCCGCGACGTGGCCTGCGCCGCGGCGCCGAGCACACTCCACGCGTACGGGGCATGGCCCTGGGAACGCAGCCACGGGAAGTAGTGGTCCGAGGTCACCGAGAAGTCGAAGCCGGCGTCCTCGGCCCGCACCAGGTGGTCCACCAGGTCCCGGGGGCCGGCCTGCTCGGCCATCATCGTGTATCCGATTTGCACCATACCTGAGCGAGTCCCCGGGCTGCCGGAGCGAAAACGGCCGGGTCCGCCGGTCAGCCCGCCGGTTCGCGGAAGGTCCGCAGGAAGGTCTCCAGGGCGACGGCGCCTTCGGAGTCGCCCCAGTCCGCGGCCGGTGTGGTGTACCGCAGGGAGAAACCGCGCCCACCGCCCAGGAGGAAGCCCCGCCCGAGGGTGTGCGTCCGGGCCGCGCCGGAGCCCGCCACCCATTCGAGATCGGCGGCCCGGTGCCCCCGGTAGGTGAGGGCCCGCACGGCGCCGATCCGGTGGTAGCCGGGCAGCCGCGCCAGCGCCGGTTCCACCTCCTCGCGCCAGACGGCGACCGGGTCCGGGCCGACGCGCTCGCTGTAGGTGACGGCGAGGGTGGGGGAGTCGCCGCCGGCGCCGAAGGTGACGCGGTAGGCGCGGTCGGCCGCGCGTGCGGTGGCCAGGCGCTTCCAGCCCGCCGGCAGGGCCACCGAGAAGCCCTCCGGAGCGGCGTAGCGCCGGTAGCCGGCCGGCAGCGCGGGGGAGGCGGTCGGGCCCGGGCTGACGCCGGGGCCGGGGCCGCCGTCGCGGGTGCCGCCGGGCGTCGGGGCGGCGGTGGCGGTGGTACGGGGCGGGGCGGCCGCGGTGGAGGTGCCGGGCAGCCGGTGGGTCACGGCGAGCACGGCGGCCGCGACGGTGACGAGGGCCAGGGCGGTCCCGGCCACCATCAGCCGCCTGCCCGGAGCGGGGGCGGCGTGCCGCACGGCCGCGTACGCGTCGCGCAGCCGGGGCGCGGGGCTCAGGTCCGCGTCGGAGTCCTCGTCGAGGGCCCGCACCAGGGCGTCCCGCACGACGCCCCGGTTCAGCCGTTCGTGGGAGTTCTTGCGCAGCATGCCCTGGACGGCCTGGGTGAGCGGGCCGGTGCGCAGCGGGGTGCGCAGCGGCAGCCGGTCCACGGCACGCAGCGTCGCGTCGGGCCGGCCGCGGTCGCGGAAGGGCGGCCGCCCCTCGACCATCGTGTAGAGGATCGCGCCGAGCGCCCACAGGTCGGCGGCCGGTCCCACGCGTTCGTCGCGGGCCTGTTCCGGCGAGGCGTACGACGGCGCGGTCAGCCGCGGGGCGAGCGTCGTGCCCGCCAGCCCGAACCCCGCCACCAGGACCGGTCCGCTGTCCCGGACGAAGACCTGGCCCGGGCTGAGCTCGCCGTGGGTGATGCCCTCGTCGTGCGCCGCCTGGAGCACGTCGAGGACCTCCAGGCCCAGCCGGGCCGCCCGGACCGGGTGGAACGGCCCCTCCCGGTCCAGCAGTTCACCGAGCGGCGTGCCCTCGATCCGGTCCATGACCGTCCACAGGACGCCCTCCTCGACGACGGCGTCGACGACCGTCGCGACCCGCCCGGGACACAGCAGCCGCATGATCTCGCCGGTCCGCACCACCCGCGCCGTGGCGCGCCGCACGGTGTCCGCGTCGGCGGTCTCCGGCAGCTCGGTCCGCGCCATCAGCCGGCTCTGGCCGGACGCCACGTCCTCGGCGTGCCACCACAGCCGGTTCGTCTCGCGGGCGAGGACCTCTAGCGGCCGGTAGCGGCCGCCGACCAGCCCGTGTGCGGAGACGTGCTCCTTGACCATGGTCATCCCTCGCTGAGACCCCTGACTCGACTTGCCCAGAGGTACGCGGGGTGCGCGGGGGTGCGTTCAACGGATTCGCGACCGGAGCCCCGATTCTGCCTTTTATTCAACGCGCCGACCGGCCGCCGGGTTACGAAGACGGCGCGCGGCCGGGCATCGACCTGCGGGTTACCGACGGTAGACGCCCGGCTGTGCGGCGCGTTTCCCTGGCAGGGGCGCGGTGTCGTCCCCGGCCGCTGCGGTCGTGTCAGAGCAGCCCGAAGCGGTCCGCCCAGCCGAAGAGCTCCCCGGGCGCCGCGTTGCCGCCGCACACCACCAGCCCGATCCGGGCCTCGGCGCCGACCCGGGCCAGCACTCGCCGCGCCGCCGGAAGCAGGCATCCGGCGGCCGGCTCGGTCCACAGCTTGGCCCGCTCGGCGAGGTCCAGGCAGCCCCGCACCGCCTCCCGGTCCGGGACCACCAGCACCTCCTCGACCAGCGCCGACACATGGTCGTACGTCAGCCGGGACACGGACGGCGCGCTCAGCGTGGTGACGAGCGAGGACACCGGCAGCTGCCGGGGACCGCCCGCCGCGAGCGCGCCGGACATGGCCTCGGCGCCCTCCGTCTCCACGCCCCACACCCGCACCCCCGGGCAGCGGGCGCGCAGTGCGGCGGCCACTCCGGCGATCAGGCCGCCGCCGCCCACGCTGACCAGGACGTCCGTCGGCCCGTCGGAGCCGGCGGTGTCCTCGGCCAGCTCCAGTCCCACCGTGCCCTGCCCGGCGATGACGACCGGATCGTCGAACGGGTGGACCAGGGTCAGCCCCTCGTCCCGCAGGACCATCACCAGAGCGAAGGCGCTGTCCATGCCGTCGGTCAGGCGCACCGACGCCCCGGCCGCCTCGGCCAGCGCGATGGACCGCGCGGGCGCGGTGCGCGGCATCACCACGGTCGCCTTCACGTCGAGGGCCGCCGCCATCTCCGCGACCGCGATCCCGTGGTTGCCGCCGCTCACCGCCACCACGCCGGCCGCGCGCTCGGCCTCGCCAAGCGACAGCAGCTTGGCCGTGGCGCCGCGCGCCTTGAACGATCCGGTGCGCTGCAGCAGTTCGAGCTTGGCGGTGACGGGGACGCCGAGCAGGTCCGTGAGTCCGGGGCTCGGCACGGTCGGCGTCCGCACGACGTGGCCGGCGATCCGCCGTGCGGCGGCCTCGATCTCCGGGAGGCCGATCAGGCTGGTCAAGGTCGTCCACCTTCCCGGCGCGGGACGGGGAACCCGCGCCGTCGGCACCCTGACCCGCCGGCACGGGCGAGGTCAACTCTCAGAGGTCGCGGTCCACCAGGTGGTCCAGCAGGCCGAGCAGTTCCCCGGTGGCGCCCGCGGCCGGCGGCAGTCCGCGCAGCAGCTCCCGGGCGACGGCCGTGTGCGCGCGGGCCTCCGTCAGCGCCGCCGCCCGGCCGCCCGCCGCCTCGATCAGCGCCGCCGCCTCCTCGGGGCGCCCCGCCGGGCCCAGCAGCGCGGGCAGGTGCCGGGCGGCGGGGGAGCCGAGGGCGAACAGCACCGGGAAGGTCTTCTTGCCCTCCCGCAGGTCGCCGCCCACCGGCTTGCCGGTGACCGCGGGGTCGCCCCAGACGCCCAGCACGTCGTCCACGAGCTGGAAGGCGACGCCCAGATGGCGTCCGGCCCGGTCAAGCGCGGCGACGGCCGGCTCCCCGGCCCCGCCGAGCGCGGCGCCGAGCGCGGCGGCGCAGCCGAGCAGCGCGCCCGTCTTGCGCTCCGCCATCACCCGGTACTCCCCGGGCGTCACCCGCTCCGGCCCGGCGCAGGGCCGGGTGGCGAACAGCAGGTCGTCGGCCTGCCCGCGCACCAGGTCGGCCAGGGCGGCGGAGAGCAGCCGCACGCCGCCGGGTCCGCCGGGCGCGGCGGCCAGCGTCTCCACGGCGAGCGCGAACAGGGCGTCCCCGGCGAGCACCGCGGGGCCCGTGCCGTACGCCTTCCACACCGCCGGGCGGCGTCGCCGGGTCGCGTCGCCGTCCATGATGTCGTCGTGCAGCAGCGAGAAGGCGTGCACCAGCTCCACCGCGACCGCAGCCGGGATCCCGGCCCGCGCGTCGGCGCCCGCCGCCTCGGCGCCGAGCACCGCGAGCGCCTGGCGCACCCCCTTGCCGCCCGGCGCGGCGGCGGGCGCGCCGCCCACCTCGCACCAGCCGAAGGAGTACGCGGCCATCTCGGCCACCCAGGGGTGCAGCCGCCCCACCGCCTCCGCCAGGGCCGGACGCACCAGCTCACGGCAGCGGTCGAGGGTGCTCACGGCCGGGGGCGGCGCCTGCACCGCTGGAGGGACCGCGCTCACCGTACGGCCTCCGCGTCCAGGCCGAACTCCCGCTGCGCCCGGGCCACCATCTCCCGCGCGTGCCGCAGCCCGGCGCGCTCCAGCACCCGGTCCAGCTCGGCGAGTTCGGCGGCCGTCTCGGAGCGGTCGCGGCCCAGGCGGGCCAGCGACTTGGCGAGGCCGAGCCGGGACAGCGCCTCGCCGCGCGGCTCGCTCATCGCCCGGAACTCCTCCAAAGCCAGCTCGTACAGCTCCCGGGCCTCCGAGTAACGGCCGGCCCGGTAGAGGACGTTGCCGCGCATCTTGTGGTTGTAGGCGAGCGCGCTGGAGAGGTTCATCGCCCGGCAGGCGGCCTCCGCCCGCGACAGCAGCTCCAGCGCCCGCCCGGTGTCGCTGTCGCGGACCGAGACGATGTCGGCCAGGCCGCGCAGCGCCCAGGCGTGGCCGCGCCGGTCCTCGGCCCGCTCGGCTATCTCCGCCGCCTCCTCGAACAGCGCGTACGCCCGGTCGTGGTCGCCGGTGTTGCGGTGCATCTGCGCGATGCCCTCCAGCGCCCACACGGTGTGCCGGGCCTCCCCGCGCCTGCGCGCCTCGGCGAGCAGCTGCTCGTGCAGCCGGCCGACCGCCTCGTAGTCGCCCTGGATGCGCCCGGTCTCCGCGAGACCCGCCAGCGAGTAGCCGCGGACCACGACGTCGCCGCCCCGCTCGCCGAGTTCGGCGGCGAGCCCCAGCAGCCGCCACGCCAGCGGGAACGCTCCCCGCTGCCGGGCCAGGGTGCCGCCGCTCCACAGCGCCCACGCCATCGCGGCCGTGTCGCCGGCCTCCCGGGCGGCGCGGTAGCTCGCCTTCCAGGCCCGGTCGGCGTCCCGCACCCGGCCGAGCCGCCGCTGGGCCTCGGCGACCGCGAGCCCGCAGCGGGCCACCTCGCCCGCCAGGCCGGACCGTTCGGCCTCACGCAGCCGCTCGGTGCCCTCGGCCAGTACGTCGACCAGCGAGGAGTTCACGGACAGGGTGGTCAGGGCGCCCTGGTACTCCGGGGCGAAAGCCTTGCCGTACATGCGTGCCCTTCTATGCACAACATGTATACACAGTGTGTATAGCACGTCGGAAAGGTGCCCCGGCCCGCAGGCCGGGGCACGGTCTGTCGTGGGTCAAGACGCCGGTGGGCGGAACGGGGTTGCCCGTGCGGCGCAGATCACTTCACGGGGCGTCAGTGCTGCTGCGCCTTCTGCGGCGTCGCCTCGCTGGGCCGCACCACGACGAACCCCTCGCCCTGGAGCATCAGCTGCACCGCCTCGCCCGAACCGCCGCGCAGCATCGAGCCGAGGGACTGCGAGCGGTGCAGCGAGGTCTGCAGGTGCGCGGTCCAGCCGACCACCGCGTCGGTGTCGACGTACACCGGGTGCTGCGCCGAGACGGGTATCACCAGCGGATTGCCCTCGCAGACCAGGCCCAGCCGGCCGTGTCCGCTGAAGACGCTGTTGAACAGGCCGCCGCCGGCGATGCCCGAGCCCTTCACGGTCTTGATCTCGTACGACAGCGAGGCGTCGAAGCACAGCACGTTGCGGCCGTTGACGGTGAACAGGTCGCCCGGCTCGACCTCGACGATGAAGCAGTTCTGCGCCTCGTGCGCGAACCAGACCTCGCCCTGGCCGCGCACCGCCATCAGGGGCAGCCCCTCGCCGGTGACCGCGCGCTTGAGCATCCCGCCGACGCCCTGGCCCTTGCGCTCGAACTGGAGGCTGCCGCGGTGGGCGATCATCGCGCCCTGGCGCGCGTGCATCTCGCCGTTCACCGCGTACTTGATGCACTTGGCGTTCTCGACGGTCATGCCGGCCTCGACGGCCGGCCGTACCACGTGCTCACTGGAAAAGAGGGAACCCTTCATGCGGGGCATGGTGTCCCGGACGCACTCGTTCCGCCAAGATCACGGCACGTGCCCGTCCGGTCACCGGATTGCCCTGCCCCGCAAGGGTGCTGTCACTGCCTCACGTCCCGCTCCCCGGCGGCCGGGACGCGCAGCGCCTTGCCGGTGCCCTTGTCGCTGCCCTTGCCCGTGCTTCTGCCGCAGAACGCCGACTCCAGCGTGCCCGCCAGCGTGCCGAGCACCTTGGCGTTGTTGGAGGTGTTGGCCGCGGCCGTGAGCGCCCGCTTGCCGTCCTTCGAGGCGAACGCGTACGTGTAGAAGCCCTGGACGGCGCCGGTGTGCCCGTACACCGAGACGCCGCAGGACAGGTCGCGCCGGCGCAGCCCGAGCCCGTACGAGGTGGTGGCGTCGACCCGGGTGAAGCGCTCCATCTCGGCGAGCCGGGCGGCGGAGAGCAGCTTGCCGCGCAGCAGTGCGGAGTAGAAGGTGTTCAGGTCCCTGGCGCTGGAGATGAGCGCGCCCGCGCTCTGCGCCCAGGACGCCGTCTGGTCGGTCGCGTCGACCAGTTTCGCACCGGCGGCGTCCGGGGTCAGGTAGCCGTGGGCGTGCCGGCCCGGGATCTTCGTGTCCGGGTGCACGTAGAACGTGTCGCGCAGCCCGAGCGGGGTGATCAGCCGCTTCTCGTAGGCGCTGCGCACGGACGCGCCGGTGAGCTTCTCGATGAGCAGGCCGGCGACCACGTAGTTGGTGTTCGAGTACGCGTAGGCGGCGCCCGGCGCGTTGGTGCGGGGCTTCTTCAGCGACAGGGCGACCAGGTCGCGGTAGCCGAAGACCTTGTTGCGGACCGCCTCGAAGCCGGACACGCTCTGCGCGAACATGTCGTTGCTGTAGTCGTACAGGCCGCTGCGGTGGCTCAGCACGTGCCGGACCGTGATGCGGTCGTCCGGCAGCAGCTTCGGCAGGTACCGGTTGACCGGGGCGTCCAGGTCCAGCTTGTGCTCGTCGGCCAGTTGCAGCAGGACCACGGCCGAGAAGGACTTGGTGACGCTGCCGATGCGGAACCGGTCCGCGGCGCTGATTCCCTGACGGGTGCTCCGGTCGGCGAAGCCCCGGGTCACCAGGTACGAGTCGTCGCCGTCGTCGACGCGGGCCAGCGCGCCCGGCGCGCCCTGGTCCACCGCCGAGTGCAGCACCGCGTCCAGGCCCCCGAGGTCGGGGGCGGGCAGCGCCGGCGCCCGGGCGCCCCCCTGCGGGGCCGCGGCCCACGCCGGAACCGTGACCAGCGACAGGACGGCCGCTCCGAGTACCGCGCCCCTGCCCGCCATTCCTGAGACCATCCGGCTCCACTCCCGTCCTCGCGGTTCGCCATGCGACATCGGTCACATTCCGGCCTGGAACCTAGGGGATTGCGGCAACGTCTCCACAGTCGACACACAGTTGGTCATCTCGTGATCACCCTGTGGCAGGCATTTGCAAAGGATTGCCATAGAAGAGCGCGAAATGGATCATTCCGCCTTTACGTGTGCATGACTGATCCATAAGGGTTACCTCCGGGGCCCGACCAGCCCCCGTGGCGCTCAACTCCGCCACGTATCAGGGCGGTTGGGAACAGCTGCCCCCTTCGATCGAAGGAACCCTGATCAGATTGCGTAGACCGCACATACGCACCGCGGCGATCGCCGTCGCGGTGGCGACCGCTGCCACGGGTCTGGCCGGTACGGCCTTCGCGGGTCCCTCCGCCAACGGGGAGCGCTCCGCCGCGGCCACCGCCTCGACCGCCACGGCGGTGGTGAAGGCGGCGCAGGCCGCCGCCTTCGCCCACACCGCGGCGACCGGCATCGCCCAGGGCGACGAACTCCACGCCCAGGACGTGCTCGTCGACCCCGAGGGCGCGCGCCACGTCCGTTTCGTCCGCACCCACAACGGGATGCCGGTGCTCGGCGGCGACCTCGTCGTCCACCTGAACCGGCGGCTGGCCTACACGGGGGCGACCAGCGCGGCCACGCACGCCGTCAAGCCCGCGGCCGCCCGGCCCGCGCTGACGGCCGCACAGGCCGCGGCCGAGGCCGCCCGCGCCGCCAAGGGCGAGGCCGGCGACGCCGAACTGGTGGTGGACGCCCGCGGCGGCTCCGCCGCCCTCGCCTACCAGGTCACGGTGACCGACAACGGCACCTCCAGCACCGTCGTCGTCGACGCCGTCACCGGCAAGGTGCGCAGCAACACGCCCGACGTCGACGAGTTCCTGTCGCCGAAGCTGCTCGGCGCGCTGCGCAAGAGCGGCGAGAGCGCCGACCCGGCCACCGGCACAGGTTCGGCCACCGGGTCCGGCCTGGCCGGCCCGGGTCTCTCCGGCGTCACCCGCTACCCGGCGACCGCCAAGGGCACCGGCAAGACCCTCTTCGTGGGCAACGTCGGCCTCACCACCACCGCCACCTCGCGCGGCCACTACCAGCTCAAGGACCCGAACCGGTACGGCACCGAGACCCGGGACGCCAAGGGCAGGAAGCTGCAGTCCTTCGGCTCGGGCACGAAGTTCACCAACACCACCGACGTGTGGGGCAACGGCAAGACCTCCAGCCGGGTCAGCGCCGCCGCCGACGCGCAGTACGGCATCACCAAGACGCTGGACTTCTACAAGAAGACCTTCAACCGCAAGGGCATAGCCAACAACTCCAAGGCCGCACGCGGCATGGTCCACTGGGGCAGCAAGGTCGCCAACGCCTTCTGGGACCCCACGTGCGGCTGCATGCTCTACGGCGACGGTGACGGCGATGTCTTCAAGAAGCCGCTCGTCGTCCTCGACGTCACCGGCCACGAGCTGACCCACGGCGTGGTGGAGTCGACCGCCGACCTCCAGCCGACCTTCGTCGACCGCCGCGGCAACCAGTACGGCGAGCCCGGCTCGCTCAACGAGTCGCTCGCCGACATCTTCGCCTCCAGCGTCGAGTTCTACGCCAACAACGCGAAGGACACGCCGGACTACCTGATCGGCGAGAAGATGGGCCTGGAGCAGAAGTTCCTGCGCCGCCTCGACCACCCCTCGCTCGACAAGCTCGAGGGCACGATCGACTACTGGACGCCGGACACGTACTTCACCGAGGTGCACGCCGGCTCCGGCGTCTCCTCGCACGCCTACTACCTCCTCGCGGAGGGCAGCGGCACGAAGACGATCGGCGGCGTCAAGTACGACTCGCCGACCTACCAGAACGCCTCGACGGTGAAGGGCATCGGCCGCACCAAGGCCACCGCGATCTTCTACCGGGCGCTGACCCGCTACATGGTCTCCACCACCGACTTCCACGGCGCGCGCGTCGCGACGCTGAAGGCGGCCAAGGACCTGTACGGCTCGACCAGCACCGAGTACAAGACGGTGGACAAGGCGTGGGCCGCGGTCAACGTGACCGCCGCCAACACCCCGGCCGCCCGCCACTGACGGACGACCGCACCCCGCACCACCGGATGCCCCGCCCAGCGCGGGGCATCCGCACGTCCGGGCGCCTCCGCCCGCCGGGGTGGCGCTCCGGCGGGCGCGGCGGGACCATGACGTCCGTGGCACACGCAGACGCGCCCCGGACGCTCCGTCCGGATCCCGGCGGGTCCGCCGGGGCCGGGGAGCCCGTCCGGTGACCGGCCGGTCCGGCCGCGTCCGCCGCCTGGCCGCCGCGGTGCTGGTCACCCTCGCCTGCCAGTGGGCGCCCGTGCGCGCCGTCACCGGGCCGCCCGCACCGGCCGGCCGGCCCCCCGGCCAGGTCGTCACCTGGGCGGCGAGCGCCGACCGCCTCGGCGAGGGCGCCGCCGGCCGGAGCTACCGGCTGATCGTGCACACCAGCGTGGCCGGCAGCGACCTGCGCGTGCGCCTCTCCAACGCCTTCGGCGACCGCCCCCTGACCCTGGACGGCGTCCGCGCCGGACTGCGGCGCACGGGCGCGGCGCTCGTCCCCGGCAGCGACCGGCCGCTCACCTTCCGCGGTTCCCGGGCGGTCACCGTGCCCACCGGGGCGGCCGTGTGGAGCGACCCGCTGCCCGGGCGCGTCCCGGCCGGCGCCGATCTCGCCGTCAGCCTGCACACCCCCGACGCGGCCGGCCCGGCCACCGGGCACGCGCTGGCGCTGCAGACGTCGTACGTCGGCCAGGGCGACCACACCGCCGAGACGAGCGGGGCCGGCTGGACGCGGCCCACGGGCTCCTGGTGGTACCTGGACGCCGTCTCCGTACGCCCCGCCGACCCCGCCACCCGAGCCGTGGTGGTGCTCGGCGACTCCCTCACCGACGGCTGGCAGTCCACCCCGGGGCGCGACCGGCGCTGGCCCGACTACCTCGCCCGGCGCCTGCACGCGGCCCCCACGGCCGTGCGCGGCGTGGCCAACGAGGGGATGAGCGGCGACAAGGTGCTCGGCGACGACGCCGGGACCGGCGCCGTGCACCGGCTGCAGCGGGACGTCCTGAGCCAGCCCGGGGCCCGCACCCTCCTGCTGTTCGAGGGCGTGAACGACCTCAAGGCCCACACCGGGGTCACCGCCGCCGACCTGATCGCCGGCTACCGGGCGATCGTCCGGCGGGCCCACGCGGCCGGGCTGTGCGTGGTCGGCGCGACCATCGGCCCGTTCGAGGGCTGGTCCGAGTGGGACCCGGCCGCCGAGGCCGTGCGCCAGGAGGTCAACCGGTTCATCCGCACGGGCGGCGCGTTCGACGCCGTCGTCGACTTCGACCGCGTCCTGCGCGGCCCCCACGAGCCCACGCGGCTGCGGTCCGCCTTCGACAACGGCGACCACCTGCACCTCGACGACGCCGGAATGCGGGCCCTGGCCGGCGCCGTCGACCCGCACACCCTCGACTGCGCGCGCTGACCCGGACCCGGCCGCCCGGCGCGCCGCACCGGCCTCAGCGCAGCGTGTCGGCCCAGTCGGCCGGTACCCGCCCCGCCGGACCCGGCACCGGCTGGTCCGCGGGGTGCCCGGCAGGCGGCGCGAGTTCGGGACCCTCGGTGTACAGCTCGCCCGTCTCGAAGTTCCAGAACCAGCCCTCGCCCGGCTCGAAGCTGCGGATCACCGGATGACCGGTCGCCTTCCAGTGGGCGGTGGCGTGCTTGGCGGGGGAGTCGTCGCAGCAGCCGATGTGACCGCAGGCCGCGCACCGGCGCAGATGGAACCACCACCCGCCGGCCGCGTCGCACTCCACACAGCCCGCGCCGCTCGGCGGGACGCTCGGGTCGATGGCGGACTCGCCGCTCATGCTGCCTCCTCGGGGTTGGTCAGGGCGGACCGCTCCTCCGGTGTCCCGGCGGTCAGCGGCAGCAGCACCTGGAAACGGGTGTCGCCGGGCTCCGACTCGACACGCAGGGTGCCGTGGTGCTTGTTCACCACGATCCGCCAGGAGATGTCCAGGCCCAGCCCGGTGCCCTGGCCGACCGGCTTGGTCGTGAAGAACGGGTCGAAGATCCGGCTCTTGATCTCCGGCGGCACCCCGGGCCCGGTGTCCCGGAACTCCACCAGCACCTGCTCGCCCTCCAGCGCGGTCCGCACGGTCAGCGTGCCCTCCCCGCCAGCGTCGTTCATGGCGGACACCGCGTTGTCGATGAGGTTGGTCCACACCTGGTTCAGCTCCGCGGGATAGCCGGGGATCTCCGGCAGCGCGGGTTCGTACTCCTTGACGACCTCGATGCGCGGACCGATCTTGCCGGACAGCATCAGCAGGGTGCTGTCGAGGAGTTCGTGCACGCCGACGACTCGGTAGGGCGCCCGGTCGAGCTGCGAGTACTGCTTGGCGGCGTCCACGAGGTGCGAGATCCGGGTGGTGGAGTCCTCGATCTCGTCCATCAGCAGCTCTGTCTCGACGGTGTAGTTGAGCCAGCCCACCGCCCCGGGCAGGATGTCCGCGTCCACGGCCGCCGCGACCTGCTCCAGCCAGTCCACGTCGAGTCCGGCCTGGACGAAGGTGGGTGCGAGCTGCCAGCCGTGCTCGAGGCCGTGGTCCTCCAGCCACTCGGTGAGCGCGTCCTCGCGGTCCGAGGCCTCCAGCGGGCTGAGCGCCGGAGCCTTGGCGACACGCTCGGCGGTGCGCTCCTGGATCTCGATCAGGCTCGCCAGCGCGTCCCGCGAGAACGGGCCCTCGGCGATCACCGCGAGCTTGCGCCGCATCTTCGCGACCCGCTCGCGCAGCGTCGAGGTGGCCCGGACGGCGGCCGCGGCGGGGTTGTTCAGCTCGTGCGTGAGCCCGGCCGACAACGAGCCGAGCGCCAGCAGCCGCTCCCGCTGCCCGATCGCCGCCTGGGTGCTCTTCGAACCGAAGAACAGCCCCTCCAGCAGATGCGTGGCCATCGGGAACCACTCGCTCATCACGTTGGCGAAGGTGTCCGCCGGCAGGACGAAGAACCGCGTCGGCTCCGTCACCCGCATCGAGTTGTTGTACACCTGCCGCACCCGGTCGCCCAGGTACGCCTGCATGGCGCCCGCGTACACCCCGCGCTGCGAGGTGCGGGACACCTCCACGTCGTCGCCGCCCACCCGCCGGGAGAGCACGACCGTGCCCTCGATCATCACGTAGAAGCAGGTGGCGGGGTCGCCCTCGGTGTACACCGGGCCGGGTTCGAACAGCTCCATCCGGCCCTCGCAGCACAGCCGGCCGAGCTGCTCGGGCGACAGCTTCTCGAACAGGAACAGGGAGCCGATCTCCTGCGGGCTGCACGGCACCGGCCGCCCGCTCACGACTGCTCCAGGTACCGGTGGACGAGCATGACGGCCATGGCTCCCTCTCCGACGGCGGACGCGACCCGCTTGGCGGACTCGGCGCGGGCGTCGCCCGCCACGAACACGCCGGGGACGCTGGTCTCCAGGTGGTACGGCGGCCGGTCCAGCTCCCAGCCGGCCGGCGGCCGCCCGTCGGCGGTCAGGTCCGGCCCGGCCAGGATGAACCCGCGCTCGTCGCGCAGCACCGTTTCGTCCAGCCAGTCGGTCAGCGGGGCGGCTCCGATGAACACGAACATCCACTGCGCGTCGACGCGTTCGGTCTCCCCGCCGGTCGTATGACGCAGCGTCAGCTGTTCCAGCCGGCCCGAGCCGTGCGCGGCGTCCACGACCGTGTGGCCGCGCACCGAGATGTTCGGCGCCTCGCCGATCTGCTGGATCAGGTAGTGGGACATCGACGCCGACAGGTCGGGTCCGCGCACCAGCAGCGTCACCGACTTGGCGAACCTGGACAGGTACATCGCGGCCTGGCCCGCCGAGTTGGCGCCGCCGACGATGTACACGTCGTGGCCCTGGCAGGAGGACGCCTCGGTCAGCGCGGAGCCGTAGAACACCCCGCAGCCGGTCAGGTCGGTGCAGCCCTCGGCCTGGAGCTGCCGGTACTGCACGCCCGTCGCCAGGATCACGCTGTGCGCCGCGATCGCCGAGCCGTCCGCGAAGCGCACCACCCGGGCCGCCCCGTTGACCTCCAGTCCCGTCACCTCGCGCGTGGTCAGGATCTCGGCGCCGAACTTGGCCGCCTGCCGCCGCGCCCGGTCGGTGAGCTGCGCGCCGGAGACCCCGTCGGGGAAGCCCAGGTAGTTCTCGATCCGGGAACTCTGCCCGGCCTGCCCGCCGGTCGCGGACCGCTCCACGAGTACGGTCCGCAGGCCCTCGGAGGCCCCGTACACGGCGGCGCCCAGGCCGGCCGGGCCGCCGCCGATCACCACCAGGTCGTAGAAGTCGGCCGTCGGCGTCGTCGCCAGGCCCACCCGCGCGGCCAGCTCGGGCGCCTCCGGCTCGACCAGGGCCGTCCCGTCCGGGGTGATCACCAGCGGCAGCCGCCGCCCGTCCTGCCCGGCCGCCGTCAGCAGCCGCCGCCCCTCCGGCTCCTCCACCGAGTACCAGCGGTACGGCACCTGGTTGCGGGCCAGGAACTCCCGCACGTCCGAGGACCGGGCCGACCAGCGGTGCCCCACGACCTTGGTGCTGGGCACCGGCTTGTACGCGCTGCTCCGCCAGGCCTGGAGCAGGTCGTCCAGCACCGGGTAGAGCTTCTCCTCCGGCGGGTCCCACGGCTTGAGCAGGTAGTGGTCCAGGTCGACGACGTTGATCGCGTCGATCGCCGCGTTGGTGTCCGCGTACGCGGTCAGCAGCACCCGCCGCGCCCCCGGGTACACGTCCAGGGCCTGCTCCAGGAAGTCGATCCCGTTCATCTGCGGCATCCGGTAGTCGGCCAGGATCACCGCCACCAGGTCCCCGCGCAGCTTCAGCTCGCGCAGCGCCTCCAGCGCCGACTCGCCGGACTCCGCGCGCACGATCCGGTACGACTCGCCGTAGCGCCGTCTGAGGTCACGGGCGACGGCGCGGGAGACCCCCGGGTCGTCGTCCACGGTCAGGATGACGGTCCGCGCTGCCTCGGCGGCCTGTGCCATGCCTCTCCCACCCCGAGCGGTCGGATTCACGGGGCGGCGCCACCAGGGCCGCCGCAACCGATTCCCGCCCATCGTATGTTCGATCGCCCGGGTTCGCCCCGCTGTACGGCAAGGACGGCCGGCGCCCCGCGGGCCGCTTCGTGATCCGCTCCCGCGCGGGCGGGGCAAGAGCATGATCGGCGCGTGCGGGAGACTGGCCCCCGCGAACGCGGACGACGAGGAGGCCACGAGGCATGGAACGCCCGATCACGGCAGGGGTGGACGGTACGGAGGAGAGCCTGGCCGCGCTGGACTGGGCGGCCAGGGAGGCCGTGCGCCGCGGGCTGCCGCTGCGCGTGGTGCACGCCTGGCAGTACGCCGAGGAGCTCGCCACGGCCGACCGGGACACCCAGCACGGCTGGGTGTCCGAAGGGGTGCGGGAGGCCGTGCGCACCGTCTCCGGCAGGCACCCGGGGCTCGAGGTGGACGTGGAGGTGCTCGAGGGCGGCGTCGCGGAGGCGCTGACCGGCGCGGCCGACCGGTCCGGGCTGCTGGTGCTGGGCTCCCGCGGTCACGGGAGGGTGATGGGCTTCCTGCTGGGCTCGGTGGGCCGGCAGGTGATCGCCGAGGCGGCCCGGCCCGTGGTCCTGGTCCGGGCCGGCGACCGGGCGGCGGCGGAGGCCGCCGGGCGGGACGTCGTGGTCGGCCAGCACGGCGGCCCCGAGGACAGCGCGGAAGCGCTGCGGTTCGCGTTCGAGACGGCGGCCGTGCGCGGGGCCACCGTCCGGGCGGTGCGGGCCTGGACGCTGCCGCCGGTCTTCGCCTACAGCCCGGGCTCGCTCAAGCTCCTGGACGAGGCGGGCGGCCTTGAGCCGTACGAGAAGCAGGCCCTGGCCGACGCGCTGCGCCCATGGCGGGAGCGGTTCCCGCAGGTGCCCGTCGCCGAGCACGTCGAGATGGGCAGCGCGGGGCAGGTGCTGCTGTCGGTGGCCGGGCGGGCCCAGCTCATGGTCGTCGGGCGGCGGGCCCACCGCACCGCGGTGGGCGCCCGGATCGGCTCGGTCGCGCAGGGCGTGCTGCACCACGCCGAGTGCCCGGTGGCCGTGGTCCCGCACGAGTGACCTACCCGGGGGTCGTCGGCTCCAGGGTGCTGCGGGCCTTCGGCAGGACGTTGTCGATGTAGTCGGTGACGGCGGTGTCGAGGCCGATGTCGTGCTGGGCCCGTTCCGAGAGGTACCAGCGGTGCTCCAGCAGCTCGTGGTAGATCTCGGCCGGGTCCATGGAGCCGCGCAGCCCGACGGGCACGGCGCGCACGGTGGGCCGGAACACGTCCCGCACCCAGCGGTGGGCGAGCACTTCGGGGCGGGCGGCGAGGGGGTCGCCCGGGGCGTGGTCGTCCTGGGTGGCCATCCAGCTCTCCAGGTCGCTCAGCAGCCGCCGCGCCTGGTTCTCCTCGGCGTCGAGGCCGGTCAGCCGCAGCAGTTGCCGCTGGTGGTGGCCGGCGTCGACGACCTTGGGCACGAAGGTGACCGTGTCGCCGGCCGCCGAGTGCTCGATCTGCATCTCGGCCACGTCGAAGCCGAGCTCGTTGAGGCGGCGTATCCGGCGTTCTATGTAGTGGTACTTGCCCGCCGGGTACACCGAGGTGCGGGTCAGCTCCCGCCACAGGCCGCCGTAGCGGGTGCAGATCTCGTGCCCGAACTCGACGGGGTCGACGGACGGGTGCAGCGCCCCGGACGCCTCCAGGTCCAGCAGCTCGCCGCTGATGTTCACCCGGGCCAGGTCGAGGTCGTAGTCCCGCTGCCCGGGGCTGAGCCGGGGGTGCAGGTCGCCGGTCTCGGCGTCCACGAGGTACGCGGCGTAGGCGCCCGCGTCCCGCCGGAACAGGGTGTTGGACAGCGAGCAGTCGCCCCAGGCGAACCCGCTCAGGTGCAGCCGGACCAGCAGCACCGCGAGGGCGTCCATCAGCCGGTGCATGGTCGCCGGGCGCATGGTGGTCTCGAACATCGAGCGGTACGGCATCGAGCCGCGCAGGTGCCGGGTGATCAGCACCGGTTCCAGCGGGGCGCCGGCGCCGTCGGTGCGGCCGGTGACCACGGCGAGCGGGTCCACGGCCGGGATGCCCAGCCGGTCGAGGTCGCGCAGCAGCTCGTACTCCCGCAGCGCCGGCCGCTCGGCCAGCTCCTTGACGGCGATCACCTCGTCGCCGGCGCGGGCGTAGCGCACGACGTGCCGGGAGATGCCCCGGGGGAGCGGCACGAGGTACTCCTCGGGCCACTTCTCCAGAGGCACGTCCCAGGGCAGTTCGAGCAGGACCGCGGGGTGCTCCGGGTTCGTGGCGCTGATCTGCAATGCCATGGGACGAACCCTAAGGCCCGCCGGCGGCTAGCGGGACGCCCGCTCCCGGGCCTGTTCGGCGGCGGCGCGCAGCGGTCCCCGATGCACCGCGCCGTGGCCGGGCAGCAGGGTGTCACCGTCGAGTGCCCCGATCAGCTCCAGCGAGGCGAGCGTCCGGGCGCGCTCGTGGTCGAAGAAGCGGTGCAGGAGCTGGGGGCCGGTGATCCGGGAGGTGGCGTGGCCGACGACCAGGGCGTCGCCCGAGATCACGATCCCGGCGTCCGGCAGGTGGTAGACGCAGTGCCCGTCGGTGTGGCCCGGGGTGTGCACGGGGACGGGCCGGCCGGGCAGGTCGAGCGCGCCCTCGGCCGGGAACGGCTCGGGGGCCGTGACGGGGTTGTGGTCGGTGCCGCCCACCCGGACCACGTGCACCGCCCAGGCCACCACGCCCGGCCGCCAGGCGTTGCGCACCACGTCCCCGATGGTGGCCTGGTGCAGGAACTCGCGGCGCGCGTGCGGGACTTCCGCCGGGTGGAGATAGACGGGGGTGCCGTGGGCGGCGCGCAGGTACTCGGCCGAGCCCAGGTGGTCGTTGTGCGCGTGCGTGATCAGCACGGCGGCGACCGCCTCGGGTGAACTGCCCACCGCGGCAAGCGAGTCGAGGACGCCCTGGCGGTCCCCGGGATAGCCGGTGTCCACCAGGGTGACGTCGTCGCCGTCCTTCAGGATGACCCAGTTGGTGTTGTGGCCGTGCACCAGGTAGGCGGCGTCGGCGACTTGGCGTACTTCTGCCCGCATGGTTTCTCCGAGGTCCCGGCGGCCGGTCGTCGGGGACAGCCAACCAGACCGTGTTCCGCCTGCGTCGGCGAGGGGCCGCCGGACGTGTCACCGCACCCCGTGAGGGCGGAACTGGACGCTGATCCGCGGACCGGCCGCGTGGGCCGTCTTGGGCACGCAGTGCTCCCAGGTCCGCTGGCAGGAGCCGCCCATCACGATGAGGTCGCCGTGCCCGAGCGGCCGCCGGACGACCGGGCCGCCGCCTCCCGCGGGGCGCAGCAGCAGGTCCCGGGGCACGCCGACGGACAGGATCGCGACCATCGTGTCCCGGCGGGCGCCGCGCCCGATCCGGTCGCCGTGCCAGGCGACGCTGTCCCTGCCGTCGCGGTAGTAGCACAGCCCGGCGGTGGTGAACGGTTCGCCCAGCTCCTCGGCGTAGCGGGCGGACAGGGCGTCCCGCGCCTCGGTGAGGACGGGGTGGGGCAGTGGGTCCTGGGCCGCGTAGAAGGCGAGCAGCCGCGGTACGGCCACCACGTTGTCGTACATCTTGCGGCGCTCCGCCCGCCAGGGGACCTCGGCCGCCAGCTCCTCGAACAGGGCGTCGGCGCCGCTCAGCCAGCCCGGCAGCACGTCGATCCAGGCGCCGGAGCCCAGCTCGGTGCGGCGCAGCCCGTCCAGCGGGCCGAGCCGCAGCTCGTCGGTCTGGTCGAACAGGGAGCCCTGGAGGTGCGTGGCCATGGGGCCAGCCTACTCCTTAATCGAAAATATGTTCCCAGTGAGGGCGTGCGTGCCGGCGCCCGGCCGCGAATCCCTCGCCGGACACCCTTTCGATACATCGGTGTATCGGATACATTCCCGTATCCGAAGGGAGGTCCCGCCATGACGGCCGAGGACGGCACGGCCCCGCGCGTCACCCGGCGGCGGGCCCGGACCCGGGCGAACCTGCTGGACGGCGCCTTCGCGGTGTTCGCCGCCAAGGGGTTCGGACGGGTCTCCATCGAGGAGGTATGCGAGGCCGCCGGCTACAGCCGGGGCGCCTTCTACTCCAACTTCGCCACCCTGGACGAGCTGTTCTTCGCCCTCTACCGGGAGCGGGCCGACCTCATCGCCGGCCAGGTCGCCGACGCGCTCGCGCAGGACGGGCCCGGCCTGGACGTCCCGGCCTCGGTGGACCGGGTCGCCGAGGTCCTGCTGCTCGACGTGGACTGGCTGCTGGTCAAGACCGACTTCCTGGTGCACGCGGCCCGCGACCCGGCCGTCGCCCAGGCGCTCCTGGACCACCGCGCCCGGCTGCGCGAGGCCGTCGCCGACCGCCTCGGCCGGGCCCGGGGCCACACCGAACTGCCCGCCGTGCTCGGCGACGCCGACGGCGCCGCCCGCGCGGTGGTCGCGGCCTACGACGGCGTCACCACCCAGCTCCTGCTGGACAAGGACGTCGACGCCGCCCGCGGCTGGCTGAAGCAACTGCTCACCGCCCTGCTGACCGACGGCAGCGGCGCCCCCGGATGAAGCGCGGACGGAAGGACACGGACGCCATGGCCGCCAAGGACGCGGACGTCATCGTCGTCGGAGCGGGCCTCGCCGGCCTGGTCGCGGCGCACGAACTCAACCGCCAGGGCCGCAGGGTCGCCCTGGTCGACCAGGAGAACGCCGCCAACCTCGGCGGCCAGGCGTACTGGTCCTTCGGCGGGCTCTTCCTCGTCGACTCGCCCGAGCAGCGCCGGCTCGGCATCAAGGACTCCCTCGACCTCGCCTGGAACGACTGGCAGGGCAGCGCGCGGTTCGACCGGGTCGCCGACGAGGACTCCTGGGCGGTCCGCTGGGCCCGCGCCTACGTCGAGTGGGCGGCCGGCGAGAAGCGCTCCTGGCTGCGCGGCCACGGCATCGAACTGCTGCCCACCGTCGGCTGGGCCGAGCGCGGCGACCTCAGGGCCGCCGGCCACGGCAACTCCGTGCCCCGCTTCCACATCGCCTGGGGCACCGGCACCGGCGTGGTCGGGCCCTTCGTCGAGTACGCCCGGCAGGCGGCCCGGGACGGACTGCTCACGTTCCACCACCGCCACCGGGTCGACGAACTGGTCATCGAGGACGGCACGGCCCGCGGCGTGCGGGGCACCGTCCTCGCCGCCGACGACTCACCGCGCGGCGCCGCCTCCAGCCGCGAGCGCGCCGGCGACTTCGAACTGACCGCCGGGGCCGTGATCGTCACCAGCGGCGGCATCGGCGCCGACCACGACATCGTCCGCCGCTACTGGCCCGAACGGCTCGGCACACCCCCCGCCGAGATGGTCACCGGCGTCCCCGCCTACGTCGACGGCCGGATGCTCGACATCAGCGCCGAGGCCGGTGTGCGCCTGGTCAACCGGGACCGCATGTGGCACTACACCGAGGGCCTGCAGAACTGGGACCCCGTCTGGCCCGGCCACGGCATCCGCATCCTGCCGGGGCCCTCCTCCGTCTGGCTCGACGCGCTCGGCCGCCGGCTGCCCGAACCGTGCCTGCCCGGCTACGACACCCTCGGCACGCTGGAGTACCTGCGCACCACCGAGGACATCGCCGGGTACGACCACTCCTGGTTCATCCTCACCCGGAAGATCATCGAGAAGGAGTTCGCGCTCTCCGGCTCCGAGCAGAACCCGGACATCACCGCCAAGGACCGCAAGGCCGTGCTGCGCGACCGGCTGCTGGGCAAGGGCGCCCCGGCGCCGGTGCGGGCCTTCCTCGACAACGGCGCGGACTTCGTCACCGCGGGCACCCTGGAGCGGCTGGTCGAGAAGATGAACGCCCTCACCGCCGAGCCGCTGCTGGACGCGGCCGAGGTGCGCCGGCAGATCGAGGCCCGCGACCTGCAGATGGCCAACCCGTACAGCAAGGACGCCCAGGTCCAGGGCATCCGCAACGCCCGCCGCTACATAGGCGACCGGCTCGGCCGGGTCGCCTCCCCGCACCGCATCCTGGACCCGGAGGCGGGCCCGCTGATCGGCGTCCGGCTGCACGTGCTGACCCGCAAGACGCTCGGCGGCATCCAGACCGACCTCGACTCCCGGGCGCTCGGCGCCGATGGCGCCCCGATCGAAGGGCTGTACGCGGCGGGCGAGGTGGCGGGCTTCGGCGGCGGCGGAGTCCACGGCTACAACGCCCTGGAGGGCACCTTCCTCGGCGGCTGCCTCTTCTCCGGCCGCGCGGCGGGACGGGCGGCGGCGAAGCAGACGGGCTGACGACGGGCCGGACCCCCACCGCGCGGCCGTCGCTCAGCCCCGCACCAGTTCCGCCAGCACGGAGGCGTGGCTCTGCTCCGGCGTCTTCGACGCCGTGAGCAGCGTCACCCGCCCCTCGCGCACCGACGTGCGCAGCCCGTCCAGGAGTTCGGCGGCCTCGGGAGCGGCGAGTTCGGCCTCGTAGCGGCCGCGGAACTCCTCGAAGGAGCCCTCGGAGCCGTGGAACCACTTGCGCAGCTCGTTGGACGGCGTGAGCCCTTTCGGCCACTCGTCCACCTGGGCCTCGTCCTTGGACACCCCGCGCGGCCACAGCCGGTCCACCAGGACCCGCAGTCCGTCGTCCGCCTCCGGCGGTTCGTAGATCCGGCGCACGCGCACGCTCACGGTCGGGGCCCCTCTCGGGTCGCGGACGGTGCCGCGAGCCTACTGCCGTGAACGGGGGCCACCGGGCGGCGACGCGGCGTGACTTGACCGGAATGAGGGCGAAACCGGATCGGCTCCGCGCCTACCCTTCTGGCGAAACGATCTTTCACCACCCCCCAGGAGGAGCGCCCGTGACGCCACAGCGCAGACAGGCCCCCGGCCGACGCACCGCAGTTCTCCGCCGCGAGGCCGTCCTCGCCACCGTCCCCGTCGCCGTGGCGGCGCTGCTCGGGGCCGCCGGCCCGGCGGCGGCCGGCACGACCGGCGCGGCCGGCGCGGGCGACCCCTACTTCCCGCTCAGCGGCAACGGCGGCTACCACGTCGGCCACTACGACCTGACGCTCCGTTACGACACCGCCTCCCGGCGCCTGGACGGCGAGGCCGTCCTCACCGCGCGCGCCACCCAGCGGCTGAAGCGCTTCGACCTGGACCTCTCGGGCCTCAAGGTCACGGCCGTCACGGTCGGCGGCCGCCCCGCGGCCTTCCGCCGCGACGGCCAGGAACTCGTCGTCACGCCGGCGCACACCCTGAGCGCGGGCCAACGGTTCCGGGTCACCGTCGCCTACCACGGCACCCCCCGTCCGGTCACCGACCCGGACGGCTCGGCGGACGGCTGGATCCCCACGGACGACGGGGCGTTCGTCGCCGGCGAGCCGCAGGGCGCGATGACCTGGTTCCCGGCGAACAACCACCCCAAGGACAAGTCGTCGTACGACTTCACCATCACCGTGCCCAAGGGGCGCACCGCCGTCGCCAACGGCGTCCTGCGCGGCACGCGCACCGCGCACGGCCGCACCACCTTCCGCTGGCACCAGGCCGAGCCCATGGCCGCCTACCTGGCCACCGCCACCGTCGGCAAGTTCCAGGTCGAGCGGTACACGACCCGCGACGGCGTCCAGGTGTACAACGCCGTCGACCCGCGCGAGGCGCGCGCTGCGGCGCCCGTGCTGAAGAAACTGCCCTCCGTGCTGAAATGGGAGAGCAAGCTGTTCGGGCCGTACCCGTTCCGGGCCGCCGGGTCCATCGTCGACCACGCTTCCGACGTCGGTTACGCGCTGGAGACCCAGAGCCGGCCCCTCTACGACTCGGCGCCCGACGTGGCCACCCTGGTCCACGAGAACGCCCACCAATGGTTCGGCGACTCCGTCTCGCTGACGGCCTGGAAGGACATCTGGCTCAACGAGGGCTTCGCGACCTACGCCGAGTGGCTGTACGCGGAACAGCACGGCGGCGCCGGCGCGCAGAAGGCGTTCGACGCCCTGTACGCCCGCCCCGCGAGCGACCGTCTGTGGTCCTTCCCGCCCGGTGACCCCGGCAGCGGGGAGAACATCTTCGACACGCCCGTCTACGCCCGGGGCGCGATGACCCTGCACGAACTGCGCCGGGCCGTCGGGGACCGGGACTTCTTCCGCATCCTGCGCGCCTGGGCGGACGCGCACCGGACCGGGCACGGCACGACCGCCCAGTTCACCTCACTGGCCGAGCGGCTCTCCGGCAAGAAGCTGGACGGCCTGTTCCACACCTGGCTGTACGGGCGGGGCAAGCCCGGCCGGTCCTAGAAGCGGAAAGCGCCGCCGGGGCATGACTGCCCCGGCGGCGCTTTCGGTGGACGGCGTCCGCGACCCCGTTCAGCCGGAGCGTTGCCGGGAGCGGACGCGGCGCCTGAGCGCGCGCCGCTCCATCTCGGTCGTGCCGCCCCAGACGCCGATGCTCTGGCCCGTGTCCAGGGCCCAGTCCAGGCACTGTTCCCGCACCGGGCAGCCCGCGCACACCGCCTTCGCCTGCTGCGCCTGCACCTGCGCAGGGCCCGTGGTGCCGATGGGGAAGAAGAGGTCGGGGTCCTCATGACGGCACGCGGCATGTTCGCGCCAGTTGTCCATCGAAGTCTCCTCCGGTCCGAGTCGTCCGTGCCAGTCGAATGGTTGCTTCCATTTCGGGTGACCGGTCGGGGCGGCATGAAACAGGAAGCCGGACTTTTCGCCGCGGCGCGGGCCGCGCCCCGGTCACTGCTCGCGCATTCCCCAGGGGGAGCCGTACGCGGTCAGCAGGTCGAGGAACGGGCCGGCGGGGAAGGCCTCCGGGCCGAGGACGCCGGTGCCCGACCAGGCGCCGGTGGCGAGGAGTTCGAGGGCGACGACCGGATTGACCGCCGTCTGCCACACCACCGCCTGGCACCCGTACTCCGCCATGGACCACTGGTTGTCGACCACGTGGTACAGGTACACCTCGCGCGGCGCGCCGTCCTTCGTGCCGCGCACCCAGGTGCCCGCGCAGGTCTTGCCGCGCATCCGCTCGCCCAGCGTCGCCGGGTCCGGCAGGCACGCGGCGACCACGTCCCGCGGCGAGACCGCCACCGGCCCGCCGGGGCCCGGCACGGTCACCGGTTCGGTGCGGTCAAGTCCCAGGCGGTGCAGGGTCTTCAGGGTCTCGACGAACTCCCGGCCCAGCCCGTACTTGAAGGTGACCCGGTCCGCGCCGACCCAGCGCGGCATCAGCAGCACCTCCTCGTGCTCCACGTTCACGCACTCCACCGGTCCGATCCCCTCGGGGAAGTCGAACACCTCGGGCTCGCTGAACGGGGCGGTGGTGAACCAGCCCCGCCCGGACTCGTACACGACCGGCGGGTTCAGGCACTCCTCGATGGTGGTCCAGATGCTGAAGGACGGCGCGAAGTCATAGCCGTCCACGGTGAGATCGGCGCCGTCGCGGACGCCGATCTCCTCGACGGCGTCGAAGAGCTCGTCGGCCGCGTAGCGGGCGAACACGTCCGACAGGCCGGGCTCCACCCCCATGCCGACCAGCGCGAGCGCGCCCGCCTTCTCCCACTCCGCGGCCAGCGCGAACTGCTCGTCGCCCAGCTTGACCCCGCACTCCTCGTACGGCCGCTCGGGGTGCGGCCGGGACAGCGACATCGCCATGTCGAGGTAGGTCGCGCCGGCCGCGCGCGCCGCCCGGAACAGGGGCATCACGAACCGCGGGTCGGTGGCGTTGAGCAGCACGTCGCAGCCGTGCCGGGCGAGCAGCGCGGCGACCTGGGCCTCGTCGCCCGCGTCGACCTGTTCGGCCCGGAACCGGGCGCCGGACCCGCCGAGGGCCGCGACCGCGGCCTCGGCCCGCGCGGGGTCGTAGTCGGCGACCACCATCAGGTCGAGGAACGGACGCCGGGCCGCGATCCGGGTGATGGCGGTGCCGACCCCGCCGGCTCCCACGAGCAGTACACGCATGACGAAAACTCCCTGCCTGACACGAACGACAACGGTCATGGACGACAACGGTCACGAACGGAACATCGGGGCAGGCGCGCCTTGCCCGGAATCCAACGCCGGACGGTGGCGTAAGGTCAATGGCGTTGGCATAAGCCGGCGCGCAGGCAGGAGGGAGCCGCTGTGCCCAAGCCCGTGGTGCCCGAGGAGAGACGCCGCCGGCGCCGTCCGACCCGCGCCGGCACCGTGCTGTCCGAGAAACTGATCGTCGCGACCGCGCTGAGACTGCTGCGCGAGCACGGCAGCACCGGGCTCACCGCCCGCCGCCTCGGTCTCGCCCTGGACTGCGATCCCAGCACGCTGTACCGGTACTTCCGGGGCATGGACGAGCTGACCCTGGCCATCGGCGACGCGCTCATCGGCGAGGCGCTGGCCGGCTGGGAGCCGACCGGGCAGTGGCGGGCGGACCTGCGGACGATCGGGCTGCGCCTGTACGGCGTGTACGTCGCGCACCCGCAGGCGGCGCTGCTCACCGCCAACCGGGTCACCGGCCGCGCCCACGAGCTGGCCGCCGACGAGGCGGTGCTGGACGTCCTGCGCTCGGCCGGGTTCCCGCTGCCGGAGACGGTCCGCGTCTACCACGCCTTCATCGACCAGACGCTGGCCTTCGCCGCCCTGGACTCGGCGTCACTGGCGCTGCCCAGCGCCTCCCAGCGCGCCGACGAGGACAAATGGCACTCCACCTACGCCCGCCTGCCCCACGACACCCACCCGCGTATCGCCGAGGCGGCCCCGATGCTGGCCCGGCGCATGGTCACCAGCGCCTACCCGACGGCCCTGGAGATGCTGCTGGACAGCGCGGCCGGACGGCTCGGCGCCCGGAATCCCTGAGGGCGCGGCCGACGCCCGCCGCGGGCCCGGATCACCGGCGCAGCGCCCGGGACGCCGCCCGGGTCACCGCCTCGGCCAGCGCCGCCAGGGCGGGGGAGTCGAGCTTCCACTGCTGCCAGTACAGCGTGACGTCCACGCTCCGGTCCGGCGCCAGCAGCACGAGGCGGCCCGCGGCCAGCAGCGGGCCGGCCTGCGCCTCCGGGAGCATGCCCCAGCCGAGCCCCGCGGCGACCGCGTCGGCGAAGCCCTCGGAGGTCGGCACATGGTGCCGCAGCGGGCTCGCGGCCCCGCGGCCCAGCCGTCTGACGAAGCCGTCCTGGAAGTCGTCCTTGCGGTCGAAGACCACGACGGGCGCGTCGGGCAGCAGATCCGGCAGGGGGCCGTCCAGATACCGCGCGGCGAACTCCGGCGCGGCGGCCGGCAAATAGCGCATCCGGCCGAGCGCACGCACCGAGCAGCCCGGGACCGGGTCGGGCGAGGAGGTCACCGCCGCCATCACCAGCCCCTCGCGCAGCAGCGCCGCCGTATGGGCCTCGTCCTCCCGGTGCAGCTCGAAGCAGAGCCCGGGCGCCTGGGCGAGCGCCCCGAGGAACCACGTCGCGAGTGAGTCCGCGTTCACCGCGACCGACACCCGCGTCGGCTCCCCGGCACCGCTCAGCCCCAGCTCACCGCGGGCGTCCCGCTCCAGCCTGGCGAGCTGCCGGGCGAACCGCACCAGCACCGCCCCGGACTCCGTCGGCCGCACCGGCTTGGTGCGCTGGAGCAGCACCCGGCCGGTGCGCTGCTCCAGCGCCTTGACCCGCTGGCTCACCGCCGACGGCGTCAGCCGCAGGGCCGCGGCCGCTGCGTCGAAAGTGCCCTCGTCCACCACGGCGAGCAGGGTCCGCACCTGTTCGAGGGGAAGCTCCGACATCACGAGTGCTAATGCTACGTAAAAATGTTTAGCTGTACGTCCGGTGATCGCCTGTCTAGCGTCGAGGGCATGAACCACGCCCTGACCGCCGCGGCCGCCGGATTCGGCACCGGGCTCTCCCTGATCGTCGCCATCGGCGCCCAGAACGCCTTCGTCCTGCGGCAGGGGGTGCGCCGGGACGCCGTGCTCGCGGTGGTCGGGATCTGCGCCCTGTCCGACGCGCTGCTCATCGCGCTGGGCGTCGGCGGCGTCGGCGCGGTCGTGGTGGCCTGGCCGGGCGCGGTGCGCGCCGTCGGGATCGTGGGCGGCGCGTTCCTGTTGTGCTACGGCGCCCTCGCCGCCCGCCGCGTCCTGCGGCCCGGCGACGGACTGCGCACGGAGGGCGAGGCGGCGGGCTCCCGGCGGCGGGCGGTGCTCACCTGCCTGGCGATGACGTGGCTCAACCCGCACGTCTACCTGGACACCGTGTTCCTGCTGGGCTCCCTCGCCGCCGACCGCGGCCCGCTGCGCTGGACCTTCGGCCTCGGCGCGGCCCTGGCCAGCCTCTGCTGGTTCGCCGCCCTCGGTTTCGGCGCCCGGCTGCTCGGCCGGGTCCTCGCCCGGCCCGCCGCGTGGCGGGTTCTGGACGGCCTGGTCGCGCTCACCATGCTGGCGCTCGGCGCCGCCCTGGTCCTCGACGCCTGACCGCCCGCGCCGGCGCCGGGGCAAGAGGTGGTCGGGCTGCCGCAGGAGTTCCTGCGATAGTGGGGCCTCGAATCGAAAGATGTATCGAGCAACCTCTGACGAGCGACCAGGAACCCCGTGGACACCAGCGAGAGCAGCGACACCGAACCACAGACCGCCGGCACCGGACCCGGCGCCACCGACGCCGGCGCCCCGCCCGCCCCGCCCGGACGCGGCTGGCGCCGCTGGGCGATGGACACCCGGCCGCTGCGCATCCCGGCCTTCCGGCGCCTGTGGTCGTCGACCATCGTCACCGCGGTCGGCAGCCAGCTGACCGCCGTCGCCGTGCCCAAGCAGATCTACGACATCACCCACTCCTCGGCCTGGGTCGGCTACGCGAGCCTCGCCGGGCTGGTGCCCATGGTGGTGTTCGCGCTGTGGGGCGGGGCGGTCGCCGACACGGTGGACCGGCGCAAGCTGCTGCTGGTCACCAACACCGGGATCGCCGTGACCTCGGTGCTGTTCTGGGCGCAGGCCGTCACGGGCCTGGACTCCGTCGTCGTGCTCATGCTGCTGCTCGCGCTGCAGCAGGCGTTCTTCGGCCTGAACTCGCCGGCCCGCAACGCCTCCATCGCCCGCCTGGTGCCCGCCGGCGAACTGCCCGCGGCGAACGCGCTCGGGTCCACCGTGATGCAGACCGGCCTGGTCGCGGGGCCGCTGCTGGCCGGTGTGCTGATCCCGGTGATCGGGCTGCCCGAGCTGTACCTGATCGACGCGCTGGCCCTGTGCGTCACCGTGTGGGCGGTGTTCCGGCTGCCCGCCCTGCCGCCGCTCGGGGAAGGGCCCGCCCGGCGGGCCGGACTGCGCGAGATCGTGGCGGGCTTCCGGTACATCTCCGGCCACAAGGTGCTGCTGCTGTCCTTCCTCGCCGACATCGTGGCCATGGTTCTCGGCATGCCCCGCGCCCTGTTCCCGCAGCTCGCCGCGGAGACCTACGACTCCTGGGGCGCGGGCCTGGCGCTCGGCGTGCTGTTCGCCGGCATCCCGGTCGGCGCGGTGCTCGGCGGACTGTTCTCCGGCGTCTTCTCACGGGCCCGGAGGCACGGCTGGATGGTCGTCGGGGCGGTGGTCGGCTGGGGCGTGGCCATCGCCGGCTTCGGGCTGAGCGGCAACCTCTGGGTGGCCTTCGCCTTCCTCGCCGCGGCCGGCCTCGCCGACATGATCTCCATGGTGTTCCGCGGGGCCATCCTGCTGTCCGCCGCCACCGACGACATGCGCGGCCGGATGCAGGGCGTGTTCACCGTGGTGGTGGCGGGCGGCCCGCGCCTGGCCGACGTCCTGCACGGCACCGCCGGCTCGGCGTTCGGCCCGAGGGCGGCCGTGGCGGGCGGCGGCGCGCTGGTGGTCGTGGCGATGCTGGCGCTGGCCGCCGCCGTGCCGGCCCTGCGCCGCTACCGGATCTGACGCGGCCGCCCACGGGACGGCGCGCGGCGGCCGTCCCGGCGGGCTCAGAGCGGTCCGCGCCGGCGGACCGCGTACTGGTCCATCAGCTTGCCCCGGGTGGTCTCCAGCCGGTGGGCCAGGATCTCGGCGACCGTCCGCACCAGCGACAGCCCGAGCAGCGGGTCCTCCACGCTCAGCGCGAGCACCGACGGCCCGTCGAACTCGTAGGCCCGTACGTTGCTGAAGGCCACCGCGCCGAAGTCCCACTGGTACGGCGGGAACAGCCAGGACCAGCCGAGCATGTCGCCCGCGCCCAGCGTGGCCACCGTGACCCGCTGCCGGGACGTGACCTGCTGGTCCAGATGGACCGCGCCGGAGCGGATCACCCAGAAGCGGTCGGCGGTGCCGCCCGGCTCGAAGATCCGGGAGTCCTCCGGGAAGGAGACCTCCTTGGCCAGTTCCATCAGCCGCTCACGTTGCGCCTGCGGCAGGGCGGTCAGCAGTTTTATCGCTTTGGTCATGGCGCGGGACTCCTCGCCGGCAGCGGTCGGGGTGTGTTCCCCAAGCCCATTTCAGCCGCTGCCGCCGTCCCGGGCACCTCGAAGGAGCGGCGCCTGCCCCGCTGACCTGTCCCCGGGCATGAAAAAGCCCTGGCTGGACGGGGGAGGCCAGCCAGGGCCGTATGCGGTGGTGAAGGAGGACGGTTCCGGTCGACCCCGTCACCACGTATGTATGAACGATAAACCATCTTGCGGTCATTCACCCAATCGGGAGCGGGTCAGGTGACCTGTTTCACCCCGGTCCGTTCCGCCGGGGCCGAGCCCGGATCGACGATCTCCTCCAGCACGCGCAGCACCGCCTCGTACGCCCCGGCCCGGACGGACGCCTCGCGCGCCCCTTCCGGGTCGGTCGCCGTCAGGCCCTGTGCCCGCTCCTGCCAGACCCTTTCCTGATCGGCCGCCCAGTCCTTGCCCCGCCTGATCCGCCGCAGCAGTTCGTCCGCGTCCACGACATCCGTCATACCGTCCGCCTACCCGCCCCGCGCCGAGTGATGACAGCGGCACCGAACGTGTTTGAGTGCGCGGGGAGGGGTCAGCCGGAATGAGAGACCCGGCGAACCGGGCGGCGGCAAGGGAGGGAAGGCATGCGTGAGACGCGAAGGACCCACTCCCCGGCGGGAATGCGAGAACCGTGCCGGACACTGCCGTGCCGGCCGGCGGACGCCCGCAGAACCGTCGAGCGGGTGGTGGCCGAGCGCTGCCGCACCCGCGCCATCCCCTGCGACGACGACGCGCTGGACGACGTCCTGCTGGTCACCTCCGAACTCGCCACCAACGCCATCCTGCACGGCGGGGGCATCACCGGCTTCGACGTCGACGTCGACAGCCGCGGGGTGCGCGTGTCGGTCAGCGACGGCAGCGACGACGTCCCGGTGGCCGAGGCGCCGGTGGACGAGCGCGGCCGCAACCGGCTCGGGGGCCGTGGCTGGCCCATCGTGTGCCTGCTGGCCCGCGACGTCAGCGTCGCCGGGCTGCCCCGCGGGGGCAAGCGGATAACCGCCGTCGTACCGCTGGGGTGAGAGCGGTAGGAGAAGTTCCGTTAGCGGCGTTTGCCGCGCATGTGCAGGGGCAGACGGAACCTCGTGCTTCGGACCGGAGGCGCGTGCCCGGCGTGGAAACGCCGCAGGCCCCCTCCGGAGGCCTGCGTACCCGTACCCCACCCCGCGGCGAACCCTGACAGCACCGTTCGGGCCAGGACCGCGGACCACGGTTCGCTCCCGGGCCCGGAAACCACGTTCAGGAGCGATTCCGCATGCTGACCGATGAGTCGACTAGCCCTTCCGGCACGCCCGGCACCACCACCGCCGCCAACGCGACCTCTCCGTCCGGGCGGCGGACGCATGACGACGCCCCCGTCACCGCGGACCTCTTCGCCCGGCTGGCAGAGCTGGAGGACGGTCCCGAGCGGGAGGCCGTGCGCGACGAACTGGTGACCGCCTGGCTGCCCATGGCCCACCGCATAGCGGGCCGCTTCCGCGACCGGGGGGAGTCGGTGGAGGACCTGCGGCAGGTGGCCGCCCTCGGGCTGGTGAAGGCCATCGACCGCTTCGACCCGTCCCGGGGGGCCTTCGAGAGCTACGCGGTGCCCACCATCACCGGCGAGGTGAAGCGGCACTTCCGGGACCGGATGTGGGCCCTGCGGGTGCCCCGCCGCGTCCAGGAACTGCGCAACCGGGTCCGGGTGGCCCGGCGCGAACTCACCCAGATGCCCGGCAGCCCCGAGCCCACCGCCGCCGACATCGCGGCCCACACCGGCCTCACCGAGGAGGAGGTCGCCGCCGGAATGGAGGCGCTGGAGAGCTTCAGCACCCTCTCGCTTGACGCCGAACTGTCCAGCGGCGACGACGGCTACAGCCTCGCCGACACCCTCGGCGCGTCGGACGGCGCGTACGACGTGGTCTTGGACCGCGAGGCAGCCAAGGAGGGCCTGCGCCGGCTGCCCGAGCGGGAGCGGGCCATCCTCTACATGCGCTTCTTCGAGGACATGACGCAGAGCCGGATCGCCGACCGGCTCGGCATCTCCCAGATGCACGTCTCCCGGCTTATCAGCCGAAGCTGCGCCCGGGTGCGCGACGAGGTGCTGGGTCAGCGCCAGGGCGGCCGGAAGTCCCGGTGACCACCCGTTCCGGGCCGGGTCCGCGCCAACGGGCCCGGCCCGGGTGTACGGTCACCTCACGCGTGGCTCGGGCGTGACGCCGAGCGGACGCCCGAGGCCCGACACCGCCTCGTCCAGCCGCTGCAGATGGCGCAGCACCCGGTCGGTCACCCTGCCGTAGCGCGGGCTGCTCAGCGTCCCCGGTTCCAGCAGGGACGCGATGCTGGGGCCGGTCTCGATCGTCGCCGCCGACCGCGGATCCGCCACGTGCGCGGCGATCGCCTCGATGTTCCGCACGATCCGCCGGCCCACCGTCCGCAACCGCGGATCCGCCGCTATCGACGCGTGCGTGGGCAGCAGCTCGGCCGTGGCCGCCAGCGAACGGGCGTGATACGCACAGGTCTCCAGCAGCGCCATGACGTACCGGGCGGTGTCCCGCCGCGAGCGCAGCGGCGTGACCGGATGGGTCAGCGGCTGGGTGGCGGCCCGCAGATCGGCCAGCGCCTGGTCCAGCTCGCGGGCCTTGTCGACCAGGTCGACCGGCAGTCCGCCGCTGAGCTGGTCGGCGGCGGCGCGGGTGACGTCCGCCAGCTTCTCCAGCACGTCGACGAGCAGGTCGTTGGTCCGCCGGTCGGTGTGGATCGGCAGCACCAGCGCCGCCGCGATCACCCCGCAGGCCGCGCCCAGCGCCGTCTCCTCCACCCGCAGCACCAGCACGGACAGGCTGTAGGTGTTCAGCAGCGTGTACAGCAGCCCCAGCATCGCCGTGACGAAGAACGACATCAGCGTGTACGACAGGGGCGCGGTGTAGAACATCGTGAAGACGAACAGCAGCACCAGCGCGAACGCCGTCCACGTGTGGTTCCCGACCAGTCCGGCGAGCCCGATGCCGGCCACCACGCCCAGCACCGTGCCGAGCAGGCGCCGGTAGCCCTTCACCAGGATCTCGCCGGTGGAGGAGGTGTTGATGAACACGATCCAGCAGGTCAGCACGGCCCAGTACCAGCGCTGGCTGGACAGCAGCTCACCGCCGGCGATGGCCAGCGCGGAGCCGACCGCGACCTGCACGGCGGCCCGGGTGGTCGGCCGCCCCAGCCCGGCCGCCTCCGCCTTGTCCGCCTCGTCCTCCTCGCTGCCCTCGATGGCCGCGTCCTCGGCGTCCAGCTCCTCGCGGGAGCGGGCCGTCGCCGGGGTGTCGTCGGACTCGTCCTGTGGCCCGTCCAGGGCGATCCGCAGACCGAGCACGGCCCGCCCGGCCTCGCCGATGCCCCGGAAGACGTCCTGCACGGCCGGTGAGGCCTTCGGCAGGTTCTCCTCCTCGCGGTAGCCGAGCAGCCGGTTGCGCAGGTGCGCCAGCGCCGTCCCCGAGGCCTCGCCGGCCGGCCGCATGACGAGCAGCCGCAGGGCGGCCAGATCCCGCCGCAGCTGCGCCGTGGCCCCGTCGCGCACCGGCAGTTCGCCGCCCGACGGCAGGGGAGCGCCGGGCAGGTGCAGGGTCAGGGTGTCGGTCCGCTCGGCGCTGCGCGCGGTGAGCAGCAGCAGCCCGAGCCGCTCCGCGGCGATCTCGGCGTCCGCGATCCGGCGCTGCAGCAGCCGTGCCGTCGCCTCGTCGGCGGTGCCGTCCGCCAGCCTGCCCTGGATCATCAGCGCCGTCTCGTGCAGCCGCGCGGTGCGGGTGCGCAGTTCCTCGAGCACCTTGTCCACGTCGTCGGGACCGGCGTCCAGCAGTTCGAGCTGGGTGCCGAAGAGCTGGCCGAGTCGGGCGCGGAACGCGCGCCGCAGCCGGTCCAGCGTGCCCGCCGGGGTCTGCGGCAGCAGGACGAAGCGGGCCAGGGCGGCGCAGCCGAACGCCAGGGTGATCACGACGTACAGGGCGGGCAGCGTGGCCGGCGTCGCGTGCACGAACAGCGAGAGGAAGTAGATCTGGAAGCCGACCAGGCCCAGCGCCGTGCCGCGGTCGCCGAACCTGCGTCCGTAGACCGCGCAGAAGATGAGCACCACGAAGAACAGGTCGCCCACGACGACCCGCTGGTTGAGCAGCGCTCCCAGCGAGACCGAGGCGAGGGCCACCGGCAGTCCCAGTGCCAGGGTGACGGCCTGCTGGGGGCGCTGCTTCTCCCGGATGGCGAAGGTCGCGACCATGGCCGAGATGGCGCCCGCCACGAGCTGCGGCACCGGGACCCCCAGCACGCCCAGCACCGCCAGGGTCAGGGCGATGGCGGCCACCGTGCGCAGACCCGCGGTGAGCCGGAGCAGTCCGGGATCGGACGCGGCCAGCCGGTCCCATATCCGTGCCCACCCAGACCGAACCGCTTGCCTCACGCCGCCGCGCTCTCTCTTCCGTGCCGTACTTGATCTACGAACCAGCATGGCACGAGGAGCCGGACTACTCGCCCTCGGCCAGCGTGTGCGCCACCAGGGCGTTCGCGTGGCCGTGGCCGAGACCGTGCTCGTCCTTCAGCCAGGCGACCAGTTCCATGTGCCGGGTCAGCGGCGAGGAGCGGATCAGCTCCTGCCACTCGCCCACCGGGCGGCCGTACTTCTTCTCGATCGCGGGGAAGTAGCTAGCCGGGCCCTTGACGGTCTTCTCGGTCATGCGGTGTCCCTCCGGGTGATGTGTCCTGATCACAGGGAAGGACCGCCGACCGGCTGGAGAGTATCGGCGGTCCCCGGTGATCCCGGTCACATCAGGGGCTGCCCGCGGTCTGCCCCTCCACCCGGGCGCGCACCTGCTCCGGGGTCAGATAGGAATCCGTGTACTCGAAGTCCTTCAGCCGGGCCGGCCTGCGCGCCTGGAAGCCGGTGCGCACGAAGTCGTCCCCGGCCACCGCGTTCAGCAGCCAGTTGGTCACCACCCGCGTCTTGGCGACGTTGGTGCGCAGCGCTCCGAGGTGGTAGCCGCGGGCCACCGCCTGGGCCGGGAGACCGCGCAGCTCGACGCCCAGCGGCTTGGACACGGCGTCCTTGCCGCCGAGGTCGACGACGAGGCCCAGGTCGCGGTGCACGTACGGTTCGAGCGGCTGGCTGCGCAGGGCCGCGATGACGTTGTCGGCGACCTTCCTGCCCTGGCGCAGCGCGTGCTGGGCGGTGGGCGGGCAGATCGAGCCGTCGCCCTTGGCCACGTCCGGCACGGCCGCCGAGTCACCGAGCGCGAACACCCCGTCGTGGCCGGGCAGGTTCATCTCGGCGTTCACCGCCAGCCTGCCCCGGACCGTCTCCGCGCCCAGGGTGGCGATGAGCGGACTGGCGACCACACCGGCCGTCCAGATCAGGGTGTGGGTCGGCACCACCCGGCCGTCGGTGAAGGTGACCTCCTCCGCGCCGGCCTTGTCGATCGACACGCCCAGCGAGACCTCGATGCCGCGCCGCTTCAGGATCTCCTGCGCGCTGCGGCCGAGCTTGTCGCCCAGCTCCGGCATGAGCTTCGGCGCGATGTCGATCAGATGCCACTTGATCAGGCCCGGGTCCAGCCGCGGATAGCGCCGCACGGCCGCGTGCGTGAGCCGCTGCAGGCACGCCGCGGTCTCCGTGCCCGCGTAGCCGCCGCCCACCACCACGAACTGCAGCCGCGCGGCCCGCTCGGCCGGGTCGTCGCTCGCGTCCGCGAGGTCGAGCTGCGAGATGACGTGGTCCCGGATGTACGCGGCCTCGGCGAGGGTCTTCATGCCGAAGGCGTGCTCGGTGAGCCCCGGGATGTCGAAGGTGCGGGTGACGCTGCCCGGCGCCAGCACGATGTAGTCGTAGCGTTCGTTGACGATCTTGTCGGTGATCGTGCGCACCACGCAGACCTTCGACTTCAGGTCCACGCCGATCGCGCCGCCCGGGATGATCCGGGTGCGGTACTTGCTGCTGCGGCGCAGCGACAGGGCGATCGACTGCGGCGTGAGCACACCGGAGGCGACCTGGGGCAGCAGTGGGAGGTAGAGCTGGTAGGCGAACGGCGTCACCAGGGTGACGTCGGCCTCCTCGGGCGTGAGTTTCCGCTCCAGGCGGCGGACGCACTCGACTCCGGCGAAGCCTGCGCCAACCACCAGGATCCTGGGTCGTGTCACGGTGTCCATCCCTCTCTGCGGCTCCAGGCGGTCCGACTTGACGTCGTTCGCCTGCCCCGGATCGCTGCGACCAAGTCGATCCCATCGCGACTCGGGCCGTTCCGCCAGCCGGGTGCGGCAGGCAGACGAACGCTCCAGGGGCACCGGCGTGCCCCCGCGCAGCCGGAGTATCCGGATACCGCACGACTACACGTGGCCACCGGGAACGGGCCCGCGTGGCCCGTCACCAGGGCAGGAACACATGGATGTCCTTGCCCTCGTCCTGGACCACGACGCTCACCTGGTCGCACAGCGTGTGCACCAGGTGCCAGCCGATGCCGCCGCCGCCCGCGTCCGGATGGAAGGGCCGCGGCTCGGGCCGGGTGGTGCTGCTGTCGTGCATCGTCACGTGCACCCCGTCGAAGGTGCGGCGCATGTGCAGGCCGAACGGCCCGGGGGCGTACTGGATGACATTGGCGGCCAGCTCCGTGACCACCAGGAGGATGTCGTCCCAGTACTCCGGCGCCGCCGGCGGGACGCTCCGCGCCAGGTCGCACAGGAACTCCTCGGCGGCGAGCCGGGCGCCCGTGACATTGCGCAGCTCGCCCGGGAAGGAGTACGTGCGCTCGTACCTCTCCTCCGAGGGCGGTGTCTCATCCCAACGCGGCTCCGTCGACATCTCGCATTCCCCGGCCCCGGCGTCGGGGGCCGGGCGGCCCCTTCCGACCAGGGCGGTCGTCGTTGCTGATCACTTCATTGCTGCGGGTTCCCACAGCCGGGCCGGATATCCGTCCCGCTCGCCACCCCGCGTCCGCGCCGGGGCCGGCCCCTCCCCGGCGGACCGCGCACCCTCTAGCGGAAGACGCTGTCCGGCTCGTCCCAGTCGGCCGGCTCCGGGACGGACGGCCGCCGCGCGGCCCGCGACCGGGCCGCGTACATCGCGTCGATCTCGGCGGCGTAGTGCCGCGCGATGGCGTCGCGACGCAGCTTCAGCGACGGCGTCAGCAGACCGTTGTCCGGGGCGAACGGCTCCGGGAGGACACGGTAGACCCTGATGGACTCGGCGCGGGACACCGCACTGTTGGCCGAGGCGACGGCCCGTGCGATCTCCTCCATGAGCGCGTTCTCCTCGCGGGCCTCCCGGCCCGGCGACTCGCCCTGCAGCGCGAGCGCCGCCCGCCAGTGCGCGAGGAACTCCGGGTCCAGGGTGATCAGGGCCCCCACACAGGGCCGGTCCTCGCCCACCACCACCGCCTGGTGCACCAGCGGGTGCAGCCGCAGCCGCTCCTCCAGCGGCGCCGGCGCCACGCTCTTGCCGCTGCTGGTGACCAGGACGTCCTTCTTGCGGCCGGTGATCGTCAGGTAGCCCTCGGAGTCGAGCCGGCCGATGTCCCCGGTGGCCAGCCAGCCGCGGTGCAGCGCGTTCCGGCTGCGCCCCTCCTCGCCGACGTAGCCCTGGAACACCGACGGGCCGCGCACCAGGATCTCCCCGTCGTCCGCGATCCGGACCTCGGTCCCCGGCAGCGGCAGGCCCACGGTCCCGGACTTCTCCCGGCCGAGCGGCTGCATGGTGATCCCGCCGGAACTCTCGGTCAGACCGTAGCCGTCGTGGATGCGCAGGCCGATGCCCTCGTAGAACAGGGACAGTTCGCGGCCGAGCGACGAGCCGCCCGAGCTGCCGTGCGTGGCCCGGCCGCCGAGCGCCTCGCGCAGCCTGCGGTACACCGTCCGCTCGTACAGGGCGTGCTGCAGCCGCAGGTCCAGGCCCGGACCCGCGCCGCGGCCGAGCCGTCTGCGCTCCTGGGCCTCCGCGAAGTCCCGCGCCGTCTGCGCGGCCCGCTCGAACAGGGCGCCGCGGCCCGCCTCGTAGGCCGTCCGCAGAAAGGTCTTGTACAGCTTCTCGTACACCGACGGCACGCCGTACAGGTACGTCGGCCGGAAGGTGCGCAGCGCCGAGGCGAGTGCGGCGCCGGTCATCTCGGGCTCGTGCGCCATCAGCACCCCGCCGCGCAGGCACACCTGCTGGATCATGATCCCGTAGACATGGGAGAAGGGCAGGAAGGCGAGCACGGACGGCTGTTCGCCCGGCGGGGCCGCGGTGTGCCCCCAGCCGGCCAGCAGGGTGTCGCACGGGTACGCCAGGCCGCGGTGGCTCAGCGCGCAGCCCAGCGGCCGGCCCGAGGTGCCCGAGGTGTAGGCGATGGCCGCCGTCGCGTCCGGCAGCACGATCCGGCGCAGCGAGTCCACCGTGGTCAGCGGGACCAGTGCGCCCCGCTCGGCCAGCAGGGGCAGGGCGCCCGCGTCGAGCTGCCAGACGTGCCGCAGGTGCGGCAGGCCCGCGCACACGGTGCCCACGGTCATCGCGCCCTGTTCGTCCTCCACCACGATCGCCACGCAGCCGGCGTCCCGCAGGATCCACTCCACCTGGTCCCGCGAGGAGGTCGGGTGCACCGGGACGACCTCGGCGCCGACGCTCCACAGCGCGTGGGCGAACACCGTCCACTCGTACCGGGTCCTGGCCATCAGGGCCACCCGGTGCCCGGGCGAGATCCCGGCGGCCACCAGACCCTTGGCCAGGCCGGTCACCTCGTCGCGCAGCTCGACCGCCGTCACCTCCTCCCAGCCGCCGGGCGCCGTGTCCGCACGGCGGGCCAGGACCGGCAGGGCAGGGGTCCGCTCCGCGGTCTCGAAGACGTTGTCGGCGAGCCCGCCGGTCAGCGGGCGCGGGGCGGATGGAGCGAGGGCGTCGACGCGCATGCGCTGCTCCCGGGGTGTACAGAGGGTGACTCCGCCGGTCGGCTCTGTGCCGGCGGTGCTCGAATCTAGCCCAGGGAAACGGTTTCGGGACCCGGAACAGGCAAGTCGTGATCGGGTGATGATCTGGGCGTGTCCGGGGGACTCGGGAGGCATGACTCATGTGAATCCCGATCCGGAGCCCGAGCGGACCACCGGGCTGGAACCCGGCGGCGGCGTCCCGCCCGGCGAGACCCCGCCCGCCGAGAGCAGCATGCCCGAGGCCGGGCCCCGGGAGACGCACAATCCGACCAAGGGCTGGGCCAAGGCGCCGCTGACGCTGATCCTCGTCCTCGTCGCCCTGATCGCGGCCTTCTTCCTGGTCTACGCCCTCATCCTGATCCTCTGAGGCGCCGCCGGCCGGGCGCGTACGGGCCGAGCGGGCGCCGTCAGTCCTGTGTGCGGCGCACGCACTCGGTGACGACGTCCCGCAGGCTGCCGCCGTCCTCCATCAGCAGCCGCTGCTCGCGGGCGCCGTTGCCCCGGCGCAGGTGCTCCTCGACGGCCTCCTCCACGCGGGCCGCGTCGCCGCTCTCCCGGAGGGCGTCCGCGGTGTGCTCCAGCAGCGCGCGCAGCACCTCGGGCGCGGGGCGGGGCCGCAGGGTCCGGGGGTCGAGCAGGTTCTCGTCAAGGCCGGACCGGGAGGCCTGCCAGGCGGCCAGCCGCAGCAGGCTCACGCTGTGGTCCGCCGGCGGACGGCCGTCCCGCCACTCCCGCGCCGCCGTCTCCACCAGCGCGCGGGCCAGGGTGGCGACGAGCACGGCGGTGTCCGCGCGCAGGCACACGTCCGCCACCCGCACCTCCACGGTCGGGTAGTTCGCGGACAGCCGGGCGTCGAAGTAGACCATCCCCTCGTCGAGGATGACCCCGGTCGCCACCATGTCCTTCACCCGCCGGTGATACTCCTCGGCCGAGCCGAACAGCTCCGTGGGGCCCGCCGACGGCCAGCGGCCCCACACCCGGCTGCGGTAGCCGGCGTAACCGGTGTCCCGTCCCTGCCAGTACGGCGAGTTGGCGCTCAGCGCGGTGAGCGCCGGCAGCCACGGCCGGATCCGGTCGAGGACCGCGACGCCCTCCTCGTCGGACTCCACCGACACGTGCACATGGCAGCCGCAGACCAGCTGCTCCCGGGTGGCGATGCCGTACTGCCCCGCCATCCACTGGTAGCGGTCGTTCATGCTGATCGAGGGGCTGACCGGGAGCGGGGAGCTCGCGAGCGCGGCGACCGCGCAGCCCAGCTCCCCGGCGTGCCGCGCCGCCTCCTTGCGGCAGCGCACGATCTCCGCGCCGAGAGCCGCCATGTCCGACTGCGGATGCGTGGCGAACTCGAGCATCTGCCCGAACAGCTCCTTCTCGAAGACGTCCTGTCCGGGATCGTCCTGAGCGGCGCGGGCGAGGACGGCGGCCGAGAGCGCCTTGGGCTCGCCGCTGTCCGGGTCGACCAGAAGAAGTTCCTCCTCCACTCCCACCGTGCGCAAGGCCGTGCCGTCCTTCCGTCCGTGCCCCGGAGGGCAGCCGTGAGTCTGTACGACCCCGACTGCCCCTGGGGCGGCGGTCGACACCTGCGGGTCAGCGCTCCGGGGTCAGCCAGACCGTGGCGAGCGGCGGCAGGGTGAGGCGGAGGAACCCGTCCTCGGGCTTGAGCGCCCCGGGGGCGCCGACGCCGACACCGCCGCCGCCGTAGCGGACGTCGTCGGTGTTCAGCGCCTCCGTCCAGGCGGCGGCCTCCTCGGGCACCCACAGGCGGTAGTCGTGCCGGACGACGGGGGAGAGGTTCGACACCGCCAGCAGCGGGGACCCGCCGGCGTCGAACCGCAGGAACGCGAAGACGTTGTCGTCCGCGGCGTCGCACAGCACCCAGCGGAAGCCGCCCGGGTCGGTGTCCCGCTGCCACAGCGCGGGGGTGTCCCGGTAGAGCGTGTTCAGGTCCCGCACCAGGTCCTGGACCCCGCGGTGGTCCCCGGCCGAGCAGTGGTCCGCGTCCAGCAGCCACCACTCGGGCCCGTGCTCCTCGGAGAACTCCCCGCCCTGCGCGAACTCCTGCCCCATGAAGAGCAGTTGCTTACCGGGGTGGGCCCACATGAAGCCGAGGTAGGCACGGTGGTTGGCCCGCCGCTGCCACCAGTCGCCCGGCATCTTGGACACCAGCGCCTGCTTGCCGTGCACGACCTCGTCGTGCGAGATGGGCAGGACGTAGTTCTCGGTGTAGGCGTACACCATCGAGAAGGTCATCTCGTTGTGGTGGTACTTGCGGTGCACCGGCTCCTTCTGGATGTACTCCAGCGAGTCGTGCATCCAGCCCATGTTCCACTTCAGCCCGAAGCCGAGCCCGCCGCCGTCCGTCGGCCGGGTCACCCCGTCCCAGGCGGTGGACTCCTCGGCGATGGTCACCACGCCGGGGCAGCGCCGGTAGACGGTCGCGTTCATCTCCTGCAGGAAGGCGACCGCGTCCAGGTCCTCCCGGCCGCCGAAGACGTTCGGCGTCCACTGCCCGGAGTCGCGCGAGTAGTCCCGGTAGAGCATCGAGGCGACGGCGTCCACGCGCAGTCCGTCGATGTGGAACTCCTCGCACCAGTACACCGCGTTGGCGACCAGGAAGTTGCGCACCTCGGTCCGCCCGTAGTCGAAGACGAACGTGCCCCAGTCCGGATGCGTGGCGCGCTGGGCGTCCCCGGGCTCGTACAGCGGGTCCCCGTCGAAGCCGGCCAGCGCCCAGTCGTCCTTCGGGAAGTGCGCGGGCACCCAGTCCATGATCACGCCGATCCCGGCCCGGTGGCAGGCGTCCACGAAGTACCGGAAGTCGTCCGGGGTGCCGAGCCGGGCGGTCGGGGCGTAGTAGGAGGTGACCTGGTAGCCCCAGGAGGGGCCGTAGGGGTGCTCCATGACCGGCATCAGCTCGACGTGGGTGAAACCCAGGTCCTTGACGTACGCCGGGAGCTGCTCGGCCAGTTCGCGGTAGGTCAGGCCCTTGCGCCAGGAGGGCAGGTGGACCTCGTACACCGAGAACGGCGCCTCGTGCACCGGGGTGTCGGCGCGGTGCGCCAGCCACTCCCCGTCGCCCCACTCGTGGTGCGCGGCCGTCACGACGGAGGCCGTGTCGGGCGGCGCCTCGGTACGGCGCGCCATCGGGTCCGCCTTGAGGAACCGGTCGCCGTACCGCGAGGTGATCTCGAACTTGTATCGCGCCCCCTCGCCGATGCCGGGCAGGAACAGCTCCCACACGCCGGACGCGCCGAGCGAGCGCATCGGGTACTGCGTGCCGTCCCAGTAAGTGAAGTCCCCGGCGACGCGCACGCCCCGGGCGTTCGGCGCCCAGACGGTGAAGCGGGTGCCCGGCACGCCGTCGTGGGTCATGGGCTCGGCGCCGAGCGCCTGCCACAGCCGTTCGTGCCGGCCCTCGCGGATCAGATGCAGGTCCAGCTCGCCGAGCGCGGGCAGGAAGCGGTACGGGTCGTGCGTCTCCTGCTCGCCGCCGTCGTAGACCACCCGCAGCGTGTAGGCCGGGATCCCGTCGTACGGCAGCACGGCGGCGAAGAGGCCGCCACCCTCCGAGACGAGGTCCCGGTGCTCGCCGGCGACCACCACGCTCACGGCGCGGGCGTTCGGGCGCAGCGTCCGGAACAGGACGCCGCCCGGCACCGGGTGGGCGCCCAGCAGGGCGTGCGGGTCGTGGTGCGCGCCGCCCAGCAGCCGGTCGCGCTCCGCGGGATCGAGCGGCGGGGCCGTGACGGGCCCGGCGGACTCGGGGGGCACGGTGTCGCGCAGTGCCATGACGTCAGCCTCCCCACACGGCGAGCCGCTTGATCGCCGCCATCGGTACCGGCAGCCAGTCGGGCCGGTGTCTCGCCTCGTACAGCACCTCGTAGACCGCCCTGTCCGTCTCGTGCGCGCGCAGCAGCGCGTGCTTCTTGCGTGGGTCCCAGCCGGCGCGGGCCGCGTAGCCCGCGCAGAACGCCTCCCGGCAGCGGCGCGCCCACTCGGGACGCCAGGGGCGGCGCTGCCGGGCCGCGTAGTCGAAGGAGCGCAGCATCCCGGCCACGTCCCGCACCGGGGACTGCGCGGCCCGCCGCTCGGCGAGCGGCCGGGACGGCTCCCCCTCGAAGTCGATGACGAACCAGTCGCGCCCGGCGCGCAGCACCTGACCGAGGTGCAGGTCGCCGTGGATGCGCTGGGCGGGCGGCCCGGTGTCGCAGGTGGCCAGCGCGCCGAACGCGGCGCGCAGCCCGGGGACGTAGGGCCGCAGCCCCGGCACTGCGTGCGCGGCGGCGTCCAGCCGGGCGCACATCGCCTCCGCCGTGCGTCCGTTCTCGCCCGGTCCGGCGGGCGGGAAGGCCTCGGCCAGCGCCACGTGCACCTCGGCCATGGCCCGGCCCAGTTCGCGGGCCTCGGCGGTGAAGTCGTCGCCGGCGGCGAGCGCGCGCAGCGCCAGCGTCCAGCCGTCGGTCGCGGCGGGTAGGAATGGCTGGAGCACGCCCAGGGTGGCCGGCCGGGGAGCGGTCGTGCTGAACCAGGCGACCGGGGCCGGCACCCGGGCGCAGCCCTGCGCGGCCAGCGCGCCGGGCACCTCCAGGTCGGGGTTGACGCCCGGCTGGATGCGGCGGAACAGCTTCAGGATGTACGCGTCGCCGTAGACGATCGAGGAGTTGGACTGCTCGGCGTCCAGCAGCCGCGGCGGCAGCCCGCCGGGCAGTTCCACGGCCGGGGCGGTCTCGAAGCACAGCGGACCCGCCGTTCCGGGGCGGCGCAGCCGCTCCAGGAGCAGATGGGCCGAGCGTGGGTCCTGCAGGGCGTCGTAGACGGCGAGCCCGGCCAGGGGTCCCTCACCTGCCCGGCCGATGAACGCCCGCTCCAGCCTCGGGGCGACGTGCTCGCGCAGCCCGAGCAGGAGCTGGTAGCAGTCGCCGGGCGGGGGAGTGCCGCCCGGTGTGGGCACCGGCGCGTGCGAGGCGTGCACCAGCAGGTGCAGGCACCCGGGGAACAGCTCGGTCACGGACAGCACCGACAGGTCGGTGACGGGCCGGTCCTTGCCCGCGAACCAGCGTTGCTCGGGCAGCCATTCGTGCAGCAGCCCGCCCAGCGAGGCCAGCGGCCGGTCGGCTCCGGCCGTGGTTCTCGGCCGGAGGGTGATGGTCTTCGGCATGGTGACGCGTCCTTTCCTCGGCGCCGTGCGCTCAGCGGCGGCGGCCGATGCGGGATGCGACTCGGGTGAGCCGGAACCAGTAGAAGCCGTGGCCCGCGAGGGTCAGCAGGTAGGGCAGTTCACCGATGGCCGGGAACCGCACCCCGCCGATCAGCTCCACGGGGTGGCGGCCGTCGTAGGCACGCAGGTCGAGTTCGGTGGGCTGCGCGAACCGGGAGAAGTTGTTGACGCACAGCACCAGGTCGTCGCCGTACTCGCGCAGGAACGCCAGCACCGCCGGGTTCGACGACTGCAGCTCGGTGTAGGAACCGAGTCCGAAGGCCGGGTTCTGCTTGCGGATCTCGATCATCCGGCGCGTCCAGTGGAGGAGGCTGGACGGGGACGACATGGACGCCTCGACGTTGGTGACCTGGTAGCCGTAGACCGGGTCCATGATGGTGGGCAGGAACAGCCGCCCCGGGTCGCACAGCGAGAAGCCGGCGTTGCGGTCGGGCGTCCACTGCATGGGGGTGCGCACGGCGTCGCGGTCGCCGAGCCAGATGTTGTCGCCCATGCCGATCTCGTCGCCGTAGTAGAGGATCGGGCTGCCGGGCAGGGACATGAGCAGGGCGGTGAACAGCTCGATCTGGTTGCGGTCGTTGTCGAGCAGGGGCGCGAGCCGGCGCCGGATGCCGATGTTGGCGCGCATGCGGGGGTCCTTGGCGTACTCGGCCCACATGTAGTCGCGTTCCTCGTCGGTGACCATCTCTAGGGTCAGCTCGTCGTGGTTGCGCAGGAAGATGCCCCACTGGCAGTTCGACGGGATCGCGGGCGTCTTGGCGAGGATCTCGGAGACCGGGTAGCGGGACTCGCGGCGCACGGCCATGAAGATGCGCGGCATGACCGGGAAGTGGAACGCCATGTGGCACTCGTCGCCGCCGGAGGCGTAGTCGCCGAAGTAGTCGACCACGTCCTCGGGCCACTGGTTGGCCTCCGCCAGCAGCACGGTGTCCGGGTACTGCGCGTCGATCTCCTTGCGGACCCGCTTGAGGAACTGGTGCGTCGCCGGCAGGTTCTCGCAGTTGGTGCCCTCCTCCGCGTAGAGATAGGGGACCGCGTCGAGCCGGAAGCCGTCGATGCCGAGGTCCAGCCAGAACTTCAGGGCGGCCAGGATCTCCTCCTGCACGCCCGGGTTCTCGTAGTTGAGGTCCGGCTGGTGGGAGAAGAAGCGGTGGAAGTAGTACTGGCCGCGCACCGGGTCGAAGGTCCAGTTGGAGACCTCGGTGTCGACGAAGATGATCCGCGCGTCCTCGTAGCCCTTGTCGTCGTCGGCCCACACGTAGTAGTCGCCGTAGGGGCCTGCGGGGTCCTTGCGGGACTCCTGGAACCACGGGTGCTGGTCGCTGGTGTGGTTCATGACGAAGTCGATGATGACGCGCATGCCGCGCTGGTGGGCCGCGTCCACGAACTCGACGAAGTCCGCGAGGTCGCCGAACTCCGGGAGGACCGCCGTGTAGTCGGCGACGTCGTAACCGCCGTCACGCAGCGGGGACTTGAAGAAGGGCGGCAGCCAGAGGCAGTCGACGCCGAGCCACTGGAGGTAGTCGAGCTTGGCGGTCAGACCCTTGAGGTCGCCGATGCCGTCCCCGTCACTGTCGTGGAACGAGCGAACGAGGACCTCGTAGAAGACGGCGCGCTTGAACCACTCCGGATCCCGGTCCTTGGCGGGAGTGTCCTCGAAAGTGTCCGGCACGGGGTCATTGACAGTCATGACGCTGAGGGCCCTCCGATCTGGGGCGTCGATCGCCCGACGTGGAGCACGTGCGCCGGCGTCCGGCCGGGCGTGAGACGCACGTAGTTGGTCCTGCCCCAGTGATAGCTCTCACCTGTCAGTTCGTCGTGCACGGACAGGTCGGCGTTCCAGTCCAGGCCGAGTTGCGGCATGTCCAACGAGACCGTGGCCTCCTGGGTGTGGTGCGGGTCGAGGTTGACGACCACGATGACCGTGTCCGGGCCCGTGCTCTTGCTGTAGGCGAGCACGTTGTCGTTGTCGGTCCGATGGAAGCGGAGGTTCCGCAGACGCTGTAGCGCGGGGTGCTGCCGGCGGATGGTGTTCAGTCGGGTGATGAGGGGGGCGATGGTGCGGCCCTCGCGTGCGGCGGCTTCCCAGTCGCGGGGTTTGAGCTGGTACTTCTCGGAGTCGAGGTATTCCTCGCTGCCTTCGCGGAACGGGGTGTTCTCGCAGAGTTCGTAGCCGCTGTAGATGCCCCAGGCGGGGGAGAGGGTCGCGGCGAGCACGGCGCGGACCTCGAAGGCGGGGCGGCCGCCGTGCTGGAGGTAGCCGTGCAGGATGTCGGGGGTGTTGGCGAAGAAGTTCGGCCGCATCCAGGCCGCCGCCTCGCCCGACAGCTCGGTCAGGTACTCGGTCAGCTCCTGCTTGGTGTTGCGCCAGGTGAAGTACGTGTACGACTGCTGGAAGCCGATCTGGGCCAGGGTGTGCATCATCGCGGGCCGGGTGAACGCCTCGGCCAGGAAGATCACGTCGGGGTCGGCGCGGTTGACCTCTCCGATGACCCGTTCCCAGAACACCACCGGTTTGGTGTGCGGGTTGTCGACGCGGAAGATCCGCACCCCGTGGTCCATCCAGTGCCGCAGGATCCGCACGGTCTCCGCGACCAGGCCGTCCATGTCCGCGTCGAACGCTACGGGATAGATGTCCTGGTACTTCTTCGGCGGGTTCTCCGCGTAGGCGATCGTCCCGTCCGGGCGGTGGTGGAACCACTCCGGGTACTTGTGCACCCACGGATGGTCCGGGGAGCACTGCAGCGCGAAGTCCAGCGCGATCTCCAGGCCGAGTTCCCGGGCCCGGGCGACGAAGTGGTCGAAGTCCTCCAGGGTGCCCAGGTCGGGGTGGACCGCGTCGTGGCCGCCCTCGGGCGAGCCGATCGCCCACGGCACCCCGACGTCCTGCGGCCCGGCGGTGAGGGTGTTGTTGCGGCCCTTGCGGAACGTGGTGCCGATCGGATGGATCGGCGGGAGGTACACGACGTCGAAGCCCATCTCCGCGATCGCCTCGAGCCGCCGCTCGGCACTGCGGAACGTGCCGTGCGGCCGCTCCGCGGTGCCCTCCGAACGCGGGAAGAACTCGTACCACGAGCCGTACAGCGCCCGCTCCCGCTCCACCAGCAGCGGCATCGCCTCCGACGCGGTCACCAACTCCCGCAAGGGGAACCGCGACAGCACCCCCTCCACCTCCGGCGACAGCGCCGGCTTCAGGCGGTGGTGGACCGACCGCGTGTCGTCGCCGAGGGCGTGCGCGGCCTCCATGACCAGGACCCGCTCCGGCCCCTTGGGCACCCCGGCGGCGGCACGCTCGTAGAGCTCGGCGCCCTCCTCCAGGACCAGGCCGGTGTCGATGCCCGCCGGGATCTTGACGGAGGCGGTGTGCCGCCAGGTCGCCAGCGGATCGCTCCACGCCTCCACCCGGAACGTCCAGCGGCCGGTCGCGTCCGGGGTGATCTCCGCGCCCCACACGTCGCTGCCGGGGGACAGCTCCCGCATCGGCGTCCAGGGGCCGCGACGGCCCTTCGGATCCCGCAGGACCACGTTGGCGCCGACGGCGTCGTGCCCCTCCCGGAACACGGTGGCCGTGACCTGGAACGTCTCCCCGGCCACCGCCTTCGCCGGGCGCCTGCCGCACTCAACGGCCGGCCGTACGTCACGTACCGGTACGCGGCCGATGGCCGGGGTCCTGCGCATGGTTCTCACCTCCGCCGTGCGCGAAGCCGGGCCCAGGGCCCGGCTCCGCGATCCGATGCACGTCCGGCCGCTGCCGGTCCGTGCGGAACGCCATGTACGGTGCCAGGTCATGGGCTTGGCGCCGTGGAACGCCGCTCCGAAGGCGGCGCGCGCCGCGCCGCCCGGCCCGGCTGGGGCCGGCCGTCCTGCTCGCGCAGGTAACCGGCCAGAGTGGAGCGCAGATAGCGCTCCGCCGCGTCCGCTGCCTCCCGGGCGCAGCGCTTTCCCATCAGCACGCACAAGGTGTAGCCCGAGTCCTCGAAGGTTGCCCGGACCGTGCGGTCGTGGGGCGAGGCGAGCATCACGCGCTCCCAGGCCCGGTAACGCCGCAACTGCCTGGCCACTTCGGCCTTGGCGGGTAGCAGCATGACCCTCTTCACCTTCCACGCTCTCGACTGGGCGCGTTCCCGACGGTCGGGTGGTGTCCGCGCAGGGGTGGGCACGGAACCGTTACGGCGATCGAGGCTTTCACTCATGGTGCACGTACAGACACGCACCGTCCTGTTGGACGTTCAACCACTAGGGCCGTTCGGGATGCTCGTGTTGCACGAATGGCGTAGCGACCCCACTGTGGGAGGTGACTCAGGAGCGATCACTGCTCACGCTCGGTGTCCGGGAACCCTCCCGGACGGGGTGAGGGAGCGAGAGCCTCGCCGGTGAGGAGCAAGCGACGATGAAGACCGCAGTGCCCTGCTACTACCACATCGATGTGGAAGTCAGCCCGGATCGGGTGGGACAGGTCAGCCGCATTCTGGGCGCCCACCTCCGCTACTGGGACCTCGACAACCTCGTGGCCCCCGTCCGCCGCGGCGCCGAACTGCTGCTGCGGGCGATCGAGCAGCACGCCACGGAGAAGACCATGTCCATCGAGATGTGGTGGAACGGCCAGCATCTGATCACGGCGGTCGGCGGCGGTGACCGCGACCTGCGTCCCGACCAGGACCTGCGGGCCTGCCTGGCGGACATCGCCGCCATGAGCGACGGATGGGGCTGCTGCGCCTCGGAGACCGGAAGTGTGATCATCTGGTTCTCGCAGCGCGCCCGCACCGGCGAGCGCGTCCCGCTCGTGCCGACCGCCCCGGCGCCGAGCCTCAGCGAGGGCCTGCAGGTGCCGCGCGAGGCGCGGGTGGCCGCGCTCGCCGCGCCGGCCGCCGCGGACGGCGTCCTGGAGGGCGCCCGGTGACGGCTCGGAAGTCCCGGAAAGGGGTGCCCGTGTGGAACGGGCACCCCTACCCGTTGGGGGCCGTGTTCGACGGCGAGGGCACCAACTTCGCGCTGTTCAGCGAGGTCGCCGAGCGCGTCGAGCTGATCCTGGTCGACGACGCCGGCGCCGAGACGCCGGTCCCGCTGCACGAGGTCGACGGCTTCGTGTGGCACGCCTACCTGCCCGGCGTCGGCCCCGGCCGGCGCTACGGCTACCGCGTGCACGGCCCCTGGCAGCCGTCGCTCGGCCACCGCTGCAACCCGGCCAAGCTGCTGCTCGACCCGTACGCCCGCGCCGTGGACGGCCAGATCGACAACCACGCCTCCCTGTACGAGCGCTCGCCCGACGGCCCCTCCCCGGAGGACAGCGCCGGGCACTCGATGCTGGGCGTGGTCACCGACCCGTACTTCGACTGGGGCGACGACCGCCCGCCGCGCCGCTCGTACGCGGACTCCGTGATCTACGAGGCCCATGTGCGCGGCCTGACCCGTGTCCACCCGGAGGTCCCCGAGCGGCTGCGCGGCACCTACGCCGGTCTCGCGCACCCCGCCGTCATCGACCACCTGACCTCGCTCGGCGTCACCGCGGTGGAGCTGATGCCGGTCCACCAGTTCGTCCAGGACGGCGTCCTGCAGGACCGGGGCCTCGCCAACTACTGGGGCTACAACACCATCGGCTTCTTCGCACCGCACAACGCCTACGCCGCCTTCGGCAGTTCGGGCCAGCAGGTCAACGAGTTCAAGGCGATGGTGAAGGCGCTGCACGCGGCCGGCCTCGAGGTCATCCTCGACGTGGTCTACAACCACACCGCCGAGGGCAACGAGTTCGGTCCCTCGCTGTCCTTCCGGGGCATCGACAACGCCTCCTACTACCGTCTGGTGGACGGCGACTGGGCGCACTACTACGACACCACCGGCACCGGCAACAGTCTGCTGATGCGCCACCCCTACGTGCTCCAGCTCATCATGGACTCGCTGCGGTACTGGGTGACCGAGATGCACGTCGACGGCTTCCGCTTCGACCTCGCGGCCACCCTGGCCCGGCAGTTCCACGAGGTGGACCGGCTCTCCGCGTTCTTCGACCTGATCCAGCAGGACCCGGTGATCAGCCGCGTCAAGCTGATCGCCGAACCCTGGGACGTGGGGGAGGGCGGCTACCAGGTGGGCAACTTCCCGCCGCTGTGGTCGGAGTGGAACGGGCGCTACCGGGACGCCGTACGGGACTTCTGGCGCGGTGAGCCCGGCTCGCTCGGCGAGTTCGCCTCCCGGCTGACCGGATCGTCCGACCTCTACCAGCACAGCCGCCGCACACCGCGCGCCAGCGTCAACTTCGTCACCGCGCACGACGGATTCACCCTGCGCGACCTGGTGTCGTACAACGACAAGCACAACGAGGCCAACGGCGAGGGCAACCGGGACGGCGAGAGCCACAACCGGTCCTGGAACTGCGGGGCCGAGGGCGACACCGACGACCCGGCCGTGCTGGAACTGCGCGCCCGCCAGCAGCGCAACCTGCTGGCCACGCTGCTGCTCTCGCAGGGCATCCCGATGCTCTGCCACGGCGACGAGATCGGCCGGACCCAGCGCGGCAACAACAACGCCTACTGCCAGGACAACGAGGTCTCCTGGGTCGACTGGGAGATCACGGACGAGCAGCGCTCGCTCGCCGACTTCACCCGGTACGTGATCGGCCTGCGCGCCCGCCACCCCGTGCTGCGCAGGCGCCGCTTCTTCCGCGGCGAGACCCCGGTCAACGCCCGGCAGCCGCTGCCCGACGTGATGTGGCTGCGGCCCGACGCCCGTGAGATGACCGAGCGGGACTGGCACCGCGAGGACGCCCACTCGATGGGCGTGTTCCTCAACGGCGACGCCATCGCCGAACGCGACCCGCACGGCCGCCGGGTGATCGACGACTCGTTCCTGGTGCTGCTCAACGGCTACTGGGAACCGGTCGTCTTCCGCCTGCCCGACGAGTCCCTCGGCGAGCGCTGGACCACCCTGATCGACACCGCCGACCCCGACGGCATCCCCGACGAGCGGGAACGCAAGGCCGGCACCCGGCTGCGGGTGGAGCCACGCAGCCTGGTCGTCCTCTCCCGCCCCTCCCGCGGCTCCCGCCCGGCGCGCCCGGCCCGCGGCAGCCGTCCGGCCCGCGGCGCCCGCTGATCCGACCGACGGTCCGCCGGCACGTTCTCGGGGCGCCCACCGGAGGGTGGGCGCCCCGAGAACGTGCCGGCGGACCGTCAGCGCGGGTTGCGGGAGGTGACCGTGAACTGCGCGCCGTCCGGGTCGCGCAGGATCGCCTCCTGCTCGCCCTCGCTCAGTACGCTGCCGCCGTGCTTCTCGGCGGTGCGGGCACAGCCCGCCACGTCCTCCACCGCGAAGTGGACCTGCCAGTGCGGCCGGACGGACGGGTCCGGGGCCGCCTCGACCGCGCCCGAGTCGATGCGCGCCACCACGTCGCCCCGGCTGCGCAGCACCACCTCGCCGCCCTCGTACTGGACCTCGCAGCAGCCCGGCTCCCCGGTCGCCCAGCCGAGGATCTCGCCGTAGAAGATCGCCGAGTCGAAGGCGTTGCGGGTGTGCAGCCGGATGAAGGTCGGGGCCGCCTGCCGCCAGGCCTCCCAGTTGCCGACCAGCTCGCCCTGCCAGATGCCGAAGGTGGCCCCGTCCCGGTCGGCGAGCAGCGCCGCCCGTCCCGGTGGGAACGACAGCGGCCCGACCGCCGCCGTACCGCCGCGCTCCCGGGCCCGGGACACGGCCTCGTCGGCGTCCGGCACCGCGAAGTACGGCGTCCAGGCCACCGCCATCTGCCACATCGAGGCGACCGCGGCGATCCCGGCCACCGGCACCCCGTCCGCCAGGGCGATGCGGAAGTGCTCGCCGAGCTTCGCGCCGCGCCACCGCCAGCCCAGCAGGGCCGAGTAGAACTCCTGGGTCGCGCCCAGATCGCGGCTGGTCAGGCTCACCCAGCACGGGGCGCCGAAGACGGAGTGCGTCGAGAGCGGCTCGCGCGTCCTCGTCCCACCGCCGGCAGGCTTGTCATCGTTCATGTCTGTCGCGTCCTGAGTCTCGGGGCCCGGCGGCCACCGCTCACGCACCAGTGTCCAACCGGAAGGGCCTGACGTGCTCGTCGAGTACCCCGGTGCCGATCGTCCAGGCGGGTGACACGATGGAGGCATGGCGCACAGCGACGCGGAACGGATCGTCGAACTGGAGGCGGAGGTCGACCAGCTGAAGGAGGCCGTCTCCTCCCACGCCGTCGTCGACCAGGCCATCGGGATGATGGTCGCCCTCGGCCGGGTGACCCCGGACCAGGGCTGGCAGGTACTGAAGGGCGTCTCCCAGCACACCAACATCAAGCTGCGCAACGTGGCGGAGCTGATCGTGATCTGGGGCCGTCGCGGCGAGATCCCGCCCGACATCCGCGCCGCGCTCGAAGAGGGCCTGGACAGTCACGGGCCCACGCAGGTGCCGGGGACGGACGGGGACTGAGGCTCAGCCTGTCTCCGCGAGCAGTTCCTCGCGCAGCCGGTCGAAGCAGCCGCTCAGCAGCCGCGAGACGTGCATCTGCGAGATGCCCAGCTGCTCGGCGATCCGGCTCTGCGTCATTCCGCCGAAGAACCGCAGGTAGAGGATGGTGCGCTCGCGCTCGGGCAGCGCCGCCAGACACGGCTTCACCGCGGCCCGGTCGATGACCAGGTCGAATCCCGGGTCCGGAGAGCCCAGCGAATCCCCGAGCGCGTACCCCTCCGTGCCGGCCACCTCGGCGTCCAGGGACAGCGCGGAGAAGCACTCCAGCGCCTCCATGCCGGTGCGCACCTCGTCCTCGCTCAGCCGCGTGTGCGTGGCGATCTCGGCGACCGTGGGCGCCCGGCCGGGCGTGGTCTGGGCCAGTTCCTTGAGAGCGGTGCGCACCCGGTTGCGCAGGTCCTGCACCCGGCGCGGCACGTGCAGGGTCCACATGTGGTCGCGGAAATGGCGCTTGATCTCTCCGGTGATGGTGGGTACCGCGTACGCCTCGAAGGCCCGGCCGCGGTCCGGGTCGTAGTGGTCGACAGCCTTGACGAGGCCGAGCGCGGCGACCTGGTAGAGATCTTCCAGGGACTCCCCGCGACCGCGGAACCGTACGGCGATCCGCTCGGCCATGGGGAGCCAGAGCCGGACCAGATCGTCCCGGAGCGTCTGCCGCTCGGGACCGTCGGGCAGGCTCGCGAGCCGCTCGAAGGACTCGCCCGTGTCGGGGGCGTCGTCGTGGGGGTGAGGCCTGGTGCTGCCAGTGACAGGCATCGCGCGCACCTCTCTCAGCAGGTGCTGGTCGACAGACACCGTGGGAGGGTGCGCTCGGATGCTGGAAGGAACACCGGGGCGCCCGGCCGGAACCGGCTCCCACGGACGTGCCTCCTGTCCGAAGCACGCAGTACGCATTCCCTGAACCGGGCGAATCAAAACAAAACGGTCCATTCAGGTCAGGTCCGGTGTCTTTCTTGACCTCTCCTTGGGGTCCGATACCTCTGTGACAGAGGTAATCTTCGGGATGTGGAAGCGGAACTGTCCGAGGAACTGGCCGACACGCTCGTACGCATCCAGCGGCTGATCCGACGCCGGCTGCGCGGCGGTCTGACCGGGCCGCGGCTGCGGGGTGCCGAAGTGGAGCTGCTGCGGCTGGTCGAGGCCCGGCCCGGCATCGGGGTCTCGGACGCCGCCAGGGCCCTGCATCTGGCGGGCAACTCCGTGTCGACGCTGGTCAACCACCTGGTGCGCGACGGCCAGCTGATCCGCGAGACCGACCCGGCCGACCGGCGGGCCGTCCGCCTGCTGCTCACCGACTCCGCCCTGCGACGGCTGCGGGACTGGCGGCACCGCCGCGCCGAACTGGTCGAACGGCATGTGGCCCGGCTCGGCGAGGCCGACCGGGAGGCGCTGCGCGCGGCGCTCCCGGCGCTGCGCGAACTCGCCGCGACCCTGCACGAGGAGGCCGAGGAGACATGACGAGCGACACCCCCGCCCCGCCCGCCGAGGCGGTCGCCTGCACCGGCCTCGGCTACGCCTTCGGCGACAACCGCGCCGTCGACGGGCTGGACCTGACCGTCCACCGGGGCGAGGTGTTCGGGCTGCTCGGCCCCAACGGCGCCGGCAAGACCACCGCCATCCGCTGCGTCACCACCCTGCTGCCGGTCCCGGCCGGCGCCGTCCGGGTGTTCGGGCGCGACGCGGCCCGGGAGCGCATGGCGGTACGCCGTCTGCTCGGCTACGTCCCCCAGCAGCTCTCCGCCGACAGCGGACTCACCGGACGGGAGAACGTCGCCCTGTTCGCCCGGGTCTTCGACGTGCCGCGCCGCGAACGCGGCGAACGCGTCGCCCGGGCCCTGGACGCCGTCGGCCTCGCGGACGCCGCCGACCGGCTCGCCGGCACCTACTCCGGCGGCATGATCCGCCGCCTCGAACTGGCCCAGGCCCTGGTCAGCGCGCCCCGGCTGCTGATCCTGGACGAGCCCACCATCGGCCTGGACCCGATCGCCCGCACCGGCGTCTGGGAGCACATCAACGCCGTCCGGGCCGCCACCGGCATGACCGTCCTGGTCACCACCCACTACATGGACGAGGCCGACCAGTACTGCGACCGGGTCGGCCTGATGCACCGCGGCCGCGTCCGCGCCCTGGGCACCCCGGCCGAACTGCGCCGGGGCCTCGCCGAACGCGAGGGCACGGAGACCCTGCCCACGCTGGAGGACGTCTTCCGGGACGTCGCCGGCAGTGGCCTCGACGACCACTCCGGAGGAGGATTCCGCGATGTCCGAAGCACCCGCCGCACCGCGCGCCGCGTCGGCTGACGGCACGGACCCGCTGCTGTACCCGCCCCGGCCGCGCCCGGGCTGGCGGCTGCTGCCCGCCCGGATCGGCGCGATGTGCGCCGTGGAACTGCAGAAGCTGCGGCACGACCGCACCGAGCTGTACACCCGCGCGGTCCAGCCGGCTCTGTGGCTGCTGATCTTCGGCCAGACCTTCACCCGTATCCGGGCGATCCCGACCGGCGGCATCCCCTACGTCGACTACCTGGCGCCGGGCATCATCGCCCAGTCGGCGATGTTCATCGCCATCTTCTACGGCATCCAGATCATCTGGGAGCGGGACGCGGGCATCCTGAACAAGCTGCTCGTCACCCCGACCCCGCGGTCGGCGCTGATCACCGGCAAGGCGTTCGCGGCGGGGGTGAAGTCGCTGGTCCAGGCGGTCGTCGTCATCGTCATCGCGGCCGTCCTCGGCGTCGCCCTCACCTGGAACCCGCTGAAGCTGCTCGGCGTGGCCGGCGCGGTGGTCCTCGCCTCCGTCTTCTTCTCCTGCCTCTCGATGACCATCGCGGGCGTCGTCCTCAGCCGCGACCGGCTGATGGGCATCGGGCAGGCGATCACCATGCCGCTGTTCTTCGGCTCCAACGCCCTCTACCCGATTTCCCTGATGCCGGGCTGGCTCCAGGCCGTCAGCGAGGTCAACCCGCTCAGCTACCAGGTCGACGCGCTGCGCGGCCTGCTGATCGGCACCCCCGCCCACCTCGGAGCCGACTTCGGCGTCCTCGCGGTGGCCGCCGCGCTCGGCGTCGCCGCGGCCTCCTCGCTGCTCGGCCGGCTGGCCCGCTGAACCGCCCGCCGGTCCGGCCGCCGACGTGATGTGCGGCACGCGCCCGGACCCGGCCCGGGAGCCCGCCGGACGGATTTCTCCTGGGCAGCGCTTGATCACCGATCAAAGCGGGCGAACCCGCTGGCCACAGCGCATTCCGCTCATTTGACAGTGCGCTCGGCACACAGATAGACAGCAGCTCTCGAAAGGTGGAGAGGGGCATTGTGTACGAGCCGAACGTGGTCGGGGACTGGCAGGAGTACGACGAGCATGCCGGTCTGCGGATCCGCGTCCACCGCCTGGAGGCGGCCGAGCCGCCGCGCGGACGCGACGACGCCGCGGCGGGTCTGACGTACTTCAGCGTCCGGGTGACGATCGAGAACCGCGGCTCGCGGCACTACGGCATCCACCTCGAGGACGGCCAGCTCGACGTCCGCGTCGGCCCCGACGGGGAGGGCGCCTTCATCGACTGGCGCAACTCCCAGTTCATCGAGGGCTTCGACGTCTACCCGCTGCGCCGAGCCACCGCCGTGCTCTACGCCGCCGGACCCGAGGCCTCCCTGACGCACGTGGACGTCCAGGTGCAGCTCCGGGTGGACGAGGAGTGGACCGACCGCCGGATGTGGGCGGGCGGGATCGGCGCACCGGAGAACGCCACGCCCGCCGCCCCGGCGGCCGGCGCGCAGACCAGCCTGGCCCACCAGGTGAGCGCCTTCCTCAAGGAGCAGACGGAGCCGGGCGGCGCCTGAGCCGGCTCAGTGCGGGATGCCGTCGATGATCTCCCGCGCCCCCTGCCGCAGCAGCGACACCGCGACCGAGGTGCCCAGCGTGGCCGCGTCCAGCCGGCCCGCCCACTCGTGGGCGTTCAGCCGGGTCTTGCCGTCGGGGGTGAACACACAGGCCCGCAGGGAGAGTTCACCGGCGCGGTCCACGCGCGCGTAGCCGGCGATCGGGCTGTTGCAGTGGCCCTGCAGCACATGGAGGAACATCCGCTCGGCCGCGGCCTCCCGGTGCGTGTCCGGATCGCCGAGAGCGCTGATCACGTCGATCAGCTCGGTGTCGCCCTCCCGGCACTGCAGGGCGAGGATGCCCGCGCCGATCGGCGGCATCATCGTCTCCGTGGACAGCACCTCGCTGATCACGTCCGCGCGGCCGATCCGCTCCAGACCGGACACCGCGAGCAGCAGCGCGTCCGCCTCGCCGGCGGCCAGCTTGGCCAGCCGGCGGTTGGCGTTGCCGCGGAACGGCACGCACTGCAGGTGCGGGTGCGAGGCGGCGAGCTGGGCCACCCGGCGCACCGCCGAGGTGCCGATCCGGGTGCCCGCCGGCAGCTCGTCCAGGGTGAGTCCGCCCGGGTGGACCAGCGCGTCCCGCACGTCGTCCCGCTTGAGGAACGCGGCGAACACCGTGCCGGCCGGCAGCGGCCGGTCGGCGGGCACGTCCTTGACGCAGTGCACCGCGAGGTCCGCCTCCCCGGCCAGCAGGGCCGCGTCCACCTCCTTGGTGAACGCGCCCTTGCCCTCGACCTGGGACAGATCGCCGAGCCACTTGTCTCCGGTGGTCTTCACGGGGACGACCTCGGTGCGCACCCCCGGACGCAGTACGCCCAGCTCGGCGCGTACGCGCTCGACCTGGGCGAGAGCCATCGGCGAGTCGCGGGAGACGATACGGATCAACTCGGGCACGGACATGGTGGACACCATAGACCCTCACCGGCGCCCCGACGCACGCCGGCCCGTGGACAGTGGCGACTCGGCGGCAGGGGGTGAGCGCGCCGTCAGGCGTTCGGGTCGAAGGGGATGCCGGAGGGCTTGGCCGAGGCGAGGTGGGAGGCGAAACTCCCGTCCTTGAGGCCGAAGTGGGCGCTGCCGAAGTCGTACGCGCTCAGTTTTTCGCGCAGCCCCGCCGGATAGCCGTTCCAGCCGACCAGCGGCGGGTACTGCCAGGTGTGCTTGTGGTTCTCCGGCGGCTCGTCGCCCGAGTTGGCCAGCCGGAAGCAGTGGGTGCCGATGCCGTCCTTGTGGTAGACGACCTTCGGGTGGCCGCCGTCGAAGCGGACCTCGGAGGCCGGATGCACGGTGAACGAGCCGTGGTTGGACGTCGACACGTACCGCACCTGCCCGTCCTGCACCCACACCACCACGTGCTCCCAGTCGTTCCGGTGCCCGCCGATGCTGCTGCCGGGCAGCGCCTGGTCCTTCTCGAAGTACAGGCCGTAGAGGTAACCGCACCAGCCGTTGTCGCACTTGTAGCGCGAGTAGCTGTTGGTGTTGTCGAGGTCGGAGGCGTCGTGGCAGTTGCCGTTCAGCGCGCCCGTCGGCTTCAGACCGCCGTTGACCGTCCCGTCCGGCCCGATGGCGGGCGTCGGATAGCAGCCGTCGGTGTCGTAGTCGAAGGCCGGCTGGTACGCCAGCTCGCCGGGCTCGGCGTTGCGGGGCAGCGCGGCGGGCGGCGCGGCGAAGGCGACGGAGGGGACGGCCACGGCGAGAGCGGCGGCACCGGCCAGCGCGGCGAGCCAGCTCCGGGCGCGAAGACGCGGCGAGGGCATGTGAGCCTCCAACTGCGGTGGGGGGCAGGGGAGTTCAGCATCCCGGCCGGGCGCCCCGCTGCCAAGGGGTCACAGGCGTCCCAGAAGTGAAGGGCCGTGGAACAGCCGCGGCTATCCGAAGTCCTCCGGCAGGTCCGCCGACGACTCCTCGGCGGTCAGGTCGGGGCGCAGCCGCTGCCACGAGGGCTGGCGCAGCATCCCGGCCCGGGTACGGGTGCTGTAGCTGACCTCGCCGACCAGCCGGGGCAGCACCCAGTGGGCGCCCGCGACACGCGGCACGGGGTCGAAGGGGCAGCGGCCGCTCGCCGCGGCCCGCAGCAACCGGGCCAGTTCCGTACGCTCCGCCTCGCTCCAGCCGGTGCCCACCCCGCCGACGTAGCGCAGCCGGCCCCCGGCGCGCTGGCCGACCAGCACGGCGCCGGGGAGCCCGGTCAGCCGCCCCTTGCCGGGCAGCCAGCCGCCGACGATCACGTCCTCGCTGCGCATGTTCCGGATCTTGATCCAGGAGCGGGAGCGCACCCCCGGCTCGTACACCGAGTCGAGCCGCTTGCACACCAGGCCCTCGAGGCCGTGCTCCCGGGTCGCCCGCAGGGCCTGCGCGCCGTGTCCGGTCACCGCGGCCGGCGTCGACCAGTGCGGTCCGGTCAGGTCCAGCTCCGTCAGCCGCGCCCGCCGCCGCGTGTACGGGAGCCGCAGCAGGGGGCGTTCGAAGTGCGGGACGTCGAACAGCACCAGGTGGACCGGCACCTGGGCGGCGCGGCGGGCCGCCCGGGCGGGGGAGTGCGCGAGGCCCATCCGGCTCTGCAGCAACTGGAAGTCGGAGCGCCCCAGTTCGTCCAGGGCCAGCACCTCGCCGTCGAGGACGGCGGGCGTGCCGCCCAGGGCGGCGCCGAGCGGCCGCAGTTCGGGGTAGGCGCCGGTGATGTCCTCGCCGGAGCGGGCGCGCAGTAGGACGCTGCCGTCGCCGGGCAGGTAGACCATCACCCGCTGGCCGTCCTGCTTGGTCTCGTACGCCCACCGCTCGTCCTGGGCGGCGGGCGGCAGCGGCCCGGGAGTGGCGAGCATGGGCGCGACGAGCGGCAGGGTCACGGCGTTCACGGCTGAAGGTCTCGACCGCCGCGCCCGACCTCACGCGCCTTTCGGCCCCGGTTCCCCTGAACGGGCCCCGGGGCCGGGCGGGGCCGTCCTCAGCCCACCGGTTCGGCCGACGGCGCGCCGGCGGCCCGGGCCGCCACCGGGTCCGCCGGGCGGTGGCGGGGCAGGAAGGCGGCGAGCAGGAAGGCCGGGACGGCGGAGCCGGCGCCGAGCGCCAGGTAGACCTTGAAGCCGTTCTCGGACGGCAGCGTGTGACCGCCGCGGCCGGTCGTCAGGTGGGCGAGGACCACGCCGGCGACGGCGCCGGCCACCCGAGGTGCCGATGGACCGCATCAGGGTGTCGAGGCTGTTGGCGGCGGCCGTCGCGGAGGCGGGCACCGCGCCCATGATCAGCGCGGGCATGGCGCCGTAGGCGAACCCGACGCCGGCGCCGATGACGCAGGACACCAGGACCAGGTGCCCAGCCCCGCTCATCAGCACGATGTTCGGCATCGCCGCCCTGCGCTCGTCCCGGCGGCCGGAGCACACCGGCACCGGGCAGCGGCTCGTCACCGCGGGCTGACCGCGCCGCGCCGCACCCACCCCTAGGCCGCGCCCGCGCCCCGGCCGCCGGCCGGAACCGTGCCGCGCCCGTGCCGCGTCCGCGACCCGGCCGCCGGCCCGGGACCGTGCCGCCCGTGCCCGGTGCGGCGCCGCGCGTTTTCCGCTCCCCGCCCGCCCGAAGCGCACCTGGCCGCGACTACTGTCGAGTAATATCCGGCGGCAGGTCACCAGAGGAGGAACCGTGCCCCGGTCCGAACGCTCGCCCCTGCTGCTCGCCGGTCTGCTGGCCGCAGCCGGAGTCGCCCACTTCGCCGCACCCCGCCAGTTCGACCACCTCGTCCCGCGAGCGCTGCCGGGCTCGCCCCGCGCCTGGACGTACGGCAGCGGTGCCGTGGAGCTGGCCCTGGCGGCCGGTGTCGCCGCGCGCCGGACGCGTCCCCTGGCCGCCCGCGCGGCCGCCGCCTTCTTCGTCGGGGTGTTCCCGGCCAACGTGAAGATGGCCGTCGACTGGCGGGGCCGGCCCGCGCCGCAGCGCAACGCCGCCCTGGCCCGGCTGCCGCTCCAGGTGCCCCTGGTGCTGTGGGCCCGAGGCGTGGCCCGCGGCGGGGAGGGACGGTCGTGACCGGACGAGTCGAGGTGGGCGACAAGGCCGAGGACTTCGCGCTGCCGGACGAGACCGGCACCGTCCGCAGGCTCACCGAGCTGCTGGCCGACGGCCCGGTCGTGCTGTTCTTCTACCCCGCCGCCCTGACGCCCGGCTGCACCGCCGAGGCCTGCCACTTCCGCGACCTCGCGGCCGAGTTCGCCGCGGTCGGCGCCCGCCCGGTCGGGATCAGCGGCGACAGCGTCGAACGCCAGCAGGAGTTCGCCGGCCGGCACACCCTCGGCATGACTCTGCTGTCGGACGCCGACGGCGCGGTGCGGGACCGGTTCGGGGTCAGGCGGGGCTTCACCCTCGCCCCGACCAAGCGGGTCACCTTCGTGATCGGCCAGGACCGCACCGTCCTGGAGGTGGTGCGCAGCGAGCTGCGCATGAACACCCACGCCGACCGCGCCCTCGCGGTGCTGCGCGCCCCCGGGGCCTGATCCGTCCGCCTCCGCGCTTGATGGACCGGAGCATTCGGATCATCCTGGGGCATATGGAGCGAGTCGCGGCCGCTGTGGTCATCGACGCCCAGGGCAGGGTGACCGGGTGGAGCCAGGGCGCGCGGCTGCTCACGGGCCGTGCGGCGGACGAGGTCGTCGGCCGGGCGGCGGTGGAGCTGCTGGCCGGCGAGCCGCCCGGCGGCGTCCTGGCCGCCGGGTCCGGCGTCCTCGCCCTGCGCCACCGCGAGGGACACACGGTCGAGGTCGCCGTGAGCGTCTGCCCGGTGCTCGGCGCCGGCGGCGCACCGGCCGGCCACGTGATCACCGCCGACCCGGCCGGCCCCCGGCTGGTCGGCGAGGCCTTCCGGCAGGCCTCCATGTCGATGTCGGTCTTCGACCTGGAGCAGCGCTACCTGTACGTGAACGAGGCCGCCTGCCGGCTGATGGGCGTGCCCGAGGACGCCCTGGTCGGCCGCCTCTACCAGGACACCGTCGAGGACGGCGAGCAGGCCCGGGGGTACGTGAGCCATCTGCGCGAGGTGGCCGAGACCGGCCGGCCGGTCCGCTACGAGAGCTTCGCCGGTGACCCCGCCCTGTACCGGGCGCACGCCTGGAGCGTCGAGATGTGGCCCCTGTGTGACGGCTCCGGAGAGCCCACCGCGGTGGCGCTCGCCGCCTTCGACAGCAGCGAGCAGCACTGGGCCCGCCGCCGGCTGGCCCTGCTGAACGAGGCCGCCACCCGCATCGGCACCACCCTCGACGTGGTGCGCACGGCCGAGGAGCTGATCGAACTCCTGGTCCCGCAGTACGCCGACTTCGCCACCGTCGACCTGCTGGACTGGGTCCTCGGCGCGGACGAGCCGCCGGCGGGCCCGGAGAGCGGCACCGAGCTGCGGCGCGTCGCGCACCGCTCCGTCGTGCCCGGCAACCGGGGCGCGGCGCTGGCGCCGGGGGAGTCGGAGCGGTACCTGCCGTCCACCCCGCCGGCCGTGGCCCTCCGGGAGGGCCGGGCGGTGCTGGCCGGGACGGGCGAGCCGGCGTTCGACGAGTGGCTCGCGGACCGCAACGCGCGCTCCCCGGAGGGCCGGCCCCACCGCGAGGGCGTCCACTCGATGATCGCGGTGCCGCTGCGCGCCCGGGGCATCACCCTCGGCGCCGCGGTGTGCGTGCGCAAGTACCACTCGGACGCCTACGGCCCCGACGACGCGGTCTTCGCCGAGGAGCTGGCCAGCCGCGCCGCCGTCTGCGTCGACAACGCCCGCCGGTTCGCCCGTGAGCGCGACACCGCCCACGCCCTCCAGCACAGCCTGCTGCCGAGCGGCCTGCCGGGGCAGGCCGCGGTCGAGGCGGCCCACCGGTACCTGCCGTGCGGCTCGGTGGCCGGCATCGGCGGCGACTGGTTCGACGTCATACCCCTCTCCGGCAGCCGGGTCGCACTGGTCGTCGGGGACGTCGTCGGCCACGGCATCCGGTCCTCCGCGACCATGGGCCGGCTGCGCACGGCGGTGCGGACCCTCGCCGACGTCGACCTGCCGCCGGACGAACTCCTCACCCACCTGGACGACCTGGTCAGCCACCTGGCGTCCGACGGCACCGGCGAGGAGGTCGCCGAACTCGGCGCCACCTGCCTCTACGCCGTCTACGACCCCGTGTCCCGTCGGCTCAGCCTGGCCGCGGCCGGGCACCCGGCACCGGCCGTCGTGCTGCCCGGCGGCACCCCCGAGTTCGTGCCCATGAGCGCCGGGCCGCCCCTAGGCGTCGGCGGGCTGCCCTTCGAGGCGACGGAACTCGAACTGCCCGAGGGCTCGGTCGTCGCCCTCTACACCGACGGCCTGGTCGAGGGGCGCGAGCGGGACGTCGACCGGGCCGGCGAGGAACTGCGCCACGCCCTCGGCGTACCCGCCGCCTCGCTGGAGGCACTCAGCGACGACATCCTCAAGGCCGTCATGCCCGAGCGGCCCACCGACGACATAGCCCTGCTCCTGGTGCGCACCCGCGCCCTGGGCGCCGACCGGGTGGCCACCTGGGACGTGCCGCCCGACCCGGCCGCGGTGGCCGCCTTCCGGCAGGCGGCCACCGAGCGGCTGACCGAGTGGGGCCTCGAGGAGATCGCGTTCGTCACCGAACTCGTCGTCAGCGAACTGGTCACCAACGCCATCCGCTACGGGGAACCGCCCGTCCAGCTCCGCCTGATCCGCGACGGCGCGCTCATCTGCGAGGTGTCCGACGGCAGTTCCACCTCACCGCACCTGCGCCGGGCGCACGCCTACGACGAGGGCGGCCGCGGACTGCTGCTGGTCGCCCAGCTCACCCAGCGCTGGGGCAGCCGGCAGACGGGCAGCGGCAAGACCATCTGGGCCCAGCAGCCGCTGCCCGGCGCCTGATCACTCGAAGGAGCACCCCGGATTCGGCGCGTCCTCGGAGAACGGGGCGCCGTGCGGCAGCACGTAGAGCACCTCCAGGACGACCGGGACGGTGCCCAGGTTGCGGCCTATGTGCACCCGGTCCGGACCCGACGGCTCCTGGATCGCCGAGCCCGCGCGGTACACGCCGTCGGACGCGCAGCCGGAGTCGAAGTGGCTGAGGGTGCCCTGCTTCACCACGCCGTACAGCGGGCCGTCATGGTAGTGCCAGCCGGTGCCCTGGCCGGGCGGGATGGTGATCTCGCGCAGGGTGTAGTCGGTGCCGCCGACCGTCCTCTGGGCGAGGGTCTTGGCCGTCACCCCGGAGCCCGGCGGAGTGGCCCCCGCGGCGGGGCAGGCGAGGAACGCGGCGGCGGTGACCACGCCGACGAGGGCGGTGCGGAGTGCGGTGCGCATGCGGAAGCCTCCATGGTCGCGAGCGGTTGCCGCGAACATAGAGGCACAAGGCGGGAGTTGGGGGCGGAACCGGGTGATCCGGTTACGGCGGCGGATGATCCGCCGGCGGCGGCCGGGGTTTTGCTCGCCGCGCCCGCCCGTCCGAGCACGGCCCACCTGGCCGGCGGAGCGGAGCCGGGCACGCGGGCCCGTTCGTCATCCCTCGTCGGCGGCGACCTGCGCCAGGGTGCGCCCGGTGCGCACCGAGCGGGCCCGGCGCGGATCGGGGGTGCCGTGCCCCTCCGCCCGGGCGGGACCCTTGCGCACCAGCAGCCAGGACTCCTCCTCGTCCGGGCCGCCGCGGAACCGGGTGAGGGCCCACTCGCCGCGCAGCTTGGCGCCGTGCAGCCGGAACACGGCGTGCCCGTGCTCCAGCGACTCGGCGAAGTCCAGGGGGCGTCCCCGGCGGTCGTGGCTGAGCGGCTCGTACGTCCCGTGCTCCCACACGATCACCGTGCCGCCGCCGTACTCGCCCTTCGGGATCACGCCCTCGAAGTCCTCGTACTCCAGCGGATGGTCCTCGGTGGGCACGGCCAGCCGTCTGTCCCCGGGGTCCGTCGACGGCCCCTTGGGGACGGACCAGGACTTCAGCACGTCCCCCACCTGGAGCCGGAAGTCGAAGTGCATCCGGCGGGCGTCGTGGATCTGCACCACGAACCGCGGCCGCTCGCCCGCGGCCGCCGCCCCGCCGGACGGCTCGCCGGTCCGTTCGAAGTCACGCCTGCCGCGGTAGGTCCGCAGCCGGTCCTCCGTCGCCACGTGCGGCTCCCTCCGTCCGTCCGCCTCCGGGTACCCGGGGACGGGCCCGGTCAGCCCGCGATCGCGTCCAGTTCGGCCACCGCGTCCGCGGGCAGGACCAGCGCCGCGGCGGCGATGTTCTCGCGCAGGTGAGCGGGGGAGGAGGTGCCCGGGATGAGCGCGATGTTCGGCGAGCGGCCGAGCAGCCAGGCGAGGGCCACCTGCTGCGGCGAGGCGCCGAGCCGTGCGGCGACCTTCGACAGGGCGTCGGACTGCAGCGGGGTGAACCCGCCGAGCGGGAAGTACGGCACGAAGGCGATGTTCTCCGCCGCCGTGCGCTCCACCAGGGCGTCGTCCCGCCGGACGGCCAGGTTGTACAGGTTCTGCACGGTGACCACGGGCGCGATCTCCCGCGCCTCCTCCAGCTGTGCCAGGGACACGGTGCTCAGGCCCAGGTGCCGGATCAGGCCCTGCTCCCGCAGCTCGGCCAGGGCGCCGAACATCTCCGCCACCGGCTCCTCGTCCGGGGCGTCCACGTCGCCGAGCCGCAGATTCACCACGTCCAGCGCGTCCAGGCCCAGGTGCCGCAGATTGTCGTGCACCTGCGCCTTCAGGTCCGCCGGATGCCGGGACATGATCCAGCCGCCGTCCGCGCCGCGCCGCGCGCCGACCTTGGTGACGATGCGCAGGCCGTCCGGGTAGGGGTGCAGCGCCTCCCGGATGAGCTCGTTGACGACGACGGGGCCGTAGAAGTCGGCGGTGTCGATGTGGGTGATGCCCGCGTCCACCGCGGCGCGCAGCACCGCCACGGCCCGGGCCCGGTCCTCGGGCGGGCCGAACACGTGCGGTCCGGCGAGCTGCATGGCGCCGTAGCCCATGCGGGTCAGGGTCAGACCGTCCGCGGGGGTGACGGTCCCGCCGAGCTGTGCGGTCATGTCGTGCCTTTCGTGCCGTTCGCCGAGCCGCCGGCCGGCGGCTCCTCTCCACCCTGCGCCCGCCGCGCCCCGCACGGCAGTGTCCCCGCGTTCCTGGGAGTGGCGGGACCAGTCACCGCCGCGGGCGCCGCCGTACGGTGGTGTCATGGACGGTACGAACGCGCTCGGCGAGTTCCTGCGCGCCCGCCGGGGCCAGGTCCGGCCGCAGGACGTGGGGCTGCCGGGATCGGGGCTGCGCCGGGTGCCGGGGCTGCGCCGGGAGGAGGTCGCGATGCTCGCCGGCATCAGCTCCGACTACTACCTCCGCCTGGAGCAGGGCCGCGACCGCAACCCCTCCGCGCAGGTCCTCGGGGCCATCGCGCGGGTGCTGCGGCTGGACGCCGACGCCACCTCCTACCTCCTCGGTCTCGCCCGGGACCGGCCACGCGAGACCCGGCAGGGGGCGCGCACCGGGCCGGCGGGCCACCGGGAGCGGGTGCCGGACGGTCTGCTGCGCCTCATCGAGGGCTGGCCGCGCAATCCCGCCTACATCCAGAACCGCTACACCGACTGCCTCGCCGCCAACGCCCTCGCCACGGCCCTCACGCCCAACTACCGGCCCGGCGTCAACCTGCTGCGGGCCGTCCTCCTCGACCCCGCCGAGCGCGCGCTGCGCCGGGACTGGGACGACCTGACCGAGGAGGGCGTGGCCGCGCTGCGCGCGTACGCGGGGCCGGAGTCCGACGATCCGCGGCTGCGCGACCTGGTCGGCGACCTCTCGGTGCGCAGCGACCGCTTCCGGACGCTCTGGGCCCGGCACGAGGTGCGGCCCCGGCGCGGCCGGATCAGCAGACTGAGCCACCCGCAGGTGGGCGACCTGGACCTGCACTCGGAGAAGCTGACCGCGGACGGCACCGGGGGACTGACCCTGGTGGTCTTCCACGCCGAGCCCGGCAGCCGCAGCGCCGAACTCCTCGACATCCTCGGCAGCCTCGCCGCGCCCCGCCCGGCCGCCGCGCCGGAACCAGCCGAGGAGCCGTAGCGCGGGAAGGGCTGTGCCGGCGGAGGCGGGCGCCGCTGACACGGGATGTCCGCGGCCGCGGGATGTTCGCGGCGCACGGGGCCCCGGTGTCACGATCGGTCGTGAGGCCGGTTCGGACGACCAACGGAGCGCGCATGACGACGCACAGGGACACGGCGGAGCACACCGGGCGGGCGGAACGGACCGGCGGCGTGGAGGTGCGCCCGGTCGCCGGGCACATCGGCGCCGAGATTACCGGCGTCGATCTCGCCGGTCCGCCGGACGACGCGGTGACCGAGCTGATCAGGGAGGCGGTGCTGCGCTGGAAGGTGGTGTTCTTCCGGGGGCAGGAACTGGACCACGCGGCGCACGTCGCCTTCGCCCGCCGGTTCGGCGAGCCGGTCGTCCTCGGCCGGCGGGGCGGCGCCTCACCGGAGGGCTTCCCCGAGGTGGAGACCACCGCCGACCGGCTGGAGCTGGGCGGACGCTTCGGCATGGAGCACGAGGAGTGGCTGCGGCGGCGCCGGCACACCCTGCTGCGCGGCTGGCACTGCGACCACGGCGCCCGCGTCGACCCGCCGGCCGCGACCATCCTGCGCGCCGAGACCGTGCCGCCGTACGGCGGCGACACCACCTGGGCCAACCTGGCCGCCGCCTACGCCGGTCTCTCGGCGCCCGTGCGCGCCTTCGTGGACGGACTGCGGGCCGAGCACCGGCTCGGCGTCGGCTACCAGCCGCGCCCCGGCGACGACGCCTACCTGCGCCATCTGCTGGACCATCAGGTCGCCTCCGTGCACCCCCTGGTGCGGGTGCACCCGGAGACGGGCGAGCGCGTGCTGTACGTCAACGGCTACTACCTCGAGCAGATCACCGGGGTCTCCCGGCCCGAGAGCGCGGCCCTGCTGGAGATGCTGCTCGACCAGGCGGTGCGCCCGGAGTACACGGTCCGCTTCCGCTGGGAGCCGGGGAGCGTGGCCTTCTGGGACAACCGGGCCACCATCCACCTGGCCCCGAGCGACAACGCCCATCTGGGCCTTCCCCGGATCATGCACCGGGTGATGCTCGCGGGCGACGTCCCGGTGGGCGTGGACGGCAGGCCGTCCGAGCCGGTCACCGGTACGGAGCCGGGCCGCTGGTGAACCGGGCGGGGGCCGGCCCACGGCGCGGCGCCGGCCCCCTGCGGCTCAGGTCAGCGGGATCGTGACCTCGTCCTCGACCGGCGGATCCAGTTCCTGGGCGCGGTTGCCGGTCGCGGCGAAGCAGCGCAGCCGCACCGCCTCCGGGGTGACGTCCAGGCGCAGGAAGGACTTGAAGAACGGCGGGCTGTAGGTGACCGAACCGGGTGAGAAGAGCTGGGTGTAGAGCTTGCGCACGGGCAGCCGGAACCGGGCGGCCCGGTCGGGGCGGCGGCCCGTGCCCAGCAGTCCGGCGACCAGCCGGACCCGCAGGGTGATCCGGGCCTCCGGAGCGGGCGCGCGGGCGGGCTCGATGCCGAGACGTCGGGCCACGACCGCCGTCGCCTCGTCCTCGGTGAGGGTGAAGAAGCGGCGCAGCCGCAGCCGCCGGGCGTACACCCGGCTGTAGAACGCCAGCGAGTCGCCGCGCAGCGGATAGCAGCGGAACTCCCGCTCGCCGACACCGGCGACGGACACCCGCGGGATGGTGTGGGTGGCGTGCATGAACGCGCCGCCGCCGCCCGAGACCACGTACTGGACGGTGCGGCCGTCGACGTCGACCGGATAGCGCTGGTAGTTGTGGATGTCGCCGCCTATCGCGGCCACGTAGTGGTGCTCCGGGTCGCGTACGACGTCGTCGACCGTGCCGCCGCCCTCGATGGCGCAGGGGTGGTGCTCGCCGTCCACGTACAGCGGGGAGCCGGTGATCAGGATCTTGCGCCGCGGTCCCCGGGACACCTCCCGCAGCCACGCGCCCTGCTCGGCGTCGATCGTGCCGAGCAGCCCGGTGTCGATGCCGACGATCCGCACCGGTCCGGCGTCGATCGCCCAGTAGGGCCCCGGCTGCACGGCCCGCTGCTCCGGTGCCGAGCGCGACTCCCGCGCCTCGGCGAGGTGTTCACCGTCCGACGGGCGGGCCCGGTGCCACAGCAGGGTGCGCAGCCAGGCGCGGGTGAGCGGGCGGGGCCGCGGCTCGGGGGCGGGCGGGGGAGCGTCGGCGCAGAAGACCCGCGTGAACGCGGCGAGGTCCTCGTACCAGTCGTGGTTGCCCGGTACGGCGTAGATGGGCGCGGGATAGTCCTGGTACGGCCGGAAGAACTTGGTGCCGTAGTCGTCCGCGCTGCCGACGGGGTAGATGACGTCGCTCGCGATCACCGCGAACTCCGTGTCCAGGCCGGCCTTCAGCAGGCCGGGCACGGTGGCGTACTGGGAGGCGCCGCCCTCGCCGGTGTCCCCGAGGACCATGAAGGAGAAGCGGTCCGGCACGTCCGGCCGCACCACCTTGTCCGCCGGCGCCCCGGCCGCCGCCTGCGCGGCCACCAGGCGGCCGCGGGTACGGCCGGTCGGATCGCCGAACCACGACGCGAGCACCCCGTTGCGGGCGGCCCACAGGACCCTCGGATCCAGCCAGGACAGCTTCCGCACGTGGACGGGCATCAGCCGCTGGTAGAGGCCGGGTTCGGAGGGGCCCCAGCCGGCCCCCCGGGCGGTATCGCGTGAGGATTCAGACACGCGAGCACGGTAACAACGGCCCTGTGAACGCCCGAAGGGTGGGACTCGACGTCAAGTGCTGGTAAAATAAGAGAACTTCGCGGTTCGGCGTTGCCGAAGCCGTGTTCACCGCGCCCTGCGCCGCCCGATGCGCCGGCCCGGCGCGACGCGAGCACACGGGGCCGCGTCGCCGTCGCCGGGGCAGGGTAGGGAAAACCCTTGAATTGCCTCTGACGCTGCTGACATGCGCGAGTCAAGGCTGCCATTCTCCCCCAGCACGCAGTCGGTTTCGCGTGCAAGCACCTTGCTCCCCACACAGTTCAGCTCGTCCCGGACAGCACACCCGTCTGCCCGGGTCTTCACCGGCCGCTATCCGGCGGCCGCAGCAGGAGGAAATCGAGTGAGTCGTCTTCCCCACAGACGGGCCATCGCCGGAGCCGCACTGGTCTCCACCGCGGCCTTCCTCGCCGTCGGCATCCAGTCGGTGCCGGCCGCCGCCAAGCCCTCCGCTCCCCACGCCGGCCACCTGCGCACCGGCGGCCTGGAGGCACGGCTCTCCCCGGCCCAGCACGCCAAGCTGCTCAAGAGCGCCCAGCAGAAGACCGCCGCGACCGCCCGCACCCTCGGTCTCGGCGCCAAGGAGAAGCTGGTCGTCAAGGACGTCGTCAAGGACAACGACGGTACCCTGCACACCCGTTACGAGCGCACCTACGCCGGGCTGCCCGTCCTCGGCGGCGACATCGTGGTGCACACCCCGCCGGCCTCCGTGGCCAAGGGCACGGTGAGCACGACCTTCAACAACAAGCACGCCGTGAAGGTCGCCTCCACCACCGCGACCTTCGCCAAGGGCTCCGCCGAGACCAAGGCCCTGAAGGCGGCCAAGGCACTCGACGCGAAGAAGGCCACCACCGACAGCGCCCGCAAGGTGATCTGGGCCGGCGACGGCACCCCGAAGCTCGCCTGGGAGACGGTGATCGGCGGCCTCCAGGACGACGGCACGCCCAGCGAGCTCCACGTCATCACCGACGCCCACACCGGCAAGGAGCTGAACCGCTACCAGGCCGTCCAGACCGGTACCGGCAACACCCAGTACAGCGGCTCCGTCAGCCTCAGCACCACGCTGTCGGGCTCGACGTACCAGCTCTACGACACCACGCGCGGCGGCCACAAGACGTACACCCTCAACGGGGGCACCTCCGGCACCGGCACGCTGATGACCGACTCGGACGACGTCTGGGGCACCGGCTCGGGCTCCAACACCCAGACCGCCGGCGCCGACGCGGCCTACGGAGCCCAGGAGACCTGGGACTTCTACAAGAACACCTTCGGCCGCAGCGGCATCCGCAACGACGGTGTCGCCGCCTACAGCCGGGTCCACTACAGCAGCGGCTACGTCAACGCGTTCTGGGACGACAGCTGCTTCTGCATGACCTACGGCGACGGCACGTCCAACACCCACGCGCTGACGTCGCTGGACGTGGCCGGCCACGAGATGAGCCACGGCGTCACCTCCAACACCGCGGGCCTCAACTACAGCGGCGAGTCCGGCGGCCTGAACGAGGCGACCTCCGACATCTTCGGCACGGGCGTGGAGTTCTACGCCAACAACTCCACCGACGTCGGTGACTACCTCATCGGCGAGAAGATCAACATCAACGGCGACGGCAGCCCGCTGCGCTACATGGACAAGCCCAGCAAGGACGGCGGCTCCGCCGACAGCTGGTACTCCGGCGTCGGCAACCTGGACGTCCACTACTCCTCGGGCCCCGCGAACCACATGTTCTACCTGCTGTCCGAGGGCAGCGGCAGCAAGGTCATCAACGAGGTCACCTACAACAGCCCGACCTCGGACGGCGTCGCCGTCGCCGGCATCGGCCGCGCCAAGGCGCTGCAGATCTGGTACAAGGCGCTGACGACCTACATGACGTCGAGCACCAACTACGCCGGCGCCCGCACCGCCGCCCTGAACGCGGCCGCCTCGCTGTACGGCACCAACTCCGCCGAGTACGCCGGGGTGGGCAACGCCTTCGCCGGCATCAACGTCGGCAGCCACATCAACCCGCCGAGCAGCGGCGTCACGGTGACCAACCCGGGCAGCCAGAGCGCCACCGTCGGCACGGCGGTCAGCCTGCAGGTCCAGGCGAGCAGCACCAACAGCGGCGCCCTGACCTACAGCGCCACCGGTCTGCCGGCCGGCCTGTCGATCAACAGCTCGACCGGCCTGATCTCCGGTACGCCCACCACCGCCGGTTCCTCCAGCACCACGGTGACGGTGAAGGACTCCACCGGCGCGACCGGCACGGCGACCTTCGGCTGGACCGTCAGCACTACCGGCGGCGGCTGCTCCGCGTCCCAGCTCCTGGCCAACCCGGGCTTCGAGTCGGGCAGCACCGGCTGGACCGCGACGAGCGGCGCCATCACCACCGACACCGGTGAGGCCGCGCACAGCGGTTCGTACAAGGCCTGGCTCGACGGCTACGGCACCACGCACACCGACACCGTGTCCCAGTCGGTGACGATCCCCGCGGGCTGCAAGGCGACCCTGACCTTCTACCTGCACATCGACACCGCGGAGAGCGGCACCACCGCGTACGACAAGCTGACGGTGACCGCCGGTTCCAAGACCCTGGCCACCTACTCGAACGCCAACGCGGCGTCCGGCTACAGCCAGAAGTCCTTCGACCTGTCCTCGCTGGCGGGCCAGACCGTCACGCTGAAGTTCAACGGCGTGGAGGACTCCTCCCTGCAGACCAGCTTCGTCGTGGACGACACCGCCCTGACGACCGGCTGATCACCGCACGAAACGGTCCCGCACCCCGGAGCAGCTCCGGGGTGCGGGACCGTCCCATGTCTCAGCTCAGCGGATCCAGCGTCAGATACGCCTGCTGCGGACTGCCGTCGTGCACCAGCGACTCCTGGTTGCCGACGTCGTCGAAGGCGAAGGCGTAGGCCTTGCCGTCCGCCATCTGGGAGTGGACGGCGCGCGCGTACTGGTTGGTCACGCCGTCCTGGTAGAAGCCGGCCGCCGAGGTGTCGGGCTGGTTGGGGTTGCTCAGCAGCGTGGAGCGGTTGAAACCGGCGCACAGCGTGCGGGAGATGGGGCCGCGCACGTTGTCGTTGGGCGCGTCCAGCAGTTTGTGGCAGCCGAAGACGCTGGAGGCGTCCGGCTTCTGGAAGCTGGTGACCACCGCGCCGGAGGAGTTGGTGAAGTTCATGACGTTCCCCGACACCCGGCCGAAGTACTTGGTGTTCGGCTGGTCGGTGAAGGGCGTGACGGTCAGCGTCGACGTCGCGTACTTCTGCCACACCCGGTTGACGTAGTCGTCCATGACGTTCGCCGGCAGGGCCCCGGTCTCCACCCCGTACAGCGGGGAGAGCGCGCGCAGCACGGTGCCGTCGGAACGCGTCTGGACCAGGCCGGACCAGCCGCCCGACTGGCCGCGCAGCGTGTTGAACACCGCGTTGTAGCCGCCGGACTTCAGGTGCCCGGTGGTGCTCACGCCGCCGTCCGCGCGCTGCACGCCGACCGCGTACGGCGCGGAGAACATGTCCACCTGGGTGCTGTTGAGCCACAGGCCCGAGTCGTTCAGGGTGTACTCCGACCAGTTGAACAGGATGTTCCTGTTGGGGTCGGAGGGGTTCTGCACGGCCGGCTGCACCAGGCCGCCGGTGGTCAGCCGGAAGTCGAGCTTCCGGCCGTAGGAGAAGTAGATCCGGCCGGAGAACTTGGGTATCCGGATCGTCTTCGACTGCCCCGGAGCCGGTCCGGCGATCGCCGCGTCCGGCGCCGGGGTCGGCGGGTTGCCGCCCGCGGGCCAGGCGTGGAAGCCGCCGCTCTCGTCGGCCCAGCCCTGCCGTCCCGAGGACAGCTGGGTGCCGAGGTCGTACACGTACACGGGCTCGGAACGGCCCGAGTTGTTGGTGATCTTCAGGGGGATGGTGTCCGGGACGGCGGCGCCGGCGCGGTCCGGCGTGCCCAGCGCGAGCACACCGCCCACCAGGGCCGCCGCGGCCGCCATGGGCAGCACGGGACGCGTTCGCTTGGGGAGCACTCTCCACCTCCGTGTGGGGTCGGGGTGGCACGAAATTGGTCCGTACCTGTTCTGAGAGCGCTCTCAGCGTTGCGTTCGATCACGTGCATGTCAATGATTTGGACAAGATCCGGGTGGCGTCCGCGCCGGGGCGGACGCCGCGGCCGGCCCTAGAAGGCGCGTTCCAGCAGGGCGAGCAGCGCGGCCCAGTGCCGCTCGTCGGCCCCCCGGTCGTAGGCGGTGGTGTCCGCCTGCGTGTACCCGTGCGCGGCCCCCGCATAGACCTCGGTGGTGTGCCGGACGCCCGCCGCGGTGAGCGCGTCGTCCAGGCGCCGGATCTGCTCCTCGGGCATGGACCGGTCCTGGTCGGCGTGGCCGAAGTACAGCTCGGCGGTGATCCGCGCGGCGCCCAGGTGCGGGCTGTCGGGGGCGTCGGTGGCGAGCCGCCCGCCGTGGAAGCCGGCCGCGGCCGCGACCCGGTCCGCGTGGGTGGCCGCCGTCCGCAGGGCCAGCCGGGCGCCCATGCAGTAGCCCGTCAGCGCCACCGGGCCGTCGGCGACCAGGGGGCTGCCGGCGAGCCAGTCCAGGTAGACGTCCGCGTCCCGCCGGGTCTGGTCCGGGGTGAGGGAGGCCATGACCGGGCCGATCCGCTCCCAGATGGTCGGGTCGGCCGCCGTGTCGATGAACTCCGGGACCTCCCCGATCGGGGTGCGGCCGTGCCGGTAGAAGACGTTGGGCACCAGCACCGTGTAGCCGGCGGCCGCGAGCCGGTCGGCCATCGAGCGCAGCTGCGGGCGCAGCCCGTACGCGTCCTGGTAGAGGAGGACCCCCGGCCGCGGGCGTCCGTCGGCGTGATGGGCGAGATAGGCGTCTGCGACGCCGTCCGCGGTGGGGACGTCGACGTCGGTCCCCTGTGCGTCGGTCATGGTGTGGAGCCTCCCGGGTGGATCGGCCGAGGGGGACACCGGTTCCCCTCGGCCTCGCGTGCACGCCTCATGCTGCCACGCAAGATCCACACGGCCGGGACGGCCTGCCCGTCACTCGAAGCGTGCCGTGTCCCCGGCGCCCCGCCGGACGATCTCGGCCTCGCCGCTGGAGAAGTCCACCACGGTGGTCGGCTCGGTGCCGCAGTCCCCGGAGTCGACCACCGCGTCCACCACGTGGTCGAGCCGGTCCTTGATCTCCCAGCCCTGGGTCATCGGCTCCTCCTCGTCCGGCAGCAGCAGCGTGCTGGACAGCAGCGGCTCGCCCAGTTCGGCCAGCAGGGTCTGGGTGACCACGTGGTCGGGGATGCGCACGCCCACCGTCTTCTTCTTCGGGTGCAGCAGCTTGCGCGGCACCTCGCGGGTGGCCGGCAGGATGAAGGTGTAGCTGCCCGGGGTCGACGCCTTGACGGCCCGGAACACGTCGTTGTCGACGCGCACGAACTGGCCGAGCTGCGCGAAGTCCCGGCACATCAGCGTGAAGTGGTGCCGGTCGTCCAGATGGCGGATGGAACGGATCCGTTCCATGCCGTCCCGGCTGCCGATCTGGCAGCCCAGCGCGTAGCAGGAGTCGGTCGGGTATGCGATGAGGGCCCCCGAGCGCACCGCGTCGACGATCTGGCCGATGCTGCGCGGCTGCGGGTTCTCGGGGTGCACGTCGAAGTACTTCGCCATCCGCCGAGCTTAATGCCCTTTCCCGGGCGCCGCGGGCGCGGCCCGGCCGCACCGGTCGTGCCTCCCCGCCCGGTCCGGCGCCGGCGTGCGTCCGCACCCGCCCTGCCGGTGGCGCACGGAACCGGCGTTCGCGCCCTTCGCCCGGCGCGGGCGCCGGTGACCGCACCCGCGTGAGCGACTGAGGAAACCGCTCCGGAAGTCCCCGGAAATCGTGTGGTGTAGGACGTGCGTCAGTGGGCATCCGATGGAGGAGCCGCCCGGGGCCTCCCCCCGCCACCGGGCTGCGGCGCCTCCGCCGGCGGTCCATTCCCCCCCCCAGGACCGCCGGCGGAGCCATGTCCGGCCGCCGGGGACGGCAGAGCGCCGATCGGGTAACGTCCACGTCCGAAACCCGAGGTCAGCCCGAGGACGAGGAGGGGCACGACGTGGCCGGCCGAGCCGACGAGGTCCCCCGCGCCGAGGAACCGTACGCCCCCGACTGGGCCGAGCAGTTGCTCGACCACCTCCGCCCCGCGGCCCGGGACCCGCACCGGGTGGCCGGCTGGCTGGGACAGGCACTGCGGGCGAACGTGTGCCTCCAGGACGCGCACGGCGGCCTTCTCGCGGGCGAGCCGATCCCGCTCGACGCCGCCGTGCTCCACGACATGGCCGGCGGCCGGATCTCCTCCGCCGCCCTGGACGACGGCGACCGCCGGCTCCGCATGGTCGCGGTACGGCACCGCGACCGGGGCGCGGGCGCCGTGCTGGCCGTGGCCCGCGCCGAACCCTTCGACCGGCGCGCCGCCGAACTCGTGAACCGTGCCGCCGGCGTACTCGAACTCCTGCTGCGCCACCGGGAGCTGACGCACGCCGGACGCCGGCTGCGCCGGGCCACGGCCGACCTGCGGCTCGCCATCCTGCAGCTGCTGATGGTGGAGGACATCGTCTCCGCCCGCAGGGTCGCCGCGGGCCTGTGGCCGGGCCTGCTCGAAGGCGACACCGCACGGGTCTACGTGGTCGAGAGCGCCCCCACCGAGCGGGACGCGCTCGCCGACGCCTGCGCCGACGCCACCGAAGGCCAGGCACTCGTCGTGCGCTGCCCCGCGATGGACGGCCATGTCATCGTCGTCAGCCCCGAGCCCACGGCGGGGCAGCGGCTGCGGTCCCTGCTCGACGGCCGGTCCGGCATCTTCCTCGGCGGCAGCCTGCGCCAGCGCCTGGCCCGCACCGCCACCGCCTACGGCCAGGCGGTCAGCGCCCTCGCCGTGGCCCGCTGCCGCCCGGACCGCACCGCCGTCTACGCCGAACGCACCCACCCCGAGCGGCTCATGGACCCGGCCGCTCTGCACGCCTGGTCCGCAGGAGTGCTGCGCCCCCTCGACACGCTGCCCCACCACACCCGCGCCGAACTCCTCGCCACCACCCGTCTCGGCCTGGAGTTCACCGCCGTGGCCGCGGCCAAGGTGCTCGGCGTCAGCCGCAACACCGTCCGCGCCCGCATGGACCGCGTCGAGACGCTGATCGGCATGGACTTCTCCGGCCTCGGCACCCGCGCCGTCGTCCGGCTCGCGCTCGACTCCGAGGCGGCGCGCGGCCCGTACGACCCGGGCGGCACGGCGCCCGCCCCGGCGGCGGGCGACCGGCTCGGCTATCTGCTCGCCGCGCCCGCGCTGCGGGGCTGGGCCGGGGACCTCCTCGGCCGCCTGGACGGTGACGGCCGCGATCTGCGCCGCACCCTGCGCGCCTGGCTCGCCGCCGACGCCAACGCCGAACGCGCGGCCCGGGAGCTGGGCGTCCACGCCCAGACCGTGCGCGAGCACGTCCGGGCCGCCGAACCCGTGCTGGAACGCCAGTTGCTGACCGGCGGGAGCGATCTGTACGAGGTCGTCCTCGCCCACCTGGCCACCGGCGCCCTCGCCGTCCCCGGCCTCGGCGGGGCGAACCCGGGCCAACCGGACTCGGCTGTGCACGACTGAGTCCCCGGCGCCGGTGGAAGGGCACCGGCGCGGTACCCGTCGCCGGGTCCCGCGCGTAACGTCGGCGGTCCGCGGGGCACGACCGGCACGGGGGACCGGTCGGGGCCCCGCCCCCTTCTCCGCCGGCCGGCCCGCCCCGTGTCACCGGGCGGCGGGTTCCGCCGGCAGGTCGAAGACGTGGCCGGGGGAGATGATCCTCGTGATCGCCTGCCCGAACAGGGTGCTCGGTTCCTGGTTGTCGTGGTCGATGTCGGTGTTGAGGGCCACCACGAGGGTCGTGCGGGCCTCGGGCAGATACACGGTCAGGGTCTCGTAGCCCGGCAGCGAGCCGTTGTGGCCGATCCATCCCTGCACGTCGAAGATCCCCAGCCCGTACCCGGCGCCCGGGATGGGCGTGGGCGGTGTGACGAGCCGCTGCGCCTGCGCGGCCGGGCTGATCATCCGCCGGCCGTCCGGGAAACGGCCGGTCGCCACCGTGGGCGCCCAGGTCCGCAGGTCCCCCAGGGTGGAGACCATGGCGCCGGCCGCCCACCCCCACGACGGGTTCCAGTCGGCCGTGTCCTGCACCTTGCCGTCGGCCGTCTGGTCGGTGTAGCCCTGCGGGTGCGGGGAGGGGAACTCCGCGCCGGACGGGAACGACGTGTCGTTCATCCCGGCCGGGACGAGGATGTGCCGGTGGATGTAGTCCCCGAGGCTCTGGCCGCTCTGCTTCTCGACGACCAGGCCGAGCAGGATGAGGTTGGTGTTGCTGTAGTAGAACTTCTGCCCGGGCGGGAACATCACCGGGTGCCGGAACGCGTAGCCGAGCAACTGCTGCGGTGTGAAGGGGCGTTGCGGATCGGACGTGAGCGCCTTGAAGAAGCCGTCGTCCTCGGAGTAGTTGAACAGCCCGCTGCGCATCCCGGCCAGCTCGCGCAGGGTGATCCGGTCGCCGTTGGGCACCCCGGCGACGTATCTGCCGATCGGGTCGTCCAGAGCGGCCTTCCCCTCGTCCACCAACTGCAGCAGCGCCGTCACGGTGAACGTCTTGGTCTCACTGCCGATCCGGACGTACATGTCCGGCGTCATCGGCCGGCCGTCGCTCCTGTCGGCCACGCCGAAGGAGCGGACGTAACTGCCGCGGTCCGGCGTCCAGACGCCGACGGTCACGCCGGGCACGTTCGCCGTGCGCATCACCTGCCGCACGGCGGCGTCGAGTTGACGGGTCACGTCGGGGGTGAGGGCGCGGACGGCATTCGGTCCGGACGGGGAGGGGCTCGGCGAGGCGGCGGCGGACGCGGCGCGTACGGCGTCCTGCGCCGCCCCGGCGGGAACGCCGGTGAACGGCACCGTCAGTGTCCCCACCACGACGGCTGCCGCGGCCCCCCTGCGCAGGCGTGCGAGCGAGTGCGACATGGGCGACTCCAACCTCATGAGAGCCGGACGTGCGGTGGGCGAGACGTCGGAGCCCTGCCTGCTCAGCATAGGGGCGCGGGCCGCACCCCGCCCGTCGGCCGGGCCGCGCCGCTCTCACCGGCCGTCGCCGCCCAACTCGTCGCGGAGGGACGGTCCTCGGGGCGGTCCGCTAACGGCCGCACAGCGGAGCCGTGACCGCCAGCACGCCGTTGGCCTGCCGCAGCGCCGCTTCCAGGGTGCCCGGCGCGTGCAGCGTGCCGGAGCCGTCCGGCGGGATCAGCCACTCCAGGGAGCGGGCGGACCGGTACGGCGGCGGTACGGCGACCCAGGACCCCTTGGTCGCGTACCGCAGACCGGCGCCGACCCAGCCGCCGGCGGGGTCGGGAGGCAGGAAGAAACCGACCCGTCCCGCGGTGGTGTCCACCAGGGCCGGGCCGGGCACGGGCAGCGCGGGCCGCCACAGCAGGTCCAGGGCCAGCAGACCGAGCCGGTCCGGCACGCTCAGCACGTCCCAGAAACGGCCCGCCTCCAGGACCGAGACGCCGTCGCCGTGATCCCACTCCCACTTGCAGGCCCGCGGATCGGCCGCCGCCGCGGCGAGCCACTCCACGCCCCGCATCCACATCGCGTTCCTCATGCACTGCTCCGGGTGATGTCGCTCGGCCGCCCGCGGCGCGGGAAACGGTCATGACCGGGCAGTCGGTGCACGCGCACGCCAACCCGGCATATGCATGCTGGTAGATATTTCTATCTGGCGGAAGGGGTGGCGCAGCCTGGCGTTTGGGGGGCGCGCTCGACGCCGTGCGTCGTGTCGACCCAGCGGCAGCGGAATCGATCGCGCCGACGACCGATTCAAGCGTCCCATCTTGTATTCGGCGCCTTTCCGGTCGTACGCTCCCACTGTTCCGTCGCCCAGCACGCACCGAGGTACTCCATGGACCGCTCGCGTCTGCACGCCCTCCTGGCCCGCGAGAGCGCCGAGGCCGAACGCCGCAACCCGCGCTCCAGGGCGGCCTACGCCGAGGCCGACCATCTCTTCGGCCGGGTGCCGATGACCTGGATGAACAAGACCGCCGGCGCCTTCCCCCGCTACCTCGCCGGGGCACGCGGCGCCCGGGTCACCGACGTGGACGGGCACGAGTACATCGACTTCTGCCTCGGCGACACCGGTGCGATGGCCGGGCACTCGCCGGCCCCGGTCGCCGAGGCGGTGCGGCACCGGTACCAGACCCTGGGCGGGGCCACCGCCATGCTGCCCACCGAGGACGCCGAGTGGGTCGGCGCCGAGCTGACCCGGCGGTTCGGGCTGGCCCGCTGGAGCTTCTCGCTGACCGCGACCGACGCCAACCGGTGGGCGATCCGGCTCGCCCGGGCCGTCACCGGCCGCCCGAAGATCCTGGTCAACAGCTACTGCTACCACGGCAGCGTCGACGAGTCGCTGATCGTCGTCGGTCCCGACGGCCGGGGCACGGACCGCCCCGGCAACGTCGGCGCGCCCTGCGACGTCACGCTGACCAGCCGGGTCGCCGAGTTCAACGACCTCGACGGGCTGGAACGCGAACTGGCCCACGGCGACGTCGCCGCCGTGCTCATGGAACCCGCGCTCACCAACATCGGCATCGTGCTGCCCGAGCCCGGCTACCTCGCCGGTGTCCGCGAGCTGACCCGGCGGCACGGCGTGCTGCTGATCAACGACGAGACCCACACCTTCTCCGCCGGACCCGGCGGCTGCACGGCAGCCTGGGGCCTGGAACCCGACCTGCTGACCATCGGCAAGGCGATCGGCGGCGGCATCCCGGCCGGCGCGTACGGCCTGTCCGCCGAGCTGGCCGACCGGCTGCTGGGCCGCGAAGACCTGGACCTGGTGGACATGGGCGGCGTCGGCGGCACCCTCGCCGGGAACGCCCTGTCGGTCGCCGCGACCCGCGCCACCCTGGAGCACGTGCTCACCGACGAGGCCTTCGCCCGCATGGCGGGCCTCTCGGAGCGCTTCGAGGCGGGCGTCCGGGCCGGTGTCGAGGCCCACCGGCTGCCCTGGTCGGTCAGCAGGCTCGGCGCCCGCACCGAGTACCGCTTCGCCACCCCGGCGCCCCGCACCGGCACCGGGTCGGCGGCCGCTGCCGACCCGGAACTGGAGGACTTCCTGCACCTCTACCTCGCCAACCGGGGCATCCTCCTGACCCCCTTCCACAACATGGCCCTCATGTGCCCCGACACCACCGAGCAGGACGTCGACACCCACACCCAGGTCTTCGCCGCGGCCCTGGCCGAACTGGCGGACTGAGAGAGGACGGCCGCCCAGATGGACGAGACCGACCGCGCCATCCTGCGCGAACTGCAGACCGACGGCCGCATCGCCTACGCCGACCTGGGCCCCAGGGTCGGCCTGTCCGCCTCGGCGGCCCGGCAGCGACTGCAGCGCCTGCTGGACTCGAGGGCCGTCCAGGTCGTCGGCGTCACCGACCCGATGGCCATGGGCGGACAGGCGATGGCCCTGCTCGGCATCGTCGTCGACGGCGACCCGCGGACCGTCGCCGACGCGCTCGCGCAACGCCCCGAGGTCGTCTACTCGGTGCTCACCGCCGGGGGCTTCGACCTGTTCGCGGAGGTGGTCGCGCCGGGACCCAAGGACCTTCTCGACTTCGTCAACGACGTGGTCCGGCCCGTCGAGGGCGTCCGCGAGATCCAGTCCTTCCCGTACTTCGGGATCCACACCCACCGGTTCCTCTGGGACGTCGGCTGACCGGTGCGGCGCGGCGCGTCCCCCGGCACCGGTGTGCCGGTCAGGCGTCCGGCGGCCGGGGGGTGAGCACCAGCATGGTGGCGTCGTCGCGGACCTCGTAGCCGATCCGCGCCAGGTCCTCCCACACCGCGTCCGGCAGCCCGGCGGGAGCGGCCGCGGCCAGACGGCCGAGCCGGTCGGGCAGCGGGTAGAAGGACCCGGCGGCGTTCCGCGCCTCCCACACCCCGTCCGAGGCCAGCAGCAGCCGGTCGCCCGGCGCCAGGGCGAGCGTGACCTCCTTCGGCGGATCGAGACCGACCAGCCCGATGCCCAGCGGCGGGCCCGGCGTGACGGTCGCCTCCCGGGCCTGCCCGTCGTGCAGCAGCACGGGCGGCGGATGACCGCAGGCCACGACCCGGACCGCGTCGCCGTCGCCGGTGAACTCCAGCAGCACGGCGGTGGCGAAGAGCTCCGTCTGGCCGTCGCCGGCCGCGTCCATGCCGAGTCTCCGGTCCATGCGGGCCGCGACCGCCTCGAGGTCAGGCTGGTCGAGGGCCGCCTCGCGGAACGCGCCGAGCAGCGACACCACCGTCGTCATCGCCGCCAGGCCGTGTCCCCGCACATCGCCCATCACCGCGCGGACACCGCCGGGCCCGTCCCGCACGTCGAAGAAGTCGCCGCCCACCAGCGTGCCGTCCTGCGCGGCCCGGTAGAAACCGGCACAGCCGATCCGGCCGACCCGCTCCGGCAGCGGTGGCATCACCGCCCGCTGCACGGCCTCCCCGATCGCCCGCTCCACGACGAGCTGGGCGTCGCGGTGGCTGCGCACGTAGGACACGAAAACGCTCAGCACGGCCACGAAGACGATGGTGAGCAGGTCCGTGTTACCGGGGCGGTTCAGATGCGTGGCCGGCACGTGGAGCACGGCGACGACCGCGCCGCCGAGCGCGGCCGTGCCCCAGGGCCCGTACGACAGCACCGCGAGCGGCGGGATCGCGCCGAGCAGGAACCCGAGGTCGCTCGCCTCCGGGGTGACGAGCGTGGCCCCGGTCACCGCCACGAGCAGCAGCACCGGCAGCACCCGCACCCACCGCGGCGGCGGCGCACCCCGCAGCCAGCCGCGATCCTCCACGTCCCGACGCGACGTCTCGCCACGCACCCGAGTCACGTTCCCACGCTACGCCGCCTCCGGGGCCCTCACCTCCCTCCGCGGCCCCCGGACCGGGCGGCCGGGCCCATCGCCGCGCTGCCCGCCCGCTGACCTCCGACTAGCCCCCGTGGCCACCGGCGGGCCGCTGGGTGGGTGCCGGTCGGCCTGGTCGGCCTAATCGGCCGAGTGGCCGGCCAGGCGGGCCTCGGCAGCGGCGAGGATCTCGGTGATGCGCAGGCCGAAGGCGGCGTCACACGGATGGGGGCGGCCGGTGCGGGCCGCGGTGCGCAGGGCGTCGGCGGCCCGGGCGAGAGCGGGGACCGCGCCCTCGGAGCTCCTCGGCAGCACCGCGGTTCCCGCCTCGCCGCGCAGCTCGAGGTCGGCCCCGGCCGCCGCCGGCGGGGCCGTCAGGCTCACGGTGAGCGTGCTCGAAGCGCCGGTGGCGTGGTCCAGGACCAGGTGCACGGTGTCGGCGGGGCCGTGCGCGGCGGCCGCCACCCGCCGGACGTTGCCGAGTACCGGCAGCAGCAGGGACAGCGGATGCGGTCCCACGTCCCACAGCGCGCCCTTCTCCCGCCGCCAGGGGGAGTGGGCGAACGGGCTGTCACCGGTGAACACCGCCCCCAGCCACTGCGCCCGCGCCGTGAACCAGCCCGCCGTGGCGGCCTGCTCCTCGACCCACGCCTCCGGCTCCTTCTGGAACCGGGTGGTGAGGAAGACCACGGAGGCCACCTGGGCCCGTTCCACGGCCTCGACGACGGCCCGCCCCTCGGCCACCCCCACTGCCAGCGGCTTGTCCAGCAGCAGATGACGGCCCGCCCGCGCGGCCCGCACCGCCAGCTCCGCCTGCACGGACGGCGGCAGGGCCAGCGCGACCGCGTCCACGTCGGCGAGCAGCGCGTCGACGTCGTCGTACGCCCGCACCCCGTACCGCGCCGCAAGCTCGGCGGCCGCCTCCGGGCGGCGGCCCCACACCCCGGCGAAGTCCAGGCCGGGGTGCCCGGCGAGGGCGGGGGCGTGGGCCGCCTGGGCCCATGGGCCCGTCCCCAGCAGTCCGATGCGCATGTCGTCCTCCTCTGTCCGGACCGGAGCCGACGGCGTCACGGCGCCGTGTCCCGGTCGTCACCCGCGTCCGGCGCCGCCGGCTCTCCGTCGCCCGCCAGCCACCGTGCGATGGTCTCCGCGATCGGCTGCCCGGTGTCCATCTCGACGAAGCCGAACTGGCCCGACTGGTTGCACTCCAGGAACCACCAGATCCCGTCCGCGTCCTCCGCGAAGTCGAAGGCGCCGTAGGCGAGTCCGGCTTCCTTCATGTAGCGCAGGACGGCCTCGGCGACGCGCGGCGGCACCTGGTCCGGGAGCCAGGGCGAGACCGACGGCGCGAAGCGCACGTCCACGTCGTCGGGGTGGCCGTCGGGATCGGCCGGCTTGCGCGCGGCGAGCAGCCGGTGGCCGACGACGGTGAGCCGGATGTCGGCCCGCTTCGGGATCCGCCGCTGCAGCAGCGTCGGGCCGAAGGCCACGGCGGAGAAGTCCGCGTCCGGCGCGACCCGGCTGGTGGGCACCGCACGCGGCGGCTCCTGCGGATGCGCGCCGGAGACCGGCTTGACCACCAGGTCCGGGAACCGCTCGGCGAACTCCCGGGCCGCCTGCGGGAACGTCGTGATCAACGTCGCGGGCACGGGGAGGCCGCTGTCCTGCGCCAGCCTCAACTGCCAGGGCTTGTGCCGGGCGCGGCGCGCCGCGTCCGGATGGTTCATCCAGCGTGCCCCCGTGGAGCGCAGCATGCCGTACAGCGCCTGGGCGGACTCCTCGGTGAGCCAGGCGGACGGCTGGGCGGCGCGGGCGGCCGCTTCGCCCGGCCTGCGCACCCAGACGGAGCGCAGGCCGTCCATGCTCACCAGGCGCCCGCCGACGGACAGATGCCCGCGGCAGGCGCCGTGCACGAACTCGCCCGACAGGGCCACCCCGTTGGTGAGATCGGCGGGGTCCAGCCGGACCACGGGCACACCGGCCCGGCGCAGCCGGAGCACCACCATGTCCGCCGTCACGTCTTCTTCATTGGTCAGGATGAGCACGGTCATCTTCCGTGGGCCCGCGTCAGTCGTCGAAGTGCGTCTTGGAGCCGGCCGTCGAGGTCGTCGTCCCCAACGCTCTCAGCGTGGCGTGGTCGGTGGCGGCGATCCGCCCGTCCGGGAGGACGTTCAACTGCAGTCCGGAGTCGTACGCGTACGGTGTGGTGACGTCCAACTGCACAGCGGGGCGCGCGTAGTTGAGCGTGAACGGTTGCATGGGTCTCTCCCTGATTCGGCTTTCACGTCCTTATACGAATCGAACGGGTGATTGGTTTCCTTACGCTCCGTAACCATGGTCGGAAGCAAGGCCGTTCGGAGGCGTCAGGTACTAGGACGCCGACGGGGGCCGCGAGGCTGCGCGGGGTCGCCGCGGATTCATCCGGACAGGGCTCCGCGTGCCGCGGCCACGGCCCGTTCCGTGTATCCGCGTCCGAACAGCACCACGTGCACCAGCAGCGGGAAGAGCTGGTGCAGACCGACCCGGTCCCGCCAGCCGTCCGCCAGGGGCGCGGTCTCGGTGTAGCCGGCCAGCACCCGGTCCAGCAGGGGGCAGCCGAAGAGCCGGAGCATCGCCAGGTCGGTCTCGCGGTGCCCGCCGTGCGCGGCCGGGTCGATGAGCCGCACCTCCCCGTCCGCGCCCCAGAGCACGTTGCCGTTCCACAGGTCGCCGTGCAGCCGGGCGGGCGGCTCGGCCGGCCCCGCGAGGTCCGGCAGCCGGGCGCAGACCCGCTCGATCGGGGCGGCCTCCGCGGGCCGCAGGGCGCCGGCGTCGACGGCGGCCCGCAGATACGGCAGCACCCGGTGCTCGGAGTACCACGTGGGCCAGTCGGCCGCCGGCGCGTTGCGCATGGGGGCGGCGCCGATGTACGCCGCCTCGGGCCCGCCGGGCGGCGGCGCGCCGAACGCGGGCGCCCCGGCGGCGTGCAGGGCGGCGAGGGCGCGACCGAAACGCAGCGCCGCCGTGCCGTCCGGCCCCCCGGTCGGCACCCGCTCGGTGACCATCCACCGCTCGTCGTGGCCGAGTACCGCCGGCACCCGCACCGCGTCCGCAGCGCCCAGCCAGCGCAGACCGGCCACCTCGGCGCGCACCGAGCCCGGGGCGCCGCCGCGCTTGACCATCACCACCGTGCCGCCCTCGAGCGTCACGTCGGCCGGCGCCCCGGACGGCGCCCGCGCGGCCGTGACCCGGCGCCCGGTGAGCCGGGACGCCACCCGCCCTGGTTCCTCGTCTCGATCGACCACGGCCTCAGCGTACGACCCGCGGATGAGCCCTTTCTGAGGACGCTTCGGCCGTTCTCTCATCCGGTTCCGGCCGGATCCGGGCAGGCCCGGCGGCCGTCACCGCGCCGCGGGCTCCCGCGGGGGGAGCCCCACCGGATTGCCGGGCGGCAGCAGCCCCGACTCCCGGACGGCGCGGGCGAGCGGGTCCAGCAGCGCGGCCAGACGTGCGGTGCGCTCCGCGCCCAGCGCGTGCCACGGCCGCCCGGCCGCCTCGTCGGTCCGCCGCTCGACCAGTGCCCGGCCCGCCACACCGGCGCGGGTCAGCGCGCCGTGCGCGTCCAGGAACCCGCGCTCGCGCAGGGCCCGCTCGGCCGCCGTCCAGTCCTCCTGCTCCCACTTCCGGGTCTCCCGCAGGAACGCCCCGTCCGACTCGCCGGCGGCCGCCTTGAGCACCATGGCCTCCAACGGGCCGATCCCCAGGCTCACCAGCACCGCGACATGCCCGTCGCCCCGGTGCTCCCGCAGCGTCGTCACCGCCTGCCACAGCCGCGCGGCCGCCCTCCCGGGCCGCTCCAGCGCCTGGTTGGCCGCGGCAAGCACCCGGCCATTGGTGTCCGCCGCTGCCGCCGCCTCCCACGCGAGGTCGGCCGCCTCGGCGAACCGCTCGGACCGCGCCGTCTCCGCCCCGAACAGGCGGGTCATCGCCGCGTCCACGGCCTCCGCGCGGGCCGCCAGCACTTGTGCGGGAGACGCGTGACTCCAGGCGTCGGGGAGCGCGCGGGCGACCCGGGCGGGATGGAAGACGTAGAAGGAACTCGTCACCACGCTCGGGGACACCGGTCCCAACGGGGCGGCGCGCAGCGCGAAGTAGCCCATCCAGTACCCGCGCATCCCGAGCCCGTCCGCCGCCTGCCGCGCCTCGGGCGCGAAGTACACCAGATCGTGCAAGGGCTCGAACAGCTCCCACATGTCCCGCGCCGTCGCGTCCACCACAGCGTCCTCCCGCCACGTCGCCCCGCCGGCCCCCGGCCGGCCCCCGGCCGTCGAACAGCCTGCTCTATGACGCCGGTCATAACAAGAGGCTCCGGTGTGCCCGCGGATCACGTCACGGGCTCAGCGCGGCACGGCCCGGACCCGCCCCACGGCGTTGCCGAGCAGTTCGGTGAACCACACGCCCCCGTCGGGACCCGCGGTGAGACGGAACGGCACGGCGTCGCCGCCGTCCGGCACCGGGAAGGAGGTGATCGCGCCGCCCGCGTCGATCCGCCCGATCCGGCCCGCCTGGTCGGCGTACCACACCCGGCCGTCGGGCCCGCGTGCGATGCCGGCCGGGACGCTGTCCGGATCGGGCGGCCGGAACCCGGTGACGTGGCCCGAGGAGTCGATCCGGCCGATCGGGTGCGGGCCGGACATGGTGAACCACATGCCGCCGGGCCCGGCGACGATCGCGTCGGGGAAGGCCCCGTCGGTAGGCAGCCCGAACTCGGTGATCCGCCCGTCGACGCCGATCCGCCCGATCCTGCCGCCGGCCGGTTCCGTGAACCACAACGCGCCGTCGGCGCCCGCGGCGATGGAGCGGACGGCGGCGTCCGGGGTCGGCACCGGATACTCGGTGACGCGGCCGGACGTGGTGATCCGGCCGATCCTGTCGGCGTGCTGCTCGGTGAACCACAGGGCGCCGTCCGGCCCGGCCGCGATCCCGGCCGGGAAGCCGTCCGGCGTCGGGACCCGGAACTCCGTGAGCCGGCCGGAGGTGGTGAGGCGCCCGATCCGGTTGGCCCTGCCCTCGGTGAACCACAGCGCCCGGTCGGGACCGGCCGTGATGTCGAGAGGCAGGCTGTCCGGCCCGGAGGCGGGGAAGTCCGTGACCTCGCCCGCGGCGCTGACCCGTCCGATACGGCCGGCCCCCGACCCCGCGAACCACAGCGCCCCGTCCGGGCCGGTGGTGATGCCGGCGGGCAGCGTGCCGGCCGTGGTGGTGATCGGATGCACCGTCACATCGCCCACGTCCGCCCCGGCCGGCGCGGCCACCGCGGCGACCCCGATCAGGCCGCCGAGCGAGGCCGCGAGCAGGCGCCGGACCGGACGCCGGCCGCCCGTGGTCGCGCGGCTCATGGAGCGGCTCCCTCCTCGGCGGGCCGGGGAACGGTCACTCCGCCGTGATGTGATGCGCCGTCGGATTCCCCTCAAGCCTGCCACCACCGCCCCGCGGCCGGATCGGCCCGGACGGGGGACACCCGTGCCGGGGTCCGGCCGGAGCGCGCGGCCGGGTGACGCGCACTGCCCCGGACGGAGGGTGCCCCGGCGTGTCGCTGGGACAGACGGGTGGCGCGATGACCCGGCTGGGCCGCCCGGATGGTGCGCCGTCACGGCCTGACTGACGGTGGTTCATGTCGAGACCGGGTCCATTCAGCTGATGACGTATCCGCTGCCCGGCCACGGCGGAAGGACACCGATATGCGCTCTGCCCGCATTCTTCTCGCCACGGCGGCCGCCTCCGCCGCCCTGGCCTTCGCCACGCCCGCTGCGGCTTTCGCCGCGCCGGCCGCGGACGGCGGAGGCCGGGACGACTCCTCGTACAGCAAGGAGCACGACAGCGACTCCGACAGCGGTTACGACAAGGGCTCCGGCCGGGACCACGACAAGGGCTCAGGCAAGGACCACGACAACGACTACAGCAGCGAGGACGACGGCGGCCGCAGCCACGACGGTCCGCGCGGCGGAATGCACACGGGCGGCGGTGCGCTCGCCGCGGTCCGCGGCGGCGACGACTGGGGCTCCGGCGGCGACAGCAGGTTCGACCCCGAGACCTACCGGGACAAGGACAAGGGCGGCGGCAAGGAAGGCGGGGGCGGCAAGGAGGGCGGCGGCAAGGAGGACGGCGGCCGGGACGGCGGCGGGAAGGACGACTGGGGCGGCAAGGACAGCGGAGGAGGCAAGGACGACTGGGGCGGCGGCGACCACGACAAGCCGCGCGGCGGCATGCACACCGGCGGCGGCGGCCTCGCCTCTCCCGGCATCACCGCGGGCGGTCTGGCGGTGCTCGCCGTAGGCGCCACCGGCATGTACGCGCTGCGCCGCAAGAAGGCCGTCGAGCCGGCGTCCTGACCGGCCCCCTCTTCTCTCAGGGCCGCGTACGCCGCCGGTGTCCCCGCGCCGGCGGCGCCGCGCCCTGAAAGAGCCCGACGCCTGTGCTGCCGTGCCCGAGTGAGGTGATGTCCGATGGCAGCAGTTCCCTCTTCCCCGGACCCCTCTTCCCCGAGTACCTCCTCGCCGGGCCCTTCCTCCGGCCCCGGTTCTCCCGCCTCCGGGTCTGCCGGCCCCTCGGCCCCGGCCTCCGCCGAACGGGCGCAGGCCGCGCAGAACGCCGGTCGCGGCGGGCGCCTGACGCTGTGGGGCGTGGCGATCGTGTTCATCGCCGTCAGCCTGTTCGGCGGCCATCGCGGCGACGGCGACGCCCCGCAGGCGCCCGGCGGCACGACGGTGAGCGCCGGAACACCGGCCGGCACCGAACAGCCCGGCACGGACGGGTCCGGCACCGATCAGGCGGAGCGGTCGCTGCCCCCTGCCACGCCGACCCGCCTGGTCATCCCGAAGATCTCCGTGGACGCCCCCTTCACCCCCCTCTCGCTCGCCTCCACCGGGCAGCTCCAGCCGCCGCCGGCGGCCGACACCAACCTCGTCGGCTGGTACGCCGACGGCGTCACGCCCGGGGAGAAGGGCACGGCGATCATCGCCGGTCATGTGGACACGGTCACGTCGGCGGCCGTCTTCGCCAACCTCTACGAGCTCGGGCGCGGCGACCGGTTCACCGTGGACCGGGCCGACGGGCGGAAGGCGGAGTTCGTCGTGGACGACACCGAGACCTTCGCCAAGGACGCCTTCCCCAGCGACCGGGTGTACGCCGACGCCGACCGCCCCGAGGTCCGGCTCATCACCTGCGCCGGGGACTACGACCACACGGTGCGGGACTACACCGACAACCTGGTCGTCTTCGCCCACCTGGTGTGAGGGCCCGTCAGGCGGCGCCGGTCAGCCCGGGCGCCGGTCAGCCGGTCAGCCGGTCAGCCGGTCGGCCGTTCAGCCGGTCGGCCGGTCCGGCGTCCGAGCGGGCCGCCCGGGGCGAGGGCGAGCGAGGCGAAGCGCTCGCCGATCCGCCGGTGCGCGGCGGCGTCCGGGTGCAGCCCGTCGGGCAGCGGCAGTTCGGCGAAGTCGGCCTCTCCGTACAGCTCACGGCCGTCGAGGTAGTGCAGCAGCGGGTCCTCGGCGGCCCGTTCCCGCACGATCCGGGCCAGCTCCGCCCGGACGACGCCCAGGGTGAGCTTGCCCCGCGCGACCTCCGCCGGGTCCCCGGCGGCCCGGAACCGCAGCTGTCCGGAGCTCAGGGCGGACAGGTCCGGCATGCTCGGGCCCGGGGTGTCCTCGTGGATGGGGCACAGGATCGGCGAGACCACGAGCAGCGGTGTGCCGGGGTGGCCCTCCCGGACGGTGTCGAGGAAGCCGTGGACGGCCGGCCCCAGGGCGCGCAGACGCATCAGGTCCGTGTTGACCAGGTTGATGCCGAGTTTCACGCTGATCAGGTCGGCGGGCGTGTCGCGCAGCGCGCGTGCGGTGAAGGGGTCGAGCAGGGCGCTGCCGCCGAGGCCCAGGTTGATCAGCTCCACCCCGCCGAGCGAGGCGGCCAGCGCCGGCCACGTGGTGGTGGGGCTCGCGGCGTCGGAGCCGTGGCTGATCGAGCTTCCGTGATGGAGCCACACCGCGCGGCCCCGGTCGGGCGCCGGTTCGACGGGTGCGTCGGTGCGCAGCGCGACCAGCTCGGTGGTCTCGTTGTGCGGCAGCCATATCTCGACGTCCTTGACGCGGTCCTCGAGGCCGGTGAAGCGCACGGTGGCGACCGGGCCGGGCCGGTGCTCGGCGGTGCCGGCGACCATGTCGATCGTCAGGGTGTTGCCGCCGGCGGCGACGGCACGGCCGGCCGGGCGCCCGTCCACGAGCAGGTCGTACACGCCGTCCGGGCGCGGTGGCGCTCCGGTGTGGACGCGCTTGGTGGGCAGGGTGTCGAGTTCGACGGCGGTGGCACGGGTGCGCAGCACCAGCCGTACGCCGGAGGGCTGGGACTCCGCCATCCGCAGCTGCGGATCGGCGCACTGGGCCCGGGCCCGGGCGGGCAGCCGGTGCGGCAGCAGTCCGTGCTCGGTGCGTTCGAGGTCGAGGGCGCCGCGCACGAGGCCGGCGGTCAGCGGGGTGGTGATCCAGTCGGACGGGGTGGGGGGCATCGGAAGGAGCCTGTCGTATCGGGGGTTCGGGGAGTTCAGCGAGCCGGCCACTCGCGCAGCAGCGTGTCGAGGGCGTCGAGGATCCGGGTCCACGACTCCTGGGAGTCGGGGGCGCTGTGGCTGAAGCCGCCGGCCGCCTCCAGATCGACGTAGCCGTGGAACACGCTGCCGAGCAGCCGGACGGCGTGGGTCTGGTCGGGTTCGGCCAGGTCGTAGCCGCGCAGGATCGCCCGGGTCATCTGCGCGTGCCGGCCGCCCGCACTCGCGGCGGCCGTCTCCGGGTCGAGCCGGAACCGCGCCGCCTGGTAGCGGCCGGGGTGCTCACGGGCGTAGTCGCGGTAGGCGTCCGCGAAGGCGCGCAGAGCGTCGATCCCGGCCCGGCCGGCCAGGGCCTCGGCGGCCCGGTCGGCGAGTTCCTCGAGCGCGAGCAGCGCGATGCGGGTCTTCAGGTCCTGGGAGCTCTTCAGGTGCGAGTACAGGCTGGCCACCTTGACGTCGAAGCGCCGGGCCAGCGCCGACACGGTCACCTGCTCGAAGCCGGCCTCGTCGGCCAGTTCGGCCCCCGCCCGGACCAGACGCTCCGTGGTCAGACCTGCGCGCACCATCAGCTTCCTCCTCTTCGGCTTCATGCATTATGCGTTTACCTAAATGCTTTAGGCAAGTGCGAAAAAGTGATAGGGAGTGTCGGCATGCTGTCGCAGGGTGGACAATCGTGCGGGGCTCGTGCGAGCCGGACCGAGGAGACGGGGAGTGGGCGATGGAGCTTGAGCTCCGGCACCTGCGGGTGCTGTGCGCGATCGCGGACGCGGGCGGCGTGGGCCGCGCCGCCGCGCAGCTCGGCTACTCGCAGCCCGCCGTCAGCACCCAGCTCCGGCGCATCGAACGCCATCTCGGCGAGCCGCTCTTCGAGCGCGGCACGAGCGGGGCACGGCCCACCCCGTACGGCGCCGAGGTCGTCGCCCAGGCCCGGGACGTCCTGGCCCGCGCCGACGCCATCGGCCACCGGCCGCCCGCCGCCCGTCCGGGCCGCACCCTGCGCGTGGCCGCGACCAACTCGCCCATGCTCTCGGGCGCCGTCTCCCGCGTCCGCGCCCGCCTTCCGGATCTGTCCGTCGCCGTGACCAGCGTCTACGCCTCTTCGAGGATCGTGGAGCTGCTGGAGGAGGGCGCGGTGGACGCGGCCATCGCCGCCGACTACCCGGGCCGGGAACTGGCGCACTCGCCCGCCGTGCGCCACCGCGGCATCGTCACCGAGCCGACGTTCGTCGCCCTGCCCGCCCGCCACCGGCTGCGCCAGAGCGCCCAGGTGCAGCTCTCGGACCTGGCCGAGGACCCGTGGTTCGTCACCCCGGACGACGGCGCCGGCTGGCCCGCAGTGTTCTACGACGCGTGCGCCGCGGCCGGCTTCACCCCCGTCACCGTGCACGAGTTCCTCGGCGACCAGACGCAGCTCCAGAGCATGATCGCCGACGGGCTGGGCGTGTCCCTGGTCCAGCCCACCCTGCGCCCGATCCCGCACGTCGCGGTGCGGCCGCTGGCCGGCTCGCCGCTGTGGTGCCGCTATGTGCTGGCCTGGCGGCCCGACGCGGTCGGTGACGACGTCGTGGAGGCGCTGATGCAGTCGGCCACCGGCGCGTACCGCGAACTGGTCGCCGGGGCACCGCACTTGAGGGCGTGGGCCGCGCGCACCTGGAGCGTCGCCGGGGCGTGACCGGATCCTCGGGGGGCGTCCGCGCCCGGCCGCGGCACGCCCGGCCGCGGGCGGCGAGCACGACGGCCGCCGACCGGGCTTCCGGTCGGCGGCCGTCGTGTGACCGGCGCTACGGCGTCAGACGGCCGTCGCCGGATACGTCGGGTACTCCACGCCCGAGACGTGCTGGACGACCCGGACTACCTGGCAGGAGTAGCCGAACTCGTTGTCGTACCAGAGGTAGAGGATGGCGTTGTCCCCCTCCACCTTGAGGGCGCCGGCGTCCACGATCGACGCGTGGCGCGATCCGATGAAGTCGCTGGAGACCGCGTCGGGCGCCGTGGTGAAGTCGATCTGGCGCTTGAGCGGCGAGGTCAGCGACACGTTCCGCAGGTAGTCGTGGACGTCCTCGCGGGTGGTCTCGCGGGCCAGCTGCAGGTTGAGGATCGCGATCGAGACGTCCGGTACGGGCACGCGGATCGAGCTGCCGGTGATCGGCGCCTTGAGGTCGGGCAGCGCCTTCGCCACGGCCGAGGCGGCGCCGGTCTCGGTGATCACCATGTTGAGCGGCGCGGAGCGGCCGCGGCGCTCGGCCTTGTGGTAGTTGTCCAGCAGGTTCTGGTCGTTGGTGAACGAGTGCACGGTCTCCACGTGGCCGCGCAGCACGCCGTACTCGTCGTCCATGGCCTTCAGCGGCGGGACGATCGCGTTGGTGGTGCAGGAGGCGCAGGACAGGATCCGCTCGTCCGGCTTGATCGTGTCGTGGTTGACGCCGTGCACGATGTTCGGGACGTCGCCCTTGCCGGGCGCGGTCAGCACGACCTTGTCGATGCCGGGGCGCAGGTGCTCCGACAGGCCCGCGCGGTCGCGCCACTTGCCGGTGTTGTCGATGAGGATGGCGTCCCGGATGCCGTACTCGGTGTAGTCGATGTGCGACGGGTCGTCGGCGTAGATCACCTTGATCGCGTTGCCGTTGGCCACGATCGTGCTGCTGTCCTCGTCCACCGTGATGGTGCCCTGGAACTGGCCGTGGATGGAGTCGCGGCGCAGCAGCGAGGCGCGCTTGACGAGGTCCTCGGCGGCACGGCCACCGCCGCCGCGGACCACGATGGCGCGCAGCCGCAGGCCGTTGCCCGAGCCGGCCTTCTCGATCAGCAGCCGGGCGACGAGGCGGCCGATGCGGCCGAAGCCGTAGAGGACGACGTCGCGCGGCTCGCGGCGCTCGATCTTGTCGGCGCCGGTGGCGCCGGCGACGGCCTCCGCGGTGAACTCCGCCACGCTCAGGCCGCGGTCGTCGGCCTTGTAGGTGGCGGCCAGCATGCCGAGGTCGATCTGGGAGGGCCCGAGGTCGAGGGTGGTCAGGGCCTGGAGGAACGGCATGGTCTCGGTGACCGACAGCTCCTCACCGGCGATCTGCCGGGCGAAGCGGTGCGTCTTCAGGATGCTGACCACCGACTTGTTCACCAGGGAGCGGCTGTGCAGCAGGACGGTCACGTCCCGCTCGCGGTGCAGCTTTCCGATGATCGGGATCATGGACTCCGCTATTTCCTCGCGGTGCATCCAGTTGGTGAACGAGTCGTCGTTGACAGTCACAGATCTATCTTTCGAGCTAGGCAGCGCTCATATGGTAACCACACCCTACTTCGATCTTTCCGGGGGTCTCCGGCAGGGGGCTCCCGCCCGTTCCTGAATCAGGGTGGAAGACGCCCGGAAAGGCGGGTCGCGCGTTGCGCGCCCGTACCGCTCTGGCCAAGGTCGGGGGCGTGAGCACGTCTTCCGTACCCCGGCCCGAGCCGGCCGCCCCGTCCGGTCCCCTCCGCCGCCCGGGACGGCCTCTGGTGGCCCGGCACCGGATGCCCGACGGCGCTCCGGCGGCCCTCGCGCTGTTCGCCGCGGTCCGGCTCGCCGGGATCCTCGTCGTGATCACCGCCGATCACCTCGCCGGCCACACCCTGACCAGGAGCCTGGCCCACTCCTGGGACTCCCGCTGGTACCTGCACATCGCCGCCCACGGCTACGGACACCTCATCTGGATCACCCCGTCCGGCGCGGTGCAGACCGACTGGGCCTTCTTCCCCCTCTACCCCTGGCTCGTCCGGGCCGCGCTGACCGTGCTGCCGTGCACCCCCGGGCAGGCCGGGCTGCTGGTCGCCTGGGCCGCCGCCGGCGTGGCCGCGTACGGCCTCTACCTCATCGGCCACCACCTGTACGGGCGGGCCGCCGCCACCGCCCTGGTGGCCCTCTGGGCGGTCCTGCCGCACTCCGTCGAGCTGACCATCGCCTACACCGAGTCCCTGTTCGCCGCGCTCGCGGTCTGGTCCCTGTACTGCCTGCTCAAGGGCCGCTGGCTGTGGGCCGGTTCGCTCGCCGCGCTGGCCGGACTGGCCCGGCCGACCGGGTTCGCCGTCGCCGCGGCCCTCGGGATCACCGCCGCGCACGAACTGCTGCGCCGGCGCGGCCGGGCGCCCGCCGCGCTGTGGGCCGGCGTCCTGCTCGCGCCGCTCGGCTGGCTCGGGTACGTGCTGTGGGTGGGCGCCCGGACCGGCGACCTGTTCCGCGGCTACTTCACGGTCCAGAGCGCCTGGGACTCGCGCTTCGACTTCGGCGCCGGCGCCTTGCGCTTCCTCCGGCTGCTGTTCCTGTACGGCGGCGGTGTCGTCTACCCCGCCGCGCTGCTGCTCGTCCTGCTCGGCGTGGTCCTGTTCGGGCTGCTCTGCCTGGACCGCGCCCCGCTGGCCCTGGTGGTGTTCGCGGCGGTCCTGGTGCTGCTGGTGCTGGGCGGCTCGGGATCCTTCTCGTCCAAGCCCCGCTTCCTGCTGCCGGCCTTCCCGCTGCTGATCCCGCCGGCCCGCGCGCTCGCCCGGACCTGGCGGGCGCGGCCGGCCCAGGCCCTGCTCGTCGGCTGCGCCCTCGCCGCCGCCTCCCTGCTCTACGGCGCCTACGTGACGGTGGTGGCGCACTCCCCGCTGTGACGCCGTCAGCCCCGCCGCCCGCCGTACCGCCGGCGGGCGCGGCCGCTCCCGGCGGAGGACGCGCCGGCGGTCCCGGTGGATCGGCCGCCGGTTCGGTGCGAGGATCCTGCGGCGCCCCGACGAGAAAGGCGAGCCGATGAAGCTGTACACCCGCGAGTGGGGGACCGGGGAGCGGATCGCCGTCCTGATCCACGGGATCATGTCCGACCACCGGACCTGGCGCCGGGTCGCGCCGGTGCTCGCGGACCGGGGCTACCGGGTGATCGGCGTCGACCTGCGCGGCCACGGCGCGAGCGGCCGGGGCGGGTACGGCGCCGCCACCTGGGCGGACGACCTCGTGGAGACGCTGCCGGCCGGCGTCGAGCTGGCGGTCGGCCACTCGCTCGGCGGCATGGCCCTCGCGCTCGCGGTGGAGCGGCTGGCGCCGGAACGGGCCGTCTACTGCGACCCGGCGTGGGAGCTCGGGAAGCGCGCGGTGACGGCCGCCGCCGCCTTCGGCGACTTCAAGCTCGTCGACCGCACCGTGATCCGGGGGTTCAACCCGCGCTGGGAGGAGGCCGACGTGGACGTCGAACTGGCCACCATCGCCGACTGGGACGCGGCGACCGTCCAGGCGTTCCCCGACGCCTTCGCGGTCAGCCGGACCCCGGTGCGCCCGGTGGTGCCGTCCCTGGTGGTGCTGGCCGGCGCGAACAGTCTCGTACCGCCCGAGCAGGCCGACGAGCTGGTGCGGCGGGGCTTCATGGTCCGACGGGTGCCGAAAGCCGGTCACACCCTCTACCGCGACGACTTCGAGGGTTTCATGACGGCGCTGGACGGCTGGGTCTGACCCGGAGCGGTCACGGCGTCGCGGCGCCTCCCCCGTGCGAAGCCCGTGAATCGGGGTAGGCGGGGGTACGCCCGAGGAAAGGATCGTCATGACGACCTACGTCATCACCGTGCCCGGTACCTTCACGACGGGAGTCGGGGACGAGGCCCGCGCGCGGCTGAGCCGGGCCCTCCGGCCGGCCGATCCGCACACCACGCGGATGGGCAGCACCGAGGACCTGGACGTACTCAACGTCAACGAGGACAACACCTTCACCCTCCGTCTGACCGTCGAGGCGGACACCGGCCCGCACGCCGAGGACGAGGCACGCCGGCTCGCGGACTCGGCGCTGCGCGACGCCGGTCTGGACGAGCGGTCGGCGCCGCTGGGACCCGCGTTCGTCACGGGTATCGACTCGGAGGTCCGTTGACCGGGCGGATCGCGGGGCCACGCGGCCTCGCCGACCGTCTCGGGCGCCCCGCCCCCTGCGGAGAATCACCACGAATGGGTAAAATCTAGGCGTTTGCCGTAAAAGGCTGCCGCCCAGCCGGATGTGATCCATGCCCCGCAAGCGCTCCACGGACGATGGCGACGAGCTGCTGGTCCGGCTCGGGATGCTCACCGCCCAGGCGCGCGAGCGTGCCGAGCTGCAGCGCGCCCAGGTCGAACTGGCCATCGCCCTGCAGCGCGGCATGCTCCCCCCGGACCTGCCCGCCGCGCCCGGACTGCACCTCGCGGTGCGCTACGCGCCCGCCTGCCACGGCCTGAACGTGGGCGGCGACTGGTACGACGCGTTCACCCTGCCCGACGGCCGCATCGGGATGTCCATCGGGGACGTGCAGGGCCACAACATCGAGGCCGCCGCCTTCATGGGCCAGGTGCGGACCGCGCTGCGGGCCCTCGCCTCCGTCAGCACCGAGCCGGGCGAGATCCTGGCCCGGACCAACGAGCTGCTGCTCTCGCTCGGCATCGAGCTGTTCGCCACCTGCACCTTCATGCGGCTCGAACCGGCCACCGGCGTCCTGGAGAGCGCGCGGGCCGGGCACATACCCTTCGTCTGGGCCACCGCCGACGGCAAATCAGGCGTCGCGGAGGACGAGGGAGGACCGCCGCTCGGCATCCAGCACGGCGCGGCGTACCCCGTGACCCGGCACCGGCTCACCACCGGCGGGGTGTTCGTGCTGCTCACCGACGGCGTGGTGGAGGGCCCCTCGCTCGCCGTCGAGGACGGCCTCGACCAGGTCGTCCGGCTCGCCGGCATCGCCGCCGTCTCCGGACTCGAGCCCTACGCGCTGGCCGCCGCGGTGATCAAGGGCGCCGAGAGCGTGGGGCACGAGGACGACGCCGCGGTCCTGGTCGCGGGCCTCGACGGGCCCGGCGCGCACTGGCGGGACGCGGTGGCCGGGGGGTCCCGGCGGCGGCCCGGCGTTCAGCCATAGAGCGGGACCGGACGCCGCTCGCCTCGCAGAGGTACGGCCACCGGTGTGAGATTGCTGCTGTGGTGCCTCTCCAGGATCTGCGCCGGCCGGGCGGCTACGCCGTCCAGCTTCTGGCGGTCGCCGCCTGCTACTACGGGGCGGCGCGCCTGGGACTCATGCGCGAACTTGCGGTCGAGGGCGCCGTCGTCACCCCGATCTGGCCGCCCACCGGAGTGGCCGTGGCCGCCCTGATGTTCTTCGGCCTCGCCTGCTGGCCCGCCATCACGGTCGGCGCGCTGTTCGCCACCTGGTCCCTCGGCACCCCCGGCCCCGACGTGGTAGGCATCCTCTTCGGGCAGACGGTGGCCCCGGTGATCGCGGTGCTGCTGCTGCGGCGGTCCGGCTTCCGCCCCGAGATCAGCCGGCTGCGCGACGGGCTCGCCCTGGTGTTCCTCGGCGCGCTGGCGGCCACCACGATCAGCGCGACCTTCGGCGTGGGCGTGCTGGTCCTGACCGACAAGCTGGCGGCGCACGCCTTCTGGGCCGTCTGGCTGGCCTGGTGGGTGGGCGACGCGATGGGCGTCCTGCTCGTCACCCCGGTCCTGCTGATGCTGCGCCGCACCCGCTGGCCGCTGCCGCTCGGACGCTGGAAGGAGGCCACCGCGATGGCCGTGGTCGCCTGCGCCATCGTGCCACTGGCCGCCTACAGCTCGATCAGCCTGCTCTTCCTCGTCTACCCGCTGATCATCTGGGCCGCGCTGCGCTTCCAGCTCGCGGGCAGCATGCTCTGCGCCCTGCTGACGTCCGTGCTGGCCACGGTCGCGGCGACGGACGCCGTCGGCGCCTTCGCGGGGCTGAGCCGGATCGAGGTCATGGCGAAACTCCAGGCCTTCAACGGGGCGATGGCGCTCACCGCGCTGCTGCTGTCCGCCGTGATCACCGAGCAGCGCAACACCCGGCGCTCCGTGGAGCAGGCCTGCAAGGAGCTGGTGGAGGTACTGGCGCACCTCACCGCCGGCGAGGCGCCCCCGCCCCGGCCGCCCCCGAGGCCCGGCGACGGGCCGCGGGAGCCCGGCAGCGGCTCGTGACGCGGCGCGTTCCGCCCGGCGTGTCGAACGCCCGCGCAGGGGCACTGGGAGACGATGAGCGATGCCCGCACGGGCACGGCGGAACCGGAGGAACGGAACAGGGGCGGCATGGAACAGCGGGTGGCACCCGGCAGAGACGACCGGAACCCGAACCCCACCGGACCGGGCTCCGGTGCCCGGGCCGGCTCCGGCGCCTCGGCTGGTTGCGGCCACGACGTCCGCGCCCGTCGGCCGGGACCGGGGCGGCCCGGTGCCGAGGGGCACGCCTGCGACGTCTCGGGAGACCCGGCAGAGGACGGCGGCGGCCGCGGCGTCGAGACGGGCGGGACGGACCTGCGGCGCCACGGCGGCGGATCCGGCTCCGGTGCCCGGGCCCGACCGGGCGCCGGTGCTCCGGAAGGTCCCGGGGCCGGCCGGTCCGAGCCGGCCGCCGCGCGTCCTGGTGACGGCGGCGACGCCCGGCGTCGGATTCCGCGTACCGATGTGCTGTTGCTCGATGCCCGGCTGGCCGAGGCCGTGGGGCGGCTTGGAGAGGATGTGGTCAAGGGGGCGGTCCGGCAGGCGCAGGAACAGGCGCGTGCGGGCGGCATCGCCCCCGAGCAGGTCCGGGACACCGCCGTGGCCCTGCTGCCCGGCACGGCCGGCGGGCTCCGACCGGTGATCAACGCGACCGGCGTCCTGCTGCACACCAACCTCGGCCGGGCACCGCTGTCGGCGGCGGCCCGGCAGGCGGTGGCCGCTGCCGCCGGACCCACGGACGTGGAGCTCGACCTGGCCACCGGAGCGCGGGCCCGGCGCGGCCGCTCCGCCCTGGCCGCGCTCGCCGGCCGCGTCCCCGCCGCCGGCGGCGTGCACGTCGTCAACAACGGGGCCGCCGCGCTCGTGCTGGCCGCCACCGCCCTCGCGGCCGGCCGGGAGATCGTCGTCAGCCGCGGCGAGATGGTGGAGATCGGGGACGGCTTCCGCCTGCCCGACCTGCTGGTCTCCACCGGCGCCCGGCTCCGCGAGGTCGGCACCACCAACCGCACCACCGCCGCCGACTACGCCGCCGCCGTCGGACCCGGCACCGGCTTCATCCTCAAGGTGCACCCCTCCAACTTCCGCATCACCGGCTTCACCCGCGCCGCCGAGGTTGGCGAACTGGCCGGGCTCGGCGTGCCCGTCGTCGCCGACATCGGCTCCGGGCTGCTCGCCCCGCACCCGGAACTGCCCGAGGAACCGGACGCCGCCACGGCCCTGCGCGCCGGGGCCGCCCTCGTCACCGCGAGCGGCGACAAGCTGCTCGGCGGCCCCCAGTGCGGGCTGCTGCTGGGCCGCGAGGACCTGGTGCGCACCCTCGCCAGGCACCCGCTGGCCCGCGCCCTGCGGGTCGACAAGCTCACCCTGGCCGCCCTGGAGGCCACGCTCACCGGACCGCCCACCCCGACCGCCGCCGCCCTCAGCGCCGACCCGGCCCGGCTCGGCGAGCGCGCCGGCCGGCTCGCCGCCGCCCTGGCCGCCGACGGGATCGACGCCCGGGCCGTCGCCGGCGCCGCCACGGTCGGCGGGGGAGGGGCGCCCGGCGTCACCCTGCCCAGTGCCGCGCTGTCGCTGCCCGAGCCGTACGCCGCGGCGCTGCGCACCGGCCCGACCCCGGTGGTCGGCCGGCTCGAGGCCGGGCGCTGCCTGCTCGACCTGCGGGCCGTGCCGCCGGAGGACGACGAACCGCTGGCCGCGGCCGTACGGGCGGCCCGCCCGGCCGCGGAGAGGTAGGCGCCGTGCACGTCCTCGCCACCGCCGGCCATGTCGACCACGGCAAGTCCACCCTGCTGCGGGCGCTCACCGGCATGGAGCCCGACCGCTACGAGGAGGAGCGCCGCCGGGGCCTGACCCTGGACCTCGGCTTCGTGTGGACGCGGCTCGAACCGGGCGGGGAGGACCTCGCGTTCGTCGACGTACCCGGGCACGAGCGGTTCGTCGCGACCATGCTCGCCGGCGCCGGCCCGGTGCCCGCCGTGCTGTTCGTCGTCGCCGCCGACCAGGGCTGGCAGCCGCAGTCGCAGGAGCACCTGGCGATCCTCGACGCGCTCGGCGTCCGGCACGCCGTCCTCGCGGTGACCCGCGGCGACCTCGCCGACCCCGAACCGGTCCGCGCGGACGCCGTGGAACGGCTGGCCGCCACCTCCCTCGGCAAGGTGCCGTCCGTGGCGGTCAGCGCCGTCACCGGCGCCGGGCTGGACGAACTGCGCGCCGAACTGGCCCGGCTGACGGCCGGGTTGCCCGCACCGGACACCGGGGCCGACGTACGCCTGTGGCTGGACCGGGCGTTCACCGTCCGCGGCCACGGCACCGTGGTCACCGGCACGCTCGGCGCGGGCACCCTGCGCGTCGGCGACAGGCTGGTCACCGGGGACGGGGACGTCCTGCGGGTGCGCGGCCTGCAGACCCTGCACGAGCAGCGGACGGAGGCCGGCGCAGTGGCCCGGGTCGCCGTCAACGTGCACGGGCCGGAGACCGGCGCACTGCGCCGCGGCCAGGCCCTGCTCACCCCGGACCGCTGGCTGGCGACCGGCACCGCGGACGTCCGGGTCACCGGCGAGCCCGTCCGCGACCTGCCCCGCTCGGTCACCCTGCACATCGGCACGGCCGCCGTCCCGGTGACCGTCCGCCCGCTCGGCGAGGACACCGCCCGGCTCACCCTGCGCCGCGCGCTGCCCCTGCGGATCGGCGACCGGGCGGTGCTCCGCGAACCCGGCGGCAGCTGCACCCCCTGCGGCGTCACCGTCCTCGACGTACGCCCGCCCCGGCTGACCCGGCGCGGCGCCGGCCGGGCCCGCGCGGCCGAACTGGTCGGGCTGACCGGCCGGCCCGACGGCGCCGCCGAACTGCGCCGCCGGGGTCTGGTCAGGCGCCGCGACCTGCTCGCCATGGGCGCCCCGCCGCCGTCCGGCCCCGTCGCCGGCGACTGGCTGGCCGACGAGGCGCACTGGACCGACCTCGCGGACCGGCTGGCCGCCGAGGTCCGCCGGTACGCCGAGGCGCACCCGCTGGAACCCGGCCTCCCCGCCGAGGCGGCCCGCCGTCTGCTGGACCTGCCCGACCGCGTCCTGGTGGACGCCCTCGTCCGGGCCGCGCCCCGACTCCGCGACCGGCAGGGCCGGTTGTACGACACCGAGGACACGCGGCCCGCCCTGCCGCCACCCGTGCGGGCCGCGGTGGACGCCGTGCGCGGGGACCTCGCCCGGACGCCGTTCCGCGCCCCCGAGGCCGACCGGCTGACCCGGCTGGGCCTGACCAGGAAGCCCCTGGCCGCCGCCGTGGCCGCGGGCGCCCTGCTGCGGATCGCCGACGGCGTCGTGCTGCTGCCCGGGGCGGACGCCGCGGCCGCGGCCGAACTGCGCATGCTGCCGCAGCCGTTCACACTGAGCGAGGCCCGCCAGGCCCTGGACACCACGCGCCGGGTCGCCGTGCCGCTGCTGGAGTACCTGGACGCCCACGGGTACACGGAACGCGTGGACGATCAGCGGCGGCGCTGCCGGTCCGAGGAAGGGAGCGGAGGCGGACGGGAATCGAACCCGCCTGCCCGAGATCCTCGGGCACCTCGGTTTTGAAGACCGGGAGGGCCACCAGGCACCCACACGCCTCCACCGCTCGACCAGGCTAGTGCCCCGGGAGACACGCATGACACCGACCCGCCAAGCGTCCGTACGCCTCACGCAGTTCGCCCACGGCGGCGGCTGCGCCTGCAAGATCCCGCCCGGCGAGCTGGAGGAGGTCGTCAGCGGCCTCGGCGCGCCGCTGCCGGGCGGCGACAGCCCGCTGCTGGTCGGCCTGGCCACCGGGGACGACGCGGCCGTCGTCACGCTCCCGGGCCAGGACACGGCCATGGTGTGCACCGCCGACTTCTTCACCCCGGTCGTCGACGACCCCTACGACTGGGGGCGCGTCGCCGCCGCCAACGCGCTGTCCGACGTCTACGCCATGGGCGGGCGGCCCGTCCTCGCCGTCAACCTGCTCGCCTGGCCCCGCGACCGGCTGCCCTTCGAGCTGGCCCGCGAGGTGCTGCGCGGCGGTCTGGACATCGCCGCCGAGGCGGGCTGCCACATCGGCGGCGGGCACAGCGTGGACGACCCGGAACCCAAGTACGGCATGGCGGTCACCGGGCTCGCCGACCCCGCCCGGCTGCTCCGCAACGACGCGGGCCGCGCGGGCCTGCCGCTCTCGCTGACCAAACCGCTGGGCCTCGGCGTGCTGAACAACCGGCACAAGGCGACGGGGGAGCGGTTCGAGCAGGCGATCGCCACGATGACGGCCCTCAACCGGGACGCGTCCGCCGCCGCCCTCGCCGCCGGCGCCGTCTGCGCCACCGACGTCACCGGCTTCGGGCTCCTCGGCCACCTGCACAAGCTCGCCCGGGCCTCCGGCGTCACCGCCGTCCTCGACACGGCCGCCGTGCCCTACCTGGACGGCGCCCGCGAGGCCGTCCGCGACGGATACGTGAGCGGCGGCACCCGGCGCAACCTGGAGTGGGTCGCGCCGCACACCGACTTCGGGACCGCGGACGCGGACACCCGGCTGCTGCTGGCGGACGCGCAGACCTCGGGCGGGCTGCTCGTCGCCGGCGAGGTGCCCGGCGCCCCGGTGGTGGGGGAGCTGGTGCCCCGCGGGGAGCACTCGATCGTGCTCCGCTGAGCCGCCCCTACGGCGGGCCGCCGGCGGGGGCCGGACGCGCCGCCCCTACGGCTCCGTACCGGTGTGCTCGTCGATGCCCGCCCGGGCCCGGTAGGCCCGCACCAGCTCCAGTGACGCCGGTCCCCGCGGACGGCGCCCGGGACGGATGTCGACGGCGAACGCCTTCGCCTCCTGGATGTGCGTGTTCGGGTCCAGGGACAGGTGCAGCAGCTCGTTGGCGGCGTCCCCGGTGCTGTAGCCGTTCGGACCCCAGTGGTAGGGCAGGCCCACCTGGTGCAGGGTCCGGCCCTGCACCCGCAGCGGCGCCATCCGGTCGGTCACCAGCACCCGGGCCTCGATCACCCCGCGCGCGCTGACGATCGTCGCCCAGCCGGTGTGCGCGAGGCCCCGCTCGGCCGCCAGCTCCGGGGACACCTCGCAGAAGAACTCCGGCTGGAGTTCGGCGAGATAGGGCTGCCAGCGGGACATGCCGCCCGCCGTGTGGTGCTCGGTGAGCCGGTAGGTGGTGGCCACGTACGGGAACACCTCCGAGCCGGACTCGGCGCCGCTCGGCTGGTAGCGGTTGTCCGGCAGCGTCGGCAGCAACTGCCGTACCGGATTGCGCTGCTGGCCGTAGAGCAGGTTCGGGAACGGGGAGTCCTGCGGCTCGTAGTGCGTCGGCAGCGGCCCGTCGGTCAGGCCCGACGGCACGTACAGCCACGCCTTGCCGTCGGCCTGCATGATGAACGGGTCCCGGCCGGACAGCGCCTCGGGGCCGGTCGCGCCCTCGGGCGGCTCGTGGTCGGGCGCCTTGTCCTTCTTGAAGTCGGGCACGTCGTGCCCGGACCACTCGCCCCGCTCACCCTTGTCCGGGTCCCACCACACCAGCGCCTTCCGCTCGCTCCACGGCCTGCCGTCCGGATCGGCCGAGGCGCGGTTGTACAGGATGCGCCGGTTGGCCGGCCAGGCCCACGCCCACTCGGCCGCCACCCAGTCCTGCTCCCGGCCCGGCTTGCGGCGCGCGGCCTGGTTGACGCCGTCGGCGTACACCCCGCAGTAGATCCAGCACCCGCAGGCGGTCGACCCGTCGGACTCCAGCTGCTCGTAGGAGGAGAGCGGATCGCCGTCGGCGTCATGGCCGTTGATCTCGGCCAGCACGGCCTCCGCGTCCGGCTCGACCAGCTCGCCCCTCGTCGGGTAGTCCCAGGTCAGGTCCAGCACCGGACGGTCCATCTCGTCGGCGGACCCGGCCAGCCGCTCCCTGATGAGCCGCCCCAGGTGGTACGTGAACCACAGATCGCTGCGGGCCTCGCCGGGCGGCTCCACGGCCTGGTGGTGCCACTGCAGCAGCCGCTGGGTGTTGGTGAAGCTGCCGTCCTTCTCGGTGTGCGCCGCGGCCGGCAGGAAGAACACCTCGGTGCCGATGTCCTCGGTGCGCATCTCCCCGGTCTCGATCTCCGGGCCGTCCTTCCACCAGGTCGCCGACTCGATGAGGGAGAAGTCCCGCACCACCAGCCAGTCCAGGTTGGCCATGCCCATGCGCATCAGCTTGGCGTTGGCGTTGCCGACCGCCGGGTTCTCCCCGATCAGGAAGTAGCCCTTGCACGCCCCGTCGAGCTGCGCCAGTGCCGTCTCGTACGCGGAGTGGGAGCCGGTCAGCCGCGGCAGGTAGTCGAAGCAGAAGTCGTTCTCCGGCGTCGCCGCGTCGCCCCAGTACGCTTTCAGCAGACTCACCAGGTAGGCGCGCATGTTGCCCCAGTAGCCCTTGTGGGCCGCCTCGGCCTTCGCGAACGCGTCGAGGTCCTGGTTCTGGTGGGCGTGCGGCATCGGGATGTAGCCGGGCAGCAGGTTGAACAGGGTCGGGATGTCCGTGGAGCCCTGGATGGAGGCGTGCCCGCGCAGCGCGAGGATGCCGCCGCCCGGGCGGCCGATGTTGCCGAGCAGTGTCTGCAGCACCGCGGCCGCGCGGATGTACTGCACGCCGACCGTGTGCTGTGTCCAGCCGACCGCGTAGGCGAACGCCGTGGTCCGGTCCCGTCCGGAGTTCTCCGTGACCAGTTCGCACACCTGCCGGAACAGGTCCCGCGGTACCCCGCAGACCTCCTCGACCAGTTCGGGCGTGTAGCGGGCGTAGTGCCGCTTGAGCACCTGCAGGACGCAGCGCGGATGGGTGAGCGTCTCGTCCCGCTCGGGCTCGCCCTCGCCGATCACGGCCCCGCCGGAGCCGTGCGCCTCGCCGCGCGCCGCCTCGGTGACCGCGCTGTCGTCGGAGCCCTCGCCGCCGGTGCGCTTGTCGTAATCCAGATCACGCTCGCCCGAGGCCGCCTGCATCTCGGCGCCCTCGTACTGCCAGCTGCTGTTGTCGTACGAGCGGCTGTCGGTGTCCAGGCCCGAGAAGACGCCGTCCAGGTCCTCGGTGTCCCGGAAGTCCTCGCGCAGGATCACCGAGGCGTTGCTGTACGCCAGCACGTAGTCCCGGAAGTACTTCTCCTCCCGCAGGACGTGGTTGATGATCCCGCCGAGGAACGCGATGTCCGAGCCAGCGCGCAGCGGCACGTGCACGTCGGCCAGCGCGCTGGTCCGGGTGAACCGCGGGTCGACGTGGATCACCTTCGCGCCGCGCGCCTTCGCCTCCATCACCCACTGGAACCCGACCGGATGGCACTCGGCCATGTTCGAGCCCTGGATGACGATGCAGTCCGAGTTCTGCAGGTCCTGCTGGAAGGTGGTCGCGCCGCCGCGTCCGAACGAGGTTCCCAGACTGGGAACGGTGGAGGAGTGTCAAACACGCGCCTGGTTCTCGATCTGGATCGCTCCCAGCGCGGTGAACAGCTTCTTGATCAGGTAGTTCTCTTCATTGTCGAGCGTCGCCCCGCCGAGGCTCGCGAAGCCGAGGGTGCGCCGGGTGCGCTTCCCGTCGGCCTCCCACTGCCAGCCCGCCCGCCGCGCCTCGACGACCCGGTCGGCGATCATCTCCATCGCCGTGTCCAGGTCCAGCCGCTCCCACCGCGTGCCGTGCGGCCGCCGGTACAGCACCTGGTGCTCGCGGGCGCTCCCCGTCGTCAGCTGCAGGCTGGCCGAGCCCTTGGGGCACAGCCGGCCGCGCGAGATCGGGGAGTCCGGGTCGCCCTCGATCTGGGTGACCTTCCCGTCCTGGACGTACACGTTCTGCCCGCAGCCCACCGCGCAGTACGGACAGACGGACTTGACCACCCGGTCGGCCGAGGCCACCCGGGGCTCGAGACGCGCGCTGCGGCCGCTCTTGGCGGCGGCCCCCCGGCCCAGCGGGTCGGTACCCGTGAGCTGCCGGTAGACCGGCCAGGAGTCGATCCAGGTGCGAACGCCCACGACCCGCTCCTCCCGTCCACGTCCTTCGATTCTCACGCCACCGCGCGTCCGCGGCATCCCGGCCCCGGCGGGCGGCGGAGTACCCCCGCTCCGGACGGCCAAACCGGCGCGGCTCGCTCCCGACCGGGGGACGGGTTCAGCCGCCCCGCGCCGCGAGCCGCCCGCGCTGCGGCACGACCGTGTACTTCGGGTCCTCGGCGGAGTCCACCCCGGCCTGGAACACGCCGAAGCGCAGTGCCGCCGAGCCGGACAGCAGCGCGGCTCCGGCCGCCACGGACAGGCGCCGGTCGTGCACGCGCCCGGACAGCAGCGCCAGGGCGGCCCCGCCCGCCGTCAGCGCCTCGGCGGCGCGCAGCAACCGGTGCGGCCGGCCCTGCTCGAAGGTCTCGGCGGCCAGTCCCAGGCGCCCCTTCATCAGCCGGAAGGCGCCCAGCTCCAGCACCGCACCGAGGGCCGCCATCCGGCGGGCCGGTCCCGCCTCGCCCACCGGGGCGGCGGCCAGCGCCAGACCGGACGCCGCGGTCGCCGCCGATCCCGCGAAGACGTACGGGAGCTGCCGGTAGCCCTCGTGCCAGGACGGCACCGCCGTGTCCGAGAGCAGCACCGCGGTGTAGGTCGCCACCGCCGGGCCGAGCACGGCGGCGCCCGCCGTGGCGGCCGAGCCGGCCAGGCGGTAGCGGCCCGCGACATCGGCGGCCGCCGCGGCCATCGTCAGCGGGGCGTAGCCCACCAGCAGCCATGAGCCCACGCTCATCGGCGAGGTGGGCTTGAACACCCGGAGCATGTTGAGGAAGCGGGCCGGCCGGCCCAGGTCGTGCACGAGCGCGACCAGGGACAGCGAGATGGCCCCGGCGGCCCCCAGCTTCGCCGGCCGGGCCAGCCCCGGCCGCCCGCTGAGCGTGCTCCCGGCCGCGAGCAGCGACGAGGCCCCGGCCAGACCGCCGAGATACAGGTAGCCGGCGATGTCGAGCGCCTTCCACGTCGGCTTGTTCAGCACCGGTTTGCCGTAGTACGACGAGAACTGCGCGTCCGGGACCATCGGCTGCTCGCCCCGGCCGCGCCGGCGCCGGCGGCGTCCGGCCCGCTCGCCCGTCGGGGCCTCGCGACCCGGCCGCCCGCCCGTCACGCCGTCCCGGGTCACGTCCGAACCGCTCATCGCGGCCTCCTCACGAAACTGGTGACGGCCAGCGCGGCGAGCGAGACGGCGGCCAGCGCGGCGTGCCGCCACATGTCGGGCAGGTCCCGGGTGGTGACCACCGGGTCCGGCGGCAGGCCGTACACCTCCGGCTCGTCCAGCAGGAGGAAGAACGCGCCGTCCCCGCCGACCCCGTCGTCCGGGTTCTCGCCGTACAGCCGGGCGTCGGCCACCCCCGCCTCCCGGAGCCGCTCCACCCGGGCCGCGGCCCGCTCGCGCAGCTCCTCCAGCGGGCCGAACTGGATCGATTCGGTCGGGCAGGCCTTGGCGCAGGCCGGCTCCATGCCGACGCCCAGCCGGTCGTAGCACAGGGTGCACTTCCACACCCGGCCGTCGTCCTCGCGCTGGTCGATGACGCCGTACGGGCAGGCGGGCACGCAGTAGCCGCAGCCGTTGCAGACGTCCTCCTGGACGACGACCGTGCCGAACTCGGTGCGGAACAGCGCGCCTGTGGGGCACACGTCGAGGCACGCCGCGTGGGTGCAGTGCTTGCACACGTCGGAGGCCATCAGCCAGCGCAGCTCGGTGCGGCCGTCCGGCGACACCGGGGAGATCTCCCCGGCCGGGGCGCCCGCGGGGGCCCCGGCGGGCGGGGGAGCGGTGGCGCCCGGCCCCGGCGAGCCCGCGCCGGGGCCGAGGTCCGCCGCGGCGGCGAACACGTCGACGTCCTCGTGGACGACGCCGGGCTCCTGCCCGCCGAAGGGCTTGCGCTGCTCGATGAACGCCACGTGCCGCCAGGTGTCGGCGCCGAGGCCCTGGGTGTTGTCGTAGGACATACCGGTCAGTTCGAGCCCGTCCTCCGGGACGGCGTTCCACTCCTTGCAGGCCACCTCGCACGCCTTGCAGCCGATGCACACGGAGGTGTCGGTGAAGAAGCCCATCCTGGGCGGGGCGTCCGGGTAACCCGCGGCGCCCGCCACGTCCGGCTGGGGGCCGTACAGCAGATGCCCGCGCGCCGGCCCCGGGCCCGCAGCGCCGTCGTCGTCGGGGGTCATGCCGCGCCCTCCTCGCTCGGCCCGCGCCCCCGCCGGCGGCCGAGGCGCGCAAACGTCCGGGGTCCGGGTCCTGGTGCCCTGTCTCGAGCCTGGCACGGGTGCCCTCGCCGCGCGCGCCCGAAACGGCCCCCGCGGCAGCCGTCACCCGGCGGCAGACGCCGGACGCGAGGCGCCGCTCCGCGGACGCCGAACGCGATGGAGTACCCGGGACGACGGGAAGTACACCTCTCGCGGCGGATCGTCGTGGCGAAGTCCTGCCGTCCTGGCGGCTGCTTTGTCGGGGCTCGTGAAAGTGGGTTAGCCTGCGACGTATTTTTCTCATCAGGCAATTCCGTGAACTGCGGAAATGCACACACCAAGGGCCGGGTCAGGCCGCGTGCCCGGTGGTGGTTCCGAGCCCTCTGCCCGAGGGCTCCTGGGGAGCGGAACGAGGGTGCACATGGCCGGCAAGGCGACCGGGACGATCGACGCCGTCCCGGGTGAACAGGAACTGAGACGGCTCCTCGCGGGGCTGACGGCGGTCCGCGACGGAGACTTCGGCACACGGCTGCCGGACGACTCCAGCGGACTGATGGGCGACATCGCCACCGTCTTCAACGGCATGGTCGACCAGTTGTCCGTGTTCACCTCCGAAGTGACCCGGGTGGCCCGCGAGGTGGGCACCGAGGGCACCCTCGGCGGCCAGGCGGAGGTGCCGGGCGTCTCCGGCACCTGGGCCGACCTCACCGACTCCGTCAACGCGATGGCGGGCAACCTCACCACCCAGGTGCGCGACATCGCACAGGTCGCGACCGCCGTCGCCAAGGGCGACCTGTCGCAGAAGATCGACGTCCCCGCGCGCGGCGAGATCCTCCAGCTCAAGGAGACCGTCAACACGATGGTCGACCAGCTCTCCGCGTTCGCCGACGAGGTGACCCGGGTGGCGCGCGAGGTGGGTACCGAGGGGCGTCTCGGGGGGCAGGCGCAGGTGCCGGGGGTCGCCGGCGTCTGGCGGGACCTCACGGATTCGGTCAACTTCATGGCCGGAAATCTCACCGCCCAGGTGCGCAACGTCGCCCAGGTGACGACGGCGGTGGCGCAGGGCGACCTGTCGCAGAAGATCACGGTGGACGCCCGGGGCGAGATCCTGGAGCTGAAGAGCACCATCAACACGATGGTGGACCAGCTCTCGGCGTTCGCCGACGAGGTGACCCGGGTGGCCCGCGAGGTGGGCACCGAGGGCCGGCTGGGCGGTCAGGCGGACGTCAAGGGCGTCAAGGGCACCTGGCGGGACCTCACGGACTCGGTGAACTTCATGGGCGGGAACCTCACCGCCCAGGTGCGCAACGTCGCCCAGGTGGCCACCGCGGTGGCGCAGGGCGACCTGTCGCAGAAGATCACGGTGGACGCGCGCGGCGAGATCCTGGAGCTGAAGAACACCATCAACACGATGGTGGACCAGCTCTCGGCGTTCGCCGACGAGGTGACCCGGGTGGCCCGCGAGGTCGGCACGGCCGGCAACCTCGGCGGCCAGGCCACCGTCCGCGGTGTCTCCGGCACCTGGAAGGACCTCACCGACAACGTCAACGTGATGGCGTCCAACCTGACCGGTCAGGTCCGCTCCATCGCGCAGGTCGCCACGGCCGTCGCCAAGGGCGACCTGTCGCAGAAGATCACCGTCGAGGCCAAGGGCGAGGTCGCCGCGCTCGCCGACGTCATCAACACCATGGTCGACACGCTCTCCGCGTTCGCCGACGAGGTGACCCGCGTGGCCCGCGAGGTGGGCACCGAGGGCCGGCTCGGCGGCCAGGCGCACGTGCCCAACGTGGCCGGCACCTGGAAGGACCTCACCGACAACGTCAACTCCATGGCCAACAACCTCACCGGCCAGGTGCGCAACATCGCGCTGGTGACCACCGCCGTGGCCCGGGGCGACCTGTCCAAGAAGATCGACGTCGACGCGCGCGGCGAGATCCTCGAACTGAAGACGACCATCAACACGATGGTGGACCAGCTCTCGGCGTTCGCCGACGAGGTGACCCGGGTGGCCCGCGAGGTGGGCACCGAGGGCCGCCTCGGCGGCCAGGCCGAGGTCGAGGGCGTCTCCGGCACCTGGAAGCGCCTGACGGAGAACGTCAACGAACTCGCCGGGAACCTCACCCGTCAGGTGCGCGCCATCGCCGACGTGGCCAGCGCCGTCGCCGAGGGCGACCTGACCCGGTCGATCACCGTCGACGCCTCCGGCGAGGTCGCCGACCTCAAGGACAACATCAACTCCATGGTGGAGTCCCTGCGCGAGACCACCCTGGCCAACCAGGAGCAGGACTGGCTCAAGACCAACCTCGCCCGGATCTCCGCCCTCATGCAGGGCCACCGCGACCTCCCCATCGTCGCGGAGCTGATCATGGACGAACTGGTGCCCCAGGTCTCCGCCCAGTACGGCGCCTTCTACCTCGCCGAGGACGGCGAGACCGGGCCCGAGCTGCGGCTCGTCGGCTCCTACGGCAGGCCGGAGGGCGACAACCGGCCCGCCCGCATCCCGTTCGGCCGCTCCCTGGTCGGCCAGGCCGCGCGCAGCCGCCGCACGATCGCCGTGGACGAGCTGCCGCCCGGCTACGTCACCATCTCCTCCGGGCTCGGCGAGATCGAGCCCACCGCCCTGCTGCTGCTCCCCATCCTCTTCGAGGAGCAGGTCCTCGGTGTCATCGAGCTCGCCTCGGTCACCGCGTTCACCCCCGTCCAGCGGGACTTCCTGCAGCAGCTCGTGGACACCATCGGCGTCAACGTCAACACCATCGTGGCGAACGCCCGCACCGACGAACTGCTGGAGGAGTCGCAGCGCCTCACCAGCGAACTGCGCTCCCGTTCCGCCGAGTTGCAGGCGCGGCAGGAGGAACTGCAGCAGTCCAACGCCGAACTCGAGGACAAGGCCTCCCTGCTGGCCGACCAGAACCGGGACATCGAGGCGAAGAACCTGCAGATCGAGCAGGCGCGGCAGGAACTGGAGGCCCGCGCGCAGCAGTTGTCGCTCGCCTCCCGCTACAAGTCCGAGTTCCTCGCGAACATGAGCCATGAGCTGCGCACCCCGCTCAACAGCCTGCTCATCCTCGCCCAGCTCCTCGCCCAGAACCCGTCCCGCAACCTCACCCCGAAGCAGGTCGAGTACGCGGGCATCATCCACTCCGCGGGTTCCGACCTGCTGCAGCTCATCAACGACATCCTCGACCTGTCCAAGGTCGAGGCCGGGAAGATGGACGTCAGCCCCGAGCGTGTCCCGCTGCGGCAGCTCATCGAGTACGTCGAGGCCACGTTCCGCCCGATGACCTCGCAGAAGAGCCTGGACTTCACGGTCAGCACCGCGCCCGGCGCCCCCGCCGACCTGCTCACCGACGACTCCCGGCTGCGGCAGATCCTGCGCAACCTGCTCTCCAACGCGGTGAAGTTCACCGAGCAGGGCAGCGTCGAGCTGCGCATCGAGCCCGCCCCCGACGACGAGGTGCCCGAGGGCGTGGTGCGGGGCGGGACCATCGTGGCCTTCCGGGTGAAGGACACCGGCATCGGCATCGCCGAACAGCAGCGGGAGACCATCTTCGGCGCCTTCCAGCAGGCGGACGGCACCACCAGCCGCAAGTACGGCGGCACCGGTCTCGGCCTGTCCATCACCCGGGAGATCGCCCACCTCCTCGGCGGCGCCGTCACCGTGGCCAGCACCCCCGGCAAGGGCAGCACCTTCACCCTGTTCCTGCCCGTCGCCCGGCTGGACTTCGAGGACCTGCTGCGCAGCGCGCCGAAGCCGCCCGAGCCGCTCCCGGCCGGCACGGCGCCCGGAACCGCGGCCCTGGAAGGCGCGCCCCCCGCATCCGCCAAGCGGGAACGCCCGCGCCGCCTGCTGGTGGTGGAGGAGCGGCCGCGCGGCCTGCTGACGCTGGTCGCCGAGAGCGTCGTCGGGGACCTCGGGCACGGACGTGCCGAGGACGCCACCGTCGACATCATCGCCGCGGTCGGCGCGCACGAGGCGGCCGGCGCCCTCGCCGCCGAGCCCTGCCACTGCGTCGTCGTCGAACTCGGCGCGCCGGACGGGGAGTCGGCACGCTTCCTGCGCGCGCTGCGCGGCGACTCCGCGCTGGCGAGCGTCCCGGTCCTGGTGCACAGCTCGCACCGCACCGAGCACCTCGCCGCGGACACGGAGGGCGGCTCGCTGGAGTACCTGTACAGCCTGGACGAGCTGCGCGAGCGGATCGCCCTGCACCTGTCGGCCGAGGAGCCCGGCGAGGTGCTCACCCTGGTGCGCGGCGAGGAGCCGCAGCAGCTCACGGCGCCCCAGCCGGTCGACGAGCGGACCCGGGGCCGTACGGTCCTCGTGGTCGACGACGACGCCCGGAACCTGTTCGCGCTCAGCGGCATCCTCGAACTGCACGGTTTCCGCGTGCTGCACGCGGAGAACGGCCGCAAGGGCATCGACACGCTGGTGAACAACCCGGACGTCGAACTCGTCCTGATGGACGTGATGATGCCCGAGATGGACGGCTACACCGCCACGGCCGAGATCCGCAGGATGCCGCAGTACGCCGACCTGCCGGTCATCGCCGTGACCGCCAAGGCCATGCAGGGCGACCGGGAGAAGAGCCTCGCGTCCGGCGCCAGCGACTACGTCACCAAGCCGGTCGACACCCAGGACCTCATCGCCTGCGTCCGGCGCTGGCTGCCCGCATGAGGACGCACGCCATGACCGCCGGCCGAGGAGCAGGATTCCGGTGAACGACAACGAACCGCTGTCCGAGGCGGCCGCCGTGGACCCGGGCTCGCCGGGCGCCGGCCCGCCCGCCGTGCCCGGCACGCCCGGGGCCGTCGAACCGTCCGGCCCGGGCGGGCCCCTGGACCCGTCCGGCCTGGGCGGGCCACTGGATCCGCCGGAACAGGCCGGGCCCCTGGACCCGCCCGGCCTGGCCGGGCTCCTGGGTCCGTCCGGCCTGGCCGGGGCCCTGGACCCGTCCGGCCCGGGTGAGGCCGCGGCGCCCGCCGGCCCGCTGGAGCGGAGCGACCCCGCCGGGGCGCCGGCCACCTCGCCCGTGGGCAGGCTCGCCGCCACCGTCGAGCGGCTGCGCGAGGAGGTGCGGGCGGCACAGGCCGAGGCCGAGGGCCGGGCCCTGCTGGAACTGGCCAAGGGCATCCTGGTCGAGCGCCTCGGCTGCGGCCCGGCGCAGGCCGCCCGGCAGCTCGCCGAGCTGACCGAGCAGGCCCGGGTGACCCCGCTGGAGTTCGCGGTCGAGGTCATCAACCAGGCTGCCCGGGACCGGGTCTCGGAGGTCGCCAAGGCCTTCCTGGCCGCCACCGCGGACCCGGCCGGGCAGGCCGAGGACTCCGCCGCGGTGCGGCTGCGCGCCGCCGAGAGCGGCGTCCTCGCCGCCCACGACACCCAGGCGGTGGCCGACTCGCTGCTCCAGCACGCCCTGCGGCCGCTCGGCGCGGTGGCCGTGGCGGTCTGGGCCGCCGGCTCCGACGGCTCGCTGACCCTCGCGGGCAGCGCGGGCTTCCCGCAGGCCGAGGCCGAACGCTGGCGCTACGTCCCGCCGGACGTGGCCACCGTGGCCCGGCGCGGCCTGACCGAACGGGACGGCCAGTGGCTGACGTCCCTCGCCGAGTCCGGGCTGCCCACCATCGGCCGCCGCGCCTTCGCGGAGGGCGCCCGGGCAGCCGTGCCGGCCGGGGTGGGCGGCCGTATCCACGGCGTGCTGGAGATCGCCTGGCCGGGCCCCGAGGGCCCGAGGCCGCCCCAGGTGGTACGACAGCTCGAAGCGCTCGCCGAACTGTGCGCGCACACCCTGGAGTCGCACCCGCTGCTGCCCGGCGCCCAGGAGAACCGGGTGCTGCCGGACGTGGTGGAACTGATGGACCTGGCGGACGGCCTGCACGACCCGGCCCTGGTCCTGGTGCCGCACCTCGACGACACCGGACAGCTCGTCGACTTCCGCATCCAGCACGTCAACAGCCACTTCCTCGACCCGGCGGGCCGGCCGCGGGCCGTCGTCGGCGGCGCGCTGCTGCTGGAGGCCTACCCGATGGCCGCCGGGACCAACGAGCTGTTCCAGCGGGTGGAGCGGGTCTACGCCACCGGCGAGCCGTTCCGCGCCCAGCGCATGCGGCTCACCGCCCTGGTCGACCAGGTTCCGCTGTCGGCGGTCGCGGACATCAGCATCAGCCGGCACGGCTCCAGCGTGCTGCTGATCTGGCGGATCGAGGACGAGGCGGCCCGGCTGGCCAGCCTGCTCCAGCACGCCCAGCGGCTCGGCCGCATCGGCGGCTTCGAGGAGAATCTGCTCACCGCCGAGATCACCTGGAACGGGCAGCTCTTCGACCTGTACGGCCGCCCGCCCACCAGCCCTCCGGTCCCGCTGGAGGATCTGGCCGCGCACGCGCACCCCGACGACGCCGTCGGCATCGGCCGGTTCCTGCGCACCCTGGTGCACCAGCGGCGCCCGGCCTCCGTGGCCTTCCGGCTGCAGCGGCCGGAAGGGGTGACCCGGCATGTGCGGGTGGTGGCCGAACCCGTCCTGGACACCGACGGCCAGCTCCTCGTCGTCCGCGGCGCCTACCAGGACATCTCCGCCCAGCACTGGACGGAGGTCGCCCTGGCCGCCACCCGGGACCAGCTCGCCCACACCGAGCAGCAGGCCGACGAGCGCAACCGGCTGGCCCTGCAGCTCCAGCACGCGATCATGCCCCCGGCGCAGTCCCCTTTGGAGGTGCCCGACCTCCAGGTTGCCGTGCGGTACCGGCCGGCGGAGACGGAGCATCTGGTCGGCGGCGACTGGTACGACGCGGTGGTGCTGCCCTCGGGTCTGGTGCTGGTGTGCGTGGGGGACGTCGCCGGGCACGGCATAGAGGCCGCGACCAGCATGGTCGTGCTGCGCAACGCCCTGCGCGGCCTGGCCGTGACCGGCGCCGGGCCGGCGCAGTTGCTGTCCTGGCTGAACATCGTCGCCCACCATCTGACCGGCGCCGTGACCGCCACCGCGGTGTGCGGTCTCTACGACGGCGAGCGGCGCACCCTGCGCTGGGCCCGGGCCGGACATCTCCCGCCGGTCCTGGTGCGGGACGCGGAGGCCACCGCCATGCCCACGCTCAAGGGGCTGCTGCTGGGCGCCGTACCGGACGCCGTGTACGAGGAGACGGAGGTCCAACTGGCTGCCGGTGACACGCTGTTGATGTACACCGACGGTCTGATCGAGCGCCGGGACCGGTCCGTGCAGGAGTCCCTGTCGCATCTGCTGTCGATGGCGCGCTCGGCGCCCGGCGGTCTGGACCAGCACCTGGACCGGCTGCTCACGCACAGCAGGTCGGACACCGACGACGACACCTGCATCGTGGGGCTCAGGCTGGCCTGAGCCGGGCGGGCGTCGCCGTCGCGCGTCACCCGCCGGCGTCGGCCCGCAGGGCGACGACGGCGGTGACGCGCTTGCCGCGCGGCAGCGGGGTGACCTCCAGGCCGCCGCTGAGCATGTTCACCAGGAGCAGCCCGTGGCCGCCCACTCGGCCCGGGTCGGGCGGGGGCTGCCGGGGCAGGTCGGGGGAGGTGTCGACGACCGTGATGCTCAGCGCGGCCGCGTCGGGCGTCAGCTCGAGGCGGAGCGCGCACGGGCCGGGAGCGTGCTTGACGGCGTTGGTGACGAGCTCGCTGGCGACGAGCTGGGCATCCTGGACCGCGCGTCGGCCCGGTGCGGGACGCGCCCGTTCCAGGAGGGCGCCGACCGCGTCCCTCGCCTCGGCGATGCAGGGCGCGCCGCAGTCCCAGGTGCGGCTGTGCCGCAGGGGCCCGGGGCGGGCCCGCGTGGCCGTGTGAGTCGACAGGTGGATGTCCATACCTCGTTGCCCTCTTCCGCCGGGGTCGGGGTCCCTTCCTGATCGAGGAGGCTCGTGCCGTCCTTGTGGCGGATACCCACTGGACGGTCGATCAAGTACACGCGAACCGGGACAGGCCGCGGAAATCGGGTTCATTCCCGCGGCCTGCCCCGGCATGCTGTTCCGGTTCAGTGCTCGTCAGTGCTTGAAGGCGTCCTTGCCCTTTTCCTTGGCCTCCCGGGCGTCGCCCCGCGCGCCCTCCATGCGGCCTTCGGCCTCCATGCGCTCGTTGCCGACGGCGCGGCCCACGGCCTCCTTGGCCTTGCCCTTGGCCTGCTCCGCCTTGGCCTTTGCCTTCTGGTCACCAGCCATGGGGTAGTCACATCCCAACGTCGTTCCGGTGTGCGGTCGACATCCGGTTTGCCGCTCCGGCCGGGTCCAAACCCGCTTTCCCCCGGCCGGTGCCACGGGACGTGCCGCCGCTCCCGGCCGGCCCCGCCCGGCTTGCCATTCCACGGCTGCCGGGAACAGTCTGAGGGGAGGAGCCGGCGGGAAGCGGGCAGACGTTCGCCCCGACCGGGTCGTGGCATGTACGTGGATGTGGATCCCGGGGGTCGCGCGCCATGACGGCGGCCGCCTCGCTGACCGTGCTGCCGGTGGCCGACCGGGCGGTGGTGCTGCGCCTGTCCGGGCCGCTGGACCGGTACGGCGCCGGCATGCTCGGCCGCGAACTGGACCTGCGGCTGGCGCGGGCCGACCGGCGCGGGCTGCGCCTCGTCCTGGACGTCTCGGGCGTCAGCCGGATGAGCGACGAGGTCCGGGACGCCCTGGACACCCGCACCCGGGACCTCGGGACCGGACCGGTGCTGATCAGCGGCGCCCGCCCCGAGGTGCGCGCCATGCTCGCGGCCGCCGAACTGCCGGGCGTCCGGCTCTGTCCCACGCTGGAGGAGGCACTGGCCGCGGTGTGCCGCGCGACGGCCGCCGGGCCGCCGCCCGGAGCGGAAGCGCTGCCGGAGGACGTGCGCAGCGAGGTGTTCGGGCTGCGGGCCAAGGCGCGCACCAGCGGGCTCATCGGCATCGCCCAGGGCATCCTGCTGGCCCGGTACGGCCTGCCCGGCCCCGAGGAGGCGTTCGCCCTGCTCCGCGACGGCTCCCAGCACCACAACGTACCGCTGCGGGTGCTGGCCGCCGCCGTGGTGAGCGCGCCGGCGCCGCACGCGGCGGGGGAGTGGTTCCCCGGACGCCGGCACCTGCCGCCGCCCGCCCTCGCGCTGCCGGACCCGGTGGACGCGCGCGACCGCCGGCAGGTCCTCAGGGCGGCCGTGTACGCGGCGGTGACCCTGACCGACGCGGACGCGGCGGAGATCCACCTCACCGATCACACCCGTGAGGAGGCCCTCGTACTCGAGGCCCACCACGGGCTCGACGCCGCCTATCGCGACTGCCTCGCCCTGGTCGGCGGTCCGCCCGCGGTCTGCGCCCGGGCCCAGGCGGCCGGCCGGCCCGTGACCGTGGCCGACGTGGCCGCCGACCCCGGGCTGGCCGGGCACCCCGTCGGCCTGGCCACGCTGGCCGCGGGCAGCCGCGCCGTGCACAGCGCCCCGATGATGACGGCCGAGGGGGCCTGCCCGGGGGTGATCTCCGTGCACCGGACGGACCCGGGCCGCTGGCTGGAACCGGGGGAGGAGGCCGCCCTCGGCGAGCTGGCCGCCGAGCTGGCCGCTTGGCGCTCCTGGTACCGCCGCACCGTGGTGCTCGACGCCCTGGAGTACGTGCACGCGCGCGGCGGCGAGTGGGGCGCCGGCTGAGAGCCGGGTCCCGGTTCGGCCAGGTCCGGCGGCGGCCCGCCCCTGTGGCGCGCGGATGCCGGGGCGGCCGAGGGGCGCGGGCCCTCGTGCCTCCCGGCGTCTTGGTCAGGGACGGCCGACCGTGTCCTGGTCCCGCAGCGCGGGCTCGGCGTCCTCGGTGAGCGGTGCGTCGCCCGCGGCCGGCCCGGCGTCCGGTGCCGTGCGGCGGCCGCCGAGGGCGGCAAGCCTGCGGGCGACCGGTTCGGTGTAGCGGGCGGTGAGGGGCCCGAGGACCACCAGGATGAGGACGTACGCCGTGGCCAGCGGACCGAGGTCGGAGTCGATCCCCGAGGTCACCGCGAGACCGGCGATGACGATGGAGAACTCGCCGCGGGCCACCAGGGTGCCGCCGGCCCGCCATCTGCCCTTCGACGAGATGCCCGCCCGGCGCGCGGCCCAGTAGCCCGTCGCGATCTTCGTGAGCGTCGTGACGACCGCGAGGGCGAGGGCGGGCAGCAGCACCGGCGGGATGCTGGCCGGGTCGGTGTGCAGGCCGAAGAAGACGAAGAACACCGCCGCGAACAGGTCCCGCAGCGGCGCGAGCAGGTTGTGCGCGCCCTCGGCGACCTCGCCGGAGAGCGCGATGCCGACCAGGAACGCGCCCACCGCCGCCGAGACCTGGAGCTGCTGGGCCACGCCCGCGACCAGCAGGGTCAGCCCGAGCACGACGAGCAGCAGCTTCTCCGGGTCGTCGCTGGAGACGAAGCGGGAGATGTGCCGCCCGAACCGGACCGCCAGCAGCAGGACCAGCCCGGCGACGCCGAGGGCCACGGCCAGCGTGACACTGCCCGCCGCGAGCCCGGTGCCGGCCAGCAGCGCGGTGACGACGGGCAGGTAGACCGCCATCGACAGGTCCTCCAGGACCAGGATGCTGAGGATCACCGGGGTCTCCCGGTTGCCTATCCGGCCGAGGTCGCCGAGGACCTTGGCGATGACGCCCGAGGAGGAGATCCAGGTGATGCCGGCGAGGACGACGGCGGCGATCGGGCCCCAGCCGAGCAGCAGCGCCATGACGGCGCCGGGCAGCGCGTTGAGGGTGGCGTCGACGATGCCGGCCGGGTACTGGGTTCTGAGGTTGGAGACCAGGTCGCTGGCGGTGTACTCCAGGCCCAGCATCAGCAGCAGCAGGACGACGCCGATCTCGGCGCCGATCGCCACGAACTCCTCGCTGGCGCCGAGCGGCAGCAGCCCGCCCTCGCCGAAGGCCAGCCCGGCCAGCAGGTACAGGGGGATGGGGGAGAAGCTCAGCCGCGCGGCGAGCCGGCCCAGCAGCCCGAGGCCGAGGATGATCGCGCCGAACTCGATGAGGAAGACCGCGGAGGAGTGCATCCGCGTCACTCCCGGCCGAGGATGACGGCGGCCGCGTCGACGCCCTCGCGGGTGCCGATCACGATGAGCGTGTCCCCGCCGGCCAGCCGGAACCCCGGCCCGGGCGACGGGATCGCCTCGGCGCGCCGCAGCACGGCGACGATGGAGACCCCGGTCTCGGTACGCATGCACGTGTCACCGAGCAGCCGGCCGTTCCAGTGGGAGACCCCGGACAGCTCGATCCGCTCGGCCACCAGGCCCAGTTCCGTGGTGTAGAGCAGGTTCGGGCTGTGGTGCGTCGGCTGGAGCGCCTCGGCCAGCGCCTGGGCCTCTCCGCCGGTGAGCCGGGCGGACAGGGCGCAGGCGTCGGGGTCGTCGCCCTGGTACGCGCTGAGTGTTCTCGCGCCGTCGCGGTGGGCCACCACGGAGAGGCGCTGCCGCTCCCGCGTCGTCAGGTCGTACCGGACACCGATTCCCGGCAATGGCGTACTGCTGGTGCGCGCCGCGCCCATGACCGCCCCCCTGCTCGATTTGAAGGTTTCTTGAGGAAACTATTACCAGGATCTTAACCCTTCGCGGCGCACGGCCGTGCGGGTCCTGGTTCGAGCAGTTCGAGCAGGGGGTGGGGGCTACGAGGCGGAGCCTGGGCCGCTTCCGCCGTCGTGCGGGTCGGGCTGACAGGTGCGGCACAGTTCGTGCTCGCCGTCGCGGGTGACGACGGTTCCCCAGCCGAGGCAGTGCTCGCAGTGACGGGCGAGGCCCAGGTCGGGGTGGGGCGGCGGGAAGGGGCTGTGGTGGGCTCCGTAAGCCATACGGGGGGCGGCTCCTCGAGTCGCTGCGGTCCGGATGGCTTCCATTATGTCCTACTTTTTCCTTATGTCCATGGTCTGTGTCACTCGGTGCCAGATGTCATCCGAGGGTTCCCTGGCGCGCCTCCCGCCACAGGTCGACGCCGCCGTCGGTGGCCAGCTTGTCGATCTCGGCCAGTTCCTCGGCGCTGAACTCGAGGTTCTCCAGCGCGGCGACGTTCTGCTCGAGCTGCTCGGTGCGGGAGGCGCCGATCACCAGTGAGGTGACCCGCTCGTCCCGCAGCGCCCAGGCCAGCGCGAGCTGCGCGAGGCTCTGTCCGCGGCGCGCGGCGACGTCGTTCAGGGCGCGCAGCCTGCTCCGCATGTCCTCGGTCAGCCAGGCCGGGTCGAAGGACTTGCCCGCCGCGGCCCGCGAGTCCTCCGGCACACCCTCCAGGTAGCGGCCGGTGAGCAGTCCCTGGGCGAGCGCGGTGAACCCGATGACGCCGAAGCCCTCCTCCTCGGCGGTGTCCAGCAGGCCGTCCGTCTCGATCCAGCGGTTGAGCATGCTGTACGACGGCTGGTGGATCAGCAGCGGCGTGCCCAGCTCGCGCAGGATCGAGGCGGCCTGCCGGGTGCGCTCGGCGTCGTAGGAGGAGATGCCCACGTACAGGGCCTTGCCCTGGCGGACGGCGGTGTCCAGCGCGCCCATCGTCTCCTCCAGCGGCGTGGTCGCGTCCAGCCGGTGCGAGTAGAAGATGTCCACGTAGTCCACGCCCATGCGCCGCAGCGACTGGTCCAGCGAGGACAGCAGGTACTTCCGCGAGCCGCCGCCCTGCCCGTAGGGGCCGGGCCACATGTCCCAGCCCGCCTTCGTGGAGATCACCAGCTCGTCCCGGTACGGGGCGAGGTCCCGCTTGAGCAGCCGGCCGAAGTTGATCTCGGCGGCGCCGTACGGCGGGCCGTAGTTGTTGGCCAGGTCGTGGTGGGTGATCCCGAGGTCGAAGGCGCGCAGCGCGATCTCGCGCTGGGTCTCGAAGGGGCGGTCGTCGCCGAAGTTGTGCCAGTAGCCCAGGGACAGGAGCGGGAGGTCCAGTCCCGAGCGGCCGGTGCGCCGGTAGCGCATGGTGCCGTCGTAGCGAGCGGGGTCCGCGACGTGGTTCATCGGGTCGTCTCCGGGTGGTGCCGTAGGGGGTGCCCGTCGTGCGCGAGGGGCACGTCCACCCTGCGCCTCCATGATTCGTAAGTCCAACCACCGGCCGTCATCGCATTGAGCGGCCGGGTTTCTGAATCGGGGCGCGGTGCGGCACCCGGTGACCGGCGCCCGCGGTGATCACTTTGCTGTGTGGCGGGTGCGAAGCGGGGCAGGCGGATGGGGCACGCGGTGAGAAGCGCCGGCCGGTGGGGGCCCGGCCGGCGGCAGTGGAAAGGAAGGCGCCCATGAGCGGAGTGACGCCCGAGGGCGAGCGCCCGGCCGGGTCGAGGCCGAGGACTCCAGAGGCCGTGGCGGAACTGCCGCGCCAGGTCCGCGAGGAGCTGACCCGCAGGCTCCGCCGCAACCGGGGGGCCTTCCGCAAGGACGACGTCCAGGTCGTCGAGCCGCCGCTGCTCAGGCGCGCCGTCGGCGCCTCCGCGCTCGGCAACTGCATGGAGTGGTTCGACTTCGGCGTCTACAGCTACCTCGCCGCCACCATCGGCAAGGTGTTCTTCCCCGGCGCCTCCCCGGCGGCCCAGGTGATCTCCTCCTTCGCGACCTTCGCCGCCGCCTTCGTCGTGCGGCCCCTCGGCGGGCTGGTCTTCGGGCCGCTCGGCGACCGGATCGGCCGGCAGAAGGTGCTCGCCACCACCATGATCATGATGGCGGTCGGAACCTTCGCCATCGGAATCATCCCCGGGTACGCCACCATCGGCATCGCCGCTCCGGTGCTGCTCCTGCTGGCCCGCATGGTGCAGGGCTTCTCCACCGGCGGCGAGTACGGCGGCGCCACCACGTTCGTCGCCGAGTACTCGCCCGACCGCAGGCGCGGATTCCTCTCCAGCTGGCTCGACTTCGGCACCTTCGTCGGCTACGCCCTCGGCTCGGCCCTGGTGACCGCGCTGAACCTGATGCTGACCGACGCCCAGATGCTCTCCTGGGGCTGGCGGGTCCCGTTCCTGATCGCCGGGCCGCTCGGGGTGATCGGCCTCTACATGCGGCTCAAGCTTGAGGAGTCGCCGGCCTTCCAGCAGCAGCTGGACGAGCACGAGAAGAGCCTGGCGCAGGAGTCGGCGGGCAGCGAGTTCAAGGACATCGTCCGCAACCACTGGCCCGCCCTGCTGATCTGCATGGGGCTGGTGCTGCTCTACAACGTCACGAACTACATGGTCACCGGCTATCTGCCGACCTACCAGACCGAGACGCTGCACCGGTCCAGCGGCTCCGCCGACGTCCTGGTGCTCATCGGCATGGTGTGGATCGTCCTGCTGATCACCTTCCTCGGCCGGCTCAGCGACCGCGTCGGCCGGCGCCCGCTGTACGGCGTCGCCGCGGCCGCCATGATCGTGCTGGCCGTTCCCGCGTTCCTGCTGATCAAGGCGGAGGGGACCTGGCCGCCCATCCTCGGCGTGCTACTGCTGTCCACCCTGCTTGCCTGCTTCGCCGCGCCCAGCGCGGCCACACTGCCCGCGCTGTTCCCGACCGCCGTCCGCTACGCGGCCATGGGCATCGGCTTCAACATCGCCGTCGCCGCGTTCGGCGGGACCACGCCGCTGGTCACCGCGGCGCTGGTCGGCGCCACCGGCGACGACCTGATGCCGGCCTACTACCTGATGCTGGCCGGCGCGATCGGTCTGCTGACGGTGAAGTTCCTGCCGGAGAGCGCCCAGGTGCCGCTCAGCGGCTCGCAGCCGATGGTCGGGTCCCGGGAGGAGCAGCGGGAACTGATCACCACCTCGAAGGAGCTGTACGCCTTCGCCGGGGAGCGGGCCCGGACGCCGCACGCCTGAGCCGACCACTCGGCGGGGCCAGGGGACGGAACGTTCGGCTGTTCGATCCTACGAACTTCGCGCGGGACGGGTGACGGGGCCGCGGCGCACACGATAGGAAACTTTCCTATCAGTTCGGCACGGACGACCACCCCCCGACCCCCCACCTCCCACTGGAGTCCCTGTGGCGTACACAGATCCCCGGCCGGCAGCCGCCCGCACCCCCCTCTCCCGCCGCACCGCCGTCGCCCTGCTGGGCGCCGCCGCCACCGGCACCCTGCTCGCCGGCGTGCCGCGCGCCGCGCGGGCCTCGGCCGCCGCGCCCGGCCTCGACGACCCGGCGAAGAAGGAGATCGCCATGCGGCTCGTCTCCAGCGCGGAGAACTCCTCGCTGGACTGGAAGGCCCAGTACAAGTACATCGAGGACATCGGCGACGGACGCGGTTACACCGCCGGCATCATCGGCTTCTGCTCCGGCACCGGCGACATGCTCGACCTGGTCCAGCTCTACACCGACCGGGCGCCCGGCAACGTCCTGGCCCGGTACCTGCCCGCCCTGCGCCGGGTCGACGGCACCGACTCGCACGCCGGCCTGGACCCGGACTACCCCCGGGACTGGCGCCGGGCCGCCCAGGACCCGGCCTTCCAGCGGGCCCAGAACGACGAACGCGACCGGGTCTACTTCGACCCCGCCGTCGCCCAGGGCAAGGCGGACGGGCTCCGCGCCCTCGGCCAGTTCGCCTACTACGACGCCATCGTCATGCACGGCGACGGCGACGACCCCACCGGCTTCCACAACATCCGGCGCCGGGCCCTGCGCAGCGCCAGGCCGCCGGCGCAGGGCGGGGGCGAGACGGCGTACCTGAACGCCTTCCTCGACGCGCGGGTATGGGCCATGAAGCAGGAGGAGGCGCACAGCGACACCAGCAGGGTCGACACCGCGCAGCGGGTGTTCCTGCGCAAGGGCAACCTCGACCTGAACACACCGCTGGACTGGAAGGTCTACGGCGACAGCTACCACATCGGCTGAGGCCCCGCCGCCGGAGAACCGGGAATGACGCGGCAGGCCCGCCGCGCCCGGGACCGGCGTCGTCGGCCCCGGCGCGGCGGCCTGCCGCGCCGGGGCCCGGGGGCCGAGCCCCGGCGGCAACCGGCGGACGGCGAGCGGGCGTTGCGCCGGCAGCGGGAGAACCGGACGAGGAACAGCACGGCCGCGACGATCGTCAGGTCCACGTACGCCTGTGACACCCGGCAGCCCGGGGCCCTGACGGTGGGTCCGGACACGGGGCGGTTACCTGCCGGTCGTGGGGGCACACGGGAGCGTGGCGGGAGTGATCTTCGGGAAACGGATCACGGTGCGGCCCGTGGCCGGCCCACCGCGCTCGGTGCGGGCGCACTCGCACGCCGGGCCCCTCACGGGGAAAGATGGGCCCCGAGCGATCGATCACACCGATGCGGAGGAGCGGACTCATGCCGCACGAGCGAGCGGGACAGCCGGCCGGCCCCGATGACCTCATCGACGTGGCCCGGCTGGTCACGGCGTACTACGCGCTGCGGCCCGACCCGGCCGACCCCGGCCAGCGGGTGGCCTTCGGCACCTCGGGGCACCGGGGTTCGTCCCTGGCGAGCGCCTTCAACGAGGACCACATCGCCGCGACCAGCCAGGCCATCTGCGAGTACCGCGCGGCGCAGGGCGTGGACGGCCCGCTGTTCCTCGGCGCCGACACGCACGCGCTGTCCGAGCCGGCCCGGGTCACCGCGCTGGAGGTGTTCGCCGCCAACGACGTCACCGTGCTCATCGACGGCGCGGACGGCTACACCCCGACCCCGGCCGTCTCGCACGCCATCCTCACCCACAACCGCGGCCGCGACACCGGGCTAGCCGACGGCGTGGTCGTCACCCCGTCGCACAACCCGCCCGCCGACGGCGGCTTCAAGTACAACCCGCCCAGCGGCGGCCCGGCGGCCTCGGACGCCACGTCCTGGATCCAGGACCGCGCCAACCAGATCATCACGGGCGGCCTGAAGGAGGTACGGCGGCTGCCGTACGCCCGCGCGCTCGCCGCCGGCACCACCGGGCGCTACGACTTCCTCGGCGCCTACGTCGGGGACCTGCCGAGCGTCCTGGACCTCGACGCGATCCGCGCGGCCGGGGTGCGCATCGGCGCCGACCCGCTCGGCGGCGCGTCCGTCGACTACTGGGGCCGGATCGCGGAGCAGCACCGCCTCGACCTGACCGTGGTCAACCCGCACACCGACCCCACCTGGCGGTTCATGACGCTGGACTGGGACGGCAAGATCCGCATGGACTGCTCGTCGCCGTACGCGATGGCCTCGCTGATCGAGCAGCGCGACCGGTTCCGCATCGCCACCGGCAACGACGCCGACGCCGACCGGCACGGCATCGTCACCCCGGACGCGGGCCTGATGAACCCCAACCACTACCTCGCCGTGGCCATCTCCTACCTCTACCGGCACCGCGAGCAGTGGCCCGCCGGCACCGGCATCGGCAAGACCCTGGTCTCCTCGACGATGATCGACCGGGTCGCCGCCGACCTGGACCGGCGGCTGGTCGAGGTCCCGGTCGGGTTCAAGTGGTTCGTGGACGGGCTCGCCGGCGGCACCATCGGCTTCGGCGGCGAGGAGTCGGCCGGGGCGTCCTTCCTGCGCCGGGACGGCTCGGTGTGGACCACCGACAAGGACGGCATCCTGCTGGCCCTGCTCGCCTCCGAGATCACGGCGGTCACCGACCGGACCCCGTCGGAGCACTACGCGGACCTCACCGCCCGCTTCGGCGAGCCCGCCTACGCCCGCATCGACGCCTCGGCGACCCGGGAGCAGAAGGCGCTGCTCGCCAAGCTGTCCCCGGCCCAGGTCACCGCCGACACCCTGGCCGGCGAGGCGGTCACCGGCGTCCTCACCGAGGCGCCCGGCAACGGGGCCGCCATCGGCGGAATCAAGGTCACCACCGCCAACGCCTGGTTCGCGGCCCGCCCGTCGGGCACCGAGGACGTGTACAAGGTCTACGCCGAGTCCTTCCTGGGCCCCGACCACCTCGCCCGGGTGCAGGAGGAGGCCAAGGGAGTGGTCCAGGCCGCGCTCGGCGGCTGAGCCCGATCGAGCCGTACGACGGCCCCGGCGCGCCGGGGCCGTCGCCCGTGCTCAGCCGCGACCGCGGCCGTGGTCGAGCCGGTCCAGCACGGCCCGCGCCATGGCGTCCTCGCCGCGCGCGTTGGGGTGGGCGGGGGCCGCGGGCGCGGCCGGCTGCAGCGGTTCGATCCAGCGGTCGGCGGGCGCCTTGCACATGTCGTGGCCGACCGTGGGCCGGTAGGTGTCGACGTACTCGACCCGGTTCCACGCGGCGACCGTACGCAGCATCAGGTTCAGCCGCTTCTCCGTGTCCCGCAGGTAGGGGAAGTCCTTCGCCGCGAACGGCACGGCGGGGAAGCAGCCGACGCCGTCGTCGGGCAGCAGGTCCGGGTAGCCGACGAGGAGGACCCGGGCGTGCGGTGCGCGCCGGTGGACCGCGCGCAGCACCTGGTCGATCTTCGGTGCGGTGCGCAGGACGTCGAGCGCCAGCCGGTCGTACCCGCCGGCCTTGTACGAGCGTTCGCAGGGGTTGCCGGCCGGGTCCTGGACGCCGAGGCGGGCGCAGGTGCCGATGATCGAGCCGAACCCGACGTCGTTGCCGCCGATCTGGACCGTCACCAGGTCGGCGTTCCGGTCCAGCGCGTCGAGCTGCGCCGCGTTGCCGCCCTGCGGCTGCCACATCTCGTTCGTGGTGGCGCCGGCGCAGCTCACGTCCTTGAACGTGCTCACCCCTCGCCACGACGCCAGCAGCGAGGGGTAGTTGTGGTCGGAGCGGGCGCATCCGGCGTCCACCTGGCGCGGTATGAGCGGGCCCGAGGTGTAGGAGTCCCCGAGGGAGACGTAGGTGAGATCGCGACCGGGTCCGGCGGGATGGGCGGCGGCGGGCACCGTGGCGGCGGCGACGAGGGCGCAGCCCCCGAGTGCCGTCCCCAGTACGGTGGTCCGCCGCCGGCCTCTCGCCCCGTCGGCCGCGCGCGTGTCGTTCGCCATGGTTCCTCCCCCACAGGCCGGGCACACGGGCCGCCCCGAGCGGCGGTCCGCGTCTCAACTGGGTCTGTATACCGCCCGGTAGGTCGCGCGGGCCATAAGCGGGAAGGAACTATCGCGGTCGTCGGACCGGGGCGGGCGCGATCGTGCGTGGCCGCCCCCGGCAGCGGTGCCGTCAGACCCCGGGCGCGGGCTCCGCCACGGCGGACGTGTTCGTGACGGGGGCGGGGTCCGTGAGAGGGGCGGGGTCGGTGATGGCGGCAGGGTCGATCACCGGAGCCGGGTCCACCGCGGGAGCGGGGTCCAGCACGGCGGTCGGACCGAGCAGGGAGTCGTCCTCCGGGCGCGCCCCGGACAGGCGGTGCCGGGCGGCTATCAGCGCCATGTCGACGTCCTTGGTGCCCGTGGCCACGCACAGCGTGTAGGCGATGTCCGCCAGCCGCTGCCGGGCCTGCGTCGTGCTCTCCTCGGCGCCGAGCAGTGTCAGGGTCTCGTACTGGGCGATCAGGTCCTGCAGTACCGCGGGGTGTGCCATCAGCATGAGATCCGCCTTCCTGGTGCGAAGCCGAGGTCGATCAGGTCGAGAGCCGATTACCCGCGCCCCGGCCCGGCATGTCCCCCGATCCGCCCCGAGCCCGAGCCGCCCGGCCGGGCCGGCCGGGCCGTCGCGCGGATGTGAAAGGCTGGGCGCGTCCATGTCCGCCCCGCCCAGGAGGAGTTGCCGCGTGGCCGTCATCCACCGCACCACCCTCACGCCGACCAAGCTGGAACTCCTCGCCGAATGGCTGCCCACCCGGCCCTGGTACCGCGGGGGACCGGCCCCGGAACTGGAGAAGTCCGGCGGCTTCCGGCTGGACGACCCCGCGGGCGAGGTCGGGATCGAGTTCATGGTGACCACCGACGTCCGCGGCCCCGAGCCGGTGGCCTACCTGGTCCCGCTCACCTACCGCGACGCCCCGGCCGCCGGCGCCGAGCACGCCCTGATCGGCACCGCCGAGCACGGTGTGCTGGGCAAGCGCTGGGTGTACGACGGCTGTCACGACCCGGTGCTGTTCACCGAACTGCTGGCGCTGATCGGGGGCCGGGCCCAGGCCGTGGCCCAGAGCATCACGGACACCCCCGACCGGGAGGTGACCCGCGCCTACGCGGGTGAGCCGTTCCCCGAGGGCCCGTTCACCCCGCGCCCCGCCGACGACGAACACGGCACCCGGCTGCCCGCGCCGCACGGCACGGTGCTGCACGTCCACCGCGTCCCCGTCCCCGTCGCCGGGACCCCGCCGCTGCCCGCCGGTGAACCGCTCGGTCATGTCGCGGGCGGCTGGACGGCACCGGACGGCACCCGCCTCGGCGCCGTCCTGATGACCCTGGCCGGCCGCTGAGGACCGCACCCGCACGGCCCAACGCCCGGCGGGAGCGACCACCGCACGGCCGTATCCGGAGTGCGGTGCGGGCCGACCCCGGGTCAGATGGATCCCGTGCGAAGCCCTATAACCCTTCCCCGCCGCCGCTCACGCTGGTCCGTCACCGGCGTCCTGACCGGCCTCCTGCTGTCCCTGTCGACGCCCGCGGCCGTGCCCCTGCCGGCCGGCGGGTCCACGCCCGAGCGCGGCAGCGCCTACATGGGCATCGGAGTACTGACCCACGACGGCATCGGCCCCACGGACGAGGCCACGCCGACGGTTCCCCGCGCGACCCAGACCGAAGGCGTGGACGTCGCCAGCTACCAGGGCAACGTCGCCTGGCCGACGCTGTGGAGCAGCGGCGTCCGCTGGGCCTACACCAAGGCCTCGGAGGGGACGTACTACACGAACCCCTACTTCACGCAGCAGTACACGGGGTCCCGTGACGCCGGCATGATCCGCGGCGCCTACCACTTCGCGACCCCCGACACCACCAACGGCACCAAGCAGGCCGACTACTTCGTCGACCACGGCGGCGGCTGGTCCAAGGACGGCAAGACGCTGCCCGGCGTGCTCGACATCGAGTGGAACCCGTACGGCGACGACTGCTACGGGAAGTCGCAGAGCGGGATGGTCACCTGGATCCGCGACTTCCTGAACCGGTACAAGACCCGCACCGGCCGCCACGCCGTCATCTACACGGCCACCAGCTGGTGGACCCAGTGCACCGGCAACTACAGCGGCTTCGGCGCGAACAACCCGCTCTGGATCGCGCGTTACGCCTCGTCGGCGGGGACGCTGCCCGCGGGCTGGTCGGCGTACACCATGTGGCAGTACACCTCCACCGGTCCGACGGTCGGCGACCACGACCGGTTCGACGGGGCGGTGGACAAGGTCGTCGCGTTCGCCAAGGGATGACGCGCCCCCGGCGGCGGGCGGCGCTCCGCCCGCCGCACGGCCGGCGTCAGGACGGGACGACCAGACGGTCCGCCAGCCGGTGGGCCTGGGCGAGCAGCGCCCCGTAGGTGGCGATGTCGTCGGGGTCGTCCGTCGTCGAGCGGACCAGGTCCCGGCGCAGCTCCTGGAGCGTGCCGCGCAGTTCCGCCACCGCCTCGCGCAGTCCGTCCTCGCTCGAGTCGCCGAACCGGCTGTGGCTGTAGAGCCGCAGGGCGTGGGCCGTCTGGTGGAGGAACGCCGCGTAGCGCCGGGCGAGTTCCGGGTGCGGCCGGGGAGCCGGACGCTTCTGGGCGGCGGCCTCCAGCACCGTGCGGGTCACGCCCGCGGTGTGCACGGCGGCGTAGTCCAGCACCAGGACGGCGTCGTCGTACCCCTTGCCGGGCAGCGCCGACGCTCCGTTGCGGCGGCGCGGGTTGGCCCGCAGGCTCTCCCGGCCGAGGTCCACCGCGGCATGGGCCTGCTCCACCCGGGAGCGCAGCCGCAGGGCGCGCTCGTGCCGGCCGGCGGCCTCCTCGGCGTCCCAGCGGCCCTCGGCCAGCCCGTCGGCCACGTCGTGCAGGATGTCGTGGGCCTCGTCGGTGGCGTCCCGCAGCACCGCACTGGTGTCGCGCAGGTACACCGGCGGCCGGATCAGCGCGTTGACGGTGATGCCGACCAGGGCGCCGAAGAGGGCCTCGCCCAGCCGGGCCGCCGAGGTGCCGACCGACACGGACCCGCCGGTCAGGACGAACAGGGCGCCGGTCGCGGCGTAGATCCCCTGGCTGCCCAGGCGCCGCCAGCACCCCAGCAGCAGCGCCGCGGGCAGGACGATCGCCATCGCGGTCATCGTGTCGCTCAGCAGCAGCCCGACCGCGGTGGCGACCACCGTGCCGGCCGCGATCGCGCCGAGCTGCTGCAGCCCGTGCGCCATGGACCGGTACACGGTCGACTCCACCAGGACCACCGCAACCCAGGGCGCCACGAACGCCACCGGCGCCTTCAGCCACCAGCCCGCCACCGCCCAGGCCACCCAGGCGGCCAGCGCGGCCTTCAGCGCCTGGACGACCAGGTCCCGCTCCCGGCCGGGCCCCGCGGCGGCCCGGCGCACCGCCGCCACCGCCTCCGTCACATCCCGTCGTACCGCTTGCCACATCAATCGCATTCCACGCACAACGCACCGAGTGCCACTGAAGCGGGTGCCCATGCAGGGGTCACCGAGCTCAGGGCGGATCCGGGCGCAGCGCGCGCATCACCGCCCAGACCACGGAGACGAACGGGACGGCCACGACCGCCCCGATCACTCCCCCCACGATGCTGCCCGCGATGACGGACACGGCGACGACGAGGGGATGGAGCCGGACCGCCCAGCTCAGCACCAGCGGGTGCAGCACATGCCCCTCGAACTGGCCGATGACGACGATGAGCGCCAGCACGGCCAGGGCGGTCAGCGGTCCGCGCCCGGCCAGGGCCACCACGGTGGCCACCCCGAGCGCCACCGGCGAGCCGACCAGGGGCACGAACGCGGCGAAGAACTCCAGCAGCGTCAGGGGCAGCGCCAGCGGCACCCGCAGCACGAGCAGGGCGATGCCGACCAGCACGGCGTTGGTGGCCGCGACGATGATGATCCCCCGGGTGTACCCGGCGAACGTCCGCCAGGCCGTGCTCCCCGCCCGGTCCCAGGCCGCACGCGCCTTGCTCGGCAGCAGCTGGTCGCGCGCCCAGGCCCACAGCCGCTCACCGGAGTGGATGAAGAACACGGAGGCGAAGAGCGCGAGGGCGCCGCCGGTGACCAGCTCCACCACCTTGCCGAGCTGGGTCACCGCGCTGCTGAGCAGCTTGGACCGGTGGGCGTCGAGGTAGTTCGTCACCTGGTTCTCCAGCGCGGAGAGCCGGCCCGGGCTGAGCCGGAGCGGTGGGCGCTGCAGCCACAGCTCGATCCGGCGCACCCCGCCGCGGAACTCCCCGGCCAGCGTGGCCGACTCGCTGGCCACCGCGTTGCCCACGAGCGCGAGCAGGGAGAGCAGCAGCAACAGGCTGCCGGCCAGGGCGACGGCGACGCTCACCGGCCGGGGCAGGACGCGGCCGAGCAGATCGGCGAGCGGGCGCAGGACCGAGGTGACGATGAGGGCGAGGAACAGCGCCACGGCGATGAGCTGGAAGCGGCCGAGCAAGGTGAAGACGCCGTACACCACGACCCCGACCAGGATGAGCCGCCAGGCGTAGGCCGCGGTGATCCGCAGCCACGGCACGATCCGCGCCGCGACCGCGGCGTCGGCACCGGTGCGAGGGCCCGCCGGGAGCCGTGCGGAGTGCGCGGGCCGGCCGCCCCGCACCGTCCCGCGCGTCCGGCGTCCCCGGCCCGCCCGCCGTCCCGGACCGCCCACCCGGCCTCCCGTGCGCTCATCGTGTCGATTGTGTGACTTTCGGTCACCGTCGAGAACGTTACGGGCAGGGAGGCGCCGTACCGGTACAACGCGCCCGTGGCGCCCCGCGCCGCCGGTCTCCACCGGCGCGCCGGGACGCCACAGGACCTTCACACTCCGTGGACGTTGGGGCGGCGGGGGGCGGGCACTCGTCCCCGGTACTCGCAGGGAGGAGTTCCTCCGGTGATCTTCGTCGCGCTTCTGCTGCTTCCCGCCCTCAGCCTGCTGCTCTTCGGCCTCGACCAGGTCGAGGACCGCTGGGTCACCCGCCGTACCGGTGCACGGCACGCCCGGCGGCGACCCTTCTTCCGGCGCCCCTGGGGGCGGGTGCCGCACCAGCGGTGACGGACGGCCGCCCCCCGCTCCCGCTACTCCCCGCCCTCTCCTGCGGCGCGTTCCACCGGGAGCAGCTCCCGGATGTCCGAGGGCAGCGCCCCGGCCATCCGTTCGGTCAGCTCCGGGGCGAGGGCCGCGTCGAGCACCTCCAGGACGGCCGCGGCCTCCCGCAGGGCCGTGTCCTCGTCCGTGCCCGCCCGGTCGGCGATCCGTCCCGCGAACGCCGCGAGGCCGAAGCGCTCACCGGCGTGCCCCGCGTCGCCGCCGGCCTCTTCGGCCGCCCGGCGCATGGCGGCCGCCAGGTCGGGCGGCAGCTGGGCGGCCACATGGCGGGCCAGCCCGGACGGCAGCCGCTCCGACAGCGTGCACACCACCGCCCGCGTCGCCCGCTCCGCCGTGCCGCTGTCGGGCAGAGCGGCCAGCGTCCGCACCTTTCCGATCATCTCGTCGTGATGCATGGGGCCGGTTCCTTCCTCGTGGCCGGCGGCCCGGCGGCCCGGCCCGGCGGCCGGCTCAGCCCTCGGCCGTCCGCTGGGTCCACGTCCATGCGTACTGCAGCCAGTCCGCCACCGTCAGCGCGCCGAAACTCCCGCCGACCAGCCGGGTCAGCCGCGGCGAGGCGGCGTAGGAGCACATCAGTGCCGTCGCCACCCAGGCCGAGGTGCAGAACGGGCACGCCAGCAGGTCGCCCACCGCCCTGCGCATCCCGGTGCCCCGGGGCTCGTCCACGACCTCGCCGGCCTTGCCCTCCTCGGCCCGGCGCGTGAACGGGGCGCGCAGGAAACTCGTGATCCTGTCCCGGGTCAGCAGCCGGGACACCTTGTACGTCGCCGTGCCCAGCAGGGCGACGTCCCACGGCGGCAGCTCGCGCGGCAGCGTCACGCCCCGGCGCCGGGCCACCATCGCGTACGTGCCCACCCCCGTGACGAACACCGCGGCGAGAGCGGCGTAACCCCCCAGGGGGTCCTCGCCCTGGTCGTCGTACTGTGCGTCGTCCGTCATGGAGCCTCCCGGTGCGTGCCCTGCCCGGCGGCGGGCCCGCCCCGAGTTCCCTGGCCGCCCCGCGCCACACGTGACCTCCGTCGTGACGTGGCCGAAGCCACATATGACGAACTTCCCAGCAACCCCGAGGCGGCGGAGCCCGGGGCTACCGTGGCGTGGAGCCCCTGTTCCCTACGCGTCTCGGACGGCCCGGCAGTGCTCACAGACCTCTCTCCCCTCATCGCCGCGACGGCCCGCTGGCTGACGGGCGCCTACCCGGCGTGCGGCGGCGCGCTGGCCACGGCCCGCTGCGAGGCCCAGGCCCGGCAGGCCGTGACGGTCGCCGCCCGGCTGCGCTACCCGACCGACATCGACGCGGCCCTGGTCACCCTGGCGGGCCCCGGTGGCGCGGTACGCCTGGACTGGGTGACCGGCGCGGACTCGGGCGGCGACGGCACGGCCGAGGAGTGGGCCTGGCGCACCTGGGTCGACGAGGTCGTGGCCAGCTGGGCCGCGAGCCTGCTGACCGATCCCGGGCTGGCCGGGCCGGCCGTCGACGCGCTCGCCGGCCCGGAGCACACCGCCGCCCCGCCGGAGGAGTTCCGGCGCCTGCTGGCCCCCGACGACGGCGACCGCAGCGCCGCCGCCCTGCTGCGCCACCCCGACCTGCTCGCCCCCGTGGCCGCGCTCCACCACGAGCAGCTCCTGGACCGCCTCGCGGCCGGACCGGCGCTCGCCGCCTGACGGCCGCCCGGACCCCCGCCGCCGGCCGCCCGCCGCTCCCGGCGAACACCAACCGACGCCGAACGTTCAGAAAGCGCACCGTGCGGGCCGGTTGGCGGAAGGTATGCGACCGAGCCTGACGAAACGCCGCACCGGTTCTTCACGGCACTCCGTGAAAGGGCGAACATGCCGCGTCATGGACATTCTGCTCGTCGCAAGCGCGTTCAACAGCCTCTCCCAACGGGTGTACGCCGAGCTGTCGGACCTGGGCCACCGGGTGGACGCCGTGCTCGCCACACAGGGCGCCGAACCGGTCCGGGCCGCCGTCCGCGAACTGCGCCCCGACCTGATCCTCGCGCCCATGCTGAAGTCGGCGCTGCCCGAGGACGTCTGGCGCGACCACACCTGCCTGATCGTCCACCCCGGACCGCCCGGTGACCGCGGCCCGTCCGCACTGGACTGGGCCATCGCCGGACAGGCCCCCCACTGGGGCGTCACCGTCCTCCAGGCCGAGGCGGCCATGGACGCGGGCGACATCTGGGCGTCGGAACCCTTCCCCGTCCCGCCCGTCGGCAAGAGCGACCTCTACCGCAACGAGGCCTCCGACGCCGCCGTGGCCGCCGTCCTGCTCGCCGTGCGCCGGTACGCCGACGCCTCGTACAAGCCCCGCCCGCAGACCGGGGACCCCGGCATCGCCCCGCACATCGTGTGGCGCGACTTCTTCCGGCAGGACCGGCGCCGGATCGACTGGGCGAACGACGGCACCGAGGCCGTGCTGCGCAAACTGCGCGGCGCCGACTCCCAGCCGGGCGTTCTCGACGAACTCCTCGGCCGGGAGGTGTTCCTGCACGGCGGGCACCCCGAGGACCGGCTCCGCGGCCGCCCCGGCGAACTGCTCGCCACCCGGTACGGCGCCGTCTGCCGCGCCACCCGCGACGGCGCCGTGTGGATCCCGGAACTGCGCCCGCGCAAGAACTCCGGCGACCCCGCGCCCTTCCGGCGCCCGGCCGCCTCCGTACTCGCCGCCTTCCCCGACGCCCCCCGCCTGCCCGAGGACACCGTCCCCCTGGAACTGCCCCGGGACCGGCGCACCTGGAGCGACATCCGCTACCGCCGGCGCGGCGACACCGGCTTCCTTACCTTCTCCTTCCCCGGCGGCGCGATGAGCACCGAGCAGTGCCGCCGGCTGCTCACCGCCTACCGGTACGCGCTCGACCGTCCCACCCCCGTGCTGGTGCTCGGCTCGGACCGGGACTTCTTCTCCAACGGCATCCACCTGAACGTCATCGAGGCGGCCGCCGACCCGGCCGAGGAGTCCTGGACCAACCTCAACGCCATGGACGACCTGGTGGAGGCGGTGCTGCGCACCACCGACCGGCTCGTGGTGGCCGCGCTCCCCGGCAACGCGGCCGCCGGCGGCGCCATGCTCGCCCTCGCCGCCGACGAGGTGTGGTGCCGCACCGGTGCGGTCCTCAACCCGCACTACCGGCGCATGGGCCTGTACGGCTCCGAGTTCTGGACCTACACCCTGCCGCGTCGGGTCGGAGACGGCCTCGCCCGCCGGCTGACCGGCGAGGCACTGCCCATCGGCGCGGCCGCGGCCGGCCGCATCGGACTGGTGGACCGGCTGGTGCCCGCCGCGCCGGGGGAGTTCGGCGCCCGGGTCCAGCGGCTGGCCGAGGACCTCGCCGCCGCCCCGGACCTCGCCGGGCGGATCGCCGCCAAGGAGACGGCCCGCCGCCTGGACGAGGCACGGCGGCCGCTCGCGGAGTACCGGCGCGACGAACTCGCCCGTATGCGCGCCGTCTTCTACGACCCCGCGGCCCCGTACCACGCCCTGCGCTCCGCCTTCGTGCGCAAGAAGCCGGCCGGTTCCGTCCGGCCGCTGGCACCGGTGGCGGGAGACCTCGGATGAGCGCCCCGCCCGGCCGGCTGCTCGTGGCGGGCGTCGGCAACATCTTCCTCGGCGACGACGCCTTCGGTCCCGAGGTGATCAGCGCACTCGGCCGGCGCCCGCTGCCGCCCGGGGCCGACGTGCGGGACTACGGCATCCGGGGCATGGACCTCGCCTACGCCCTGCTCGGCGGCTGCGCCACCGCCGTCCTGATCGACGCCGCTCCGCGCGGACACCGGCCCGGCACCCTCACCCTGCTCGAGGCCGAACCACCCCACGGGACCGTCGCGCCCGAGGCCCACGGCCTGGACCCGGAGAAGGTACTGGCGCTCGCCGCCCACCTGGGCGAGGAGCCGCTGCCCCGCGTCCTCGTGCTCGCCTGCGAACCCGCCGTCCTGCCCTCCGGCGACGAGGACATCCTGCCGGGACTGAGCGCACCGGTGCGCGAGGCCGTCGACCGGGCCGTCGACGCGCTGCACATCCTCGTCCCGGTCCTGCTGGCCGACCCGGCCGCACCCGCGCCGCCGTTGGGCCGCCCGATGGAATCCGGGCCCCCGCACACGGCTGCGCTGCCCCGCCTCACGGCCGGAGCGGCCGAAGATCGGTGAGACCCGGGCCGCACAGGGCGTGGCCGGGGCCTTCCGTCCCACGACCGCGAGGAGCTGCGCCCATGTGCCGGTCCGACGTCAAGCAGGCCGTCCTGGCGAAGAACGACGACCTGGCCGCGAGCCTGCGCGAGGACCTGGGCCGCAGGGGCGTGACGCTGGTCAACCTGCTGTCCAGCCCCGGCAGCGGCAAGACGGAACTCCTCGGCCGGGTCCTGGCGCGGGCGGTGGAGCGGGGCGTGCCCGTCGCCGCGCTCACCGCCGACCTCGCCACCGAGAACGACGCCGTCCGGCTGGCCCGCTCGGGCGCGCCGGTACGGCAGTTGCTGACCGACGGACTGTGCCACCTGGAGGCCCGGCAGGTACGCGGGCACCTCGACGGCTGGCTGCCCGAGGACACCGCGGTGCTCTTCGTGGAGAACGTCGGCAACCTGGTCTGCCCGGCCTCCTACGACCTCGGCGAGACCCTGCGGATCGCGCTGATGGCGGTCACCGAGGGCGAGGACAAACCGCTCAAGTACCCGACCGCCTTCGGCTCCGCCCACCTGGTCGTCATCACCAAGACCGACCTGGCCGGGGCGGCCGGCTTCGACGAGGCCGCCTTCCGGGCCAACGTCCAGCGCGTCAACCCGGGCGTGGAGATCGTACGGACCTGCGCCCGCAGCGCCGAGGGAGCCGACACCCTCCTGGAGCACGCCCTCGCCGCCCGCCGCGCGGCCCCGCCGCACCGGCCGCCGCTCGCCCCGCACCCCCACGGGCACCACCACCCGGCCTCCGCCCCCGTCGCGTGACCGCGCCCGTCACCGGCCGGGTGCGCCGCCGGATCACCGTGTACGGCACCGTGCAGGGCGTCGGCTTCCGGCCGTACGTGCACCGCCTGGCCGCCGAACTGGGCCTGGCCGGCTTCGTCGGCAACACCGCGAGCGGCGTGCTCATCGAGGTCGAGGGCCGGGCGGAGGACGTGGCCCTCTTCCACGACCGGCTGGTGAAGGAGCCGCCCCCGCTGGCCGTGGTGACCGGCGTCGGCCGCGAGGACGTCCCCGCCACCGGAGCCGCCGAGCCCTTCGCCATCCGCCGCACCGGAGAGTCCACCGGCCGCACCCAGCTCCCGCCCGACACCGCGACCTGCCCGGACTGCCTGCGCGAACTGGCCGACCCCGCCGACCGCAGGCACCGCCACCCGTTCATCACCTGCACCCACTGCGGCCCCCGCTTCACCATCGCCACCGCGATGCCCTACGACCGCGCGGCCACGACCATGGCCGGCTTCCCGCTGTGTGCCCCCTGCGCCCGCGAGTACGGCGATCCCACCGACCGGCGCTTCCACGCCCAGCCCGTCGCCTGCCCCGACTGCGGCCCGCGGCTCACCCTGGTCCCGGCAGCCGGCACCGGCGTCCGCCCGGCCCGGGGCGCCGGCGCCCTGGCCACGGCACGGGCGCTGCTGGCCGCCGGCCGGATCGTCGCCGTCAAGGGCGTCGGCGGCTACCACCTGGCCTGCGACGCCACCGACGAACGGGCGGTCGCCACCCTGCGCGAGCGCAAGGAGCGCGGCGGCAAGGCCTTCGCCGTGATGTGCGCCGACCTCGGCACCGCGCAGGACATCGCGGTCCTCGCCCCGGCCGAACGCGCCGCCCTCGCCGGCGCCCGCCGCCCCGTCGTCCTGCTCCGCCGCCGCCCGGTCACGGCGGGACCCCGGCTCGCCGACCAGGTCTGCCCGGGCAGCCCGTACGTGGGCGTCATGCTGCCCTACACCCCCCTGCACACCCTGCTCCTGGGCCTGCCCGGCGATCCCCCCGGACCGCGCGTCCTGGTCATGACCAGCGGCAACCGCTCCGGCGAGCCCATCGTCACCGACGACACCGAAGCACTGGACCGCCTCGCCGGCCTCGCCGACGCCTGGCTCGCCCACGACCGGCCCATCGCCTCCCCGTGCGACGACTCCCTGCTGCGGGTCCGCCCCGACGGCACCGAGCAGGTGCTGCGCCGCTCCCGCGGCTACGTTCCCCGCCCCTTGCGCCTGCCGGTCCCCGTCCGCCCGGTGCTCGCGGTCGGCGGGGACCTGAAGAACGCCCTGTGCCTCGGCGACGGCGACCAGGCCTGGTTCGGGCCGCACATCGGCGACATGGGCGACCTCACCGCCCTGGACGCCGCCGCGCGGGCCGAGGGCCATGTCACCCGCCTCGCCGGCGTCACCGCCGGGCTGATCGCCGCCGACCGGCACCCCCGCTACCACTCGGCAGGCTGGGCCCGGCGCCTGGCCGGTGAGCGCGGCCTGCCGGCGCCCGTGCTGGTCCAGCACCACCACGCCCACGTCGCCGCCGCGATGGCCGAACACGGCCTGGACGGCACCACACCGGTGATCGGCGTCGCCTTCGACGGCACCGGGTACGGCGACGACGGCACCGTGTGGGGCGGCGAGGTGCTGCTCGCCGACTACTCCGGCTACCGCCGCTTCTCCCACCTGGCCACGGCCCCGCTGCCCGGCGGCGACGCGGGCGTGGCCAACCCCTGCCGGCTGGCGCTGGCCCGGCTGTGGGCCGCCGGGCTGCCGTGGGAACCGGACCTGCCGAGCCTCCTCGCCTGCACCGACGCCGAACTCTTCGTACTGCGACAGCAGTTGGAACGCGATGTGGCCTGCGTGCCCACCTCCAGCATGGGCCGCCTCTTCGACGCCGTGTCTTCACTGGCCGGGGTCTGCCACCGTACGGGATACGAGGCGCAGGCCGCACTGGAACTGGAGGCAGCGGCGGCCGAGGCCTGGGGTGCGGACTCCGGGGCCTACCCCTTCCGCTTCGGCGCCGGCCACCGGATGGAGCCCGCACCCCTGCTGGAGGCGCTGCTCGCGGACCGGCGGCGCGGCACGCCCGCGCCGGTGCTCGCGGCCCGCTTCCACCGCGGGGTCGCACGGGCCGTCGCCGAGGTCTGCCGGCGGGCCCGCCGGTCCGCCGGCCCGGCCGCGGTGGCCCTCACCGGCGGCGTCTTCGCCAACGGACTGCTGGAGGAGGAGTGCGCCGCCCTGCTGGACGCGGACGGCTTCACCGTCCTGCGGCACCACGAGGTGCCGCCCAACGACGGCGGGCTGGCGCTCGGCCAGCTCATGGTCGCGGGAACCGCAAACCACCACGAGACGGAGTGACCCATGTGTCTGGCCGTGCCCGGCAAGGTCGTGTCCATCGACCATCGCGCCGACCCGCTCACCGGGCTGATCGACTTCGGCGGAGTGCAGAAGCAGGCGTGCCTCGAGTACCTGCCCGATGTGCGGGTGGGGGAGTACGTCATCGTCCACGTCGGCTTCGCCCTGCAGCGCCTGGACGAGGAGTCCGCCCGGGCCTCGCTGGAGCTCTTCGAACAACTGGGGCTGCTGGAGGAGGAGTTCGGCGACGCCTGGGAGCAGGCGGCCCGGCAGGGAAGCGGGAGTGAGGCCAAGTGAAGTACATCGACGAGTTCAACGACCCGGACCTGGCCCGCCGCCTGCTGGACGAGATCCGCGCCACGGCCACCCGCCCCTGGGCGCTGATGGAGGTGTGCGGCGGCCAGACGCACTCCATCATCCGGCACGGCATCGACCAGCTCCTGCCGGAGCAGGTGGAGTTGATCCACGGGCCCGGCTGCCCGGTCTGCGTCACACCGCTCGACGTCATCGACAAGGCGCTGGCGATCGCCGCCCGCCCCGAGGTCGTCTTCTGCTCCTTCGGCGACATGCTGCGGGTGCCCGGCACCGACCGCGACCTGTTCCGGGTCAAGAGCGAGGGCGGTGACGTACGGGTGGTGTACTCACCGCTCGACGCCCTGGAACTCGCCCGCAGGAACCCCGGCCGGCAGGTCGTGTTCTTCGCCATCGGCTTCGAGACCACCGCCCCCGCCAACGCCATGGCCGTCCACCAGGCCCGCCGGCTGGGCCTGGACAACTTCAGCCTGCTGGTCTCCCACGTCAGGGTCCCCCCGGCGATCGAGGCCATCATGACCGCCCCCGAGTGCCGGGTGCAGGGCTTCCTCGCCGCCGGACACGTGTGCAGCGTGATGGGCACCGCCGAGTACCCGGACCTGGCCGAACGGCACCGGGTGCCGATCGTCGTCACCGGGTTCGAACCGCTCGACATCCTCGAGGGCATCCGCCGCGCCGTCCACCAGCTCGAACGCGGCGAGCACCGGGTCGACAACGCCTACGCCCGGGCCGTGCGCGACCAGGGGAACCCGGCTGCCCGGCGGATGATCGAGGAGGTGTTCGAGGTCGCCGACCGCAACTGGCGCGGCATCGGCCGCATCCCGGCCAGCGGCTGGCGGCTCGCCGACGACTTCCGCGAGTACGACGCCGAGCACCGCTTCGACGTCACGGACATCCGCACCGAGGAACCCGCGGTGTGCCGCGCCGGCGAGGTCCTGCAGGGCCTGATCAAGCCGACCGAGTGCGAGGCGTTCGGCAAGGCCTGCACCCCGCGCACCCCGCTCGGCGCCACCATGGTCTCCAGCGAGGGCGCCTGCGCGGCCTATTACCTGTACCGCCGGATGAGCGGAGGCCCGGCACCCCGGGGAGCCCGCATTCCGCAGGAGGAGATGAACCCCGTTGGCTGACCTCGCCACCGAAAAGGCCCCCCACCCCGCGAAGGCGGCCGCGGACACCGCCGAAGCGCCCGTCGACCCGGCGAACTGGACCTGCCCCGCCCCCCTGCGCGACCAGCCGGTCGTGGTCATGGGCCACGGCGGGGGCGGCGCGCTGTCCGCCGAGCTGATCGACCAGGTCTTCGCCCCCGCCTACGGCAACCCCACGCTCGCCACGATGGCCGACTCCGCCGTGTTCGACCTGGGCGGCGCCCGGCTCGCCTTCTCCACCGACTCCTACGTCGTACGGCCGCTGTTCTTCCCCGGCGGCTGCCTCGGCGACCTCGCCGTCAACGGCACCGTCAACGACCTGGCGATGAGCGGCGCCCGGCCGGCCTACCTCTCCACGGCCTTCGTCCTTGAGGAGGGCGTGGAGCTGTCCGTCGTCGGACGGATCGCCCGCGCCATCGGCTCGGCGGCCGAGGCGGCCGGGGTCACCGTCGCCACCGGCGACACCAAGGTGGTGGAGTCCGGGCACGGCGACGGCGTCTACGTCACCACCGCCGGCGTCGGCCTCGTCCCCGAGGGCGTCGACATCCGCCCGCAGCGCGCCCGGCCGGGTGACGCCGTCATCGTCAGCGGGCCGATCGGGCTGCACGGCGTGGCGATCATGAGCGTGCGGGAGGGCCTGGAGTTCGGCGTGGAGATCGCCTCCGACACCGCGCCGCTGGCCGGCCTGGTGGCGGACATGCTCGCGGTGACCAAGGACGTGCACGTGCTGCGCGACCCCACCCGGGGCGGGCTCGGCGCCTCGCTCAACGAGATCGCCCGCGCCTCCGGTGCCGGCGTCCGGCTGCACGAGCGCGCCCTGCCGGTGCCCGAGGAGGTCGCGAACGCCTGCGGGTTCCTCGGTCTCGACCCGCTCTACGTCGCCAACGAGGGGCGGCTCGTCGCCTTCGTGCCCCAGGACCGGGCCGAGGAGGTGCTCGAGGCGATGCGCGCCCACCCGCACGGCGCCGGGGCGACCGTCATCGGCTCCTGCGTCGAGGAGCACCCCGGCATGGTCGTCGTCGCCACCGGACTCGGCGGCACCCGGGTGCTCGATCTGCCGCTGGGCGAGCAGTTGCCGCGCATCTGCTGAGGCGGCCCCGGAACGGGAACGGCCCCGCGCTCAGCGCGGGGCCGGCACCGCTTCGACCTCCGTGATCTCCAACTCCCGTCCGCTGCGCAGCTCCTGCGAGGGACGGTCGCAGCGCGGGCACCAGAAGAACGGCGGCATGCCCACCGCGAACTCCTCGGCGCACCCGCCGCACCAGGCCTGAGCCGTCACCTGTTCGACGACGAGCCGGGCCCCGGCCAGCGCCGTACCGTCCCGGGCCACCTCGAAGGCGAACCGCAGCGCGTCCGGCACCACACCGGCCAGCTCCCCGACCCGGACGGTCACCGCCGACACGTCGTCGGCGCCGTCCGCCCGGGCGATCTCCTCCGCCCGCTCCACGATCGCGGTCGCGATCGACAGCTCGTGCATGCGGCGGACTCAGGGATACCGGCGGTGCGCGCGGAGCCCACCGGTCATCCGGTAGATCCGCACCTCCCGCAGCAGGCCGGGCAGCTCCTTCAGGAACAGGGCCGCGAGCACGCCGCCCACCAGGGCGGCCTGCACGAGCAGCACCTGCCGTCCGGTCGTCACCGACCTCGTCGTCGTCCTTGCCGTTCCACAGCGCTTCGTCACTTTCCGCCCTCTCATCCCGGGGAGATGTTCGGCATGGCGTCGATCAGGGCGTCATGCCGCTTCCAGTGGATCCCGGTGGAGCGGCGGGCGTCGGAGGTGCCGTCCTCGTGGAATCCGGTCTGTCGGTCGCGCGGGCCGATGTTGCCCTGGTGCAGGCCGGGCACATGGCTGGGTGTGTCGGGCTTCGCCTGGGCGCGGCCCACTCGGATGCTGCCCATCGTGTCTCTCCTTCCAGGTCCTCAGCGCCGCTCGGTGAGCTCCGCGAAGAACCGTTCCACGGCCGGCCAGACCCGGCCGCCACCGGACAGGCCCCGCCACTCCCGGCGGACCAGGGCGACCATCCGGAAGCAGTCGTCGACCGGCACGATCCAGTGTTGCTCGGAACCGCGCGCCGTGTTCACCAGCAGCGCCTCGACGTCCGGTTCCATCCCGGCGAGCGGCGCGCAGGCGGCGGCCAGCCGCCGCCAGGCCGCCGCGTCCACCTCCCAGCGCATGGCGCCGGCCGGGCTCGGGCCCTGCGCGGTGACCGTGCCGTCGGAGCGCGGCACGAAGAACACCAGGCCCACCGGCACGCCCAGCACCGCGGTGTCGACCGGCGGCAGCCGCAGCCGGCGCCGCGGCACCAGCCGGTAGCGGCCCTCGCCCGCCCCGTCCCCGGCGAACAGCACCGAGCAGGGGCCGCACACGCACCGCACGTCCGCGTCCGCGGTGTCGTACAGGTGCGGGTGCGCCTCGGCCACCGGGGCGGCGCACAGCTCGCACACCTCGGCCTCGGCCGCCGCCCGGCCCGCGGCCGAGCGGATGACACGGGCCAGCGCTCCCTCGGCGCTCACCGCGCCTCCTGTGCCGCGGGCCGGCGCCTGATCGAGTCGAGCGGCACGAACGCGGGGGCGGCCCGCCGCTCCTCGGCGACCGGTTCCACGGCCGTCAGCTCCGGGGCGGCGGCCAGCACCGCCGCCCGCACGACCTCGGTGACGTCGGCGGACCCGCCGCCGCACCCGGAGCCGCATCCGCCGCCGCTACTCACCCGCACCCGGGCCACCTGACCCTCGATGCCGGCCCACTCCAGGTCACCGCCGCGTTCGCGCACCGCGGGGCGCAGTTTCTCGACCGCGCGGGCGGCCCGGCGCTCGACCGGCTCGGGGTGCACGGAGTGCAGCACCAGCAGGTGTCCCAGCAGCTCGTCCGCGGCCAGCAGTTCGCCCAGCCGCTCGTCCGCGACGTCCACGACCCGGGCCAGCGCCTCGCCGTACACCTCGGTCAGCAGCCGCACCGACTCCAGCGCCTCGCGGGCGGCCGGGCCCGGGGCGGACTCCAGCCCCGCCAGCACCTCGTCGAGCCGGGCCAGCCGCGCCTCCACCGCCGGGTCCGGGAGCCGGACGGCGGCCTCAGCCATGACTGGCCCCGTACGTCGGGGAGTGCACGGTGGTCAGGGTCTTGCCCTTGCCCATGTACATGTGGACGCCGCACGGCAGACAGGGGTCGAAGCTGCGCACGGTGCGCATGATGTCGACGCCCTTGAAGTCGTCCGGCCCGTTCTCCTCGAAGATCGGCTGGCCCTGCACGGCGTCCTCGTACGGCCCCGGAGTGCCGTAGATGTCGCGTGGGCTGGCGTTCCACGGGGTCGGCGGGTAGGGGTGGTAGTTGGCGATCTTCTTGTCGCGGATCACCAGGTGGTGCGAGAGGACGCCGCGGACCGCCTCGTGGAAGCCGCAGCCGATCGCGTCGTCCGGCACCTCGAAGTTCTCGAAGACCTTGGTGTCGCCGTTGCGCAGCATGCCCATGGCCTCCTCCAGGAACTGCAGGGCCATGGCGGCGGCGTAGGCCACGAAGTACGGCCGGGCGCGGTCCCGTTCGATGGTGTTGCTCCACTTCGGGATGTGCCACTCCAGGGTGGTCTCCGGCAGCGACTCGCCCTTGGGCAGCGAGATCCGCACGCTGCTGCCGGTGGCCTTGACGTAGGGCGTGTCGACGAGACCGCTCAGCGCGGTCGACCACAGGCGTGCCAGGGGGCCGCCGCCGGTGTCCAGGGCGAGGTGCTCGCCGGTGTCCCGGTGGTGCCAGCGCGGGCTCATCACCCAGCTGTAGTTGCCGTCGAAGTCCCGTTTCTGCGGCACGGGGACGGTGGTCTGGTTCCACGGGTGGCGCATGTCGACGGGGTTGCCGAGCGGGTCGTGGGTGACGAACGGCTGCTCGTTGACCCAGTCCTCGTAGAAGGAGCTGCCCAGCATGATGCGCAGGCCGAGGTTGATGTCGACCAGGTTGTTGGTGACGAGCTTGCCGTCCACGACGATGCCGGGGGTGACGTACATCGCCTTGCCCCACCGGTCCATGTTCTCGTACCGGTAGTCGACGACGTCCGGGTTCTGCCAGGCGCCCCAGCAGCCGAGCAGGATGCGGCGCTTGCCGACCTCCTCGTAGCCGGGCAGCGCCTCGTAGAAGAAGTCGAAGACGTCGTCGTTCATCGCCACCGCCTTCTTCACGAAGTCGATGACGTGCATCAGCCGGCTGAGGTAGTCGGTGAAGGTGTTCGGCTGCGGCATCGTGCCGACGCCGCCCGGGTACAGCGTGGAGGGGTGCACATGGCGCCCCTCCATCAGGCAGAACATCTCCCGGGTGACCCGGCTGACCTTCAGCGCCTCCTTGTAGACCTCGCCCTCGAAGGGGTTGAAGGCCTTCATGATGTCGGCGATGGTCCGGTAGCCGTGGATGTCGCCGCGGGGCGCGTCGGTCCGCTGGGCGCGGGCCAGCACCCCGGGGTTGGTGGCCTTGACCATCGCCTCGCAGAAGTCCACGAACACCAGGTTGTCCTGGAAGATCGTGTGGTCGAACATGTACTCGGCGGCCTCGCCGAGGTTGGTGATGTGCTCGGCCAGTTTCGGCGGCTTCACGCCGTACGCCATCTGCTGGGCGTAGTTGGAGCACGTGGTGTGGTTGTCGCCGCAGATGCCGCAGATGCGCGAGGTGATGAAGCCCGCGTCACGCGGGTCCTTGCCCTTCATGAACACCGAGTAGCCGCGGAACAGCGACGAGGTGCTGTGGCATTCCACGACTTCCCGGTTCGCGAAGTCGATCTTCGTGTAGATGCCCAGGTTGCCGATGATCCGGGTGATCGGGTCCCAGGACATGTCCACGATCTGGGCGGGTTTGCGCTGTGTCTGCCGTGACTCGGTGGTCGTCATCTGCGGTACTGCCCCTCGCTGTTCGGGATCGGCGGTTCGGTGGGGGGTTGCGGGACGGGCGCGGTGCGGAGCCTGGTCACGGGCGGTAGCGCGGGTCGTAGCCGCTGGTCAGCTTGCGCTTGTTGTGACGCCACCTGGGCTCGTGGTTCACCATGTCGTTGGTCAGGCCGCGCAGCCGGCGGATGACCGCCCCGTAGGGCTTGATGACCATGGACGACAGCGTGCCGCCGGGCGGCTCGTCCATGAACGGCATGAAGGCGTCGGGGAAGCCGGGCATCGTGCACCCGATGCAGATGCCGCCGACGTTGGGGCAGCCGCCGATCCCCGCCATCCAGCCGCGCTTGGGCACGTTGCAGTTGACCACCGGACCCCAGCAGCCCGTCTTCACCAGGCACTTGGGGGAGTTGTAGTCGAGCCCGAAGTCGGCCTGCTCGTAGTACGAGCCCCGGTCGCAGCCCTCGTGCACGGTCTTGCCGAACAGCCATTGCGGACGCAGCATGTGGTCCAGCGGGGGCGGGGGAGCGGAACCGGCCGCGTGCTGGAGCACCCAGATCAGGGTCTCCATGAAGTTCTCCGGCTGGATGGGGCAGCCCGGGACGTTGACCACCGGCAGACCGGCCTGCGACGTGAAGTCCCAGCCCAGGTAGTCCGCGAGGCCCATGCAGCCGGTCGGGTTGCCGGCCATGGCGTGGATGCCCCCGTAGGTCGCGCAGGTGCCGGCGGCCACCACCGCCCAGGCCTTGGGCGCCAGTTGGTCGATCCACCAGTTCAGGGTCTGCGGCTCGCCGGTCACGGGGTCGTTGCCGAACGACGTCCAGTAGCCGTCGCCGTCGATGATGTTCTGGTTCGGGATCGAGCCCTCGATCACCAGGATGAACGGGGCCAGCTCACCGCGGGCCGCCGCCCGGTAGGGCGCCAGGAAGTCCTCGCCGCCGAGGCTGGGCGAGAGCACCTTGTTGACCAGGTTGACCTTGGGCAGGCCCGGGATGAGACCGAGGACGACGTCCTCGATGGAGGGCTGGTCGGCGGCCGTCAGGGAGACGGTGTCGCCGTCGCAGCTCATCCCCTCCGAGATCCAGAGGATGTGGATCTCGTCGATTCCCTCGCGCGCCTCGGCCCGGCTGGGCTCGCGGCTGACTTCGGTGGTACCGCTCTGGGTGCTCATGTCGTCGGCCTTTGCTGCAGTCGGTCGGGGAGTCGGCCGGCTCCTTGTGCCGGCGTCTCGGAGGCGTCCGTCGCGCCGTCCATCGAGCCGTCCCTCCTCCGGCCTGCCGGCCGGGCGTCGGTGCCGCGGGGACCGCGGCCGGGTGGGGCGACCGGCTCCACGGAGTCGAGGGGCTCGACCTCGTCGGGCCGGAAGTAGTGGAAGCGGCCGTACCAGCCGTGGAGTTCGGCCGCGGGATCGTCGTCCACGGTCACCGCCAGGTGCGTGCTGCCGTCCACGTCGTGGAAGACCGCCGCCACCCGCGCGGTCCGGCCGGCCAGGAACATGTCCTGGGCGTCGGCGCCCCGGCCGCGCGGCCGCAGCCGCACCGGGCTGCCGCCGCCGACGTCGACACCGTCGACCACGATCGTGTCGGTGGCCGGGGACAGCCCGTCGTCGGCGCCCTCCTGCCACCAGGCGGGCCGGGCGGCGGGGGCGCCGGCCGGGGCGGGCCGCGCCGGGGTGAGCGAGCGGATGGCGCCGTGCAGCCGGGCGAAGACCTCGGGGGGCATGGTGTCGACCCGGTCCAGGATGCGGGCGGCACGCGGGTCTGTGGCCCGGGCCTCGGCCTTCTCCTCGTCGGTCAGCAGCATCGTGCGCAGCGTGAGGATCTCGTCGATCTCCGCGGCGTCGTGCAGATCGCCCGGACTCTCCGGGGCCACCTGCGGACGGTCCGGCAGGATGATCGGACAGGACAGCACGACCGGCCCGGTGGGGCCCGTGTCCTCGGGCGCGCCGCCCAGCACGGGGTACGTGAACTCGTTGACGCAGCCGCGCGCCTGGTCCTCGAGACCGGCCGGCGGGTCGACGAGCGACACGAACTCCAGGTCCTCGCCGCCGATCAGGGTGTGCGCGGCGAGCAGCGCGTGCCGCAGCGCCTCGCCGCGCACGGCCCGGACGTCCGGCGCCCGCCCGGTGTTCTCGGTGCGCACGCGCAGCCGGTACACGTCCTCGGTGAGCCGCTCGGCCACCACCGCGGTGCGGGCCCGGATCTCCTCGCGCCGTCGCACCACCCGCCCGGCGCCGCCGGGCAGCACCTCGGTCTCCTCGCCCGCCGGCGCGCCGGCATCGGCGCCGCACTCGCCGCGCAGCAGATCCGCCAGCGGCCACGCGAGGTCGACCTCGTGCGGCACCGCCTCGTCGAAGGTGAGATGGTCGCGCCCGTCCTCCGTCCGCAGCGACTCGACCGGGAGGTCGCGGCCGTCCGGGCCGGCCGCCCGCACCTGCTTGTGCTGCATCCGCAGGTACCGCAGGCGCACCCGGACGACCGCGCCGGGCCGCCGCGCCCGCACCAGGCACTCGGTGCGCTGGTACCAGGAGTCGGCGGAGCCGGAGACGCCCGGCACGACCGGGCCGTCCGCCTCCACCCAGTCCCGGGGCAGCAGCACCCCGAACTGCCACCGGACCCGGTTCTTGGCCGAGGAGCGGCGGTACGGGTAGAGCAGGTAGCCCTCGTACAGGACGGCGTCCGCCACGCCGCTCACCCGCGCGAAGGCGCCGCCGGAACCGCCGTCCGGCGTGTCGCCGACCGTCAGGACGACATCCGCCACGCCGCCAACGCCGCCCGACTCCGGCATACCGCCTCCTCGTCACAGATGCACCGGCTCATCTCTTCCACCACGGAAACACCCCTCACCGGACCTCGCCCCTCCGGCGGAGCCACGTTGGGCCGGTCAGGCGACGGCCGAACACCGGAGGCGGGACGAAACTTTCGAGACCGGCCGACGACCAATCGATCACGGCGCGGCGCAGCGCGAGAGCCCATGCCGGTGGACGCAACGCATAAGCGGTCTGAGCTGTGCCAAGTCACCCGACTCGCTGAAAGGGTGGAGGCGAATGTTTCGAAACATCTACCGAAACCGTTGACAGGCCATGCGTCCGATCCAACACTCGTCGACGTCGTCGGGAGACCTGAGGAGACTGCATTGACATGCGCACGACCTATCTGGACGGCCGCGGGGGCGATCGCCTCACGACGCTCGTCGGGAGTGCCTGCGCCATGGTGCTGGTGGCCGTGGCGGCGCTCCTCCTGCCCGGCACCGCGCACGCGGACACCGTGATCACGTCAAGCCGGGCCGGCACCGACAAGGCCGTGGCGAGCACCGCGACCGCCACGGGCGCCACCGCCCCGCGCCCCGCCGGCTGCGCCGGATACGTCGGACTCACCTTCGACGACGGCCCCTCCGACGCCCACACCCCGGCCCTGCTGGCCGCCCTGCGGCAGAACGGGCTCAGGGCCACCATGTTCAACGAGGGCCAGTACGCCGCCGCCCATCCGGCCCAGGTGCGGGCCCAGGCCGCCGCCGGCATGTGGATCGGCAACCACAGCTACACCCATCCGCACATGACCCAGCTCGGCCAGGCGCAGATGGACTCGGAGATCTTCCGCACCCAGCAGGCGATCGCGAGCGCCGGCGGCGGCACCCCGCGGCTGTTCCGGCCGCCGTACGGCGAGACCAACGGCACGCTGCAGGCCGTCGAGGCCAAGTACGGCCTGCGGCAGGTCGTCTGGGACGTCGACTCGCAGGACTGGAACGGCGCGAGCACCGACGCCATCGTGCAGGCGGTGTCCCGGCTCACGGCCGGCCAGATCATCCTGATGCACGAGTGGCCGGCCAACACGCTCGCCGCCGTCCCGCGCATCGCCCAGGTGCTGGCCTCCCGCGGTCTGTGCGCGGGGATGATCTCCCCGCAGACCGGCCGCGCGGTCGCACCCGGCAGCGCCGTCCACGGCGCACGCTGAGCGCACCGGCCACGATCGCCGCATCATCGGGGTGACTCCCGGTGGGCGATCGTGGCCCCGCCCGCGGGCTGGGCCGCGGGTCTTCGCCGGGGCTCAGCCGTCGCGCCCGCGGTCCCGCTCCCGCCGTTCGCGACGCGTCCTGCGGGCCTCCGCCAGCAGCGGCAGCAGCGAGACCGCGACGATGACGGCGACCAGCGGCAGCAGGTAGTCGTCGACGTGGGAGACCGACGAACCCAGCAGGTACCCGGCGAGCACGAAACTCTGGGACCACAGCAGCCCGCCCACCGCCTGCCAGAACGTGAACGCCCGCACCGGCACCCCCAGCGCGCCGGCCGCCGGATGCAGCACGGTGCGCAGCATCGGCACGAAACGGCCGATCACCAGTGCCTTGCCGTACCCGTACCGGGCCAGGAGCTGCTCCGCCCGTGCCGTGCCCTCCTTCACCCGCCGGCTCGACGACCGCTCCAGCAGGGGCCGCCCGCCGTGCCGCCCGAGCAGATAGCCCACTTGGCCGCCCACCACGGACCCGACGGCCGCGCACAGCATCACCTGCCACAACTGCAGCCGCGGCCCCTGGCCGTCGCCCGCCGCGCACAGCACCCCGGCGGGGAACAGCAGCGTGTCGCCGGGCAGGAAGAACCCGACGACGAGCAGGCCCGACTCGGCGAAGATCACCGCCAGGACGCCCAGCGCCCCGAAGGCAGCGAGCAGCGAGGCGCTGTCCGTCGGATTGACGGCGATCACCACGCTCGCCTCCCTGCACCGCTCGCCGGCCGCTCTCCCCCAGTGTCCCGTGCCCGGGGTCGTACACCGGTCCGACAGCCCGGCCGAGGCCTCCGCGGTCCGGAGTCGAGTTCTTTGTCCTGGGAGAGGAAAAAGTGCGGGGAATCCGTGCACAGCTTCTTCCCAGCATCGGCGGCCACTGCTACTTTCCCTGTGAAAGCCAGCCACTGGTGGCCGAATCTGGCGGGGAGGGGCACGTGAGACGCATGACGGCACGACCGGCGAACACGCACCAGGCCCGCCTGCTGAAGCTGCTGCGTGACGGCGGCCCCAACTCCCGCGCCCAGCTCGGCGACCAGGTCGACCTGTCCCGGTCCAAGCTGGCGGTGGAGGTGGACCGGCTGCTGGAGACCGGCCTCGTGGTGGCCGACGGACTCGCCGCCTCGCGCGGCGGCCGCCGCTCCCACAACGTCCGGCTGAACCCGGGACTCAGGTTCCTCGGCGTCGACATCGGCGCGACCTCGGTCGACGTCGCCGTCACCAACGCCGAACTGGAGATCCTCGGACATCTCAACCAGCCGATGGACGTCCGTGAGGGCCCCGTCGCGGTGTTCGAGCAAGTCCTGGACATGGCAGGGAAGTTGAGGGCCACCGGGCTCGCCGAGGGGTTCGACGGCGCCGGTATCGGCGTCCCCGGACCGGTCCGGTTCCCCGAGGGCGTCCCGGTCGCGCCGCCGATCATGCCCGGCTGGGACGGCTTCCCGGTGCGGGAGGCGCTCAGCCAGGAACTCGGCTGCCCGGTCATGGTCGACAACGACGTGAACCTCATGGCCATGGGCGAGCAGCACGCCGGGGTCGCCCGCACCGTCGCCGACTTCCTCTGCGTCAAGATCGGTACCGGCATCGGATGCGGCATCGTCGTCGGCGGTCATGTGCACCGCGGCACCACCGGCAGCGCGGGCGACATCGGCCACATCCAGGCCGTGCCCGACGGCCGTCCCTGCGCCTGCGGCAACCGGGGCTGCCTGGAGGCCCACTTCAGCGGCGCCGCGCTGGCCCGGGACGCGGTACAGGCGGCCGGCCAGGGGCTGTCCGCCGAACTCGCGGCCCGGCTGGCGGCGAGCGGCACGCTGTCCGCCGTCGACGTGGCCGCCGCGGCCGCGGCGGGCGACGCCACCGCGCTCGACCTGATCCGCGAGGGCGGCACCCACGTCGGCCAGGTCATCGCCGGCCTCGTCTCCTTCTTCAACCCCGGCCTGGTGGTGATCGGCGGCGGGGTGACCGGCCTCGGCCACACCCTGCTCGCCGCGATCCGCACCCAGGTGTACCGCCAGTCGCTGCCCCTGGCGACCGGCAACCTGCCCATCGTCCTGGGGGAACTGGGACCGACCGCCGGCGTGACCGGCGCGGCCCGGCTGATCAGCGACCACCTGTTCTCACCCGCGTAACGAGCGACCGCCCACCCGTCCGAGCCGCCCACACCGCCCGCACTGACTCGTGTAGACAGCGCCACCGCCCGCACCCCCGAGCCCGCCCCGCCCGCCGCACCCCCGAAACCCGAGCACGCTCCACCCCGAGCGCCCCGCACCGCGTCACCGCCCGGCAGTGACGGCGGCCGGACCTGCCCCGGCCCGCTCCGCCCCGCCGTCCGCACCCACACCCACTCCGACAGCGCTCAGCCCTGCCCGAACGACGTCTGCCCGGCACCGTGCCCGGCAGCAGGCGCGGCACGCCCTGACACCGGCCCGCCCGTCCGCCGAGGGGAATCCGATGGCACCAGAAGCACCGCTGCTCAGCATGACCGGCATCACCAAGTCGTTCCCCGGCGTCCGCGCCCTCGACGGCGTCGACCTCGACGTCCAGGCGGGCGAAGTGCACTGCCTCCTCGGCCAGAACGGCGCAGGGAAGTCCACCCTCATCAAGGTGCTGGCCGGCGCCCACCAGCCGGACGGCGGCACCATCCACTGGCACGGCGAACCCGTCACCCTGCGCTCGCCGATCGCGGCCATGCGCCTCGGCATCGCCACCATCTACCAGGAACTCGACCTGGTGGAGCACATGTCGGTGGCCGAGAACGTCCACCTCGGCCACGAGCCCACCACCGCCGGCTTCGTCGTACGCGGAAGGACCGCCCGCACGGCGACGGGCCTGCTGCTGAAACGGCTCGGGCATCCCGAGATCGACCCGGGCCGGCTGGTCGGCGACCTGTCGGCGGCCCAGCAGCAGATCGTCTCCATGGCCCGGGCGCTCTCCCACGACGTGCGCCTCATCGTGATGGACGAACCGTCCGCCGCGCTCGACCCCGACGAGGTGGACAACCTCTTCCGGATCGTCGGGAACCTCACCGCCGAAGGTGTCGCGGTCGTCTACATCTCGCACCGGCTGGAGGAGATCCGGCGCATCGGCGACCGGGTCACCGTCCTCAAGGACGGCCGCGCCGTCGCCCGCGGTCTGCCCGCCCGGACCACCCCGACCAGGGACGTCGTCGCCCTGATGACCGGACGCGACGTCGAGTACGTGTTCCCCGCCCGGCCCGCGGCGCCACCCGCCGCCGAACCCGTGCTGCGGATCCGCGGGCTGGCCCGGGACGGCGAGTTCGCGCCGTTCGACCTCGACGTACGGCCCGGCGAGATCGTCGGCCTGGCCGGGCTCGTGGGATCCGGACGCTCCGAGATCCTGGAGACCGTCTACGGGGCGCGCAGACCCAGCGCGGGCCAAGTCCTCGTCGACGGGCGGCCGTTGCGGACCGGCAGCGTGCGCGCCGCGGTACGGGCCGGCCTCGGGCTCGCCCCCGAGGAACGCAAGGCGCAGGCCCTGCTGATGCTGGAGTCCGTCACCCGCAACGTGTCCGTCTCCACCCTCTCCCGCTTCTCCCGGGCCGGCTGGGTCGACCGGGGAGCCGAGCGGGGCGCCGCGCACGCCGCCACCCGCGAGCTGTCGCTGCGGCCCGACAACCCCGACGTGCCGGTGCGCACTCTGTCCGGCGGCAACCAGCAGAAGGCGGTCCTCGCCCGCTGGCTGCTGCGCGGCTGCCGGGTGCTGCTGCTGGACGAACCCACCCGCGGCGTCGACGTGGGCGCCCGCGCCGAACTGTACGCCGTGGTCCGCCGGCTGGCCGACGAAGGCCTCGCCGTGCTCCTCGTCTCCAGCGAGGTGCCGGAGGTCCTCGGCCTCGCCGACCGCGTCCTGGTGCTCCGCGAGGGCCGGGTCGTGCACACGGCACCCGCCCAGGAACTCGACGAACACCGAGTCCTCGACCTCGTCATGGAAGGAAGCCCGGCGTCATGACGCAGCCCGTCTCCCCGCCCCGGGACGCCGCCGGCAAGCCGCCGTCGGCCGGCCGGCTCCCCGTCTGGCGCGGCCTGCCGGCCCGCGCCGACGTCCGCACCCTGTCCCTGCTCGGCGTGCTCGCCGCCCTCGTCGTCATCGGCGGCGTCACCAGGCCCGACGAGTTCCTGGACACCCGCAACCTGCAACTCGTCCTCACCCAGGCCTCGGTGATCGGCGTGGTCACCGTCGGCATGACCTTCGTCATCACCGCCGGCGGCATCGACCTCTCCGTCGGCGCGATCGTCGCCCTCGCCTCCGTGTGGGCCACCACCGTCGCCACCCAGGAGTACGGCTTCGCCGGCATCCTCTTCACCGCGCTGGTCGTCGGCCTCGGCTGCGGACTGGTCAACGGGCTGCTGGTCGCCTACGGCGGCATGGTCCCCTTCATCGCCACCCTCGCCATGCTCGCCTCGGCGCGCGGCCTCGCGCTGCAGATCACCGACGGCCGCACCCAGATCGTCACCGTCGACGGCGTCCTGAAGCTCGGCGAGCGCGTCTCCTACGTCCTGGGCGTCCCGCCCCTCGTGCTGGTCTTCGCGCTGGTGACGATCGCCGGGTGGCTGCTGCTCAACCGCACCACCTTCGGGCGCCGCACCGTCGCCGTCGGCGGCAACGCCGAGGCCGCCCGGCTCGCCGGCATCGACGTCCGCCGCCAGCGCCTGTACCTGTACCTGCTGTCCGGGCTGTGCTGCGGCATCGCCGCCTTCCTGCTGATCGTGCTCTCCGGCTCCGGCCAGAACACCAACGGCAACCTCTACGAACTCGACGCCATCGCCGCCGCGATCATCGGCGGCACCCTGCTCAGCGGCGGCCGCGGCACCATCACCGGCTCCGTGCTCGGCGTCCTGATCTTCACCACCATCACCAACATCTTCGCCCTGAACAACCTCCAGAGCGACGTCCAGCAGATCGCCAAGGGCGCGATCATCGTCGCCGCCGTCCTGGTCCAGCGCCGCACCGCGAGAACGAGCTGAGGAAGGGTCCACCGCCATGCCAGAACGCACCAGCCCCACCACGAACGGCGTCACCAGCCGCAGAGGACTCCTCTTCGGAACCGCGGCGGTCTCCGCCGGCGCCTTCCTCACGGCCTGCACCAGCAACGACACCAAGGCCGAGGGAGCCGCCGCCGACACCCGCGCGGCCGCCGACGACAAGCCCGGCAGGCACGTCACCATCGGCTTCGCCGGCCCCCAGGCCGACCACGGCTGGCTCAACGCCATCAACGACAACGCCAAGAGCCGGGCGAAGAAGTACTCCGACGTCACCCTGGAGATCACCGAGGGCTCCAACGACACCGCCCAGCAGATCGGCCAGATCGAGACCCTGATCAACAAGAAGGTCGACGTCCTGGTCGTGCTGCCCGCCGATGGCAAGGCCCTCACCCAGGTCGGCCTGAAGGCGATGCGGGCCGGCATCCCCGTCGTCAACCTCGACCGGATCTTCAACTCCGCCCAGGCGTACCGCTGCTGGATCGGCGGCGACAACTACGGCATGGGCCTGAGCGCCGGCAACTACATCGGCGAGAAGCTGAAGGACAAGCCGAACGCCCGGGTGATCGAGCTGGCCGGCCTGGACAACCTGGAGCTGACCAAGCAGCGCACCCAGGGCTTCGACGACGCCCTCAAGAACTACCCCAACATCAAGAAGGTGGCCCGGCAGGCGGCCGACTTCACCGTCGAGTCCGGCCAGGCCAAGATGGCCCAGCTCCTGCAGGCCCAGCCGAAGTTCGACGCCCTGTGGAACCACGACGACGACCAGGGCGTCGGAGCCCTGCGCGCCATCGAGCAGGCGGGCCGCGACGGCTTCCTGATGGTCGGCGGGGCCGGCGCGCTCTCCGCCTTCCAGGCCATCAAGCAGGACGACGGCGTGCTGAAGGCCACCGTCCTCTACCCGCCGACCATGGCCGCCTCCGCGATCGACCTCGCCCGCGCCCTCGGCCAGGGCAAGGGCGTCGGCGGCCTCGCCGAGTACGAGATCCCCGCGTCGATCACGCTCTACTCGGCCGTCGTGGACAAGGACAACGTCGACCAGTACATGCCCACCGGCTTCCGGTAGACGGGCCCTCCGGGCCCCCGCCCGCACCCCCCACCGCGCCACGACGAAGAGGAGGACGAGCGCATGGAACAGCCGCAGCAGTCGACGAAGCCGGCGGCACCTGCCGGGGACCCGGCGGAGGACAGACCGCCGCTGCGCGTCGGCATGGTCGGCTATGCCTTCATGGGCGCCGCCCACTCGCAGGGCTGGCGCACCGCGGGCCGGGTCTTCGACCTGCCCCTGCGGCCCGTCCAGGCCGTGATCTGCGGCCGTGACGAGGTCGCGGCCCGCGCGGCGGCCGGCCGGCACGGCTGGGCGGACGTGGAGACCGACTGGCGTGCGCTGATCGCCCGGGACGACGTCGACCTCGTCGACATCTGCACCCCCGGCGACAGCCACGCCGAGATCGCGCTGGCCGCGCTCGCCGCCGGCAAGCACGTGCTGTGCGAGAAGCCGCTCGCGAACACCGTGGCGGAGGCCGAGACCATGACGGCCGCGGCCGAGGAGGCCGAGGCCCGGGGCCGGGTGGCGATGGTCGGCTTCAACTACCGCCGGGTGCCGGCCACCGCGCTCGCCCGGCGCATGGTCGCCGCCGGCAGGATCGGCACCCTGCGCCATGTGCGGGTGACCTACCTCCAGGACTGGCTGGTGGACCCGCAGTTCCCGCTGACCTGGCGGCTGCGCAGGGAGCAGGCCGGTTCCGGCTCCCTGGGCGACCTCGGCGCGCACATCGTGGACCTCGCGCAGTACCTGGCGGGGGAGCGGCTCGCCGGGGTGTCCGCCCTGACCGAGACCTTCGTACGGGAGCGCCCGCTGCCCGGCGGCGCGGGCAGCGGCCTGACGGCGATGCCGGCGGCCGGCACCGGCACGGTCACCGTCGACGACGCCGCCCTCTTCACCGGCCGGTTCGCCTCCGGCGCGCTGGCCTCCTTCGAGGCCACCCGCTACGCCACCGGCCGGAAGAACGCCCTGCGCATCGAACTCAACGGCGAGAAGGGCTCGTTGCACTTCGACCTGGAACGCCTCAACGAGCTGTGGTTCCACGACGCCACCGAACCGGGCGCCGAGGCCGGCTTCCGCCGCATCCTCGTCACCGAACCCGAACACCCCTACCTGGAGGCCTGGTGGCCGCCCGGCCACGGCCTCGGCTACGAGCACACCTTCGTCCACCAGGTCCGCGACCTCGTCCACGCCATCGCCGAAGGCCGCCGCCCCGAGCCCTCCTTCGCCGACGGACTGCAGGTGCAGCGCGTGCTGGCCGCGGTCGAGGAGAGCGCCGAGAAGAACTCCGTCTACACGTCCGTCGCGGACTGAGGAGGCCCGCCCATGCCGCGCCCGTTCACCCTGTTCACCGGCCAGTGGGCCGACCTGCCCCTGGAGGAGGTCTGCCGGCTCGCCCGCGACTTCGGCTACGACGGCCTCGAACTCGCATGCTGGGGCGATCACTTCGAGGTGGACAAGGCCCTGTCCGACCCCGCCTACCTCGCCTCCCGCCACCAGCTCCTCGACAAGTACGGCCTGAAGTGCTGGGCCGTCTCCAACCACCTCGTCGGCCAGGCCGTCTGCGACGCCATCATCGACGAGCGCCACCGGGCCATCCTGCCCGCCGGGGTGTGGGGCGACGGGGACCCCGAGGGGGTGCGGCGGCGGGCGGCCGACCGGATGCGCGACACCGCCCGCGCCGCGGCCGCCTTCGGGGTCGACACCGTCATCGGCTTCACGGGCTCCGCCATCTGGCACCTCGTCGCGATGTTCCCGCCCGCCCCCGAGTCGATGATCGAACGGGGCTACGAGGACTTCGCGGACCGCTGGAACCCGATCCTCGACGTCTTCGACGCCGAGGGCGTGCGGTTCGCCCACGAGGTCCACCCGAGCGAGATCGCCTACGACTACTGGACCACCCAGCGCGCACTGGAGGCGATCGGCCACCGCCCCGCCTTCGGACTGAACTTCGACCCCTCCCACTTCGTCTGGCAGGACCTCGACCCGGTCGGCTTCCTGTGGGACTTCCGCGACCGCATCTACCACGTGGACTGCAAGGAGGCCCGCAAGCGGCTCGACGGCCGCAACGGCCGGCTCGGCTCCCACCTGCCCTGGGGCGACCCGCGCCGCGGCTGGGACTTCGTGTCCGCCGGGCACGGCGACGTGCCCTGGGAGGACGTCTTCCGCATGCTGCGCTCCATCGACTACCGGGGCCCCGTCTCCGTCGAATGGGAGGACGCCGGCATGGACCGGCTGCAGGGCGCCCCCGAGGCCCTGGCCCGCCTCAGGGCCCACGACTTCGAGCCGCCGTCGGCCTCCTTCGACGCGGCCTTCTCCAACTGACCGGCATGTAGTGGTCAGTCCGCAACTCCGGGATGACGGCGCATCCCGGCGCTCGCACCCGCCCGTACAACCAGCCCCTTCTGGAGGCATTTCGTGCACGGGAACGATCGCACCAACCGCACCGGAACCCACAGAACACGTCTGCGCAAGGCGGTCGCGCTGCTGAGCGGCGCCCTGCTCGCCGGCGCCACCCTGACCCTGACCGCCACCCAGGCCGGCGCAGCCGTCACCGGCCAGGACACCACCGCGGCGGCCGAGGACTTCCAGCAGGTCACCCTCGCCAAGGGCGAGGCCGAGGTCGGCGAGCCGATGTCGCTCGCCGTCCTCCCCGACCGCTCGGTCCTGCACACCTCCCGCGACGGCGAGCTCCGCCTCACCGACGCGGCCGGCAACACCAGCGTCGCCGGCAAGCTCGACGTGTACTCCCACGACGAGGAGGGCCTGCAAGGCGTCGGCGTGGACCCCGACTTCGCGGACAACCGCTTCATCTACCTCTACTACGCACCCCCGTTGAACACCCCGGCGGGCGACGCCCCCGAGACCGGGACCGCGGCCGACTTCGCGCCCTTCGACGGCGTCAACCGCCTCTCCCGCTTCGTGCTGAAGAGCGACGGCACCCTCGACAAGACCAGCGAGAAGCAGATCCTCGACGTCAAGACCACCCGCGGCCTGTGCTGCCACGTCGGCGGTGACATCGACTTCGACGCGGCCGGCAACCTCTACCTGTCGACCGGCGACGACTCCAACCCCTTCCAGTCCGACGGCTACAGCCCCCTGGACGAGCGCGCCGACCGCAACCCCGGCTTCGACGCCCAGCGCACCGCCGGCAACACCAACGACCTGCGCGGCAAGATCCTGCGCATCAAGGTCAACGCCGACGGCTCCTACTCCATCCCCGAGGGCAACCTCTTCGCGCCCGGCACGGACAGGACGCGGCCCGAAATCTACGCGATGGGCTTCCGCAACCCGTTCCGGTTCAGCGTCGACAAGAAGACCGGCATCCTCTACGTCGGCGACTACGGCCCGGACGCGGGCGCCGCCGACCCGGGCCGCGGCCCCGCCGGCCAGGTCGAGTTCGCCCGCGTCACCAAGCCCGGCAACTTCGGCTGGCCGTACTGCACCGGCGCCAACGACCCGTACGTCGACTACGACTTCGGGACGAAGACCTCCGGCGCCACGTTCGACTGCTCGGCGCCGAGGAACGACTCGCCGCACAACACCGGTCTGACCGGCCTGCCCCCGGCCCAGCCGGCCTGGATCCCGTACGACGGCCCGTCCGTCCCGGAGTTCGGCACCGGCTCCGAGTCCCCAATGGGCGGACCGGTCTACCACTACGACCCCGCGCTCGACTCGCCCGTGAAGTTCCCCGAGGCCTACGATGGCGACTTCTTCGCCGGTGAGTTCGGCCGCCGCTGGATCAAGCGCATCACCAGCGACGCCGACGGCAAGGTCCAGTCGATCAACGACGTCCCCTGGAGCGGCACCCAGGTGATGGACATGGCCTTCGGCCCCGACGGCGCCCTCTACGTGCTCGACTACGGCACCTCCTGGTTCGGCGGCGACGACAACTCCGGCCTGTTCCGCATCGAGAACGCCACCGACGGGCACTCCCCGGTGGCCCAGGCCGCGGCCGACCGCACCTCGGGGCAGGCGCCGCTGAAGGTGGCCTTCACCTCGGCCGGCTCCAGCGACCAGGACGGCGACGCGCTCACCTACAGCTGGGACTTCGGCGACGGGTCGACCTCGACCGCGGCCGACCCGACCCACAAGTACAAGAAGAACGGCACCTACACGGCCACGGTGACCGCCGAGGACACCACCGGCCGCACCGGCAGCGCGAGCGTCCGGGTCGTCGTCGGCAACACCGCGCCCACGGTCACCCTGGAACTCCCCAAGGACGGGCAGCTGTTCGGCTTCGGTGACGCGGTGCCGTTCAAGGTGAAGGTCACCGACCCCGAGGACGGCAAGGCGGTCGACTGCTCCAAGGTCACCGTCAACTTCATCCTCGGCCACGACACCCATGGCCACCCGCTGACCTCCGCACAGGGCTGCTCCGGCACCATCCAGACCAGCGCCGACGGCGGACACGACGAGGACGCCAACATCTTCGGTGTCCTCGACGCCCAGTACACCGACGGCGGAGGCGGCGGCCAGGAAGCCCTCACCACCCACGCCCGCAGCGTCCTGCAGCCCCGCCACCGCCAGGCCGAGCACTTCGGCGACAGCTCCGGCGTGTCGGTCGTGGCCCACGACACCGCGCACGGCGGCAAGGCCGTCGGCGACATCGGCAACGGCGACTGGATCGCCTTCACCCCGTACGTCCTGAGCGACGCCACCAAGATCACCGCGCGGGTCGCCTCCGCCGGCGCCGGCGGCACCCTCGAGGTCCGCGCCGGATCGGCCACCGGCACCCTGCTCGGCAAGGCCACCGTCCCCGTCACCGGCGGCTGGGACGCCTACCAGGACGTCAGCGCCGCGCTGTCCCGCGCACCCCGCGGCAGCACCACGCTCTACCTGGTCTTCAAGGGCGGCAGCGGCGCCCTGTTCGACGTCGACGACTTCACCTTCACCACCGGCTGAGAGGAGGACACGAACCATGCGACCAGCAGGCAGGATCACCACCGCGGCGCTCGGCGCCGCCCTGCTCCTCGGCTGCGTGACCGCACCCGCCGTGTCGGACCCGGCGCACCCCAAGCGCGTCCTGGTCTTCTCCAAGACGGCAGGCTTCCGGCACGACTCGATCCCCGCGGGCGTCACGGCCGTCCAGCAGCTCGGCGAGGCGAACGGCTTCACCGTCGACGCCACCGAGGACGCCGGCGCCTTCACCGGCAAGAACCTGAGCCGCTACGACGCCGTGGTCTTCATGTCGACCACCGGCGACGTCCTCGACGCCGCCCAGCAGGAGGCGTTCGAGGGGTACATCCGGCACGGCGGAGGCTATGTCGGCGTACACGCCGCCGCCGACACCGAGTACGACTGGGCCTTCTACGGCGGCCTCGCCGGCGCCTGGTTCCAGAACCACCCGGCGATCCAGCCCGCCACCGTGAACGTCGAGGACCGCGCCCACCCGGCCACGGCGCACCTCGGGCGGACCTGGGAGCGCACCGACGAGTGGTACAACTACCGCTCCAATCCCCGCGAGCGGGCGCATGTCCTCGCCTCGCTCGACGAGGCCTCGTACTCCGGCGGGACCATGGCGGGGGACCACCCCATCGCCTGGTGCCAGGAGTACCAGGGCGGCCGCGCCTTCTACACCGGGGGCGGCCACACGAAGGAGTCGTACGCCGACCCGGCGTTCCGCGCCCACCTGCTGGGCGGTCTGCGGTACGCCATCGGCGACGTGCGGGCGGACTGCCGCCCGGAGAACGGATACAGCCGGCTCTTCGACGGCACCTCCGCCTCCCTGGCCGGATGGAAGCAGGCCGGCCCCGGCTCCTTCACCCTCTCCGCCGACGGCACGCTCACCTCGACCGGCGGGATGGGCCTGCTCTGGTACGCCGGCAGGAGCTTCGGTTCCTACTCGCTGAAGCTCGACTGGAAGGTGGCCGGCGACGACAACTCCGGCGTCTTCGTGGGCTTCCCGCCCTCGGACGACCCGTGGTCCGCCGTGGACAACGGCTACGAGATCCAGATCGACGCCACCGACGTGCCCGAGAAGACCACGGGGTCCGTCTACGGCTTCAAGTCCGCCGACCTGAAGAAGCGCGACCGCGCGCTGAACCCGCCGGGGGAGTGGAACACGTACGAGATCCGGGTCCAGGGCGAACGCCTGCGGATCTGGCTCAACGGCGTGAAGATCAACGATTTCACCAACACCGACCCGGCCCGGAGCCTCACCGACGGACACATCGGCCTGCAGAACCACGGGGCGGGCGACCAGGTGTCCTTCCGTGACGTCCGGATCAAGGAAATGCCCGGCAAGGGCCACTGAACGGCGGCGGGCGGGAGACGCCGGACTCCCGCCCGCCGTCACCTTCCCTCCCCCCTCGGGGAGTTCACGCCCTGGACAAGGAGGCTGCTCATGTCCGCGTCCCTCTCCCGTCCCCCTCGCACCGGCGTCTGGCTCGTCGGGGCCCGTGGCTCGGTCGCCACCACCGTCGTCGCCGGATGCGCCGCCGTGACGGCCGGGCTGCGCCCGCCCACCGGCCTGGTCACCGAGACGCCCGCCTTCGCCGGCAGCGGCCTGCCCGCGCTGTCGTCCCTCGTCTTCGGCGGCCACGACACCACGGACTGCCCGCTGCCCAAGCGTGCCGAGGAACTGGCCGCCGGCGGCGTCCTGCCGCCCGGACTGCCCCCCGCCGTCGAGGCCGAACTCGACGCGGCCGAACGGGAGATCAGGCCCGGCGGCCCGCTGCCCGGCGACACCCGGGACCAGGACGGGCTGATCGCCGCGTTCGCCGCCGACATCCAGGACTTCGTACGACGCCACGGGCTGGCCCGCGCGGTCGTCGTGAACGTCGCCTCCACGGAACCGGTCCCCGCCGGTCCGCACCTGCCGCCCAGCTCCCTGTACGCGGCGGCCGCCCTGCGCGCCGGCTGTCCCTACGTCAACTTCACGCCGTCGGCGGGCCTGCACCACCCGTCCCTCGCGGCGCTCGCCGCGTCGGGCACGGTGCCGTACGCGGGCCGGGACGGCAAGACCGGCCAGACCCTGCTGCGGTCCGTCCTCGGCCCCATGTTCGCCCAGCGGGCGCTGCACGTCCGGGCCTGGTCCGGCACCAACCTGCTCGGCGGCGGCGACGGCGCCTCGCTGGCCGACCCGGCCGCCGCTGCGGCCAAGAACGCGGGCAAGGAACGCGTCCTCACCGACACCCTGGGCGGCGCGCCCGAGGGCGAGGTCCACATCGACGACGTGCCGGCGCTCGGCGACTGGAAGACCGCCTGGGACCACATCGCCTTCGACGGCTTCCTCGGCACCCGCATGGTCCTGCAGACGATCTGGCAGGGCTGCGACTCGGCCCTTGCCGCCCCCCTCGTCCTGGACCTGGCCCGCCTCACGGCCCGCGCCCACGAACGCGGCCTGACCGGCCCGCTCGCCGAACTGGCCTTCTTCTTCAAGGATCCGGTCGGCGACGCCCCGGCGGCCCTGGCGGAGCAGTACGCGGAACTGGTGCGGTTCGCCGCGCGGCTGGGGGAGGGGGAGTGATCCGGTCGCCTGGATCGGCCGCGGCACCGGGACCGCGGACGCCGTCCGCCATGTGGGCCCGCTCGGACGCGGGACCGGACCTTCTCACCGCCGCCGCGGGTCCGCGGGCCGGGGACGGATCGGGGGTCGGACGCACCCGAGCGGTCGCGTCCGGCGGAGCCGGCGCGGCCGGCCCGGTCGCGGCGCCGGGGGAGCGCGCCCGCACCCGGCCCAGCACCACACCACCCTCCGCCCGGCTGCGGGCCTGGGCCGAACTGCTGCGGCTGCCCGCGCTGTTCACCGTCCCGGGGGACGCGCTCGCCGGAGTGGCCGCCGCCGGCGCCGGGCGGCCCGGTCGGCGCGCGCTGCTCGCCGTCGGCTGCTCGCTGTGCCTGTACGAGGCCGGGATGGCGCTCAACGACTGGGCGGACCGGGCCGAGGACGCCGCCGAGCGCCCGCACCGGCCCCTCCCGTCGGGCCGGATCCGTCCCGCCGCCGCCCTCACCGCCGCCTGCGCGCTCACGGCCGCCGGCCTCGCGCTGGCCGCCCGCGCCGGCCGCCCCGCACTGACGGTCGCCGTACCGCTCGCGGCCGCCGTCTGGTCGTACGACCTCGGCCTGAAGCGCACGCCCGCCGGCCCGGCCGCGATGGGCGCCGCCCGCGGCCTCGACCTGCTGCTCGGGGCCGCGGCCGCCCGCGGACGCGTCCGCCCCGCACTGGTCCCGGCCGCACTGCTCGGCACCCACACCCTCGCCGTCACCGCCGTCTCCCGCCAGGAGACCCGCACCGGCTCCCCGCTCACCCCGCTCGCCGCCCTGACCACCACGGCACTGCTGGCCCGGGCACTGCCACCGCGCCCGCCCAGCCTCCTCGGCGCCGCCCTCGCCGCCGGTTACGCCGCGACCGCCGCCCGCCCCTACCTGCACGCCGCGCTCAACCCCTCGCCGCAGCTCACCCAGCGGGCCGTGGGCGCCGGCATCCGCGCCACCATCCCGCTGCAGGCCGCCCTCGCCGCCCGCGCCGGAGCCACCGCTACCGCCCTCGCCACGGCGGCCCTCGGCCCGCTGGCCCGCCGGTTCGCGAGGCGGGTGAGCGTCACATGACGCCCGGGCGACCGAACCGCCGGCGCGCATCCCAGCCGCCCGGCCGACCGGAGGGCACGTCCCGCGCGACCCCGCGGTCCTCGGCCCTCCGCTTCGGCTACGGCACCAACGGCCTCACCGACCTGCGGCTCGACGACGCCCTCGTCCTCCTGGCCGACCTCGGCTACGACGGCGTCGGGCTGACCCTCGACCACATGCACCTCGACCCGCTCGCCCCCGGCCTCGCCGACCGCACCCGGAGGGTCGCCCGCCGCCTCGCCGCACTGGGGCTCACGGTCACCGTGGAGACCGGCGCGCGCTACGTCCTCGACCCGCGCCGCAAGCACGGCCCCTCGCTCCTCGACCCGGACCCGCGGGCCCGTGAGCGGCGCGTGGACCTGCTGCTGCGCGCGGTGCGGGTGGCGGCCGACCTCGGCGCGCACGCGGTGCACTGCTTCAGCGGAATCGTTCCGCCAGGCAGTGACCGCGCCACGGCCTGGCCCCGGCTCGCCGCCGCCCTCGCACCCGTCGTGGACGCGGCCACCGCCGCCGGCGTGCCGCTGGCCGTCGAGCCCGAGCCCGGCCACCTGCTGGCCACCCTCGCCGACTTCCATCGGCTGCGCGGTCTGCTCGGCGACCCGTCCGCCCTCGGCCTCACCCTGGACATCGGCCACTGCCAGTGCCTGGAGCCCCTGCCGCCCGAGGACTGCGTGCGCGCCGCCGCGCCCTGGCTGCGGCACGTCCAGATCGAGGACATGCGGCGCCGGGTCCACGAGCACCTGCCGTTCGGCGAGGGAGAGATCGACTTCCCGCCCGTCCTCGCCGCCCTCGAATCGACCGGATACCGCGGACTGACGGTCGTGGAACTGCCCCGCCACTCCCACGCCGGGCCCCGGTACGCGGAGGAGTCCCTCCCGTTCCTGCGCGCCGCGGCCACCGGGGGCCCGGGCGCCGCGGCCGTGCCGGAAGGGAGCACCGCATGAACACCTCACCCGTCGCGGACACCCGCCCCGAGGCCCTGCGCGACCACCTCGAGACGCAGCTCGATCCGGACGCCCGCGCCTGGTTCCACCGGGCCGTGGAGGAGGCCGCCGCCCATCCCGGCGGGCGGGGGCCGATCTCCGTGTGGGAGCTGCGCCTCGCGGAAGCCGGCCGCCGCTGCGGCGCGCGGCACGCCGACGCCGTCCGCGTCCTCATCCTGCACGCCGCGCGCGCCGACGCGGCCGTCCTCAGCCGCGTCTACCACCAGGGCACCGCCGCCGAGCGACGGGCCGTGCTGCACGCCCTGCCCCGTCTCGTCCCCGGCCCCGACGCCCTGCCGCTGGTCGAGGACGCCCTGCGCACCAACGACACCCGCCTGGTGGCCGCCGCCCTCGGCCCCTACGGGGCCCGCCACCTCGAACCCCACGCCTGGCGGCACGCCGTCCTCAAGTGCCTGTTCACCGGCGTCCCCGTCGACCTGATCGCCGGCCTCGCCGAACGGGCCCGCGGCGACGCCGAACTCGCCCGCATGCTGGCCGACTTCGCGGCCGAGCGCACCGCCGCCGGCCGGCCCGTCCCCCACGGCCTCCACCACGTCCTGACCCTGGCCGCGCAGCCCCGCGAGGAGTCCTGATGCGCCTGTTCGACCCCCACATCCACATGACCTCCCGCACCACCGACGACTACGAGGCCATGCGCGCCGCGGGCGTCCGCGCCGTCGTCGAGCCCGCGTTCTGGCTCGGCCAGCCCCGCACCTCGCCCGCCTCCTTCCTCGACTACTTCGACTCGCTGCTCGGCTGGGAGCCGTTCCGCGCCGCCCAGTACGGCATCGCCCACCACTGCACGCTCGCCCTCAACCCCAAGGAGGCGAACGACCCCCGCTGCCTGCCCGTCCTGGACGAACTGCCCCGCTACCTCGTCAAGGACCATGTGGTCGCCGTCGGCGAGATCGGCTACGACTCCATGACCCCGGCCGAGGACAAGGCCCTGGCCGCGCAGCTCCAACTGGCCGCCGAGCTCGGCCTGCCCGCCCTGGTGCACACCCCGCACCGCGACAAGCTCGCCGGGCTGCGCCGCACCCTCGACGCCGTCCGCGAGTCCGCCCTCCCCATGGACCGGGTCCTGGTCGACCACCTCAACGAGACGACCGTGGAGGAGGCCAAGGACAGCGGCTGCTGGCTCGGCTTCTCGGTCTACCCCGACACCAAGATGGACGAGCACCGGATGGTGGCCGTCCTGCGGGCGTACGGCCCTGAGCGGGTCCTGGTGAACTCCGCCGCCGACTGGGGCAGGAGCGACCCGCTGAAGACCCGCCGGGTCGCCGACGTGATGCTCGCCGAGGGCTTCACCGAGGACGACGTCGACCTGGTGCTGTGGCGCAACCCCGTCGCCTTCTACGGCCTCAGCGGCCGCCTCGACCTGGAGACCGGTCCGCCCGAGGCGACCCACGAGGGCAACTCCCTGCTGCGCGGCGGGGAGTGACGCGATGCGGCTGCGCCACCCCGACGGCTCCACCGTCCACCTCGCCTACTGCACCAACGTCCACCCCGCCGAGACCCTCGACGGCGTCCTCGCCCAGCTCCGCGACCACTGCGAGCCCGTGCGCCGCCGCCTCGGCCGCGACCGCCTCGGCATCGGCCTCTGGCTCGCCCGCGACGCCGCCCGCACCCTGGACGGCGACCCCTCCGCCCTGCGCACCCTGCGCCGCGAACTTCGGCGGCGCGGCCTGGAGGTCGTCACCCTCAACGGCTTCCCGTACGAGGGGTTCGGCGCCGCCGAGGTCAAGTACCGGGTGTACCGGCCCGACTGGGCCGACCCGGAGCGCCTGGCGTACACCACCGCCCTGGCCCGGATCCTCGCCGCGCTGCTGCCCGACGACGTGACCGAGGGCAGCATCTCCACCCTGCCGCTCGGCTGGCGCACCGCCTGGACCGCCGACCGGGCCCGCGCCGGCCACCAGGCCCTGCTGGCCCTCGCCGAGCGGCTGGACGCCCTGGCCGAGCTGACCGGCCGGTCCATCCGGGTCGGCCTGGAACCCGAGCCCGGCTGCACCGTCGAGACCACCGGGGACGCCCTCGCCCCGCTCACCGCCGTGGGCCACCCGCGCATCGGCGTCTGCGTGGACACCTGCCACCTCGCGACCTCCTTCGAGGAGCCGCGGACCGCGCTGGACGCCCTCGCCGCCGCCGGCGTCCCCGTCGTCAAGTCCCAGCTCTCCGCCGCCCTGCACGCCGAACACCCAGGCCGGCCGGAGGTCCGCACCGCCCTCGCCGCCTTCGCCGAGCCCCGCTTCCTGCACCAGACCCGCACCGTCACCGAGACCGGGACGCACGGCACCGACGACCTCCCCGAGGCCCTCGGCGGCGGCGTCCTGCCCTCCGGCGCCCCCTGGCGCGCCCACTTCCACGTCCCCCTGCATGCGGCCCCGGCGGCACCCCTCACCGCCACCCTCCCCGTGCTCAGGACCGCCCTCGGCCGGCTGGTGGGCGGCCCCCGCCCGCTCACCCGGCACCTGGAGGTCGAGACCTACACCTGGCAGGCGCTCCCGCCGGAGCTGCGGCCCCACGCCCGCGACCGGCTCACCGACGGCATCGCCGCCGAACTCGCCCTCGCCCGCGACCTGCTGACCGACCTCGGCCTGAAGGAGCTGCCATGACCGCGACCGGCCGGCCCACCCCGCTGCTCGTCCTCGACGTCGTCGGCCTCACCCCGAAACTGCTCCGCCACATGCCGCACCTCGAGGCCCTCGCCACGGCCGGCACCCGGTCCCACCTGGGCACCGTCCTGCCCGCCGTCACCTGCGCCGCGCAGTCCACCTTCCTCACCGGGGCCACGCCCGCCGAGCACGGCATCGTCGGCAACGGCTGGTACTTCCGCGAACTCGGCGACGTCCTGCTGTGGCGCCAGCACAACGGCCTGGTCGCCGGGGACAAACTGTGGGACGCCGCCCGCCGCGCCCACCCCGGATACACCGTCGCCAACATCTGCTGGTGGTACGCGATGGGCGCCGACACCGACATCACCGTCACCCCGCGCCCCGTCTACTACGCCGACGGCCGCAAGGAGCCCGACTGCTACACCCGGCCGCCCGCCCTGCACGCCGAACTCACCCGGAAGTTCGGCACGTTCCCGCTCTTCCGGTTCTGGGGACCCGGCGCGGACCTGGCGTCCAGCCGGTGGATCATCGACGCCACCCGGCACGTCATCCGCACCCGGCGACCAGACCTGACGCTCTGCTACCTCCCGCACCTGGACTACGACCTGCAGCGCTACGGCCCCGACGACCCCCGCGCCCTGCGGGCGGCCGCCGACCTCGACGCGGCCGTGGCCCCGCTGCTGGACGACGCCCGGGCGGAGGGCCGTACGGTCGTCGCCCTGTCCGAGTACGGCATCACCCCGGTCAGCCGGCCCGTCGACGTCAACCGGGCCCTGCGCCGCGCCGGTCTGCTGGAGGTGCACACCCAGGACGGCATGGAGTACCTCGACCCGATGGCGTCCCGCGCCTTCGCCGTCGCCGACCACCAGATCGCCCACGTCTACGTCCGCCGCCCCGAGGACCTCGCCGCCGCCCGGGCCGCGCTCGACGGACTCCCCGGCATCGCCGAACTCCTCGACGACGAGGGCAAGAAGGCCCACCACCTGGACCATCCGCGCGCCGGCGAACTCGTCGCCGTCGCCGAACCGGACTCCTGGTTCACCTACTACTACTGGCTGGACGACGACCGCGCGCCCGACTTCGCGCGGCTGGTCGAGATCCACCGCAAGCCCGGCTACGACCCGGTCGAGCTGTTCATGGACCCGCTCGACCCCTACGTGAAGCTCAGGGCCGCATCCGCCCTCGCCCGCAAGAAACTCGGGCTGCGCTACCGCATGGCGGTCGTCCCCCTGGATCCCTCACCCATCCGCGGCAGCCACGGCCGGCTGCCCACGAGCGACGACGACGGTCCGCTCCTCCTGTGCTCCACCCCCCGCGCCGCCGGCGACCGCATCGCGGCCACCGACGTGAAGTCACTCCTGCTCGAACTCGCCGGCCTCGGCACCGGCGACCCGTCCTGAGGGAAGGCACCCGTGAACAACACCCATGACACCGACGACCAGTTGCGCCGCAGCCTCGGCATCGGCCGCCGCGGCTTCCTGAGCACCTGCAGCGCCGTCGCGGCGGGCGCGATCGCCGCGCCCGTCCTCGGCGCGGCCCCGGTGCACGCCGCCCCCCAGGCGGCGGCCGCCACCGGCGAGGGCCACACGCTGGTGCCGGCGGACAAGCGCGGCATCATCCTCTACACCGTGCGCGACGCGATCGGCCGCGACCCGCTGACCACCACCCTCCCGTCCGGGTTCCGCGCCGTGTTCGAGCAGCTGGCCCGGTTCGGCTACCGCCAGGTCGAGTTCGCCGGCTACGGCCAGCACGCGAACGCACCCGGCGGCGCGAACCTGGAGTCCGTCGAGGGCGCCCGGCTGCTGCGCCGCTGGCTGGACGACAACGGACTGCGCGCCCAGGGCAACCACGGCTTCATCCCGGGCTCCTGGCCGCTGAGCAGCGCCGACCTGGACACCTTCAAGAAGCACCTGGAGATCGCCAACATCCTCGGCATGGCCCACGTGGGCACCGGCGGCGACCCCACCAGCAGTGCCTACAAGGCCGACTGGGACGCGGCCGCCGACAAGTGGCACGCCCTCGGCGCCCTCGCCCGCCGGGAGGGACTCAAGCTGTACACCCACAACCACGACGCGGCGTACGGCTTCCTGCTCGACGGCGGACCGCTGGACGCCCAGGGCCGCCCCACCCGCAGCTCCGGCGTCCGCAAGCTGGAGTACTTCCTTTCCATCACCGACCCCAAGCTGGTCTGGCTGGAGATGGACATCTTCTGGGCGCATGTCGCCCAGTACAAGTTCCGTACCTACACCGCCCACGACGGCTCGACACAGACCGACATCTTCGACCCGGCCGGCCTGGTCGAACGCAACGACAAGCGCTACCCCCTGTTCCACGCCAAGGACGGCGTCGTCAACAACACCAACGGGATGGGCTACGACATGGTCCCGTTCGGCACCGGCGTCATCGACTACACGACGTTCTTCTCCCGCGTGGGCCACCGCAACTACCACAACCCGATGGTCGAGCAGGACAACGCCCCGAGCGGCACCGACCCGGGCCAGTCCCTGCAGCACGCCGCGATCGGCTACCGCAACCTGGCCGCCCTGCGCCGCTAGCGGCGGGCCGCGGGGAGGGGCCGTGCCGTACCCCGGCACGGCCCCTCCCCGCCCGCGGCGGCCACCGCCTTGGACGGCCTCTGTCGGGTCCGCGCCGGCGGCCCTACACTGCCCATCCGCAGACATGCGGGGACAGTTGACGGGGGGAGCCGCCATGTCCGGAGATCCGTACGGCCCGGGACCGGGATTCGCCGTGCCGCCCATGCCCCAGGCGCCGCCGCCCGCACCGCCGGACGGTCTGCGGGCGGCCGCCGTCGCGCTGCTCAACCTGAGCGGTCTCGGCCTCGGATACGCGCTGGTCCGCAGATGGCTGCCGATGGCCGCCTGCTGGACGGCGACCGCGGTCCTGCTGTTCGTCGCCCTGCCCGCCGACGCGGACGGCGTCCCGGGAACCGCCCTCGTCCTCTACGGCGTACTGCTGGTGCTCGCGGCCGCGCACGGCGCGGTCGTCGGACTGCGCACCCGGCTCACCGGACCGGCCGGCGCGCCCCTCGCCCTGCTGCTCGCCGTGCTGCTGCTCGCCGTCCCGGCCGGCGGCGCCCTCTGGTACCGGGACGCGCGGGACGAGGCCGTGCAACAGGCGCTCCTGGACCGTCTCGAACGGGCCGACCACCTGGTGGAGGCCGCCGGCCGGCAGCCCTTCGCCACCGCACGGTCCGACTACCGCACCGCCCTGGGCGTCTACCGCGACCTCGCCGTCGGCCACCCCGGCTCCCGCGCGGCCGGCCAGGTCCCCGACCGCATGCGGACCTACTACACGACGGTCGGCGCGCCCTACGGCCGCCACGACTACTGCGCGGCCGTGGAGCCGCTCACCTACCTGCGCACGGTGCCCGGCACCATGCCGAAGCGGCAGCTCGGCTCACTGGCCCTGTGGCCTGACGAGCGCCTCGCCACCTCGCTGTACGAGTGCGGCGCGGCAGGCCTGACGGACGATGCGGCGGACTGGGTCGCGCGCTTCGGCGACCTGCTGACCACCTTCCCGCGGTCCGCACCGGCGGCCAGAGTGGCGCCCGCGGTCGACGCGGCGGTGCGGAAGGCCGAGAAGGACGTCCGCGGTGACGAACCCTGCGCGGCCGTCGAGCGGTTGGACGGCCTGCACAGCCGGATCACCGACCTGGCACGGAGCGCGGACGGCGCCGCGGCAACGGCGGACGACCTCACCGGGAGCGCGGGCCGGGCGAGCCGCAGCGGGAAGGCGGGGCAGTACTCCTGCGGCGTCGACCAGTTCGAGGACGGCGACTTCGAAGCGGCGCAGAAGACCATGGAGGGTTACGCCGAGGACGAGCACGGCGGGAACCGCGAGCGCGCCAAGAAGATAGCCATCGGCGCCGAGGTGGCCCGAACGCTCCCGGCCGCCGGGAAGAAGCTGCCCACCACCGCCTCCGGCGGCGGCATCTCCGTCACGGTCAAGAACGACAGCCCCGACGACGTCACCGTCCTGTACACGGGACCCGTCACCGGCAGCTTCACCCTGAAGGGCTGCGGCGGCTGCAAGGCGTACTCGCTCACCGACACCCTCCTGACCGGTTTCAAGCCGTGTGACGACAGCGGCCGGCACTACCCGCAGCGCACGCTCAGCCTGCCGGTCGGCACCACGTACTTCGTGCACAAGCCGCACGGCGACAGCACCGCCACGCCCGCCTCCGACACCGCCAGACTGCGGTCCGGGTACATCTACACGGAATGCGCCTACACGACCCGGACCCTGGGGTCCAGCTACTGACCGCGCCACGCGGGCCGGGCGCTCCCGCGCCCGGCCGGTGCCGTCAGCGCCGCCGGGCGGCCCTGCGGCGGACCGCCACGACGGCGCCGAGGACCACGACCCCGGCCGCCGCGCCCGCCAGCGGCAGGGCGGGCCCGGCGCCGGTGCCCGGCAGCCCGCCGCCCGTCGTGGAGCCGGCGCCGGTGGCGTCGAGCACGATGTCCGCGGTGTCGTTCGCCTTGCTGATGTCGAACGGCCGCGGCTGCCCGGCCAGCGCCACCGAACCCCTCGCCCCCGGGACCGCCTTGTCGATCCGCAGCCTGAACCGGTAGGTCCCGCCGCCGCCCTCGTCGATCCACGCCTGGGCGGTGCCGCACTCGTACGTGCCCGACCCCAGGCTCTTGCAGAATCCGTCGGTCTTGGTGACCGAGGTTCCGGCGGGCATCCTCAGGCGGATCCGGGTCGCCCCGGCGCCGATCTCCCGCAGCACCCAGCCCGGCCCGGCGTTGGTGAACTTCACCACCAGCGGCACCGTGTCACCGGCCCGGCCCTTCAGCCGGGCACCGCTCACCCGGAAGTCGGCCGTGTTCCTCGCGGTCACCTTCACGGTCGCCGCGCTCCGGCCGGAGGCCGGGGCGCCGCCCGCGGCCGAGGTCTCGGCGGGCCGTTCCACCAGCTTCAGCGCGGGCCCGGTGCCCCGCACCGGCTCGGACGCGCCGTCGCCCGGACCGGTCTCGATGCTGCCGACCGTCACCCGCAGCTCGTCGTACAGGGCGCGGCCGAGCGCCTTCAGGGCCAGCGGACGCTCGGGGGCGTAGACGACGCCCGGCCTGACCGTCCGGTCGAACTCGCAGGAGACCACCGAACGGCTCGGCTCCTCGTCGAAGTCCGTGATCTCGTAACGGGAGCAGTTGGAGGGCACCTCGGTGTGGGCGAGCCCGCGGGTGACGGAGTACGACATCCCGACCTTGTCGAGCGCGGCGGTGCCCGTGTTCGTGAAGGAGGTGGGCACCGTGAAGCCGCTGCCGGGCCGCAGCCCGTGGATCGGTGCGATCCTCCCGAGGACCAGGGAGGGCTCCGGGTCCGCGGCGCCGGCGGGGGCGGCGCCGAGGGCGAGGAGGGCGACCGCTCCGACGGCGCCGGCGGTACGGCGCGGCACACGGGAGCCGGTGAGCGTGGGGGGCATGAAGTCCTCATGGGCGGAGCGGCTGTTGCGGACAGGTGAACCTGGCGGGAACGCGCGTTCCCACCAGGGGAGACCGTCATGACCCCCCGGGGGTTGCACGCGCGACCGGATCGGACACGCCCGCCGGGCCCTCTCACGCGCTGGCCCGCCGGGCGGCTCACGGCCTGGCCGCGCGGCTCTCCTCGCGTCCGGCTCGCGGTGGGGTCTTCACGTGCTGGCCCGTCGGGCGGTTCACGGCCTGGCTGCGCGGCTCTCCTTGCGTCTGGCCCGCGGTGGGGTCTTCACGTGCTGGCCCGTCGGGCGGTTCACGGCCTGGCCGCGCGGCTCTCCTCGCGTTCGGCTCGCGGTGGGGGCCTCACGCCCTGGCCGCCCGGCTCTCCTCGCGTCCGGCTTGCGCGGGCGCCCTCACGCCCTGGCTCGCCCGGCCAGCCACTCCAGCGCGTCCTCGGCTCCGGCCAGCACTGAGATGTGGCCGTCGGCGGGACGCGGCCGGAGTTCGGCGGACGGGCAGTGGCTCGCCAGCCACTGCCCGTGGGCGGAGGGGACGACCCGGTCCTGCCCGCCGTGCAGGATCAGCACCGGAGCGGTGACCGACGCCGGATCGCAGCCCCACGGACGGACGTAGGCCAGATCGTCGTCGACGAGCCCGCCGGGACCGGCGGCGACGGCGGGCCGGACGACCTTGTCGAACCAGGACCAGTCGCCGGCGAGGGCCGCGTGGTCGGCCGGGGTGAACATCTCCGGGTCGTACTCCGCCTCCGCCTCGTGCCGTTCCTTGGCCGCGCGGCCCGCCGCGGCCGCGGTGAGCGAGGCGCGGCAGGACGGGGCCATCCCCGCGAACCAGTCGAGCCCCCCGGCGCCGAACGGGGCCGGCCCCGACACGGCGACCACCCCGAGCACCCGCTCGCGCAGCACCGCGGCGCAGGCCAGGGCGTGCGAGGCGCCGCCGGAGTGGCCCATGACCGCGAACCGGCCGAGGCCGAGCGCGTCGGCGACCCGGCGGGCGTCGCCGGCGGCCGAGGCGACGGTACGACCGGGGACCGGGGACGAGCCGCCGTAGCCGGGCCGGTCGTACGACACCCAGCGGATCCCGAGCCGGGCGGACGCGGCGAAGAGCGGCTCGGGCGGCAGGCCCACGTTGGGCGTGCCGTGCTGCCACAGGACGGGGAGATCGCCGGTGCCGGTGTCGTAGACGTGCAGCCTGCGGCCGTCGGACGACTCCACGGTGCGCTCGCCGACTCGAACGTTCTGCATGGTGCGGTTCCTCCGGTGGGGAAGCGGACGGGGACACTGCCTGGCGTGCTGACCCCGCGGCCGCCCGGAAGTCATCGCTCCTCAGGCGCCCACCGCCCGCAGCGCCGGTGCGGTCCGCCCGGCGCCCCGGCGTGCCAGCCACTCCTGGTACGCCGGCGCCTGCCGGGCCGCCTCCCAGTAGGCCTCCTCCAACTCCGCGACCCCGAGGTTCAGTTCGTCCGCGGTGCGGGCCGCGAGCAGCAGCCGCACTCCTATCGGATCGCCCTGGAGGGGCCGGATGACCAGGTCGGAGCGGGGCGGGAGCGCGGTCGGCTGGCTGACCGTGACCACCTCGCCGATGGCGGCGAGGAAGTAGGCCGTGAGGTAGTCGCCGTGCAGCAGGTCGGGCTCGATCCCGGCGGCGCGCAGCACCCGGCACACCCCGTCCCACTCGCCGTCGACCGTGGCGTCCACCATCCAGCGGTCCTGCGCCAGGTCCGCGAGACGCACCTCCCGCCCGCCCGCCGCGGGATGGTCCGCGGCCAGGGTGACGAACTGGGGCTCGCGCTCCACCAGGACCCGCAGGCACAGCCCGTCCGGAACGCGCAGCGGGCTCCCCTCGACCTCGTGCACGAACGCCAGGTCGAGCCTGCCCTCGGCGACCTGCCGCAGCAGGGCGCTCGCGGACACGTCCATCTGCAGGCTGGGCTCGACGGCCGGAACGCGGGCGCGCAGCCGGCTGAGCCAGCCCGGGAGCGCCCGGCTGGCCGTGGCGCCGATGCGCAGCCGGGGACCGCCGGCCGCGCGGGCGGCCGCGGCCCGGGTCTCGGTCACGAGCGCGGTGAGTTCGGCGACCAGCGGCCGGGCGCGGCTCACCACGATGTGCCCCAGCGGCGTGGGACGGCTGCCCGTGCGGTCCCGGGTGAAGAGCCGGCCGCCCAGCAGCCGCTCGATCCGGCGCAGCTGGGTGCTCAACGAGGGCTGGGCCATGCCCAGTTCCCGAGCCGCCTTGTGCAGGCTGCCGGCGTCGGCGATGGCGCACAGCACGCGTAAGTGCCTCACCTCGAGCTCCATGCGCGGAGCGTAAGGGCAGCGTCTGTTGGGGCGCCAGATGTTCAAACGCCAACGGAACAGCAGGAGTCGCCCTGATAGCCGTGCGCTATCCCCAGTTGCCATCATCCGCTCGGACACCGGGCTGTCCCAGACTCTTGGGCGACCGATCGTTCACCACCCCACACGAACGAGTAGGAGCCCCCCACATGACGTCCATCCGTACGTCCTCCACGTCCGCCAAGACCTCCAGGAGACTGCTGGCGGTCGGCCTGGGCGTGACCCTCGCGGCCCTGGGCGGCGCGATCCCGGCGAGCGCCCACACCACCGGCTCCCCGGCCGCCGTCCGGGCCGGCTACACCGGCTCGGCCGACGAGGCGGCGAACAACAAGGCGTTCTTCCAGGCCGTGCTCGACTCGGTCGCCAGGAAGCAGGCCGCGCACCCGAACCTGCAGTCGGTGACCGTGTACTACAACGCCTCCCAGGCGCCGACCTTCCGCTCCCAGATATCGAGCGCCGCCTCGATCTGGAACAGCTCCGTGAGCAACGTCAAGCTGGCGTCCACCACGGGCAGCGCCGACTTCTCGTACTACGAGGGCAACGACTCCCGCGGCTCGTACGCCTCCACCAACGGCCACGGCAGCGGCTACATCTTCCTCGACTACGCGCAGAACCGGCAGTACGACTCGATCCGCGTCGCCGCCCACGAGACCGGTCACGTGCTGGGGCTGCCGGACCACTACAGCGGCCCGTGCAGCGAGCTGATGTCGGGCGGCGGACCCGGCACGTCCTGCACCAACCGCTACCCCAACTCCACCGAGCGGGCGCGCGTCAACCAGCTGTGGGCCAACGGTCTCGCCAAGGCCCTCGACAAGCTGAACAAGGTGGGCTGACACCCCGGAGCTCTCCGCCCCCTGCCGAAAGCGGGCCGTGCCACCGGCGGCACGGCCCGCTTCGCCGTGTCGCCGCTTCCCGGGGCCGGTGAGTGCTAGAGCCTGTCTGACAAATGATCACCTGACGGGCTCGCGGAGCCAGAGGATCGGGGAAGCCAGGACAACTCCGGCACGGTAGCGGTCCGCTAGCTTGTCGAACCGGGTCGCGATCGCTCGGAACTGTTTGAGACGGGCGAAGCATCGTTCGACTACGTTGCGGTCGCGGTAGATGACCTTGTCGAAGGCGGGCGGCCGGCCGCCGAGGGTCCCGCGCCGTCGGCGGTTGGCCGCCTGGTCGCGGCGCTCGGGGATCGTGGCGCCGATGCCCCGGCGCCGCAGCAGGTGGCGGATCGCCCTGCTGGAGTACGCCTTGTCGCCCACCACACGCTCGGGTGTAGTGCGCGGACGACCCCTTGTGGCGCGTGGGACGCGGATCCCATCGAGGACCTGGCCGAACGCGGTGGCGTCGTTGACGTTGCCGGACGTGGGCACGATCGACAGGGGCAGGCCCCGGCCATCGACGGCGAGGTGGACTTTGGTGGTCAGTCCGCCTCGGGACCGGCCGAGGGCCTGGCGCGCCTGCGAGCGGCCCGGATCTTCCAGTTCGTTCCCGTCTGCGTCCCCTTTTTGCGGGCGCCGGCCGCGTGCTGGTGGGCCCGGTTGATGATGGAGTCGACCGAGACGGTCCATTTCACCCGGCCCACCGCGTCATCGCGCACCTGGACGTGCTCCAGCAGCTTCGCCCAGGTCCCGTCCGCCTCCCACCGGGCGAACCGCTCGTAGACGGTCTGCCACGGCCCGTACCGCTGGGGCAGATCACGCCATGGAGCCCCGGTCCGCAGCCGCCACAGAACACCGTTGACCACCTGCCGGTGATCGCGCCATGGACGGCCACGCCCGTCCACCTGCGGCAACAGCGGCTCTATCCGCTCCCACGCCGCGTCCGTCAACTCACCTCGACCTGCCACGAGATCAATGATCAGAGTGCCCGTGATTGGACTCTCACGCGGGCTCCGGCACGAACCGGCTCAGCCGATAGGTGGTTGGCTGCACCAGACGGCCACACAGTGTGTCGATCCGGATCATCGACTCGTCGATTCGGGCCTCCCGGAGGCGGCGCAGATGCGTACGCAACTCCGCCTGGTCTCGAGTTTCAAAGATCACCTCCCACCGCCCCACGTCTGGCGCAGTGCGAGCAGCAAGCCGCTGCCTCCCGGCCTCTAGCCGCCGCTTCCTCTTCCCCTGTCCTGGCACCGGCCCAGAATCGCTGGTCAGTGTTAGGACGGCAAGGCAATTGGACCGATCACCGTCCCCGCTCGGTGATCATTTGTCAGACAGGCTCTAGGCGGTCTCCTCCGCCCGCCGCGGGCGCGGCCGGTTGAGCTCGGCGGTCAGCAGGTGCGCGTCGAGCAGCGCCACGTCGGCGGTGCGGGCGGCCCGCGAGTGGCCCGCGAGCATGCGCTTGGTGAGGGTGACGGCCTCCGGGGAGCGCCGGACGAGCGGCCGCACCCACGCCTGGACGGCGGCGTCCAGTCCGTCCGGTGGTGTGACCTTGTGCAGCAGGCCGAGCCGGTGTGCGGTGGCCGCGTCGAACACGTCGCAGGTGAGCATGAGTTCACGGATGCGCGCGGCGCCGCCCTCCACGACGAGCCGGCCCATCGCGCCGCCCCAGGCCGGCGGGAGTCCGACGCCGATCTCGGGCATGCGGAACCGGCAGGTGTCGGCGCCCGCCCGCAGGTCGCAGAACGAGGCGAGCGCGAGACCGGCGCCGATGACCCGGCCGTGCAGCCGGGCGATGGTGACGGCGTGGGTGTTCTCCAGGGCCTCGCAGACCCGGTGGGCCTTGTCCGCGATCCGGCGCATCACGGCCCCGGTCGGGTCCTCCTCCAGGGCGGCCTGGTACTCGGTGCGGTCGGCGCCCAGACAGAAGTCGTCGCCGGCGGCCGACAGCACCAGCACCCGGACGTCGGGACGGTCGTGCAGGCCGTGCAGCAGGTCGGCGAGGTCGTCGAGGGCGGCGACGGTCAGCGTGCTGTCCCGCCCCGAGGGGTTGAGCCGGACCCGCAGCACCGGCCCGTCCTGCTCGGCGTCCAGCGCCTTGCCGTGGAACACGGCGGTGGGGGAGGGGGCTGCGGGGGAGGGGGAGATGATCTCGGTCATGAGAGGGCGACGTCCAGGTTCAGCAGCCGCCGGAAGGCCACACGCGGCGCCCACGACGGCCGGCGTACGAGGGTCAGGCCCGGGAAGCGCCTGACCAGTTGGTGGAGCAGGGTCTGGGCCTCGAGCCGGGCCAGCGGCGCGCCGAGGCAGTAGTGGATGCCGCCGCTGAAGGACAGGTGGCCCGGCTTGCGGTGCAGGTTGAACAGCTCGGGGTCGGCGTGCCGGGCCGGGTCGCGGTTGGCCGCGCCCACCATGAGGTGGACCATGTCGTCCTCGCGCACCTCGGTGCCGCCGAGCACGCAGTCCCGGGAGGCGACGCGGCTGATGACGTGGGTGGGAGGGTCGTAGCGCAGCGACTCCTCGACGGCCGCGGGGACGAGGTCGGGACTCACGGTGAGCCGGTCCCACTGACGTGGGTGCTCCAGCAGCAGCAGGACCGTCGTCGACAGCAGCGTGGACGTGGTCTCCAGCGCGGCCAGCAGGAAGAACAGGGCCAGATGGTAGACGGCCTCGTCGGCCTTGTCGCGGTCGCTCTCCACGCCGTCCCACACCGCGATCCAGCGGGACACGGGGTCGTCGCCGGGACGCGCCCGCCGGTCCTGGACCAGCGCCGTGAAGTACTCGCGCAGCTCGGCCGTGGCCGCGTCGGACAGGACCAACTGGCTGGCCGAGGGCAGCAGTTCCTGGGTGAAGACCTGGTCGTGGGTCAGCTCGCGCAGCCGGGGGAAGTCGGCGGCCGGCAGCCCCAGCCAGTGGCCGATGGTGGCCACCGGCAGCTCCTCGCTCACCAGGGCGTTGAAGTCCGCCTCGCCGTCGCGCAGCCGCTCGGCGAGGGTGTCGAGGAGCCCGCCGGTTATTCGCTCGACCGTGCCGCGCAGCTCCTCGAGGGTGGAGCGGTCGAACATGCCGGCCGACCGGCGCACCCATGTGTGGTCCGGGGGGTTGAGCGCGGGCAGCGTCCTGCTCATCGCCCGTGAGGAGGGCGCCGTCCAGCGTGTTCCGTCACCCTGCTGCTCCCGCCAGCGGCTGTCCGGTTCCAGCCACTCGCGGGAGCGCAGGACCTGGTCGCAGAGATCGAATCCGGTGACCAGATGACCGCCCCACGGGGCCGCGACCACTCCGCCCCCCGCCCGGAGCTCCACGTAGATCGGGAAGGGGTTCGCCTGGCCTTTCGCCGTGCGCAGCCGGGAGAAGAGAGAGACGGCGAAGCGTCTGTCTGCGGGCGGAGTTGTCGCGATCTCCACGACGGTCCCTTCTTGATCGTCGGCATCGGGCGCGCCATGCATACCCAACCGGTGGCTGATACATACAAGGTGACTATGCGCGGCGCGAGTTGCCTACGTCACTCTCCCCTGGTCCATGCGAGGAACCGGCTGAACAGACCGGGCCTCCCCTTGGGCGCCGCCGGCGCCACCGGTTGCGGCGACGGGCTCACGACCGGTCGTGCGGTGCCGGCGGCCGGCTGGGGTTGAGGCTTCTGCGCGGGCGACACGCTGCGGGGGGTGAACCGGACCGGCAGGTTCACCAGGGAACGGCTCCAGGGCGCCGGCACCCAGTTCAGGTCCTTGAAGGGGACCCGCACCTCGACGTCGGGCAGCCGGTTGAGCAGCGACTCCACGGCGGTGACCGCGATCACGAACGCCGGGTCCTTGGCCGGGCAGGCGTGCGGCCCCGCACCGAAGGCCAGATGGGCCTTGGCGCTGAGCTGTTCGCGGTGCTCGGCCAGCCGGGGGTCGGTGTTGGCCGCGGCGAAGGAGATGAGCACCGGGTCGTTGGCCCGGACCGTCCGGGCGCCCAACTCCACGTCGTGGGTGGGGTAGTGGGCGGCGTAGTTGGCGATCGGCGCATAGTTCCACAGCACCTGGGTGACGGCGTCCTCGACGGGCAGGCCGGCCTGCCAGTCCTCGCCGAGGATCAGCGCGCAGGCGCTGCCTATGGTCGCCGACAGCGGAGCGGTGCCGCCGGAGAGCAGGGTCACCAGCTGGTGCAGCACCTCCTCGTCGGTGAGCTGGGCGGAGTGCTCCATCAGACGGGTCGTCAGGTCGCCTCCGGGGCGGCGGCGCTTCAGCGCGATCAGCTCGCCGAGCGCCTCGCCGAGCACCTGGTCCGCGCCCGGCGTGCCGTCGAAGATGCCGCTGATGCCCGCGATGACACGGTCGCCGATCTCGGGCGGGCACCCGAACAGGTCGCTGAACACCAGCAGCGGCAGCGGCTGGGCGTACTCGGCCATCAGTTCGGCCTGCCCGAGCCGGTCGGAGCTGAACCGGCTGATCAGGTAGTCGGCCGACTGCTGGGTCTGCCGCACGAGCTGCATCTCGTTGACGCCGGCCAGACTGTCGGTGACCGCCTGGCGCAGCCGGGCGTGCGCCGCCCCGTCGCTGAAGAGCGCGTTGGGCCGGTACCCCATCATCGGCAGGGCCGGGCTGTCCGCGGGCACACGCCCCTCGTTCAGCGCCCGCCAGCGCCGCGAGTCGCGGACGAACGAGGCCGGGTTCTGCAGGATGTACAGGGCGGCGTCGTAGCTGGTGACCAGCTCGACCTCGACTCCCGGGGCGATGTCCACCGGTGCGCTCGGGCCGAGGCGGCGCAGCTGTTCGTAGTGGGCGTCCGGATCGGAGCCGAACTCGGGCCCGTAGAGCGGGACGTTGCCGTGCGCGGGGCAGCCGGGCGGGGGCCCCTGGATGCCGGGAGGCTGCTGCATGTGGGGGTGGCTCCTAGTCGAGAAGGGACAGAAGGTGGTGGACGAGGGTGATCAGAGCCTGTGCCGACGACTGCTGGTCGCGTACGTCGCAGGCGACGACGGGGGTCCGCTCGGACAGGTTCAGCGCCTCGCGGATCTCCGCGAGCGGGTAGTCGGTCGTGCCGTCGAAGTGGTTGACGCCGATGGCGTACGTGAGCCCGAACCGCTCGACCAGGTCGAGGACCGGGAAGGACTCCGACAGCCGCTCGGGGTCGACGAGGACCAGGGCGCCGAGCGCGCCCCGGGACAGCTCCTCCCACATCTCCTTGAAGCGCTCCTGACCGGGCGTGCCGAAGAGGTAGAGCACCACCTCGTCGCTGATGGTCAGGCGGCCGAAGTCCATGGCGACCGTCGTGGTGACCTTGTCCGGGGTTCCCGACAGGTCGTCAAATCCCACGCTGGCCTCGGTGATCTCCTCCTCGGTCCGCAAGGGCTCGATCTCGGAGATGCTCCCGATGCACGTGGTCTTCCCGACCCCGAAGTGCCCCACCACGAGGATCTTGACCGCGGTGAGAACACCTGAATCCAGGTACACGAATCACGCTCCGAATCGGGCTTTGAGGCCGTCGAGTACGGCGTTGAGCACTTCGCGGTCGACACGTTCGGCGGGTGGAACCGGCTTACGCGCGATGATGTGACCGCTCTCCTCCATCTGCGCCAGGAGAATCCGCACGATTCCCAGGGGCAGATGGGTGTGGGCGGCCACTTCGGCCACGGAGAGAAAGCCCTCCCGCACCAGTTCCAGAACCCGTTGGGCCTCCGGCGAAAGGGTGCGCACCGAAGCGGCGGCACCCTCCTGAGCGGACACCAGGGTGGTGCGCTCGTAGGTATTGTCCGGCGGCAGGGCCCGCCCGTTGGTGATCACGAAGAGCGGGACTAATGCCGAGGTCAGCTCGAGTTCCTCGTGCGGCTCGTCATTCACGGGCGGCTCGCCTCCCCGCGTGGCGCCAGATATCCGTTCAGCCGCGGCACCGCCTGATGCAGACGGGTGGTGAACTCCTCTATATCGGCGTCGTGTTCGGCGGCCGCGGCCAGGAAGGCGCCGTGTCCGGCGGAGATCAGGAAGATCCAGCCGTGCTGGAACTCGATGACCGTCTGCCGCCACTGCGCCGCCGGGTCGGGCCCGGCGAACTGCGAGGTGGCCCTGCTGTAGGCGTGGATGCCCGTCATCGCCGCCGAGATGGTGTCCGCCAGGTCCTGGCTCATCCCCGTGGTGGCGCCGCGTGGCAGGCCGTCGTGGCCCAGCAGGACGGCGTGGCGGGCGCCCCGCACCTCGCCGACCGCCGCGTCGAGGTCCGCGATCGGGATCCCCGTGCCGCCCACCGCCATCTCCCGGCCGCCGTCGGAGGGTCCGTCGGCGCCCTCCGCGTGCACGCGCGGCGGCGAGGTGAGGTTGTTGCCGAGTCTGGCGACGAGCCGGTGCATGCGGAACGAGATCTGCTGCATGTCGACGTCGGGCGCCGCGGCCGCGGCGAGATAGGCGCCCTGGCCGGCGCCGATCAGGAAGATCCAGCCGTGCGAGAACTCGATGATCGTCTGGTTCCACTGGCGGTCCGTCCCGGGACCGGCGAAGTGGGAGGTCGCCCGGCTGAGCGACTGCATGCCCGCCATGGCGGCGGAGATCGTCCGGACGTCCTTCTGTTCCATGCCGTCGGTCGCGCCGCGGGGCAGGCCGTCCGCGGACAGCAGGACCGCGTGGCGCGCCTTCGGCACGTTCTGCACGATGTCCTCGAGCATCCACGAAAGGTCTGTGGTCATGCGTCATCGGACCCTTCGGACGGCGCCGAGGCGAGATTGCGGCCCGAGAGCGTGCCGCGCTGGAAGGCTCCCAGGCTTCGGCCGACGGCCCGGCCGGCGTCCTCCGGCGCCGGGGCGGGCGACGCGGTGCCGTCCTGGTCGGGAACGCTGGCGATGGGCACCTGACGGGCGCCCCGCCGGGGCAGGCCGTGCGCGGTGCGGGCCGCCGGCTCGGGCCGGCCCACACTGCCTCGGATGCCGCTGACCTGGGGCTCCTCGGGCACCGCCGGCTCCTCCTCGGTCCACAGTTCCTCCGGCAGCAGGACGACCGCCCGCACACCGCCGTAGCGGGAGACGCCGGTGACGTCCACCCGGAATCCGTACTGCCGCGCGAGCAGGCCGATCACCGGGAAACCGAACTTCGGCTGGTTCCCCAGGTGCGAGAGCCGGGGGCTGAACTCACCGGAGAGCAGCGCGGTGGCCTTCTCCCGGTCCTCGTCGTTCATACCGACACCGGCGTCGTCGATGACGATGCACAGGTTCTTCTGCACCCGCTGGAAATTGACCTCGATCGGCGAACCCTGCTGGGAAAAGCTGGCAGCGTTGTCAAGGAGTTCGGCGACGGCGAGGGCGACCGGGGAAACGGCGGACGCCTTCAGGGCAAAACCGGTCTGCTGCATGATTTCGACGCGCCGGAAATTCCGAATCTGACCCTGCGCACTGCGCACTACGTCATAAACGCTTGCGGGCCTATTGCGACGGCCCAGCGGAGCACCGCACATCACCGCAATACCCTGCGCCTTGCGCGCCATCTGCGCATTGGCGTGGCTGACTTCCAGCAGATCACCCAGAACCGAATGGCCGCCGTATTTGCGCTGGATTTCCTCGAGCAGCGCGAGCTGTTCCGCTGCAAGACTCTGCAGAAAGCGCGCCGAGCCCTTGAGAACGGCCTTCGTGCTTTCCTCGGCCGCCTCTTCGGCTTCCGCGATGGTCTTGTCGTGCTCGGCGCGGTGCTGCTGCAACTCTGCGCTTAAAGCAGCCAGTTGACTGTCGGCCGCGCTCAGTTGCCGGGTCAGTTCGGCCTCGGCCTGGCGCTTCTTCGCAGCGATGGCCCTGTTGCGACGACTGAGCGCGAGTGCCGCGGCGACGGCGATGACGGTCACCGCGACCAGGCACCAAACGAGTGCGTCTCGAGACATGGATACCTTTCCTATGTGTAGCCCGCAACCATCGGTGGACGGACGTCGGGGGGAATCCGTGACACACCGCTTGGAACCACTCGGCCGACTTCGAGTCGAGAAGCCGGTCGGAGTGCAGCGCCCGAGCCGAGTGGGCCAAGGTCGCAGACGCGGGGATGCTATCACCGCCTTGGCGAAACGTTTGCACGTGGAGTGGCCGTATCGGGACGGTCCGGATCGTTGGCTGCGCCTGTTTTGCAGGCGTACCGGTTGCCGGGTGCTCTCCGGTAACCGGACGTTGTTCGCCGGGGCGCCTTTTGAATGCGCGGCGGTCGTCATTTTCCCGACATCCCGCCGGACTCATTGCCTTTTGTCGGACTTGGGGTCACGTACGCCCGTATACGACGCCGGTCACCGCTCCCTGATCCGCTGGACGGCCTGGCTCAGCACCACCACGCCGGCCACGATCAGCACGGCGCCGCACACCGAGGGCAGCAGCCACCAGCCCGTGCGGACGCGCTCGTCGAACAGGAAGATGCCCAGGGCCAGACTCACCACCGCGTCACCGATGGTCAGCGCGGGCTGCGACGCGGCCAGCGGACCGGCCTGCAGCGCGTTCTCCAGCAGCAGCACGGCCGCCGCGCCGGCCAGCGCGAAGCCGTACGTCTGCCAGGACCGCAGGAACGCCGCGAAGCCCTGGTCGGCGAAGGTTCCCGTCGCCGACTTCAGCAGGGCCGCGGTCAGGGCGTTGCCGGTGGCGGAGGCGGCCGCGAGCAGCGCGGCCCGACGGGTCGCGGGGCGCCCCCGGCCGGCCAGCAGGACCATCGCGGCCATGGCGCCGAGGCACAGGGACAGGGCGGGGATCCAGCGCTCCATCCCGGCCTGGTCGGTCGCCCCGTGCGGTGCGGCCGCGGCGAGCAGGACGGCCAGGCCCGCCACTACGCCGCCGACGCCCCACCAGCCCCAGCGGGGCAGCCGCCGGTGCATCAGGGGCCCGGCGATGAGCAGGGCGAACGGAAGCTCCAGGATGAACAGCGGCTGCACCAGCGCGAGCGGCCCGTTGACGAGGGCCAGGCTCTGGCACACCGCGGCGCCGATCACCCCGGCCATGCCCAGCACCCAGGCGGGCCTGCGCACGAGCTCGCCCAGCAGCCGCAGCCCGCCTCGCCGGCTCGCGGAGGCGGCCTTGCGCTGCAACGCGGTGCCCGCGGCGTTGCTCGCCGCTCCCGCGACGGCGAACACCGCGGCCAGTTCGATCACGACCGTCTCCCGCCTGCGGACACTGCCTTGCGGAGGAGCCTCGGGCACCCTCAGCCTACGGAAGCCCTCGCCGGGGCGCCGCCGCGCCACGGGCCGTTACGGCCGTACGGAGGCACGCGTCGGCGGGCGCGGCCGGATGTCGTCAGCCGAACAGCGGGAACCGGTGCGCCGCGGCGCCCAGCGCGTCGCGTCCGGCGTCGGTGAGCGCGGCCCGCCCGGTGCCCACGCGTACGCAGCGCGGGTCGCTCCACCCCGCCGGGGTGGGCCGGCCGAGCAGGCCGTCGAGGGTGGAGCGGACCGCGGCGGGCACCGCGCGCGACGGGCCGGGGGCGTGCGGGAGCCGTACGACCATGTCGAGCTGGTGGACGGTCGCCTCGACGGCGAGCGTGGTCATCGGGTCGCCCGCGGTCAGGACGTGCCCCTGGGTGGCCACGCGCGCGGCGGGGTCGACGCAGGCCGCCGCGCGCCAGGTCGCCGCCACCGTCTCCGTGTACAGACGGCCCAGCCGGTGCAGCCGGTGGAGAGCCGGGACTCCTCGTCGCCGAGTTCCGCCACCACCGCCGAGGCGGCCTCCTAGGCCGTACGCGGTGTCAGGGCCGGGTCGACGGTCCGGTCATCGGTCATGCGGCTCGGCGCCGGTGGCGCCGGGTCCGTGCCGGTCATCGGCCAGCGCCGCCCGCATCCGGCACAGCCTCCGGTGCTGGAGGTTGCCGTACGGGATGAACCAGCCGAGGAAGACCACGGTGAGCAGCGCGAAGCCCAGGGTCGGGCGCGCCCCGGCGGTCAGCGCCGTCAGCGCGGTCACCGAGCAGAACAGCACGACGAGCACGACCTGCGCCGCGACCCGGTGCCGGGTGCGGTGCAGGCGCTGCTCCACCAGGGCGCGCATGGCGTCGCGCTCCGCCGGATCGGTGGGCGCCTCGCCCTCGCGCAGCCTGCCGTCCAGTCCGACGAGCCGGTCCGTGGAACCGCCGGCCGCGCGCTTCTCCCTGCGGCGGGCCGCCACCACCACGGCGATGCCGCCCACTGAGCACAGCGCCGTCCGGGTCACAACGGAGGCGGCCGAACGCGACGGGTACAGCAGCAGGATCAGGGCGCTCGCGAGCAGGACGGACAGCAGCATCTGCACCCACAAGTGCCGGCGCAGGAAGTCGTTCAGGCGTTCCACGACCCCCTCCCGGCCCTCAGCGGCGTGCCCGGCGGCGGCCGGCCACCCGGACGGTGAGCGCCCCGGCGAGCAGGACCCAGGCCACCGCGCTGTACAACCAAGCCGTCGTCCCGCGCACCGCGCCGACCGCGCTCCACACCGCCCAGAGGGCGAGGACGGCGCACCCGGCCGTCCACGCGATGTCGGTGATGCGGGCGCGCAGCTGCGCGCGCTGCACGGTGCCCGGTTCGAGGTCACCCAGTCCCCGGTCCAGCGGTGTCCCGCGCGATGTCACGACCTGTCTCCTCCCGTTCGGGGTCCGAGGCCTGACGCGTACCCGGCCGGGGCCGGTGCATGTCGTCAAGTACCCTGCTCCATACGGAAGTTGGTGATCCGTTTAGGGGTCCCATCGCCCGTGGGCGCGACCCCTCACACCCGGCTCGACGTGGCCGTGTCCGCGGACAGCCGCTGGGCCGCGTAGATCGGCAGGACCGAGAGCAGGACGAGGACGGCGGCCACGACGTTCACCACGGGCGCCTGCTGCGGCCGGGTCATGTTGTTGAAGATCCAGATGGGCAGGGTCTCGACGCCGGGGCCGGCGGTGAAGGTCGTGACGACGATCTCGTCGAAGGACAGGGCGAATGCGAGCAGGCCGCCGGCCAGCAGGGCGGAGCGGACCAGCGGGAAGGTGACGTCCGCGAAGGCGCGGAAGGAGCTCGCGCCGAGGTCCATCGCCGCCTCCTCGTACGACGCGGCCGTGCGCCGCAGCCGGGCCACGACGTTGTTGAAGACCACGACGATGCAGAAGGTGGCGTGGCCGACGATCACGGTGAACAGGCCGAGGCCCACACCGAGCGGCTCCAGGACGGTGCCGAAGGCGGAGTTGAGGGCGATGCCCGTGACGATGCCGGGCAGCGCGATCGGCAGCACCACGACGAAGGACACCGTGCCGCGGCCGAAGAAGCGGTGCCGGGCCACCGCGAACGCGATCAGCGTGCCGAGGACCAGCGCGATGGCCGTGGCCCCGAGACCCGCCTTCACCGACACCCACACCGCCGCCCGCGCACCGGAGTTGTCCGCGGCCACGGACCACCAGTGCAGGGTGAGTCCCGGCGGTGGCCAGCTCGCACTGCGGTCCGGGCTGAGGGAGTTGACGAGGACGAGCAGCAGCGGGACGTAGATCACCGCGAAGCCGAGCGCGGCGCCCAGTCGCAGGGCGATCCGCGCGGTGCGGCCGAGATGCATGGCGCTCCTCCTCTACAGGTTGTTCAGGGCGCCCGTACGGCGGATCGCCAGCAGGTACAGGACGATCACCACCACGGGCACGGTGCCGAGCGCGGCGGCCATGGGCAGGTTGAGTTCGATGTTCGAGTACACGAGGTTGCCGATCAGCTGGGTCTTGCCGCCGACGATCTGCACGGTGATGTAGTCGCCGAGGCTGAGCGAGAAGGTGAAGACCGATCCGGCGGCGACCGAGGGCAGCACCATGGGCAGGACCACCGAGCGGAAGGTGCGGCCGGCCCGCGCGCCGAGGTCGGCCGAGGCGTCGAGCAGGTTGCCGGGGAGCTGCTCCAGGGCCGTGTGGACCGGCAGGATCATGTACGGCAGCCACAGGTAGGTCAGGGTGAGCACGGTGGCCGGCAGGCCGAAGCCCGGGCCGTCCAGCCCGAACGGCCGCAGCATCCAGTCGGCCAGGCCGCCCTCGGCGAGTATGAGCCGCCAGGCGTACACCTTGACCAGGTAACTCGCCCAGAGCGGCGTGAGGATGGCGACCACCAGCAGCGGGCGCCACCTCGGCCGGGCCACCCGCGCGGTGTAGAACGCGACCGGGAAGGCGATCAGCGCGCACAGCACGGTCACCGCCAGGGCCACGCCGACACTGCGCAGGACCACCTGCCGGAACACCGGTGTGGTGAACAGCGCGTGGAAGTTGTCCGTCGACCAGACCTTCACCACCTGGGAGGTGAAGGAGTTCGTCGTCCAGAAGGCCGAGACGAACAGGACCGTCAGCGAGCCGAGGTAGAGGACGGCGAGCCACAGCAGCGGGGCGGTGAGCAGCAGCGTCAGGCGCAGCCGGGGCCTGCGGTGGAGGGTCCCGGCGAGCCGCCGGACGGTGCCCCGTCCGGCGGCCGGCGTCACATCGGTCGTCACCGCTCAGCCCTTGATCTCGGTCCAGGCCTGCACCCACTTGGCGTACGGCACGCAGCGGACGTCGGTGCGGCCGTCGAGGCACTGCTCGATCGGCGTGTTCCAGAAGGCGATGTTCTTCCAGTAGCCCTCGTCGGAGGCGTGGTAGGTCGCGCAGAAGGTCTTGTCGCTCGTCTCGGAGCAGGCCTTGGCGTTGGCCGGGGCCTCCCCGAAGTACTCGGCGACCTGGGCGTTGACCTTGGGGGAGACGATCCAGTCGAGCCACTTGTAGGCGCAGTTGGGGTGCTTGGCCTTCGCGGACACCATCCAGGTGTCGGACCAGCCGGTCGAACCCTCCTTGGGGACGAAGGCCTTGACCTTGGCGCCCTCGTCGGCGGCGAGGCCGGCGATGACCTGCCAGGTGGTGCCGACCACGGAGTCCCCGCTCTTGAAGGCCGAGACCTCCTTGAGGTAGTCGCTCCAGTACTCGCCGATGTCGCCGTTCTGCTTCTTCAGCAGCGCCACGGCGGCGTCGAACTGCTTCTGGTCGAGCGCGTAGGGGTCCTTGATCTTCAACTCGGGCTTGGTGGCCTTGAGATACAGGGCCGCGTCGGCGATGTAGATCGGCGAGTCGTACGCGGTGACGTGCCCCTTGTGCCGCGCGGCGTCGTCGAAGACGGCCGACCACGAGGTGGGCGCCGGGCTCACCTTCTCGGTGTTGTACATCAGCAGGTTGGCGCCCCGGCCGTGCGGGATGCCGTACATCTTGCCCTTCACGGAGTTCCAGGAGCCGTTCTTCAGCCCGCTGAAGACGTCCTTGTAGTTGGGGACGAGCGCGGTGTTGACCGGGGCGGCGTCACCGGAGGCGATCAGGCGCAGGGAGGCGTCGCCGGAGGCGGACACCGCGTCGTACTCCCCGGTCTTCATCAGCTTGACCATCTCGTCGGAGCTGGCGGCGACCTTGGAGTGGACCTGGCAGCCGGTCTGCTTCTCGAAGTCGCCGACCCAGTCGACCTTGGGGTCGTTGGAGCCGTCCTCGACGTAGCCGGCCCAGGCGATCAGATTGACCTGGCCCTCGGTCCGGCCCAGTTTCGTGGGCGCCTTGAGGTCGGGCGGGTTGAGACCGGTGGCGGCGGAGCCGCCGGAGCCGGAGGAGTCGCAGGCGGCGGCCAGCAGCAGCGCGGCGGCGCCGGCCGCGGCCTTCAGGGTACGGGTGAGACGCACGACGTTCTCCAGGTGTGAGGGAGCCTTGCGTGGAGCGGGAGCGGGAGCGGGAGCGGGAGCGGGGGAGTGGGGACGGGGCGTGCGGGGTCAGGTGGGCAGCCGGACGGCGTGACCGCGGTGCCAGCGCAGCCTGACCCGGGTGCCGCGGTAGGCGGCGACGTCCTCGGACGAGGTCTCCAGGTTCTGCTGCAGGGCGGTGAGCCGGCCGCCGCCGTCGAGGTCGACGAGGAACCGGGTGGCGTCACCGAGGTAGACCACCTCGGCCACGGTGCCGGTCGCGGTGGCGTGCCCGGGCTCGTCCGCCTCGGCGGACTCCTTCAGCACCCGGATCTTCTCCGGACGGATGTTGTAGGTGCCGGGCGCGCCGGCGATCCGCCGGGCCGTCTCGCCCTCGAGCAGGTTCGAGGTGCCGACGAAGGAGGCGACGAAGGGGGTGGCGGGCCGCTCGTATATCTCCGCCGGAGTGCCGACCTGCGCGATGCGGCCCTGGTCGAAGACGGCGATGCGGTCGCTCATCGTCAGGGCCTCCTCCTGGTCGTGGGTGACGAAGACGAAGGTGATGCCCACCTCCCGCTGCAGCGCCTTGAGTTCGACCTGCATCTGCTCGCGCAGCTTCAGGTCGAGGGCGCCGAGCGGCTCGTCGAGCAGCAGGACCCGGGGACGGCCGACGAGGGCGCGGGCGAGCGCGACGCGCTGGCGCTGGCCGCCCGACAGCTGGGCGGGACGGCGCCGGCCGTAGCCCTCCAGACGGACCTCGGCCAGTGCCTTGCGGGCGCGGACCAGGCGCTCGGCCTTGGGCACCTTGCGGATCTTCAGGCCGTAGGCGACGTTCTGCTCGACCGTCATGTGCGGGAACAGGGCGTAGTCCTGGAAGACGGTGTGCACGTCCCGCTCGAAGGGGGCGAGGCCGGTGACGTCCTGCCCGGCGAGTTCGATGCCGCCCCCGGTGGGGGTCTCGAATCCGGCGATGAGCCGGAGCACCGTCGTCTTCCCGGAACCGGACGGGCCGAGCATGGAGAAGAACTCCCCGTCCCGGACCTCCAGGTCGACCCCGGCCACGGCGGTCGTCTCCCCGAACGACTTCCGCAGACCCTGCAGCCGGATCGCAATCCCCTCCATGCGGGAACCTTTCTGGCGCGCTCAACGTTGACCGCAAACATATGAAGTCATAGTTCTGAACTCAAGAGCCCCTTAAGGTAAAGCTTCAGTCAACGCATGAGGTGGTGGCCGTGAGGCAGCACGAGAGAGAGGGCGGCGCGCGCCTGGCCGTCTTCGCCCCGGTGGACAGCCGGGCGCGCGTGGACGCCGTCGTCCGCCGCATAGGCGACGCGATCGAGCTGGGCCTGCTCGCCGACGGTGAGCAACTGCCCGGCGAGAGCGACCTGGCCGGGCAGCTCGGCGTCTCCACCGTGACCCTGCGCGAGGCCCTCATGGCCCTGCGGCAGCAGGGCCTTGTCACCACCCGCCGGGGCCGCGGCGGCGGCAGCTTCGTCTCCCTGCCCGAGGTCCCCGCCGCCGACCGCCTGGAGGCCCGGCTGCGCGGCTGGAGCACCGACGAACTGCGCGACCTCGGCGACCACTGGGCCGCCCTGTCCGGCGCCGCCGCCCGCCTCGCCGCCCAGCGCACCGAACCGGGCGACCTGGACCCGCTGCGCCGCACCGCCGAGGAGCTGGCGCGGGCCGCGGACGCGGCCACGCGCAGCCGGCTGTACGGCCGTTTCCACGTCGAGCTCGCGGCCGCCGCCCAGTCCGCCCGGCTCACCCGCGAACAGGTGGCCCTGCAGAGCGAGGTGGGGGCGCTGCTGTGCCTGGTCCTCGGCAGCGACGAATATCGTGAAGAAGTGGCGGAGCGTCACCGCTCCGTAATCTCCGCCGTGCAGGATGGGGCCGACCACACGGCCGGCACGCTGGCCGAGCGGTGCGTCAGGGACGCCACGGCACGGCTCGTCGCCGTACGCCTCACCCTCTGAACGCGCCGCGTCCGGTTCCCGTCCGCTGGAGGACACCATGGGCTGGAGCCCCGCGCGAACCGCCTCTGCGGCCGCCACGCTGGACACGGACGTCGAGTCCTGGGTGGCCTCCCAGGTGGGCCGCGCGCTGGAGACGGTCTTCGAGGCCGTCGCCGCCACCCGCGCCGACACCGCGGCCCTGCTGGCCAGGGTGTCCGCACGCGGCGGACGTCCGACGAGCGCCGACCTCGCCGCCCTGCGCCCCGGACTGCACCACCGCCTGACCGGCCAGGCTCTGGTCTCCGGCGCCGGCTTCGTGGCCGCCCCCGGGCTGCTGGCCGACGTACCGGCGTGGCTGGAGTGGTGGCAGAAGGGCGCCGACGGAGACCTGCGGCCCCTGCTGCTCGACCTGGACCCCGGCCACACGGCCTACTCCGACTACACGCACTGGGACTGGTTCACCCTGCCCCGTGACACCGGCCGCCGAGCCGTGGCGGGCCCCTACGTCGACTACCTCTGCTCCGACGAGTACAGCCTCACCCTGTCCGCACCGGTCGAGACCGCGGGGCGCTTCGCCGGAGTCGCCGCCGCCGACGTGTACCTGCGGCACTTCGAGGCCGCCGTACTGCCCCTGCTGCGCCGGCTGCCCCGCCCCGCCCATCTGGTGAACGCCCGCGGCCGGGTCGCGGCCTCGGCGGACCCCGCGCACCTCGCGGGCTCGCTCACCAAGGGCCCCGGCTTCGGCGACCTGCTCGCCGGGTCCGCGCCCGCCGGGCACCCCGGCCTGCGGCTGGTGCCCTGCCACGGCGTCCCGCTGGTCCTCGTCCAGCGCGAGGACTGAGCACGCTCCGGCGCGTGCGCGGGCGCCCTTCACCCGGACGGGTCATTCCGGAGGCGTTCCGGCCGTCCCGGCGCATGGGCGGGCCCCAGCCGGTGAGACATCGGTCATGGAACAACCGACACCGAACGGCCCGGTTCCGGCTCCGCGCACCCTGTCCCGGTCCGACGTGGTGTTCACCGCGGACTTCGGCTCCGAACGGCAGTGGGTCGCGGGCCGCTCGTGGGCGTATCCCGACGGCGGCCCGGAGAACCCCGGCGACGACAAACTCGACCACCTGGTGTCCGACGCCGCCTACAGCCGCTCGGGCGTCTTCCGGGCCAGGCGGCGGCCGGACGGCCGGTGGAACACCGGACTGCTGACCACCGAGGGCAGCGAGGAGGCGTTCCTGCTGCGCGCGGGAGACGTCCTCACGGCCCGGGTGCGGCTGCCCCGGGAGACCGGCGCATGGCCCGCCATCTGGACCTGGCGCGACGGCGACCAGGAGATCGACGTCTTCGAGTACCACCCCGACAACCCGGATCTGCTGGAGCTGTCCAACCACGCGCGCGGCAGCGCCAGTTACTTCCGCGACGACGCCGTCCGCCCCGGCGCCTGGGTCGACCTGCGGACCGACTTCGACGCCCGGTCCGTCGTCTGGTGGGTGAACGGCGCCAGGGCCTTCGCGGACCGGCGCGGGGTGGGCGCCGGCTGGCACGCCCACCTCATCGTCAACCTGTCCGTGTCCGCCGGGCGTTACCACCCCGCGCCCGGCCGGTCGACGACGTCGATGTCGTTCGAGGTGAGGGACCTCGTCGTGCGGCGGCCGCGAACCGCCGCCGCGCAGGAGGGGGCGGAGGTGCGGAAGGACGGCGAGGAGCAGCCCGCCTGAGGGGCGTTCCGTCCGCCGGTCCGGCCGGCGCTGACGGGCTGCCCGGCCCGTGCCCGGCACCGCCGGCGGCCGCGTCCGCGCGGCGCCCGGTCAGTCCACCGGCCAGGTGTGGACCGGGGCGTTGAGGTGCATGTAGTCGATGTACAGCTCGGTCATCCGGCGCAGCGCCTCGTGGCGGCCGGCCTGGGTGCCGGACTCGATGCGGTGGAACATCTCCTTCTGCCACACCGCCCCGTTGCGCGCCGTGACGCAGCGCTGCTCGATGATGCCGAGCAGCGGCTCCCGCCAGGCCGAGTCCATGCCGGAGTGCTCCAGACCCCGGTGCGCCAGCGGCAGCAGCCGGCGCAGCACCAGTTCGGGCACCGGCACCTCGCCCATGCCGGGCCAGTACAGCAGGGCGTCGATCCCGTGCCGGGCCGCGGTGTGGAGGTTCTCCTCGGCCGCGGCGAAGGACATCCGCGACCACACCGGCCGGTCCTCCTCCACCAGAGCGCGCGTCAGCCCGTAGTAGAAGGCGCCGTTGGCCAGGGTGTCGGCGACGGTCGGCCCGGCGGGCAGCACCCGGTTCTCGATCCGCACGTGCGGCTTGTCGTGGGCGATCGCGTAGACGGGCCGGTTCCAGCGGTAGATGGTGCCGTTGTGGAGGGACAGTTCGGACAGCTCGGGGATGTCCCCGCGGTCCAGCGTCTCGCCGGGCCTCTGCTCGTCGCACAGCGGCAGCAGGGCCGGGAAGTAGCGCAGGTTCTCCTCGAACAGGTCGAAGACGCTGTTGATCCACCGCTCGCCGAACCACACCCGGGGCCGCACCCCCTGGATCTTGATCTCCTCGGGACGGGTGTCGGTCGCCTGCTCGAACAGCGGCACCCGGGTCTCGTGCCACAGCTCCTTGCCGAACAGGAACGGCGAGTTGGCCGCCAGCGCCACCTGCACCCCGGCGATGGCCTGCGCCGCGTTCCAGTACCCGGCGAAGTTCTCCGGGGACACCTGGAGATGGAACTGGGTGCTGGTGCACGCGGCCTCGGGGGTGATCGTGTCGGCGTACGTCCGCAGCCGGTCGACGCCGTCCACCTCGATCCGCAGGTCCTCGCCGCGCGCCGCGAAGACCTGGTCGTTCAGCAGCCGGTAGCGCGGGTTCTCCGACAGGGTCCCCTCGCCGATGTCGTCCTGCCGCAGCGTGGGCAGGATGCCGATCACGACCAGGCGCGCCCCCACCGACCTGGCCCGCTCGTCCGCGTGGTTCAGCGCGGCCCGGATCTCGGACTCCCAGGCGTCGGGCCCGCCTTCCGTCAGCGCGCGGGGCGGCACGTTGATCTCCAGGTTGAACCGGCCCAGCTCGGTGGACCACGCGGGGTCCGCGATCGCCTCCAGCACCGCGGTGTTGCGCATCGCGGGCTCGGCCGCGTCGTCGACCAGGTTCAGCTCGATCTCCAGCCCCACCTGGGGCCGCTCCGCCTCGAAGAGCTGCTCGCGCAGCATCTGCGCGAAGACGTCGAGACACTCCTGCATCTTGATCCGGTACCGGCGCCGGTCCTCACGGGTGAAGACGAGCGCCGGGACGTCCCGTCCCATCGGCCCTCCTGGATCGCGCTCCTCGAAAGACCTCCCGTCCCAGGGTGGCATTGTCGGGCGAACCGCACCATGCGGGGCGGCCCTTGCCCGGCGGCGGACGGTGCGGGCGGTGCGGGCGGTGCGGGGCGCCACCCGGGGGTCACAGCGCCCGGGCGACCAGCAGCGCCACGTCGTCGTGGTCCTCGGGATGCCGCAGTCCGTGCAGCAGCAGTTCGCAGGTCTCCTCCAGCGGCCGTCCCGGGTCGTCGAGGAAACCGAGGAGCACGTCGAGGCGGTCGTCGATGGGGTGCTGCCGCGTCTCCACGAGGCCGTCGGTGTACAGCACCAGCAGATCGCCGGGTCCCAGCTCCGTCGTGGACGTCTCGAACTCGACGCCCCCGACGCCGAGCGGCGCCCCGGCGGGCAGGTCGAGCAGCTCGGGAGCACGGCCGGGCCGGGCGAGGGCGGGCGGCATGTGTCCCGCGTTCGCGACGGTGCACCGCCGGGTGCGGGGGTCGAAGACGGCGTACAGGCAGGTGACGATGTAGTGCTCCAGGTCGCAGGTGATCCGGTCCAGGTGCTGGAGCACCGCGTCGGGGGCGAGGTCGAGGTCGGCGTAGGCGCAGGTCGCGGTGCGCAGCCGGCCCATGGTGGCGGCCGCGTCGATGCCGTTTCCCATGACGTCGCCCACGACCAGCGCGGTCTTGTCGTCGGCCAGCGGGATGACGTCGTACCAGTCGCCCCCCACCTCGCTGGTGGCCTGCGCGGGCTGGTACCGGGAGGCCAGCTCCAGGCCGGTGCTGTGCGCCGAGTGGTCGGGCAGCAGGCTGCGCTGCAGGGTGAGCGCGGTGTTGCGCACGCTCTGGAACCAGCGGGCGTTGTCGATGGCGATCGCGGCGCGGCCGGCCAGCTCGCCGGCCAGCACCACGTCGTCGTCGTCGAACGGCAGCGGGTTGCGGGTGCGTTTGAGGTCGAGCGCGCCGAGCACCTCGCCGTGCGCGATGAGCGGCACGGCGAGGTACGAGTGCACGCCCGCCCGGGCCAGATAGGCCACGGCCTCCTCATTGCGCGCGATGCGCGGCAGATCCCGCTCGCCGACGTGCCGGACCAGGACCGGACGGCCGGTGTGGACGCACAGGGTCACCAGCCGGTCACCGTCGTAGGAGGCGAGGTCGCCGGGCGGGTCGGCGGCCCGCAACGCCACCGTGGGGTGGGCCGCGCGGAGCGCGAGGGCGCGGAACAGCTCCGCGCCGTTGTCCGGCCGGCGGACGCGCCGGCAGGCCAGGGCCGAGTCGAGGACGTCGACGGCGACCACGTCGGCGAGCACCGGGGTGGTGATGTCGGCCAGCTCCCGCGCGGTCTGCTCCACCTCCAGCGAGGTGCCGACCCGGGTGGAGGACTCCGCGATGAGCGCCAGCCGCCGCCTGGCCCGGTCCGCCTCGGCGGCCGCGTGGTGCCGCTCGGTGACGTCGACGACCGAGGCGGCCGCGCCCAGCACCCGCCCGCCGGGGTCCTCCAGGCGGTAGAAGGACAGCGACCAGGCGTGCTCCTGCTCCGGGTCGGACGGCGGCAGGCCCACGTGGTACTGGTCGAGCAGCGGCAGGCCGGTGGCGAGCACCTGGCGCAGACAGGACTCGACGGTGCCCACGTCGAGGAAGGGCAGCATGTCCCGCAGCCGGCGCCCGATGTGGTCCTCGGCGGGAGCACCGTCGATCCGCTCCAGCGCCGGGTTGACCAGCAGGTAGCGCAGATCAGGGTCCAGCAGGGCCAGACCGATGGGGGACTGGTTGATCAGCCGCTCGCACAGGGCCAGGTCGGTCTCCACCCGCTGCAGCAGCGTGTGGTCGGCCGCGATGCCCAGGGCGTACACCTCTCCCACGTCGTCCAGCAGCCGCATGGTGCGGAACTCCGTCAGGCGGCTGCTGCCGTCCTTGTGCCGGATGGGGAAGGCGCCCGCCCATCCCCGGCCGGTCTGAAGGACCTCGGAGAACAGGCCCACCACGGCCTGCAGATGCTCGGGACGCACCAACAGCTGCGCCGCGTACTGGCCGAGCACGTCCTCGGCGGTGTAACCGAACAGCTCCTCGGCCTGAGGGGTCCAGAAGACGATGCGCCCGTTGGTGTCGAGCGCCACGGCGGCCACGCTGAGCACGTCCAGCAGGCCGGTCGGGCGGGGCCGCTCGCGGCTGTGCTCGTCGTCGGCGCGGAAGGAGTCCACTGCCATACCGGATCCACCTCCACCGGTCGTGCTCCGAGCGGCGCGGACCGGTATCTCCATGCTGCCCCCGGCGCCGGGCCCGCCCCAACCGCAGAGGGCCCGTGCACTTCGGGCCGGCCGGCAGCACCATGGGGATGACGGGAGATGGAACCGATGGAACCTGCCGGAAACGGCCGCGACGCGGCCATGTCCGCGGCGCCGGGCGACCTTCTCGACGCCTCCACCGACGCGGCGGCGGTGCTGTCGGCCGACGGCGTCGTGGCGGGCTGGACCCGCGGCGCCGAAGCGCTGCTCGGCCATCGCGCGCCGGACGTGGTCGGCCGCCCCGCCGCCCGCCTGCTCGCCGGCCCCGGGGACCCGGCGCGGGCCGCGGCCGTCGCGCGGCACTGCCGCACCGGAATGGGGTGGAACGGCCGCATCGCGCTGCGGCACCGGGACGGCCGCGACCTCGATCTCGACGTCCGGGTCTCGGCGCCCTTCCGGGTCCTCGGCGAGGAGTGCTTCCTGGTCTCGGCGCACGAGCAGCGGACCCGGTGGACCATGGGCCAGTCGGTCCTCGACGGCTTCCTGACCCGCTCACCGGTGGGGATGGCCGTGATGGATCTGGATCTGCGCTATGTGTGGCTGAACGACACGCTGGAACGATCCGGCGGTGTGCCCCGGGAGCAGCGGCTGGGGCGACGGCTGAGCGAGCTGCTGCCCGGTCTGCAGGCGGACGTCCTGGAGGGGCGGATGCGCAAGGTGCTCGCCACGGGCGAGCCGGTGACCGACTACGAGTACCTGGGATGGAGCTGGGCCGATCCCGGCCGCCGGCACGCCTACTCCACGTCCTTCTTCCCGCTGGTCGACGCCCACGGCGCCCGCAACGGCGTCTGCTACATGGTCCAGGACGTCACTGAGCGGTGGAACGCCCGCCAGCTGCTGTCGCTGGTGAGCGAGGCGGGCACCAGCATCGGCAGGACCCTGGACGTGCCGCGCACGGCGCAGGAACTGGCCGACTTCTCGGTCCCGCGGTTCGCGGACTTCGTCGTCGTCGACCTCCTGGAGCCGGCGCTCGGCGCGGAGGGCCAGGGCGCCCGGCCGGCCGGCGCCGGACCCGCGATGCGCCGCGCGGGCCTGCGGTCGGTGCGGGAGGGCTGCCCCGAGGCGATGGCCGGGGCCGGCGAGGAGGTGCGCTTCCAGCCGCCCCCCGGCGATGTGAACCCGCTGGTCAGCGGCGAGCCGATCCTCGTCCCCGTCCTCGACCCGGCCGACCCCCGCTGGCGGGCCGAACAGCCCGCCGTGGCGGACCGCCTGCGCGACTTCGGCCTGCACAGCCTCATCTACGTGCCGATGCGGGCCCGGAACACGGTCCTCGGGCTCGCCGGCTTCTTCCGCTCGGTCAACCCGGTGCCGTTCGGACCCGACGACGTGCTGCTGGCCGGGGAACTGGTGGCGCGGGCGGCGCTGTGCGTGGACAACGCCCGCCGCTATACCCGGGAGCACACCGCCGCGGTCACCCTGCAGCGCAGCCTGCTGCCGGACGCCCCGTCCGGCGGCACGGCACTGGACGTCGCCTCCTGCTACCGTCCGGCGGACGCGTCGGGCGGGGTCGGCGGCGCCTGGTTCGACGTGATCCCGCTGTCCGGCGCGCGGGTCGGCCTCGTCATCGGCGACGTGGTGGGGCACGGCCTCCCCGCGGCGGCGAGCATGGGCCGGCTGCGCACGGCCGTGCAGACCCTCGCCGCGATGGAGATGCCCCCGGACGAGCTGCTGGCCCACCTCGACGATCTGGTGCTGCGGCTGAGCGACGAGGAGGCCGGCCGCGACCAGGCCGGCCGCAGCACGACCACCTTCATCGGCGCGACCTGCCTCTACGCCGTCTACGACCCGGTCGGCGGCCGGTGCGCGGTGGCCCGGGCCGGACACCCGCCGCCCGTGGTCGTCGCGCCGGGAGCGCCCGCCCGTTTCCCGGACATCCCGGCCGGCCCACCGCTCGGACTGGGCGGCATGGCCTTCGAGGCCGCCGAGCTCGACCTGCCGGAGAACACTCTGCTCGGCCTCTACACCAACGGGCTCATCGAAGGCGCCGACCACGACATGGAGTCGGGCATGTCCCGGCTCGCACAGGTGCTGGCCGGGTCCGGGACCGGCCTCGACGCCCTGTGCACGTCCGCCGTGCGACGGCTGGTGTCCACGCCCCAGCCGGACGACGTCGCCCTGCTGCTGGCGCGCACCCACGCCCTCGGCGCGGACCGGGTCGCCTCGTGGGACGTGCCCGCCGACCCGGCCGCCGTGGGCCGCGCCCGCGCGGCGGCCACCCGCCGGGTGACCGAGTGGGGCCTGGGCGAACTGGCCATGACCACCGAACTCATCGTCAGCGAACTGGTCACCAACGCGGTCCGCTACGCCCGGCCCCCGATCCGGCTGCGGCTGGTGCGCGGCGCCCGGCTGAGCTGCGAGGTCAGCGACGCGAGTCCCACCGCTCCCCGGCCGCGGCACGCCCGCAGCACGGACGAGGGCGGGCGCGGGCTGCTCCTGGTGGCCAGGCTCGCCCAGCACTGGGGAGCCCGCCACACGGCCGACGGAAAGATCATCTGGGCCGAGCAGGAGATTCCGTGAGGGCGGTCAGTCCCCGGAACCGTCGCAGGCGTCGCCGGTGCAGTGGCCGGCGAGCGAGCGGGGTCCGCCCGCGGCCATCGGAATGCCGTCTAGGTACTCCCTGGGCAGGTCGAAGCCCTCGACCAGGTCGGTCATGCGCGGCGCGAGGTCGCGCAGGACGTCGTCGACGAACCGGGGCAGGGCCCGCACCTGGTCAGCGGAGAGGTGGCCGTCGGCCAGCAGGTCGCCGGTGAACTCGCCGAGCTGCTGTAGCAGGAACAACCGGCAGAGCCGCTCCAGCAGTTCGCCCGCCTCCGGCCGCCGCGCCCGGGCCGCGGCGGCCAGGAAGGCGTCGGCCGCCTGCAGCCGGGCGTGCACCGAGACCATCTCCAGGGCGGCGGAGGAGGCGCCGTTCCACCGCTCGACCGGATCACCGGAGGGTCCCTGACGCAGGGCCGCCCGCGCCCGGTCCTGCCAGACCGCCTCGGCCCGGGCCAGCAGCCCGCGCAGGTGCCGAGCGTCCGACAACCGCTCGACACTGCCCGGGGGGTCGGGGTCCTGCCGGGGCGGCTGGTGCTCGAAGAGCATCTCGGCGGCCGCCTTCACCCAGATCACCAGGTTGTCGCCCTCGGCGGTGATGGTGCCCTCGATGTACTGCGGGAACTCCGACAGGCCGTTGGCGGCGAACAGGGCCTGGGCGCCGCAGCGTTCCCGGCACTCGACCGTGATGTCCCGCGCCTGCCAGGTGATCCAGCTCTTCGCCACGGCGATCAGCCGCTCGGCGTCCGCCCGTTCCCCGGCGTCCACCGCGTTCCGCGCGCAGGCCCAGCGGGCGAGCGCCGCGCGGTGCAGGAAGGTCATGGCGTAGGCCGTGGCGATGCCCTTCAGCAGCCGCCCGTGATGCGAGCGATGGGCGTTGACCGGAATGCGCTCACCCGCCCGCGGCCCGCTGACCAGCCGGTGGTCGCCGTAGCGTACGGCTATCGCGAGCGCGGCCCGGGTCGCGCCGACGGCGGCGCCGCTCATGCACAGCTTGCCCATGGTGACCCGGCCGATGGAGTGCAGGAACCGCTTGCGCCGGTTCCCCAGCGCGCTGTGCAGCCGGCCCTCGGCGTCCAGCCGGCCGTGCCCGGACTCCAGCAGGGCCTCGCGCGGCAGCGCCACCCGGTCGAACGAGGTCAGGCAGTGGTCCACCGGGGCGCCGGTGCGCAGCGGCAGCCGGCGGACCCCGACCCCCGGCAGCAGCCCCCGCTCGTCGCTCAGCGGGGTCAGGAACAGGAAGACGCCCTCGTCCCGGCCCTCGACCAGGAGGCGGGCGGCGACCACGGCGCTCTTCGGGCCGCCGGTCATGCTGGTGTTGGGCATGAACTTCTGCGCGCCTGGGTGCGGGGTGTGGAGCACGAATCCGCCCGTCTCCGGGTCGAGTTCGGCGGTGGTCTCCAGCGCCGAGGCGTCGTTGCCGTGGTCCAGCTCGGTGCACAGGAACGTTCCGGTGCGCCGCAGGGCCGTGAAGTCGGACAGGTCCCGTCGCCCGGCGCCCCCGTGGTCGAGCAGGCTGCCGAGGAAGAGGTTGTAGTGGATGCTCGCCACCGTGCACAGGCCGCCGCCGCCGTCCACGATCGCCGCCCACTCGTGCAGCGCCGCCAGCAACCGGGGGTCGTCCGCGAGTCGTTCGGCGTCCCCGGCGGTGTCGTTCACCAGGCGCAGCCATTCGTAGGAGAGCTCGGCGCGCTCGGCGGCGCCGAGTCCGGGTCGGTGGCGGAAGGTGTCCTTGGCGATGAGGTCGCGCCACATGCCGTGGACGCGGTCCCGGTCGTCGCCGTCGAAGAGGAGCCGGGTCAGCTCGCCGTGGTCCTCGATCTCCGGCGGAGGAGGGAGGTGTACCTGGGACGTCAGAAGGGTCATGACCCTCTCCCGTGGTCGCGGATCCGGCAGGGTGGGTTGCGCAGAGTCAGAAGATACGGACCTCCCGGTTTGCTAATCAAGCCAAGTTTCTGCCAACGGTGGCCGAACAGAGGGGCCTTGCGGACTCCGGCGGAGGCGGTCGTGAGCGGAATCCCCAACTCCTCGCCGGTGGGACGTTCTTCCCGTGCGGGCAGGCGCGGCGGGGCATTGAGATACCGGGCGACAGGTTTTATCGTGGCGTCGGCGACGGCCCGGGGAGCCCGCGCACCCGGTGAAGGGGAGGCATCCATATGGTTGAAAGGGCATCTTCCGAGGTGGCACGATACGTACCTGTCGGTTTCTTTTCGTGGCCGACCGGTCCGTGAAGCCAGTGCGGAAGGTGTGCCGTGGCCCTGCAGGAACGAGCGATCAGGACGAGGCGCAACATCCTGGTGGCGGCCGCCGACGTGTTCGCCGACGTCGGCTACGAGGCCGCGACCATCTCGGAGATCCTCCAGCGGGCGAACGTCACCAAGGGCGCGCTCTACTTCCACTTCGCCTCCAAGGAACAGCTCGCCCAGGCGGTGCTCACCGACCAGTTGAAGTCGGTGCCGGAATCGCCGCCACGGGAACTGGTCCTGCAGGAGGGGCTGGACGCGGGTTTCCTGCTCGCCCATCTGCTCGGCTCCGGGGACCCCATGGTGCGCGGCAGCATCCGCCTCACCGTGGACCAGGGCTCACCGCACGACGGGCTGGACCGGCGGGTGCCGATGGCCGCCTGGGTCGACTACAACGCCATGCTCCTGGAACGGGCGAGGGCGAACGGGGAGCTGCTGCCCCAGGTCGACGTCCGGGCCGCGGCGAAGGCGTTCGTGGCCGCGTTCACCGGGGCCCAGGTGCTCTCCAAGATCATGAACGATCACTCGGACCTGATGGAGCGGGTGGTCGACCTCTACCGGCACCTGATGACCAGCATCGCCGTCCCCGCGGTCCTGGTGCGCCTGGACATGTCGCTCGACCGGGGCAGACGCGTCCACGAGGAGGCCATGGAGCTGCGCGCGGAGCCGCAGGAGGCCCCGGCCGCCGGCTGAGCGGAGGCCCTCCGCGGAGCACGGCCGCCGCCGGGCCGCTCCCGGAGCGGGGGAGCGGACATCGCTGCCATGGGCACGTCGCCACGCCCCAACGTGATGCAGGACCGACCCAGGGAGCACACCGATGGAACAGAACGCCTGCCCCTACGCCTTGGACCTCATGGGCCGGGACCACATGGGCGAGGCCGCGACCCTGCGCGCCCAGGGCCCCGCGGTACAGGTCGAGTTGCCCGGCGGGGTCCTCGCCTGGGCGGTCGTGGGACAGAGCCACGTGGAGCGGCTGCTGACCGACCCGCGCGTCTCGCGCAGCGCACGGCTGCACTGGCCGCCGTTCATGACGGGGGAGATCACCGAGGAGTGGCCGCTCTACCCGTGGGTGGCCAACGAGAACATGCTGTTCGCCTACGGGGAGCACCACACCCGGCTGCGCCGCCTGGTGGCCGGCGCCTTCACGGCGCGGCGCTCCGAGACGCTGCGGCCCCGCGTCCGGGAACTGTCGGCCGAACTGCTCGGCGAACTCGCCGTGCTGCCGCCCGGCGCCCCGGTCGACCTGCGGACCGCCTACGCGGAGGTGCTGCCGCTGCGGGTCGTCTGCGAACTGTTCGGCGTGCCGCGGGGCGCCGAGACGGACGCGCTGTCCGCCGCGCTGAGCACCGTGTTCAGCTCCACGGTTTCCGGTGCGGAGATGGAGGCCGCCCGGCTCGAGGCCTTCGGGAGGCTGGCCGCACTGGTCAAGGACAAGCGGGAACGGCCGGGCGACGATCTCACCAGCTCGCTGATCGCGGCCCGCGACCACGGCGACCGGCTCACCGAGGACGAACTGCTGGGCTCCCTCTTCATGTTCATCGCCGCCGGCCAGGACACCACCGCAACCCTCATCACCAACGCGGCCGGCGCCCTGCTCACCCACCCCGAACAGCTCGCGCACGTCCGCGAGGGCCGGGCCGGCTGGGCGGACGTGGTCGCCGAGACCATGCGCGTGCACACGCCCGGCGCCTACGCGCCGATGCGGTTCGCCGTCGAGGACATCGACCTGGACGGGGTACTGATCCGCAAGGGCGACTGCATCCTCGTCAACTTCGCGGCCGGCGGCCACGAGACCGAGCGGCACGGACCCGACGCGGACCGCTTCGACCTGCTGCGCGAGCGCGACCGCGACATCCTCGGCTTCGGCCACGGGCCGCACCGCTGCCTCGGCGCACCGCTCGGGGAGATCGAGGCGGCCTCCGCGCTCTCCCGGCTTTTCGAGATGTTCCCGGACGTGGAACTCGCCTGCTCACCGTCGGAGTTGGCGCCGCTGCCGACCTTCATGCTCAACGGCTACCGCTCGCTGCCCGTCCGCTTGCGCCCACAGGACTCCTGAGCGCGCGGGCGGCCGCCGGCCGGAAGTCCGCCGTCCCTCGCGGGCGGCGGACCCCGCCCGGGCCCCGCCGCCGACCCGACGCGCGGTTTCCGGCTGGGGCGCACGGCGAACTCCCCGCATGTGCAAGGGTATTTGAGAGCCCTTACGGGTTTTCGCACCCGGCGTGACGTCAGGCCTTGCCGAGCCCGTCCCGCATAAACATACTGAACATGCGGTTTACGGGGTCGAGGAGTGGCCTGCCTCCGCTCCGGCCCAGGAGGAGGGCGTCATGGTCAAGCAGGTACGCGCGGCTCGCACCCGGCAGGCCCTGATCCGCGCGGCGGCGGAGGCCTTCGCCCACGACGGCTACGCCCGCGCCTCCCTGCCCGCGATCAGCGGACGGGCCGGAGTCAGCGCCGGTGCGCTGCACTTCCACTTCCCCAGCAAGGACGCCCTCGCCCGCGAGATCGAGGGCGCCGCCGCCTACTCGGTGCGGGAGCTCGCCGAGTGCGCGGGGTCCACGGAGACTGGGGCGGCCGGGACGCTGGTCGGCGCGATCCGCCGGCTGGTGGTGGCCCTGGCCGCCGACCCGGTGGTGCGCGCCGGCTTCGTGCTGAGCGCCGACCCCGCGCGCCGCGACGGGACGGCGGCGCTGGACACCTGGCACGACTGGGTGCGCGACACGGCCCGGCGGGCCCACGAGGCGGGGGAGTTGCGGGACGGCGTCTCGCCCGAGGGCGTGGCCACCGTCGTGGTGGCGGCCACGGTCGGCTTCGAGCGGCTCGGCGGACCGCACCGCGACCCGGAGTCGGAGGACCGCATGGTGGAGTTCTGGACCTGCCTGCTGCCCCGGCTGACCGCCGCGCCGGTCCCCGGCCCCGCCCTGACGCCAACCGGTGAGCCGGTCGCCGGCCGGGGCGCCGAGAACAGCATGGCCGGTCTGTAGGCCTCCGTGCCCCGCCGGTCGGGTCGCGAGCCGCCCGCAGTACGCACCGAGCGGGACGAGGCACACCCGGACGCGGACGTCGCCGCCCGGGACCTGGTCGGCACGCCCGCCGGAGCGCTTCGTCCCCGCGCCGCACCGCGACGCGCGGCGCTGTGCCGCGCACCTGTGCGCCGACCCGAGCAAGCGGACCACCCTGGCCCGGCGCCGCCCGTGTCCCGCACCCGGCTGCGTATCCGCGCCACCGGGGGTACCCGGGGGACATGGCACGACTGCATCTTCCAGGGCACAAGGACCATCACGACGACGAGGCCAAGGCGTCCGAGCCGCCGTCACCGGAGGAGGCCGGGCCCGGCCCGGAGGTGGAACGGCGCGCGCCGGACGCGCCGACCAAGCTGCCGAAGGCCGCGTGGGGCCAGGTCCTCAAGGGCTCGCTGCGCGAGTTCAAGGACGACGAGCTGACCGACCGGGCCGCGGCGCTGACCTACTACGGCGTGCTGTCCCTCTTCCCGGCGCTGCTGGTGCTGATCTCCCTGCTGGGCATCACGGGCAAGTCCGCCACGGACAAGGTGCTGACCAACCTCAAGCACCTCGCCCCCGGCCCCGCCCGCGACATCCTCACGCGCGCGGTGGAGCAGCTGCAGGGCAGCGCGGGCACCGGCTCCGTGCTCGCCATCGTCGGCGTGGTGCTGGCCGTCTGGTCGGCCTCCGGCTACGTCGCCGCCTTCATCCGCACGGCCAACGCCGTCTACGACGTCCCCGAGGGCCGGCCGATCTGGAAGATCCTCCCGGTCCGCCTCGGCGTGACGGTGGTCCTGATGGTGCTCGCCGTGGTCAGCGCCCTCATCGTGGTGTTCACCGGCGGTATCGCCCGGCGCGCCGGGGAGGCTCTCGGCATGGGGGACGCCGCCCTGACGGCCTGGGCCATCGCCAAGTGGCCGGTGCTGGTCGTCCTGGTCACCGTGATGATCGCGATCCTGTTCTGGGCGACGCCGAACGCCAAGGTCAGGGGGTTCAGGTGGATCACCCCCGGCAGCTTCCTCGCCCTGCTCCTGTGGCTGATCGCCTCGGCCGGGTTCGCGCTGTACGTCGCCGGGTTCGCGTCGTACAACAAGACCTACGGGACCATGGCCGGCGTCATCGTCTTCCTGATCTGGCTGTGGATCAGCAATCTGGCGATCCTGCTGGGCCTGGAGTTCGACGCGGAGACCGCACGGCAGCGGGCGATCGCCGGCGGGAACCCGCCGGAGGCGGAGCCCTACGTCGAACCGCGCGACACACGCGCGTGGGACGAGGAGGACGTACGCCGGCTGGACGAGACGTGAACGATCCGGGCCCGAACCCGGTAGTGCGGCCCGCGCGCGGGGAACCCGTCGTCGCATGCACATCGATCTGACTGGACGCACCGCCCTCGTCACCGGTTCGACGCAGGGCATCGGCGCCGCCATCGCCGCCGGTCTCGCGCGGGCCGGCGCCCGGGTGGCGGTGAACGGACGCAGCGAGGAGAGCGTGTCGGCCGCGGTCGGCACGCTCGCCGGGGAGGTCCCAGGCGCCGAATGGGTGCCGGTGGCCGCGGACGTGGCGAGCGAGGAGGGCGCCGAACGGGTGGCCGCGCTGCTGCCGCGGGTGGACATCCTCGTCAACAACCTCGGCGTCTTCGGCTCCGCCGACCCGCTGGAGATCACCGACGCCGAGTGGCGGCGGTACTTCGAGGTCAACGTCCTGGCCGCCGTACGGCTGACCCGGACGTACCTGCCCGGCATGACCGAGCGCGGCTGGGGGCGCATCCAGTACGTGGCCAGCGACTCCGCCGTCGTCATCCCCGCCGAGATGATCCACTACGGGATGTCCAAGACCGCGCTGCTCGCGGTGAGCCGGGGATTCGCCAAGAAGGCGGCGGGCACCGGCGTGACGGTGAACTCCGTCATCGCCGGGCCCACCCACACCGGCGGTGTCGAGGACTTCGTGTACGAACTCGTGGACCGGTCCCTGCCCTGGGACGAGGCCCAGCGGGCCTTCATGCGCGAGCACCGCCCGCAGTCGCTGCTGCAACGCCTGATCGAACCGGAGGAGATCGCCAACATGGTCGTCTACCTCAGCTCCGAGCAGGCCTCGGCCACCACCGGGGGAGCGCTGCGCGTCGACGGCGGGTACGTCGACGCGATCCTGCCCTGACCGGACCCGCGCTACCAGGTCACCGGCAGCACGCGCGGCCCGCGGATCAGCCCCTCGCGCTGGAACTCCACGTCCTCGGCCGCCACGGCGAGCCGGATCCGCGGGAAGCGGCCGAGCACGGCCCTGATCATGACCTCGGCCTCCATCCGGGCCATCAGGGCCGCCAGGCAGAAGTGCGGGCCGTGCCCGAAGGCGAGATGCCCGGCGCCGTCCCGGGAGAAGTCGAGCGTGTCCGGGTCGGGGAAGACCGAGGGGTCGCGGTTGGCGGCCACATAGGCGTTGTAGACGACGTCGCCCTTGCGGATGAGCCGGCCGCCGACCTCGACGTCCTCGGTGGCGACCCGGGGGATCCCGACGCCGTTGCGGTGCGGCACGAACCGGTACAGCTCCTCCACCGCCTTCGGCACCAGCGCCGGATCGCGCCGCAGCCGGTCGCGATGGGCCGGATGGGTGAGCAGCGCGTACATCATGGAGCCGCTGTTGTTGCGGACCGCGTGACCGCCGCTGACGTACACGGCCATGGCGAGCGAGACCGCCTCGTCGTCGCTGATCTCGCCGGCCGCCGCGGCCTGGGCCAGCACACTGGCGAGGTCCTCCCGGGGTTCCTCGCGGCGGCGCGCGAGCAGATCGACCACCCGGCCCCGGGTCGCCTCGCGCGCCGCGCGGTTGCGGTCGCCGCCGTCCGGGTCCTTGGACAGCAGCGCCTCGTTGTTCCCGGCCCAGTCGCGCCAGTCGTCCTCGTCCGCGCCGAGGAAGAAGCACACGACGGCGATCGGGAACGGCGTGTGCAGGTGTTCCATCAGGTCCGCCGGCGGGCCGGCCTGCTCCATGCCGTCGAGCATCCGTTCCGCGGTCCGCTCCGCCAGCGGGCGCAGCCGGTCCATGCCTCTCGCGGTGAACGCCCGGGCCACGACCCGGCGCAGCCGGGTGTGCCGCGGCGGGTCGATGTACTGCAGTCCCGCCGTCTGCGACGCCACGGCCTGCGGCGCCATGCTGGTCACCGCGCGCCCGACGAGCTCCGCCCGGGAGAAGCGCGGGTCGGACGTCACTAGGCGGACGTCCTCGTAGCGGGTGACCAGCCAGGCGTCCCCGGACCCGTACGGCAGGGTGATCCGGGTGACCGGTTCGTCGCGGAGCACCTCGTCCAGGAACGGGTCGGGCTCCAGGGCGGGCAGGTCGTCGACGGGCCAGTGCCGCACCTGCGGGGCAGGCGCCGCGGGCTCGGTGTCGAAGCTCATGTCGCATCACTCCTGACTGTCCCCGAGTCCGAACTGCCGGTCCGCCGGCGGGCGGCCGCGCGTCAGCAGGTTCCGTGCTCCACGCCGGAGTATCCGGGGGAGGGGCCGTCGCGGGGCGGACGCGGCGCCCGCCGTACGACCACGCGGGCGGGCCGTGGCGTCCGGGAGTGCCCGCCCGGTCGCGGGACCGGCTCGTGTGCTCGCCCGGCGCCGTCCGCGCTGCCTCGCCCGGACGGCCGGGGCGGTCTGCCGCCGTCGGCCACGCTGCGTCCCTTCGCCGAACCTGTCTGTAGCGTGCCGCAGCCGCCGACGGCCCGCACGCCGGGAGCGCCGGGACCCCTGCGGCGGCGGGTGGCGCCAGGGCCCTCCGCCGGCATGTGCGCTCATGCCATCACCGACGCTTGCGAAGTGTGGCGACCGACCATGGCCGGGCTGGCGCGGGCGGCCAAACATGTGCACGACACGCTCCAGCTCCCTCCGTACCCGCACCACCGGACCCGGAAGGCCGCACCATGCACCCCAGCCGCCGAAGCACCCTCCTGTCCGCCGCCCTGCTCGCGGCGGCGTCCGTCACCCCCGCGGCCGCGGCCCGGGCCGACGACGGCTCGCCCGGCCGGGGCCGCGGCCGGCGCCCGCTCACGGTGCCGGGCGCCGAGTTCCAGCAGGTCTCCCGCCACGACGACCTGACGACCAGCGCCCTCGCCGGCACCGCCTACACCGACACCGCCGACTGGGCGGGACTCGCCGCCAAGGGCACCCGTAACCCCACCGGCGTGCCGGGTCTGCAGATCGACGGCTACTTCCCCGGCTCCTCGCGGCTGAACACGCTGCACGGCTGGAACCACGACGCCCAGTTCGTGATCCGGCTGCCCGAGGACTGGAACGGCAGGCTGGTGGTCACCGGCGCCCCCGGCGTCCGCAAGCAGTACGCGATGGACACCCTCGTCTCCGACTGGGTGCTGGCCCAGGGGTACGCGTTCGCCGCCACCGACAAGGGCAACAGCGGGCCCGACTTCTACACCGACGGCAAGCGGCCCGGCGACGCCGTCGTGGAGTGGAACCGGCGCACCACCCAGCTGACCCGCGCGGCCAAGGCGGTCGTAGCCCAGCACTACGGACACGCCCCGCGCCGCACCTACATGACCGGGATCTCCAACAGCGGCTACCTCACCCGGTGGCAGCTGGAGAACCACCCCGAGCTGTACGACGGCGGGGTGGACTGGGAGGGGCCGCTGTGGCGCCCGGAGGGCCCGAACCTCTTCACGTTCCTGCCCACCGCCGTCGCCCGCCAGCTCGGCCGGGCCGGCGACGAGGACATGTACGCGGCCGGGTTCGCCCGCGGCTCGGAGTTCCTGTGGCCGTACCACGAGAAGGCCTACTGGGGACTGACCCAGAAGACCTACCGCGCCGAGTTCGACCCCGGCTACGACCCCGACTGCCCCGGCGCCTCCGCCGGTTCGACGGTCGAGGAGATCTTCGCCCCCTGCCCGTCCGACGCCGCGTACGACTACGCGTCCCGGCCCCGCGCCGTCCATGACGCGGTCGCCCGGGTCGCGCTCACCGGCCGGATCGGCAAGCCCATGATCACCGTGCACGGCACCCTGGACGCGCTGATCCCCATCCGGGTCCAGTCCGACCTGTACGCCCGGATGATCGCCGAGCAGGGCCGCTCCCGGCTGCACCGCTACTACCGGATCGAGGGCGGCACCCACGTCGACAGCCTCTACGACACCTACCCGGACCGGCTCCGCCCGATCCTGCCCTGCTACCGGGCCGCCTTCACCGCCCTGACGGACTGGGTGGAACACCACGAGGAGCCCCCGGCGAGCGGCACGGTGCCCCGACCGTGCACCGGCGACCTGGTGAACACGGGGTCACTCACCTGACCGAACCGAGCCCGTCGCGAGGTGCCGGCGACGGTGCCGGGACTCCCGTCACGGATGCGCCGCCCGAGGGGCCCAGGCCGCTCCCGGGGGCGGTCCGCCGCCCGCCCGTCCCGGGCCCGTGTCGGCCTCGGCGGCACCCGGGGCCGTCCCGGCCGGTGCCGGGGTCAGCGGTGTGTCGCGGTCGCCCGTTGCAGGGCGTCCCGGGCGGGGGTGAGCGCCTCTGCGCGGTCCTCGGGGACCAGGCCGATCCTGGTGCGGCGGTCCAGGAGGTCCGACGGCTCCAGGGCGCCCTCGTGCAGGGCGGCCCAGACCAGCTCGGCCCGGGTGACGGGGTGGCCCGGCAGGACCGGTTCGGCCAGTGCCGGATCGCTGGTCGCCAGGGCCTGGACGGCCGGCGCCTCGATGCCGTGCCGGCGGACCAGCCGGCGCGGCGCCGGCAGGGCCCGCAGCAGTCCGGGCGGGGCGGCGCCGACCAGCGGGAGATCCATGGTGGGGGACGGCCTGGCGGGCAGCCCGCGGGCTTCCAGAGCGGCGTCCACCGCGTCCTGCGCCATCCGCCGGTAGGTGGTCAGCTTGCCGCCGACGACGGTGGTCACCCCGTCCGGGGAGGTCAGGACCGCGTGCCGGCGGGAGATGTCGGAGGTCCGGGCCGGTGCGTCACCCGTGCCCCCGGCCCCGCCCGTGTCCAGCAGCGGGCGCAGCCCGGCGAAGGCCCCGACGACCTCGTCCCGGCGCACCGGGACGTCCAGGACGGACCCGAGCACGTCCAGCAGGAAGCCGATATCGGTCTCGGGGACCTCCGGCACGTCCGGCAGGGGGCCGTCGACCGGCTCGTCGGTGAGGCCGACGTAGACCCGGCCGTCGCCCTGCGGCAGTACCAGCACGAAGCGGTTGGTCTCGCCGGGGATCGGTATGTGCAGCCCGGCCGGCAGCGTGCCGAGCCGCTCCGAGCGCAGGACCAGGTGAGTGCCGCGGGACGGGCGGATCCGGATGCCCTCGACCAGCTCGCCCGCCCACACACCGGTGGCGTTGACCACCGCGCGGGCGCGGATCTCGCCCTCCTCGCCGGTCACCTCGTCCCGCACGCGGGCGCCGGTCCCGGTCAGCTCCAGCACCCGCACCCGGGTCAGCACCCGGGCGCCCTGCGCGGCCGCGGTGCGGGCCAGGGCGGTCACCAGCCGGGCGTCGTCGGTCACCCGGCCGTCCCAGGACAGCAGCCCGCCGCGCAGCCCGTCGGCGCGCACGGCGGGCGCCAGATGCCGGGCCTCCGTCGCCGAGAGGCGGCGCGGCGCGGGCAGCACCTGCCGGGGCGTCCGCGCGGCCAGCCGCAGCATGTCACCGGCCCGGAACCCGGCCCACGCCAGCGAGGCCTGGGCCCGCGACACCAGCGGGGTCAGCGGCAGCACGAACGGCTGGGCGGACACGAGGTGCGGCGCGGTGCGCGTCATCAGCACCCCGCGCTCGACGGCGCTCTCGTGCGCGACGTCGAACTGCGCGGAGGCGAGATAGCGCAACCCGCCGTGGATCAGCTTCGAGCTCCAGCGCGAGGTGCCGAACGCCAGGTCGTGGGCGTCGACCGCGACGACGTCCAGCCCGCGGGCGGCCGCGTCAAGGGCCGCTCCGGCACCGGTGGCGCCGAGTCCGACGACCAGGACGTCGCAGACCCGGCCGTCCGCCGCCTCGGCGAGTTCGCGGGCGCGCCGGCCCGTGCTGAGGGAGGAGCCGGGTACGGCCTCGGGGTGGCTCATGGCGTCAGGGTCCTCTCCAGAAGGGCGCGCAGCTCACCGAGCAGGGCGGCGGAGTCGAGGTCGGGGTCGTCCTCGTCGGTCATCGTGCGCAGGGACAGGGCGAAGGACTGCACCACCAGCAGCAGGGCGCGCGCCTGCCGCTCGGTGTGGGCGGTGCGCACCGAGCCGTCGGCGTGGCCCTCGCGCAGCGCCTCGGCCAGCAGCGCCAGCAGCGCCTCCTGGCTGGTGCCGCGCCGGTCGAGGACGTAGGGGAGCAGCAGTTCGGGATCGACGTCGACGATCTTCCGGAAGAGCGGGTGGGCGCGGAACGCCTCCACCCCCGCCACCAGCCCGTCCACGATCCGGACGCGGGTGACGGTGTCCGGCGCGGGCTCCGGTATCGCGCGGGTGGCCACCCCGATCCACTCCCGGGTCATCAGATCGCCGACCAGGGTGCGCAGATCGGGCCAGCGCCGGTACAGCGTCATCCGTGAGACGCCGGCGCGGCGGGCCACGTCGGCCAGGGTCGTGCGGCGCACCCCGACGGCCAGCACGCAGTCGCGCACCGCGTCGAGCACGGGATCGCTGTCCGAACCGTTGTGACGAATAGGCGTCATGTGTCACAGTGTAACGCCCCGGGGGCCGGCCGGAGCCGCCGCCGCGCGAACCGAGCACACCGATCTGTGAGGACGACCCTTCGATGGACATGCTGTGGAACGGCTGGGGCGACCCGGCGAAGGCCGCACCGCTGCCCGGCACGGTGACCGAACTGCTGCGCGACCTGCTCGGCGTCACACCGCGCACCGCTCCGGCGCTCGCGCTCGAGGACATCCGGCTGCCCGCAACCACGGCCGCCCCGGCCGCGCTCAAGGCCCTCGCCCGGGCCGCCGGCGGCGAGGAGCACGTCCGCACGGACCCCGAGAGCCGTATCCGGCACACCCGTGGCAAGTCCACGCCCGACCTGCTCCGGCTGCGCGCCGGCGACGTCGCCGACGTACCGCAGGCCGTGGTCCTGCCCGCCTCCCACGACGAGGTCCTCGCCGTGCTGCGGGCCTGCGCCGAACACCGTCTGGCCGCCGTCCCGTTCGGCGGCGGCACCTCGGTCGTGGGCGGGCTCGCCCCCGAACGCAGCGCCTTCGTCGCCCTGGACCTGCGCCGCATGGACGGCCTGCTCGACCTCGACCCGGTCTCCCGCACCGCCGTGCTCCAGCCCGGCCTGCGCGCCCCCGAGGCCGAGGCACTGCTCGCCGAACAGGGATTCACCCTCGGCCACTTCCCGCAGTCCTACGAGTGGGCCACCATCGGGGGCTTCGCCGCCGCCCGCTCCAGCGGACAGGCCTCCGCCGGTTACGGCCGCTTCGACGACATGGTGCTCGGCCTGACCCTCGCCACCCCCGAGGGCACCATCGAGACCGGCCGCGCCCCGCGCTCCGCCGCCGGACCCGACCTGCGCCAGCTCGTCCTCGGCTCGGAGGGCGCCTTCGGCGTCATCACCTCCGTCCTCGTACGCATCCGCCCGCTGCCGCAGACCCGCGTCTACGAGGGCTGGCGGTTCGACTCCTTCGAGGAGGGCTCCGCGGCCCTGCGCCGGCTCGCCCAGGACGGACCGCGGCCCACCGTGCTGCGCCTGTCCGACGAGACCGAGACGCTCATCGGCCTCGCCCAGCCGGACGCCATCGGCTCCCGGCTCGAGCAGGGCGACGCCGGATGCATGGCCATCACCGGCTACGAGGGCACCGCCGAGGACACCGGCCGGCGCCGCGAGCGGGCGGCGGCCGTCCTGCGGGCCTGCGGCGGCACGCCGATCGGTGCCGAACCGGGCGAACGCTGGGCCCACGGCCGCTACTCCGCGCCCTACCTGCGCGACGCCCTGCTCGACGCGGGCGCCTTCGCCGAGACCCTGGAGACCGCCGCCTTCTGGTCCCGCATCCCCGACCTCTACACCGGCGTGCGCACGGCCCTCACCGACACCCTCACCCAGGCCGGCACCCCGCCGCTGGTGATGTGCCACATCTCCCACGTGTACGAGAACGGCGCCTCGCTGTACTTCACCGTCGTCAGCGCCCAGGGCAAGGACCCGGTCGCGCACTGGGCACCCGCCAAGCACGCCGCCAACGACGCCGTCCTGGCCGCCGGCGGCACCATCAGCCACCACCACGGGGTGGGCACCGACCACCGGGACTGGTACGTCAGGGAGACGGGCGCCCTCGGCGTCGACGCCCTGCGCGCCGTCAAGCACCGGCTGGACCCGGAGGGGATCCTCAACCCCGGTGTCCTGCTGCCCACCGACTGAACCGTGCCGCCCACCCCGCCGCCCCTTCCGCTCCCCCCGTCACCACCCGGAGGCACACCGATGCGACAGTTCACCGCCGTCGTCAACCCGACCGCGGGTGACTCGACAGGGGCGGCCGCACTGCTCCAGGTGGCCCGCCTGCTCCGCGAGGCCGGAGCCGGACTGGAGACGGAGTACAGCCACAGCCTCGCCCACGCCCAGGACGTCGCCCGGCAGGCCGGAGCACGCGGCCGGGTGGTCCTGGCGGTCGGCGGCGACGGCATGGCCGGCGGCATCGGCGGCGCGCTCAGCGGCACCGGCACCGTCCTCGGCCTCGTGCCCGCCGGGCGGGGCAACGACTTCGCGCGCGCCCTCGGCCTGCCCCGGGACCCCGCCGAACTCGCGGACATCCTGCTGCACGCCGAGCCCGCAGCCGTCGACACCATCGAGGTCGAATCGGCCGTCCACGAGCGCACCGTGGTCCTCGGCAGCGTCTACGCCGGCGTCGACGCGCTCGCCAACCGGCACGCCAACCGCACCCGGCTGCTGCGCGGCGCCGCCTCGTACTACGCCGGCGGCCTGCGGGCCGTCACCACCTGGCGGCCGGCCGACTACCGCGTCACCGTCGACGGCGAGGAACACCACCACCGCGGCTACACCGTCGTGGCCGCCAACTCGCCGTACTACGGCTTCGGCCGTCTCATCGCCCCCGGCGCGCGGGTCGACGACGGACTGCTCGACGTCGTGCTGATCCGCGAGGCGCCGCGCCTGCTGTTCTTCACCCTGATGAACGAACTGAAGACCGGTATCCACGTGCGGCGCCCCGAGGTACGCATCCTGCGCGGCCGCGAACTGCGCATCGAGGCCTCCCGGCCCGTTCCCTACGGGGCCGACGGCGAGGTGGAGGCCACCCTGCCGGTGACGCTCCGGGTGCGTCCCGCCGACCTGCCCGTGCTGTACCGGCCGGCCGCCGCCGGCGGCTGACGGGCCTCCCCGGCCGCCGGCGGCCGGGGAGCGGCCGCGGTGTCATCCGGTGTCCGGCGGCCGGAAACAGGCGTGCACGACCTTGCCGTCCGGGCAGGGGCGGGCCTGCCAGGTGTCGGCCAGCGCGTCGACGAGCAGCATGCCCCGCCCGCTCGGCCGCTCGGTGTCCGCCGGGCGGGGGACCGGCAGCTGCCGGGAACGGTCGTGGACGGACACGTGCAGACAGCTGCTGTCCCAGGTCAGCACCAGGTCGGCCGCGCTGTGCGCGTGCACGTGGGCGTTCGTGACCAGCTCTGAGATGGTCAGCAGCACGTCGTCCACGGTGTCCGGCGCCGACTCGGCCCAGCCCAGTGACCGAAGGTGCTCGCGCGCCCAGTCGCGAGCGGTCTTGACGCTCGAGTCCAGCGGCAGTGAGCGTGCCCAGCCCACCGCCCGCAATGATGATTCGCTCAATGTGCGCCCCTCCTGCTGTGGTCGTGCGACGCGGATACCCGCTCGGCGGGCATCGACGCGACCAGTACCCACAGGGGCACACCGGGCATCGGTCGGAATGCGCCGATACCCCTCTCGGGGACGCGCGGCCCCTGGGCTCAGGTCCGGGTCTCGGCCTCCCACCGGTCCGGCCCCATGCCGCGCCAGTCGATCAGCGGCGAGTCCGCCACTTCCTCCGGCTCGATCTCCAGACCCGCCCGGCGCAGGAACTCGACCAGGTCGCGCACGCTGTGCGCGAGGCCGAGAATCTCACCGTCGACCCTCACCCGGCGCCCGCCGGTCGGGGACGGCAGCTGCACCATCACTGGACGCTTGCCGGGCATGGCTCCAGCATCGGCCGATTACGCCGCCCCCGCACCCGGGACGCGGACACGTGTCGGCGGGGCAGGCCAGGGCACTCGGCCAGGACAGTACGACGGACATATGCACCAGGAGGCGCACGTGGCGGTTCGGCATCGTCTGATCAAGGCCAGCCCGGCGAGGGTGTGGGAGGTCCTCGCCGACGGCAACCGGTACGCGCAGTGGGTGGTGGGGACCGCCGCGTCCCAGCCCAAGGACGGCGACTGGCCGAAGGAGTCGGCGTCGATCAGCTACCAGATCCGGCTGGGCCCCTTCGAGGTCGGCAACGAGACGGTCGTACGCCGGTGCGTGGAGGGATCCGTCCTGGAACTCGAGGCCAACGCGGGCCCGCTCGGCACCGCCCGCATCAGCATCGAGCTGCGCAAATGGGGCGAGAACTGCCTGGTCATCGTCGACGAGCACCCGCTCCAGGGCGCCGGCGGGGCCCTGCACAACCTCGGCTTCGAGGCGTTGATCCAGCTCCGCCACCGGGCCATGCTCGCGCGTCTGGCGAAGACCTGCGAAGGCGAGGACACCGCCGAGGAGCGGGCACGGCACCCGCGGACCGGCGGGCGGTACGCGACGGGCGGGAGCGGAGCCGGCCATGCCTGATGCCGTGGTGATCGGGGCCGGCCCCAACGGCCTGGTGGCCGCCAACCTGCTGCTGGACGCCGGCTGGAGCGTCACCGTGCTGGAGGAGCAGCCGGAGCCGGGCGGCGCCGTACGGCACGACTGGGGCGTGGACCCCGAGTTCGTCAGCGACATGTTCAGCTCCTTCTACCCCCTGGCGGCCGCGTCGCCCGTGCTCTCCGCGCTGCGCCTGGAGGAGCACGGACTGCGCTGGAGCCACGCGCCGAGCGTGCTGGCCCATCCGCTCACCGACGGCAGGTGCGCCGTGCTGCACCGGCGGACCGAGGACACGGCGGCATCCCTCGAGTCCTTCGCGGCGGGCGACGGCGCCGCCTGGCACCGGCTGGTCGAGCTGTGGGGGAAGCTGAGCCCCGATGTCCTGGGCGCCCTGTTCACCCCCTTCCCGCCGGTCAAAGCCATGGCGAAGCTGGCCCTCGACCTGCGCGCCTCGGGCGGCCTGCGGGTGGCGCGCTCCCTGATCCTGCCCGTGCGCCGCATGGGCGAGGAGGAGTTCCGCGGCGAGGGCGGCCGGCTGCTGCTGGCCGGCAACGCGCTGCACGCCGACCTCGCCCCCGAGTCCGCGGGCAGCGGAGGCTTCGGCTGGCTGATGTCCATGCTGGGACAGACCTACGGCTTCCCCGTGCCGGTGGGCGGCTCCGGAGAGCTCACCGCCGCGCTCGTACGCCGGATCCGCAGCCGCGGGGGAGAGCTGCACTGCGGGCGGCGCGTCGAACGGGTCGTGGTGCGCGGCGGGCGGGCCGTGGGCGTCCGCACGGCCGACGGACAGGCGGTGGCCGCCCGGCGCGCCGTGCTCGCCGACGTCGCCGTGCCCGCCCTGTACGAGGAACTGGTCGGCCCCGAGCACCTGCCCGCCCAGGTGCTGGACGACCTGCGGCGCTTCCAGTGGGACTTCGCCACCTTCAAGGTCGACTGGGCGCTCGACGGCCCGGTGCCCTGGCAGGACGAGCGGGCCGCCGGCGCCGGGACCGTCCACCTGGCCGACGGCATGGACGAACTGACCCGCTTCGCCGCGCAGATCGCCATGCGCCAGGTTCCCGACCGCCCCTTCTCCCTGTTCGGCCAGATGACCACGGCCGACGCCACCCGGTCCCCCGAGGGCACCGAGGCGGCATGGGCCTACACGCACATCCCGCACGACATCCGCGGAGACGCCGGCGACGAGGGCATCACCGGGAAGTGGGGCCCCGACGACCAGGAGCGCATGGCGGACCGGGTCGAGCGCCAGGTCGAACGCTTCGCGCCCGGCTTCCGGTCCCGCATCCGCGCCCGGCGCGTCCTGGCGCCGCCCGCACTGGCGTCACTCGACGCCAACCTCTGCGGCGGCGCCATCAACGGCGGCACGACCGCCATGCATCAGCAGCTCGTCTTCCGTCCGCTGCCCGGCACCGGACGGCCGGAGACCCCCGTGCCGGGTCTCTACCTGGCCTCCGCCGGCGCCCACCCCGGCGGTGGTGTGCACGGTGCGTGCGGGGCGAACGCGGCCCGGGCCGTGCTCCGCGGCCACCGCGTCAGGGGCCTGGCCGGCGCCCAGCGGCTGCTCGCCCGGCGCGACCGGACCGGCCGCCGGCGCTGACGGCCGGAAACAGCGAACAGCAGGGAGCGGCATGAGCGAACAGCAGGACGGCCCCGACCGCCGGCACCGGCGCCCGGAGGGCGTCGACGACAAGACGGTCGAGGCCCTCGGATCCCTTTCGAAGGCCCTGGAGACGACGGAACGGGCCCGCGGCAGCCTCTACGACTTCCACCAGCTCACCGGTGGCGCCGACCTCGAACTGGACCGTGCGGTCGCCCTGCTGCGGGAGGCCGGGCACCCGGAGTGGGCCGACAAGGTCGAGACGGAGATCCTGGGCCGCAACGTCATCCCCGGACACTGGACCTTCCAGATCATCGAGGCCTACGACCGGACCTACTACCAGCCGTTCCGGGAGCTCGAACGCAGCGCGGTCGACGAACTCGCCCAGGGACGGGACCACTTGTACGAGGCGGAGATGAAGGAGGCCCGCCGTACCGCCGGGCACCCGAACCACACCGCCCGGCCGGGAACGGAGGAGACATGACGCCCGGCGGCAGCCCCCTGCGGGGCCGGGTCGTCGTGGTGACCGGCGCGGCACGCGGCCTGGGCGCCGCGCTCGCGCACGAGGTCGCCCGCCGCGGCGGGACGCCGGCGCTGCTGGGCCACGAGCCCGCCCTGCTGGCGGAGGTCGCCGCCCGGCTGCCGGGGCCCTCCCTGGTCCACGAGGTCGACATCACCGACGCCCCGGGGCTGCGGGCGGCCGCCGAGGAGGTGCGCCGCCGTATCGGGCGCCCGTCCGCCGTGATCGCGAACGCCGGTGTCGCCGAGGGCGGCCCCTTCGCGACCTCGGACCCCGCCGAGTGGCGCCGTGTCATCGAGGTGAACCTCGTCGGCAGCGCCCAGACGGCCCGGGCCTTCCTGCCGGACCTGGTGGACACGGCCGGCTACTACCTGCAGATCGCCTCCCTGGCCTCGATGGGCGCCGCGCCCATGATGAGCGCCTACTGCGCCTCCAAGGCCGGAGTGGAGGCCTTCACGCACTCGCTGCGGGCCGAGGTCGCCCACCGCGGGGTGGGCGTGGGCATCGCCTACCTCAACTGGATGGACACGGAGATGATCCGCGACGCCGACCGGCATGCCGTGCTGCGGGAACTGCGCGGTCACATGCCGCCGCCGGCCCGCCGCACGTACCGCGCCGACGACGTCGCCGCACGGGTCGTCCGCGGGCTGGAGCGCCGCCGGACGGCGATCTACGCACCGGCCTGGCTGCGGCTCGTCCAGCCCGTGCGCGCCGCCCTGCCGCCGGTGGTCCTGCGGCTGTCCCGCCGCGAACTGCCCCGGCTGGAGGAACGGGAACCGCTGCTGCACACCGGGCTGCTCGGCGCCGGCGGCGACGCCGATCGCGCCGCGGCCGGGGCCGGGGCGGGGGGACGAGAGGACGGGTGACGGCTTGGAGGAACCGGGAGCGGCCGGGACCGCGGCCGCGTCGGTGTCCGAAGGCGCGCGCGGATGCGGGCGAGTGCCGCGACCGGAGCCGCGGCACTCGCCGGCGCGTCAGCCCCGGTCGGCGAGCTTGCCGATCAGATCGACCGCCGTGCCCACGCCGTCCTCGGCACGGAGCCGTTCGCCGATGGCGGCGGCGCGCTCGCGCAGGTCGTCGCCGACCAGCCGGCCCAGCACGCCCACCAGGTGGTCGAGACCGAACTCCTGGAAGTTCGCGTACCCGCCGACGCCGAGGCGGGCCACGCGGTCGCCCCAGAACGGCTGGTCGCTGAAGACGGTGTAGATCCAGGTGGGCAGTCCGGCGGTCAGGCCGGCGGCCGTGGTGCCGGCGCCGCCGTGGTGCACCACGGCCCGGCAGCGCGGGAACAGCCAGTCGTGGTCGACGGCCCCCACCAGCCGCACGTTCTCCGGCAGGTCGTCCGTCAGCCCGGACAGGTCCGACCAGCCCACGCCGACCAGCAGCCGCAGTCCGGTGCGCCCGGCGGCCCGCACGATCAGGTCGACGAGCTTCGGCGGGTCCAGCACCGGCATGCTGCCGAAGCCGAGGAACACGGGGGCCGGGCCGGCGGCGAGCCAGTCGGCGAGCCCGCCGGGGACCACCGCCTCGCCCACCCGTTCGCGCACCGCGTGCGGAAGCCGCCAGAAGCCGGTGACCGTGTTCTGCGGCGCCCAGTCGTGCGGGCGCGGGACCACCTGCTCGCTGAAAGCCTGGAGCGTCGGCAGGCCCAGGTCCAGGGTCCAGGTCAGCGCCGCGCTCGGGGCCGGCGGCAGGCCGAGCGACGCGCGGAACTCGTTGATGTCGTCCTTCTTGCCCTGCCAGTACACGTCCTCGGCCACCTGGTGGGTCTGGAGGTGGTACTGCTCGGCCGGTACTCCCTCCGGCACCGCCTGCGGGGTCAGGGGCTGCGGGAACTCGTCGGTCAGCAGCCACGGCGTCAGGTGCCCGAGGACGACGGGTGTGCCGCGCGACTGGGAGACCGCGAGCGCGTAGTCCTCGGTGTTGACGCCCGTGACCAGGACGTCCGCGCCCTCGGCCGCCGCCAGCACCGAGGCGCCGATGGTGTGCCGGGCCTCCGACAGCATCTTCGCGATGCCCGCCAGGTACGCCTCCACGTTCCCGGCGGCCAGCCAGCGGCTGCCCTCCTCCGAGCGCAGCACCTCGCGGACTTCCAGATCCATCTCGACGAACTCGGCGTCCGTCCCGGCGACCAGGCGGCGGGCGTCGCGGGGCGCGGCGAACGTCACCTCGTGACCGGCGTCGATCAGCCCCTGGGCGAGGGCCACGTACGGTTCGAAGTCGCCGCGGCTGCCGGCGGTGGACACGCTGACCTTCATGCCGCCACCTCCGTCCGGCGGGACACGACCGTGGTGCGCTCGGGCCTCGGCTGTTCCATCTCGTACCTCGTTTCGTGGGTGCTGCGTTCGCACGGTTGGCGGTCTTGCGGGTGTGTGGCGGGTCCTGCGGGCCGACGGCGTGTGGGAGCGCTCCCAGTTGCCGCCGGCCCCGAACTCCTGCTCCTCGTCGGCCGGGGGCTACCAGACGACCGGGAGGCTCTTCAGGCCGTAGACGAGGGTGTCGGTGCTGACGGGGACCTCCTCGCTTGGCACGGCGAGCCGCAGTCCGGGCAGACGCCGGAAGACGGCGCTGATGGCCACCTCCAGTTCCATCCGGGCCAGCGGGCCGCCCGGGCAGAAGTGTGTGCCGTGCCCGAAGGCGAGGTGATGGCTGTTGTCCCGGTGGATGTCGAAGTCCGCCGCGGCGGCGAAGACGGTCTCGTCGTGGTTGGCGCCCGGGACGGAGATGATCACGGCGTCCCCGTCCGCGATGCGGGTGCCCCCGATGGTCAGCTCCCCGGCGGCGACGCGGACAACGTTATCCTGGGCGATCGACCAGTAGCGCAGCAGTTCGTCGACGACGTTCGGCAACAGGCCCGGATCGGCGCGCAGTTCGGCGAGCACGTCGGGCCGGTCCAGCAAGGTGAAGATGCCGAGGGCGATCTGGTTGGCCGTCGTCTCGTGCCCGGCGATGAGCATCAGCCGGACCAGCGCCACCAGGTCCTCGCCGGAGAGCCGGCCGGTGCGGACGTAGTCGACGGTCAGCCGGCTGAGCAGGTCGTCCCTCGGCTCGCCGGCCCGCACCTCGGCCAGTCGTGCGAGGTACTCGGTGGTGGCGATGAACGCCTCGATCGCCTTTTCCGGTTCCGCCTGGTTGAGTATGGCGCTCGTATTCGCCTTGAATTCGTTCATGTCCTCGTCCGGAACTCCGAACATCCGGGCGATCACGATGCACGGGAGCGGCAGGGAGAAAGCCGAGTGGAGGTCCACGGGGCCGGTACGCCCGGTCATCTCGTCCAGTAACTCGTCCGCCACCGACTCGATGAGGGGGCGGAGTATCCGGGTGCGGCGGGCGGTGAACTCCGGCGCCACCATCCGCCGGTAGACGTCGTGTTCGGGCGGATCCATGCGCCAGAAGGAAACCGCTCTCGCGGGCACCGGGAACAAGAGTCGATTCGGCCAGTTCGGGTGCTGGTCGTCGACGCTCAACCGGGGGTCGGCGAGGGCCTGGCGGACGTCGGCGTGCCGGGTGATCAGCCAGGCGTGCCGGCCGTCGGGGAGTCGGACCTCACGCGGCGGGCCGTCGCGGTACTCGGCCAGAGCGGGAGGCTGGGACATCGGACACGTGCGCGGGAGCGGCCACTCCATGGGGGTCGCCGGAGCGTGGATCATGATTCCCTTTCTCGTTGCACGGTCGGCTCGGATAGCGCTTTCCCTGAGGTTGTGAATGCGGATCCCGCCCAGCTTGAGCAGGGCCGCTGACGCGGCGCTGACATGGCTGAATTCTTTCCTTAAGTCGTATGGGAAGATGCTTTCGGTTCCCGGGTGCCTTGGTCGCGAGCAACCGGGCACGGGCGGACGCACGCCATTCGAAACGTAGTGGGAGAAATCCCCGAGGGGGCATTCATGGCTACTGAGGAGTTGTCCGGGACGGAGCTGAGAGAGGGGCCCGCCGCGTCCTTCGCGGAGTCGCCGCGCTGGAGTCCGCTCGTGCTGGTGGCGCTCGGCACCTTCATCACGGTGCTGGACTTCTTCATCGTGAACGTCGCCGTGCCCGACATCCAGAGCGAGCTGCACGCGAGTTCCGTCGCCGTGCAGTTCGTCCTCGCCGGATACGGCCTGCCGCTGGCCACCTTGATGATCACGTCCGGCCGGATGGGCGATCTCTACGGCAGGCGGCGGCTGTTCGTGCTCGGACTCGCGCTGTTCACCGCCGCGTCCGCCTGCGCCGGACTGGCGCAGAACCCCGAACAGCTCGTGGCCGCCCGGGTGTTCCAGGGGGTCGCCGCAGCCCTCGTCACCCCGCAGGTGCTCGCCCTGCTCGGCGCGATGTACGAAGGGCGGGCCAGGGCGGTCGCGTTCAACGTCTACGGCCTCGCGATCGGCATGGCCGCCGTGTTCGGGCAGCTCATCGGCGGCTCGCTGATCGCGCTCGACCCGGGCGGTCTCGGCTGGCGGGCGATCTTCCTGGTCAACGTGCCCATCGGGCTGGTGGCGGTGGTGCTGGTGCCCCGGCTGGTCCCCGAGTCGCGCGGCGGCGGAAGGGCCGGTCTGGACGTCGTCGGCATGCTCCTGGTCATGCTGGGCCTGGTCGCCGTAGTCCTGCCGCTGACCGAGGGCCGCGAACTGGGCTGGCCGCTGTGGTCGGTGCTCTGCCTGACCGCGGCGGTGCCGGTACTCGGGGCGTTCGCGCTGCAACAGCACCGGGGGACGGTCCGCGGCGGCTCACCCCTGGTGAACACGACGCTCTTCCACTCGCGGACGTTCTCCGTCGGCCTGGTGGCCATGATGTTCTACTTCGCCACCATGGGCGCCTGCTTCCTGGTGCTGTCCCTCTACCTCCAGCAGGGGCGCGGCATGTCGCCGCTCGGCTCGGGCCTGATGTACCTCCCGATGGGCGCCGGTTTCTTCGGCGCCACCGCCCTCGGTGGCAGGGCCGTGAGCCGGCTGGGCCGGTGGGCGCCGGCCGTCGGCGCCTTCCTGGTCGCCCTCGGCTACGGCGGACTCGCCGCCCTGGTGGGGGAGATCGGCGCGGGCGGCGAGGTCGCCCTGCTCGCCCCGCCGCTGCTGGTGGCCGGCGTCGGCATGGGCCTGACGATGGCTCCGCTGTCGGCCATGGTCCTCGCTCCCGTGGGCCCCGACCACGCGGCCGCCGCGTCCGGCATCCTCACCACGGCCCAGGAGATCGGCGCGACCGTGGGCACGGCCCTGACCGGCGGCATCTTCTTCCGCCTGGTCTCCGACCACTCCGGCCCGGCCACGGCCCCCCACGCGTTCAGCGTCTCCCTGACGGTCCTCGTGGCGTTCGACCTGCTGGTCGTGGCCCTGGTCGGCTTCATGGGCCGCGCGGGGGAGGAGACGGTGTGAACGGGGCCGAGCGGTCGGGGAGCCGACCGCGACGGCCCGCTGGTTGCCGGTCCGCGTCCGCTGGGGGTCGGCTTGTGGCCGCTGGTTGCCGGTCCGTGCCCGTTGGGGGTCGGCTTGTGGCCGCTGGTTGCCGGTCCGTGCCCGTTGGGGGTCGGCCTGTCCCGCTGGTTGCCGGTTCGCGGCCGCCCGGTGGCCCTCCTGCGCCCGCTGAATGCCGGTTCGCGCCCGCTGGCGGCCGGTCCGTGCCAGCCGGACGAGTCGTTCACCCCCTCCGGAGCGACGCCGTACGGCGAGGTGAGCACCTGCGTGGCCGCGGCTCGTCCGACCGGCGCGGGCCGGGCTGCCCCGGGGTGGTCCCGGAACCGCCCCCTGCCCGCGGAGGCGCGCTGCGGCCCGCCGAATCCGCAGGCGCGCGGCCCGGACCCGTGCACCGGGCCCGGTTCGCAGGTGCGCGGCCCGCCTCGTGCATCGGGCCCGGTTCGCAGGTGCGCTGCCCGGCCCGTACACCGGGCCGACCGACGGCGACGCCGGTCCGCGCCGTGCCCCGTGCCGTCGGACACGAGGACTGACGGCCATGACACGGGGGACCCGGCGCAACGACCGACGACCACGGCAGGGGGGCCCGAAAGGACCGATGACCATGGCCAGAAGCAAGCGCGAGGGTTCCGGCGACGATCTCTCCAAGGGCGACAAGGTGGCCTGGAAGAGCCACGGGAGCAGCACGGAGGGCGAGGTCGAGCGGAAGCTCACCAAGCGCACCGAGGCCGCCGGACGCACGGTGGACGCCTCGCCCGACGACCCGCAGTACGAGGTCCGCAGCGCGAAGTCGGGCAAGCGGGCGGTGCACAAGCCGTCCGCCCTGCGCAAGAAGTGACGCGGACCACCGCGGAAGGCGAGGACGGCCCCCATGCAGACATTCCTGCCCGACCCCGACTTCCACCGCTCCGCCCTGCTCCTGGACCGCCGGCGCCTCGGCAAACAGCGGGTCGAGGCGCTCCAGGTCCTGCGCGGCCTGACCGTCCCCGGATACGGATGGCGCCGGCACCCCGCCGTGCGCATGTGGACCGGGTACGAGGAGGCCCTGGTGCGCTACGGCCTGGAGATCTGCCGGGTCTGGCGGGACCGGGGCCACCAGGACAGCTGCGCCGCCTCGCTGGTCGCCGGCCTCGCCGCGGAGCGCCCCGGCGTCCCCGTGCGCGACCAGGCGGTTCTCGAGGCGGCCGGCGAGCTGCCGCCCTGGCTCGGCGACGAGGACTTCCACCGCAGCCACCGCTCCGCGCTCGTCCGCAAGGACCCCGAGACCTACGGGCACGCGTTCCCCGGCGTGCCCGACGACCTGCCGTATGTGTGGCCGCGATCGGACCGGGAACGAGACGGGGTGTCCGCCGGCGAGTGACGCGGGCGGTCGACGGGAGACGGGAGAAGCCGTGCTGCCGGACCTGCGCACCCGACTCGGGGCGATGCTCTTCCGCCGGGTCGCGGGCCCCGACGGACGGGAGACCCGCGCCCGCATCCATGACACCCCCGGTCCCCGCTGGTTCGGGCCCGACCGGCCCATCAGGACCGTCCACGGCGACGCCTCGATGTTCATCGGCGGGGTGAGCGCCCTGCTGCTGCAGTCCCTGCACCCCCTCGCGATGGCGGCCGTCGACGCCCACTCCGGCTACCGCGGCGACCCCTGGGGACGGCTGCAGCGCACCAGCGCCTTCCTGGCCGTCACCACCTACGGCACGGCGGCGGACGCACAGGCGGCCGTCGACCAGGTCCGCGGCATCCACGAGAACGTGCGCGGGCGCACCCGGCGGGGTGAGCCTTACCACGCCGCCGACCCCCACCTGCTCGGCTGGGTGCACACCGCAGAGACGGAATGCTTCCTGCGCGCCCACGAACGCTACGGCGCCCACCGCCTCGACGCGGCCGGGTACGACGGTTACGCGGCCGACACCGCGCTCGTCGCCGAGGCCCTCGGGGTGAGCGACCCGCCACGCGACCGCCGGGCCCTGTCCGACCGGCTCGAGCGCTACCGGCCCGAACTCCGGGCCACCCCCGAGGCGCGCGCCGTGGCCCGCTTCCTGCTCCTCGAACCGCCCGTGCCGCTCGCGGTGCGCCCCCTGTACGGCGCTCTGGCGGCGAACGCCGTGAACCTCCTGCCCGACTGGGCCCGCGAGCTGCTGCGCCTGCCCCGGGTCCCCCTGGTGGAGGACCTCACGGTGCGCCCGGCCGGTCATCTGCTCACCCGTACCATCCGCTGGGCCATGGCGCCGCCGCCGTCGTCCTGACGGTGCGCGAATGCCTGGGGGCGGCTTGCTTCCGGGCGGTGGATGCGGGACGGTTGCCAAAGGACAACATCCCCTGACGCAGGAAGGTGGTGGGGCGCGCGGCTCGCGTGCCCCCGCTTGTGTGCGCTTCCCCGAGTTCTTTTGCCGACCCGCGGGACGCCGGCGTCAACGTCGGCGCGACCTGGGGTGATGCCCCCTACCCGGTGCTCGTCATCGACCGGAACGGCGGTCTCGCCGGCCTGAACGCCGCCGCCCGCCGGCTCCTGCCGCACGGGAACGGCGACGGCGCGCCACAGCACCTGGTGCCGTCCTGGCTGTCCGCGGCCCACCAGCGCCTCACCGAAGGACCGGCGGGTGCCTTCACCGGCCCGCTGACCGGAGAGATCGACGAGCGCCGTTACGAGGCGCATGCCACCCCGTCGGAGGACGGGGGCGTCGTGTGGTGGCTCATCGACGACACCGACCGGCGGGTGGCCGAGAGCGCCCTGCACAGCTCGCAGGAGCGGGTGGCCGTCCTGTCGGCCGTGTCCAGCAGACTGCTGTCCACCCTCAACGTGCCGCGCTGCGCCGAGGCGACCGTGGGCATGGCCGCGGAGCACCTGGCCGAGGCCGCGGTGCTCGTGCTGCCCCCGCAGGGGCGCCGGCACATCCTGACCTACGCCCAGCGGGGGCGTCCCGTCCAGCGGGCCCTGCGGCGGATCGACCCGCGCGCCGTGCACGGTCTGGCGGAGGCCCTGCAGGGGTTCCCGCCGGTCCCGGCGAGGTGGATCGACCCCGACGGCCTTCCCGACTGGGTGGTCCCGGACGGCTTCGAAGGACCCGTCGGCTCGGTGATCGTCACCCCGCTGCCCGGGCACGGCGTCCCCGCCGGGGCCCTCATCCTGCTCCGCTCCGGAACCGAGCGGGTCTTCACCGAGGGCGAGGAGGTCTTCGCCCGGCTGTTCGCCGCCCGGGCCGGAGCCGCCCTGTCCGCCGCCCGCCTGTACACCGAGCAGACCGCCATAACGGCCACGCTCATGCGCGAGCTCCTGCCGCCCGCCCTGCACACGGTGGACGGGGTCGAGTACGCCGGGCAGTACCGCCCCGCCGGGGACGAAGAGCGCGTCGGCGGTGACTTCTACGACTTCCACCCCGGCGCCGAGGCTTCCCAGGAGACCCTGGTCGTGCTCGGCGACGTCGCGGGCAAGGGCCTGGACGCGGCCGTGCTCACCGGCAAGATCCGCAACACCCTGCACGCCCTGCTGCCCCTGGCCGGAAACCACGACGAGGTGCTGAAACTGCTGAACGGCGCCCTGCTGACCACCCAGCACACCCGGTTCGCCACCCTGGTGCTGGCGTCGGTGCGCCGCCGCGACGACCGGGTGCACGTACGGCTGACCAGCGCCGGACACCTGCCGCCGCTGATCGTGCGCCGCGACGGCACCGTGGAGGAGGCGCCCACCCGGGGCACCCTGGTCGGCGCGCTGCCGGAGATCAGCTCGGTCGGCGTGGAGGTGGTGCTCGGCCCGGGCGAGACCTGCCTGCTGTACACGGACGGCATCACCGAGGCGCGCGGCGGGCCGCTCGGCGACGAGATGTTCGGCGAGCGGCGGCTGCGCCGGACCCTGGCCGAGTGCGCCGGAATGCCGGCCGAGGCCGTGGTGGAGCGGGTGCAGATGATCGCCGCCCAGTGGATCGGCACGGGCCGCCACGACGACATGGCGACCGTCGCCGTCAGCGCCCCGGCGAAGGGCGTCCCCGCGGGGGCGCCGGCGGGCGCCGCGGACCACGGCGGCGCCGGCGAGCGCGGCGGGAGGCGCAGGTGAGCCTTCCGATACAGGTGGGCGGGACTGAGGACCGGCTCTGGCGGGCCGTCGTGGACGGCGACGAGTACAGCGCGGTCGGCATCGTGCACGGCGCTCTCGCCGAGGGCGTCGACGAGGAGACCCTGCTGCTGGACGTCATCGCCCGGGTCCAGGCCAAGGTCGGCACCGAGTGGGCCGCCAACCGCATCAGCGTCGCCCAGGAACACGCCGCCACCGCGATCAACGAGCGGGTGGTCGCCGCCCTGGCCCATCGCCAGGACGCCGGCCCGCACCCGCGCGAGTACCGCGGACGGGTGACGGTCAGTTGCGTGGACGGGGAGTGGCACGCCTTCCCCGCCCGGCTGGTCGCGGAGGTACTGCGCCTGCGCGGCTGGCAGGTCGACTATCTGGGAGCGCAGACCCCCACCTCCCATCTGGTCGCCCACCTGCACCACACCAACCCGCGTGCGGTGCTGCTGTCCGGGTCCATCCCCACCCACCTGCCCACCGCGCACGCGGCCATCACGGCCTGCCAGGCGGTCGGTGTCCCGGTACTGGCCGGCGGCCGCGCGTTCGGCCCGCGGGGCCGCTACGCGTACGCGCTCGGCGCGGACCGGTGGGCGGCCGACGCCCGCGGCGCGGCGGCGGCACTGGAGGCCGACCTGCCGCACCCGGACCCGGCCGCCGCCCGGCAGATCGTGGACGACCTGCCGCACCTGGCCGACCAGGAGTACACGATGGTCGTCCAGTCGCGCGGCACGCTCGTCAAACAGACGCTGCAGGACCTGGAGGACCGTTTCCCCGCACTGCGTGCGTACAGCGACGAGCAGCGGGAGCGGACCGCCGAGGACATCGCGCACATCGTGGGCTTCCTGGCCACGGCGCTCTACGTCGACGACGCCGAGGTGTTCACCGGCTTCCTGCTGTGGACCGCCGAGATCCTCGAGGCGCGGAGCGTTCCGGCGCTCTCCCTGGTCAGCGGCCTGGACGCGCTGTCCGACCGGCTGCGCGACTTCCCGCGTACCCTGAAGATGCTCCGCGAGGGCGTCACCGCCCTTCTCGAGCGCGCCCACTCGCCCGCTCACGCATCCGGACCCGACCTGCACGTATGACCCAGCACCCTGCCACCGAATTCGGCCTCGCCACGGACAGCGCGCCGTCCACCCTGACCGTGCGCGTGTCCGGGGAACTCGACTACGACACCTGCGACGATCTGGTGGACACCGTCGTCGACGGCCTCGCCGAGCAGCCGGCCCCCCGTCATGTGCGCCTGGACTTCGCCGCGCTCACCTGGATCGACTCCATGGGACTGTCCGCGCTGCTGATGATCCACCGGCACACCCGGGCGGCCGGCGCCGCGCTGCACCTGGACAACCGGCCCGACGTCCTGGAGCGCATGCTGCGTCACACCAACGTGCTCGGACCCCTCACGGCACCCGTCGCCGCGGGTGAACCGGGGCCGCCGGAAGCGGGCGGCCGCACCGGGGCGGTGGTCTCGTGACACCGGCCTCGCCTTCGCCCGACCGCGGATGGCAGGATGACGGCATGCGGTGGGGATCCGAGACAACGGTGCAGGTCGCGCGGCACGCGCACGTCCTGGAGATCAGGGTGCGCGGGGAGGTCGACTACGACGAGTGCGACCTGCTGCGCGCGGCCTGGGCCGAGGCCGACGAGTCCGATCTGCCCACCACCGTGGTGGACCTCTCCGGTGTCACCTTCGGCGACAGCCAGTTGCTCAGCGCCCTCCTCGACGCCCAGCGCCGCCACCGCGCGAGGGGCCGCGAGTTCGTGATCCTCGGCCCGCTCCAGGAGGGCCTGGTCCGGCTGCTGACCATCAGCGGCACCATCGGGCACTTCACGATCACCGACTCCCGCGACAGCGCGCTGCCCAGCGACACCTCCTGAGGCGCGGTGCACCACCTGAAATGACGGGAAGGATGCCTGGAACACCGAGGGGGACGGAATGTCCGTGACGCACGAGGGCGAGGGCGGCCCGGGGCCGCACAGGACGGCGGTCCCACCGGACGGCCCGGCCGGCAGCGCCGCCGGGCCGGCGGACGCGCTCCTCTTCAGCGCGACCTGGGCCGAGGGGGCCCTGCGCATCGCCGACGCGCGCGGCGCCGTCCGCACCCTCCTCGCCCGGGCCGGGCACTCTCCCGCGCAGCGTCCCAGCCAGGACGCGCAACTGGTGGTCAGCGAACTGATCACCAACGCGCTGCGCCACGCTCCCGGCCCCTGCGGCATGCTGCTGGAGATCTCACCCGGCCGGCGCGAACTGCGCGTCACCGTCTCGGACACCTCCCACCGCCCGCCCGTGGTCCGGCCCGTGGACGCCGAGCGCATGGGCGGCCGCGGTCTGCACCTCGTGCTGCGGATCTGCGGGCGCCTGCGCGTCACCCGGGACGACCGGGGCAAACGGGTCACGGCCACGATGCCGCTGCCCGGCTGAGCGGGCGACCGGCCGGGGGAGGCCGGTTCAGACCTCGCGCCAGCGGGCGTTGCACCAGGAGAAGACGCCGAACGCGGCCAGGCCGAGGGCGACGAGGGCGAGCAGCCACGGACCGGCCGGCATGTCGCGGAACGAGCGCAGCGTGTCGTCCATGCCCTTGGCCTTGCCGGGCTGGTGCTGCACCGCCGCGACCAGCGCGAAGACCCCGGCGACGGAGAACACCAGACCCCGGGCCGTGCCGCCGGCGACTCCGAAGAAGTCGGTGAAGCGCTTGGCCTTCCGGGACATCTCCGCGGTCCGCAGGTGCTTGCGGTACTTCTTCATCACGGCCCGGGCGGCGATCCACAGCCCGGCGACCACCACGGCCGCCCCGGCGAGACCGACGATCCACTGTCCGCCCGGCCACTTCAGCACGGTGGCGGTGACGTCGTCGGTGTTCCGGTCGGAGGAGCCGCTGCCGCTGCCCTTGTCGCCGGCGGCGTACGACAGGACCGAGAAGGAGAGGAAGGCGTAGAACACCGCCCGGGCCGCGGCCATGGCCCGCTTGGACGCCTTGTGCCCGTCCGCGCCGGCCCCGCCGAACACCGCCTCCGACAGCCGCCACAGCGCCATGCCGGCGAGGGCGACGCCGACGATCCACAGCATCGCCGAGCCGAACGGCTTGTTCGCGAGTTCACTCAGCGCGCCACCGCGGTCGGCCTGCTTGCCGCCGCCTTCGCCGCCGAACGCCATCTGCAGGGCTATCACGCCCACCAGCAGGTAGATCAGTCCTCGGGCGGCGAATCCCGAACGGGCCGCCGCGGCCATCGCCGTGCTGTCGGCCGCGCGGCGGGCGTTGCCCCGTCCGCGCAGGGCCCATGACTGTGCATTCATACTGCGCCGATGCCCCCGGACTCGGTTTCGACACCTGGCCGGCACGGCCGCCTGTCCCGCCGCGCCCGGCGGGACAGGACGCATCACCTACAGGAACCTGCGGATCGGCGCGACCGAGAGCTCGCGGGCCCGCTGGAGCACCGGCCGGCGCCGCCAGCGCGCGGCGTCGACCGGCTCGCTGCGCTTCACGTCCTCGTCGAAGTCACGGTCCAGACCGGCGGTGAACTCCTCGTCCAGCACGGCGAGCATGACCTCCTCGTCGTGCTCCATGGAGCGCCGGTTGAAGTTCGTGGAGCCGATCAGCGAGGCCACCGAGTCGACCGTGATGATCTTCGTGTGCAGCATGGTCGGCTGGTACTCGCGGATCACGACGCCCTCGTCCAGCAGCCGCTGGTAGTGGTGCTGCCCGGCCAGGCGGCAGGCCCGCTGGTCGGTGTGCGGACCGGGCAGCAGGATCTCCACCCGCACGCCGCGCCGGGCGGTCGCGGCCAGCAGGTCGACGAAGTAGTCGTCGGGCGCGAAGTACGCCGTGGAAAGACGGAAGCGCTCCTGCGCCGACGTCAGCACGACCCGCACGAGCGTCTGCATGTCCTGCCAGCCGAAGCTGGCCGAGCCCCGCACCACCTGCACGACGGCGTCGCCCGGCTGCTCGTGCTCGACGAACCGGTCGCGGTCGTCGTAGAGCGTGTCGTGGCACTCGGCCCAGTTCTGCGCGAACGCGGCGGCTATGCCGTCCACCGCCGGTCCGCGCACCTCCACATGGGTGTCCCGCCACTCGCCGGGCCCACGGGCGTCCCCGCACCACTCCTCCGCGATGCCGACACCGCCGGTGAAGGCGAGGCTCTCGTCGACGACGAGGGCCTTGCGGTGACAGCGGTGGTTCTGCTTCAGCGGGGACAGCCGCACCGGCTTGCGGAACCAGGCGACCTGGACCCCGGCCTCGTCCATGGCGTTCAGGAGCCTCGGCTCGATCTCCTTCGCCCCGAACCCGTCCAGCAGCAGGCGGACCCGCAGCCCCGCCCTGGCCCGCTCCGCCAGCGCGTCGGCGAACTCGTGGGCGATCTCGCCGCGCCAGTAGACGAAGGTCATCATGTCGATGGTGTGCCGCGCCGAGCGGATCGCCTCGAGCATGGCCGGGAAGATCGCGTCGCCGTTGCGCAGCCGCGTGAGCCGGTTGCCCTCCGTCGCGGCGATGCCGAGCAGACGCTCGAGCCGTCTTCGCAGCCGCTGCTTGCGGGCCTCCGCGTCCTCCGTCGCCGTGGCGCCCGTGTCCGGGTGCCCGTCCTCCTCCGCCGTCCGCTGCAACATGCCCTGCCTCCCCTGTCGTGGCCCCCCCCGCACCATGGCTTCGGGGCGGGCGCCGGATCCGCCGGGCGTACGTATACCCGCAGGACGTGTCACATGCCTCCGTACGGTGTCCGGTCACCGGACACCCGTCGGCGCCGGGCTCAGCCCGCCGCGTTGTCGACGCGCAGCCGCACCTGCTCCTCCAGGCGCCGCAGGCTGTCGTCGAGTGCTTCGCACACCTGCCGCTCGCCCGGGTCGTGGCCCTCGTCGAAGAAGGACAGGTGCACGGTCACCTCGCTCGCGCCGCTGCCGATCCCGGCGACCTGGAGCCAGCCCGCGTAGGAGCCCTGTCCGCGAGTGCCCCACTCGATGCGGAGCTGGTCGCTCTCGGAGCGCATGAGGGCCGCCGTGTCCTGGCCGGTGTCGTCCTCGTGGACCGTGACGGCGGGCGGATCCTCGACACGCACGTGCAGCTCGCGCGGCAGCCAGGCGTCGAGCTGGTGGGTGTTGGCCGCCTGGTCGAAGACATGCTCGGGCTGTGCGGGCATCGTGCGGGAACGCTCGTACTCGGACATCGGGACACCGCCCCTCCGGTCGGAACACCTACCCCGGACGCGTGCCCCTTTCGCGCCGACCGAAAAGCCCCGATTCGCCCCGGCGGCGGACCGTCGCGCCGGCCCGTCTTGCCGACCTCTCACCTGTGAATCACCCCAGGATCCGTGCTGTTCGCACCAGGGGTTTGTTAGATTTCGCAACCGAAGAAACCCAGGTGGAGCCGCCGTGCGCCCGACACGGTCCAGCCTGCCGGGCCCGACCGTTCAGGGGAGTGGAAGATGAGCGACCCGTGGGACGGCCCGGGCGGTCAGGCCACGCGTGACGGCACCGCCCGGGTGCCCGCACAGCGCACCGGCGACTCCGGCGCGCCGCCGGCCTCCGGCGGCCGGAGTGCCGCCCGGCGGGCGGCGCGGGAAGCCGCCCCTCCCCGCGGCGCACGGGCCCGGCGGGGCCGGCCCGTCCGGCGCGGCAGGCGCGCGCTGCGGATCGCCGGAATAGGCCTGTCGCTCGCGATACTGGTCACGGCCGGTGCCGGCTGGTGGTTCTACGAGCATCTGAACGGCAACATCCACAGCGTCTCGCTCGACGGCAAGGGCGGCAGCGAGAAGGCCGACGCCTTCGGCCGCACCCCGATCAACATCCTGGTGATGGGCTCGGACGGCCGCACCAGCAAGGCGGACTGCGAACTCGGCGGCGGCTGCTCGCACACCGGCGTCCAGGACGGCAGCAACGCGGACGTGCAGATGGTGGTGCACATATCCGCCGACCGCTCCAACGCCACCGTGATGAGCATCCCCCGCGACACCATGACCAAGGTCCCGGCCTGCAAGGACAGTGCCACCGGCCGGTCCACGGCCGGCTACTACGGCCAGATCAACAGCGCGCTGCAGTACGGCCCCGCCTGCCAGGTGGCCACCGTGCACCAGCTCACCGGCATCCCCATCGACCACTTCGTCAAGCTGGACTTCTCCGGCGTGGTCAAGATGTCCGACGCGGTCGGCGGAGTCTCCGTCTGCGTCACCGACGACGTCTACGACACCTACTCGCATCTGAAGCTGTCCGAGGGCAGCCACACCCTCAAGGGCGTCGCGGCCCTGGAGTTCGTCCGCTCCCGGCACGGCTTCGGCGACGGCAGCGACCTCGGGCGCACCATCTCCCAGCACATCTTCCTCAGCGCGATGATCCGCAAGTTCAAGAGCGCGGGCACGCTCACCGACCCGAGCGCGGTCTACGATCTCGCGGACGCCGCCACCAAGGCGCTGACCGTGGACGACGGCCTCGGCACCGTGAAGAAGCTGATCGGTCTCGCCACCGACGTGAACAAGGTCCCCACCAAGCGGATGACCTTCACCACGATGCAGACGGGCGCCGATCCCGGCGACAAGAACCGGGTCGTGGTGGGCTCCGGCGCCACGGCGCTCTTCTCCGCCATCGCCGACGACCGGTCACTGACCACCGGCTCGGGAAAGAAGTCCGGGGCCGCCTCGGCGACCGCCAAGGCCAAGGACAAGGACAAGGCGTCGGCCGTGCCCGCCTCCGACATCGCCGTCACCGTCGAGAACGGCACCGCGATCACCGGCCGCGCCTCCTCCGTCGCCGCCGCGCTCACCGGCAAGGGCTTCAGCACCGGCACGACCACGGCCAACGCCCCCAGCCCCGCGGCCACCACCACGCTCACCTACGGCACCGGCCAGAAGGCGGAGGCCCGGGCCGCCGCCGAGGCCCTGGGCCTGCCCGCCTCGCATCTGAAGCAGGGCTCCGGCACCGGTCTCACCCTCGTGGTCGGCGCCGACTGGCCGAGCGGCGCCACCTGGCCCGGCGCCTCGTCGTCGGCCTCGTCGGCGCCGGGCGACGCGAAGGCCGCCGTCTCCAACGCCCACGCCCAGACCGCCGACCAGGCGAAGACCTGCGCCAAGGTCAGCCCCTACAAGACGGTCAGCCTGGGCGGAGTCCCGATGACCCCGGCCCAGGCCTACGCCGCCGCGCGCGGCAAGCCGGATTCCGACGACTGAGCCGTCGCCCGGGAGCGCCGCGCCCGGGCCCGGGCCCGAGCCGGAGGCGCGGCGCCCGCGACGGCGGCGCTACTGTTGATCGAACCGGTGAGCGAGACGGAAGTGGTGGCGGATGGAGTGGCGGGAGTACGCGGAGGCGATGGCCCGGCTCGCCAGGGACCTGCTGGAGCAGGACTCGGTACAGGCGACGCTGGACGCGATCTGTGCGGCGGCCGTGGAACTCGTCGAGGGCTGTGAGTCCGCGGGCATCCTCGCGGTGCGCAAGGGCAAGGCGGTCACCCTGTCCGCCACCGACGACGTGGTCCGCGAGTGCGACCGGCTCCAGGGCGAGCTGGGGGAGGGGCCGTGCTTCGACCTGGCACGGCGCGGTGGCGGCGACCGTGTCTACCGCATCTCCGACATGACCGCGCCCCAGCCCGGCTGGGGGAGGTTCGCGTCGCAGGCCCGCGAAGTGGGCGTCTGCAGCATGACGGGGGTGCTGCTGTACACGGACCACGAGGACTTCGGGGCGCTGAACCTGTACAGCTCCCGTCCCGGGGCCTTCGGCAAGGAGATCGAGACGGCCGGCTGGCTGCTGGCCTCGCACGCCGCCGTCGCCCTGGCCAGCGCCCGCACCATCGACCAGCTCGAGCACGGGCTGCAGAGCCGGCACGCCATCGGGGAGGCCATGGGCATCCTGCGGGAGCGCCACAAGCTGAGCGAGGACGAGGCCTTCAACGTGCTGCGGCGCATCTCGCAGGAGCACAACGTCAAGCTGCGCGACATCGCCGAGCGGGTGCGCGACGACCGTCCCGGGCCGGTCTGACCGGCTGTGGGCCGGTGCCGTCCGTCCCGGCGGCGGTGGCGGCCCGTTGGGCGGATCCGTCCGGCTCCGCTCCCGCGGCGCCCTCCGCCGCGGATCCGGGTCCCGGCCCGCGGCCGCGGGGCCGCGGGAGCCGGGCAGCAGGAGCGACACGTCGACCTGCTTGCCCTCGTCGTGGGCCGTCACGGACAGCGTGTGGCTGATCGCCTTGACGATCTCGAGCCCGTGGCCGCCGATGCGCTCCCCGTCGGGGGAGAGGACCTCGGGCATCCGGCGGGAGGAGTCCCACACCGAGATCCGCAGGCGGTCACCGTCGGGAGACACCTCCAGACCGAGCCCACAGGGCCCCGACGTGTGCCGCACGACATTCGTGATCAGTTCACTGACCACCAATTGCGTGTCCTGCACCACGCGGTCGGGGACGGGGATGCGGTCGGTGGCACGGACACGGTCGAGAAAGCGCTCCGCCGCTGCGCGGGCCTGGGCGGCGCTGAGAGCACCGCTGTCCCAGGTGGTGTTCCACCGCAGCGAGGCGTCCCCGTTCCGTTCCGGCTCATCCGACGCCTTCTGCCTAAGCGGGATGGCCATGAAACTGCCTCGGTTGTCACTGGGTACGTGGCTGATCTGAATCAGTCGGCTACCCAGAAGCCGCTCCCATAGCCCCCTTCCGGCTCACCAGTGTCGGACGGACGGGTCACGGGGCCGGGCGGCCCGCTAGCGGGCGGCCCCGAAGTCCTGGGTCCAGTAGCTGCCGGGCTGCGCCAGGCCGACGCCGATCTCCTTGAACGCGCAGTTGAGGATGTTGGCCCGGTGACCGGGGCTGGACATCCAGCCGGCCATGACCTCCTCCGGCGTGGAGTAGCCGTACGCGACGTTCTCGCCGTAGGAGCTCCAGGAGTAGCCGGCGCCGGTGATCCGGTCGCCGGGCGAGGAGCCGTCGGAGCCGGTGTGCGACATGTTCTGGTGGGCGGCCATGTCCTGGCTGTGCTCCTGGGCGGCCTTGGTGAGGGTCGCGTTCAGGTTCAGGGGGGAGCAACCGACCTTGCCGCGCTCGGCGTTGACCAGCTCCACGACGCGGGCGACGACGCCCGAGGCGGTGGCGGTGGCGGAGGCGGTGGGCGCCGGGGTGCTCGGCGCGGTCGCGGTGGCCGCCGGCGCGGTGGGCCTGGGCGTGCTGCGGGGAGCCGTGGCGGCGGGCTTCGGGGTGCTCCGGGGCGTGGAGGCGGTGGGCCGGGGAGCGCTGGGGGACACCGTGACGGTGTGCTTGCGCAGGTGCCGGTGCCGGTGCTTGTGCTTCGGCTTCTGCGGGGTTGCGGCGGGAGCGCTCGGTGCGGTCGCGGCAGGGGTGGTCGCACTCGGTGCGCTCGTGCTCGGAGTCTGCGAGGGCAGCCAGCTGGGCGCGATCCCGCCGTCTCCGTGCCAGTACCGCTGTCCGTAGTCGGCGTACCGGCTCTGCGCGGCGGCGTTCCGGGCGTCGACGGGGCGGTCCGCTGCGCCGCCCGGCCACTCGCCGCAGGCCATGGCTATGGACGGCACTCCGACGGCGCTCACGGCGACCGCAGCGACGACCACCCGCCGGTAACGCTGCTTCTTGCGATGCTCTCCCATTGCGTGACCTCACTCGCTGGTCGTTGCGCGCCCCGGTGTGGCCGACGCGCCGCGGACTCCGCTCCCGACCTGCGGGAACGCCTTGCGGATCGTCATTCTTAGGAAGCCTTCACACGGCATGCAAAGAGGCCGTCGTACTACCGCGCCTAGTAGACGGGGTCGGCCCTTGCCAAGGGCGTCGGAGCGTGCAGGTACGGCCGGAGGGAGGTGCGCCCACCGCTGCCGCTCCGTCAGAAACCGTCCCGCGCCGAGCGCAGGGCCGACGCGGCCGTCCGGTCGGAACGCCGTCCGGTCTGCCCTGATCCACTTCCGCACCAAGACGGACAAATCTCATATGTCGCCGGAGCGGGGTCTACTAACCGACCCGCTCATGTCGCGGCGGTGCTGTGACGGATGTCACGGAACCATTGATTCCGTTTGCTGTTCCGGGTGTCCGGGGCCGCGACGGGGGCCGGGCCCGCGGGTCAGAGGCGCACGGTCATGGTCACGGTCACCTCGTCGCCCGCCGACAGGCCCTGCGGCGCACGCACCGCCTTCTTCAGCGGCAGCAGATAGCCGCCGTCCTTCGGGAAGAGCGACGTGGAGAAGTCGCTGCCGCCGATCCGGGCGTCGACCGGGATGACGCCCCAGCCGTAGGTGGCCGCCGAGGCGATCTCCCGGATCTCGGTGGACTCCTCCTCGGGCACGCCCACGAAGTAGAACGGGGACGGCCCACGCCACTCGATCACCCGGCCGTCGAAGACAAGTTCCATACGGGCTGCTCCAGTTGACACGACCAGGGGCGGATCGCGCTCAGCGTACCGGCCGGGGGAACAACCGGCCTGACGCCCCGCCGGGCGGGGGGCGTCAGGCCGGCTCGCCCCGCCAGGCGCCGTCCCGCCGGGCCCAGCGCACGGCCGGCGCCACGCAGAGCCCGGCGAGGGCGAACACCCCGCCCAGCACCGCCCATCCGAAGGCGCCGTGCGCGATCGCGGTGACCGTGACCAGGGCCGGTCCCGCCATCATCCCCGCCGATGCACCCGTGCCGAACACCCCCTGGTAGACGCCGTGCGCGCGGGCGTCGGCGAGTTCGTAGCCGAGGGTCCAGCCGCCGGCGGCCGACAGCACCTCGGCGAACACCTGCACCACCGCCCCGGCCGTCAGCGACAGCACCGCCCACACGGGGGAGAGGCCCGCGGACAGCGCGTACACCGCGCAGGCCGCCGCCAGCAGCAGGCCCGACCAGCCCATCGCCCGCACCGCCGTGGTCACATGGGAGGCGCGCCGGGCGACCCGCACCTGAAGCAGGGCCACCAGCACACAGTTGACGATCATCAGCAGAGCGGCCGTCCAGCGCGGAGCCGTGGTGCGCTGCACGATCCACAGCGGCAGCCCGACCTCGGCCAGCGTGTACTGCACCACCAGCACCGCGTTGAGCACCGTCACCGTCAGGAAGGGCAGGTCGCGCACCGCCCGCCAGCGGTCGACCGCCGCGGCGCCGGCCGCGGGGACCGCGCGCTCCCGCGCGTGCGGCGCCAGCGGCAGCCGAGGCAGCAGCAGCGCGGGGCCCGCGAAGGACAGCGCGTTGAGCACGATCACCGTCAGGTAGGCGCCCCGCGTGTCCACCTGCAGGGCGACCGCGCCCAGCGCGCCGCCCACGCCCATCCCGACGTTCGTCACCATCCGCAGGTACGCCCGCGCCTCCACCCGCGTCGCCGGCGCCAGCACCTCCGCGTACAGCGCGCCCTGCACCCCCCGGCTCGCCATCTGCAGTCCCGTGGCGCAGATCACCGCGACCAGGAACGCGGCGTAGGAGCCGACGAGGACGTACGAGGCCGTGGCGATCCCCGTGCCGCCCCACAGCAGCGAGCCGACCCGCCGCGCCCCCCACCGGTCCGCCGCCCGTCCGGCGGGCACCCCCGCGGCCACGCCCACCAGGCCCGCGACCGTCATCCCGAGCCCGACGGAGGTCGCCTCCAGGCCGACGATACGCGTGAAGTACAGGACGCCAAGGGGGAAGTACAGCCCGTTGCCGAGGGAGTTGACGGCCGTCAGCACGGTGGCGAGGCGCAGCACCGGATCGGCCGGCAGTAGCCCGCCCGCCCGGGTCGCCCGTTCCGGCCGCGAACCGCCCTCCTCGCAGGCCGACTTCGGAAGTGGTGTGGTGGTCATGGCCGACAGCCAACCCGGTCCGCGTCCCGCTCCGACAATGATTTAGCGTGACGCTCAATGATCGAGTTCCGCTTCGCCGTCGGCGATCTGGCCACCACCTCCTTCGCCTACTCCCCGCTGCAGGAGGCGGTGTTCTCGCTGCGCTGTCTGCACGACTCCGCGAGGTATCCGCACCACCGGCCGTGGCTGCGCCGTATCCGCCCGCGTCTGGAGCACCTCGACCACGAAGTGCTCACCGTCCTGGTCGCCCCCTGGCTGTGGGTGCCGGACTTCCTCACCCCGCGCCCGGCGCGGGCCCGGCCGGTCTTCGCGCAGGAGCTCGACGAGGTGCGCCGCACCCCGCCGGAGGTCGTCGCCGCGGACTTCCGGGCCACCTACCGCACCGCCGACACCCTTCCCCCGCTCGTCGCCCGGGGCCTGGCCGACCCCGCGGCCTTCCTCGTCCGGCTCACCGGCGCCCTCGACGCGTACTGGCGCACCTGCCTCGCCGACGCCTGGTGGCCGCGTACGCAGAGCATCATGGAGGCCGATCTCGCCCACCGCGCGCGGGTGCTGGCGGAACAGGGCGCGGCCGCGCTGTTCGCCGGGCTCGACCCGCGGCTGGTGTGGACCGGCGACCAGCTCCGCCTGCACCGCGAGGGCGACACCGCTCCCTGGCCGTCGGCCGACATCCGCATCGCGGGCCGCGGCATGGTGCTGGTGCCCACGCTCTTCGCGCGCGGCGCCCAGACGATGATCGACGCTTCCCGCCCGCCGCTCCTCGTGTATCCGGCCCGCGGCCGCGCCACTCTCTCCGAGACGCCGCCCCCGGTGACCGACCGCGCCCTGGTCCGGCTCCTCGGCCGGCCCCGGGCGCGGCTGCTGTCCCTTCTCGCCGAACCGGCCTCCACGACCGAACTCGCGCACCGCCTGGAGGTCACCCCCGGCGCCGTCAGCCAGCACCTCGCCGTCCTCTACGACGCCGGGCTGCTCAGCCGCGCTCGCAGCGGCCGCACCGTGCGCTACCGGCGCACGCCCTTGGGGGACGCACTGTGCAGGTAGCGCACGGCGGAGCCGCCGGGCGGTACTCCTACCAGTAGTGCTTGCGACCCGCGACCGCGTGCCCCATCGAGCCGAGGATCCACAGGACCGCGCCGATCACCACCAGGATGATGCCGATGGTCCACAGAATCGAGATCCCGGTGAGGAAGCCGATGATGAGCAGGATGACTCCGAGGGCGATCATGACGTGCCTCCTGTCGAAGTAACACCTCTCCTGTCCGTGTGCCCCGAAGTGAGGCGTCAAGCCACCCACGGAAGCAACATTTCAGGACAGATACAAAACTTTAAATAAGTCTGAAGCAACAAATCTTGACGTCATCCACCGCGCTTCATACGTTCCGCAACGGCCGCAGCGAAAGACGAACTCGGCCGCCACGCCGCCCTGTTGGCAGCACGTCCCGTCCTTCGAGGAGCAGACGATGCGCGGAGAGAGACTCGAACTCACGACCGGCGCCGGGCCCAGACCGCCGCGGCGCCCCTACGCACGCGTGCGATCCCTGTCGGCCGTCCTGGCGCTCGTGCTCGGCGCCCTGGCCGGCCTGAGCGGGCCGGCCGAGGCCGCCGGCTCACTGCCGTGCGACATCTACGGCGGCGCCGGCACCCCGTGCGTCGCCGCGCACAGCACGGTGCGCGCGCTCTACGGCGCCTACAACGGCCCCCTGTACCGGGTGACCCGGGCCTCGGACGGCGCCGCGACCGACATCGGAATGCTGTCGCCGGGCGGTTACGCCGACGCCGGCCGCCAGGACACCTTCTGCGGCGGGACCACCTGCCGCATCACCCGGATCTACGACCAGACCGCACGCCACAACGACCTCACCCCCGGGCCCGCCGGGACCGCCGGCATGGGCGCGGACCGCGGCGCGGACGCCGGTGAGATCGCCGTCACCGCGGGCGGCCACAAGGTCTACGGCGTGTGGATCTCGCCCGGCGTGGGCTACCGCTACACCGGCGTCGCCTCGGGCGTCGCGGTGAACGGGCAGCCCGAGGGCGCCTACATGGTGGCCAGCGGCACCCACGTCGGCTCGGCCTGCTGCTTCGACTACGGCAACGCCGAGAGCACACCGGCCGACACCGGCAACGGGCACATGGACGCGGTCAGCATCGCGACCACCTGCTACTTCGCCCCGTGCACCGGCTCGGGGCCCTGGGTCGAGGCGGACCTGGAGAACGGCATGTTCCAGGGCGACAACGGCTCCAACACCGCCAACCGCGGCAACAGCAGCGCGTACGTCACCGCGATGCTGAAGAACAACGGGCAGACGCGATACGCCCTGAAGGGCGGCGACTCCCAGTCCGGAGCGCTGACCACGTGGTGGGACGGCGCCCTGCCCACCCGGGGCGGCTACCGGCCGATGCACCAGGAGGGCGGCATCATCCTCGGCACGGGCGGCGACAACAGCAACTGGAACATGGGCACGTTCTTCGAGGGCGTGATGGTCGCCGGCTATCCGACCGACGCGGCCGAGAACGCCGTGCAGGCCGACATCGTTTCGGTCGGCTACTCCGGCCGGACGGACCTGCCCAACGGCCCCCAGGGCACGGTCACCGGCCCCGGCGGCAAGTGCGTCGACGTCGCGGCGGACGACACGGGCGTCAACGGCGCCGCCGTACAGCTCTGGGACTGCCAGACGTACGCCGAGGACCAGTTCTGGACCCACAATCCCGACGGCTCCCTCGGCACGCTCGGCCGGTGCCTGGACATCAGCGGCAACGCAACGGCGAACGGCACGAAGGTCCAGCTGTGGGACTGCGACGGCGCCGGCGGTCAGAGGTGGGTGCGGCAGACGGACGGTTCGCTGCTGAACCCGCAGTCGGGCCGCTGCCTCGACTCGCCCGGCGGCGCCACCGCGAACGGCACCCGACTGCAGATCTGGGACTGCAACGGCGCCCCGGCCCAGAAGTTCTCCGTCAACGGCGGCGCGCCCGTCGCCGGCCCCGGCGGCAGGTGCGTCGACGTCGCCGCCGACGACACCGGCGTCAACGGCACCGCCGTGCAGCTCTGGGACTGCCAGACCTGGGCGGTCGACCAGCACTGGTTCCATCAGGCCGACAACTCCCTGAAGACGTTGGGCCGTTGCCTGGACATCGAGGGCAACGCAACGGCGAACGGGGCGAAGGTCCAGCTGTGGGACTGCAACGGCGTGGGCGGCCAGAAGTGGGTGCAGCGGACGGACGGTTCGCTGCTGAACCCGCAGTCGGGCCGCTGCCTCGACTCGCCCGGCGGCGCGACCGCGAACGGCACCCGGTTGCAGATCTGGGACTGCAATGGATCGGCTGCGCAGAGGTTCCGGCTCGGCTGAGTGCACATCGTGTGCGCAAAAAGTCACAAGGGCTCCTCCGGTGTTGTTTTTTGCTTTCAATCACAGCCGGGAGCTGCGGCTATACCCCTGGGTTCCGTCGAGGGCGAGGGGATCCGGTGGAGGTGTGAGCGGGAGCGGCCTGCCGCCCGCACGCACGGGGTTGATCTGTGCGTGACAACTCGGCACGCTCCGAGACGCACCGGCTCTTCGTCGCCGGTGCGTTCCCCCACTCCACCCCCCACACACGACGAGGAGACCCCTCTTGACGACCCATCACCACCGCATGGGCAAGGCGAGGATCGCCACCGCGATCGCCTCCGTGACGGCCGTCGTCGGCACCGCCATGGCCGTGTCGCCCACCGCCCACGCCGAACGCCCCGCCGAGGGCACGGTCTACGGGACGCACGCCCGGGGAGCGGTCGCCGGCAGCTACATCGTCCTGCTGGACCACAAGGCGTCACAGGCGCGGAAGGCGGACCTGGCGCAGCAGTACGGCGGTGAACTCGGCCGCACCTACGGCTCGGCGGTCAACGGCTTCTCGGCCTCGAGCCTCACCGAGACCGAGGCCAGGCGGCTGGCCGCCGATCCCGCGGTCTCGACGGTGGTCCAGAACAAGAAGTTCCACATAGCGGCCGCGCAGGACAACCCGCCGTCCTGGGGGTTGGACCGGATCGACCAGGCCGACACGGCCGGCGACCACAAGTACACCTATCCCGACAAGGCCGGCGAGGGCGCGACCGCGTACGTCATCGACACCGGCGTGCGCATCAGCCACAAGGACTTCGCGGGCCGCGCCTCCTACGGCTTCGACGCCGTCGACAACGACGAGACCGCCGACGACGGCAACGGCCACGGCACCCACGTCGCCGGGACCATCGCCGGAACCGCTCACGGTGTCGCCAAGAAGGCCAAGATCGTCGCCGTCAGAGTCCTCGACGACAAGGGCTCCGGCACCACCGAGCAGGTCGTGGCCGGCATCGACTGGGTGACCAAGAACCACAAGGGTCCCTCCGTCGCCAACATGAGCCTCGGCGGCGGCGCGGACCCGGCCCTCGACGCGGCGGTCGCCAAGGCCATCGCCGCCGGCGTCACCTTCGCGGTCGCGGCCGGCAACGAGTCCACCGACGCCAAGAACAGCTCGCCCGCCCGGGTGCCCGAGGCCCTGACCGTCGCCTCCAGCACCGACGCCGACGCGCAGTCCGACTTCTCCAACTTCGGCTCCACCGTCGATCTGTACGCGCCGGGTTCGGGCATCACCTCGGACTGGAACGACAGCGACGAGGGGACCAAGACGATCTCCGGCACCTCCATGGCCACCCCCCATGTCACCGGTGCCGCCGCCGTCTACGTCGCCGCCCATCCGGACGCCACACCGGCCCAGGTCGCCACGGCCCTGACCGGCGGGGCGACCGCGGACAAGATCACCAACGCCGCCGGCGGAACGCCGAACAAGCTGCTGAAGGTGACCCAGTAACGACACCGTCCAGCGGCCCGGCGACCCCACTCGCCGGGCCGCCGGCTGTTACGCACTTTCGGGTGAGAGAGGCACGGCCGGGCCGGCCCTCACACGGCCGACGACGGCCGTACATGCCCCATTCACCGCATTAATGGACATTGCACCCGAGAGTCACGGAAATGTGCGTGAACCGTAACGGACCTCGTGTGTCCGTCGGCGGCGCGGTCCGCAGCCTGCACGGTGTGGCTGTGCGGCCGCCCGGCCGCCACCCGCACAACCCTGAGAAGGGGGACACCTTGTCCGCTTCTGTCTTCGTGACCGCACGTCGTGTCGCTGCCGCCACCGTCGCCGCGACGGCCGTCGTGGGCGCGGCGGCACTGCCGGCCTCGGCTGCCGATCACGGCCGCTACCAGCGCGCACAGGTCGTCATCAGCGCCGTGCAGCACGGCTCCCACGTCCGCGACGCCCGCGCCCTCAACCGGGAGTGGGTGGAGATCACCAACGAGGGCCGGCGCGACGTCAACCTGAACGGCTGGACGCTGTCCGACGCCGACGGTCACACGTACGTCTTCCGCTACTACCGGCTCGAGGGCCACGAGACGGTCCGCGTCCACACCGGCAACGGCCGGGACCGCGTCGGCGACGTCTACCAGGACCGCGGCCGCCAGGTGTGGGACAACAACGACACCGCGACCCTGCGCGACAGCCGCGGCCGCTACATCGACTCCGCGTCCTGGGGCAACGACCGCCACGGCCGCTGGGGCGGCGGCTACCGCGACCACCGCGGCGACGACCGCGGCCGCTGGGGCGACCGCCGTCACGACGACCGCGGCCGCTGGGGCGACCGCCGCGACGACGACCGCGGCCGCTGGGGCGACCGCCGCGACGACCACCGCGACCACCGGGGTGACCGCCGCCACGGCGACCACCGCTGATCCGGCACTCCGCATCCCATGACCCACGGCGCGTCACCCACCAGGGGTGACGCGCCGTCGGATTCTCCGTGCCGCAGTTCAGGTCACGCGGCGAGCGCGTGGCCCGGGTGCAGTACGACCTTCGTGTAGCCCTCGATCCGCTTGTCGAACTTCTCGTACGCGTCGGGCGCGTCCTCGAGCGGCAGCTCGTGCGAGACCACGAAGCTCGGCTTGGCCCGCCCTGCGATGATCATGTCGCGCAACTGGCGGTTGTACCGCTTGACGTTGCACTGGCCGGTGCCCATCTGCTGACCCTTCTCGAACATCCGGCCGATGGAGACCAGCAGCTGACCGTGCTTGGCGTGCTCGTCGGGTCCGCCCGGGTCGGACGGCACGTACAGGCCGGGCACGCCGAGCATGCCCGTGGGCCGTACCGTCTCGACGAGGGTGTTGAGGACGACGGCGGGCTCCTCGTGGCTCACGTCCTTGTGCGACGTGGCCTGGTAGCCGACGGCGTCCACGCCCTTGTCGGTCCCCTCGCCCGCGGTCTGCTCCTTGATCTGCTCGGCCGGGTCGCCCTTGGTGAAGTCGATGGGGATGGCCCCGATCTCCTCCGCCTTGGCGAGCCGCTCGGGCACCCGGTCCACCGAGAAGACCTTGGACGCGCCGCGCAGCAGCGCCGAGTAGGCGGCCATCAGGCCGACCGGGCCCGCGCCGAACACGGCCACGGACTCACCGGGCGACACCTGCGCCAGCTCGCAGCCGTGGTACCCGGTCGGGAAGATGTCGGCGAGCAGCACGAAGTCCGTCTCGAACTCCTCGCCCGGCGGCAGCTTCAGGCAGTTGAAGTCGGCGAACGGGACCCGCAGCCGCTCGGCCTGGCCGCCGGTGAACGGGCCCATCGCCACGTATCCGTACGCTCCGCCCGCGAACCCCGGATTCACCGTCAGGCAGAACCCGGTCTTCCCGGCGAGGCAGTTCTTGCAGAACCCGCAGGCCACGTTGAACGGCATCACGACCCGGTCGCCCTGGGACAGGGAGGCGACACCGCTGCCGACCTCCTCGATGACGCCGAGGTTCTCGTGGCCGAAGACGATACCGGCCGGCGCGGCCGTCCGGCCCTCGTACATGTGCAGGTCGGAGCCGCAGATCGCGGTGGACGTGACCCGTACGATCACGTCGTTCGGGTGCTGGATCTGCGGATCGTCGACGTCACCCACCGTCACGCTGAACGGCTTCTCATAGACGACGGCTTTCACCTTCGGTCACCTCCGCGTGGAACACCGGACGGCGGCGGCGACGGGCCCGCTCCGCGGGGCACCGGACAGGCCGGCCCGCGGCCGCGCCCCACGAAGTCCTCGCCGCGCTGCTGAACACTTCCAGCATTCGCCCGCCCGGCCCGTTCCGCAAAGGCACGCCGTCGCCGGCCGCCAACCACCGTTGAAGTCGGCGATCTTGGGCACGCGTAGCCGGGTGATCTTCGTCTTCGTCCTCTTGGAGGGAAGCCCAGCATGACCGTCCCCGCCCGGCCCTTCCGCCCCGTCGACCGTGACCGGCGGCGCTTCGACCTGCGCACGACCGCCCTGTTCTTCGTGCTGCTCGCGATCATCCTGTGCGTCCTGAGCTTCGTGGCCCGTACCGCGGTCGACATCGTCGAACGCCGTCCGTTCTGGGCCTGTTCACTGGCCATGGTGTGCTTCGCGGCGGCGCTGACGGGCAGGTCCCGGTGGCGGCGGCTGTCCGTCGCCAGATGTGCGCGCCGCGCCACCGAGACCCTGGAGGCGGCGGCCGAGCGGGCATCCGACACACTGCGTGCCCCCGCCCCCGCCCCGATGCCGGCCCCCGCCGAGCCGATGGCGGCGGAGGCGGCGGTGGCCGCGGCGCCGACCGCACCGGCCGGCGTACCGAGCGGGCCCGGCGTCCCCGCTCCGGAGGCCGCGTACCCCGGCGCCGAGCCGTTCGGGCCCGGCGGTGCGGAGGCGACCGTCCCCCTCGACGACGTGGTCGACCACGTCGAGCTCGACCCCGACGCCTTCGAACAGGCCATAGCCGACCTGTGTGCGCGCGACGACTGCCGGCAGGTGGAAGTGGTCGGCGGCGCCGGTGACTTGGGCGCGGACGTCACCGCGGTCACCCCCGACGGCCGGCGCGTGGTCATCCAGTGCAAGCGCTACTGCGACACCAACAAGGTCGGCTCGCAGGACATGCAGCGCTTCGGCGGCACCTGCTTCACCGTCCACGAGGCCGACATAGCGGTGGTCGTCACGACGAGCGACTTCACGGCGCCCGCCCTCGAGTACGCCCAGCAGTGCGGCATCCTGTGCGTCAACGGCGAGGAGCTGAGCGCCTGGACCGACGGCACCGGACCGCGCCCCTGGGATCTCGTGGGACCCGGCGTCTGAGGGCCGGAGGGGTGCCCACAGGAGTCCTCCGCTAGTCGGTTCCGGACTCCAGGACGCGGCGGGCCGCCTCGGCCTCCGCGGCCGGCGGGGACAGCTCGTCGAGGGTGTCGAGTTCGGTGTCCGCCTCCAGCTCCCGTTCCCACGCCGCCGCCAGCCGCTCCTGCTCCTCGCGAGGTCTGGCGGCCACGGCCTCCCGGTGCTCCGGGTCCAGGGCCGCCAGGAAACGTCCCACCGGGTCCGTCGGCATACCGTGCTCCTTGTTCGCCGGGAAGGGGCAGCTCGCGCTCCAGCATGGCCAACGGCTCCGGCGCGGGCCGCCCGACACGGCCCGCGACCACCCTGATGGCCCCGCCGCCGGCCGGCCTCCTCCGCCCGGCCGGCACGCCCCGCCTCACGGCGGGTATCCCGGCCGCCGCGCGTGCCGGGCGCCGGGCGGTGCGGGATTCTGTAAGCGTGTGTGCTGCCCCAGCAGGCCGGATCCCCGCGGCCTACGCCGCCTCGGGCCGCCGAGCGGTACGCGTGACGCTGGTCGCCGCGACCGGGTTCTTCCTCTTCCGCTACGGCCTGGGCCTCCCCGTCGCGGCGACGTACGCCCTGTTCTCCGCCGTGGCGCTGGGCGGACTGTCCAGGATCCCCGGCACCGGACGGCAGCGCGCCGCGACGGGACTGCGCGCGCTGCCGGTGTGCTGGCTGCTGGTGGTGGTCGGCACCTGTCTGTCGGTGCGGACCTGGAGCGCCGTCGCGGGCATGCTGATCGTGGGCTTCGCCCTGGCCTTCACGGCCGTGGGCGGGCCGCGCCCGGCCGGCGCGGCTCCCGGCCTGCAACTGCTCTACATCCTGCCGTCCTTCCCGCCGTACGACCCCGGCTCGCTCGGCGAACGCCTGATCGGCACGACGACGGGGCTGGTCCTGCTCATCGCCGCCGAGGCGCTGATCCTTCCCGAGCCCCCGCCGCCGTCGTACCGGGATCGGGCCGCCCAGGCCGCACGGACCGCGGCCCACTGCGCGACCCTCCTGGCCGTGCCCCCGTATGCCCTGACCGGCGCCGACAGCGAAGCCGCCCGGGAGGACGGCGCGGCGCTGCGGCCGCTGACCGTGCCGGAGGCGGAACGTCCCGCCGGACCGGGGCTGCGTGACCGCGCCCTCGCCCACACCGGTCTGGCCACCCGCACCCTGCTCAGCCGGCTGGCACGGCTGACCACCCCGCCCGGCGGCGGTCAGGGCCCCCGCGTGACCGCCGTCCTGCGCGCGGTGGCCGGACTGTCCACCGGGACCGCGAGCGGCCTCGGATCGGGTCCGGCGCCGCTGGCCGCGTACGCGGAACTGGCCGAGGCGCGCGCACACCTGGCGGCCGCCTCCGCCGGCCACGTGCCGGCCGGGGCCGCCGCCGACGGCACGGGCCCGCCGGTCCTGCCGCCCGCCGTGCTGCGCCGGCACGCCGCCGTACTGGAGATCGCCGACGCCGCGCTGGCCATGGCCACGGCGGCCGACCTCGCGGTACGGGGCCGGCGGGCGTCGCTGCCGGTGCAGCCGGGCCCCTTCTGGTACGCCACGAGCCGGGCCCCGACGCTGTGGTGGCACCGGGCGCGCGGCCACGCCGGGCGCCGGTCGGTGTTCTTCCAGAACGCGGTGCGCATCGCCCTGGCCCTGACCGCCGCCCGGCTCGTCGCGGGCGTGGACACGCTGCCCCACGGATTCTGGGCGATGCTGGCCACGCTCACCCTCACCCGGACCACCATGGACGAGACCTGGAGCACGATCCGCCGTGCGCTCGGCGGGACGCTGGCCGGGGCGCTGCTGACCGCCGGACTGCTGACGCTGGTGGGCACCCACGACGAGGTCTACGCGGCCGTGCTGCCGCTGTGGATGCTGTTCGCCTTCACCGTGGGCCCGGTCAAGGGCGTCGGCTGGGCACAGGGCCTGTTCACGGTGCTCGTCGCCCTGGTGTTCGCCCAGCTCGCGCCGTCGACCTGGCAGCTGGCCGAGGTCCGTCTGCTGGACGTGCTCGTCGGCAGCGTGATCGGCGCGGTGTTCGGCCTGCTCGCCTGGCCCCGCGGCGCCCACGACGAGCTGCGCCACGCGGCGGCGGAACTCCTGCGCCGGGCGGCCGAGATCGTGGTGGCCACCAGCGCCGACATGGCGGCCGGCGGCCCGGTGGCGGCCGCGCCGTTCGCGGTTTCCGGCCACCGCTCGCTGCACCAGGCGGTCATCCTCGCGGAGTCCGCGTACGCCCAGTTCCAGAGCGAGCCGACGCTCTTCGGCGGCCGGGGGAGGGGCGTGGCGCTGCCCACGGTGGACTGGCAGGCCGCACTGATCGCCGGGCATCACACCCTGTGGGGATCGGAACGGCTGCTGGAACCGCCGCCCGCCCCGCTGGGCCCGGCCGCCGCCGAGTCGGCCGCGGGGCTCGGGGACCGGGTGGCCGGGCGGATGCTGCTCGTCTCGGCGGCGCTCGACCCCGGGAGCGACACCCCGGCCGCACCGGTGCCCCGCCTCGACCCCGACCTCCCGGGATTCGCCGCGGAGCCGCCCGGCGCGCCCCGGCGGTACTACGCGACCGTCGCCTGGCTGAGCGCGCTGATGACCGACCTGGCCCGCGTCCCGCGCTCCGGCCCGGCACCCGGGCCCGCGACGACGACCGCCGCGCGGACCGGCGACCGGGCCCCCCGCGCCGCGGGTCCACGTCGGCTCAACTGACCGCTTCCGCCGCGCGATGCGGGCGGCCGGGCCGCCGGCGGCGGGCGCGTCGGCCAAGCGGTTGCGTGAGCCTGCCGGACCCGTGGATGATCCAATCGAGGCCGGGCACCCACATCCGGCCACCGGAACCGTCCCACAGGAAGGGAAACCCCCATGCCCGAGCTGGACGAACGCTTCGACGTCGTGGTCCTCGGAGCCGGACCCGGCGGCTATGTCGCCGCCGTCCGCGCCGCCCAGTTGGGCAAGCGCGTCGCCGTCGTCGAGGAGAAGTACTGGGGCGGTGTCTGCCTGAACGTGGGGTGCATCCCGAGCAAGGCGCTGCTGCGCAACGCCGAGCTGGCGCACATCTTCACCCGCGAGGCGAAGACCTTCGGCATCAAGGTCGACGGGAAGGTGTCCTTCGACTTCGGCGAGGCCTTCCGCCGCAGCCGCAAGGTCGCCGACGGCCGTGTCAAGGGCGTCCACTACCTGATGAAGAAGAACGGCATCACGGAGTTCGACGGCCGCGGCACCTTCCTCGACCCGCACACGCTCGAGGTGGCGGGGTACGACGGATCGACGCGCACCATCGGCTTCGACCACTGCGTCATCGCCACCGGCGCCACCCCCAAGCTGCTCCCCGGCACCCGCCGCACCTCCCGGGTGGTGACCTACGAGGAGCAGATCCTCGCCGAGGAACTGCCGCAGTCGATCGTGATCGCGGGCGCGGGCGCGATCGGCGTGGAGTTCGCGTACGTCCTGCACAACTACGGCGTCAAGGTCACCATCGTCGAGTTCCTGGACCGCGTGACCCCGCTCGAGGACGCCGAGGTGTCCGCCGAGCTCGCCCGCCAGTACCGCAGGCTCGGCATCGACGTGCTGACCTCCACCCGGGTCGACGCCATCGACGAGTCCGGCCCGCAGGTGCGGGTCACCGTCACCGCCAAGGACGGATCGCAGCAGGTCCTGGAGGCCGACAAGGTCATGCAGGCGATCGGCTTCGCCCCGAACATCGAGGGTTACGGCCTGGACAAGGTGGGCGTACGGGTCACCGAGCGCGGCGCGATCGACGTCGACGGCCGCTGCCGCACCTCCGTCCCGCACATCTTCGCCATCGGCGACGTCACCGCCAAGCTGATGCTCGCGCACGCCGCCGAGGCGATGGGCATCGTCGCCGCGGAGACCCTCGCCGACGCGGAGACCATGGAGCTCGACTACGCGATGATCCCGCGCGCGACCTACTGCCAGCCCCAGGTCGCCAGCTTCGGCTACACCGAGGCCCAGGCCCGCGAGCTAGGGCACGACGTCAAGGTCGCCAAGTTCCCCTTCACCGCGAACGGCAAGTCGCACGGCCTCGGCGACGCCACGGGCTTCGTGAAGCTGATCAGCGACGCCAAGTACGGCGAGCTGCTCGGCGGCCACCTGATCGGCCCGGACGTCACCGAGCTGCTGCCCGAGCTGACCCTGGCCCAGCAGTGGGATCTGACGGTCCATGAGGTGGCGCGCAACGTGCACGCGCACCCGACCCTGGGCGAGGCCGTCAAGGAGGCCGTGCACGGCCTGGCCGGCCACATGATCAACATGTGAGAGCGGGCCGTGGCCACGACTCTGCGATCGCGGCCACGGCCCGTCCCGTTCCACCAGGGTCAGTTGAGCGCGGGCGGCCCGTCCTGGGCACCCGTGCCCCACCCGGACGGCTCGGCGCCGACCGTGAACGCCAGCGACCGCATACCGCGCAGGTCGCTGGTCGTCACATAGGTGCGGCCGTACGGGGCGCCGTCGACGCGCGCCGCCTGGACGTAGCGGTTGCCGTCGGAGGTACCGGGCGCGGTCACGGTGAGCGCACCGCGCGGGTAGTAGCGGCGATCCAGCGTGAGGTCGACCCGCTCGAAGACCGGCGTGGACAGGCCCCAGGTGTCGTAGCCGGGCTGGACCGGGAAGACGCCGATCGACGACAGCACGTTCCAGGCGGACATGGTGCCGAGGTCGTCGTTGCCGGTCATGCCGGTCGGGGTGTCCGTGAAGAGGGTCAGCGCGGCGTGCACCACGTCGGTGGTCTTCCACGGCTGGCCGGTCGAGAGATAGGTGTACGGGGCGATGAGGTCGGGCTCGTTCTGCGGGTTGTACTTGTCCGCGTTGTAGTAGTCGTACGGGCCGTTCACCCATACCTCGCGGGCGGTCTTCGCGGGGTCCTTCACTAGCTTGTCGTAGGCGAAGAAGGAGTCCAGCCGCTCGTTGGCCGCCTGCTTGCCGCCGATCAGGCCGACCATGCCCGGCAGGTCCTGCGGCACCAGCCACTGGTACTGCCAGGACGTGCCCTCGTGGAACCCCTCGCTCTGCGCCGGGTCGGCCGGACCGGTGAAGGCGCCGGAGGCGTCGCGGGCCCGGAAGAAGCCGGTCGAGGGGTCGAAGATCCGGCGGTAGTTCTGGGCCCGGGCCGCGTAGCGCGCGGCGTCCGCGTCATGGCCGAGGTCGCGGGCCATCTCGGCGAGCATCGCGTCGGACAGGGCGTACTCCAGGGTCGCCGAGGCGCCGTGGTCGAAGTCCGAGTCGCCCGGCTTCGCGTGCGGCCGGCCCTTGACGTAGGGCGCGAACCCGTCCGCGACGTACTCCTTGTCGGCCTCGCGGCCCACCGCCGGCGAGTCGTCGGGCGGCACCCCGTCGGCGTTCTTCCTGAGGGCGCGGTAGGCCCGGTCCTCGTACCCCTTGAGCAGCCCCTGCTGGTAGGCGTTGGTGAGGAACGGGGTGACCGGGTCACCGGTCATGATGTTCGTCTCGACCGTGCCGTAGCCCCACTTGGGCAGCCAGCCGCTCTCCTCGTCGATCCGGATCACCGATATTGCCATGTCCCGCGCCTCGCGCGGCGCGAGCAGGGACAGCAGCTGGGTCTGGGTGCGGTAGGTGTCCCACAGGGACCAGTTCTGGTAGTACGTGAAGCCCCGGGCGCGGTGGACCTTCTGGTCCCACCCGGTGTACCGGCCGTCGGTGTCGCTGCCGATGTTGGGGGCGAGGAAGGACCGGTACAGCGACGAGTAGAACGTGCGCCGCAGGGTCTCGCTCCCGCCCCGCACCCGTACGTCGTCGAGCCGGTCCTCCCAGGCGCGCCGGGCCGCGGCCCGTACCTGCTGGAACGAACGCCCGCCCTCGGCGCGGAGGTTGAGCGCGGCGCCGTGCGCGTCCACGTACGACAGGGCGGTCGTCGCCTCGACCGTCCGGTCCTTGCTCGTGTCGAACCGGACGTACGCGCCGTCCCGGCCGCTCTTCGAGCCGTCGCTGACCGTGGAGCCGTCCCAGGTGCCGAACGCGGTGAACGGGCGGTCGAACCGGGTGACGGTGTACACCGTGTACGGCTTGGTGTCCTGGCAGAACCCGCTGCCGGTGATCGCGGTGCGCACCGTGTGGTCGTCGAGGACCTCGACCTTGGTGGAGAGCGTCCGGTGCAGCGACTGGCCGGCGTTGAGCAGCACGTTGGCCTTGTCGGTGGCCGGGAAGGTGTAGCGCTGCACACCGGTGCGCGCGGTCGCCGTCAGCTCGGCCTCGATGCCGGTCTTCAGACCGACCTTGTAGTAGCCGGGGCTCGCCTGCTCCGCGTCGTGGCTGAACTCCGCCTGGTACTTGGCGTAGTCGGTGGACGTCACGTCGCCGGTGGTGGGCAGGACGGGCAGGTCGCCGCCCAGTCCGCAGCCGACGCCGGAGAGATGGACGAGGGAGAAGCCCCGGATGTGGTTCTGGGCGTAGTCGTATCCGGTGTTGTGCCCGGTGTCCGGGGACAGTTGCACCATCCCGAAGGGCACGGCGGCGCCCGGATAGGTGTTGCCCTCGTTCTGGGTGCCGATGAACGGGTTGACCAGGTCGGTCAGCCGGCCGTCCGGTGCGGCGGCCGCCTGGGCCGTGGGCGCGGCGAGGGCGGCGCCGATCAGCGTGGCCGCCGCGACCACCGTGCCCGCGCCGCGTAGGCGTCGGCTCCAACTCGTGCGCGGATGAGTCCCACTCATGGGCGCGTACGCCTCCCGGGGCTAGACAACGTTGTCAAATCGCACAGCGCGCCCATTCTTTGTGCTGTACGTGTACGCGTCAAGGGTTTGGCGAAGGCCGGATTCCGGCCCCGAGTCCCGCGTCGCGCGAGGGACTTCGGTCCCGCGGCGGACGGCAAAACGAAAGGCAAGGAGGTCACAGCGCTCCTTGCCACTCTCAACGTATAGCGCACCGGGGGCCTTGCGGCAAGACCCCCGTCCTGCCGCAGAATTCCGGGCCGAAGGCAGAAGCCGCACGAATATGGGGGACTTGATGACCGACGTGATCATCGCGGGCGGCGGCCCGACCGGGCTGATGCTCGCCGCCGAACTACGGCTGCACGGGGTGCGGGTGGTCGTGCTGGAGAAGGATCCGGAGCCGGCCGCGTTCGTCCGCGCGCTCGGTCTGCACGTGCGCAGCATCGAGGTGCTGGACCAGCGCGGCCTGCTGGAGCGATTCCTCGAACACGGCCGGAAGTTCGCGACCGGCGGCTTCTTCGCAGGTCTGGGCGCCTCCTGGCCCGAGCGGCTGGACACCGCCCACTCCTACGTCCTCGGCATCCCGCAGACCGTCACCGAGCGCCTGCTGACCGCGCACGCCGTCGACGCGGGCGCCGAGATCCGGCGCGGCCGCGAACTGGTCGGACTGGCCCAGGACGACGAGGGCGTGACCGCCGAACTGGCCGACGGCACCCGGCTGCGCTCGCGCTACCTGGTCGGCTGCGACGGCGGCCGCAGCACGGTGCGCAGGCTGCTCGGCGTCGGCTTCCCCGGCGAACCGGCGAGGACGGAGACCCTGCTGGGCGAGATGGAGGTCGCGGTGCCTCCCGAGACGCTGGCCGCAGTGGTGGCCGAGGTCCGCAGAACACAGACACGCTTCGGTGCGATGCCCCTCGGGGACGGTGCGTACCGCGTCGTCGTACCCGCCGACGGGGTGGCCGAGGACCGCTCGGTCCCGCCGACCCTCGACGACTTCCGGCGGCAGTTGCGGGCGTTCGCCGGCACCGACTTCGGCGTGCACTCACCGCGCCGGCTCTCCCGCTTCGGCGACGCCACCCGGCTCGCCGAGCGCTACCGCACCGGCCGGGTGCTGCTGGCGGGCGACGCCGCGCACATCCATCCGCCGACCGGCGGACAGGGCCTCAACCTCGGCCTCCAGGACGCCTTCAACCTCGGCTGGAAGCTCGCCGCCGAGGTGAACGGCTGGGCGCCCGACGGGCTGCTGGACAGCTACCACGACGAGCGGCACCCGGTGGCCGCCGAAGTGCTGGACAACACCCGCGCGCAGATGGAGCTGATGTCCACCGAGCCGGGCGCCCGGGCGGTGCGCCGGCTGATGGGGGAGCTGATGGACATCGAGGAGGTGAACCGGCGCCTGATCGAGAAGATCACCGCTGTCGGGATCCGCTACGACTTCGGTGACGGACACCGGCTGCTCGGCCGGCGGCTGCGCGACGTGCGGCTGAAGCGGGGACGGCTGTACGAGCTGACGCACGCGGGGCGCGGGCTGCTGCTGGACCAGACCGGCCGGCTGTCGGCCGCCGGGTGGGCGGACCGGGTCGACCACGTCGTCGACGTCAGCGACGAACTGGACGCCCCCGCGGTGCTGCTGCGGCCCGACGGCCATGTGGCCTGGGCCGGCGAGGACCAGCGGGATCTGACCGCCCGGCTGTCCGAGTGGTTCGGCGCCGCCGCCTGACGCCGGGTCCGACGGGATCCCCCGCGGACCGTCCGGTCACCCGCCGGGCGTGCCGTACCGGTGCGGCGTTCAGGCGGGGGAGGCGTCGCCGTCCGGGAGCGGGCCGGCGGCCTGCGCCTTGTGGAGTTCGGCGGTGAACTGCGCGCCGGCGAGCAGCGCGAGGTTCGACAGCCAGAGCCAGATGAGGAAGACGACGATGCCGGCCAGGGACCCGTAGAGCCGGCTGTAGGTGCCCAGCAGGTCGGCGTACAGGGCGAAGCCGGCCGAGGCGGTCAGCCACAGCGCGGCGGCCAGGGCCCCGCCGGGCAGGCTGTGACGGCTCCGGCGGGCCGGCGCGGGCCCGGTGTGGAAGACCACCACGACCAGCACCGCCACCAGGCACAGCAGCAGCGGCCAGCGGGTGATGCCCCAGATGAGCTGCGTGGTGCCGTCCAGGCGCAGCAGGCGGCCGAGGAGTTCGGCGACGGGTCCGGACAGCATCAGCACCAGGGCGCTGACGACGAGGAGGGCCAGCAGCACCAGGGCGGTCGCCACGATGCGGTGCGCCTTGCGCCAGGGGGAGCGGCGGTCGGGGATGCGGTACATGCCGTGCAGGGCGCGGCGGAAGACGGCGAGGTAACTGCAGGCCGACCACAGCGCGCTGACGGCGCCGGCCGCCATCAGCGTCCAGGTCGTGGAGTGCCGCCTGAGCACACCGGCGAGCACGCCGTGGAGCTCGGCGCCCGACTGGCCGGGCGCGTAGTGCGTGACATGGGCGATGAACTCGGCGGCGGTGCTGGGGCTGACCAGGCCGAAGGCGAGCACGGTGACGAGCAGGGAGGGAAGGACCGCCAGGATGGAGTAGTAGGTCAGCGCGGCGGCGTAGTCGGTGAGGTCGTCGTTCCACATCGTCACCGGTGTCCGGCGCAGGGCCGGCCACCAGTCCCGGGCGGGCCGGCTCAGTTTGCCGCGGAGGCGGCCCGGGCGCCCGGCCGGGCGCAGGTCAGCGGACATGCGGCGTCCGGTGGAAACGGCGGCCGGGGCGCCGGACGACTGCGGTGCGCGAGGTCAACATCTCTTCCAGGGTCCGGGTGCGCTGACCTGTCCTGCTCGGTCACGGTCGCCGAAGGCTATCAGCAGGGCCCCGGTGACCTGGTCCGATGCCCAGGGCGCCGGGCGGCCGTCGCGTACCCGCGGCAACACGCGTACGGGGGACCTACTCCCTTAGAGGGCGAATGTCATTCCATTGGCCCCGTATTCGGCCGGTCAAGGCGAATTCCCACGTTTGTCACGGCGAGGATGGAGGCCGACTGGACCGCGAACCGCGACATCGGGAGACATCCAACCTGTGAGCATCGTCAACGAACCTCCCGGAGCGGCGGCAGCCGAGGACTCGTACGAGAACGAGCTCCCGGTCAGGCGCAAGCAGCCCGGCAACGTGGTGGTCAGATGGCTGACGACCACCGACCACAAGACGATCGGCACGCTGTACCTGGCGACGTCGTTCCTCTTCTTCCTGTTCGGCGGGGTGATGGCGCTGATCATCCGGGCCGAGCTGGCCCGGCCCGGCCTGCAGATCGTCTCCAACGAGCAGTACAACCAGCTCTTCACGATGCACGGCACCGTGATGCTGCTGATGTTCGCCACCCCGCTGTTCGCCGGCTTCACGAACTGGATCATGCCGCTGCAGATCGGCGCGCCCGACGTGGCGTTCCCGCGGCTGAACATGTTCGCCTACTGGCTGTACCTGTTCGGCTCGCTCATCGCGGTGGGCGGTTTCCTCACCCCGCAGGGCGCGGCCGACTTCGGCTGGTTCGCCTACAGCCCGCTGTCGGACGCCGTCCGCAGCCCGGGCCTGGGCGCCGACATGTGGATCCTGGGTCTGGCCTTCTCCGGCTTCGGCACCATCCTCGGCGCGGTCAACTTCATCACCACGATCATCTGCATGCGCGCCCCCGGCATGACCATGTTCCGCATGCCGATCTTCACCTGGAACGTGCTGCTGACCGCCGTGCTGGTCCTGTTCGCCTTCCCGGTCCTGGCGGCCGCGCTGTTCGCCCTGGCCGCCGACCGCATCTTCGGCGCCCATGTGTACGACGCGGCCAACGGCGGCCCCATCCTCTGGCAACACCTCTTCTGGTTCTTCGGCCATCCGGAGGTGTACATCATCGCCCTGCCGTTCTTCGGCATCGTCACCGAGATCCTGCCGGTGTTCTCCCGCAAGCCGGTCTTCGGTTACATGGGCCTGGTGGCCGCGACGATCGCGATCGCCGGCCTGTCCGTGACGGTGTGGGCGCACCACATGTTCGTCACCGGCGCGGTGCTCCTGCCGTTCTTCTCCTTCATGACGTTCCTGATCGCCGTGCCGACCGGGGTGAAGTTCTTCAACTGGATCGGCACCATGTGGAAGGGCTCGCTGTCCTTCGAGACGCCGATGCTGTGGGCGCTGGGCTTCCTCGTCACCTTCCTCTTCGGAGGGCTCACGGGCGTCATCCTGGCCTCACCGCCGATGGACTTCCACGTGTCCGACTCGTACTTCGTGGTGGCTCACTTCCACTACGTCGTCTTCGGCACGGTCGTCTTCGCCATGTTCGCGGGCTTCCACTTCTGGTGGCCGAAGTTCACCGGCAAGATGCTGGACGAGCGCCTCGGCAAGATCACCTTCTGGACGCTGTTCGTCGGCTTCCACGGCACGTTCCTGGTCCAGCACTGGCTGGGCGCCGAGGGCATGCCGCGCCGGTACGCCGACTACCTGGCGGCCGACGGTTTCACCGCCCTGAACACGGTCTCGTCCATCAGCTCGTTCCTGCTGGGCCTGTCGATGCTGCCGTTCCTCTACAACGTGTGGAAGACGGCCAGGTACGGCAGGCCGGTCGGCGTGGACGACCCGTGGGGCTACGGCCGCTCGCTGGAGTGGGCGACGTCCTGCCCGCCGCCGCGGCACAACTTCACCACCCTGCCGCGGGTCCGCAGCGAGTCCCCGGCGTTCGACCTGCACCACCCCGAGGTGGCCCAGCTCGAACACGAGGCCAACGTCGGCCGGCGTGACGCGGTCGAGCCAGAGGGCGGCCAGAGGTGACGACGCCGAACCGTCCTGACGCCCCACGGGGCGGCCAGGACGGCTCGCTCGCCAACGAGGTCGAGGGCTACCTGCTCCTGCACGCGGAACTCGAGCAGGCCCAGCGCGAGGCCGAGGCGCTCTGCGCCCGCCTGCCCTGGCTCACCACCGGCCAGGCCGAGGACCTCACCCGGCACTACACCGAGCAGCGCCTCGACCTGACCCGCAAGGCCCTCCAGGTCACGGCCGACCGCGCCAAGCGCCTGCGCGGCGAGTACGAGGCCCGCTACCGCGAACTGCGCCGAGCCCTGCTCCGGCGCCACGCCATGACCGCCTGCTTCATCGTCACCTGCACCGGCACGGCGAACACCCTGGCGTGGTACGCCACCCGCTGACCCGTCCTAACCGGGGCCGCCGGCCCCCCCCGCCCCGCTAAAGGGCGACCAGGCCCGCCGCCGTCTCCCTGAAGCCGCAGGCGCCGAAGTAGAACGAGCGCAGCGGCTCCTCGAAGTCGACGTGCAGCCAGGCGCACTTCGCGGCCCGGGCCTCCCGGGCCGCGACCGCCACGAGCTCGGTGCCGACGCCCCGGCCCCGGCAGCGCCGGGCCACCACGGTGTCGAGCAGGAAGGCGTGGGCCCCTCCGTCCCAGACCACGTTGACGAAACCGACCAGCTCGCCGTCCTCCCGTGCGCAGACCCAGCCGAGACTGTGCCGCTCGAGTCGTGCCCGCCAACGGGTGCGGGTCACCGGGTGACCGAATCCGTCGGAGTGCAGTGCGTCGAGGGAGTCGTCGTCCAGGTCGCCCCGCCAGTCGAACATGATCGCCATGCGCCGATCGTAGGGCCGTGCGCGTCGCCGAGGCGTGTGTCCACCGGGGAGCCGGTGGGAACCCGGGCCGGTGGAACGGGGTGCGGACGCGACAGGCGGGCTCGGCCCGTCGGGTGAGGACGGCCATGGGTGACACGGACGATGCGGTTGACCTGCACTTCATCGGCAACGCGACGGTGGTGCTGCGCTACCGGGGACTGACGCTGCTGACGGACCCGAACTTCCTGCACCGCGGCGAGCGGGCGCATCTCGGGTACGGGCTCGTCAGCCGCCGGCTCACGGAGCCGGCCCTCGACGTGGCGGACCTGCCCCGCCTGGACGGCGTCGTCCTCTCCCACCTGCACGGGGACCACTGGGACCGCCGGGCCAGGAACCACCTGGACCGGGCGGTGCCCATCGTCACCACGCCGCACGCCGCACGCCGGCTCCGCACCTTCCAGGGGTTCGGCGGGGCGGGCGGCCTGCGCACCTGGGAGAGCTGCGTCCTGGAGCGGGGCGGCGCACAGGTCCGCGTGACGTCCCTGCCCGGCCGCCACGCCCTGCGGCCCGTGCTGCGCGGTCTGCTGCCGCCCGTGATGGGCAGCATGCTGGAATTCGGCCCCGCCGGCGGCCCGGTGCGGATGCGGCTGTACATCTCGGGCGACACCCTGCTGTACGACGGCCTGGAGGAGATCGCCCGGCGTTTCCCCACCGCCGACCTGGCCGTGCTCCACCTGGGCGGCACCCGGCTCCCCGGCGGGTTCGTCGTCACCATGGACGGCGCCCAGGGGGCCGAGCTGGCCCGGCGCCTGGACTACCGGCACGTCCTGCCCGTGCACTACGACGACTACACGGTCTTCCGCTCCCCGCTGGACGACTTCCTGGCCGAGGTGCGCGGGCTCGGGCTGGACGAGCGGCTCGTGCACTGCCCCCGCGGCCGGCACGCGCGGCTGGAGCCCCACGGCGACCCGCACACCGTCCGATGAGACCTCCGGGACCGCGAGCCGCCGGCAGCCGGCACGTGGCGCGCCCGGCTACGGGGTGGGACTGGGCCGCGGTGCGGTCGGCCGGTGCGCGGCCCCTGTGAGCCGGTCGAGCACGCGCTGCTCCGAGGGCAGCAGCGGGGGTTCCAGCGTCCGGGGGAGGGCCGGCCCGGTGAGCGCCGCGAGCAGGGCCCTGGGCCGCAGCGCGCGGGTGGCGGGCGCGGTGAGGCTGGTGACGTCCCACAGTGCTGAGGCCGCCTCGTAGGTCCCGGTCGCGGCCCGGGTCAGCCGGTTCGTGTACCAGGCCGCGACCCGGTCGGCGGCCCGCGGCCGCGCGCCGACGACGCCCGGATAGAGGACGTCCACTCCGACGGCGGTCGACCAGGCCGTGTCGACGTGGCGGGCGGCCCCGCGCAGGACGCGCCGGGACAGACCGGCGCCGGTGAGGCCGTGCCGCTGGACTTCCCCGGCCAGGACCCGGGCGCCGAGCGCCGCCACCGACATGCCCTGTCCGTAGGCGGGGTTGAAGGTCGCCAGCGCGTCGCCGAGGACGACCAGGCGCTCGGGCCACTGCTCGGCCTTCTCGAAGTACCGGCGGCTGTTGTCGGTGCTGTGGCCCCGGCTGACCGCCACGTCGGTGAGGGGCTCGGCGCCGGAGATGAGGTGGCCGACGATGGGGTGCGGCAGCGTGAGGGCGTAACGGAGGAAGCCCTCGGGGTCGCGGGGCGGCTCACCGCCCCGGGTGCCGGCCGCGCTGACCATCCACCGGTCGCCCTCGACGGGCAGCACCATGGCGCTGCGGCCGGGCCGGCCGGCGTAGGGGTTGGCCTGCACCAGCGTCAGCGGAAACGATCCGGCGCCCGGCGGGGTCCGGTAGATCCGGGTGGCGTTGGTGAGACCGGAGTCGATCTTCTTCTCCTCGACGCCCGTGATGCCGATCCCGGCGAGCCACGCGAGGCTGCCCGAGCCGCGGCCGCTGGCGTCGACGACGATGTCCGCCTCCAGCTCACGGCCCAGCCCGTGGTCCGCCTCCGGGCCGAGACGGACGCCGCGGACCCGCCGGACGTCGCCGAGGAACCCCTCGACGGACGCCCGGTGGAAGGACACGTCGGGCCGGGTCTCGAGGAGGATCCGCCGCAGGACCCAGTCGGTCAGCGCCCGGGTGCAGGTGATCATGTGCGGGCCGTCGCGCTTCCACCGGTGGAACCAGCCGCCGTCCGGAGTGAGGGCCAGCATCCCGTTGCCGAGCGCGATCTCGTGGGCCCCGGCCTCCAGCAGGCGCTCGCGCACGCTCACGGGGAACAGCGCCTCCATCGCGGCGAGGCCGCCGGCCATGAGCAGATGGGCGTGCCGCCCCTGGGGGACGCCGCGCCGGTCCTCGGGGCCCTGGGGAAGTTCGTCCCGGTCGAGCACATGGACCCGCAGCGTGGGATCCGCCAGGGACAGCGCTGCTGCGGCCACCAGTCCGGCCGTGCCGGCTCCGATCACGACTGCTTTGTGCGGCAACGGGCTCTCCTCGTAATGGTCTTGGAACGGCGTCACTGGGTCCCTATTCGCTCCGGCGCCGCCTTGTGGAGGCGGTGCACGGTGCTCGCCAGCTCGACCAGGTCGATGGTGATGCGGAACTTCTCCGGTGGATCGGCGGGACCGGCGCCCTTGCCCGACGCACGCCGTAACCCGTCCATGATCATCGCCTGCTCCGACGCGGCCCGCGCCCTGTCCTGCCGCTCGCCGCGCCGGACTGCCGCCGCGTACGCGCTGTGTCCGACCCGCTGGTCGAAGTGCGCCGTGAGCTGCAGCAGGGCGTCCCGGATGTTCGCCTCCAGCAAGTAGAGCCGATTGCTGGGCAGTTGCCACCACAACTGCCACCAGGTCGGTTCCGCCCTCGGCGCCGTCGCCACGTCCTTCACGGCGGGCCACAGGGGCTTCAGCGCGCGGTAGGTGGCCAGGCTCTGCCGCTCCGCCGCGGCGGCGGACGCGAGCCGCGGCAGCACGAAGCCGGCGGAGTAGATCAGGGCGCCGAGCGCGGCGGCGGGGGGCGCCACGGTGGTCGACAGGACGTCCAGGTCGTACCCGAGCCAGCGCGCGGCGACCGCGGTGACCTTGGTGAGGGTGAACCCCAGGCTGTCGACGAGGAGGCCCACGAGGATCAGCCGGAGACCGACCCGGAGCAGTCCGGTGACCTCGTCGCGCGCCCACTTCAGGCACACCGCGCTCAGCACGATGGTGCTCGTCAGGTGCCCCACGAGGTAGAGGGCGATCATCTCCCTCATGTACGGGGTGTTGGCGTAGTAGGTGTCCAGGTCGGTGAGCCGTTCCGTGCGCGCGTCCGCGAGGGCGAACAGCACGACGATGGCGACGACCAGCGTCCCGTACACCGCGACGGTCATCCGGACCATGCGCCGTATCCGCTCCTGCGCCCCGCCCCTCCAGTGGATCAGCAGGATGATCAGGGAGCAGCTGAAGGCGGAGATCGAGCCGTAGGTGAGCGGGGCGCCGACATTGGGGATGCCGGTGGCGTGGTTGACCGCCGCGAGGGTCACCGGCGCCGACCAGACGAAGCAGACGGCGGCGAGGAACGTGGTGGCCCGGGTGGCGACGGTCAGGGGCGAGCGGGGAGTCGTGCGTGGTCGGCGAAGCAGCATGGCGGCCAGGGCCAGAAGGAAAGCCGCCGTGTACACGACGAGACTCATATCGTGGGGGACTCCGTTCAGGTCCTCTTGCTGTGTGGGGGGATGGGTGGGGTCGTCGGCATCGTCACACCCGGGGCCGGCCCGGTCCTGCGCCTCCGGCGACCTGGGCGGTCGCCCGCGTCAGCCGCGCGGACCGCTTCAGGGCGTCGGCGATCAGGACCAGGGCCTCTGAGTCGCGGGGGTGCGAGAGCCGGCTGGGCGCGCCGACGTGTTCGAGTACGGGCTGCGTACTGCGCTGCGCGGCCGCCGCTATGGTGGCCGCCCACGCCACGGAGACGGCCCGTTCCCGGTCGCCCGTCCTGGTCAGCTCGGCCTCGTGTACCTCGTCGAAGAGCCGGGTGTCGAAGAGCGTCTCGAGCGCGTGCAGGCCGTTGAGGATGGTGCTCCGGCGCCAGGTGCCCCACAGGAAGGGGGAGCGCGGCCGCTCCACCCGCAGGGCACGGTCGCGCAGCACCGGATCCAGCGCGGCGTCCAGGGAGGCCAGCCGGAAGAAGTCGCGCCAGGCCGACAGGTGGTAGCCGGTCATCGGCAGCAGCACCCCGGCCACCGTCAGCAGCGCCCCCAGACCGGCGCAGACGGCCGGCACCGACGTGGCGAGCACCGGCCAGTCCCGGCCCGACCAGCGGGCGGCGACGGCGATGAGCTTGGAGACGCTGTACCCGGCGGTGATGACCGTGCCGGTGCCGATCGTCAGCAGACTGGCCCGCAGCCAGGGCCGCTCGCGCACCTCCGCCTCGAAGCCCCAGCGCAGCGACCACAGGGCGCTGACCGTCACCGCGGTCAGGTGCGCGAGCAGGTACAGGACGACCATCTCCGCGATCCACGGCGTCGTCGCGTAGTACGTGTCGAAGTCGGTGCGCCGTTCCCGGGGTGTCGTCCCCAGCGCGAACAGGGCGGCGACACCGGCGAGAACGGCCGCGTAGCCCCACATCCAGCGCCGGGTCGTCCGCCGCACCGTCGGGCCGCCGCGCCAGCAGGCGATGAGGATCAGCAGCGAAGCGCTGTACGCGGTGATCGAGACGTAGGTGAGCGGGGCGGCCAGGTTGGGCACGCCGCTGACCCGGTTGATGACCCCGACCGAAGGGGGCGCCCCGAAGAGGAAGCACAGCGACGCGAACGCCAGCACGCCGTTGATGGCGCGCTGGGAGAGTTCGCCGCGATGCCGGATCAGATCCGGCAGCTTGGCCAGCAGCCCGACCCACAGCAGACCGCAGCTGATGTAATTAATCGCCCCGCTCATTTCCGGTTGCCCCGGTAGTTGAGGGCGTCGGCGATACGGCGGGCGGTCTCCCCGGTGATCACGTCCCGTTCCATCAGCGCCCGCATCTGCTGGCCGACCCGGATCCCGAACAGCTCGGCCTCCTTCTCCGGATCGTCGTCGAAACGGGAACGCGCGGCGGCCGGCTGGGCGCCGTGCTCGTGCCCCGGTTCCGCGGGGGCGTGGGCCCCGGCGGCCGGCCGCTCTGCGGCGAAGCCCTCCCGCTGCCGCATGTGCCACAACTCGTGTCCGAGTATCTGCGCCTGGTGCCAGATCTCGGCGCCCTGCTCGATGATGACGTCGTCCCGGTCCGTACGCTCCAGCCACATCCCGGTCGCCTTGAACTCGCGGGGGATGGGCACGCGGTGCACCTCCAGCCTGCGGTCGCCGCGCCACTGCCTGGCGGACTCGACCAGGGCGTCGAACAGGTCCTCGGCGTTCAGGATCGCCCCGTCACCGGAGCCGCCCTCCCCAGAGCCGGTGCCGGCCCTGAGCCGCTCCCGGATGGGGTCGATGAGCGTCGCGGCGAGCTGACGCATCTCCCTGTCGCGCCTGCGCAGTCTGTGCCACCGGCGAAGCCGGGCCGGAGAACTCATGGGCGGTCCACGGCGGTCGGCGACGACGCGGGGCCCCGGGCCGTGGCGGGGCCGCACGGGGCGGCGGCGGTCAGGGGTGCGACGTGTGCGTCGCGCGGCTCGCGACGCACACGGGCGAGCTGAGGGAGCTGTGGGGCTCCGGCCGGCCGGGCGCCGGCATCGTCTGCTGCCACCGAGTCCTCTCCCGGGCGCATGGCTTCGGATCAGGGAACGTGCCTGACGTGAGGGTATCGACTCCGCCCCTCCGCTGCTCGCCGGAGCCGGGATCCGTAGCGCCGTCCTCTGGTCCGACCGGCCGTCCCGGCAGGCGCAGTTGACGCTCCGTGGCATCGCGGCCCGAGATCAGCACACGGAGTGACCCGCGCGTCCGCGCCGGGGTCCGGCGCCGGTTCGGCCACTTATCGCTCAAATCCGCCCGCACCGCTCCGATAGCATGATCCGGCCCAAGGCGAGCGCCCTCGACGCCCGTTCCGCACCGGACGAACACGCCATTCGGTGCGAACAGTTACTCCATTAACTGAAAACCAACAAATCGGCCAAAAAGTTGATACCTATATCATCGCGGGTGTTTTCGCGAATAAACAGCAGAGTCAAGTCCGTACCGTGGCGTGAGCCGCGGACGATCCTGTGGGTCGCCGCGAGTGTGGTGACGCTCGGGTTCCTGGTCGCGCTGGAGATCGCCGCGCGCCACTACGGCATGGCGGGACCCCTCACCAATCAGGCGCGAGAGGTGATCTTCCCGCCCAAGTCGGGCTTCCTGTTGTACGCCAGCATGGCGCTGATGATGGTCGTGCTCACCTGGCGGCAACGGATCATCGCGCTGTGCACCGCGATCGGCATCGACGCCGTCGTCCTGCTGGCGCGCTGGGCGGCGGGCGCCGACCTCACCGAGGGGCACCCCTTCGGAAACGGCGCGCTGTGGGTGCTCCTCGGCTGCGCGGTCGTCGCCGTCACGCGCCGCACCGGCGCCGAACGCGCCCTGCTGCTCAAGGGCGTCGGACTGGGCCTGCTGCTCGTGGCCGGCCGCAAGACGGGCGACACCTGGCTGGTCATCACCTCCAAGACCCGCCCGACCGTGCTCGACCAGTACGTCGCCACCGCCGACCACGCGCTGGGCGACCCGTCCTGGCTGGTGGGCCGGCTCGTCCGGGCCACGGGACCGGTCGGCGCCCACGCGCTCGACTACGTCTACGCCCAGCTCGCGGTCGCCGCCGTCGTCGTCACGATGTACCAGCTCCGCAACGTGGCGGCCGAGCGCCGCTTCCCGCGCCACCACCTGGTCCGCACCTTCCTGGTGATCGGCCTCGTGGGCCCCGCCGTCTACATGGTCTTCCCGGTGGTCGGGCCGGTCTTCGCGTACGGCGCCGACGGCGGGCACTGGGCGGTGGCCGACCTGTGGCCGGACACCCCGACGCCGGTCACCGGCCCGCACCACATGGCGTTCGACGGGATCACCCCGCGCAACTGCATGCCCAGCCTGCACACCGCCTGGGCCACCGCCATCTTCCTCCACTCCCGCAAGGGTCCCCGCGTGCTGCGCTTCGCGGGCGCCTTCTGGCTGGTCGCCACCCTGACCGCGACCCTGGGATTCGGCTACCACTACGGCGCGGACCTCGTCGCGGGCGTCGTGTTCACGCTCACCATCGAGGCGGCCCTGCGCTCCCTCGAACGCGGCTGGGACCGGACGGGGACCCGGCTCGTCCTCCACGGCGCCGCGGTCTTCGCCGCGCTCCTGCTCTCCTACCGCTATCTGCCGGTCGAGATGGCCGAGTACCCCTGGGTGTCCGGACCGCTTCTCATCCTGGCGATGGCCTCGGTCATCCACGGCTACGTGCGCACCACCAGACTCTGGGACCCGGTTCCGGTACCGGTGCCGAAGCAGCCGGAACCGCAGCCCGAGCCGGCGTGAGCCCTCCGGGGGCGGCCCGGCCACGGAGCGCCCCCGGAATCGCCGCAACACGCGCACATGCCCTTCATCTCCATGAAAAAACCAGCCAATTCATGTGCTTGTCGCGGTGAACCAAGGGCATTCGCTGGCCAGGAGGTTGATACATATGGTTCCCCTGCTTCTGGTTCTTCTGCTGGCCCTGATTCTCTTCGGCGCGGGTTTCGCCCTGAAGGCGCTGTGGTGGATCGCGGTGATCGTTCTGGTCGTGTGGCTGCTGGGCTTCGTGGTCCGGCCCGCGGGCAGCGGCGGCCGAAAGGGACGCTGGTACCGCTGGTAGACGAGCGTTCCGACGCATAGAACACGCCACGCCTGAACCGTGGACGGGGCCCGGCCGCAACGGCCGGGCCCCACGTGTGTGTACGGCGCCCCGAAACTGGCGGGAAAACGGTTTCGGCGTTGTCGGTCGCCGTTGCTAGCCTGCGGCGGCCCGACAAAGATCATCGGACTCAAGGGGAGAGAGCCGAACCGTGCCCGTACACAGCAGACAGAGACGGCACCGCCTGAGACGGACCGTCGTGGGGGCGCTCGTCGCCGCTACGGCGGCGGCGGTGCCGGGAACGTCCTGGGCGGCGACCGACGTGCCGCCCGCACAACCCCTCGTGAAGGACCTGCACACCGACGGCAAGGCGTGCGCCGCCGGGGAGGACGCCCGCGCCTACGTCGCGGCTGCCCCGCAACTGAGCGCCGTGCTGTACGACCCCGACGGCGGCCAGGTCAGCGGTGAGTTCGAGGTCTGGTGGACGGACGCCGGCGGCGCCGAGCAGCGCCGGACCTACACGACGACGGCCAAGCTCTCGGGCAGCCCGTTCACGCTGCGACTGCCGTCCGACATCCCGCCGGACACCGTCGTGTCCTGGCACGTGCGGGCCAAGGACAGTCAGAGCACGTCCCCCTGGAGCTCGGCGGGCGACGAAGGCACGGCCTGCGAGTTCGTGTACGACGACGTGAACCCGGAGAAGGCGGCCATCACCTCGCCCGACTACCCGCGGGCCACGGACGTGTTCTGGGTGGACGGAGTCGGCGTGTACGGCCACTTCACCATGGACTCGCCCTCCGACGACGTCGTCGCGTACGTCTACGACTTCATCCGCGGCCCGCACGGAACCGTCCGTGCGGACCAGCCGGGCGGCGCGGTGACCCTTCCCTACCTCCCGCTCAGCTCCGGTCCCGAGACGCTGACGGTCCGTGCCGTCGACCGCGCCGGGCGCAGCAGCGGCCAGTCGACGTACGACTTCAACGTCAAGTCGGGCCGCGCCCCCGTGGCGCACTGGGAACTCGGCGACGCGGCCGGCTCCACGAGCGCCGCCGCCGAGTCCGGGACCGACGCGCGCGCGGGCTCCGGGGTCACGTTCGGCGGGGACGCGCCGGCCGGTACCGGCCTCACCGCGACGGCCCACCTCGACGGCGGCCACCAGGCGTTCCTCACCCCCGGCGCCCCGGCGACCGACACGACGAAGACCTTCGCGTTCGGCGCCTGGGTGAGGCCCGGGCGCACGGACCGGGACATGGCGGTCCTGGGCCAGGACACGGACGGCTCGGTGGGCGTGGCGCTCGCCCTGCGCAGCCGGGAGACAGGTCCCGTCTGGTCCTTTACCGTCGGGGGCCAGGAGGTCTCCGGCGGCGTACCGGAGACCGGCGAATGGGCCCACGTCCTGGGCCTGTACGACGCCGAGACCGGCCATGCGCAGCTCTACGTCAACGGCCGGGAGACCGGTACGCGGGTGAAGGCCGCGCCCGCTCCGGCCTCCGGCGCCTTCCGGATCGGCCAGGCCCACGGCGTTCGGCCCTGGAAGGGCGACATCGGCGACGTCCGCGCCTACGACCGGGTCGTGGTGCCCGACGAGGCCGGCCGACTCGGCTACCGCAAGCCGACGCCGCTCGGTCACTGGTCGCTGGAGACCGCGTCGGACGGCACCGCCAGCCCCGAGCAGAACGGCGGACAGCCGTTGACGCTCGGCGGGGGAGCGGTGATCCACCGCGGGCCCGACGGTTCCTGCCTGCCCGAGCTCGACCCGGACTGCCCCGTCGTCCCCTACGCCCTCCAGGGCGAAGGCGACCTCCAGCTGGACGGCCGGACGGCCTACGCGGCCACCCGGCAGCCGGTCGTGGACACCGCCGACAGCTTCACCGTCGCCGCCGTGGTCCGCCTGGCGGACTCCGAACCGGACCGTCCGATGACCGTGCTCTCGCAGGCGGGCGAGCACACCGACGCCTTCAAGGTGCGCTACCAGCCGTCCCTGCACGCCTGGCAGCTGGTGATGCCGGTCAAGGACGAGACGGGGGCGGCCGAGACCGTCGTCTCCCAGCTCGCGATGGCCGACGGCGGAGAGGGCCAGGGGCACCGCCTCGCGGTGGTGTACGACGACGCCGCCGACACCATCCGGCTCTACCTGGACGGCATGACGGGCGAGGCGGGGACCGCCGGCTTCGCGAACGGCTGGCACAGCGGCGGCCCGCTCCAGGTGGGGCGCGGGCTCACCGCCGACGGCTGGGGCGAGTACCTGCACGGTGACGTGGACGAGGTGCAGGCCTTCTCCGGGGCGCTGCGGGACGGCGACATCATCGGCCTGGGGATGGGCACCGACCCGTGCCTGTGCTCGTGAACGCGCGCACGGGCTGAGCCGGCCTCCGCCTCCGCCGCGGAGGCGGAGGGAGCCCGCGTCACGCCGTGGCGCCCAGCGGGGCCGCGGCCTCCCAGACGAACCCGTCGGGGTCGCTGAACGGGCCGGCGGCGCCGGAGAGCACGAGTCGGTGCGATCCGGTGCCGTCGGCAGGCAGCCCCGCGTCCTTGGCGAGCGCGCGCCGCTTGTACAGGGCCAGCTTGACGGCTCCCGGCCCGGCGGCGAACTCGACGTACGTGCCGCCGAAGCTCTTGCCCACGGTGAGACCCCGCTCGACGTAGAAGCGCTTGCTGGCCTTCACGTCCGCGACGCCCAGCAGGAGGACGAGCTCGTCGATGTCGCGGGTGGCCGGCCCGGTGTCCTTCTTCGCCGACGTGGCGATCTTCCAGACCGTGCCGTCCGGGGCCTGGACGACACCGCCGTAGCCCCACAGCGACTTCGCGGCGGGCTTGAGAGCGGTGGCGCCCTCGTCCAGGGCCGCCCCGATCAGGGCGTCCACGTTGCCGGGCTGGGACACCACGAGCGACAGCGTGAAGCCGCGGAAGCCGCTCGTCGGCTCCTCGCAGGCCCGCAGGCGTACCCGCGAGGAGTCGAGCCCGAAGGCGTGGGAGCAGAAGCGGGCGGCGGCCGCGGCGTCGGCCACCTCGAGGGTGACGGAGTCGATGGAGGTCATGTCCTCGACGGTAGGGAAAGCCCCGGTGCCGTGGCTTCTCGAAAACTGACCGATGTGCCCCACTCCCCGCCCCCGGCGCACCGCACCGCGGCGGAACGGGTGCCACGGCGGGCGACGCTGGGCGCGCCGCGAGGCCGGTCCCCGCTTTCGGGGTACAGGTGTCCGCGTCGAAGGAAGGGGACCATGATGACTCGGCACAGCGGGGAGCCGGACACCGTCGTCGTCGGTGCGGGGCTCGCCGGCCTGGCCTGCGCGCTGGACCTGTGCCGCGCCGGGCGGCGCGTCGCGCTCCTGGAGGCGTCCGACGGCGTGGGCGGCCGTATGCGCACGGACCGGCGGGACGGGTTCCTGCTGGACCGGGGCTTCCAGGTGTTCAACACCTCCTACCCTCAGGTGAAGCGACGCCTCGACCTGAGGAGCCTGCGGCTGCGGCCGTTCACTCCCGGCCTCGTCGCGCACACCTCGCGCGGCCCCGTCCGCCTCGCCGACCCGACCCGCCGGCCGAGGGACGCGGGGGCGCTGCTGCCCGGTCGGGTCCTGCCGGCGCGTGACCTGGCCGCCCTCGGGGCGCTCACCGCGCGGGACGTCCTGCTGCCGGCCGGCGTCCTCAAGCGGGGCGCGGACCGCTCCACCGCCGAGACCCTGTCCCGCGCCGGCGTGTCGGCGGAGACGGTGGCCGAGATCCTGCGGCCGTTCCTCTCCGGCGTGTTCCTGGAGGACGCACTGGAGACGTCCGGCCGCTTTTTCCACCTCGTCTGGCGCAGCATGGCCCGCGGGACGCTCTGCCTTCCCGCCGGCGGCATCGGCGCCGTACCCGCCCAGCTCGCCGCCGGCCTGCCCGAGGGCGTGCTGCGGCTGGAGACGCCGGTCGACGAGGTCACCGCCTCCGGGGTGCTGCTCGCGGACGGCCGCGAACTGCCCGCCACGACCGTCGTCGTGGCGACGGACGCCGTCACCGCCGCCCGTCTGCTGCCCGGCACGGCCGCGCCGGACAGCCGCACGGTCACCACGTACTACCACGCGGCCGCCCGCTCCCCCCTGGCCGAGCCGACCCTGGTGGTGGACAGCACCCGGGCGGTCCTCAACACCTGCGTCCTCACCGAGGCGGCGCCCACGTACGCGCCGCCCGGCACCGCGCTGATCTCCACCTCCGTGCTGGGACTCGACCGCCCGGAGCGGGGCGGAGCCGTGCTGCGGCGCCTCGCGGAGCTCTACGGCACCGACACCGGCGAGTGGCGGCAGGTGGCCGCGTACACCGTGACGGGAGCCCTGCCCGCGATGCGTCCGCCGTGGCCGCTGAGCCGCCCGACGCGCCTCGCGCCGGGCCGGTACGTCTGCGGGGACCACCGGGCCACCGGTTCCGTGCAGGGGGCGCTGGCCTCGGGCAGCCGGGCCGCCCGGGAGGTGCTGAGCGATCTCCCGGGCGCCTGACAGGGGCGCCGCGCTCAGGGGGGCGAGTCGCCCCGCGCGCGTTCCTGCCGGCGGACCTCGGCCAGGTCGGCGAGCCGCTCCGACTGCCGTACCGGCTGGGCGATCCGCGGATTGTGGCTGAGCCGTTCCCGGTGCCGGTCCAGGAAGGCCCAGTAGCCGGCGGTGTACGGACAGGCGTGCTCGCCGGTCCGCTCGCCCGGCCGGTAGCGGCACGGCCCGCACAGATCGCTCATGCGGTTCACGTACGAACCGCCCGAGGTGTACGGCTTGGTCGTCATCCGGCCGCCGTCGGCGTACTGGGACATGCCGACGACGTTGGGCACCATGACCCAGTCGTAGCCGTCCACGAAGCAGCGGTGGAACCAGTCCGTGAGCGCGGCGGGGTCCCAGCCCCGCTGCAGGGCGTGGCTGCCGAGGATCATCAGCCGCGGGATGTGGTGCGTCCACCCCGTGTCCCGAACCTGCGCCAGGACCGTGCTGAGGCAGCGGGCCCCGACCGCGTCCGCGTCCAGCTCGCTCCACCACCGCGGCAACGGCGCCGTGTGGCCGAGGACGTTGGAGTGCCGGTAGTCCTCGCCGAAGTACCAGTAGAGCTGCCACACGTACTCGCGCCAGCCGGCGATCTGCCGGACGAACCCCTCCACGCTGCCGAGCGGCGCCCGCCCGGCGCGCCACTCGGCCTCGGCCCGCCCGACACACTCGGCGGGGTCGAGCAGGCCCAGGTTGAGCGAGGACGACAGCAGGCTGTGGCTCATCACCGGGTCGGCGGCGAGCATGGCGTCCTCGTGGGGCCCGAAGGTGCCGAGCCGGTGGGAGAGGAAGCGCTTCAGGGCGGCTCGCGCCTCGGAGCGGGTCGCGGGGAACGAGCGGGGCCCGTCACGTCCGACGAAGGAGACGTCACCGTCCTTCTCCCAGCGGTCGAGGTCGTGGCGGACCTCCTCGTCGATCTCGTCCTCCCGGGGACGGTAGGGCGCCGGAACCGGAAGGGACGACGCGTCGCGGGGCGGCGGCCGCCGGTTGTCGTGGTCGTAGTTCCAGTGGCCGCCCGCCGGGGTGTCGCCGTCCATCAGCAGGCCGTGTCCGCGGCGCACCCACCGGTAGAAGTCCTCCTGCCGCAGCCGCTTTCCGCCGTGCCCGTCCGCCCACGCGGCGAAGTCGTCCACCGGGACCAGGAAGCCCCGTGCGGGGCCCACGGTGACCTGCGGGAGCGAACGCACCAGCCGGGCGGCGGCGTAGGACGTCGGATGGTGGACGGTGACCGGGCGGTCGCCCGCCGCGCGCCGCAGTCCCTCCCGGTAGGTGTCGGCCCGTACGTACGTCGCCCGGTCGCCGAGTTCGGCGGCCCGGTGGCGCATGGCGGAGAGGACCAGGTGCGCCTTGGCCCGGTGGAAGCGCCGGCGCCGGAACACCGACCGCGCCTCGATCATCAGCAGCGGGGTGTCCCGTCCGGGGCCGCCGTCGCCGGGGCTGAGGAAGTGCGGCCCGAGCTGGTCGCCGAAGAGCCAGTGCACGGCGCCCCCGTTCAGCCGCGGCCGGGCGGATGCGGTGCGTACCGGCCGTCGTCGTGCATGGGCGTCTCCCGTCGTGGGCGTCGGGCGGTGCCGGCCGGTAGCCGCCGGCCGCCTACCGGACACTTTCCGGGGCGTCCGGCCGGCGGATGCGCGGCAGGCGGCACGCCCCTCGAACGGGGTCACCAGTCGGCCCAAGGAGCACGCCCGACGTCATTCGGAGAGGGGACGGCGCGGGAGGTCATCCGGTGGCGGCGAGGGCGAGTGCGGTCACGATGAGGGCGTACGCGGCCACGGTGAAGGCGGTACGGGCCAGGCGCGCCCCGCTCAGCGACCGCCGCGGCACGGGCGGTGCGAAACTGCAACAGGGCTTCGGGGAGCGCCGGACGGGGGTCTCCAGCCAGTAGGAGCCCAGCAGGCGGGAGGTTCCGCTGGTGAAAAGGTGTTCGTCATACACATGCGGGGCAACGGCCGTGCGGTACGGCGGGTTTCGGCGGCGGACGCGGTCGGCACCAGACCGTGATCTCGCATAACCCGGCGGCATCTGCCGGGTCTGTCGGTCATGCGGTCCCCTCCCGCCGGCTCGGGGCAGCGTTCCACGGTCCGACGGCCTGTTCGCGAGCCGGAGGAGATCCATGACACATTGGCGCGAACGGCAGGCGTGGGCTCAGGATGAGGGGGTACGCGCTGCGTCATCGACCGCGCCGCCGGCCACTGGGAAGCAGTGGCGGGAAAGACAGCAGTGACGGTCCGGGATTTCGGGAGGGGAAGCATGACGTCCACGAGCACGGTGGCGACAGGTACGCGGACGGCGGAGCTGCCGGAGGTCGCCGACCCCTCCCGGGTGGCCCCCAAGGACGCCCGTGAGCTGTCCAAGCTGTTCTTCCATCAGCTGGCGGTGCTGGAGGAGGCCTGCACGAGTACCAGTACGCCCGCAACACGCTGATCGAGATGAACATGTCCCTGGTCCGCTTCGCGGCCGGCCGGTTCCGCAGCCGGGGCGCGGAGGAGATGGAGGACATCGTCCAGGTCGGCATGATCGGCCTGATCAAGGCGATCGACCGGTTCGAGCTCTCGCGGGAGGCGGAGTTCACCTCCTTCGCCATCCCCTACATCGTCGGCGAGATCAAGCGGTTCTTCCGCGACACCACCTGGGCCGTGCACGTGCCCCGGCGCCTGCAGGAGGCCCGGGTCCAGCTCGCCCGCGCGACGGAGGAGCTGCAGAGCCGCCTGGGCCGCATGCCGTCGGCCAGGGAACTGGCGGAGCTGATGAGCCTGTCCGAGGAAGAGGTCCGCGAGGCCCGGCTGGCCGCGAACGGCTACAACTCCTCCTCCCTCGACGCCACGATCAACGGCAGCGCGGACGGTGAGGCCGCGCTGGAGGACTTCATCGGCACCGAGGACGCCGCTCTCGGCCTGGTCGAGGACTTCCACGCCCTGGCGCCGCTGATCGCCGGGCTCGGCGAGCGGGACCGGCAGATCATCCACATGCGGTTCGTCGAGGAGCTGACCCAGGCCCAGATCGGCGAGCACCTGGGCGTCTCGCAGATGCACGTCTCGCGTCTGCTCTCCCGCACCCTCGCCCGCCTGCGCGAGGGCATGCTCACCAACCACTGACACCCCGCCGCGCGGATGGAGGCCCGTCACCTTCGTGACGGGCCTCCATCGTGTCCGGTTCCGCCGGACGACCGCGCACTGCGGAGAGGGCAGGATTCGAACCTGCGTGGACCTCCGAGGAGGCCCGACCGTGAGGCGAGCTCGCTGGTCCCCGATCAACCACTCCGGGCACCTCTCCCTTGACCGGCCGGGGTGTTCTCCCGTGCCGTTCACGAGTACGAGACTGCCGGAGAACGCTGACGCGCGTCTGACGCGTGCCTGACCGGACCTTCACCGACGGCGCGCGGTACGGGCCGTTCCCGCCCGGCGCCGCACCGGTTCACCCGGCGTCGAGCTGGTGGTCGGCCCAGACGTAGCTCTCCGGCAGCAGATCCCGGACGGCGACCGCCCGGAGGCCGTCACCGCTGCCGACGACGACCAGGAGCGCGGGGAAGTAGTCGAGCAGGACCTGACGGCAGCGGCCGCACGGAGGAACCACCCCCCGGTCCCGGTCGCCGACGGCCACCATGGTCTCCAGCTCGTACGCGCCCTGGGCGGCCGCCGCGCCGATGACGACCAGCTCGGCGCAGGGGCCGCCGGTGAAGTGGTAGGCGTTCACCGCGGTGACGATCCGGCCGTCGCGGGCACGGGCCGCGGCCGCCATGGTGTGGTTGTCGCCCCGGCACCGCGTGGCGGCGACATGGGCCGCCGCCTCGACGAGTTCGTGGTCCACGGGGTGGGCTTGCGTGGTCATCTGCTCCGCCTTCTTCGGGTGTCAGCCGACACTGACCCCTGAGCGGGAACCACGCAAGCCGATACCGCCGGTGTGCCCGGTCCACCGCGCACACCGTCGCCCCGTCGGCGTCAGTTCAGGTGCCGGCCGAAGAACCGCAGGGAGCCGTCCAGTTCGAACGCCGGGAGGTCCCCGTGCTTGCCGGGGTTGGCGTGCAGCGTCTTCTCCGCCGACGCCAGGGCGTCGTACAGCGCCAGACTCGCCGCCCGCGGCACGCGCTCGTCGTCCCACTGCAGCAGGAACTCCACCGGAACGGTGATCCGCGAGGCTGCCTCCGCCGACGCCGAGCCACCGCCCAGGCCCAGGACCGCCGCACGGACCCGGGGCTCGGCGGCGACGAAGGGGACCCCGAGCCCGCAGCCCAGCGACACACCCCAGTAGCCCACCGGCCCGCGGCCGACGTCGGGGAGGGCCTGGACCGCGTCCAGCGCCGCCCGCCATTCCGGCACGGTCCGACGGGCCACGAGCGCGTGGAACTCGGCGATCAGCGGGCCCGGGTCCTCACCGGCCTCGACACGCGCCTGGTTCCGGGTCGCGAGCCGGTCGTACTCCGGGTGCGTGGGCCGGTCACCATGGCCGGGCACGTCGACCGCCACCACGGCGTAACCGCCTTCGGTCACGAAGCGGTGCGCGAGGTCCATGGTGTCGGGGGCCTTCTTGTGCCGGCCGCCGCCGTGACCGACCAGGACGAGGGGACGAGTGCCCGTGGCTCCTTCGGGCGTCCACAGCACGCCCGGAATCTCGTCGAGGTGGAAGAGTCGTTCGGTGACGCCGGCGGAGGACGTCTCGGAAGTGAAGCGCATGGCGTTGGCCTTTCGGAATGCCTACGCGGGCACTCCCCGGACCGTGCGAGCGAGGGAGTCCCGACCTGTCGAAGCGTTGATCGGTCTCACCTCCTCGGTTCGCAGCGGCGCACGACGGCGTCGAACTTAGCACGGAGTGCGGAAAGGACGTGCGGAAAAGACCTGCGGAAAAGAAGGTGGGAAAAACTCTCGCCCGACGTGTCGAGAACCCGTGGCCGGCTCCGTCCCCGTGGTGAAGGCGGCCACAATGGGCCGCACCAGTACGGAGGAGTCCCACGATGGCGAAGTACCTGCTGCTCAAGCACTACCGAGGCGCTCCGGCAGCCGTCAACGACGTGCCGATGGACCAGTGGACGCCGCAGGAGATCTCCGCGCACATGCGGTACATGCGCGACTTCGCGGCCCGGCTCGAAGGGACCGGGGAGTTCGTCGACGGCCAGGCGCTCGCGCCCGAGGGGATGTGGGTCCGCTACGACGGCGAGGGCCGGCCGCCGGTCACCGACGGCCCGTTCGCCGAGACCAAGGACCTCATCGCCGGCTGGATGGTGATCGACGTCGACAGCCGCGACCGCGCCGTCGAGCTGGCCGGGGAACTGTCGGCCGCGCCCGGCGCGGGCGGGAAGCCGATCCACGAGTGGCTCGAGGTGCGTCCCTTCCTGGCCGCGCCGCCCACCATCACGGAGTGACCCGGCCGATGGACGAGGCGCTGCTGAGAAGCCTCATCCCGGGCGTCATCGCCGTCCTCGTCCGCCGCGGAGCCGACTTCGCGGCGGCCGAGGACGCCGTCCAGGACGCACTGGTCGAGGCGGTGCGGGCATGGCCGGCCGACCCGCCGAGGGACGCCAAGGGCTGGCTGGTCACCGTGGCCTGGCGCCGGTTCCTCGACGCGACGCGGGCGGACGCCGCCCGCCGGCGGCGGGAGGACCGGGTCGACGAGGAGCCGCCGCCCGGGCCGGCGCCGGAGGCGGACGACACGCTCCGGCTGTACTTCCTGTGCGCCCACCCCTCGCTGTCGCCGGCGTCGGCGGTCGCGCTCACGCTGCGCGCCGTCGGCGGACTGACCACCCGCCAGATCGCCGAGGCCTACCTGGTGCCCGAGGCGACCATGGCGCAGCGCATCAGCAGGGCCAAACGCACCCTCCGCGGCGCGGGGTTCGACCGGCCCGGCGACGTCACGACCGTGCTGCGCGTCCTCTACCTGGTCTTCAACGAGGGCTACTCGGGCGACGTCGACCTCGCCGCCGAGGCCATCCGCCTCACCCGGCAGCTCGCGGCCAGGATCGACCACCCCGAAGTGGCGGGGCTGCTCGCCCTCATGCTGCTCCACCACGCCCGGCGAGCGGCCCGTACCGCGCCCGACGGCAGCCTGGTCCCGCTCGCCGAGCAGGACCGCGGCCGGTGGGACACCGCGTCGATCGCCGAGGGCGTCGACGTCCTGCAGGCCGCCCTCGCCCGGGACCGCCTGGGCGAGTTCCAGGCCCAGGCCGCGATCGCGGCGCTGCACGCCGACGCGCCCACCGCCCGGGAGACCGACTGGGTGCAGATCGTCGAGTGGTACGACGAACTCGCGAGACTGACCGACAGCCCGGTCGTCCGGCTCAACCGCGCCGTCGCCGTGGGCGAGGCCGACGGACCGCGCGCCGGGCTCGCGGCGCTCGCGGCCCTGGACGACTCGCTGCCCCGGTACACCGCGGTGGCGGCCTACCTGCACGAGCGCGACGGCGACCTGGCGAGGGCGGCACGGCTGTACGCCGAGGCGGCCCGGAAGGCCCCCGACCTGGCCGAGCGCGACCACCTCACCCGCCAGGCCGCGCGGCTCAACACCGGCGGCGACGCGGGCGGGTCACCGGGGCGGGTCAGACCAGGGTCGTGATGCAGAACGGGTGACCGGCCGGGTCCAGCAGCACCCGCCAGCGTTCGGGCTGCGGCTGGAAGGCGGGCTTGGTCGCGCCCAGGTCGAGCAGTCGCTTCTCGGCGATGTCCAGGTCGTCCACGCCGAGTTCGATGTGGGCCTGCTTCTCCTGGGCGGGGTCCGGCCAGGTGGGCGGGCGGTAGTCGGCCAGACGGTTGAAGCCGAGCCCGGTCGCCCCCTCCCGGCCGAGCAGGACGAAGTCGTCGCTGGAGTAGAGGATCGACATGCCGAGCGACTCGCCGTAGAAGCGGGCCATCTCGGCGGGGTCGGCGCAGTCGAAGGTGACGGCGGCGTAGCGGAACGCGGGTGCGGAAGCGGTGTCCTGTGTCATGGGGGAACGCTAGGCCGTGACCCGGACAGTTCCGGTCCTGGTCATGGCACGCTGTGGGAAACTTCCCCGGGTGATCGGCTCCTCCGCCCGCCTGCTGCGGCTGCTGTCCCTGCTGTCCTCCCGGCCGTCCTGGACCTGCGCCGAACTGGCCGGGCGCATGGAGGTCACGGACCGCACGGTCCGCCGGGACGTCGCCCGGCTGCGCGAACTGGGCTACACCGTCGACTCCGAGGCCGGCCCCTGGGGCGGCTACCGCCTCCGAGCCGGTTCCCGGGTGCCGCCGCTGATCCTCGACGACGAGGAGGCGCTGGCCGTGGCGGCCGGTCTACGGGAGGCCGCGCAGAGCGACGCCATGGGCGGCGATCAGGCCGCGCTGTCCGCCCTGCTGAAGCTGCGCCAGGTGCTGCCCCGGCGGATCGCGGAGCGGCTCGGCGACCTGGACGACGCCTTCGTCAGCCTTCCTACGGCCGACGGGCCGCGGATCGCCACGGGCCTGCTGCTGGAGTTGGCGGTCGCCTGCCGGCGAGGTGAGCGGGCCCGGCTGTCGTACGTCGACGCGGAGGGGCGGGCGACGCTCCGCGACGTCGACCCGTACCGTCTGGTGTGCGCCGGGCGCCGCTGGTACTTCGTGGCCCGGGACGTGGCGCGCGGCGAGTGGCGGACGTTCCGGGCGGACCGGGTCGACCGGCTGCAGCCCACCGGACGTCCGGCGGACCTCACCGACCCGCCCGACCCGGCACGACTGGTCTCCCGCAACATCGCGAACGGTCCCTACCCGGTCACGGCGACCGTCCGGCTCCCGCTGCCGCTGGACGAGGCGCTGCGGCTCGTCCCCGCGACGGTCGGCACCCACCGCCCCGACGGCCCCGGGGCGACCCTGGTCGACATAGGCGGCCCCGACCCGGACGGCCTCGCCCGCCATCTCCTCGGCCTCGGCACACCGCTGCGGGTCCTCGCGCCGGAGTCCGTGCGGGAGGCGCTGCTGCACCGCACCCGCACGCTCCTGGAGGCTCAGCAGTGAAGGGCCCTCCTCGGCACCGAGGGGGAAGGAGGCTCCGCCTCTTGGCCGAACACGGCATCAGACCTCGACGACGGGCTGAGCGGGGCTGAAGTGGTGGACCGCGGTCCGGTCGGCGTGCGGGACGAGGAGGCCCTGCAGTTCGTCGGCCGCGACCTTCAGGAGGTGGCCGTCACGGGTGGCGTGCAGGGTCTCCAGGACGAAGGCGACCCGGCTGGAGTCCTCGGTGACCCGGGTCCGGTGGGCGTCGCGGTGGTTCCAGTGGCGGGTCAGGACGCCGGTGGCGTCGGCGTAGACGATCTCGCCGGGCCTGGGGTTCTCGACGGTGCCGGGTTCGCCGAGCGGGGTGAACTCCTCGTCGCCGTCCGCGTGCCGGATGTCGACCTCGCCGGTCACGTGGTCGAGGTCGAAGGCGCCGGCGGGCAGGCCGTGGCGGACGGAGACGACGTTGTAGGAGTCGACGGCCGGGTTGACGCGCGGCAGGCCGCCCTTCTTGGCGAGCCGCCGGCCGAGGGCGTCGACGCTGGGCCGGATGCGGCGCGGGTTGGTGCCGAAGGAGCGGTAGGCGGTGTGCCAGGCGTCGATGCGGGGGTCCTGCTCGTCGGCGGGCCGCCAGGCGCCGTCGGCGAGTTGCCGCTCCAGGTCCTCCAGGGCGGCGGAGGTGTCGGGCCAGGGCCCGCGGCCGTGCAGACCGGTGGCGGTGACCACGGCGATGAGGGTGTCGGGGAAGGCGTCGGCGACGGCGGGGCTGATGCGGAAGACGGTCATGGGCGGCGTCCTGTCTCGTGCGCGTGTGCGGAGGGTGTCTTGGGGGTCAGGGCCGCCAGGGGCCGATGCGGTCCAGGCGGCGCAACTGCTGCCGTGCGGTGGGCACGTCGAGGCCCTGTCCGCGCTCGGCCAGGTGACCGGCGACCGCCGTGCGGTGCTCCACGCTCTTGTGGTCGTCGTACTTGAACTTGGCCCGCACCTCGACGACTTCCAGCTCCAGACCGCGGATGCCGGGCAGCATCCGTCCGTAGGGCGGCCGGTCGGCGTCGATCGGCGCGTGGTCGCCGTCGGGCTGGAAGTGCGCCATCTGACGGCGCAGCAGCGCGGCCTTGGCCTCGGGGTCGTCGATGACGTGCGCGCGGCAGGAGAACTGCACGGCCGCGTAGTAGCTGGTGGGCACGCCGTCGGTGGGCGGGGCGCCGGGCCTGGCGCGCCAGGGTCCGGGGACGAAGGCGTAGTCGCCGAAGACGGTGAAGGTGACGTTCGGGTCGTGCTCGACGGCCTCCCACACCGGGTTGGCTCTGGCGAGGTGTATCAGCAGCCGGCCGTCGCCGGTGGTGAAGTGGGTGGGGACGACGGCCGGCGGGCGGCCGGGCAGCCCGTTGACGCTGAGCTGGCCGAAGTCGTGGCCGTCGGCGATCCAGGTCTGCCATTCGGCGTCGTCCAGGCAGGCGTCCCAGGGCTGGACGAACATGCGGTTCTCCTTGCGAGGGGGAGGGGCGGTGGTTCAGGTGAGGGCGAGGAGGCCGACGGCGACGGCGGCGGTGCCCAGCCCGACGAGCTGACCGCGGTGGATGCGTTCGGCGAGCACGCCGCGGGCGAGCAGGACCGTGCCGGCGGGGTACAGCGCGGTCGTCACGGCGACGACGGTGAGGTCCCCGCCGCGTACGGCGAGCAGGAACAGCAGGTTCGCGAGCGAGTCCAGCACGCCTGCGGCGGCGGACATCGCGTACGCGGGCTTCTCCGCGCCGAGTCTGCGGCGCAGCACCCCGGCCGCCCCCAGGATGACGGCCGAGGCCACCGCCCGGCCCGCGATCAGCGGGGCCACGCCGCTGTCCGCGGGCGCCTGGTGCAGGAAGACGAGCTGGAGCGCGATGGCGGCGCCCGCGCCGAACGCCGACAGCAGTGCCGTACGGGAGATACGCGCGGAGCGGGCGCCGGGTCCGGCGCTCACGAGGACGACCGCGACGAGCGCGAGCGGCAGCCCGATCAGCCCGGCGACCGTGAGGTGTTCGCCCTGGAGCAGCCCCACGGTGACCGGGAGCGCGGCGGACACCAGCGCGGTGACCGGCGACAGCACGTTCATCGGACCGATCGCCAGCGTCCTGTACAGCAGCGCGAAAGCGGCGGCCGAGGCGACTCCCGAGGCCGCTCCCCAGGCGAGGGCGCCGGTGCCGAACGAGGCGCCGAGGACCGGCCACAGCAGCAGCTCCACCGCCAGGGAGGCCGGGGCGGCGACCATGACGGTGCGCAGCACATGGGCCTTCCGGGCGCCGAGGCCGCCGAGGAAGTCGGCGCAGCCGTAGGCGAGGGAGCTGCCCAGGGCAAGCAGCAGAGCGATCACGGTACATCCCTTACTATCAATGGAACGACTGAACCGTACAACGAACCGACCGGGCGGTGTCAACCAAACGACCGGACGGTGCATTCCAGTGGACCACTGGCAAGGATGGTGAACGGATGGCGGAGACCGAGGCGGCCCTGCGGACGCTCGCGCAGAACGTCCGGGCGGCGCGCACCCGCGCGGGGCTCTCGCTGGACGAACTCGGCCGGCGCGCGCAGGTGAGCAAGGGCGCCCTGGTCGCGCTGGAGAAGGCGCAGGGCAACCCGAACTTCGCCACCCTCGTACGGCTGGCCGACACCCTGGGCGTCTCGGTGTCCGCCCTCATGGAGGGCCGTGCCGAGGGACGCGTACGCGTCGTGTCCGAGGACGCGCTCACTCCGCTGTGGACCGGTCCTCGGGGCAGCGAGGCCAGGCTGATGCTGACCACCGCGGGCCCCGCCCCGGTCGAGGTCTGGCGCTGGAACCTGGAGCCGGGCGAGGAGTACCCCAGCCACCCGCACCAGGCCGGGGTCGTGGAGACCGTCAGTGTCACCGCCGGACGGATGACACTGATCGTCGACGGCGCCGAGCATCCCGTGGAAGCCGGGCAGACCGCCACCTTCGACGGGGACACCGCCCACACCTACCGCGGCTCGGGCACCGGGACCTGCCGTCTGATCATGACCGTGCACATTCCTCCCGGCCCCGGCTCCCCCGCCTGACCGGGGCTGCCACGGCGCCCGGACCGGGCCGTCAGCGGACGTCGGCGTTGGAGCCGCCGCTGGTGGTGCGCAGTCCCGACCGGCTGCCGTGCCAGTCCAGCACCAGGGTGGTGGCGTCGTCCGGCAGCGTCCCGCCGCACGCGTCGATGACCGCCGTGGTCAGGGCCCTGACCACCTCGCGGGGGTGCTCCTCGGCGGTGTCCCCGATGAGGGCGGGCAGATCGACCGCGGCGGCCTTGCGGTCCTGCATGCCGTCGGTGAGCAGCACCAGGCGGTCACCGGGCTCGAGCTGGAACCGCTGCACCTCGTAGGCGACCGGGGCGGGCACCCCGAACGGCAGGTTGATCTTGAGGGGCAGCTGCTCGACCCGGCCGCCCCGCAGCCGCAGCGGCCAGGGGTGGCCGGCGTTCACCAGCTCGCAGGCGCCCGACTCCAGCTCGACGCGAAGCAACTGGCCGGTGGTCATGCCGCGGGTGTTGGCGGTGATCGCGTCGTGCGCGGCATAAGCCTGCTCGAGGAGGCCGCGGCCGCCGCGGCGGGCCCCGCGCAAGGCGTTGACGGTCAGGGTCGCCAGCAGCGCCGAAGCGGTGTCGTGCCCCATCGCGTCCGTGATCGACACATGGAGAACGTCCTGGTCCAGGGCGTAGTCGTAGGTGTCGCCGCCGACGTCGTCGGCCGGTGCGAGACCGCCCGCCAGGGTGAAGTAGGCCGCCTCGCAGCAGGCCGCCGAGGGCAGGAGCTGGTGCTGGATCTCCGCCGCCAGACTCATCGTGGTGGTGCGCCGCCCCGAGTGGTAGAGGTCGGTGAAGCGCCGGTCGGTCACCACGATGTACGCCAGCGCGTGCGCCGCCTGCGTCACCGCGTCGCGGACCGTCTCGTCCAGGCAGGGCACCACCATCTCCAGCACGCCGACGCAGTCGCCCCGGTTCGTCACCGGGGCCACCAATCGGTAGCCGCCCCCGCCGTCCTCCTCCTGGTGCAGGCACTGGGAGCGCAGCACCCGGTCGTAGACGCTGCCCGCCAGTCTCATCCTCTCCGGCTCGCCGCGGGACTCGGCCGCCGTACCGGCCCTGGGCAGCCGGACGGCTTCCCGGCCGAGCATGTCGACGAGCAGAAAGGACACCTGTGCCGCCGAGAACCGCTTCTCCAGGTTCCGGGCCACCACGTCCACCGACTCCACCGGGGCGGCGTCCTCCGCCGCACGCAGCACCTCGTCCAGGCCCAAGCCGTCATCGCCGAACATGCACACCTCCCCGTTCCTCCACTGCGGGTTCCCCGCAGCCCGGCCCGGATGCCCCGGGGGCACGGCCTCGCCGGCGCGTGCGCCCCGGCGGCCGGGCCGGCCGGTCTCACGAACGTCGGCCGGGCAGTGCGCGGAGCGCGGCGGCGAGCCGCTCCGACGCCTCGGGCGGGGTGGAGGCGTGCGGGGAGAGCCGGAGCGAGTCCTCCCGCACGGTCAGCGCGACGTCCTCGGCGTGCAGCGCCTTCGCGACGTGCGACGGATCGTGCTCCGGCATCGTGAAGGAGAGGATGCCCGCGCGCCGGGCGGGGTCGGCGGGGGACAGGACTCGGCCCCGGTGCCGCCGGATCACCTCGGTGAGTTCGTCGATCCGCTCGGCGACGGCCGCCTCGATCGCCCTGACCGTGTGCCGTTCGACGAGGTCCAGCGCGGCGGCGAACGCGGCCGCCGTCACGGGACTGAGATTCGTGATGGACCACCGCTGCGCGGACAGCGCGGGCGGGTGCTCCGCGCCGTCGAACACGCCGACGTCGCGCACACCCGTCCAGCCGGTCAGCACCGGCTCCAGCATCCCCAGGGCGCGGTCGGACAGGGTCGCGAAACCCGTGGCCCAGCCGGCCCGCAGCCACTTCTGGCCGCCCGCGACCACCACGTCGGCCGCCTCCCAGGCCATCTCGGCCACGCCGAACGCCTGGATGGCGTCCACGACGAGCAGCCGGCCGGGCCCGATCGCCTCGCGCAGCGCCGCCAGGTCGGCGCGGAAACCGGTGCGGAAGTCGACGGCGCTGACGGACACCGCGACCACGTCGTCGGTGAGCGCGCCGCGGACCAGCTCGGCGGTGACCCCTTCGCCGGGGCCCGGTTCCAGCCAGCGGGGTGTGGCCCGGCCCAGCCCGGCGGTGCGCCGCCACGGGTAGTGGTTCGCCGGGAAGTCGCCGCGCGGCACGAGGACCACGCCTTCCCGGACGCCCAGAGCGGCGTGGAACAGACCGGTGGACGCGTTGGGCAGCAGCACGGTGTGCTCGGCGTCGGTCCCCGCCAGACGGGCGGCGGCCTCGCGTGCCGTCTCCTCCGCGCGCATCAGGTCGTCCACGGTGGTGTGGCCCGCGTGCGCGGCCTCGGTCATGGCGCGCGCGGTGGCGGCCACGGCGTCGCGCGAGGGCGGACCGAAGCGTGCGAAGTCGAGGTACCCGGCAGGGGTGTCGAAGTGGGCGGCGTAGGAGGTGAGCACGGGAACCTTTCACGGCGGGACCGGCGGGACCGGCGGCAGCGGGGTGGCGGCGCGGGGAGCGCCCGGCGGGGCGGTACCTCGATCCGGCTGGTGACCCGGCGTCCTCCCCGGCCCGCGTGCGCGCCCCGCCCGCACGGTACGCGGCGGGCGCCGCGCCGGCGGTCCCGGGGTGCGCCTCGGCGGCGGCACGGCCGCGGACCCGTGCGACCCGCGGCTACGGGTTGCTGCCGCCGGGACCCGGCGGGGTGCGCAGGGCGAGGAGGGCGACGTCGTCGAGGCCCGGCGGGCGCACCCGCCGCAGGAGCTGATCGGTGAACGAGGTCAGCGAGCGGTGGGCCAGGGCCGCGGCGTGCTGGCGCAGCTCGCTCAGACCCTCGTCGAGGGTTCGGCCGGGCGCCTCGATGAGGCCGTCGGTGTAGAGCAGCAGGGTGCTGTCCGGGGGCAGCGTGATCGTGGCGTCGGGCCGCTTCGCCCCGGTTCCGGTGCCGAGCAGGATGCCGTGCCCGTCGGTCAGGAACTCGGTCAGGCCGTCGTGCGTGATGAGCAGCGGCGGAGGGTGTCCGGCGTTCGTCCAGGACAGCTCCCACCGGCCGTCCTCGGCGAGTGTCAGCCGGGCGAAGATCAGCGTGGCCATCGCGACGTCGGTGATGGGCATGATGGCCTCGTCGAGCCGGTCGACGATCCTGCTGGGCGGCTTCTGCTGGGACCAGGCGTAGGCGCGGAGCATGTTGCGCAGCTGGGCCATGCCGGCCGCGGCCTCCAGGTCGTGGCCCACGACGTCGCCGATCGCCAGCGCCGTGGCGCCGTCGGAGAGGGCGAAGGCGTCGTACCAGTCCCCGCCGACCTGCGAGGCGTCGGGGGCGGGCAGATAGCGCACCGTCATCTGCAGACCGGGCACGCGCGGCATCTGGGGCAGCAGATGGTTCTGCATCGTCTCGGCGATCGCGCGCTGCCGCTGGTAGAGGCGCGCGTTGTCCAGGGCGAGGCCGGCGCGGCGGCCGATGTCCTCCAGCAGGGTGAGGTCGGCGACGGTGAAGTCGTCCGGCTGCGCGGCGCGGCCCAGCGTCAGGGCGCCCAGGACGTCCCGGGTACTGCGGATGGGCGCGATGGCGGCGGAGCGGATGCCGGTGGCGTCGAACAGGTGGCGCTGTTCCACCGCGATGCCGGAGTCCGGGGCGACGTGGTACGTCTCCGGCCCGGCGAGGGTGGAGGCGACGCCCCGCAGCGCCCTGGACAGGGGCATGGGGGACGACTCCGGTACCGGCGGCATCGGTCCCTGCAGCTCGGTGTGATGGATCAGCGTGCCCCCGTCGGCCTGGACCACGGCGGTGCGCCACACCTCGTCGCGCTCGGTGATCAGGTCGATGACGGCCCAGTCCGCCAGTCGGGGCAGGACCAGGCCCAGCAGCCGGCGCAGCGCCTCGTCCACGTCGAGGGTCGAGGTCAGCTGGGTGGTGGTCTCGGCGAGGAGAGCCAGTCGCTCCAGGTCGGTGAGCGTTTCGGACGCCTGTTCGGGGTGGGTGTCGGCCAGGTGCGTGCTCTCGAGCGGGTGGAACACCACCAGGGTGCCGCTCGCGTCGTCCCCGATGTCGTACGGGGTGATCATCCAGGAGATGGCCAGCAGGCTGCCGTCGGCGTGGGCGAAGTAGTCGATGGGGCCGTGTGCCGGGTCTCCGGAGTGGAAGGCCTCCCGCATGCCGCACTGCGCGGCGGGCAGCCGCTGTCCCTGTGGGCCGCGGTGCAGCAGGTCATGGGCGTCCTGGCCGATCATCTCCTGGGCGCTCCGGCCGAGCAGGTGCAGGGCGCGGGGGTTGACGGCGACGATACGGCCCTGCTCGTCGACGGCGTACGCGCCGGCGCCTATGGCCTCCAGGGCGCGGGTCAGCCGGGAGGAAGTCGCCGTCCGGAACCGCTCATGGCGGGTTTCCGTGCTCTCCGGCCGCCCCATGTCTCTCGCCTCCAGCTCGTCGGGTCGTCGGCCTCGTGTCGCTCCTGGACGCGTGTGCGAGGCTTCTGCCTGTCTCTTGTACCCCGTGTGCCCCGCTGATGATGGGAAACCGGCCACGTATCCGGATCCCGACGCTCAGCGGCCGGTGGCCGCAGGGCGGCGGACCACCACCCGGAGCGGTCCGGTCAGGGGCGCTCGCAGCTGGAGGAGGCCGCCGACGGAGAAGCACAGGGCTCCGGTGAGCGTGCCCCAGTCGGCGATGTCGGCGTTGACGAGGCCGCCGGTGGCGGGGCGGGTGAAGGCGGCGAGGGCGGAGACCATGAACAGCACCGAGCCGAGCTGGTTCACGGCGACGATCCACCAGCCGAGGCTGCGGGTCCGGACGCACGGCAGGCCCCGGTGGCAGATCTCGGTGAAGCCCAGGTGCCCGGAGACCAGGAAGAGCACACAGCCGATCACGTCGGGCGTCCAGACCAGCCGGTTGATCTGCCGGACGCTGAGACCCCGCAGGAAGGAGTCGATCAGGTTGGCGGCGAACACGAGCGTGCCGGCGAAGAGGACGAACGCGCCCAGCCAGTCCACCCGCATCGGCTCGTAGCTCCACCAGCGCCAGCGGGGTGTCACCAGCCGGCCCTCGGCGTGCACCGGCGCGTTGACCACCTGGAGCAGGGACACATAGCCGCCGGTGTTGAAGAACAGACCACCGGCGAAGTAGACGGAGGCGCACTCGCGGGCGCCGGCGCCGGAGAGGGAGACGCCCGCGCCCGCCGCGAAGAGGGCTCCGCCGATGACGAAGGCGGTCGCCGCGACGGCGTTCAGCCTGCGCAGCCGGCCGACGGACACGGCGTCCGCCGAGGCCTGACGGCTCGGCGCGGCGCCGGGCGGCCGGACGGCGACGGTTCCGCGCCGCCGTGCGGTCCGGGACTCCCACACCACGCTCTCGCCGCCGGGACGGCGCCAGGTCCGCCTGGTGACGAACGGTCCCGCACCCTCGGCACGCTGCTCCGGCTGCCCCACGCGTCGAGGTTAGACGGCACGCTGCCCGGGGCCGCGCGCGAAACGCCGTCCCGCCGGGCCCGCCGGGTGCGGGCGCCCCGGCTGCCGCACGGTCCGTCCGCCTCACAGCGCCCCGGCGAGGTCGTTGGGGCTGAAGGCGCGACGGTACGCCGCGGGGGAGACCCCGAACGTCGTGCGCATGTGCGCGCGCAGGGAGTTCGCGGAACCGAAGCCGGCCCGGTGCGCGACCAGGTCGATGGGGAGGTCCGTGGTCTCCAGCAACTGCTTGGCCAGTTCGAGGCGTTGAGCGGTCAGCCACTGCACCGGGGTCATGCCGACCTCGTCGCGGAACCGCCGGGTGAAGGTGCGCAGGCTCATCCGGGCGTGCTCGGCGAGCTGCAGGAGGGACAGCGGCTCGCCGAGGCGCTCCAGCGCCCACGCGCGGGTGGCGGTGGTGCTGGCGACGGTGGCTTCGGGGACCGGGCGGTCGATGTACTGGGCCTGTCCGCCGTCCCGCCACGGCGGTACGACGCACATCCGGGCGGCCCGGTTGGCCAGGGCGGCGCCGTGGTCGCGGCGGATCAGGTGCAGGCACAGGTCCACGCCGGCGGCCACGCCCGCCGAGGTCAGCACGTCGCCGTCGTCGACGAACAGCACCTCCTCGTCCACCTTGACCTTCGGGTAGGCGCGGCGGAACTCCGGCGCCAGGTTCCAGTGGGTGGTGGCCGGCCGGCCGTCGAGCAGCCCGGCCGCGGCCAGTACGTAGGAGCCGGAGCAGATCGACACCAGCCGGGTGCCCGGCCGGATGCCGGCGATGGCCGCCGTCACCTCGGGGGGCAGCGGGCCGCCGCGGCCCAGCTCGGGCATGGCGTGCGTGGGCGGGACGATCACGGTGTCCGCGGCGGCCAGCGCCTCCGGCCCGGCCGCGGGCTGCACGGTGAATCCGGCGTCGCTGAGCACCGGCGCACCGTCGGCGGTGCAGACGGTGACGTCGTAGAGCGGGCGGCCCTCGGCGTCCGTCACGCTGCCGAACACACGGGAGGGAATGCCCAGTTCGAAGGGCGGGACGCCCGGCAGGGCCAGTACGGCGATCCGGTGCCGACGAGGCGACGTGGCCACCACCTGGTCGGGTGTCGCCGACGTCCCGCATGCGCGCGTTCCACTCATGGCCAGATCCTGTCACATAGTGGCCTGACGGCCAACACCATGGTGGTCCCGTCTCCCGGATCGTGGACCGTGTCGCGCCGGGGAGGTCCCGGTGACGTGCGGATTCGAGACGGAAGACGAGGCAGTGAGCATGCGTGCGGTGGTCGTGGAGCAGTGGGGCGGACCCGAGAACCTGGTCCAGCGCGAGGTCGAGCGCCCCGAGCCGGGACTGAACGAGGTGCTGGTGCGGGTGCACGCGGCCGGAGTGAACCCGGTGGACTGGAAGACCCGCGCCGGCGGGGCCCTCATCGGCTGGGGCGCCGTTCCCGCCGTGGGCTGGGACGTGTCCGGCACGGTCGAGGCCGTCGGACCGGGTGTGGGGATGTGGCGCCCCGGGGACGAGGTCTTCGGGATGCCGCTGTTCCCGCGCCAGGCGGGGGCCTACGCCGATTACGTGGTGGCGCCGGCCCGGCACTTCGCCGCCAAGCCGGCCGGCCTCACGCACGTGGAGGCGGCCGCCCTGCCGCTGGCCGCGCTGACGGCCTGGCAGGCCCTGGTGGACACGGCGAACGTGCGCCCGGGGGAGCGGGTGCTGGTGCACGCGGCGGGCGGCGGCGTCGGTCACTTCGCGGTGCAGATCGCCAAGGCCCGCGGCGCGTACGTCATCGGCACCGCCGGCGCCGGCAAGCACGGCCTGGTGCGCTCGCTGGGCGCGGACGAGGTGATCGACTACCGCGCGGTGCGGTTCGAGGGCGCGGTGAGCGACGTCGACGTGGTGCTCGACGGACTGGGCGGGGAGACCGCCGAGCGCTCGGTGAAGGTGCTCCGGGCGGGCGGCCGGCTGATCACCCTGCCCGGCCCCGACGACGTGCCCGCGACCCATGACGGGGTCCGCGCGGTCTGGATGCTGGTGGAACCCGATCCCCTGGGCCTGCGCGAGATCGCCGCTCTGGTTGAGCGGGGCGCCCTGAAGCCCGTGGTGGACACGGTCCTGCCGCTGGCGGACGCCGCGAAGGCGCACGAGATCGGCGAGCTGGGCCGGACCGCGGGGAAGATCGTCCTCACGGTGGTCTGATCCCGGCCCCGCATGCCGGGCCGGGGGGAGGGGCGTTCCCTGTGGCGGAGAGGGCAGGATTCGAACCTGCGTGGACCCCCGCGGGGGCCCGACCATGAGCGTGCTCGCGGTCCCCGATCAACCACTCCGGGCACCTCTCCTCGTTCCCGGCCCGGTGTCCCGGCCCGTTCACGAGAACAACATTGGCAGGACCCCCTGACGGGGCGCTGATCCGCCTCTGACGGCGTCGGCGCGGGCCCCGCAGGACGTGGTGCGGAGCGCCGATCGGGGCGAAAAGGGGTGACACGGCCCATAGGAGCCATGTCACGTCCTATGCGGGATCGTAGAAGCGGTCCATGGTGAGCGGGGCCTCCACGCGGCGAGAAGTCCGATATGCGCCAGAGCTACGCCGTTGGGTAGTAGGTCACACTCTTGCATGGTTTCGGCGGGCCGCTAAACATGTTGGTCGTTGCCCCGCGAGCCGTGGGGTCGACCGGGCGATCACCACCAGGCCTTCCCGCCGCCCCATGCGGCACAGGCCGTGGTTGTCGAAGCCCGCATCGTGACCGGCACCCGGCCGGCGCCTTTCAGACGTCCCAGGAGTCCCTTTCACATGACCGCGATCACCGCCACCCGCCGCTTTGCCCGCCTGCGCACTCTCGCTCTGACCGGCATAGCCACGACCGGCGCCGCGACCGTGGCCCTCACCCTCATGCCGGCCTCCGCCCAGGCCGCCGAGGCTTCGCAGACCGCCCACAGCGCCTCGGCTCCGTCCCGCGACAGCCACGCCGACTCCAAGGGGTCCACCGGCAGCGCCGGCAACCTCGACGGCTGGATCAAGCAGTCGCTCGCCATCATGAAGGACAAGGGCATCCCGGGCAGCTACGACGGCCTGCACCGCAACATCATGCGGGAGTCCAGCGGCAACCCCAACGCCCAGAACAACTGGGACGTCAACGCCCAGAACGGCATCCCGTCCAAGGGTCTGCTCCAGGTGATCGACCCCACCTTCAAGGCCTACCACGTCGACGGCACCTCCAACAGCATCACCGACCCGGTCGCGAACATCACCGCCGCCGCCAACTACGCCGCGCACCGCTACGGTTCCATCGACAACGTCAACTCCGCGTACTGAGCACCGCCCACGGGCCCAGCCGCCCGGCAACCGGTGTGAAGTCGTCGATCGCCCGGCGGCGCCGCCGAGTTGCCCGACCGGGCGCGACCCCTGCCGCGGACGGCGCCGGACCGAACACCGGCGCCGCGGCCAGGTGATCCACCTACACTGACGGGCATGGCATGCCGCATCAGTGAACTGGTCCTCGACGCCGCGGATCCCGAGCGGCTCGCCGCGTTCTGGAGCGAGGTCCTCGGCTACGTCGAACTCGGCCGGGAGGACGACGGAAGCATCGAGATCGGTCCACCGGGCGCAGGCTTCGGCGGCCCGCAGCCCACCCTCGTCATCAGCCCCAGCGACGACCCGCGAAGCGGGAAACTGCCGCTGCACATCGACGTGAGCGCCACCGACCGCGACCAGGACGCGGAGTTGGAGCGGTTGCTCGCCCTCGGCGCCCGGGCCGCCGACGTCGGTCAGACCGGCAGCGAGAGCTGGCACGTCCTGGCCGACCCGGAGGGCAACGAGTTCTGCCTCCTGCGCGCACGGATCCAGCCCGTCTGACCCCGTGGGTCCGCGGCCCGCGCGGGTCCGGACCCGGATGCGGCGGACCGCTCAGGGTGCGGTGAACAACGTGGGGAAGCGGGGGCCGAGCCAGGGCCGGCGGCCCCAGGCGAGGACCTGTCCCCGGGCGATGGCACGCCACGGATCGAGCCGGCCGAGCGCGATGAGCAGGAAGGCCACCGGGTCGAGCCGGATGGTGCAGTCCACATCCCGCAGGTCCGATCCGGGCGACACCCGCACGACGCCGTCGGCCAGCGACACACCGAACGTCTCACCGCCCCGCAGACGGATCCGGTAACGGGCGTCGAGCCCGGCCGTGGCCCCGGGATCGGCGACACGGGGCATGACCGAGAGCATGAACGGCATGCACAGGCCCACGCGTGCCGCATCGACCATGTGCGGGCGCTTCAACGCGCGAGCCAGGTCGTACCCATGGCCGAGCATGTGCGTGAGCAGGTACGAGGCGAGCACGGACCGGTTCATGAGGCCCAGCGGCGTGGCCGGCGCCTGACCGTCCGCCGTCGAGCGCGCCAGGGCGTCAAGGAACCTCTCGCACTGATCGGTGATCATCGTCGCGAGCGGCTCCGCCCGGCGCTCCGTGAAGACGGCCAGGGACTCCGCGTTGGCGGCGGCGAGACTCTGCGGCGTGCCGTCTCCGTAGGGCCTCTCCCGCCCGGCCGCCAGATCGGCCATCAGCTCGTTCGCCACCGCCAGGTGCGCGGCGACCTCACCGACGGTCCACTCCGATCCCGGCACGGCGAGCGCCGTGTCGCCGGCGCTCCGGACCAGCAGGGCTATCTCCTCGGCGGTGCCCCGGATCGCCTGCTCCAGCCCCTCGGGCAAGGTCCACGACCCGTCCTGCCGTTCCGTCCCGTGCACGCCGCTCGCTCCACTCCACATTCACCGCGCACACCAGACGTGCCGACGGAGCTGGTACCCAACCAGACCTGACGGCGCACGACAAGCCCCCGCCCGCCCCTGCCGCGCGCCGGTCCGATGGCAGTGCTCACCCGGAGGGGGTCAGAGCATCAGCAGCAGCCGGGTGTTCGGTACGAGCTTGCGGTTGACGCTGGTGCTCTGCACGAAGATCGTGTAGTCGTCGTTGTGGTCCGGCTTGACGCGCACCTCCACGTCCGGCAGGCCGAGCAGGGCCCGGGCCTCGGGCCCGGTGTAGACCCGGTCCGTCTTCTTCTCCAGCACCGCGATCTGCTTCTGCGCCTGGATCTTCTCCGACTTGCTCAACTGGTAGAAGGCGCCACCGGTGCGGTACTCGTGCCCGCACTCGACGACCCACTCGCGGATGCCCGCGTGCCGGGCCACCGGTATCAGCTGGTACTCCGACGGCTTCACGGGGGTGAGGCCGGCCGCCTTGATCGTCTTCTTGTTGACCGCCTGGGCGCCCGTGGAGAACACCGCCCGCGACCCCCGGATGCCCTGGGAGCGGCCCACCATGAAGTTCTCGGTGGCCTGCTGGATGACCTGCCCGGCCTCCTCCAGGCCCTGTGTGCTCGTGGCGTCCCAGATGGCGATGTTGTCCTTCGGGAAACCGCACTGCATGGCCTCGCGCTTGCCCATCTGGTCCGGCACGAGGACGGCCAGCGTCCAGTTGTCCTGCTGCGTCCGCATCATCTCGGCCACGGCCTCGACCAGTTCACGCGGTTCCCTGGAAGGGGCGTCCGGGCAACGGTGGCTCGCGTTCTCCTGCCCGTCCGTGAGAACGAACGTCAGGAAGCTGTGGTCGCCGTACAGTTGCGCCGTCCGGGCCAGTTCGCGCTGCGACTTCAGTGCGGCCGCCAGCAGGGCCGTCATCCCGCCGACCCGGTACAACTGCTTGAGCGACGGCATCCGGAGCACGTCCTTGTCGTAGATGACGCACTCCACCTTGTCCGCGAAGACGTACACCGTCACACGCGTCTCCTGGTCCAGCTCCCTCGACCGGCGGGCGAGGTAGGCGATCTGCTGGTCGGCGACGTCGACGACCTTGCGGCTCAGGTGGGACATGGAAGAACTGGCGTCCAGCACAAGGGCGACGTGGTTGATGTAGTTCTGGTTTCCGGACATGACGGCTCCCCCTCTTTCCGACTCGGTGCCCCTACCGTCTCACCCGCCACTGACAATCGGACCTGACGCCCATAGGGGACGAATCCGCCTTTCAGTGAGTGCGCGCGGAGGGCCGCCGTGTCATCGGGAGCGGCGTCGGAGGCGGGTCGCCGGCGGGCCGGCGGGGAGGGCGCAGGCCGGCGTGCCGCCGGGCAGTCGATGACGGTTGCGGGCGATGGCGCGATAGACGCCGTGGGCGATCCAGCGGGCCGGCGCCAGCTGCAGCGCCGCCCCCATGACGGGCCAGCCGCCGGGCGCGCTGGCCAGCATTTTGGCGACCGCCTGTGCGCCGCCGTACACCGTTCCGTCCGGGGTGACCCACAGGGCCTCGTACTCGGCCCGCTCCCGGGTCACGCCCAGCGCCTCCAGGTCGGCCCACTGGCCGGCCGTGACGTCGCAGCGCGGCCCGATCCATCTCTGCACGAGGGTCACCGAGGTCGTGCAGAAGCCGCAGTCGCCGTCGTAGACCAGCACAGGTCGCGTTCGCATGACTTCCATGATGCGCGCATCCGTGCCGTCCGACCCGGTGTCCGGTGCCGGCGGCGTCCGCGGGACGGGCGGCTCAGGCGGCCAGGGACTGGACCGCCCTCTTGTGCCGGCCGCGGTCCGCGCGCAACCGGTCGAGGAGCGCGTCGGCGGCGGCGAGGGCCTCCTCCACCGACCGGGTGCCGGTGAGGGCGCACAGTGTGGTGGAGGTTTCCTCCAGTTCCCGGCTCGAGTGGCCGGTGGGCTGCAGGTCGTGGCGGAAGCGCGCGTCGGCGAAGCGAGCCAGTACCGCACGCAGTTCCTTCTCCGCAGGCAACAGCACAGCGACAACCTCTTTCGACAGACGGGCCGTCACCCGGGGCCCGTGACACCGTGGGCGCACACCCGCAGGGGTGGCGGCGCCACTGGAAGGACATGGATCCGTCCTCCGGGTTCGTGTGCCCCCGAAGGATCACCGTATGCACTACTCCTGGCACAGCCTGTCGACGACACCCCCACCGGGCCGGCCGGGCGTAGTGGGCCCATGTGATGAGCTGCCCGATACTCCAGCGGTGTCGTGCCCCGAGTTTTGGCAGACGCTTTACGCGATACACGCAACTGAGGCCCGCGCCCGCACTGTCTGACAGGGCGTTGGGCCTTCCAGGGCCGAATGGAGAGAGAGTGGGGCACGTCGTGGGACGGGGCAAGGGCGGCATAGGGATCGCGGTCGTCACGGGCGCGATGCTGATGGGCGTGAGCGCCTGTGGCGGAATCGGCAGTGACAAGGCCGGCGGGGACGACGCGAAGGCTCCCGGCAAGCGGAGTGCGAGCGCCTCTCCGTCACCGGCGAAGCCCAAGGGGCCGCCGATGCTGCTGGAGACGATCACTCCGCAGACGGGGGCCACGGTCGGCGTGGCCATGCCCATCTCGGTGGTCTTCACCAACCCGGTGGCGCAGAAGGCGCGGGCCGCGGTGGAGAAGCACATGAAGGTGAGCGCCTCGCAGCCGGTGACCGGCGCCTGGCACTGGTTCGGCGACAGGCGCGCCGACTGGCGGCCCAAGACGTACTGGCCGTCCGGCACCAAGGTGAAGATCGACGCCGACATGCAGGGCGTCAGCAACGGCAACGGCCGCTACGGCGTGCACGGCTACACGCACACCTTCACGGTCGGCGACGATGTGCGCGCGGACGTGTCGGTGACCGGTCACACCATGAAGGTGACCAGGAACGGCAAGCCGGTGCGCACCCTGTCGATCAACGCGGGCAGCCCCCAGTACCCGACCTGGAACGGCACCATGGCCGTCATCGACAAGCAGGAGAAGGTCCACATGACCTCCTGCAGCGTCGGCATCAGCTGTGACAAGGGCAGTCCCAACTACTACGACCTGACGCTGCCGTGGGACGTCCACCTCACCCAGTCGGGCACGTACGTGCACTACTCGACCGGCGACCCCAACCCGGGCAGCGGCAGCGCGCGCGGCTCGCACGGCTGCGTCCACCTGTCGATGTCGGACGCCAAGTGGTTCTACGGCCAGGTCAAGCAGGGCGACCCGGTCACCATCACCGGTTCGAGCCGCGCCAAGGCCCCGGCCGACAACGGCTACGCCGACTTCAACCTGGCTTGGGACCAGTGGCTCGCGGCCAGCGGGTCCGGCGAGGGGACGACCGCGGCCCTGTGACACACCGCGGATGAGGGCCGGGGCCAGTAGCCGTCGGCGGCGGAACGCCCCGCCCTCACCGCCCCTTTGGGGCACGGCGCCGAAAAGCGAATCGGCTCCCTCCCGGGTGGGAGGGAGCCGATTCGCGGTGTCCGGCCGTGCGGTGTCACGCGTGACGGTGCGAGCGCCGGTTGCCGGTGACGAGGCGGTAGAGCACGAGCAGGATGAGGGATCCGACGATCGCCGCGATCCAGGTGGAGAGGTCGAAGAAGCCGTCGATCGAGTCGACTCCGAAGATGACCTTGCCGAGCCAGCCGCCGAGCAGACCGCCGACGATGCCGATGAGCATCGTGACGATGATGCCGCCCGGGTCCTTGCCCGGCATCAGCGCCTTGGCGATGGCGCCGGCGAGCAGGCCGATGATGATCCACGCGATGATGCCCATGTACGTCTCCGCTTCGTCTCATAAAGAACTTGTTAGCTCCTCGTGTGTTCCGTCTGCGCCCGAACAAACGTCCCTGATTCCGGATCCTGGGTGTGACGGGGCGACGGGGGGCCTCCCGGAGCGCGCGTGGATGTGACACCCTGCAGGGAGAGCCAGCCTGGTCTGGTGGGAGACCCCGCGCCGCCGTGTGGTGACCGAACACGAGTGGCCGAAGGACGGTGCGGGTGGTCTCGCTCGGCTGTGAGCGGCACATGCCGCGCGCTTGACGGCCAACTTCCGAGAGTGGGAGCCGACCGTGATGGGCTTTGATCCCGAACGGTGGTTTCACCATGCCGTCTTTCGCAGTGCACGTCAGCGATCAGCGCAACCGCATCATGATCAGCGTGGCGGGCGAACTGGACTTCGACACCTGCCCGCGGATCACCCAGGTCACCGACGATGTGAGCCTCGGTGACCGCACCCTCTGCCTCGACATGGCCGGGGTGTCCTTCATGGACGCCAGCGGCCTGACCCTGTTGCAGAGTCTGAACCGGAACACCGAGGCGCAGGGCGGAACGCTGGAACTGTCCGGCCTGCAGGAGCAGCCGCGCCGCATCCTGGAACTCATCGCCACCGACGCACCCGGGGTCACCTGACCGCCGGCCCCGGTTGTCACGGCCGAGCCCGTGAGGCCGGGGGCCGTGTCGCCCGGCCCCCGGCCTCAGTCCTCCGGCTCCTCGTCCTCGCCGGCCGTGTCCCCGATGGCGACCCGCAGATCGTGCATGCCCTGCATGGTGTCGATGAGGGCTTCCTCCGCCCCGCTCAGGGCCTGTCTGGTCGCCTCGACGTCGCCCCGGTCGGCGTGCAGCTGGGCGCTGAGGGTGTACAGGGCCGTCATCGCGGCCGCGAAGGACGCCTCCCGGCCCGGAGGCGTTTCGTCGGCCTCGGACTCCGAGACCTGGATGGCGGTGCGCTGCAGCCGGTTCGTCAGGATGTTGACCGCCAGGCCGGGATCGTGGCCCAGCTGCTCCGCCCAGCCGAGCATCGTGTCGAGGACGTCCTCGATCTCCTCCTCCTCGGACAGACGCGTAGCGGCGGTGATCTCCCACTCCGCCTTGGCCAGCAGATGGCCCAGCAACCGCAGGCGATCGGGTTCCTGCGGCTCCTCGCGCCGTGCCGCTGGATCCGCCGTCGGTTCGGCTCCCAGAGCACTCAACGCCGCATTGATCTGTTCGGCACTCACCGGACGCTCGCTCTTCATGCTCACGCTCTCAGCTTCACCCCTCGAAGGCGTCGTCGCCCGCCCACGCACCCGGTGGGAGCACTCCCGGCCGGCCCCCGGTGGGGTGCGGACCGCATACGGCGTCCCTACGCTGGTGGTGCTGGGGGCTACTGCGGAGGTGTGGGCATGCCCCGAACCATCTGGTCCGGTGCCATCTCGTTCGGTCTCGTCACCGTGCCGATCAACGTGGTCAGCGCGACGGAGGACCACTCGATCAGGTTCCACCAGTTCCACACCACGGACATGGGACGGGTCCGCTACCGCAAGATCTGCGAGCTGGAGGACCGGGAGGTCTCCCAGGACGAGATCGGCAAGGGCTACGAGCTGACGAAGACGCAGGTCATCCCCATCACCGAAGAGGATCTGCGCAATCTTCCGCTGCCGACGGCCAAGGCCATCGAGATCGACGCCTTCGTACCGCTCGCCTCCATCGACCCGATCCGGATCGGCGAGGGCTACTACCTCCAGCCGGCCGGGAAGGTCGCGGCCAAGCCGTACAAGCTGCTCGTCCAGGCGCTGGGCCGGTCGGCGAAGGTGGCGGTCGCGAAGTACGCGTGGTCCGGTCGTGAGCGGCTCGGCCTGCTCCGGGTGAAGGGCGACGTCCTGGTGCTCCATGCCATGCGCTGGCCCGACGAGATCCGTTCCCCGCAGGAGCTGCTGCCACCGCCGGTGGAGGTGTCGGACGAGGAGATCGAGGGCGCGCTCGCGCTGATGGAGACCATGAGCCGCGAGGACCTCGAGGGGGAGGAGTTCCAGGACCGCTACACCGAGGCCATGGCCCGGATCATCGAGGCGAAGCGGGAGGAGAAGCCGCTGCCCGAGTCGCCGGAGCCGGAAGCACCGGCCCAGGTGCTCGACCTGATGGCGGCGCTGAGCGAGTCGGTGGAGAAGGCGAAGGCCTCCCGCGGTGAGGAAGCCGGCCCCGCCGAGGTGCACCGGCTGCCCAAGCCCAAGAAGACACCGGCCGCCAAGAAGCAGCCGGCCAAGAAGACCCCGACGAAGAAGGCGGCCGCGAAGAAGACGTCCTCCCGGCGGCCGCGAAGCGCGTAGCCGACCGTTTCCGCCGGACGGCCGGGTGAGGCCACCCCTCGTCGAACACCTGCCCCACCGTCGACCCGCGTGCCCCTCCGGACGCCGCTTGCGACGCAGCCCGCCGCGGGGCGGGGGAGTCACAAGGCCGGCGCCGCCCGGCCGGGGTACTCGGGGGACCCGAGAGGCGCGGGCTCGGGCGACCACGTCCCGAGCGTGCCGGCGCGGGCGAACGGCGTGAGCGATGGGTGACGGAGACACGGACCCCGGTGCCGGGCCTTCGAGGCCCGGGCCGGTGCTGATCACGTTCGGTCACAGCACGGCGGACCGGACCACGCTCGCCGACCTCCTCCGGCACGCCGGGGCCGCCTCCGTGGTGGACGTCAGGACCGCTCCCGGCAGCCGCCGGAATCCCGACCTGGCACGGCAGCGGCTGGCGGAGTGGATGCCCGAGGCGGACATCGCCTACCGGTGGGAGCAGCGGCTGGGCGGATGGCGCGGGCCCGCCCCCGACTCGCCCGACACCGTCTGGCGCAACGAGTCGTTCCGCGGCTACGCCGCCCACACCCGCAGCCCCGAGTTCGTCACGGCGATGGACGCGCTCATGCGGCAGGCCGGCGAGACGCGGACCGCGGTGATGTGCAGCGAAGCCGTGTGGTGGCGCTGTCACCGGCGTCTGATCGCCGACTTCGCCGTGCTGGCCCGCGGCGCCCGCGTCCTCCATCTGATGCACGACGGCCGCCTCACCCCGCACACCCCCACGAAGGGCGTGCGCCTCCGGGACGACGGCCTCCTCGTCTACGACGACGGCGCGCCCGCGGCGGGAGCGACACTCTTCTGACCCGGATGGACGCAGCAGCCGGGGCCGCCTCGCCGGCGTCCTCGTCCGGATCCGGCGCCGAGCGAGGACACCGGATCAGCCGGTCTTTCCGGCGGGCGCGCTCACCGCTGAACCACGAGTCCGGGGCAGTGACGCCGCATCGCGTCGAGAACCTCCTCGGGCGGCACCGGCAGGGTGTTCGTGGCCATGTTGGCCGGACCGAAGCCCAGTCGTGCGTTCATGGACGCGGTTCTGCGGACGAGCCTGGGTGCTCGGGCCAGATAGGCGTCCGGAGCACGCAGCACCAGCTCGATGAACCGTTGCGTGGTGTGCCGTACCCGCTGCTCGCGTATCCGCACGGCGGCTATCTCGTCCCAGCCGAACCGGCCCAGCGTCACGTGTTCCAGTCCCGCGTCGTCCAGCACCAGCTCCGGACGGCCGCGGAGCAGGCGCCGGCCGATGAGCACCGAGCAGAATCCGAAGAAGACCACGGCCAGTGCCCCCGCCACCGTCATCCTCACGGTGCTGTGGGCGACCAGGAGGACAGTGCCCAGGGTGACGAAGAGCAGAGAGCCGGCCAGCATGGCCCACACGCGCCCCTTGGCGAGCGGGTAGACCGTCGGGGGCAGGGGGACGCCTTTTCTGATCACGGGCCGAGACGATAGGACCAGACCCTCGTCGGCGGAAGCCTTTTCGCGGCCCGCGAGACACGCTCCAGGCGCGCCGGACGGTCACGCCGCCGATCAGGCTCACCCTTACATCGGTCTTCCGCGGCTCTCCTGCGCTGTCCTTCGTCATGGCAAGTACCGTACGGACAGCAGCACTTGGACCCCCAGTGTCGTCAGGGGCGGCTCCCCGCGGGCTGCAGGTACACCTCGTCGACGTAGCACCAGGCCCATTCCTCGCCCGGTTCCATGGAGCGTACGAGCGGGTGCCCGGTCGATTCGTGGTGGGCGGTGGCGTGGGCGCCCGGCGAACTGTCGCTGCATCCCGTGTGCCCGCAGCTCAGACAGAACCGCAGGTGCCCTCCGCCCTGCCCCCGGGCCTCGCACTCCAGGCACACCCCGCTCCGGGGCACCGGCGACGAGCCGGCATCCGGCACATGCGCACAGGTGCGACCCTCCGGACGGCCACCGTCCGGTCGCACCACCCAGCCGGTCATGAGCTCCCCATTCGCCGCTGATCGCTGTCGCGTCCGTCGTACCTGCTTCGCACGCGGACGGGGAACCGGATGCGCCCAGGGTCCCGCCCGGGGCGCCCATCGCCGTCGAGCCGCGTCGAGCGCCTGAGCGGTGTGGGATCGCGTGGGCGGGGGCACAGGGATGCTGCGGCGTCTCGCCCGAGTACGGAGACCTGCCCGAGGTATGGGAGGGCACATGGACGTGCTGGCCCGGCTGGACCGATATCAGCGACGGCACCGGTGGGCGGGCATGCCGCTCGCGGTCGTGTACAAGTTCTTCGACGACCAGGCCACCTACCTCGCCGCGCTGCTGACCTACTACGGCTTCGTCTCCCTGTTCCCGCTGCTGCTGCTCCTGGTCGCCATCCTCAGCGGCGCCCTGCACGGCAACCCGCAGCTGCAGCACTCCGTGCTCCACTCCGCGCTCGGTGAGTTCCCCGTCATCGGCGACCAGCTCGGTCAGAACGTCCACTCGTTCCACGGCAGCGGAGCCGCGCTCGCGGTGGGCGTGATCGGCAGGGTCTACGGCGCCCTGGGGGTGGCCCAGGCGGTGCAGCACGCCCTGAACAAGATCTTCGCCGTGCCGAGGCACGCCCGCCCCGACCCCCTGCGCTCACGGGCCAGGGGCCTGGGCTTCCTGCTGCTGCTCGCGGTCGGCCTCGGCCTGACGACGGCCCTGTCGGCCGCGGAGTCCGCCGCCGGCATCTTCGGGACCAGCCTCGCGGTCGGTCTCCGGGTGGCCGTCGGCGCCGCGGGAGTCGCCGTCAACGCCGGGCTCCTGCTGCTGAGCTACCGGATCATGACCCGTCGCCGGCCCACGCTCCGCCTGATGTACGGCCCCGCGCTGGGAGCCGCGTGCGCCTGGCAGGTGCTGCAGTGGGGCGGCTCCTACTACGTCGGCCATGTGCTCCGGGGCGCCACGGCGACGTACGGGATGTTCGGCATCGTGCTCGGCCTGCTCGCCTGGGTCTACCTCGCCTCCGTGGTCTACCTCGCCACGGCCGAGGTCATCGCGGTGCGCTGCCTGCGGCTGTGGCCGCGCAGCCTGCTCACGCCGTTCACCGACCACGTCCACCTCGCCCGGGGTGACGTGCGCGCCTACCGCTCGTACGCGAACGCCGAGGCCTTCAAGGGCTTCGAGAAGGTCTCCGTCCGCTTCGGCGAGCCCCCGCCGCCCGCCGTGGGCGACAAGGGACCGCCTTGACGCGCGAGCGCCCACACGGCCCGGAAGGCGTGTGGGCGCCGCCGTGGCCCTCCGTCCCGCGCCCTACTGGTACGTGACGGTGACGGGGGTGCGCACGCTGTGCCGCGGAAGGGTGACGGTCAGCGTCCCGGTCTCACCGTCCCAGCGGTACGCGTCGGGGGAGAGCCTCGCCCCGTCGGCGGCCACCCTGGCCGGCGCCTCACCCCCCAGGAACCTCAGGGTCCACCGGCGCTTCCCGGTCTGGCCCGGATACGACCCCTTCACCGGACTGATCGACACGGTGTGACGCGATCCGGTCTCCCGGTACCGGATCCTCGTCGTGGCGCTCCTCGGCTCAGCGGCGCCGTCGTCCTCGTAGAGGCGGTACGCGCCCGACGCACCGGCGGAGACGGTCAGCGTGACATCGGTCAGGGCCTCGCGGTCGTCGTGCGCGACGTCGTGCGTGCGCGTGGGCAGGATGCCGCCGGCCCTGACGAACACCGGCATCGAGTCGAGACCGGTGGTGATGTCCTGGGTGGTTCCGCCGGCGTAGGACTTCCCGGTGAAGTAGTCGGTCCACCGGCCGGGCGGGAACCACACGGAGGTGGTGGCGGAGTCACCCGGCGTGGTCACCGGGGCGACCAGTACGTCGGAGCCGTAGAAGTACTCGCTGTCCGCGACGTCGTACGCCCGCGGCTCGTCCGGGTACTCGAGATAGGCGGGACGGACGATCGGCACGCCGGTGCGGTGCGCCTCCTCGGCGAGTGAGTAGGTGTAGGGCACGAGGTTCTCGCGCAGGTTGAGGAACTTGTCGGCCGACCGGCGGGCCGCCGTGCCGTACTGCCAGGGCAGCCGGTCGCTGTGATTGCTGTGCAGGCGGTCGATCGGCTGGAACGCGCCGAACTGGACCCAGCGTGCGTACAGGTCGTCGGGCAGCTTGTACGTGGTGCGGAGCCTGCCGCCGTCCGTGTACGTCTCCGAACCGGTCAGCCCCGTCGTGTCGTTGTGGCCGCCGATGTCGTGGGTGATGGCGGCCATCCCGGTCGCGGCGGACTCGCCCGGCGTGTAGCCGACCTCCTGCCTCAGCACACCCCACGTGGAGGACGTGTCGCCGGTGAAGTGGACGGTCGTGCGCTTGTCCGCCCACGGACCGGTCGGCAGGGCCTGCTGACCGCTGTACCCGCCGGCCTGCAGTGAGCCGTAGGCCCGGGAGAGGACGAAGCCCCGGCCGGGGACGGCGGCGGCGTACTGCTGGTTGATCCACGCGTCCGGGGTCACGCCGGGCAGCGAGGACTGCGAGGCGTCGCAGCACCAGTCCAGCCACCAGAAGTCGTTGCCCTGCCGGTCCATCGTGCGGTGCAGGTCCAGGTACGCCCTGAGCTGGTCGGGATCGCCGAAGTCGAAGGTGTAGCAGTTGTCCTGGACGCTCGCGCCCCCGGCGCAGCCTCCCTTCGACAGCCTGCCCTTGGCCGTGGCCTGCGCCTGGGCGAACTGGGGGTCGGAGGCGAGGATGCTGGGGTGCACGTTGAGCGTGTTGTGCAGCCCCTGCGACGCCGACCAGTCGAAGAAGCCCTGGGGATCGGGGAACTTGGCGGGGTCCATCTCCCAGCCGCTCCAGCTGTTCACGGCCTTGAAGTCCGTGTCGGTGACCAGGACGTCCAGCGGAACGCCCTCGGACCGGAACGCCGGCAGGATCCTGTCCTCGTAGTCGGCCGCGGTGCGGTCGATGTACTCGGAGTACCAGACGCCGTAGGCCCACCGCGGCAGCAGTGCGGGCGGCCCGGTCAGCGCGGCCAGATCGGCCAGGGCCTGTTTGTAGTCGTGGCCGAAGCCGAAGACGTAGCCGTCCTGGTAGGGGGTTCCGCCGTGGCCGGGCCGCTGCGTGACCTTCCGCGCGGCGGTGTCGTACAGGGCCGACGAGGTGTCGTCCAGGAGGTACCAGCCGTCCTCGTTCAGCAGTCCGGGCGTGGTCACGACGGGAGAACCGCCGTTCACTCCGTCCAGGCCGCGGCGGTAGCCGCCGAGGGCGACATGCGGCGGGGGCGCGGCCGCCTCCGGGCGAGCCACGGAGACGGTGTCCGCGTTGACGTGACAGCTCGCGGCGTCCGGGCAGTTCAGGCTGATGTCGTTCGCGCCCGCCTTGAGGGCCACGGGTGCCGAGGCCGTCTGCCAGTCGTCCCAGTCCTTCGTCGCCGGGAACGTCAGCGTGCTGGTCGCGCCGCCCGCGCCGACGGTGGCGGTGCGGTCCTCGTGCCGGCCGTCGCCGCCCGTGCCGTTGGCGTACCGCACGCGCAGGGTGTAGACGCCGTCGGCGGGCACGCCGACCACATGGGTCGACAGGCCCGCCCCCTGGTTGAGTTCGGCGACGAAACCCGTGCCCGCGTATCCCGCGTGGTCCGTGGCGCTGACGGCCGTGCCGCCGATCCGCGAGCTCTCCGCCTCACAGCTCACACCGAAGCGGCAGTCGGGGACGGCGGTGGCGGAGACCGGGGGATAGGGGTCTCCGGGCCGTACGAGTGCCACGCTGTCCAGGTTGACGTCACCTGAGTCCGAGGCGGTCCGGGTCAGGGCCAGGGTGTGGTGTCCCGCGCCCAGTTGGAGGTTCTCGGTGACCAGGCCCCACGTGTCCCAGTCGGCCGTGGTCGGCAGGGTCACCGTCTGCCGCTCGCCGCCGTCCACGCTCAGGGTGAGCGTACGGGGCTCGGTACGGCCGTCCCCGCCACGGGAGTTGGCGTACCGCAGGCCGAGCTGGTAGCCGCCGGCGGTGCTGACATCGATGTCAGCGGACACCGAACTGCCTGTGCCTTCGAAGCCCGCCGCGAATCCGGTTCCGGTGTGGCCGCGGTGGTCGGAGGCCACGGAGACGCCGCTGAGCTGCAGGGTCTCGGCCTCGCACAGGGCACCGACCGCGCAGGTCAGGCGGTGCCACGGAGTCGCGGTGACCGGCGTGCCGCCCGCCGTTCGCTCGATGGAGAGGTTCTCGGCGTCGAACGGTCCGGAGCCGACCCGGTAGCGCAAAGACATCGCGCTCGTCCTGACGGTGAGCCAGCCGTCGGACGTGGTGGCGGTGTACGGCGCCGGTGTGAACCCGGCGCGGCCGATCGCGTTGAACGTCGGCTCGTCCGTGAACCTCCCGTCTCCCGCGTACTCGGTGCGGATCAGGGTCGGCGAGAGGATCTGGAAGCGGGCGTCCCCCGACGTGACGCTCGGAATACGAGCGTGCCCGTCCGCCCCCTTGCCCGCCGCTGCCGCACCGGTGTGGGCCAGTGCCATCGCGGCGGTCGTGAGGAGGGCGACCGCGCCTCCCACCAGCCGGTGCGCCGGTCCCGGCCGGCGGCGCCGAGTCCATGGTGCTGGCATACGCAACTCCGTTCTGCTGTCGGCCGGGTGGCTCAAGTAGCGCGAGCGTGCGGCGTGTTGAGGAGGAGCCGCCTGCTCTTTCAACGATGGAAATCACGCACCCAGCATGAGAGCACGCCGCCTCACGGGGTGTCCATAAGGAGGCGAGAGGCAGCTCGGGAGGCTCCTGAACACACGAAGGAGACGCGGGCCGTGCCGAGGTGAGCGGAAGAGGCGATCCGAAGGCGCTGAACGGCGTCCCACGGGGTACACGGGCCGGCATGGCATCCAGTACTGATCTCGTGTCCCTGCGGGCCGTGCGGCAGCTGCGCCGGGTTCGCGCCTTCTACGCGGTGGGCGTCCTCCTGTGGACCGCGTCCACCGCCTGGACGAGCTGGCAGTCTCCCGGGAGCCGGCAGATGTGGGTATCCGTCCTCCTCCTCGCCGTCTTCGCCGGCCTCCTGACCGCGACCACCCTGTGGCTCCAACGCCTCCAGGCCGCGAGCGCCCCGGCCCCCGCCCACCACGCCGCCCCACGAACGACAACCGGAGCCCGCCACGCACACGCCTGACGCACCCCCGACGGCTCGGTCGGGCGTCAGCACACGGCGCCCGGGCGCTCCGTGGTGTCTCGCGCTCTGATGGCCTGGTTCAGCCGATCCAGCAACCCGGTCCTCCTTCCTCTTGCGGCACCAACCTAGGGAGGGTCAAGCCTGCCGCACCCGACGATCCGTGCCTGCTCCGGTCGGGTAGCAAAAGCCCTGCGGCACCCGTCGACGCCGTCGCGCAGGGAATGCGAGTGGGTGCACAGGGTTTCCGTGCCGGGGCCACCTCGAGCCCGCCACCGGGCCCATGGCCGTCTGCCGCGATAAAATGTGGCGAAAGCGCACGTATCCACTGTCCGCGTCGGCCGGCCCTCCGCGGCACAGCCGCGACGAGCTGCCCGGTCCGGCGGCTCACGGCTGCTCGGCCGGCGTGAGAGCAGGGCCGGCGGGCGGCACAAGGACAGTCCTCGTCCCATAGTCCCGTTCTCCTGTGGGTCGGCCCTCATGGATCTCAACACCATCACCGAAGTGGTCCGGCGACCGTCCGAGCGGCCGGGCCTGGACTGGCAGGAGGGCGACGCCTGGCTCGCGGGCGGAACCTGGCTCTATTCCGTGGAGCAGCCCGACCTGCGGCGGCTGATCGATCTGACGGCGATGCGCTGGGAACCGCTCGTCCGGACGGACGAGGGCCTGGAGATCGGCGCCACCTGCACGATCCGCGACCTCTACGCCTTCTCCTGGCCGGTGGGCTGGACCGCCGGAATCCTCCTCCGGAAGAGCTGCGAGGCGTTCCTTTCCTCGTTCAAGGTCTGGAACACGGCCACCGTCGGCGGCAACATCTGCATGTCCCTGCCGGCCGGACCGATGATCACGCTCACGGTCGCGCTGGAGGCGCGGTACGAACTCTGGGCGCTCGACGGCTCCGTGCGGTTCGTCGACGCCCTCGACTTCGTCACGGGCGACCACCGCAACGTCCTCGCCCCGGGGGAGATCCTCAGGCGCGTCACCATCCCGGAGCACGCGCTGCGCAAACGCACCGCGCACCGCCGCTTCACACTGACGCGCCTGGGCCGCTCGACGGTGTTCCTCGTCGGCACCCAACGGCTCGGCGCGAGCGACCTGTTGCTCACCATCACCGCCGGCACCACGAGGCCGCTCCGCATCGCCTTCGACTCCCTGCCCGACGCCGGAACCGTGCGGCAGCGCATCGACGCCGTGCCGGCCGGCCTCTGGTACGCCGACCCCAACGGGACACCTGACCACCGCCGGCACCTGACCCGGCACTTCGCCGAGGAGATCTGCCGCGAACTCACGGCTGGGGACCTCGCATGAACTACTCCGTGAACGGCAAGGAATTCGGACAGGAACCCGCCCCCGGCCAGTGCCTGCGCACCTTCCTGCGCGAACTCGGCCACTTCGGGGTCAAGAAGGGGTGCGACGCGGGCGACTGCGGCGCCTGCACGGTGTGGCTGGACGGCTCACCGGTGCACAGCTGCATCACCCCCGCGTTCCGCGCGGACGGCCACGAGGTGACCACGATCGAAGGCCTCGGCCGGCCGGGCGCCCCGCACCCCATGCAACGGCAGTTCGAGAACGCCCCGGGGTTCCAGTGCGGTTTCTGCACCGCCGGGATGATCATGACGTCGGCGACCTTCACCGAGGAGCAGAAGGCGGATCTGCCAAGGGCGTTGAAGGGCAACCTCTGCCGCTGCACCGGCTACCGGGCGATCGAGGACGCCGTGAAGGGCGTCGGCGCGGTGGAGACGGCGGCGCCCGGCAGGGCCGTCGGGACGAGCGTGGGCGCGCCCGCGGGCCACGACGTGGTGACGGGGCACGCCGAGTTCACCATGGACACCCGGATCGACGGCATGCTGCACCTCAAGGTGCTGCACTCACCTCACGCGCACGCCCGGATCCTGTCGGTCGACAAGAGCGCGGCCCTCGCGGTCCCCGGCGTGCACCGGGTCTACACCTGGCAGGACGCACCCCGCAGACGCTTCACCACGGCCATCCACACCGACCACCTGGTCGACCCGGACGACACCTACATCCTCGACGACACGGTCCGCTTCGCCGGGCAGCGCGTCGCCGCGGTCCTGGCCGACACGGTCGGGGCGGCCGAGGAGGGCTGCCGGCGTCTCGTGGTCGAGTACGAGCTCCTGCCGGCGGTGTTCGACCCCGAGGCGGCGATGGCCGACGGCGCACCCCAACTGCACGGCTCGGACGATCCGTTCGTCCGCGACCCCGTCCACAACATCCTGCTCGAACTCCACTCGCACATCGGCGACGTCGACGCCGGGTTCGAGGCGGCCGACGTGATCCACGAAGGCACGTACTTCTCACCACGCGTGCAGCACGCCCATCTGGAGACGCACGGATCGATCGCCTGGATGGAGGACGGCCGCCTGAACGTCCGGACCAGTTCGCAGTCGCCGTCGATCGCGAAGGTCAAACTGGAGTACCTGTTCGCGCTGCGCCCGGACCAGCTCAGGGTGTTCTGCAAGCGCGTCGGCGGCGGGTTCGGCGGCAAGCAGGAGGTGATCGCCGAAGACCTCGTCGCCCTCGCCACCCTGGACACCGGGCGGCCCACCTGCCTCGAGTACACCCGCGAGGAGGAGTTCACCACGGCCTCGCCGCGCCATCCGATGACCCTGACGGTCAGACTCGGCGCCAAGTCCGACGGAACGCTCACCGCCCTCCAGGTGCGCAACGTGTCGAACACGGGCGCCTACGGCAATCACGGCGGTGAGACGGCGTACGCGGGCGGAGCCGCCGTGATGATCTACCGCTGCCCCAACAAGAAGTACGACGCGTACTCCGTCTACACCAACACCGTGCCGAGCGGCGCGCTGCGCGGCTACGGGATGACCCAGCCGGCGTTCGCCGTGGAGTCGGCGATGGACGAACTCGCCCGCGCGCTGCACCTCGACCCGCTCGAACTGCGCCGGCGCAACATCGTGCGGCCGGGGGAGCCCCTGGTCGCCATGGACGACGGCCCCGACGACGTGGTCTTCACCGAGGACGGCCTCGCCAAGTGCGTCGACCTGGTGGGCGAGGCCCTGGCCCGGACGGCCGACCGGCCGCCTCCCGGCCCCGAGTGGTTCGTCGGCACCGGAGTGGCGAGTTCGCTGCACGAGACGGCGCCCCCGACGGAGCACCTCTCCGAGGCCTGGGTCACCCTGGGCGACGACCTCGTCTACGAACTGGCCGTCGGCACGGTCGAGTTCGGGGAGGGAACCTCCACGGCACACGTCCAGATCGCGGCCCACCAACTGGGCACGACGCCGTCGCGCATCCGGCTGGTGCAGTCCGACACCGACCGCACCGGCTTCGACACCGGCGCCTTCGCCAGCGCGGGCCTCTTCGTGGCGGGCAACGCGGTCCTGCGGGCGGCCGGTGCCGTACGCGACCGCATCCTGGAGTTCGCCGCCGCGCACACCGGCGTCCACGTCGTGATGTGCACGATGGACGACGACGGTGTCGTCTGCGGGGACCGGCGCACCTCGCTGGCCGAACTGGTCGCGCTGGCCCGGGCGCGCGGCATCCGTTTCACCGCGGCACGCAAGGCCTACGGCTCGCCCCGGAGCGTCACCTCCAACACGCAGGGGTTCCGGGTCGCGGTGCACCGCGTCACGGGTGAGATTCGCGTCCTGGACAGCGTGCACGCGGCGGACGCCGGAGTGATCATCAACCCGGCGCAGGTCCGGGGCCAGATCGAGGGCGGTGTCGCCCAGGGACTGGGCTTCGCGCTGACCGAGAACCACCACCTCGACGACAACGGCGTCATGGTCAACCCGAACCTCCGGAACTACCGCATCCCCACCTACGCCGACATCCCCCGCACCGAGGTCCTCCTGGTGGGCACGGCCGACTCGGTCGGGCCCATGCGGGCGAAGGGCATGGCGGAGTGCTGCATCAACCCGGTGGCCCCGGCGCTCGCGAACGCGGTGCACGACGCCACGGGCGTCCGCTACCGCGCGCTGCCGCTGACTCCGGAACGCGTCTACGGCCGGCTCCCCGCGGAGCAGTCGGTGTCGGCAGGCTGAGCCGCCATGAACACCGGAAGAAACGTAGCCGCCGCGGCGACGGCGATCATCGGCCAGAAGATCCTGCCCGGAGCGGAACAGGAGTACGAGTCCTGGCAGGAGAACCTCAACGCGGCCGCCGCCTACTATCCCGGCTTCCTCGGCGCCGAGATCTCCCCGCCGACTCCGCTGCAACCCGACTGGGTCGTCGTGTACCGGTTCGACTCGGTGGCCCATCTGCAGGCGTGGATCAACAGCGCGACCCGGCAGACGTATCTCGACGTCGGCGCGAAGTACTTCGACGGCCCGGCGACCCAGCAGGTGGTCAGCAGCGGCACCCAGTCACTGGATCCGCTGGTGACCGTGGTCGTCACCCACCGCGTCCACCCGAACCAGGTCGACGACTTCCTCGAGTGGCAGCACCACATGGTCGAGGAGGAGAGCAAGTTCGAGGGGTTCTGCGGCACCGAGCTGTTCCGCCCCATAGAAGGTCTCCAGGAGGAATGGACCACGCTGTACCGCTACGACAACGCCGAACACCTCGACGCCTGGCTGACGTCACCCCAGCGGCAGGAGGTGCTGGCCGAGGGGGAGAAGTTCAAGGACTTCAGACTGCACACGATCGACAACTCGTTCGGCAGCTGGTTCGCCTTCCAGGGAAACGGCAAGGAGTCGCCGCCGCCGCCCTCCGAGACGAGGACCTCCCTCGCCGTCTGGGTCGGCCTGTACCCGACCGTCGTGCTCCTGACGCTCGCGCTGTTCCCGCTGCACATGCCGCTCTGGATCGGCCTGCTCGTGGGCAACCTGCTGTCGAGCTTCGCCATGAGCTTCCTGACCATGCCCTACTACGTGAACCCGCTGCTCGGCCGCTGGCTGCGGCCCCCGCCGGAGGAGCCGGCGACCAGAGGCAACCTGCGCGGCCTCGGCATCGTCGCGGTCGCGATGGCCTTCTGGGCTGCCGTCTTCTACCTCGTCACGGTCCGCTTCTGGACCCTTCCCTGACCGGCGCCGCCCCGACGGCCGACGCCCGGAGCAGCCCCGGGGCGCCGCCGGTGTCCGCGCCGGCCGGAGGGCCGAAGCGTGCCAAGCAGTGCCAGACCTTCTTCAGGTCCTGCGGGTCGTACCGGCCTGTCCGGGCCGCGTCTCCGATGACCTTGGGGTCGAGTCGGCCGTCGACCGCGATCTCGGCGCCCAGATCGACGTACCGCTGCCCGCGATAGCCCGGGTGGCGCCGCAGATGCCCCACGCCGAGCCGGAAGCCGGGATGCCACTCGACCGGGCAGGGCAGCCCCCGGGCCGCGTCCTCCACGGTCGTGCCGCGATAACTGACATCCAGAACCAGAGCCTCGACGTCACGGTCGAGTGCGACCGGCCCGTGAACCTGCGCCTCGACATGGCCGTCGAGGACATCGAGCCCATCGGCCTCGGCCAGTTCGACCAGAGAACAGCGATCCGCGACGCCGAAGGCCGAGGGCTCGGCCGAGCTGTCCGGATAGCAGAAGGTGGCTCGGGTGAGGACGTCGGCCGTGAGCCGGAAGTACGAGGAGCCGAAGCGCGGTGCCCCACCGGCGGGATCGCGCCGGAAGTTCAGTGCGCCGTACACAGGGCGTTCGTGCGGAGCGGCCTGGTCGTAGGCGCCCGCGAAGATACGGCTCTCCCAGCGCCACCGGTCCCCGCCGGGGTGCGCGGTCAGGCCGCCGTTGCTGGTGCGTGTGACGAACTGCGACCGGTAGACGCCGTCCGCCGCCATGCTCAGCAGGATCGGCCGGCCACCCGCGACGCGGTCGGGGTGGAAGTTCATCGTCAGCCGCAGCCGAGGGTCCAACGGGCCTCCCGTGGACAGGGAGGCGACGTGGCGCAGTGCCCGCTCCCGCGGCGAGCAAGGCGTGTCAGCCGGCATCCGTGAAGTGTGCACGAGCGCCGTCCGCCGGGACATCTCCATTTCCCTGAGCGGCACTGCTTCTGGACGGATGAAGCAGGCGAGAACGGGCGGTCAGATGATCTGATGCACTCGCGCAGGCATTCACCTGGCTCATCGTCCGGCCCGTACCCGACCAGTACGAGCCCTCACAGAAAGTCTTCCACGATGGCAGAACAGTCGAAGATCCGGCGCAAGCACGCCGTCGTGATCGGGGGAGGCAGCGCGGGCATGCCGGCCGCGGCGGCTGTCAGGGACCGCGTCGACTCCGTCGAGATAGTCGAGGCCCACGAACTGCCCCACTGAGAGGCCGGGGGCGCCGCCGGCCCGACGCCCGCGTCACGCGGCGCCCGCCGCCCGTGGTGGTGAGGTGTCCGTCTGCTGCAGTTCCGCGAGGAGCTGGTTCCGCCCGGCCAGCAGCTCGGTGAGGATGCGGCGGGCGGCGCGCAGGAGTTCGGCCACGTCGCCACCGGCCAGCGCGTACGTGACGGTCGAGCCCTCCCGTGTGGACACGACGATGCCCGCGCGGCGCAGGATGGCCAGCTGCTGGGACAGGCTGGAGGGCTCGATCTCGATGTCGGCGAGCAGGTCCCGCACGGGGACCGGGCCGTGCTGCAGCAGTTCCAGGACCCTGATGCGCGTGGGATGCCCGAGCATGCGGAAGAACTCTGCCTTGGCTTGGTAGAGCGGTACCTGCATAGCGTTCTTCCTGCCTGTTTAGGGGCCTCTCATGGCGCGGCGACGCCCCGGGGACGCGGCCGCGCCATGAGTCCTGCCTCTTCATCTTCTCGTCACGGGCGGCCGACGTTCACGAATTGTCGTCCTCTCCATGTGATGGCTTGAAGAAGTCTTCAATTCATGGGCGTGCGTCAGCCCCGCCTCCAAGAAGCCCTACACCTCGAGTTGCCCTTCGATCCGTTTGAGCTGGTGGCGTGCCATGGCCAGGTTCGAGCGGGCCCTGTCGATCACGAGGTAGAGGAACAGGCCGTTCCCGTCCCGGCCGGTCACCAGCCGGATCAGGTGGTACTGCCCGTCCAGCGTGATCAGGATGTCCTCGATCTGACTCTGGAGTCCGAGGAGCTCCATGGTGCGCACCTTGGCGCGGATCACGTCGGTGTTCCCGGCCGCGGCGACCGTCAGGTCCAGGTCCTTGCCCCCGCCCAGGGTGCCCAGGGCCATGCCGCTCGTGTAGTCGACGACAGCGGCCCCCATCGCCCCCTCGATCCCGGTCACCATCTCCTTGAGTGCCACTTCCACAGTCGCCATCGGCGCCCTCCCCTTGGTTGTCGGCTGCGGCCGGCACCGTTTCCGGGCCCGCCCGTGAACGCACCGTATGCGTATCGAACGGGCGGGGGAGAAGCCTGCTCAAGACCGTCCAAAGATGATCGAAAAGCCTTCCGATCTGATGATCCGGTGATCGGTCTTGCTAGGTGTGCCGCACGCCGTCAGGACGGCGTGCGACGTCATACCCGGAATCACTCAGTGGCGTTCGTCAGTTCTTGACGAGACGACGCACGTTGTCGACCGAGCCGCAACCGGCCTTCAGCTGACGCTCGCGCTCCTCACGGAAAGCCACTCCGAGTTCCTCCCGCCGCTCCATCGCGACGTTCTCGCGGGCGCCGTTGAGGATGGTGCGCTCCTCCTCGTCGGCGTGGTGAGTGACGGCCTCCACCAGCGCCTCCAGCTTGGAGTCCCACTCCTCGGAGCCGACCTCCTCCACCTCCAGGAGCTCCAGGAGGGCCTCGTTGCCCTCGTCGTGCTCGTGCTCCCCGTGCTCGACCTCCTCGTCGTCGATGTCCTTGTACCTCTTCAGGGCCGGATAGACCTTGGCCTCCTCGGCCAGCGCGTGGGCGACCAGAAGGTCCGCGAACTCACGCAGCGCGGCGCCCCGGTCGGCCTCGACGCTGCGCATGAGGCGGAACAGGTCCTCCATGCGCCGGTGGTCCTGGAGGATGAGATCGACGACGTCCTGAGTCTCGGCCATGGCAGGCATCACTTTCGTACGAACGGCTGGGTCACTCCCGTTTACCCACACCATGAGGCATGATTCGGCCGTCTCGTCGGCGCTCGCCACGCCGCAGCGCACGCCGCTGCTTGCCCGGCAACGCGCCGGCCAGCTCACCCACCGGCGCCACGTCGTGGCCTTCGCCGTCCCGGCCGCCCCGGCACCACCACACCGGCGGCCCGTCCGCGTCGGCCTCCTCAGGGTCCTCGTCGTCAGCGGTCCCCACTGGACCCGGATGCAGTCCGATCCCGTGCTCCCAGCAGGTCGGCCAGACCTTCCACAGCAACTCCATGAGGGTCGACTGCGCCGCATCCGCGACCACGGCCAGGACCGTCGCCGCGTCGTCCGGCTCCGGCGGGTCGCCCTCCTCCAGGTCGCACGCGTTCACCGCGTTGCCGTGCCAGCGGCCGTCGGCCATCGCCACGTACACCTGACCCCTGTCGATCCCGCCCGGGGACGCATCCTGCCAAGGCGGCTCGGCCATCAGCACCAGCGCCTCCTGGCCGGGCAGGGTCGCCAGCACGTCGCGGTTGACCACGGCGAGCGCGGCCTCCAGCTTGGGCCACCGACCGGGCTCGGCCGGCCTCGGCTCCGGAGGACCCTGCCGGCCGTGACCAGGATCGTTGCGCGCGTACGAGAAGTAGTTCACCGGTACATCGTCCCAACCGCCCCGGACATCCGGCATCCCCGGTCACCCGCGTCATGGCCGCACTCCGCCCTTGGACCGTTCTTGACGCAGCCGCAGGACTGGAGGGCGATCACCCGGCAATGAGCAAGTGGTGATACGCATTGCAATCGTCGTGCTGACCGTCGTCACGGGCGTGCTCGCGTCCCTGGCAGCGGTCCGGATCTCGCCCTGGTGGTCGGTCGCCGCCGTGCCCCTGGTCCTGCTGGGCCTGCTGGCCGTGTGGGACGTGGTGCAGCGCCGGCACTCGGTGCTGCGCAACTACCCGGTCCTCGGCCACGCCCGCTTCCTCATGGAGCGCATACGTCCGGAGCTGCAGCAGTACTTCATCGAGCGGAACTACGACGGGCGCCCGTTCGACCGGGACGTCCGCAGCATCGTCTACGAGCGGGCCAAGGGCACCGACGCGGAGGAGCCCTACGGCACCGAACGCGACGTCTACCAGCCCGGCTACGAGTTCCTGGTCCCGTCGATGGCGCCGTGCCCGGTGCCGGAGTCGGCGCCGCGCGTACGGCTCGGCGGTCCGGACTGCGCGCGGCCGTACGACATGGCACTGCTGAACGTGTCGGCGATGAGCTTCGGCTCGCTGTCGGCCAACGCGGTCCTCGCCCTCAACGGCGGTGCCGCCGCCGGGGGGTTCGCCCACGACACCGGCGAGGGCGGGCTGTCGGAGTACCACCTGCGTCCAGGCGGTGACCTCGTGTGGGAGATCGGCACCGGCTACTTCGGCTGCCGGACCGACGACGGCGACTTCGACGCGGCCGAGTTCGCCGACAAGGCGGCGCACGACCACGTCAAGTGCGTCTCCCTGAAACTGTCGCAGGGCGCCAAGCCCGGCATCGGCGGTGTGCTGCCCGGAGCCAAGGTGAACGCCGAGATAGCCCGGGTCCGGGACGTGCCCGAGGGACGCACGGTCATCTCCCCGCCCTACCACCGGGTGTTCTCCACTCCGCGCGAACTCGTCCGCTTCGTGGCCCGTATGCGCGAGCTGTCCGGTGGCAAGCCCGCCGGGTTCAAACTCTGCGTGGGCTCGCGCCGGCAGTTCCTGGCCGTGTGCAAAGCCATGCTGGAGGAGGGCACCACGCCCGACTTCATCGTGGTGGACGGCGCCGAAGGCGGGACCGGAGCCGCGCCGCTGGAGTTCGCCGACCACGTGGGCACCCCGCTCACCGAGGGCCTGCTCACCGTGCACAACGCACTCGTCGGGGCGGGCCTGCGCGACCGGATCAGGATCGGCGCGAGCGGCAAGATCGCCACGGGCACCGACCTCGTCAAGCGCATGGTGCAGGGCGCCGACTACGGCAACGCGGCGCGGGCGATGATGTTCGCGGTCGGCTGCATCCAGGCGCAGCGGTGCCACACCAACACCTGCCCCACCGGCGTCACGACCCAGGACCCCCGCCGGGCCCGCGCCCTCGACGTCCGGGACAAGGCGCCGCGCGTCCAGCGCTTCCAGGAGGCGACCGTGGCCAGCGCACTGCAGATCATGGCGTCCATGGGCGTCACCGACCCCGCGGAGCTGCGCCCCCACATGCTCCGCCGGCGCGTCGACCCCATCACCGAACGCTCCTACGAGGAGCTGTACGAGTGGCTCGAGCCCGGGCGGTTGCTCGCCGAGCCGCCGGCTTCCTGGGCGGCCGACTGGAAGGCCGCCGACCCCGACCGTTTCACCGTGTGACCTGGAGGACTCACGTGCCCCGTACCGTTGCCCAAGTGATCGTGGACGCGCTGAGCGAACTCGGCGTGCGCCAGGTCTTCGGCGTCGTGGGAGACGCGCTCAACCCGCTGACCGACGCCATCCGCACCACCGACGGCCTGGAGTGGGTGGGCTGCCGGCATGAAGAGGCGGCCGCCTTCGCCGCGAGCGCCCAGTCCCAGCTCACCCAGACCCTCGGCGTGTGCATGGGAACCGTAGGACCCGGTTCCGTCCACCTCCTCAACGGGCTGTACGACGCCGCCAAGAGCCACGCCCCGGTCCTGGCCATCGCCGGCCAGGTGCCGCTCGCCGAGCTCGGCAGCGACTATTTCCAGGAGGTCGACAACGACGCCCTCTTCAGCGACGTCGCCGTCTTCCGCGCGACCGTCACCTCGCCCGACCAGCTGCCGCAGATGCTGGAGACCGCGGTGCGCCACGCACTGGGCCGCAAGGGCGTCGCCGTCCTCACCGTGCCGGGCGACCTCGGCGAGCGCGAACTGACCGCCGACCGGCCGGCCCGGTTCTCCCTGAACCCCCCGGTCAGCCGGCCGGACGAGTCCGCAGTCATCCGCGCGGCGGAGCTCCTCGACCGCTCCGAGCGCGTCACCCTGCTCGTCGGCGAGGGAGCCCGGGCCGCCCGCCAGGACGTGCTCACCCTCGCCGACCGCCTGGCCGCACCCATGGTGCTCACCCTGAAGGCCAAAGCCGGCTTCGAGGGCGACGGCAATCCCTTCCAGGTCGGCCAGACGGGCCTGATCGGCAATCCCGCCGCGGCGGACGCCCTCCAGGAGGCGGACACGCTTTTGCTGCTCGGCACGGACTTCCCCTACCGGGACTGGTATCCCGAGGGCCGCAAGGTGATCCAGGTGGACACCGAGGCGACCCACATCGGACGGCGCGTGCCGGTCGAGATCGGGCTGGTGGGGGACACCGGCGCCACCGTACGCGACCTCCTCGAGCACCTCGCCGCCGCGCCCGCCGGGTCCGACGGCGCACGCGACCGCTCGCACCTGGAGAAGTCGCGGAAACGCTTCGAGCAGTGGCGCACCGGTCAGGCCCGGCTCGCCGACCCCGCGCACGACAAGGGTGTCGTGGGCCGCATCCGCTCCGCGCTGGACAACAGGGCGCACGACATCCGCCCGGAGGCCCTGGCCGCGGCCGTCGACCGTGCGGCGGCGGACGACGCCGTCTTCACCTCCGACACGGGCATGGCCACGGTGTGGCTCTCGCGCTTCGTCGAGATGCGCGGCGAGCGACGCCTCATCGGCTCCTACAACCTGGGCTCGATGGCCAACGCCATGCCCCAGGCCCTGGGCGCCCAGTGCCTCGACCGCGAGCGGCAGGTCGTCGCCTTCTGCGGCGACGGCGGACTGAGCATGCTCCTCGGCGACCTCATGACCCTGAAGACGTACCGGCTCCCCGTCAAGCTCGTCGTCTTCGACAACCGCCGGCTGGGAATGGTGAAACTCGAACAGGAGCAGGCCGGCCTGCCCGAGTTCGGCACGGTGCTCGACAACCCCGACTTCGCCGCGGTGGCCGAGGCCATGGGCATCACCGGCATCCGCGTGGAGGACCCCGCCGATGTGGAGGGTGCCGTGCGGCGCGCCTTCAGCAGTCCCGGCCCGGTGCTGCTGGACGTCCTCACCAACCCCGACGAGATCGCCGTCCCGGCCAAGCCGACCGTCGAGCAGGGCTGGGGGTTCGCGCTGGCCAAGGTCAAGGAGGTCGTGCGCAGCAGCGGAGAGCCGGGCGGGAACTGACCGGAACCTCGGACGCCGGCCGGGCAGGGGCCGTACCCGTCGACGGGCGGCTACGGCCCCTGCCCGGCCGTCAGCGCGCGTCCAGCTCGAAGTCGAACCAGATCCGGTGCGTTCCGTCGGCGTCGACGGCCATGCCTCCGGCACCGGAGATCCCGGCCAGCTCTCCCGTGCCGCTGGAGGGCACGACGGAGAAGAACTCGGCGGTGCGGTCGCTGCCGGACGTCGACGCCGAGTGCACGAAGTTGAAGGCGCCGGCCCGGCCGCACAGCAAGCCTTCGAACGACTCCATGGCCACATAGGTGCCCACACCGGTCGTCTGGTCGAAGGCGGCGGTGAACAAGGTCGCCGAGCGGCCGGCGACCTCGCCCTCGAAACGCTTCTCCATCGTCGCGACGCCCACCGGCAGCCCGGTGGACACCGCCGGGTCCGGTTTCAGCTCGGTGGGTACGAACGCTTCCACGGTGAACGTGCCTGCAGCTCTCATGGCACGACCGTACCGGCGGGGTCCGACACCACCCCTCCCAAAGTCAGTAGAGGGCTTGTGGCCTGCTCTGTTACGGTCCTCTGGCCGGCCGCGGGACTCCGGTGCGACTTCCGGAACCTGCCTATGAAGCAATGATTCGCAGCTCGCGCCCCCATTCCCCGGCCGGCGTCCGCACTCTCGGGGGAAGGCTCGGATGGAGTCGTACGGGGACCTGGTCGCGGCCGACGACGTGCTGCTGTTCGTGAACGCGGCGATCACCTCAACGGGCCAGCGCGAATTCCACAGCGCGGCGGGCGAGCAGCGGCTGTCCCTGGACTTCCTGCACGCGTACATGCTGGGCAACTACCGCGACCTGTACGCCGGGGTCCTGGCGCTCGACATCAACGACCACAACGCGGCCCTCATCATCCGGCGGTTGCTGGAGACCGCCGGCGAAGCCACCGCCGGCCAGCGCCGCAACGAGGGCCGTCTGATCGCGGCCCGTCTGGCGACGCTGCCGCCGCAGCGCGTGTACGCCTTGTTCGACGCCCTGAGCAGGGCGAGGGTCAACAACCGCCGCAGCCGCGCGATCATGCGTGACTGGCTGTCCGGGCGCAAGGACCTGGCGTTCGACGCCGTGAAGTACCGCGGCGGCCTCAAGCGAGCCCTTCGGCACGCGCACGTGACCCCCGCCAACGAGGAACTGGGGACCTTCGTGTTCGCGCCCCTGACCCGACCGCACTACGCGACACCCGTGCTGGAGATGTGGCGTCGCGCGCACTTCGAGCAGGCCGCCCTGTACGAACTGCCCTACACGGTCGCCGAGGGCTTCGCCGCCAAGCACGGCATTCCCCAGGACGTGTTCCTGGCGCGCATCGCGCCACGGATGACCCGTCTGGAGACCCTGCGGCTGCAGGAGTCCGCGCACAAGCGCGGGATCACACCGGTGCAAGCGGACCTGGCGGGGATGCCGCTGACCCGACTGGCGACCTACGTGCTGTCCCTGCCGGTCGAGGACCGCCGGCGCCGGCGTGCCGAGTTGACCCGGGCCCTGGAGGCGGCCGCCCACCGGGTGGCCGGTGTCCACCGGGGGAGCTGGGGCAGGGTCAGCGCGGTCCTGGACGACAGCTACTCCGCCTTCGGATCGGCGCACAAGCGCCGCCGCCCGCTCGCCGTGGCCCTGGCCTGCCACTATCTGCTCGCGGCCCTCGCGAGCGACTACACCGGTCTGTGGACGTCCGGCCGGACCGACGCGCTGCTGGCCTTCCCGCACGGGCCGACGCCCGTCGGCCGACGGATCCTCGACGCCCTGGACACCGCCCCGTCCCGGCTGGTGATCGTCTCCGACGGCTGGGACAACGCGCCTCCCGGACTGGCCGCCGAGGTGCTGCGCGTCTGGCGGACCCGGCTCGACCCCGAGCGCCGCACCAGCATCGTGCACCTCAACCCCGTCTACGACGCCGACGACTTCGACGTGCGCCGGCTGTCCGCGACGGTGCCCACCGCCGGTATCCGCGACGCCGAGGACCTTCCCGCCCTGGTGGAGCTCGCCCAGTTCGCGGAGGGCCGGACTGGACTGACCGAGCTGATCGGCTACATGGACACGCGTGCGGCCCGGATGACGGGCGGGCACCACGAGGAGCGAGTGCGATGACCCGGCTCGACCTGACCGGCCTGGCCGCCCGTCCCTCCCAGGTCTGGAACGCCGTCCGGCTGGTGCCGCTCGTGCGCGACGAACCGATCGGCGACCTCCGGCTGCGCCCGCAGCTCTACGGTGACGGTGCCGGACTGGTCGAGGTCGACCGGCGCCACGCGTACATCTCCTACATCCCGCACGGCTTCGTCGCCACGTGGACCGGCGACGGCACACCGGCGGCCGCCTACGGCACACAGCTCTCCGCCGACGCCGGCTCGGCTCCCGCCGCCACCATGGGTCTGCGCCTCCACCGCAGAATGGCCCGCCGCCAGGCCAAGGACCGGCTGCGGTTCCTCCCCATGCACCTGGCACTGGAGGGCTACCTGGCACTCCACTTCGGCGGGCCCAGCCTCGCCTGGGAGGAGTGGTCGCAGCGGGCGATCCGGCAAGGACTGTCGCCGCGCGTCGAGGAGGCCTACGCGGGCGTCGAAGTGCGCGGACTCGCCGACGCGTTGCGCGTCTTCGAGATCCACCCCGGCCAGTGCGGCGTCATGGTCTACGTCGCCGACGCGCTCGCCGCCGCGTTCGCCGTCCCGCATCCCGACGACTACCGCGCCCTCCACGCGACCCTCCTGCAGGACCTGTACGGCGAACTGATCCACCACTACGCCACGTTCATGCCACCGGTGCCGGACTTCCGGGCCCGCATACCCGACACCCGGATCCGCTCCCTGGACGACCTGCGCACGGCGGTCGCCGCACAGGAGGACGACTGGCAGCGTTTCCACGACGGGAACATGGCGGCAGGCCTGCTGGAACAGCCGTACACCTGGCAGTCGGTCCACCGACTGGGACGCTTCACGCTTGCCCGCTTCCTGCCGTCGTTCCGTCCCAAGCAGGAGAACCACATCGGTGAGGCCATCACCGACGACCGCGGAAGGATCGTCTACCTCAAGACGTTCCGGCTGTCGGAGAGCCAGGTTCGCCGCGGTCACCTGCTCAGCAGACTCGCCGCCCACCACTGGCACCTCGCGAGCACCGCGGTCGACCTCGGCATCGACGAGGCTCAGCTGGGCCTGCGACTGGAGTCCGCCGGCTTCGGGCACCTGCTGCGGCAGGACGTCCTGGACCGCTACCGCAAGCAGCACGGACGAACCCGGGCCGGATGACCGGCCGGACCGCCTCTCACGGCTCCAGGCGGACCCGCTCCCGGTCGGCGAGGTACTTCTCCAGTGCGGGCGGCCGGTAGCCGGCGTCCTTGTCGAAGCGCTCCATGGCCGGCAGCGCCAGGTACTCGTTCCCGTCGGGCCGGCCCTCCGCGTCCTCGGCGCCTGCAATGGCCCGGTGCAGCGGCTGCGCCAGCCGGAACAGGCCGTTGCGCGAGCAGTGCACCTCACCCAGCACATCCGGCCGCACCCGGAACTCGACGGCGTCCTCGGGCCGCATCACGCTCGGCCCGGCGGCGCTGAGCGTCTGCGGATCGAACACGAGCCCGTACCTGTGGGCCTGCTCGACCATCCAGAGCAGGGTGATGTCGGACAGCCCCGTCTCCGGGTAACCGCCGCCGACGTCGCAGTGCACCCCGGCGAACCACACCTGCTTCAGTTCCTGGCCCTGCCGCTCGGCGCCGGGCCGCTGGTGCCAGAGCGTGGGCCGGAACGAGGCGCGCTCCTCGTCGATGGCCAGCGCGTGGAACGCCGCCCTGACCCAACTGCTCAGCTCGGTGTCGTGGAACGCCCACTGCCTGTTGCAGCGTTCCACGACCGCGCCGAGGCCCTTGGACGCGGGAACCGGGATACCGAGGGAGCCGACCGTGTCCCACACCCCGATGAAGCGGATCTTCGTCTCCTGCGCGTACGAGCGGCGGAACAGGGTGGCGGCGGCGCCGCTCGGCTTCTCGAGCCGGTCGCGGTAGAGGTGCCAGGCCTCCTGGACCCGGTCGGCGTGCGCCCGGCGCACGATGCCGGAGTTGCGCACGAGACCTGCCAGACTCCGTACGGTGAACGCACCGCGGCTGAACCCGAACAGGAACAGCTCGTCACGGGGCTCGTACATCTCGACGAGGAAGCGGTAGGCGTCGAGCACGTTGCGGGACAGCCCCACCCCGAAAGCACCACCGCTGAGGTGGTCCCGGCGGCTGGTCCCGACGCCGCTGTGGTAGTACAGCCGCTGGTCCTTGCCCGCGGCGGCCCCGGTGCACACGGACAGGGCGACCTTGGCGACATTGGTTCTGCTGGACTGGTCGGCGAAGTTCCAGGTTCCGTCGCAGCAGATGACGAGACGCTTGACCATGACGGTCCCTCCTGACGAAGGGTGAGCACCCGCTCAGCCCACGCCCAGACCCCGGGAGGTCAGCGGCCTGGGCCGGTGCAGGTGGTCGGGCAGCAGGTCCAGGTGGTGCCTGGCCTGCTCGGCCGCGGGACTCTGGGGGCACTGCTCGAGGATCTGCTGCCAGATGTCCCGCGCGCGGTCGAGATGCTTCTTCCCGTGCCCCAGCGGAGAGGTCGACCGGGCCTCCAGCGCGAGCGCGAGATGGGCCCACTCCTGCGCGTCGCCGGCGGAGTGCTCCACGGCGACCCTGAGGAGACGGACGGCCTGGCGGACCCGGCCCTCACGGTAGGCGACCCACCCGCGGGCGTCTTCGCACACCGCCCGACTGGCCGGGTCCAAGGAGGTCGGCGCGGTCCGCAGGGCGTTCCGGGCCATGCGGTGCGCCTTCCTGAGCTTGATGCCCTGCTCGGCGTAGAACATCGCCAGCTGTGCCTTCAGGCTGACCAGCGCGGCCTCCAGCACCTGCTCCTCGTCGGTGCCACGGGTCTGCCTGAGCCGGTCCCGGCAGGCCCGCTGAGCCGTGATCAGTTCCCGCTCCACCTCCAGCGGCTGCTCACCGCGTGCCAACATGCGGGCGATGCGTTCATGGTGATGGACGCAGTGCGTGCGGTCGGATGTGTCGCCGATGGAGCGCAGCGCGGCGATGGCCTCTCTGGAACGGCCGAGGAGAGCCAGTACTGTGGCCAGCTCCTCGTAGATCTCCGCCTCGAGATCCGTGCTCAGCGAGGCCTCGCGAGTGGCCTTGACCAGCCCTTCCAGGGCGAGGTGCAGAAGCCGTTCGCGGTCGCCGACCGGCGATGCCTCGGCGTGCATGCGGTAGGTGCGCCCCAGTTCCAGACGGCCACGGTCCCGTTCCTCCCCGGCCGGCAGCAGCTCGATCAACCGGAGGAGCGTCTGCCGCGCCAGGTCGTACTGGGCCCGCTGCTCACGGTACAGAACCGCGAGCGTGAACCGCGGATAGGCGTAGAGGGGATCCAGTTTCAGGGCGTCGCGGCAGTCCTGTACTGCGTCGTTGATCCGTCCCTGACTGGCGTACACCGCGGCCCGGCCCGCTGTGGCGCGCGCTCGCGGGGAGAGGTCCGGCGCTTCGGCGGTCAGCTCCGTGAACCGCTCCCGGCCCTCGTGCCCTGTGTGGTACTGCGGCCGGACGGTTTTGGGCGACTTGTTGATCGCCTCGTCGTAGTTCGTGATGGCGGCTTCGTAGTTCCTGGCCGCCGCCCTCTCCTTGGCCGTGGCCCTGCCGCCGTGCTCTCGGGCGGACAGGGAGTCCGCGAGGGCGGCGTGCGCGTCGGCGAGTTCCACATACCACAACGGCGGCACCTCCACTCCCGGCGGCGGCCTGTCCGTGACGGCCCGCGTGAGGTGCCGGACGGCCAGCCGGAACTGCGCTCGCTGGTCACCGGAAGGGTCCATCATCAGCGCCAGGGACGTGTGCAGCAGGCCGATCTCTCGTGACACGTAGGCGACCTCGGGTTCCGTCCGGCCGTGCTGGGCGCAGAGCCTGCCGATGTCGCCGAGCGCCGCACGCAGACGATGCGCGTTTCCGCTCTGCTGTGCACGGCGGGCGGTGTCCCACGCCTGCGCCCAGAGCCGGGTGAAGTGCTTCCGGGGACCGGCGGCGCCGTCGGCCGACCACTGGGTGTCGACCATGTGGCGTACCTCGTCACTGCCCGGGTCCAGGGCCAGTGCCTTGCCGGCGAGCGAGCGGGCATGACGGTCGTCCGGTGCGAGCAACGCGAGCAGGAGCCAGGCCATGGCGTCGTCCGGACGCCGGTGCGCCGCCAGCACGAAGAGGTCCGCTGCCAGCGCGTAGTCGTCGCCCCTCCTGCTGGTCATCGCCGTGAACACACCCAGGTCCCGGGGCGTGATGTGATGGTTCTGCGGGTCCCGCTGCAGGGCCTCCATGAACGCGTGCCACGCGCCGTCCCCGAGGTCGTACCGCAACAGCATGCTGCCGCGCAGGGCGTGCAGTTCGGGCATCCCGGGAGCCCACCCGATCGCGGTGCCGATGCGGTTCTTCGCGTTCCTGACACAGCGCTGTCGGTGTTCTCCCTCCGCTGCGTCCGCGAGCTGGGCCCAGCACTTGGCCTGCTGGCCGATGACCTGGGCGATCCGCTCCGTCAACGGCCGCACCGCGTTCGCGTTCCCGTCCCGGACGAGCCGTCGGGCGCGCTCGTCGACGAGGTCCTGTTCCGCGCGACGGAAGTTGGCGAGCGCCTCCCACGTCCTGCCGTCGGACTCGTGCTTTCCCAGGGTTCGCCGCTGCCCGCCCTGCTTCCGTAGCGCGTATCCGAGCCAGTACCTGGCGAGCGTGCTCTCCATGGAGTGGGCGCCGGAGGGCTGCTCGAGCGCACTGCGGGCGGACTGGACCGCCTGTTGCAAGAGGTCGGCCCGCTTGTCGTCCGCCAGTTGGGGCGATCGGGCCTTGTCGAGGAAGGCACGTGCCAACTGGACACGGGACGGCGCCAGTGCCGGGTCGAGATCGACCGCTTTCTGCCACATGCGGATCGGTCCGTCTCCCATCGCCTCCGACACCGTGAGACGGATCTCGGTCCGCACGCGCCGCTGCTCCCGGTAGACCAGACCGAGGTTGTGGTACGCCGCGGCGTACTCGGGGCTGTGGGCGAGGGCCGCTCGGAAGTGGTCCTCCGCCTCGTCGAGGTCCTGGAGCGCGCCCTCCCGCTGGAAGCGCTGATAGCTTTCGAGTCCGTCCACCAGCCGCTGGAAACTCTCGACGTCCGCGGCCGACTCCGAGGCTCCGGGGCGGTCGAGCTCTATGCGGTGCGCCAGCTCCCTGGCGAGGCGCCCGTCGGGCGAGCGGGTGTCGCCGTCGACCCGTATCTGTGCCGACCAGGTACGACCGCCGCGCAGCCCGGCCTGGCTCGCGACGACCCGCAGCACACCGTCGGCCTCCATCAGGGACCCCTGAAGCGTCGTGCCGAAGATCCGCTCCACACATGCGAGCACCGTGCCGACCTGGAGCTTCAGGGGCCCGAGGGTGATGGTCCCGACCTCGGTCGGTTTGATGTCCCCGGGCAGGCCCGTGGCCGCCACCCCGGTCTTGAACGGCACCCGTGCGGACGACCGCCGCACCATGTCACCCCGACGGCCGGCCGGATTGAGCACGTCCGCGGGCGTCCGGAACGGCTCCTGCCGCACCAGGTCGACAATGCGGCGTATCTCGTCGTCGAGCAGCTCGGCGAAGCCGGCGGCGACGGCGGCCGCCTGCCGGTCGCCGGCTCCGTCGACGAGGTTCTTGAAGGGCAGGATCCTGACCGGCCGGGAACGTCCCAGGTGAGCGGCCGCCAGCAGCACACCGAGACAGACGATGGCCCAGTCGACGGGAGACAGGTTGCGGAGGTGGTTCGCCCCCGTCGCCCTCAGGACGACCAGCACCACGAACGCGACCGTCAGCAGGAGCAGGATCTTGTTCGTGCTGCCCAGCGCCCGATACCAGAGCAGGAGGATCCGCCGAGCCTGACGGGCGGGTGTGAACGGCTCGGAGACGGCGATGCGGGACGTCTCCTTGACGAGATGTCCGAGACGCTTGAGGGAGGGCATGCCCCTGCACCCCTCTCGTGGCGCCTGATCCCCGGCGGCACCCTTCCGGTTCCCGCGCGCGTCCGGTTCCTCAGGGGCGCCACATTCTTCAGATCGAGCAGATGGGCCGGACGGCGCCCGGCCCCGCGATGACCGGGCCACTTCGTCTCGCCGGGGACGGGGTCTGTGGGATCGCTGGTCGGAGTGGCGGTGACTGTTTGCGTACCTTCCTGCTGCAAGCGTCTCTCTTGCACCGGCGGCTGTCCAGTCCCGAATATGTTGACTCGTCAAATGCTTCGGGGTGTGCCGCCGGGCTCGGCGCGATGACTCCATCGCTCGTTCGACGTCTGCGAGTTGCATGTCTTCGCCGCTGGTCAGATCGTGGAAGGAGACCGTGGAGGACCGCACCGTGCCGGACCGGCGCGCGGACGCCTGGTATCCGAAGCGGCAGCACCACGAGCACTACGGCGTCCAGGGACGCCGAAGTCGTCGACGGGTCCCCCCTCGGACGAGGCGTGACGTTCTCCGCGTGGCCGCCCCACGGCGCTCCCTCCGGATCAACGCATCGGGAGGATCACCGTGATGATCAAGGGCTACGACGTATCCGCCTTCCAGAGCGCGAACTTCCCCACCGCCGGCACCAGTTTCGCGTTCATCAAGGGCACCGAGGGACGTTCTTACGTGAACCCCAAGCAGAAGGAGCAGTCCGCCCACGCCCGCGCCGCGGGCCTGGTCGTCGGCTTCTACCACTTCCTGCACCCGGGGCACATCAAGGAGCAGGCGGCTCACTTCGTACAGGGCTCCGCGAGCATCGAGTACGACCTGCTCGTCGTCGACTGGGAGACCAACCCGGACGGCACCGCCGCGACCTGCGCGGAGAAGGACTCCTTCATCGCCGAGGTCAAGCGGCTGCGCGGCTCCGCCCACAAGGTCGGGTTGTACTGCAACCGGGACTTCTGGCGGCACCGGGACACCACCGGCAACGCCGGCGACTTCCTCTGGATCGCCGAGTACGGCGTCGCCGCGGGCAAACCCGGCATCCAGAGCAAGTGGGTGTTCCACCAGTTCACCGACAAGCCACTGGACACCAACGTCTGCGCCTTCGGCTCCAAGGCCGAACTGGTCGCCTTCGCGGGCGGTGTCAACGGCGTGAAGAACTGAAGTCCGACACCGGCGGGCGGAGCCTGAGGCTCCGCCCGCCGATCCGCGTACCCTCACCCGTCCCGGAGCTTGGCCCCACCTTCGTCTCAGGCGTCCTGCGGCCCGGCTTCGTGCCAGGGCGTGAAGGCGTTGGTCAGCCCCGACAGGGCCGTACGCAGCTCGGGGTGGTGGCGCAGCAGGACGGTGACCATGCTGTTGTCGTCGATCCAGGCCAATCCGGCCTTCGAGTAGACCTCGGGGGTGTAGTACGTGGTGAAGAAGCGGTCGCTGTTCAGCCGGCGCGAGGCCATCAGGATGAAGATGCGGAACGCCGTGTCGCTGAAGGCGAATCCGGCCGGTAGCTTCTCCGCGTACAGCCCGACCATCAGGTCGACCTTCTCGATGTCGCCGCCGTAGAGCCGCTCGATCTGCTCGGCGGACGCCGGGTCGTGCGCCAGATCCGTGAAGTTCTCGGCGGGCTTGAGCCGCAGCAGCCGCCGGAAATCGTTGTAGCGGGGCACCCCCAGTTCCCGGGAGCGCAGGATGTCGGTCGCGGCGAGATCCTGCAGATGACCGTCGGGCCGCACGAACTCCTGAAGGAAGCGGGGGAAGTTGTGCAGCGTCACCAGCCCGGGATGGAGCGTGCCGAAGCTGTACAGCAGGTCGGCCATCTCCGTGTCCCGCAGGAAGTTCACCGCCCCCGGGCCCGAGATGTCGCGCAGGGTGCACCGGCGCAGGGTCGTGTCGTCGGTGGCGGAACGCAGGTGCCAGTCGTCGCGGATCAGCGGATGCATCCGGTAGACCGCCACGAACTCCTCGGTGAGGGCGTAGGGGACGCCGTAGTGGTCGGTCTCGCCGCCGGGGATGCCGCTGATCACCTCGCTGCCGCCGATCCGGCCGAACATGTTGTGGACGCGCTCGCCCGCGACGCCCCACCAGTTGGCCCGCAGTGCCTTCACGGTGGTGGGGTGGCTGATCACGGCCGGCGTCCACTCCACGGTGTGGATCTTGGCGAGGAGCGCGGCGTTGACGAGCCGCGCCCGCTGGAACAGCTCCTCGTCGCTCCACGAGGGGTAGGCGCCGTGCAGGTGGTCGCAGATCGCGTTGTGCTCCCTGGTGAAGAGGTCCTGCATCATCGCCAGGCCCAGCCAGAAGCCGGGAACGCGCGTCGGGTCCTGGGACGGGTCCGCGGGGACGGGGGCCTGCTCGTCGTCCCAGAGGTGCAGCCTGCCGAGTCGCCCGGTGCGCAACTGGTGCTGCTCGACCTCGTTCCTGCCGTAGATCTGGGAGGCGTCCCACCAGTGGGAGGAGACGTTGACGCGGGTGTCGGGCGTCCCGAGAGGCGCCTGCGGGTCACGAGTCGGGTCGTCCGGGGTCCGGAGGATCTTCATGGGGTTTTCCGGCCACGGGTCGTCATCGAGCAGGGGAACCTCCCAGGGCCGGTCGGCGGGGCTCGTCCCGTGACTGAACCAGTCACGGATCATGAACTGGAGCCAGGCGGAGACCAGGGAGTTCACGGACTCGGCCGCGATGAGTTCGTGGCGGGTGAGCAGGGTGCGGCTGACCTCGCGCGGACTCGGCGCGGCCAGTACGTCCCCGGGTGCGGTCGGGGCGATGTTCCCCAGGGGGATGTTCCGGCCGAAGCGGGTGCCCGCCATGCCCATGCGCGGGTCGCCGAGGTCGTTGTGGCTGCCGTCGGCGGTCCGGTTGACCCGGTGCCACGCGGACGGCGGCGCGGGCTTGGGCCCGTTCACCGAGGGCAGCCCGCCGGTGTCGTACAGGTTCTTCTGCCGAAGCCTGATGCGCAGTCCGAAGAGCGTCAGCAGACCTGCGGCGACGGGGAGTTGGTCCCAGCCGACACGGCGGTCGACGTACTGGGCCGCGCCGGTGACGACGCGCCAGGGGAGTGACGTGCGGTATCCGGCCGGGGAGCGCCGAGCGGCGCGTCGGTGCGTGCTCATCGCGATACTCCTTGGGTGTGGCTCCTCGATGATCAGGCGAACGGGCGCGGCGATCGAACAGCCCGAAGCCGGCGGCGGCGGATGTGCTGGTTCTCGCGCCGAACGGGACTGTCGGCCGAACCTCACGGAAAAGGGGAGAAGGACACCCGGAACGCACTCCTACTGCCAGGCTATGAGGACGACTGCGCGGCTGCACCTCGGGGACGCGATATCCATTGGCGTTTCACCTTCAACCAAATTGGCTACTTTTCACGGTCGGGCAGCCGGCTCTCCGGCCCTCGGTTTGCATTTGCCACTCACTGTGGACGGCAGGAGACTGGACATATCAGCGTGACAGCGCCGCTGGAAACGGGAATGGGCGCCACCGACGCCTCCCCTTCTGCTGCCCGCCAACGGGCATCCGCGTTCTGCCTGCGACCGGCTGTGTCGCATACCGGAGAAACCGTCATCCCGCGGCGACGGCCGAACCACGACGAGCGGTGATCCGAGAACGGCCGAGTACGCGGCGGAGCGCCGAACGATCAGCCGTCGGCCCTCTCACTCAGGAGGTGTCCCATGAGCAGGGCTCGCCCGATCAACTGCATCATCCCTCCGTACATTCTCGACAAGCTCCTGGACAGCGAAGACAGCGAGGTGCGCCGGGCCGCCTTGGACACCCTGCTGGTCACGGCTCGTCTGCGGGGTGAGCGAGCCGTCCGGGCGTCCTTCGCCGGCGCGGCCGCTCCGGGTGACGGTCGGCGCACCGTCTTCGACTGCGAACAGGCGGAAACGCTGTCCAGCGCGGTCCTGGCCCGGCCGGAGGACGGCCCGGAGGTCGCGGACCCGTCCGTCAACCGGGCATTCGACGCACTCGGCCTTACGCGCGACTTCTACAAGGAGGTGTTCCAGCGCAATTCGGTCGACGACAGGGGGATGCGCCTGGACGGATACGTGCACTTCGGTTTCCAGGTCAACAATGCGTTCTGGGACGGACGCCAAATGCTTTTCGGTGACGGGGACGGGAAGGAGTTCAGCAATCTCACCGGATCGCTCGAAGTCATCGCCCACGAGTTGACGCACGGAGTCACGGACAACACGTCGGAGTTCGAGTACCACAACCAGTCCGGGGCCCTGAACGAATCGATGTCGGACGTCTTCGGGTCGCTGGTCAAGCAGTGGTCGCTGAAGCAGACGGCCGAGGAGGCGGACTGGCTGATCGGGGCCGACGTGTGGACTCCGGGAATCGGGGGCGACGCCCTGCGGTCGATGAAGGACCCGGGGCACGCCTTCGACAACCCGCAGTTCGGGAAGGACCCCCAGCCCGACCGGATGAGCAAGTTCATCCACCTGCCCGACGCCAAGCGAGGCGACTTCGGCGGAGTGCACTACAACTCCGGCATCCCGAACAAGGCGTTCTTCCTCACCGCCCAGCACATCGGCGGATTCGCCTGGGAGGCCGCCGGCACCATCTGGTACGAATCGCTGAAGGCGTCCAGCGCCCAGGACCAGTTCCAGGACTTCGCGGGCACCACCTTCCAGAAGGCCGGCGAACTGTTCGGCGCTGGAAGCGCCGAGCAGTCGGCCGTGCTGTCCGCGTGGCAGGAGGTCGAGGTCCCGGTGAAGGGCGTCCCGACCGGAGTCGCCCGGGTACGGCGCTTCGCGGCCAACGGCGACGGTGCCACGGGCCGAGGTGACGGCCAGGCCGCCCTCGCCAGGCAGATCGGGGCCCTGAACGACAAGATCTCGGAGCTGGCCAAGGACTTGGCCGCCCTCAAGGGCGCCAAGTGAAGCTGACACTGGAGACCTTCGGCGGGCTGGCGGCCGTGACCGACCTCCGCCGCCCGCCCAAGGTCCTGGATACGGAGGCCCTCCCCGAGACCGCCACGGCCGAACTGACCCGACTGCTCGAAGAAGCCGCCTCGACACCCCAGGAGAAACCGCCCGAGCACGCCAGGGACGCGATGAGCTACACCCTCACGGTGCGGACCGGCGACCACGTAAGGGTCCTCGAACAGTCGGACGCCGCCATGACCCCTGCGTTCGCCGAGCTGCTCACCTGGCTCAAGAGACGGTTCGCGCAGCAGTGACGCGCGATGGGCCGGGGCGTCGGGCGGCGTGAGTCACCCCTCTACGGTCAGTCCCGCCACGAAGTCCCCGAGATCGGCGGCGCGGGGCGGTGCCTGGCCGTGCAGGAAGCGCTGGTAGTGGGCGGCGACGAGACGGCGCAGGTCTGCCTCGGCCGGTGCATCACCGCTGAGTTCGAGGGCGACCCGATGCGGCTCACCCGTCATGCGCAGCGGTCTGGCCAGGGCGTCGAACCCACAGGCGTACTCGTCGGGCATCTCCCACCATGCCTCGGCGGACGCGCGGTCCTGGAGGACGTACATGTGGTGGTCGTCGTCGAAGAGGATCACGGGACCGATCGGCGTAGTCACTCGTGGAGTATGACGCAGCCCGCGGCGTACAGATGCCGTTCACCGTCCGGGGCGCGTGATGTAACCCGGTGCTTCACACGGGTCGCGAAAGTGGCGGTTCCCGTAGCCACAGCCCTGTCAGGAGTACGCGCCCGCGATGGACAGTCCGCCGCCGAGACCCGTCGAGACCCGCGGTTCCACCGACCGCGCCGCTGCCACCGGGGTGAGCCCGGCCCGCAATCCCTGGTGGGACAACACACGCTTCGTGTCCGCCTCGTTGATCGTGGTGCTGCACACGATGGGCAGCATCATGGACCGCTACGGCCCGCTGCACGCGTTCCACGTCGCGGCCTGGGCGTTCCGGGTTCCCGCCTTCGTGGTGCTCGCCGGGGTGTTCAGCAGCGCCGGGCCGCTCGGGCCGCGCCATCTGCGGACCCTGTTGCGCAGCATCGTGCTTCCCGCGCTCCTGTTCAGCCTGCTCTTCTCGGTGGAGTCGTACGCCCTCGGCTCGCCCTTCACCCTGCACGTCACCCAGCTTCCGTGGACCCTGTGGTTCCTGATGTCGCTCTTCTTCTGGCGGCTGCTGCTGCCGCTGGTGGCACAACTGCGCCATCCGCTGGTGGTGACTACGGCCGTGGCACTCGCGGTCGGCTACGTCGAGGAGTTCGGCCTGCAGTTCTCGGCCAGCCGGACGCTGGTGTACATGCCGCTGTTCTACTTCGGCTGGCGGCTCGGGCAGGGCATGTTCGGCGGGTGGTTCGAGAGCCGGTGGAGCCTGCCGGTGGCGGCGGCCGGGATATGCGCCGCGGGACTCGCGGCCTGGCAGTGGCACCGGGACATCGAGGGCACCTGGCTGTCCATGCGCCACGCCTACAGGGCGGACACCGCGCTGGGCATGGAGGGCGCCTGGCTGGTGCGGCTGGCGGTACTGGCCTCGGCCGCGACGCTGGTGCTCTGCCTGCTGCGCCTGATGCCGAAGCGGCGGCTGCCGCTCATCTCGGCGCTCGGCGCGGGCGGCTTCACCGTCTACCTGCTGCATCCGCTCGTCATCCTGCCGCTGCGGGAGAAGGGCCTCATCGAGCGGGCCGACACCGCACCGGAGCTGGCCGCCCTGCTGCTGGGCGGCGTCCTGCTCACGGCGCTTCTCGCGTCGTCACCCGTGCGCCGCCTGGCCCAGCCGCTGACCAGGCCCCCGGTGGGCTGGCTGCTGGCCCCTGCTCCGGCTCTCGCGGCCGCCCTGGTGCCGGCGGGCGTCCCGGAGCCGACGCACGTGCTTCCGGCGCCCGGAAAGGCGCCGGAAGAGGATCTCCGCGTTGCTCCACAAGGCACTCCGTAGGGCACTGCGTGAGCGCTGTGAACCTACGGGTCGCGCGGAAGGCGTTCGGCGGAGAGGGCAGGATTCGAACCTGCGTGGACCCGTGAAGGGCCCGACCGTGAGGCGAGCTCGCTGGTCCCCGATCAACCACTCCGGGCACCTCTCCCTTGTTCCCGGCCCCGGTTCGCCCGCCGCCGTTCACAACGACGACATTGCCAGGCGCCCCTGACACGTCGCTGACGTGCAGGGGCTCGGGGACCGCGGTGCGCCGGGCACCAGGGCGCCGCAGCCCCGGTGCCCGGGCGGATCTCACTCCTCGTCGCGCAGCCGCCGCGCCAAGGAGGCCAGCGGCTCGGTCTCCCCGGTGTGGCCCAGGGCGCTGAGACGGGACACCGCCGCGTCGAGACGGCTGAGGGCGGGGGCCGGGCGTTCCAGATAGATGCCCTCCACGGCGCCCGCGAGACGGGTGCACTCGGCCCACTCGCCCGCGCGGTCCTGTTCCGGTCCCGGCTCGCCGAGCAGATCGAGGGCCCGCGTCAGGGCGGCCAGCGCGTCCTCGTACTCCCCGGCGTAGGCGTTGACCCGGCCGTGCTCGTAGGCCAGGGCCGAGTCCAGGGAACGGCCGTGGGCCTCGTACCCGGCGGCGCGGGCCTCGTCGGCGATCCGGCCGGCGTCGGCAAGGTAGGCGAGGGCGTCGGCCAGGCCGTCGGAGCCCTGCCGCTGGGCCTGGACGCGGGCGAGTTCACGCAGGCAGTTGCTGAGCTGCTCGTACCGCGGGGCCCGGGCGTGGGCGGCGATCGCCTGGTCCGCGGCCTCCCGGGCCCTGCCGAACTCGCCGGACTCCGCGAGGAGTACGGCCGTCTCCGCGGCGATCATGGCGTGGCTTCCGGGGTCGTCGTCCCAGCCGGAAGACTCGGCCGCGAGCTCGGCGAACTCCGCCGTGGCGGCCTTGAGGTCGTCGCCCGCGTGCAGCGCCCGGGCACGGGTCAGGCGCAGTTGCGCGACGAGCCGGTCGTCCAGTTCGCCGCTGGTGACGTCCGGCTCCGCCAGCAAGGAGTCCAGCAGGGCGATGCAGTCCTCGACCCGGCCCAGATCGAGGCTGAGCTGCGCCGCGTTGCTGTAGGCGCAGAATGCGTCGGTCCGGCTGCCGCGGCGAAGGTCCCGCTCCGCGGAGCGCGTCAGATGCCGCAGCGCCTCCTCGGGACGCCCGAGGTGCATGCTCGCCTCGGCGAGGTCGCCGTGGAGCCGGGCGGTGTCCACCGCCTCGGCCGGCCAGTCGGCGGCCAGCCGCAGGGCCTCGGCCAGGTCCGCGTACGCGGCCTGCGCGTCCCGGAGGCCGAGCTGCATCCGGCCGCGCAGGCCGAGCGTGCGGGGCAGGTGCCAGGCGGGGCCGTCCTTCCTCAGCCGGTCGAGCAGCGCGTCGATCTCGGCGACCGCGGTGGGCAGGTCGCCGGACAGGGCGTACGTGCTGGCCTTCAGCAGCAGGGCGCCGGAGACCTGCGTAGGGATGTCGTGCCGGGTGGCGAAGCCGTACAGCAGGTCCACCTCGGCGAGGACCGGCGCCACGTCCTCCTCGCTCCTCGACGTCTGCAGGCGCAGGCCGAGCGCGGACGCCCGCAGCCGCAGCAGCCGCGACTCCTGGACCGGGGTGAGGCCGCCGGTTCCCTCGTGCAGGCGGACCACCGAGGCGTGCGCGTCGGTCAGCACGGCCGCCTGCGCTTCGGTTCCGTCGGCGCCCTGAGCGGCGCTCTCGGCGGCGGCGAGCAGGGCGCAGGCGCGGGCGAGCGCCGCGTGACCGGGCAGCCCGGCGTCCTCGTACAGGGCGGCGGCCTCCTCGTGGAGGGACGCGGCGGCGGTGTGGTCGTCCTTGACGCCTGCCCGGCCCGCCTCCTCGGCCAGCAGGTCCGCGCGCAGCCGTACGAGCGGGCCGACGGCCGGGTCGTCGGGGTGCACGTAGTCGCGGGCCGCGGTGAGCGTGCGCAGGCGCGCCCAGCAGGCCTGCGCGTCGGGGTGCCCCTGGTCGTCAAGCGCCCTCGCCCGCAGGATGAGTTCCGCCGGCGCGTCGGGCACGGCGGCGGCCGTACGGGCGGCGGGCGCCGCGGCCGGGACGGCGTCGTCGAGGCCGCGGCTGCGCAGGGTCAGCTCCAGGCTCTCCGTGAGCGGGGTCCGGTCCAGGCGGGCCCTGCGGCGGTCGGTCTGGGCCGTGGTCCCGTTGCGGGCGTCGAAACGGGTGGCGAGGTCGTCGGCGCGGCCGCGCACCTCGGCGCGCAGACCGGACACCGTCCAGGAGCGGCCCGCGTATCCGGCGGCGGGCAGCTCGCCGTGGCCGAGGAGCTCGACACGCTGGAGGAGGACCTCCACGCCGGTGAGGAAGTCGAGCAGGTCGAACGGCGAGTCGACCTCGTCGAACAGGTTCCGGTTCTCGGCGAGCAGCTCCAGGCCGCGTGCCTCGTTGCCGGTCAGGGCGCAGAACTCAAGGTGCCTGCCGACCTCCCCGGACATCGAGGGGTTGCGGCGGCAGCCGCGGTAGCCGGCCAGGTGCAGTTCGCGGGCCCGCTCGGTGAGACCGGTGCGCAGCAGGGGCAGCAGGGCGTACGAGATGGAGCGGCTCGGCTCCTCCTGGCAGGACTCCTTGCCCGCCAGGACGGGGTCCCATATGCGCAGCGCCCGCTCGTCGTCGCCCGCCGCGAGGTGGTACCGGGCCCGCTCGCAGATCTCGCAGGCCTCGCAGTCGCTGAGCCGGGTACGGGTACGGCCGGCCCACAGCTCGTAGGCGAGGGGGGTGCCCTCACCGAGGTGGGCGGCCAACTGGTACGCCTGCCCGTAGTAGGGCTGGAGGCCGAGGCCGGCCTTCTCGTACCGGTCCCGCATCTCCGTCAGCCACTGGCGCAGGCTGGCCAGCGGCACCTCGGGCAGTGCGAGCAGCGCGTTGGCCACCCACTTGAACCGCCAGAACAGCATGTGGCGCAGGCGCTCGTCGAAGACGTCGGGCTGCTCGTCGAAGAGGGTGAGCAGACGGGCGAAGACGACGGGCGACTTCCGGGGCTCGGAGCCGTAGGTGTACGCCTCCTGCAGTTCGAGGAGCGCGTGCACGAGGGGGACGGGCTCGGCGAACTGCTCGGCGGCCTCGACCAGTTCCTCGGCCGTGACGGTGCGGGTGCGGCCGTAGGGACGCCGGTCGTTCTCCTGGAGCGCCTGGTACAGCTCGTCGGTGGTCTGGGGTGCGGTCGGCATCGTCAGCTGTCCTTGCGGAGGGCGTGGGCGAGGAGGTCGAGGAAGGAGCGGTTGATGAGGCTCGACTCGGCGGGCCTGAGCGGGCGCCGGGACAGCATCGCCGCCTGCCCGTAGAGCGCCTCTGCGCTGGTGCGGGCCAGTTCGGGCTCGTCGATGGTGACGGCGGTGCGGACCAGCGGGTTGAGCTGGTTGAGGATCAGCTGGGCCCGCGGCGCCTCCTGGCGCAGGGCGCCGAGGATGTCGCCCCACACCCCGCCCTGCTGCTCACGCGCGAGCTGGGAGCGGGTGCGTTCGTGCCGGGCCTCGCGGCTGTCCACGAGGAGGGCGGGGGCGGAGGCCGGGTGGAAGGTGCGCAGCGCGACGTCGCAGTCGAAGACGGCGAGGGCGTCGCGGGCCAGCGAGAGGTAGGCCGCGGCGGCCAGTTCCGTCTCCCGGTCCACGGGGTCGAGGTGCGCGGTCAGGGTCGCGGGGTCGAGGTCGGCGACGCTGGTCTCGGGCCTGATCTCGGGCAGCCGGTGCACGAGTTCGCGGTCGTAGGTGTATCCGCCGTTGACGACGCCCAGCCCGGCGGCCGACGCGATCGCCGCGACCTGGCGGAACTCCTCGACACTGGACGTCACGAGCACGGTGCGGTGGGTGCGCGCGAACTCGTCGAGGGTGGCGTGTCCGTCGGTGGTCTCGAACGGCAGCCAGGGCAGCAGCATCCGCAGGATCTCGTCGTCGTGCACCGCGAGCGACTTCACGGCCAAGTGGTGGACCTGGAGGAAGCGGCCGAGCAGGTCCGGGTCGCTGGCGGCGGTCCGCGCGATCCAGGCGCGCAGCCGCTCGGCGAGGGCGTCGCGTACGGCGGCGAGGGTGTCGTCTTCGTACAGGGACTCGCGGGACGCCGTCGGGCGCAGGCTCTCGGCGTCGACGACGCAGCGGACGAAGAACGCCCACTCGGGCAGGATCTCCTCCGCCTGCTCGGACAGCAGCATGCCCTTGACGTGCACGCGGTGGCCGTGGCGGCGTCCCGCGGGCACCGCTTCGGAGAGCACGCACGCGATGCCCTTCAGACCCACGGCCGGCAGATCCAGCTCGATGGTGTCCAGCGGCGTGAATCCGAAGACCTCCTCGCCGTACGCGGCCATGGCGCGGGAGCGGGCTCCGGGTGTGGCGTACGTACGGGCCCAGGGCGCGGGCTCCGGGTTGACGGGTGCGCCGGTCCCGCCGGCGCCGTCGTCGAAGGTCACCGGATGGCGCAGCAGGGACCCGAAGTGCCGGGCCAGGGCGTGCACCTGGGCCGGCCGGGTCCATTCGGCCGCGTCGGCGCGCGGGGTCAGGGTGACGGTGGTGCCGGGCCGGGGGCAGGCGGACGCGGGCAGGGTGCGGACGCTGTAGCTGCCGTCGCCGCGGCCACGCCACTCGACGGCGGGAGCGTCGGGCGTGCGGGCGGAGCGGCTCAGGACGTGGATCTCGTCCGCGACCAGGAAGCAGGAGAGCAGGCCGATCCCGAACTGGCCGATGAAGTCACCGCGCTGGTCGGCTATCTGGTCGGCGCGCTTGCTGCTGCGGCCGATGGTGGCGAGGAAGGCGTGCACGTCGGCCTCGGTGAGACCGACGCCGTCGTCCTCGACGCGCACCACCGAGCCGTCGGCGTACAGGCGGATGCCGAAGGAGCCGGCGGGCGCGTCCGGTTCGAGGGTGTGCCGGGCGGTGAGGGCGTCCACCGCGTTCTGCATGAGTTCACGCAGGTAGACACGGGGGCTGGAGTAGAGGTGGTGGGACAGGAGATCGACGAGACCACGCAGGTCCACCTGGAAGGTGCGGTCGGCACCGGGCGGGTTCGCGGCGGAGTGGGACAGAGTCATCGGGCAGTCCGTGGAAGGTGATGGGGGAGCGGCGGAAGGGTCGGCGGGCTCAGGCACGGCCCCGGAAACGGGCGTACGACTTCTCCGGCTGTGCCATGTAGAGCCAGGGCCACGAAGTGAACGCCCCGTCCAGCTCGCGGAAGACGCGCGGGGCCACGACGCTCTCGGAGGCCAGCCCCAGGGCCATGGCGAAGGTGTTGAAGTCCTGCTGCCAACCCGGGCGCCGCTCGTAGGCGGGGTGCAGGATGCTGTGCTCGGCGGCGGCCCTCAACTCGGCCTGGATCGCGGGCGTGACGAGGCAGTCGGCCTGCTCCGACTCCACCCAGTCCTCGATGTGGGCCATGGCGATCACACATCCGAGCCGATGTCCTTCGGGCGCACGGGTGAACGCGTCACGCGCGAACGCCAGGGCCTGGCCGGGCTCCCCGTTCCACCGGGGCTGCAGGTGCGACAACCACTCGAGGTGCGTCTCGGGATCCAGCGGTTCGCGGCGCAGGGCCGCGTCGAGCCGGGCCTCGTTGACGGCGTCGCCCAGCGACATGCCGCGGCCCGAGGTGAGGAGGCGGCGCCACGGAGTGACCCACTCCGGCCGCAGTTCGGCGGCTTCGAGCAACTGCTCCTCGGCGACCTGGAGCCGCTCGTGGAAAACCCGCCACTGCTCCTGAGTGACGTCCACGGCTCGCGCGGCGGTGCGCGCCTCCCAGCCCCACACGACGTGGCGCGCCCCGGATATCAGCAGAGCGGTCGCCCGCTGCTCCTTGTCCTCCTCGACGGCCCGGCCGATCCACTCCTGCACACCGTCCAGGTCCGCCAGCTCGCCCAGCACCTGGTCGTCGCGGCCGAGGTCGAACGGAGCCAGCGCCTCCTTGACCGACGCCCAGTCACCCGCTTCGGCCGCCTCCAGCAGCGCGAGCACCCGAGCGTCTCCGAGCGCGCGCAGCGGGTGGATCCCGTTCTTCCGCTTGCGCGGGACGGGCAGGGCGTGCGGATCCGCCCCCGGCCTCTCCGCGTCCCTGCCGAACAGCCTGCCGAACATGCCGCGCCCTCCCCTGGTCCGCGTGATCATCGGGTGCAGCATAAGCGGCCCCACCGACACCGCTTCCACAGGGTTTTCTCACCGAGACGGCGGGCCCGAGCGCGAAGCCGCCGGGGTGTCACGCGCGCGGGCCCGTGCGGCACCGGTCGGGTTCGTGCCGCACGGGCGGTCAGCGGGAACGCTCGCCCGGTGTGGTGATGCGGGTGATCGCTTCGAGGGTCAGGGCACGGTCGTGGGGCCGCGGCGAGAGCGCCCGGTGCAGGGTCAGCCCCTCGATGAGCGCGTCGAGCTGGCGGGCGGTGCCGGCGTCGAAGTGCTTCTCCAGGTGGACACGGCTGCGGCGCATCCACTCGTGCGTGAGCTCCTGGTAGGCGGGGTGGCGGGCGGCGAGCGTGTACAGCTCCTGTGTGAGGACCAGGTCGCGCCGGTCGCCTTCGGACAGCGCGTGGACGAGATCGGCCACCGCCTGCCGGGCCGCGCCGGGGTCGGCGGGAGCCGAGAGGTGGTCGTCGAACACGGCGACGATGTGGTCGGTGAACCGGCCGAAGGCCTCGCGCAGGACCTCGTCCATGCCGCCGAAGTGATAGGTCATCGACCCCAGAGGTACGCCGGCGCGAGCCGCGACCTTCCGGTGGGAGACACGTGCGATCCCCTCCTCGGCGATCAGGTCGAGGGTGGCGTCGAGGATGCGGGCGCGGCGCTCGGGGTCGGTGTGTCCGGTGGCCATGACGTCGGGCTCACAGACTCCGCACCACGCGGGCGGGGTTGCCGACGGCGACGACGTTCGCGGGCACGTCCTTGGTGACGACGGCGCCGGCGCCGACGACGGAGTTGTCGCCGATGGTGACTCCGGGCAGGACGATGGCGCCGCCGCCGATCCACACGTTGTCGCCGATGACGATGGGACGGGCGGCCTCGAGCTTGTCGCGCCGCGGCTGCGGCTCCAGCGGGTGGGTCGGCGTCAGCAACTGGACGTTGGGGCCGATCTGGCAGTCCTCGCCGATGGTGATGGCCGCTACGTCCAGCGCCGTGAGGTTGTAGTTGACGAAGGTGCGCGCGCCCACGGAGATGTTGCTGCCGTAGTCGACGTACAGGGGCGGACGCAGATGGGCCTGCTCACCGAGGAACCCGAGCAGTTCGCTCAGCAGCGGCTGCGCGGCGTCGGCGTCCTCGGCGTAGGCGGCCTGGTAGCGGCTGGCCAGCTGAACGGCCCGCTGCTGACGGCGGCTGATCTCGGGATCGTCCGCGATGTAGAGATCGCCCGCCTGCATGCGCTCCAGGTTCGTGCGGGGGTCCTGGGCGAAGTAGTCCGTCTCCATGCGCGCCACCCTACCGCCGAGAGCGTACGAACGTACACTCGTAGCGTCCGCGGGGTCAGCCCCCGCCCCGCGCCAGGGGAGCTGCGCGGCGCCGGGCTCAGCCTTACTCGCTCAACTCGCATCGAAGGCCTGGGCGACGGCAAGGCTGTCCTCGTAGACGTGATGCCGGCTGACGAGGCCGTCCTCGACGGTGAGGTGCAGCGCGAACCGAGCACGGTAGGCGCGTCCGGTGGAGCGGGCGGTCTGGCGGATCTCGCCGATCACGACCGCGTCGGTGCCGTCGACGAGGATGCGCTCGATCTCGGTCGACGCCTGACCGGGCGCATGGTGCTCGGCGAGCTCACGGAAGTGTGCGGAGGCATCGGCGCGGGTGGCCCGGTGACGAATCCACGGGGTCGAGGGCCGGCCGTGCTCGGCCTCCGGCCAGTCCAGCTTCCAGTCGACCTGCTCGGCGTACATCGCGGCGATGCTTTCGGGCTCACCCCCGCCGATCCTGCGCAGCAGCTCGTCCACGACAGCGCGAGTGGTGGCAAGTGGGGCGGTGGACATGACTCATCACTCCGATCCGGCATCCGTGTCCGCCTGACGCGGCGACGTGCACATCCTCGTCCGCGCCGGCAGTTCGGCGCCATTACCTCCCGGGTAACGGCGCGAAGCACCAAGGCCCGCGTTCGGCGCAGATCCTCGTTCGCGGGATTCGAGACCATCAGTAAGTCCGGCCGACAACCGGCCGTCGGCGGCGCGGTGACCGCCGCGAACTCAGTCCGACGGCGTGCCCGGGGACCGCATGCCGAGCCACTGCTCGGCGTCCCAGGCCTCGAACCGCTCCACCTCGTCGAACCCCAGCTTCGCCGCGAGACGCATCGAGGCGACGTTCGCGCTCTGGGTGGTGAGCACCACCGGCTCACCGGGAAGCACGCCGGCGAGCCAGCCGAGCGCCGCCTCGCAGGCCTCGGCGGCGTACCCGAACCCCCACGCCCGCGGCAGGAACATGTAGCCCAGGTCGAGCTTCCCGGCGGCGGCCGGGCGACGGTGGCCCGTCGCCCTCCTGAGCAGGATATGGCCGATCATCGACCCGTCGAGATCGACGACGAGACTCCCGGCCCACTGCTCGGGCGCCGTGGGCAACTCGCGCTCGAGCTCATCACGCGGCCGTGGGCCACCGAGGTAGGCGTTCACCTCCGGCGAGGCGAGCAGTTCGACGAACGTCGCCCGGTCCCGGGGCTCGGACCGACGGAGCACCAGCCTCTCGGTCCTGATCGGCTCGGGCGGCCAGGCCACGGATCCAAGATCTTCCATTCCGCCCACGCTAACAGGCGGTCAACCAGCCTGGGTACGGAGGCGATTGGGTCAGTGGGGCATCAGTCCTGCGTACCGCGGCGAGCCTCCATGGGCGGCCGGTCCAGCACCTCGATGTACATGATCCTGCCCTTCACGACGTCCAGGACCAGCATGCCTTCCTCGGGGTGGAGCGGCACGCATCGATGGCCCTCGCCGTACGGCTCCCCCTTCGGGCGGACCGTCGTGTGGATGCTCTGGCAGAAGTCGTCGCCGCAGTCGCACATGGCGACCAGCGGGAGGTCCCACGCGCAGAGAGCCAACTCGCGTTCCCCTTCGTCCTCCAGGAGCGCGATCAGCTCGGCGACGAGGTCGGGGAAGACGTCGCGGACGAGGGGGTGGGCCTGCTCCATCCCGGCAGACTAGCGCCTTCCATGTCCTCGTACCGGCCGGCCTCCTGCGGCGCCGAGGCGCGGTCGGGCCGGCGGGCGTGCGCGAGTGAGGTCACGAGGCGACGGCACGGCTCATTCACCGCTGCTGCCTCAGCAGTTCGCGCTGTAGCGGACGCATCCGGGTGCCGGGGCGTGGCTGTGGTCCCACTCGTGCTGTGCGGCTGCCAGGGATCCCCCCGCCAGGAGGGCCACCAGCAGGTGCGCGGTCACCGTCCAGCGGGCGCGGAAGAGCGCGGCGAGGACGGCGGCGACGAGCAGCGCGACCAGCATGACCCGCAACCGCCCCAGGTGCGCGAGGCCGGCCGCGTCGATCTGTGACTGCTGTCCTTGCGCCGCCCACACGTCAAGGCCGTAGCCGTAGATCCAGTCCACCACGAGCCACCCGGTCTCCAGCAGCGACAGGGGAATCGCCAGCGCGAGGTCCACGCTCAGGCGTGTCCGCCGCGACCAGGGGCGCCGGCGCTTCGGCACGAGAAGGATGTCCGTCATGCGTGCAGGGTGCCGCGGCCGCCGTCCGACGCGCATGAGTACCCGTACTCAAGCCGCCGCCCGGCCACGCGGCCGGCCTCCTCGTTTCTGTGTAGGCGGACGCAACGGCGCTGCCGACCCGCTGAGTCGGTACGACTCGACGGCGGAGGACGCGAGTCGTTCAGGCCGGGGTGCCGGGCCGAAGCGCGGCACCCCGAAACGTGAAGTCCGCGGAGCCGATTCCCGGCCGGGCTGTGCGGCACCGCCCGGAGGCGGGACAGTCGCGAGCCCCGGCAGGGTCGGCTTCCGCCCCGCGACGTGTCTCAGAAGTCGTCCGCGCCGTCGCGGAGTTCGGGGGTCCAGTAGCCGGTGAGGGCCTTCGCCGGGTCGACGGCCACCCCGCTGCCGGGGGCGGTGACGGCGATGACCGTGGAGTCGCCCTCCAGCATGAGCGAGAACGCCGACACGGGTTCGTTGTCCTCGTCGACCCCGCCGTCCGACAACTTGACCAGGGCGTAGGCAGGGGCTCCCGCCGTCAGCACGACCGGCGCGTCCGGCTTGCTCTTCGCGACGACCGGGACGTCCTGCTTGTGGCTCTCGAGGAACTGGAGGTGCGGCGCACCCGCGAGCCGGCAGGAGCGGCCGGAGGTGTTCTTCGCCGTGAGGACGAGGTGGGTGTAGGGAGCACCCCCCTCGGTGGCCGCCGTGACGGTGACGTCCCGCGCGGTGCAGACCCGGGTGGCGGCGCTCGGCTGCTCACCGGTCGAGCCCCCGGAGCCGCCGCTGCCGGTACGGCCCGTCGAGCCCTTCGACGCGGCCGCGCGCGCCGGGTCGGTCGAGCCCGCCGTTCCGGCCGCGCCGGTCCGACCGCCGTCCGCAGCCTTCCCGGCCGCCGAAGCCGTCGACGCCGGGGCGGACTTGCCGGACGTGTCGTCGCTCTGGCATGCGGTGAGGGACAGGGCGAGGGCCGTACCCGCGAGGGCGAGCAGAGCGGTGTGGTGACGCTTGATGTTCATGGAGTCTTCCCCGTGAGCGGTGCGGGGCCGCGGCTCGGTGCCGGCGGCCGAGGTGGTCCTGGTGATGCGGTGCGGTTCTCAGTCGCCCTTGCCCGGCCGGTAGTCGGACGGGAGGGTGTGGATGAATTCGCGGGGGTCGGCGTGCGCGGCCTCCAGCAGTTCGGGAACGCTGTGATAGCCGAGGGCGTACAGGTTCCGGCTCGGATCCCACGTGTTGTAGGCGTACATCGCGTTGCGCTTGACCTTCATGTGGGAGCCCGGGATGTTCAGCACGTACGCCGCGCCGTCCGCGCGCCGATCCCGGGGCCGCCCGTAGGCGTAGACGTGGTTGAAGCGCACGTCGGAGATCGTGCCGTCGTTCATCAGGCGGTAGGCCACGTCACTGCACGCCTTGTGCGTCTCGGTGCGCTCCAGCCAGCCGGCCGTGAACTTGTGCGAGGCGCCCGGGTACTGCGCGGCGAGCGCTCGGACCTTCGCGTCGATCCGGTCGACGAGCCTGTTGTAGGCGGACGTGCTCGCGAACCCGTCGTCCGCGATCTTGAAGTTGATGACCCTGTCCACGCCCAGCGCCTTCGCGGAGGCCGTGAACTCGGCCGTCCGGCCCGCGACGATCTTGGTCGTCCCGTCGGTCGGCCAGGACAGGCCGTGCCTGCCGCCCGCGGCGCACGGGTGCGGGCTGCTCCACGTGGTCAGCGGGCAGGGGTCGGTGTTCATGAGCTTGGCCAGGTCGGGATTCCTGCCGTCGCTCACCAGCACGAGGTAGACGGGCCGGCCCGCCGCCTTGTGCTCCAGGATCGACCCGGCCAGGCCGATCGCGTCGTCGTCCTGGTGGGGTGCGTAGAAGATGGCGGGCTTGGCGGCAGCGGACGCCGCGGGGGCCCGCCCCACCTGGTAGGCCACGGCGGCGGCGGTCAGCGCGCCCGCCGCCAGAACGCCCCGCCTGGAGATCCCGGCGGCCCGGTCGTCGTTGCTGCTGTTCATTCGAGGTAGCCCCGTTTCATGGTCGTCGCGTCTCCGGTGGTCGTCCGGAGACGGTGGCCGGCGCCGCTCCCCGCTTCGCACGGGGCCCGTGGTCCGGCGACACCGTCCGTGAAGGAGGGGCCGCCCGGACCCCGTCCGGCCGGGAGGAGTTGTTCCGCGCCTGCCCTCAGTCGACCAGCAACGGCCGCCGCGTCCCAGGCGGTTCCACCGGCAGAAGTACCGTCCGCCATACTTCTGCCGGGGGGCTCGCGACCGGACGAGCCGGACGATCGGGGGACTTCCACGGTGCGCGGCGGCACGCCTTCCACTGAGGACTTCGGGCAGCGGCTGCGCTTCCTGCGGGCCCGTGCGGCACTGAGCCAGGAGGCGCTGGCACATGCGGCCGGGGTGAGCGTCAGGGCGCTGGCCGACATGGAGCGCGGACGCACCCGAGGGCCGCAGCGCCGCACGGTCCGGGCGCTGGCCGACGCGCTGGGGCTGGACGCGGACGAGGCGGCCGGCTTGGAGGAGTCCGCGGCCCTGGGGCGTCCGCGGCCCCGGGCGGCCGGGGGACCGGCCGCACCCGTCGCCCTGCCCCTGCCGCGTGACATCCAGGACTTCACCGCCCGTGACGCGGCGCTCGCCCGGCTGCTGGACCTGGTGCGGGACGCCGACCCGGGGCAGCCGCAGGTCACCGTGGTCGCCGGACAGCCCGGGCTGGGCAAGACCGCCTTCGCGGTGCACGCCGCGCACCGTCTCGCCCCGCACTTCCCGGACGGGCAATTCGCCCTGGACCTGCACGGCATGGACGCCGAGCCGACCAGCCCCCGAGACGCGCTGGCCCGGCTGCTGGGCGCCCTGGGGTTGGCCGAAGCCGCGATACCGGCCGGCACCGACGACCGCGCGGGCCTGTGGCGGTCCCTGGCAGCCGAGCGACGGCTGCTCCTGCTGCTGGACAACGCCGCCGACGAGGCCCAGATCGGCCCGCTGCTGCCCGGCACCGGCCCGTCCCTGACCATCGTCACCAGCCGCCAGGCCCTGGCCGGTCTGACGGCCGTCCACCGCTGCGACCTGGCCCTGCTGCGGCGCGAGGAGGCGGTGGAACTGCTGACGCGCATCCTCGGCCCGGAACGGGTGCGGGCGGAGGCGCAGGCCGCACGCGATCTCGCCGATCTGTGCGGACACCTGCCACTGGCCGTCCGGATCGCCGGACAGCGGCTGCTCAGCCGGCCGCACGAACGCCTGGGCAAGCTCGTCGCCCGTCTCGCCGCCGAGGGCCGACGCCTTGACGGCCTCCAGGCCGGAAACCTGCGGATCCGTGCGGCCTTCGCCCTCTCATACCGGCAACTGCGCCCGGATGCACAGACGTTGCTGCGCCGCGCCTCACTGGCCGCGGGGGCGGACTTCAGCCCGGAGACCGGCGCGCTTCTGGCCGGGCTGTCCTACGACGAGGCGGTCGCCTGCGCCGAGGAACTGACCGACGCCGGACTGCTCCAGAGCGATCCCGCCGCCGAGCGCTACCGCTTCCACGACCTGCTCAGGCTGTACGCGGCCGAGCAGGTCGAGGCCGATGACGGCCCAGCGGTCCGCGACGACGCCCTCGACCGGACCGCGCGGTGGATGCTGCGCCGGGCCACGGCCGCCGCGCTGCACTTCGACGCCGACCACGACCACACCGCGCCGTCCGGCGACCCGGACCCGGACGCGGCGCCCACCGGCCGGGAGGAGGCGCGGGCCTGGCTGGAGGCCGAGCGGGCCCAGTGGCTCGCCGCGCTCCGCCGTGCCCACGACACCGGCCGGCACCGGCAGGTCCTGGACACGGCTGAGGCCATGCACTGGTTCTCCGACCTCAACCAGCACTGGGAGCAGTGGGTCGAGGTGTTCCAGCGCTCCTCCGACTCCGCCCGCGCACTCGGCAGCAGGCGGGAGGAGGCGGTCCACCTCAACTACCTCGCCTGGGCCCACAACCTCTGCGCGCACGACCCCCGAGCCGCCCTGGTGTCCGCCGACTCCGCGCTCGCCGCGGCCCGCGACAGCGACGACGGACTCCAGCAGGGCTGGGCACTCGGGTACGGCGCCGGCGCACTGCACCGGCTGGGCAGGCTGGAGGAGGCCCACACGCGGCTGCGGGAGGCGGCCCACCGCCTCGCCGCTCAGGAGACCGGGCAGGCGAGGCTCGCCGAGCTGTCGATCCTCAACGCCCTCGGCGCCCTGCTGCGCCAACTGGGCCGGGCGGCAGACGCGTTGGACATCCACCGCCGCGGCGAACGGATCTGCCGGGCGGGCGTCCCGGGCCGCGCGGACGAGCTGATCGCGTTCTACCACGCCGTCCACCGGCAGCAGATCGGCAACGACCTCGCGGCCCTGGAGCGCTGGCACGAGGCCGAGCCCTCACTCCGGCAGGCCCTCGACTTCTTCGACGCCGCGCAGATGCCGGCCTGGGCCGAACAGGCACGGCTCGACCTGGGGCGGGTGCTCGGCGCCATGGGCCACCCGGAGGCCCGGCAGACCCTGCTCGCCGCCCGTGACGCCCTCGCCGAGCTCAGGAGCCCGCGACAGGCCGAGGCCGCCTCCGCGCTCGCCGAACTCGGTGAAGCCGGCACCGGCAGGTGAGTGGAGGTCCGGCGTGGGCGAACGGCTCTCCTGCCCGCCGCGCCCCGACCGGACCCCGCGTCCGCTCGGACGGCTTCCATCTCACTTGACAGTGACGGGCCGCGTCCCTTCCTCGGACGCCGGCGTCGACTCCGACGCCGACTCCGCCGACGTGGAAGCGGTGTAGAAGACGGAGCTGCCCTGCTTGTTCCGCTGCGCGAGGCTCCTGGCGACGAGGTTCTCCAGGGTGGTGCGCACGACGTTGGTCGAGATGCTGCGGTCGGGGTGCGCGTCAGCGACCGCCTTCGCCACCTCCGCCGCCGAACGGGGCTCGTGCTGCTCGGTGAGATGCCGGTGGAGCAGATCGACCAGCGTGGGACGCGTCCCCTTGCCCGCGCCGGACTTCCCGGCGACGGACTTCGCACCGCCCCGCTTCGCCCGCTTCCGGCCCTCGGGCGGCTTCACCACGGCCGTCTTCGCCGCTCGCCGCTCCGCGGAGGCGCCCGTGGCCCTCTTCCTGGGGGACGGCACAGCGGCGCCGCCGGCGTCGGAGGGCGCGGCGCCAGGAGCCGGAACGCCGAGCGCCTGCTGCATGCTCAGCAGCACGCCGTGGTCGTGCTGCAGCGCGGTCAACTGCTCCTGCAAGGCGGAGAGTTCCGCGCTGACGCGTTCCTGCTCCTTGACGTTCCGCTCGAGGTCGCCGGCCACCTGGCTGATGTACTGCGAGGTCAACGCGGTTGCTGACGCCGTTCCTTCGGACATGGTCGTCTCCTTGGTCGGCGGCCGGGACGTGGCTCTGGCGGGCCGTTGAAGCGGGCCAGGGATGGTGTTGCGGCCGCAATGTGCCCTGGTGCAGCGATGATACGGGTGGAACGCCCCTTTTTTGCGAGGTGAGCGGACCCCGTTTACTGACGGGGTCGTACGGCGTTGGCGGCCTTCCTCCCGAGCAGCCCGCACGCACAGCCACGAACGGTGACGGTTCGGGGCGAGCAGGCGGGACGGAGGCGATCACCGGGCGCATGGCGGATCGTGGAGGGGAGACCCGGTCGGCGCCATGTCGGAAGCCGGTCACCACGGAGGAAACCATGTGTCGCCTTTTCGGCCTCAGCAGCGCCCCGCTCCGTACCCACGCGACCTTCTGGCTGCTCGACGCCCCCGACAGCCTCAGCCGGCAGAGCCACCGTGACCCCGACGGCACCGGCCTCGGCCGCTTCGCCGCCGACGGCACCCCGCGCGTCGACAAGGCCGCCATCGCCGCCTACCGCGACCGCGCCTTCGCGGAGGAGGCACGGCAGGACGAGTCGGCGACCTTCGTGGCACACATCCGGTACGCCTCCACCGGCGGCCTCGATGTCCGCAACACCCACCCCTTCGAACAGGACGGCCGGCTCTTCGCCCACAACGGGGTGATCGAGGGCCTGGACGCCCTCGACCACCACCTGCACGAGGACCGCTCGCTGGTCCGCGGCGAAACGGATTCCGAGCGCTTCTTCGCCCTGATCACCCGCGAGACCCGGCGCAACGGCGGCGACGTCGCCGAAGGCATCCGGCGGGCCGCCGGGTGGATCGCCGCGAACCTGCCCGTCTTCGCGATGAACCTGATCCTCATCACCCCCCGGCAGCTGTGGGCGCTGCGCTACCCCGACACCCACGACCTGTTCGTCCTCGAGCGTCCCGCGGGCGGCCAGCACGGCAGTCGGCATCTCGACCACAGCGGCAGTCACGGCCGTATGCGCGTCCATTCGGCGTCCCTCGCCGAGCACCCGGCGGTCGTGGTCGCCAGCGAGCGGATGGACGACCATCCCGACTGGCGCCTGCTGGAGCCCGGCGAACTCCTCCAAGTGGGTTCCGACCTGCGCGTCATCCGCCAGGTTCTCCTGCCGGACCCCCCGGCGCACCGGCTCACCCTCGACGACCTGCAGGGCGGTGCGGCCGCGTCGCAGAAGGCCGCCTGACCTGCGCGGCCCACGCTCCGGACCCTGCTCGCCGGGGTGGGCGGCGGCGTGTCGGGCGGCGGATGACAGCTCCCGGAGGAAGGCTGGCGGACACACCGCACGAGAAAGGACGGAAGATGACAGAAGTCACCGCTCCGTATCCGACCGGCACGCCGTGCTGGGTCGACCTGATGGCCAAGGACCAGCAGGCCGCGCTGGACTTCTACCGCGACCTGTTCGGCTGGCAGGGGCAGCCCGGTCCGGCCGAGTTCGGCGGATACGCGGTCTGCGAGCTGAACGGCAGGGCGGCGGCCGGTATCGGCCCGGCGATGTCCCCCGAGGGAGCCCCGGAACCGCCCACCGTCTGGACCAGCTACCTGGCCAGCACCGACGCCCAGGCCACTCAGGAGGCGATCGTCTCCGCGGGCGGCACCCTGCTCGTCCCGGTGATGGACGTCGGCACGCTCGGGCGGATGCTGGTCGCCGCCGACCCGCAGGGCGCGGTGTTCGGGGTCTGGCAGCCCGGCGAGTTCCACGGGGCCCGGGTGGTCAACGAAGCGGGCGCCCTGACCTGGAACGAACTGCACACCAGTGATGTGCCCGCCGCCACCGCCTTCTACGGCGAGGCGTTCGGCATCGAGATCGAGCCGCTGGAGGGCGCCGACTCCTACTGGGAACTGCGGGTGGGCGGGCGCGCGGTCGGGGGCGTCACGCTCCTCGCCGACGACCCGCCCGGCACCCCGGCGCACTGGCTCACGTACTTCGCCGTCGACGACGTCGACTCCACCGTGGACGCCCTGGTCAAGCGCAACGGCACGGTCCTCGCCCCGCCGTTCGACATGATGGCCGGCCGTATGACGGTGGTCGCCGACCCGCAGGGCGCCCCGTTCGCCATGATCAAGCCCACCCCGCTGTAGGGCACGCCCGCCTGCCCGGCACCGGAGACACATGACCGCTGACGCGAGACCGGTGTCGGTGGGCCGGGGTATGGTCCCTCCCGAGATCCGAGCACCGAGATCCTGTGGGGGGACAGTCATGAGCAGCACCGAACGCAGCGCGCACGAGGGGTTCACGGCCGAGGAGCGGGCCGCGATGAAGGACCACGCCCAGGAGCTGAAGAAGGCGGCTCGCCGGAGTTCGCGCGCGGACAAGGCGGCGGAGGCGGAGCGGGATGTGCTCGCGAAGATCGCCGAGATGCGGGACTCGGACCGGATCATGGCCGAGCGCGTGCACGCCGTCGTCACGGCGAGCGCCCCGCTCCTCGCTCCGAAACTCTGGTACGGGATGCCGGCCTATGCCCTGAACGGCAGGGTGGTCTGCTTCTTCCAGAGCGCGGAGAAGTTCAAGGCACGCTATGCGACGCTCGGGTTCAGTGACGAGGCGAAGCTGGACGACGGCCCCATGTGGGCCGCCGGGTTCGCGCTGACCGAGGTGACCCCCGAGGTCGAGGAACGCATCGCCGCCCTCGTGAAGCAGGCGGTGCGCTGAGGCAGGCGCAGGCGCTGAACGCGCCGCTCCGGCAGACACGGCGACCCTGGCGACGAGAACCGGTGAAACGAGCAGTCGGACCGGGAGTCCTGGCGATCGTGTCCGCCGTGACGGTGACGGTGACCGGGTCGGCGTGCGGCGGCTCCGAGCCGTGCGCCGGCGTCGGCGTCACTTCGCAGGTGGGCGTGATGTTCCTCCAACGGGCCTACACCGACCTCGCCGGCGCCTCCTACGAGTTGTGCGCAGGGGGCAGATGCGTCCGGGACACGCTCGAACCGGGGGACATCACCCGGCTGAGCCTGCGACTTCCCGACGACGTGGGCCCCGACCTCGGCGCTGTCCGTTTTCGGGTCACCCCGAAGGGAGGCGGCAGCCCCGAGATCGACGAGTCCGTCGACGTGAAGCTCACCCGCCAGTCGGACGGCTGCGGAGGCGGCGCCTACAGCAAGGGCCTCGCCTTCACCAGACAGGGCGGGCTCACCACGAAGGTGCCGCCGGTCGTGACCGCTGCCTGGCGCGATCACCTCAGGTCACTGGCTTCGCCGTCAGCATCCCCCTGATCCGTGCGGCAGCCGCACGGATCCCGGGAACGGTTTCACGCCAGGTCGGTGCGACCCAACCATGACGGCCTGACCGGCACCCCGTCCGCGTACCGTTCGGCCTGCTCTTCCGCAACCGGTGCGATCGGGCCCTTACCCGCAGGCTCCAGAGCCGCTGCGGGCGCGGGCAGTGACCCGCCATCGACATCCCCCCTCCGGTATGCGGCAGCCCCGGTCCATGTGACCGGTTCGCGATGCGGCCCAGTCGCAGCCAGGCCTGCGAAACCGTCGCCGCGTCATCCGGTCGGCCTCCGCTCCGGGCGGTGCGGCGAGTCACGGCACGGCCGGGCCGGGCGCGGCTCGGGGGTCAGCGCGCCTCCTGCGGGCCGGGGTGCTCGGGGCGGTGGTGCTCGGTCAGGACGGTGAGCAGGCGGGTGAGTTCCTCCTGCTGGGCGGGGGGGAGAGGGGCGAGGAGCTCGCGCTGGGCGTCCGAGATCAGCGCGTCGAGGCGCTCCAGGCGACGCCGGCCGGCGGGGGTGAGGGAGATGACGTTGCGGCGACGGTCGACCGGGTCGGGTTCGCGGCTGACGCAACCGGTGCGGGCGAGCTCGTTGAGCACGGCGACCATGTCGCTGCGGTAGATGCCGGTGCGGCGGCTGAGCCCCGCCTGGCTGGCGGCGCCGTCCTCGGCGAGTGCGACGAGCACCGCGAAGTGCCACTTGTGGGCGCCCTCGGCCGCCAGGCGCTCGCCGACGAGCCGGTCGGCGACGGCCGCGGCCCCGGCGAGCAGGCGGCTGGGGACGGCGCGCAGCCGGGCCGGGGTGCGGTCGGGGGTCGTACTCATGGGAAGGTCCTCCGCCTGTTGCGTTTGTGCCACTAACAGTCTAACTTCGTTAGTGCCACGAACGTTTGTGGTCCGAACGATTTACTCGGGAGCGAAGACCATGATCGAGCCGTTCCGCATCGACATCCCCCAGGCCGACCTCGACGACCTGACCGACCGCCTCTCCCGCACCCGCTGGCCCAACGAGGTCGCCGACGCCGGATGGGACTACGGCTTCCCGCTGGCGCGGCTGAAGGAGCTCGCCGAACTCTGGCGCACCGCCTACGACTGGCGTGCGCACGAGGCCGAGCTCAACGAACTACCGCACTTCACCACCGAGATCGACGGCCAGAACATCCACTTCGTCCACGTCCGGTCCGCGAACCCGGACGCGCTCGCACTGATCCTCACCCACGGCTGGCCCGGTTCGTTCCTGGAGTTCCTCGACGTGATCGAGCCGCTGTCACGGAACTTCCACCTGGTCATCCCTTCCATCCCGGGCTACGGCTTCTCGGGGCCGACGCACGAGCGCGGCTGGGACGTCGTCCATGTCGCGCGAGCCTGGGCCGAGTTGATGCGCCGTCTCGGCTATGAGCGCTACGGCGCGCAGGGCGGCGACTTCGGCGCGGGCATCTCGATGGCGCTCGGCGTGGTGGCGCCCGAGCGGGTCGTCGGGGTGCACGTCAACTACCTGCCGACCCGTCCGGACCCGGACGCCGGTGTCGAACTCTCCGAGACGGACGAGGCCCGCCTGGACAAGGTCAGGCGGATGATGGCCGCCCGCCCGCCGTACCAGGCGCTGCAGGCCGCCACCCCGCAGACCCTCGGCTACGCGCTGACCGATTCCCCGGTCGGCCAACTGGCCTGGATCGCCGAGCGCTTCGCACAGTGGACCGACCCCGGCTCGACGATCAGCGACGAGCGGATGCTCACCGACGTCTCGTTGTACTGGCTGACCGCCACCGCGGCTTCCTCGGCGCGGCTGCACCGCGAGGCGCCGCGCCGGACCGAACGCTGCCCGGTGCCGATGGGCGTCGCGGTGTTCGCGCACGACATCACGCAGTCGGTGCGGCCGCTGGCCGAGCGGCTGTACGACATCAGGCACTGGTCGGAGTTCGACCGCGGCGGCCACTTCGCCGCGATGGAGGCGCCGGACCTGCTCTCCGAGGACATCGGCGACTTCTTCCTCCACCACGTCGAACACGCCTGAGGAGCAAGGGCTCGTCCGGCGGACCATGACCGAACCACGGCCGAACCACGGCCGAACCAGTGCCGAACCACGGCTGGACTGAGGCGGGGGCCGGCCAGTGCCCTAATCGTGTTGACCGCCCCCGGTAGCCAGTGCTGGAGTCGGCGCGTGGACAGCATCCCCGCCAACCGGCGGCTCTGGAACCAGATCAGCAGCGACTACCAGCACAGGCACGACCCGCGAATCGGCGCCGCGCCCCGGCTGTGGGGCATGTACTCCATCCCCGACGCCCACCTGCAGGCCCTGGGTGACGTCACCGGCAAGCGCGTCCTCGAACTCGGCTGCGGCGCCGGCCAGTGGTCCAGGGCGCTCGCCGCCGAGGGCGCCACCGTGGTCGGGCTCGACCTGTCCGAAGCCCAACTCGCGTCGGCATCCCGGGCGATGGGAACGGCCCGCTACCCGCTGGTGCAAGGCGCCGCCGAACAACTGCCGTTCGCCGCCGACAGCTTTGACCTGGTGTTCTGTGACTACGGCGGGCTCAGCTGGGCGCCTCCGCACCTGGCCGTCCCGCAGGCCGCACGCGTCCTGCGCCCGGGTGGGCGGCTGGTGTTCAACGTCGCCAGCCCATGGTTCGAAGCCTGCTACGACGAAGTCGCCGGCCGCGTGACGACTTCACTGCGGCAGGACTACTTCGGGCTGGACGCCATCGCCGAAGGCAAGGGTGCGACGAGCTATCAGCTCACCTACGGCGACTGGGTCAAGGTCCTGCGCGGCGCAGGGCTCGTCATCGACGACCTCATCGAGCCGCGGCCCGACCTCGGAACGACCAACGGCTACAACGAGACCGACCCGCCCGACTGGGCACACCACTGGCCGGCGGAACTGCTCTGGGTGACCCACAAACCGTAGGTCCCGCCGCGCCGAGACGTGAAGGGGATTCTCCCGACGGGCGGGCTTCGCAGCATCCGAGCCAGGGCACGAGGGCGGCGCGTTTCTCGCCGGTTCAACCGGCGGTCAAGGAGGACTCGTGCACGGTCTCCAGCGTCGCGTCCGAGGTGGTGCGTTCCAGGCGCAGGCGGGCCGAGCGGTCGCGCAGGGTCAGCGTCATGAGCTGGTTGCCGAACCAGGGGCCGCCCTTCTTGCGCCACTTGACCGGCGGCCGGTGGCTGCGGCCGTGCCGGGCGAGGAGGCGGCCCAGCAGGCGGGCCGGTGCGCTCCAGCCGAAGCGGAAACCGACGCGCATCATCAGGGGCACGGAGTTGTGGACGGGCGAGCAGGTGAGCTGGACGACGGGAATGCTGGGGCCGCCGGACGGCCAGAACGCCTTCGCCACATAACCGTGGTGGACGTCGCCGGACAGTACGCACACGGTCGCGGGGGCGGCCGGGGAGGCCCCGGTCTCGGCGATGAGATCGGCGAGAGCGGCGAAGGAGCGGGGGAAGGCCGCCCAGTGCTCCAGGTCGGCTCCGCGACGCAGCCACTCGCCGAACCGCGCCCAGCGCTTCCCACGTTCTCCGGCGCACAGAGCCGCGTCCCAGGTTTCGGTGTCGTGCACCAGGTGCGGCAGGAGCCAAGGCAGTGAAGTGCCGATCAGCAGGTGGTCGTACGCTCCCTCGTCGGCCAGTATCTGCTTGCGCAGCCAGGCGTCCTCACCCGGGTCGAGCATGGCCCGGCGGTCCTCGGCGAGGACCCGAGCGGCCCGGGAGTCCACCATCACGACCCTGATCCGGCCGAAGTCGCGACGGTAGCTGAAGCGGACCGAGGCGGAGTCGGCGTCCGCCCGCTCGGCCAGGGCGCGCACCGCGGGGGTGCCGTCCGGCGTGGCGTGCACGGCGGCCCAGGTGGGGTCGTCGGCCAGCTCGGCGGGGGAGAGGTTGCCCAGGTGCTGGTGAACCCAGTAGGACATCAGGCCGCTCAGCAGCCGCTCCTGCCACCAGTCGGTGGCGCGCATGTCGGCGAGCCAGGCGGCGGAGGTGTTCCAGTCGTCCACGATGTCGTGGTCGTCGAAGATCATGAAGCTGGGCACGGTGGACAGCAGCCAGCGGACCTCGGGGTCGAGCCACGATTCGTAGTAGAGGTGGCAGTACTCCTCGTAGTCGGCGACCTGACCGCCGGGCGGCTTGTCGAGATCGCGTCGTTCCGCCAGCCAGCTCCGAGTGCGCGCGGAGGTCTCGTCCGCGTAGATCTGATCGCCCAGGAGGAGCAGCACGTCCGGCCGTTCCGCGTCGGGGTCGGCCATCAGCCGGGCGGCAAGGGTGTCGAGGGCGTCGGGGCCGACCGGATCCTTGCCGTCGGCCGGGGGCGCGGCCCAGCGGCACGATCCGAAGGTGACCCGGACGGCGTCGCCGGTGCCCGGTGGGCGGATGACGGAGGGCGGGAAGCGGGAGTCGGGAAGGGGCCACACCTGGGAGTCGTCCAGCAGCACCTCGTAGGCGGTGGAGCCGTCGGCGCGCAGGCCGGTCACCGTGACGAGCGCGTAGTGGTGCCCGGCCACCTGGAAGGTGGGGGCGGTGCCGCCCGCGCCGTCGGAGCAGCGCACCTCCACCGTGCAGGGCTCGCTGGTCTCGACCCACACCGTCGCACACGAGCCTTCGGTGCACCTCAACAGCGGTCCCAGGCGCAGTTCGGCCACGTGATCGCCTTCCTGTCTCGCGAGTAGGGGCGTGTAGGGAAATGGAACGACCGTAGCGACGGTACAGGGCCGGGCAGCGGAGTGTCCGGGCGTGCAACGGGCCTCGGCGGCCCCACCGGACGTCAGCCGTGTCCCGCCCCGTCCCTCCTTGCGGTGACCGGCCGCGTGGTGGCGCCCGCCGGAAGCCCGCGGTGCAGCACAGTGGGCCGGTGTCTCCTCGCTTTCCGACCCTTCTCCTCCTGGTGCTGCTGGGCGTCACAGGCTGCACCACCGTGCCGACCGGCTCACCGCCGGCCGGCGACCACGCCGTGGGCGCACAGGCCCCGCTCGCGCCGGACGGAACGACGACGCCGATGCCCGCGACACCGCTGCCGGCGCACACCGCCCTGGTGCGCACCGGACCGGACCGGGCGCGGCACACCCCTAAGCCCCGGCGCGCGCACCGACATCGCCCTCCAGCGTCCGTGACGCCCACCCGGCGGACACCCGCAACCGTCGCCCGAACACGTCCGGCGCCGCGCGTCCACCCCGCCCCACGCCGCCACCCGCACTCGCACCGCGCAACACGGCATCGCCCTCTTCCGGTACGACCACCAGGGGACGCCCGAACCCGTCAACACGCCCGCGCTACGGCTGCTGGAGACAGCCGATGCGCGGGCGTCCAAGCCGGTCGAGGCCGACCAAGGCAGCGAGGCGTAGCCTGCTCGGCCGGGGAAGTGTGCCCGACTCGGGGTCGTGCGGGGTCCGTTCACGGGACGGGCCTTGGGCGGAAGGTTCACGCGGTGGCGCAGGCCGCCCCGTTGAGGGTGAACGCCGCGGGCTTGGCGAAGCTGCCGCTGTACGTCCCCTGGAAGCCGAAGGAGACCTTGCCGCCGGCCGGGATCTGCGCGTTGTAGGCGAGGGCGCCGGCCGTGACGCCTCCGGAGGCCGGGGCCAGAGTGGCGTTCCAGGCGCTGGTGATCTGCTGCCCGGCCGGCAGCGTGAATCCCAGCTTCCAGTCGCCGACGGGGGAGGAGCCGCTGTTGGTCAGGGTGACGTCGGCGGTGAAGCCCCCCTGCCATACGTTCGTCGTGTACGACACGGTGCAGGCCGCGGGGGTCCCGGGGTTTCCGGAGCCGTCGCCGGTGTTGATCGTGGAGGAGAACGAGGTGACCGCGAGACCGGTGCCGTTCTGCCAGGGCTCGAAGCCGGCCTGAACGCTGGTCAGGTACCAGTTGTTCTGCGCCAGCCCGCGGGAGACGGCCTGCCGGACGAAGTCCATGACGTCGAAACTCCAGCTCCCGATCGCCGCCGGGGCGACGAAGGACAGCACGTCGTTGGAGCCGTTGTTGCCGGACCACACCTGCCATTGGCGCCCGGCCACGGTGGCCGTGCCCACCTGCGAGCCGACGGGCTGGACGGAGCCCACCTTGTTGAACCAGACCATGATCTCCGTCCGGTTGACCCCGTCGGTGCGCGGCGTGGGGTCGAGCCAGATGTCGTACGCCGCGTCGTACACGGCGTCGCTCACGTAGCTGTAGGAGATGCCGGTCGGTGCGCTGGAAATGGCGCTGAGCTGCGCCGGAAGACGGGTGCCCGGCGAGCAGTTGGTGTAGTGGCAGCCGTTGAAGAGGGACGGGTAGGACTTCGGGGCGCCGTTCGTCGGGACCGAGCCGTCGGCCTGGGTGATCCGGAATCCCGAGTCGGTCGCGGTGATGCACTGGGTCTGACTGGTGCCCCAGCGGTTGTTCTGGACGACGTAGCGGCCCTGGATCGTGGTCGAGCCGAACGGTTCGCAGATCGACGTGTCGGCGTGGGCCGCCGGGGCGGTGCCCAGCAGCGCCGCCAGGACGGCGAGCGCGGCGAGCAGCGCGCCTAACAGGGCCTGCGTCCGGGTGGGGAGGGGGTGCCGTGAGGTTCGCATGGGGTCCTCTCGGAGGTGTGGGGGAGAGCTCACGGGAGCCTGGGAACGGAACGCGCTTTGGGAGCGCTCCCAACTCCTGCGTTCCCGGGGACTGTAGAGAAGCGTCGTGGCCCTGACAAGACAGTGCACAGGATCCCGCCGAAGGCTCGTCGAAGGCGCAGGTCGGCGAGATCAGGCAGGTGTGAGGGCGTGGCGATCGACTGCTTGGGAGCGCTCCCGAACTCCGCCGGACCGCCCGCCTCGTCGCGCGGACGGGTCCACGGCGCGCCGCCCTTCGGCGGCGCCGGTCAGGCCGAGTCGCGCAGCACCAGTTCCGTGCGCAGGATGACGTGGCGCCACGCCACGGACGGCTCCTCTATCTCCTGGAGGAGGAGCCGGACCATCGTCCGGCCGATCTCACCGAGCGGCTGACGCACCGTCGTCAGTCGTGGCGCGGTCCGCTCGGCCAGCGGGAAATCGTCGAAACCGATGACGGCGACATCCTCGGGCACGCGGCGCCCCGCCGCCCGCAGTGCGGCGAGGGCGCCTTCGGCCGTGGTGTCCGAAGCGGCCAGGACGCCGTCGATCTCCGGATGCCGTTCGAGCAGCCGGGTCATGGCCCGGTGGCCGCCCTCCTCGGTGAAGTCGCCCTCGCAGACCCGCGACGGCGCGGCCCCCGGACCGCCCAGGGCGAGTGCCTCCCGGTAGCCGCGGAGCCGGCACTGCGCGACGTACATGTCGAGCGGCCCGGTGATCGTGGCGATCGCCTGCCGGCCCGTGGCCAGCAGGTGGGCGACCGCGCTGCGGGCGCCGCCCGTGTTGTCCGCGTCGACGTAACTGACACGCTCGTCGCCGGAACGGCGTCCCATCAGCACCGTCGGCAGCCGGGCCTCGGCGAGCATGTCGGGGAGCGGATCGTCGGCGTGCACGGACATCAGCAGGACGCCGTCGACCCGTCCGCCGCGGGCGTACTCGAAGAAGCGCTGCCGCTCGGCGTCCGAGCGGACCAGGGTCAACAGCAGTTGCGGCCCGGTGCCGGCCAGCGCGTCGCCGATCGCGTGAACGATCTCGGAGAAGAACGGCTCGGAGAACTGCCGCCACCTGGGCTCCGTCATCACGAGCGCGACGGCGTCGGCCCGCTGCCCGGCGAGGGAACGCGCCGCGAGATTGGGCACGTAGCCCAGCTCGGCGATGGCCCGCTGAACGGCACGGCGCGTCGACTCCTTGACGCCCGCGGCGTTGTTGACGACCCGGGAGACGGTGCCCCGGCCCACCCCGGCACGGGCGGCCACCTCCTCGAGCGTCGGAGCCCCCGGCTGCCGCCTGCCCATGGCCACCTCCCCAGAGATCACCGATACTACGGCGCGGACGGCGGCGGGCACAGACCTTCCCGTGGCTCCGGCCGGGATCTAGGAGGTCAGGTCCAACGGCTGCAGGGCGTTCCAGTAACTGTGCAGTGTCTCCTCCGGAGTCGTCGGTCCGACGACCCGCTCGGAGGCCGGTGGCCAGGCCTGCGACCGCCTCGACGCACGGCGCGCCCACCAGCGGACGGCGCATACGCTCATACAGCTTCCGGTGAGCGCCGCTGCGGCGATGGTGCCCGCGTACCGAGCCTTGACCTGCATGTCGTCCCCCGCTGTGTGGTCCACGGAAATGCGTGTGTGCACAGCAGGTTGCCCGGGAGGCCGGCTTCACACCTGATCGCGCGGCCCGGCCGGCCGACTTGACTCTCACCCCAAGGGAAAGGTTTAGGTTCTTCGTACGAGACAGATACGGATCGGAGAGCCGGCCCGCCGGGCGGCCGCACCGAACCGGCACACGAACACGGGGACATGATGAGTGACTACATGAAACTGCCCGACGGCCTTCCCGTACCCGAGGACGACGGCGCCGCCGAGCACCTGCCCGGAACGGCGGTTCCGTCGCTGACACTGGAGAGCAGCGGGGGAGAGGCGGTCCGCCTGGACACGCTGGGCGCCGGCCGGAGCGTGCTCTACGTCTATCCGCTCACCGGCCGCCCCGGTACCGATATGCCCGAGGGCTGGGACACGATCCCCGGAGCGCGCGGCTGCACCACCGAGGCCTGTGGCTTTCGCGATCACCACGAGGACCTGCTCGCTGCCGGCGCGGCACGCGTGTTCGGCCTCTCCAGCCAGGACACGGACTACCAGCGCGAGGTCGTCGAGCGACTGCGTCTGCCGTTCCGGATGCTCTCCGACCCGGAGCGGCGCCTGGCGCGGGCGCTCGACCTGCCCACGTTCACGGTCGAGGGAACGAGGCTCTACTCGCGGCTGACGCTGATCGTGCACGACGGGCTGGTCGAGCACGTCTTCTATCCCGTCTTCCCGCCGAACGAGCACGCCGAGCAGGTACTGGCCTGGCTCCGGGGCAACCCGCGGTGACAGTCCTCCGTGGCCGGCGAGGCGCAGGTACGGCTACACCCCGAGGTCCTTGCTCATGACCGTGGAGCTGTGCCGGACGGTCATGCCGACCCGGTGGTAGAGGTCGAGGGCGCCGGTGTCGGAGTGGGTCCACAGGGTGCAGCAGCGCAGGCCCGTGCGGTGGAAGGCGCGGAAGGTGTGGCGCAGCAGGAGCCGGGCGATGCCGCGGCCCCGGTGATCGCGCCGCACGGCGACCTGTTCGAGGTAGCCCTCGTCCGTGCCCGGCACGTCCAGCGCCAGCGCGGCGCCTACGAGATCGTCGCCGGCGAAGGCCAGGGCCGACTGGCGAGGGGCGAACGTCGGCCGCTCGACGGTGTGGACGGCCCACTCCTCGTACCCCTGCCTCCGCTCCTGCCACTCGTCGAACGCGTCCTGGACGAGGGTGTGCGCGGCGGGCCCGTCGCCGGCGCCGAAGGGCCGCACCGTGATGCCCGGCGGCGCCTCGGGCACGGAGGGCTCCGCCGGCATGGCGAACTCCAGCAGCCAGGCCGTCACCAGCGGCTCGTACCCGTGCGCGCGCAGCAGCGCCGCCGCGCCGGTGTCCGAGTCCGGCACGCTCTGCACCACGCGGGCGGTGCCGGCCTGCCGTGCCCGCGCCAGCGTCCAGGTGAGGAGCGAGGCGCCCAGTCCCCGGCCCCGGTGCTCCGGATGCACGTCCACCTCGGAGCGCCGGTCCACCCAGGCGCGGGCGACCAGGCGACCGGCCGGGTCGTGCACGAGGACGGTGTCGGACTCGGGCGCCAGGCCAGGCCGCGAGAGATCGGCGGCTACGGCCCCGGCGTCACGCTGAACCCGCCCGTACGCCTGCCGTTCGCAGTCCATGACCAGAGCGTGTATCGCCGGGATGTCACCGGCGGTCGCGGGCCGTGAGCGGTAGCCGGGCGGCAGTAACGGGACGAGGGAAGGCATCGGCGCACGCTAGCCGCGGGCCGTATCCCCTGACAATCCCCTGGCAAGGGATCCGGCCCCCGGTGAGATGCGGACCGCGTGCGTCAGGTGGCCGCCGCAGGGAACCTGTGTCCCGATTGCAGGAGAAGTGATCGAGCAGGCGCCTCGGGCGCGCCGGACGCCGACGCGTTCGCGCACCGTGGCGCCGTCGGATCCGAACCGGTGAAAGGTTGGGCGATGGGTAGCTCCGAGCAGAACGAAACCCGGCAGGTCGACGAGGAGACGAAGGAGCGGTCCGCGGAGCAGCGGAACATCACCGCGCCCACCCCGCCGGACGTGCGGGCCAAGGGCGAGGACGACGACACCGACCCGTCCGCGGCCGACTCCTGAGCCCCGACCTCCCGAAACGCCTAAGCTGCTGGTCATGAGTCCGCCCATGACCGGCGGCGAGGCCACTGAGCCCGCCGTCCTCGACGCCGCGGAACTGGCCTCCGACCCCGCTCTGGAGGGCGGGTTCGCCGAGTCGGCCCACCGGATCCTGGCGGATCTGGTCGGCGCGGGCGCCGCGCTCGGCTGGGTGGAACCGCCCGCGCCGCATGAGGTGGCGCAGCTCCTCGGCCACGTCGCCTCAGCGGCGCGGGCCGGGGACGCGTCCCTGCGAGCGGCATATCTCGACCACCGGCTCGTCGGATTCGGATACTGGCTCCGCTACGCCCGGCCGACCCACCGGCCGCACGCCGACCTGGAGAAGATCGCGGTGGATGCCGCTGTCCAGGGTCGGGGTGTGGGCCGGGCGCTGACCGCCGCCCTGGTCGCGGACGCCAGGGAAGCCGGGATCGAGGTTCTCACCCTGGACGCCCGCGGCGACAACACCCATGCCCTGCGCCTCTACCGGTCCCTGGGCTTCAGCGAGTACGGGCGCCTGCCCGACTTCGTCGCCGTCGGTGACCGCCGCTACGACAAGGTCTTCTGCATGCTGGACCTCCGCGGGCAGAACTGATCGCCGACGACGCCGCGTCCTCACCGGTCGTGTCCTCGCGGGCGCATGTTCGTTGGTCGATTCGTGGTGCTTCGTCATGAGTTGAATGAGTCGTGGGCGGTGACCGAGTCGTCGCCGGGCACTCCCCGGACGGGCCGACCGGCGCGGGTCCCGCCCGGGCGTTGCGGCCCGCGGAAGACCTTCCTCGTACGCCTGCTCCGACGGCCGGCCGACGGAGCCGCGGTCCGCCCGCGTGCCCACGGCCGGCAGCACGTCGACACCACGGGAGCCGTCGGCCGGTCGATCACGTGCGCCGACTCCGTCTCCGTGCGGGCCCATGGAAGGTAGAGCGCCGGAGTTCAATCGGGAGCGCCTCGTCAGAACGCTGACGTTCTGGCTGCGGCCCGCGTTCGCGCTGCGGATCATCAACCGGTTCCAGAAGATCCTGGGCTTCGACCGCTCGATGGCCCTGGCGTCCAGCGCCTTGACGGCGCTGGTCCCGCTGTCCATCCTCCTCGGCTCCGTCTTCGCGCACTACGACGCCGCGGAGCGGATCATCGAACGCTACAACCTCACCGGAGCGGGTGCCTCGGCGGTCAGCTCGCTCTTCTCCTCCTCCGAAGGGCCCAGCGCGAGCTTCGGCTTCTTCGGCGTGGTGTTCGCGACGATCTCGGTGCTGAGCTTCGCGCGCGCAGCGCAGCGGCTCTTCGAACAGACGTGGGACCTGAAGCCCCTCAGCGTGCGCAACACCCGCAACGGCCTGTGGTGGATCCTCACGCTCGGTGCCTACGCCCTGGTCATCACGCTGCTCTCCGCGCTCCTCGGCGGATACGCGCTCGGTCTGGTCGCCCTGGCGTGTGAGGCGCCGGTGACCGCGGCGTTCCTCGTCTGGACGGGCTGGATCCTGTCGGCGAGGCGGATCAGCTGGCCGGACCTGCTTCCCTTCGGCGTCACCGGCGCCGTCCTGACGGCGACCTACTCCGTGGGCGCGACGATCTACATGCCGCGCCTCTTCGACTCCTCCGTGACCCGCTACGGGGTGGTCGGCGCGGTGTTCGCGATGATCTCCGCCCTCTTCGCGGTCATGCTCTCCCTGGTCGCTTCGGCGGCGCTGGGACGCGAGGTCCGGGACGAACTCGCCCGGATCCGTGCGGGCCACCGCCCTTCGGACCGGGAGGTCCGCCGGCAGTGGGACAACGTCGTCGAGCAGACCCGGTCACGGTGGCGCAAGGCGCGCGGGGAGATCTCCCGTCGGCAGACCAAGGGGCCGGACCAGTGACGGGAACGGGCGGGTTCCCGCGGGCCGGGGGAGGGGACGCGCGGCGTGACGGCCGACGACTCGCAGGCTCCCCGCTCCGTGCCTAACGTCGATGGTGTGGCACGAGGCATTCAGAGGGACGGAGGCCGACGTGTACGGCAAGGACGGCGAGAAGTACTTCATCGTGGACGCGCACATAGCGCTGTGGGACGCACGCCCAGAGAACCAGCTCAACATCCACGGCAAGCAGTTCATCGACTGCTTCTACGACTACCACCGCAACCTGAGCCCCGAGTCGGAGGTGTGGCCGTACGAGGAGTACCTCTACTACGGCGGGCAGCGGCTGATGAAGGACCTCTTCGTCGACGGGTACGTGGACCACGCGATCTTCCAGCCCGCCTTGCTCAGCGCCTTCTACCGCACCGGCTTCGGGCAGACGGAGGAGGCCTCCGCGCTGGCCGGCCAGCACCCCGACAAGCTCACCTACAACCACTGCTGGGACCCCCGGTACGAGGAGCGGGGCCTCGAACAGCTGCGGCGCGACGCGGACCGGTTCGCGCTCAAGGGCGCCAAGCTCTACACCGCGGAGTGGCACGGCGACTCGCGCGGCTGGAAGCTGGACGACCCGTGGTCCTACCGCTACCTGGAGACGGCCCAGGAACTGGGCATCAGGAACATCCACGTGCACAAAGGGCCGACGATCCGGCCGCTGGACCGGGACGCCTTCGACGTCGCGGACGTCGACAAGGCCGCAACGGACTTTCCCGAACTGAACTTCGTCGTCGAGCACTGCGGGCTGCCCCGGCTGGAGGACTTCTGCTGGATCGCCACCCAGGAGCCCAACGTGCACGCCGGACTCGCGGTCGCCATGCCGTTCATCCACACCCGCCCCCGCTACTTCGCCCAGATCATCGGAGAGCTGCTGTACTGGCTGGACGAGAACCGCATCCAGTTCTCGAGCGACTACGCGCTGTGGACACCGCGGTGGCTGATCGAGCGGTTCGTGGACTTCCAGATCCCGGAGGACATGCAGGACGAGTACGCGCCGATCACCGTCGAACAGAAGAAGAAGATCCTCGGCCTCAACGCGGCGGCCATGTACGGCATCCCGGTGCCCGCCGAGGCCGAGGTCGCGTCCACCGCCCCGGGCCCCGCCGCGAGCGAGGCCGCCGGCCCGGCCGGGGCCGCCTCGGTCGCGGCGCAGCCCACGGAGGCGTGACATGCCCGGCGGAACCCTGGAGCAGCGGGCCAGGAAGGCGCTGGACGCGGTTCTCGACCCCGAACTGGACGAACCCATCACCGACCTCGGCTTCGTCCGCTCAGTCGAGGCCCGTCCCGACGACGGGCTGACGGTGCACCTGCGGCTGCCCACCTCCTTCTGCTCCCCGAACTTCGCCTACCTCATGGCCTCCGACGCCAAGGACGTGCTGACCGCCCTGCCGGACGCCGGCCCGGTCACGGTCCTGCTCGACGACCACCACGACTCCGACCTCATCAACCGCGGTCTGGCGGCCGACGCCGGATACCGGGGCACGTTCGGCGCCGAGGCCGAGGAGAGCCTGGAGGAGTTGCGGCTGGTCTTCCGGCGCAAGGCCCACGCCGCGGCGATGGAGCGGGCCCTGACCGCGCTGCTGCGGCAGGACCGCTCGCGCACCGAGGAGAGACTGCACGAGGTGGTGCTCGGGGACCTGCCCGACACCGCCGCGACCCGTGCGCTGCTGCGCCGGCGTGCGGCGCTCGGCCTCGGCACGTCTCCCGCGGATCCCCTCCTCGTCGACGACGACGGGCGCCCCTTCACGCCGGAGGAGATTCCGCTGCGGGTCCGGTTCGCCCGTGCGGTCCGTATCTCGATCGACGGCAACACCCACTTCTGCCGCGGGCTGCTGCGGACCCGCTACCCGCAGTCCGCGGCGGACCAGTCCCCCCGGGCCGCGGAGCCGCGGCCCGCCGTGCTGCCCAGGGAGAAGGCCTCGTGAAAGCAGTCCAGGTCGTCGGCTACGGCCGTGACCCCGAGATGACCGACGTGCCGGAACCCTCGGTCACCGGCCCGTACGACGTGGTCGTGAGGATCGGCGGCGCCGGCGTGTGCCGGACGGACCTGCACATCCTGGAGGGGCAGTGGGCGCAGAAGTCCGGGGTGACGCTGCCCTACACGATCGGGCACGAGAACGCCGGCTGGGTGCACGCGATCGGAAGCGCCGTCACCAACGTCGCCGAGGGCGACAAGGTCATCGTCCATCCGCTGATCACCTGCGGACTGTGCCGGGCGTGCCGGTCGGGCGACGACGTCCACTGCGAGCAGAGCCTCTTCCCCGGCATCGACACGGCCGGCGGCTACGCCGAGTACCTGAAGACCTCCGCCCGCAGCGTGATCCGCATCGACGACTCACTGGAGCCGGCCGACGTCGCCGCCCTCGCGGACGCCGGCCTCACGGCGTACCACGCCGTCGCGAAGGCTGCCCGGAAACTGCGGCCCGGCGACCGCTGCGTGGTCATCGGCGCCGGCGGGCTCGGGCACATCGGCGTGCAGGTGCTCAAAGCCCTGACGGCCGCCCAGATCGTGGTCGTGGACCGCAATGCCGACGCGGTGAAGCTGGCCGGCTCCATCGGCGCCGACCACGGCGTCGTCGCCGACGGGGGGCACGTCGAGCAGGTGCTGGAACTGACCGGGGGACGGGGAGCGGAAGTGGTCATCGACTTCGTCGGCGAGGGCGGCGCCACCCGGGACGGGGTGCGCATGCTGCGCCGCGCGGGCGACTACCACGTGGTCGGGTACGGCGAGAACATCGACGTGCCGACCATCGACATCATCTCCAACGAGATCAACTTCATCGGCAACCTCGTCGGCTCCTACAACGACCTGCGCGAGCTGATGGTGCTCGCCGCCCAGGGCCGGGTCCGCCTGCACACCACGCCCTATCCGCTCGACCGCTTCCAGGACGCCCTCTCCGACCTGGACGCGGGCCGGGTCCGGGGCCGCGCGATCCTGGTCCCCTGAGCGGACATCCCGTCAGGCCCGGTCCGCCGGGCACCCGCACGTCCGCAAGGAGCATCGATGATCTTCATCACCGCCAAGTTCCGGGTCCTGCCCGAGCACGCCGACGCCTGGCCCGAGATCACCGGGGAGTTCACCCGGGCCACCCGCTCCGAACCCGGCTGCCTGTGGTTCGACTGGTCCCGCAGCGTCGACGACCCGACGGAGTACGTCCTGGTCGAGGCATTCCGCGACGACGACGCCGGGGCGGCGCACGTCGGCTCCGACCACTTCCGCACGGCCTGCGAGACACTCCCGCGCCACCTCGCCGAGACACCCCGCATCGTCAACGTGACCGTCCCCCAGGACGACTGGTCACGCCTGGGCGAGATGACGGTGCCGGAGAGGAGCTGACTTCAGGCCTTCTCCAGCCGCCGATCCCGAAGTGGGCGTCCGTCGCGACCACTCGGCGACGGCGGCCACGGCCCGCGCCGGTCAGACGGAGGTGAGGAACGCCCGCACCCGTTCCAGGAGCAGTCGGGACGCCTCCGGGTCGTACGCGGCGAGCGAGGAGTCGGCGAAGAGGTGCCCGTCGCCGGGGTAGACGAACAGCTCGGCGGCCGACGTGGCGCCGGTGAGTTCGCGTGCGGCCGGCAGGTCCTCGTCGAAGAACTCGTCGCCTTCCTTGCCGTGGATCTGCACCGGCACCCCCTCGGGCCACGCCTCCCCGAACTCCGTGACCGGGAGGCAGGAGTCCAGGAGCAGTGCCCCGCGGGCCCCCGGCCGGGTCTGGGCGAGCCGCTGGGCGAACGTCACGCCGAAGGAGAAGCCGGCGTAGACGAGCTCGGGGCGCAGGCCGTCGGCCGCGGCGGCGCCGCGCTCCCGGATCGCGTCGAGACCCTGCTCACGCACGAATGCGAACCCCTCCTCGATCCCGGCGAAGGTGCGGCCGTCGAACAGGTCGGGCGTGTGCACGGTGTGCCCGGCCTGCCGCAGGTCGTCGGCGAAGGCCCGCACGCCGTCGGTCAGGCCCTGGATGTGGTGGTACAGCAGCACTTCGGCCATGTCGGCGGTTCCCTCGCTCAATGTTCGACTATTTTGGAACGTTCGGCGAGGCTAGACTGTTCTGCCATGGCCGACAACCCCCCGGACTACGAGCTGGCCGATCGGATGGCGCTGACCAGGCCGGCCCAGGTGAAGGCCATCGGCCACCCGCTCCGCACCACGATCCTGCAGCTCCTCCACGAGCGGGCCGCGACCGTCACCGAGCTCGCGACCGCGGTCGGGCGGCCCAAGAGCACGGTCGCGCACCACGTGGACGTGCTCACGCGCAACGGTCTGCTCCAGGTGGTGCGCACGCGGCGGGTCCGGGCGATCGAGGAGCGCTTCTACGGGCGCACCGCGCGCATGTTCCACATCGCGGCCGAGTCCTCACCCGCCGGCGAGGAGGCGTCCGGCGACTTCAACGACTTCGAGGTGGCTGCACGCGAGTCCTCCGACGCGTTCGAGCAGGGGAGACTCTGGGGCTTCATCCGGCACGCGCGCATCTCGGAGGAGCAGGCCTCCGAGTTCTGGGACCGGATGGCCCGACTGGTGGACGAGTTCGACCGGATGCCGAGAGCCGGTGAGACCGTGTACGGGTTCGCGGTCGGCATCTACCCCACCGACCACCCGACCCTGCCGGCACCGGAGTGACGCACCTGCCCGGAGTCCGTGGGGTTCAGTCGAGGGTGAGTTCCGGCGAGTAGAGGTCCAGCCACCCCGCGAGGTCCAGGGCGCGTTCCAGACCGCGTCGGGCCGCCTGCGTGCTGACCGGCGCCTCGCGTTCCGCCGCCCGCCGGAGCCGGTCCCGGTCCACCAGGTCGAAGACGGGGTGGGAGGGCCGGGTGAGCAGTCGCCCGACCTGCTCCTGCAGGGCGCGGGCGTACCGGGGGTCCTGTGTGGACGGGTAGGGGCTCTTGACCCGGTCGTAGACCGAGCGCGGCAGCACGTCCGCGGACGCCTCACGCAGCAGGCTCTTCTCGCGGCCGTCGAAGGACTTCAGCGCCCACGGCGCGTTGTACACGTACTCGACCAGCCGGTGGTCGCAGAACGGCACCCGGACCTCGAGGCCGACGGCCATGCTCATCCGGTCCTTGCGGTCGAGCAGGACGCGGACGAAGCGGGTCAGGTGCATGTGGCTGATCTGCCGCATGCGGTACTCGAAGTCGCTCTCGCCGTCCGACCGGTCGACGGCGGCGACGGCGGTGCGGTAGCCGTCGGCGACGTACCCCTCCAGGTCGAGTGACTTGGTGAGGTCGGTGCGGAGCACATCGGCGTCCTCGCCGAAATGGCGCCCCATGGTCGCCAGCCACGGGAAGGTGCCGGCGCGGCGCGCCTCCTCGTCGAAGAACTGCAGGTAGCCGCCGAACACCTCGTCGGCGGACTCGCCGGACAGGGCCACGGTGGACTTCTGGCGGACGGCGCGGAAGAGGAGCAGCAGCGAGGCGTCCATGTCGCCGAAGCCGGCGGGCAGGTCGCGGGCCCGGATCACCCGCTCGCGCACGGCGGGGTCGGCCAGGGACTCGGCGTCGAGCACGATGTCCTGGTGGTCGGTGCCGGCGAGCCGGGCCACGTCGTGCACGAAGGGGGCGTCGGGGGTGCCCCGCAGTTCGTCGGCGACGAAGTTGTCCGTCTGGCCGACGAAGTCGACGGCGAAGCTGCGCACGGTCTCGCCCTGTTCGGCCAGTTGCCGGGCGGCGAGCGCGGTCATGGCGGAGGAGTCGAGGCCGCCCGAGAGCAGTGTGCAGCGCGGTACGTCGGCGACGAGCTGGCGGCGCACGATGTCGTCCAGGAGCGAGCGCACGGTGGCGACGGTGGTGTCGCGGTCGTCCGGGTGTGGGCGGGTCTCCAGCCGCCAGTAGACGCGGGTGGCGAGGCCGGAGCGGTCGACGGTGACGACCGTGCCGGGTTCCACCTCGCGCATGCCGTCCCAGACGGCGTGCCCGGGGGTCTTGACCATGACGAGCAGTTCGCGCAGCCCGTCCAGGGTGACGCGGCGCCGGGCCAGCGGGTTGGCGAGGATGGCCTTGGGCTTGGAGCCGAACAGGACGCCGTCGGGGGTGGGGTAGTAGTAGAACGGCTTGATGCCCATGCGGTCCCGGACCATCACCAGCTTGTCGTGGCGGCCGTCCCAGACGGCGAAGGCGTACATGCCGTTGAGCCGTTCGGCGACGGCGTCCCCCCATTCGAGGTAGCCGTGCAGGACCACCTCGGTGTCGGAGTCGGTGGTGAACCCGTGGCCGCGCCTCTCCAGTTCCCGGCGCAGCTCGGTGAAGTTGTAGGTCTCCCCGGAGTAGACCAGGGCGACGGCTCCCTCGGGCGTGGAGACGGACATCGGCTGGCGGCCGCCGGGCAGGTCGATGATGGCGAGCCTGCGGTGTCCGAGGGCGACGGGGCCCTCGGACCAGGTTCCGCGGTCGTCCGGGCCCCGGCAGGCCATGGTCTCGGTCATCGCGTGCAATGCGGTGGCCTCGGTGGTCAGATCACGGTCGTAGGAAACCCATCCGGTGATGCCGCACATGCGCTGCCTCCAGCTCCGCCGGCCGCCGGTCCGGCGCTCGGCTGCGGCTTCGCAGTGTCCAGGACCGACCGGCAAACCAGTTGTATCGAGCACCTAGATGACGAGCGTCCGTCAAGCACTCGGCGCCGGTCAACGCGTCCGTAACCCGGCCGGCATGTCGGCCCTGGTGAATCCGGCCGTGCTTTGCCTCCGCGAGATCCGCCGACCGCCGTGCCGTCCGGCCGAGGGCACCGGGAACCGGCCACGGGCAAAGACTTCCCCAAACAAGGTGCCCGCTACAGCTTCCCAGCCGGAACCGGTCCGGCGCCTTGGGCTCAGTCACCCGAGAACCCGAAAATCCCGAGGTGGGTGGGCTCGTCGCCGGTGTACAGCACGACATAGACGCCGGTCCACCGCATGCGGCACTCGTCGAGGAGCGTCTCCGCGCGGTCGGGCGGCAACGCCATGGCAGCACGGGACTGCGTCACAGGCTCCTCGAACCGGCCGGGACACCGGACTCCGGGCCTGTGCGGCGAGGGCCGAACCGGGGGACGCCCTGCCGTCGGGCTCCTCCCGGGCCGCGGGGGGCGTGGTCGGGGGAAGTCGCGACGGCAGGGCGTCGTGAGCTGTCCGGGGCGCGTGGGAGGGGGCGTCCCGCGGGGGGCTACCGGTCGGAGGGGCGCTCGCGGGCGTCGGTGAGGCGCGGCGGGGAGTCGAGCGTCGCCGCCACCAGATTGCGGACCGCCTGTTCGTCGAAGCTCACGTCGAAGAAGAGGCTGCGGAACAGCATCAGGCCCGCCCACATGTCCAGGATGGTGGAGATGTCGGCGTCCTTGGCCATGTCGCCTCGGTCGACGGCGCGCTGCAGCACCGCCGTGGACTGCCGCTTGCGTTCCTCGATGAGTTCCTCTCTCAGCCGGCGGCCCAGCTCGGGATCGGCCGCCGCGTCCGAGACCAGGGCCGGCAGTACCAGGCGGACCCTGGGGGAGCCGTAGAGCGCTGCGAGCGTCTCGGCCACGGCGATCACCTCCTGCTCGCTGTCCCCCGTCTCCTCGACGGGGATCTGCGGAAGCTGCGTGCGTACGGCGTCCAGCGTGAGGGCCGCCTTGTTGGGCCAGGAACGGTAGATCGTGGCCTTGCCGACACCGGCCTCCTGGGCGATGCCGCCGATGGTGAGCCGGCTGTATCCCAGCTCCCCGAGCATTTTGAGCGTCGTCGTCAGGATGCGTTCGCGGGCCTCGAGATCCCGCATGCGCTGGCCGTTCTCCCCTGACGTCGCAGTGAGGGATCTGGTCTGTCCCATGTCTTGCCACCTCTCTCGGCCACGCGGCTCTGCGGGGGGTTCACCGATAAGGAGGTGATGTAGAACGAGCCGTCTCGTTCAGTATAGTGATGATTCGAAAGCGATTTCAAAGTCTCCGCCGATAACAATCCTGCTATCGACGCCAGGCCCTACTTGTCACCACTCGTCGCCCGGTCATGTACCCAGTCGGAGATCCGGGCCGCGATGTCCGCGCCCGAACGAGCCCACCGGACATGGTCGCTCCGGTCACCGGCCGGCGGCTGGTAGTGCCAGCGTTCCACCTCGGCGGAGCTCAGTTTCGCGCACAGCCGGTCCACCGCACTCGGAGGGGCGAGCCTGTCGCCCGCCACGGAGACGGCCAGCACCGGCAAGGTCACCCCGCCGAAAGCGGCTTCGTAGTCGAAGTCCGCGCCGGACGGCCGGAAGCGCCCGGTGCGGCTGATCCGCGCCCAGTCGCGCATGAGCCGGGCGGGCTGGCGGCCGCCGAAGCCCAGCCGGTGCCCCGGCCAGTACCCCCACAGGGCGGAGATCACCGAGATGAACTGCGTCCCGGCCAGCACCCGTAGACGGGCGGCGCCGGAGAACCCGCGGTGGTCCACCGACCCGGCCGCCACCGTGACCAGACCGTCCACGCCCTTGGGCTCGCGGGCCGCGTAGAGGGCGCTGACCTGGCCGCCGAAGCTGTGCCCGAGGAGGAACAGCGGAACCTCCCCGCCGAACCGCTCGCGGACGGCCCCGACCACGACGGGCCAGTCACGTACGGCGAGTTCGTGGTACCCGTAACGCGTCGCGCGCCCCGCCCGCGGCCGGCTGTGCCCCTGTCCGCGCAGGTCGGCGACGACGACGGCGATGCCGCGGGCGGCGAGTTCCCCGGCGAAGGGGGCGTAGTACGAGGCGGTCACCGCGAGGGCGGGCCAGAGCAGGACGACCGCCCGCGGGGCGGTTCGCGGCACCGTCACCAGCGCGGCCACGCACGGCCCGCCGGCCGGGCCGTCGCCGGCCCTACCGGACAGGGGGATCCGCCAGACGTCCCCGGCGGTACCCACTACAAGGCCCCGTCGAGCAGCATGTGGGCCAGTCGCGCTTCCTGGGTCTCACGGGACCACCGTTCGGCCGCCGTCATCCGCTCCTCGATCCCGGTGTCGACCAGGCGGCGCCCCGGCCAGATCTCGTAGTCGCCCAGCAGTTCGCCGTGCTCGGCGATCCCCTGCTGGAACAGCGACTCCCGACGGAACAGCACCTCCTCCATGGGGAGTTTCTCCCACAGCCGCCGCCCCTCCTGCAGGAGGCCGAGCAGGCGCTCGCGCTCCCCGGGACGCTCGGTGAGGTACCGCCGGATCACGGAGCTGCCCACCGCGAGATGGCGGATCTCGTCCATGTTCGCCCCGCGTTCGACGAGCGCCGCACCGGGGTCCAGCAGGCGCCACTTCCGCTCGCTCAGCTCCGCGGCGGGCGCCAGGACACCCTCGACGAGCACGGTCAGGACGAGGACGCCGCCGTAGAAGTCGCCCTGGTCGCGCAGTACGTGCAGACCGAAGGCCTCCAGCGGGTCGAGGACCGCGGCGCCGGACCCGCTCGCGGTCCTTGCCACGGCGGCCGCCACCTCGGCCTCGGACAGCCCCGCCTCGACCAGGTGCTCGCGGAAGACACGCGCGTGGCGCGCCTCGTCGATCAGCTGGGTGGAGAAGAACTCCAGGCAGTCGCGGTCCGGGGCGTGGAAGACGAGGAAGGACAGGGCACGCGCGGCCTTCTCCTCCGCCAGCGTCCGGAAGGTGAACTCGTCGACGAGGGCGTCGCGCAGCGGGCCGGGGCGGCGCGCGGCCTCGGCGGCGGCACCGGCCGTCACGGTGCCGTCGGTCAGGCGGCGCAGCATGGAGCCCGCCACGTGCTCGAGCCAGTAGGGCAGATCGCAGTCGCCGGGGGTGAGCTGGAGTTCGCGGGCGCCCTCCAGCACGCCGGGAGCGTTGTCCCAGTCGGCTTCCAGGGGGAGTGCGGTCATGTGCTGCTCCTAGAGTCGGGGTGTCGGGTGACAGGGGTGTTCGCAGGCGGTGTGCCTGAAGGTGACCGGTGGCGGGAGGGCGCCGTCAGAGCGCGCCGGTCGCGCGCAGCAGGCGCCAGACGGCGCCGGGCCGCACCCGGTCCTGGAAGGCGGCGTACTCCGGTTCGATCGTGTGCGGGTCCCACTTGAGCTTGAAGGCCTCCTGGGTGCGCGCCGGATAGACCGCGCCGCCGTGCCGGGCGACCAGGCGCAGAGCCCGGGTGAGGGACGCCGACGCACAGGAGGGCTCGTGTGCGTCCGCGAGTCCGGCGAACGGTGTGAGACCCAGGTGGAGCCAGCCGGCCCCCTCTTCCGCGAAACGGTTCAGCGCGGTGAGGTTGACCAGTTCGACCGTGCCGGTCGGGGCCTGCGGACTGCGGCGCGTCAGGTCGTACAGCCAGCCGGAGCGCTCGCCCCACACGGGGGAGTAGGTGATGTAGGCGACGATCGCCCCCCGGTGCCGGGCGAGGAAGGTGCGGCGCAACGGCCGCCCCGGGCCGCCGCGTTCGCCGACCAGGAAGGTGAGCTGCTTGACGTGGCGTCCCTTGGCCCGCAGCCAGTCCCGGTCGATCCGGTCCAGGGCCTGCTCGTCGAGCGACCCCGCCGGCGCCTCCGTCACCGTCACGCCCTCGCGGCGGGCCCGCGAGACGTTCTGCCGGACCTTGGCCAGCGCCTTGCCGCGCAGCGTGAAACGCTCCAGGTCGATGCCGTACGAGCTGCCGATCTGGTTGACGGTGAAGCCCCGCTCGGCATAGAGGCCGACGTCCTGCGCCCGCAGTTGCACGGCGGTCAGCCGTCGCCGTCCGCCCAGCGTCGCCAGGTACTCGTCGAGCAGCGGGCCGCGCGCGTCGCCGGGTGCGAAGGGCGCGGCGAACTGGACGACGTGACGGCGCCCCGGCAGGTAGGCGACCAGGCCGGGGGAGCGTCGGCCGTGGTGGTGCCGCGTGTCCGAGTTGACGGCGAGGAACGCGCTCGGGTGGTCGGCGTGGGCGCGTAGCACGTCGATCGCGTCCGGCGTCCCCGGTGCCCGGACGGCGGCCGTCATCGGGTCGCCCGCACGGTGTCCAGCGCCGGTTCGGCGCTCACCGGAGCGGTCGCGGCGCCGTCACCGCCGCCCAGGGACTGCTCCAGGCGGACGAAGGCCGGGTGCGGCTTGGGCTCGAACGGCACGGCGAACGGCTTGAGGAAGTTCCCGAGCAGCCCCCGGTCGCCGCACAGATGGATGGGCACGGCGAGCAGCGCCCACTCCGGGCGGACCAGCCAGGCCCACAGACCGGCCACCGCCGCCGCGGTGAGCCAGCTGTGCATCGTGTTGTACAGGACGTAGTAGACCCGGGGGACGTACCCGGATGCGGACCGGCGATGGGCCAGGGCCCCGGGCAGATAGCCGATCACGTCGATGTAGGCGAACATGCCCACGGCCACCCACCAGCGCACCTGGTCCAGGTGCGTGAGCAGGAGCCCGGCGCTGAGGGCCAGCCCCGCGCAGTACTCCGCGCGCAGCAGCCGGTAGGTGACCCGGGTCTCGAAGCGGTTGGCGGCGTCCATCAGGCCGCCTCCCTCGTCGCGCCGGCCGCGCCGCCCGCTGCGGTCAGGGCCGGCCCGAGCGCGGCCGGCGCGTCCCCGAGCAGCGCGCGCAGGATCTGCTCGACGGTCTCGCGAAGGACGCGTTCGGCGACCGGGTCGATGATCCCGGCGAGGCTCGGCAGCCCGAAGTCGAAGGCGGCGGCGAACCGCACCCGCGCACCTCCCGACGCCCGCGGGGCCACCTCCCAACGGCCCTCGAAACTCTCGAAGTCGCCGTCCGTCTGCCGGAACGTGATGGTCAGCGCAGCATCGTCGAAGTCGTCCTGCTCGGTCCAGGCCAGGACGCCGTTGCGGAAGTCGACCTCCCAGTCGCTGAGCACCGTCGTGCCCTTGCCGGTCGGGTGCACCGCCACCGAGCGGACCACGTCGACGAGTTCGGGATAGCGGGCGAAGTCACGGATCCGGTCGTACGCCTCCGGTGGCGTCAACCGGGTTCCGTCGTAGCTGAGTTCAACGGTACGCATGTCAGTTCCCTCCGGGGTCGGGCTGGGGGCGCGCTGCGGGGAATCGCTCTCCCAGGGCCCGGGCGGCGCCCTCCAGCGCCTCGGTCAGTCGGTCGGTCTCGGCGTCGTCGAGCACCGCGGGCGGGGTCAGGCGGACGACGGTGTGCGCGTTCAGCGAGTGGTTGGCGATCACGTCCCGTTCGAGCAGTTCCAGCAGGAACTCGCCCGCTAGGCCCGCGTCCTGGAACTCCACACCGATGAGCAGACCCAGCCCGCGCACGTCCCGCACCAGGTGGCCGCAGTGCCGGGCCACCAGGTTCCGCAGGGCCCCGAGCAGCGTCGCGCCCAGCCCGGCCGCCCGGCCGACCAGGCCCTCCTCCTCGACCACCGCGACCGCCGCCTCGGCGGCGGCCATCGCCAACGGCGCCGCCGAGAACGTCGACGTGTGCAGGAAGGGGTCCCGGTCGAAGGGGGCGAAGGCCCGCGCCGTGGCGACCGCCGCGGCCACCGGGACCACCCCGCCGCTCAGCGCCTTGCCGACCAGCAGCACGTCCGGCGTCACCGCCTCGCGGTCGGCCCCCCACCAGTGGCCGAGGCGTCCGAGGCCGGTCATCACCTCGTCGAGGACGAAGAACGCCCCGGCGTCCGCGCAGGCCGCCGCGACCGCGCGGAGGTAGCCGTCCGGTGGTACGACGACACCGGCCTCGCTCTGCACCGGTTCCACCAGCACCACCGCGTCCGACCCATCCGGGCCCAGCGCCTCGCGCAGCGCGGCGGCGTCGCCGTAGGGGACGTGCACGGTGTCCGGCAGCAGCGGCAGGAACGGGTCCCGGTACAGCGGTTTTCCGGTGGCGGTCAGGGCGCCGAGCGTCTTGCCGTGGAACCCGCCGGCCGTCGACACGATCCGCCGATGGCCGTGCGCCCGCGCCAGCTTGAGCGCCGTCTCGACGGCCTCCGCGCCGGAGTTGGTGAAGTGGACCCGCTCCAGGCCGGCCGGAGCGACCCGCACCAGGGCCTCCGCCGCGTCGGCCGCCTTCGGCTCCAGCAGGAGCCGGGTGGCCAGCGGGTGGCGGTGCAACTGCCGTTCGACGGCGGCGACCACCCGCGGATGCCGGGCCCCGGCGAGGAAGACGCCGTAGCCGCCGCAGTTGAGGAACTCCCGCCCGTCGGCCGTGCGGACCGTGGCGCCGTAGGAGTCGACCTCGACATGGCCGCCGAACATCTCGCCGAGCTTGCCCCGGCCCCGGCTCAGGTACGCCTTGTAGCGGCCGGGCACGTCCCGGCCCGGCGACGCCTGGGTGCCCGCCGGCGTGGCGCCGGGCTGCCGCCCGAGCGGCCTCGCGTCCGTGTCCATCGCGTCACACCACCCGCAGCGGTGCGCCGGCATGGTGCTCCAGCAGGGAGTCCGCCATGGCCCCGCGGGAGGGCGGGTGGAACGCCAGGGCGCGGCTGACCGCCAGCAGGTGCCCGGTGTCCACGGACGTCGCGAAGGCCAGGCCGCCGAGCAGCTCCGCGGCCCGGTCCGCCGCCGTGACCAGCAGTTCCTGCACCGCGTAGCGGGCCGTGAGCACCGTCGCCAGCTCGTCGTTGCCGACCTGGCCCTCGTCCACGATCCGCGCCGCGTTCTCGGTCAGCGCGATCGCCGCCTCCACGCTCGTCACCACGGCGGCCCGGTCGGTGGCGCTGCCCCGGCCGGCGTCCAGCGCGCTTTCCGCGAGCCGGGCCACCGCTCCGGTGTACACGCTGCTGACCAGCAGCTCGAACCACACGAATCCGACCGTCTGCAGGGTGTCAAGACCGGTGCCGAGCTCCACCTGCGGACGCAGCATCAGCTCCGCGGGCACGAGGACGTCCTCCAGGACGACCTCGTCGCTCTCGGCGCCCGCGAGGAACGGGGCGTTCCAGAACGGCCGCCGGGTGATGCCCGGCGAGTCGGCGGGCACCAGCGCCACCCCGAGCTCCCTGCCGCCGTCCGCACCGGGCAGCGAGACGCTCGCGGTGATCAGGTTCATCGACCTCGACAGGCTGCACGGCTTCTTGCTGCCGTTGACGAGGTACCCGCCCTCGGTCGCCCGCGCCGAGACCGCCGCGTCCAGGGTGCCGGCTCCCGCGCGTCCCTCGGCGAACGCGGAGGCCACCAGCAGCCGGTCCCGGGCGATGCCCTCGATCAGCATCCACTCGAGGCCGGAGGCGTCCGCGGAGGCGACCAGCGCCACCAGACTCGCCACCGAGAAGTTGTGCATCGCGGTCGCCACCCCCAGAGAGGGGGACAGCGCGCCGATCGCCCGGGTGACCCGCGCCGCCCGGAGCGCGCCCGCGCCCGCCCCGCCGTACGCGGCGGGCACCAGCAGTCCCGGACCGCCGCTCTTGCGGAACGCGTCGAGCCCCGGCCCGCCGGGCGACTCCAGCTCCGGCAGCGGTACGTCCGCCAGCGCCGGAGCGAGTCCGGGCAACAGCTCCTCGCACGCCTCGCGTGCCCTGTCCATGCCGCGCATCAGACCTGAACCCCCTCGTTCTTCTCGACCGGACCGCCCGGGGCGGCGGGACCGCCGAAGACCGCCTCGGACGGCCGCACACCCCGGGCCACGCTGACGCCCTGAAGGTGGGACGTGCGCAGCAGCGGATAGTTGGCCTCGCCGCCGGGGCCGCCGGTCAGGCCGGTGCCCCCGTGGGTCGGCAGCACGGGCAGGAACCCGATGTGCGAGTCGTTCACCTTCACCAGGCCGCCGTTGCGCAGCCGGCTCAGGAACCGCTCCGCGGTCTCCTCGTCGCCCGTCCACAGCGAGTTCCGCAGCCCGTACTCGTTGCTGTTGACGAAGTCCGTCACCTGCGCCAGCAGTTCGCCGTCGGAGGCCTCCTCGGGCACCACCACCGGCAGCAGCGGGAAGAACGTCTCGTGCCGCACGGCGTCCAGGTCCCGGGCGCCCTTCAGGCCGTCCACGCGGATCACCGTGGGCTCCAGGAACAGCCCCCGCACCTCGTCGGGCCGTCCGTCGACGTCCAGCCGGCGGCCGCCGCAGACGATCTCGGCGCCCGCCGCCTCGGCCTGGCGCAGCACCTCGTGGAACCGGTCCGTGCGCAGTACGGGGGACAGCAGCGCCCCCGGCTCCTCGGGCGGCCCCGGACGGATCGCCGCGGCCCGTGCCGCCAGCTTGGCGAGCAGTTCGTCGGCGACCCGGGGGTGGACGACCGCGCAGTTGGGCACCATGCAGATCTGCCCGGAACCGTAGAACGCCTCGGACAGCGCCTCCGCGGCGAGGTCGAGGTCGGCGTCGTGCCAGACCACGCAGACGTCGTTGCCGGCCAGTTCCAGCACCGGCTTCTTGCCCGCGGCGACGCACTCCGCGCCGAAGGCGATGCCCTGCTCGCTGCCGCCGAAGTACATGATGTCGTCGACCAGCGGACTGGCCAGCCACTGCCGCAGGGTGGCGCCGGCCTCGCAGCACAGCACCGACAGCGCGGCCGCCGGCGCCCCCACCCGCTCCAGCGCGGGCGCCACCAGCTCGCGCAGCGCGTACATCACCCCGAGCGGTGCGCTCCGGGGCGCCCTGACGACCAGCGCGTTGCCGGCCGCCAGTGCCCAGATGCCGAGCAGCGCGTTGGCGACGGTCGCGTTCTGCGGGGGGTTGAGACAGACCACGCCGTCCGCGACCCGGCGCACCCGCAGCTCCCGGGCACCGTCGCGCACCCGGTGCTCCAGCTGGCCAGAGAGGAAGTCGCGGGTGGCCGGCCCGGTGGCCGCGAGCATGCCCGCGGCCTCCCAGCGGGCCAGCGACCGGGGATGCCCCTCGGCGATCATCAGCTCGACCAGCGCGTCGTGCTTCTCCGCCACGAGGGCGTGGAACTCCGCCACGACGCGCATGCGGGTCGCCGCCGGGACGGCCGCCCACTCGTCGACGGCTGCAGCGGCCCGCCGCAGGGCGACCGCCATGTCATCCTGGTCGGCCACCGCGCTGCGCCCGACCACCTCCACGCCCGCTTCCTCGGGGGCGATCCGGCCGCGCTCCAGGCTGCGCTTGAGGCGCACGGCGCCGAAGAAGTCACGCAGCATCGCCGAACTGCGCAGGGTGTAGACCCACTGCCGGGCGGGCTGTTCCACGCCCGCGATGTAGGACCCGTAGCTGAGCATGCGCGTCACCGGGCCCGCTGCGAGGACAGCGCCTCGTCGAACGCCGCGGCGAGGCTCGCGATGTGCTCGCCCTCGTCGAACATGGTGAAGTGGTGTCCGGGCACCTTGCGCACCCGCAGCCGGCCGGTGATGTGCGCCTGCCACAGGGACTTGTCGCGGACGGACAGGCGCAGCGCGTCGAGCAGCTCCACCGGCTCCTGCTCCTCCGCCTGCAGCAGCAGGATGTCGCCGTCGAACGGCCGGTCCGGATAGTAGGACTTGAGCCAGTCGTGGTTCGTGCGCCACACGTCGAGGAAGCCCTCCTCGCGCAGGACCGCGACGTCGATGCCGTCGACCAGGGCCGTCTGCCGCGCGAGCACCGCGAAGGCGTCCTCGAACTCCTGGGGGTCCAGCCGCCCGCCGACGTAGGTCTCGGGAACGTGCGAGTCCAGCATCAGCAGCGGTTCGACCCGCTCCCCGGCGGCCTGCAGCTGCAGGGCCATCTCCAGCGCCACGTTGCCGCCGAAGGAGTAGCCGCCGAGCCGGTACGGCCCCGACGGCTGCACCGAGCGCACCCGCTCCAGGTACCGCGCCGCCAGCTCGCGCAGGGTCTCCGGCCGGCCTTCCTCGGCGGACGGGAAGGACAGCGCCATGAGCGGCGCCGTCGAGCGCGAGTGCCGGGCGAGCGTGGAGTACACGAGGTTGGTGCCGCCCGCGGGGTGCACCAGGAAGACCGGGGTCCCCTCGCCCTCGCGGACGGTGATCACCCCGCTGCCGCGGGCGCCGGTCCGGGCGGCCCGGACGGCGTCGGCCATCTGCCGCGCGGTGCGGCCGAGGGCGTCCAGCTCCACGGTGACGCCGAACGCCGTGCGGAAGGTGCTGACCACCTCCACGGCCAGCAGGGAGTCGCCGCCCAGCTCGTGGAAGTCGTCGTCGGGCGCGAGCGAGTCGACGCCGAGGTGCTCGCGGAGGATGGGGAGGACCTCCTGCAGCACCTCGTCGCCGAGCCCCTCGCCGGCCCCCGCCCGGGGGAGTACGGGGGCCGGCGGCCGAACGCCGTGCGGCTGCCCGGTGGGCTGCCGCTCCGGCTCGGGCCGGGCGATGTCCGGCTCGAGCCAGTGGCGTTCCTCCCGCAGGGGGTGACCCGGCAGGGAGATCTTGCGGGCGGGCGCCAAGGGCCACGTGGTGGCCTCGGGCAGCTCGCCGTTGGGGGCGCCGTCGAACAGCGCGTCCAGGCCGGCGACCATCCCGTCGAGGTCCGCGGCCACGAAGGCGTGCCGCGTCGCGAACCGGGAACGACCGGTGAACAGGGTGTACGCCACGTCGGCCGGGTCGGTGCCGGGCGCACCGGCGAGGTGCTCGCGCAGCGCGCGGGCCAGGGCGCGCAGGGCGTCCTCGTCCTTCGCGGAGAGCACGACGGGGAACGGGCCGGCCGGGGCGCCGGCCGGGCGCGCTCCGGGCTGCGGGGCCCGCGCCAGGACGCAGTGCGCGTTGGTGCCGCCGATGCCGAACGAGCTGACCGCGGTGGCCCGCAGCGGCTCGTCGGTGAACTCCACGGCGGACCGTGGCACGTCGTACGGCGTCCGGTCGAGCTGGAGGAGCGGGTTCGGCCGGTCGAGGTTGATCTGCGGCGGGACGGTCTGGTGGTACAGGGCGAGAGCCGCCTTGATCAGCCCGGTCACTCCGGCGGCCGCGTCCAGGTGTCCGAGGTTCGCCTTGAGGCTGCCGATGAGGCAGCCGTCCGCGGCGCCGCCGGCGTCCCGGTGGGCGGCGGCGAGCGAGCTCAGCTCCAGCGGGTCGCCGACGGTGGTTCCGGTGCCGTGGGTCTCGACGTAGCCGATGTCGCCCGCCGGCACCCCGGAGGCCGTGAGGGCGCGGCGGATGACCTCCCGCTGTCCGGCGGTGCCGGGAGCGGTGAACCCGATCTTGTCGGCGCCGTCGTTGTTCACGGCGCTGCCCCGGACGACGGCGTACACGCGATCGCCGTCGCGCTCGGCGTCGGCCAGCCGCTTGAGGACGACGACGCCGGCGCCGTTGCCCTTCACCGTGCCGGAGGACTCCGCGTCGAAGACCCGGCAGTGCCCGTCGCGGGAGAGGATCCCGCCCTCCTGGTAGTCGTAGCCCGCGGTCTGGGGCACCGTGATGCTCACCCCGCCCGCCAGCGCCGCGTCCACCTCGCCGGAGGCCAGCGCCCGGCACGCCAGGTGCACCGCCGTCAGCGAACTGGAGCAGGCGGTCTGCACCGTGAGGGCGGGACCGTGCAGCCCGAGCTTGTAGGCGACGCGGGTGGCCAGGAAGTCCTTGTCGTTGCCGAGCAGGACGGGATACGTGAGGGCGCTCCCGGCGTGCTCCGCGGAGCGCAGCACGTGGTACAGCAGGTAGGTGCTCAGGCTGCTCGCCGCGTACACGCCGACGTTGTCCTGGGCGTCGGGGGCGAGCCCCGCGTCCTCCAGGGCCTGCCAGGCGCAGGTCAGGAACACGCGGTGCTGCGGGTCCATGATCCGCGCGTCGCGCGGGGTGACGCCGAAGAAGTCGGCGTCGAAGCGGTCGGCGTCCGCGAGGTCGGCGCCGTACGGCACGTAACCGGGCGCGTCCGCCACGTCGGCGGGAACGCCGGCCGAGGCGAGTTCCTCGGGGGAGAAGCGGTGCACGGCCTCCGCCCCGCGCACCAGCATCTCCCACAGTTCGGCGACGGAACCGGCGCCCGGGAACCGGCCGGCCATGCCGACCACGGCTATCGGTGTCGTCTGCGTCTCGGTCAGGTCAGACATGAGAGGCCCCCCGTATGGCATCTATGTGTGCGGCGAGTTTGCGCGGTGTGGTGTGGGTGAACAGTTCGATCATTTCGAGGCTGTCGACGGCCAGCCGCGACTGCAGCAGCCGGTGCATCTCGACCACGTGCATCGAGGAGCCGCCGACGTCGAAGAAGTTGTCGTCCGGGCCGAAGGCCGTCCCCGCCGGCAGCACCTGCCGCCAGACCTCCCCCACCGCCTCGGCGGTGGACCCGGTCTCCGGTCCGGCCGCGGCGGCCGGACGCTCCGCCGGATCCCCGTCCAGGTCGGGCCAGGGCAGTGCCTTCGTGTCGACCTTGCCGTTGACGGTCAGCGGCAGTCCGGCCGTCCGGACGAAGGCGGCCGGCACCATGTACGGCGGCAGCAGCGTCCGCAGCCGCTCGCGGACCGCGCCGTCGGCGGGCACCGCGGGCCCGGCGACGAAGGCGACCAGCGCCGGGTGCTCGGCGTCCCGCTCGTCGAGCCGCACCGCGCACTCGGCGACACCGGGGACCGACAGCAGGGCCGACTCGATCTCGCCCAGCTCGATCCGGAAACCGCGCAGTTGCACCTGCTGGTCGATGCGGCCCAGATGGACCAGGCCGCCGTCGGGCCGAACCAGGCCCAGGTCTCCCGAGCGGTAGACCACCGAGCCGTCCTGCTCCGGGAACCGTTCGGCGGTCAGCTCCGGACGCTCCAGGTAGCCCCGGGTGACACCGGCGCCGCCGACGATCATCTCGCCGGGCACGCCGGGCGGGCAGAGGTGCCCGTCGGCGTCCACGACCCGCACCGTGAGGTCGGGCAGCGGGCGCCCGATGGCCGACGCGGTCTCCTGATGGGCGTCGGCGGCCGTGACGGGACGGAAGGTGACGTGCACGGTCGTCTCGGTGATGCCGTACATGTTGACCAGCCGGGTCCTGTCGCCCATCGCCTCGAACCAGGGCCGCAGGGCCGCGTAGCGCAGTGCCTCGCCGCCGAACACGACGTAGCGCAGGGCGTGCGCGTCGCGGTGCTCCGGGCCGAGCACCTTCAGCAGCTGGCCGAACGCCGACGGCGTCTGGTTAAGCACGGTGACCTGCTCGCGGACGAGGAAGTCACGGAAGGCGTCCGGGGACTTGGCGGTGGTCTCCGGTACGACGGCGAGCCGGCCGCCGTACAGCAGGGCCCCGAAGATCTCCCAGACGGAGAAGTCGAACGCGTACGAGTGGAACAGGCTCCACACGTCCTGGGGACCGAAGCCGAACAGCTCCTCGGTGGAGCGCATCAGCCGCATCACGTTGCGGTGCGTGACCTGAACGCCCTTGGGGCGCCCCGTCGAGCCCGAGGTGAAGATGACGTAGGCGTCCGCGTCCGGGTCCTCCGGCACGGCGGGGGCCGGCCGCTCGCCCGGCGCCAGCAGATCGCCGGCGCGCACCCGGGCGCCGCCCGCGTCGGGCCAGCGTGCCTCGTCCTCCACCAGCGGCAGCCCGTCGGGGAAGCTGCGCAGGATCTGCCCGATCCGGGCGCCGGGTGACGACGGGTCCAGAGGCACGTACGTCCGCCCCGCCTTGAGGACGCCGAGGATCACGGTCACCAGGTCGACGCCGCGCCGCATCGCGATGCCCACGTGCCGTCCCGCGGCCCGCTCGGCGAGCCGCGCGGCGACCGTGTCGGACCGGCGGTCCAGTTCGGCGTAGGTCAGGCTGTCCTCGCCGGAGCTGACGGCCGTGCGGCCGGGGTGGCTCCGGGCGGTCTGCCGGAACCACGCCGCCAGAGACGGCTCCACCGGGTACGCGGGGCGGCCGGCCTGCGGGTTGACGAGGCGGTGGACGCGTCGCTCCGCCTCCGGCGCGAGCGCCGGGATGGAGCGGACGGTCCGGTGCGGGTCCGCGCCGACCGCGTCGATGACGGTGCGCATCACGGCGAGCGGATCCGTGGCCCACTGCTCGTGCGAGCACTCCACGTTCAGCGTGAACGTCGAGCCGAAGTCCTCGACGTTCACCGACAGCGGGTACTTCACGAGCCTGCGGGGCTGGTCCAGCTGCTCCACGGTGAAGCCGTCGAGCCGGATCTGCAGCGGCTGCTTGTAGTAGGTGAAGCTGGTGTCGGCGCTCAGCAGGCCGCCGGTGATTCTCGGGCACACCTCGCGCGCCGAGGCCGCGAGGTCGAAGTCCTGGTGCCGCAGCATGCCCGTGGTCAGGGACTGCACCTCACGGCACAGGTCCGCGAAGGTCTCGAAGGCGGTGAGGTCGACGGCGAGTGGCAGCGTGTTGACGAAGTAGCCGAACGCCCGGCGCTGCCGGACCCCGCGACGTCCCGCCAGGGGCAGCCCGGTGACCAGCCGCCTGCCGCCGGTGCAGCGGCTGAGGGTGACGAGATGGGCGGCGAGGAAGAACGAGAACGGCGTGCAGCCGAGTTCCCCGGCGAGCGCCCGGACACGGTCGCTGGCCGCGGCGTCCAGCCGGAGCCGGCGCTCCTCGCCCTCGAGCGCGCCGCCCGGGCTGCGCTGGCCGAGCAGCCGGTCGTCGGCGAAGGTCGTGAGATGGCCGAGCTGCGCGGCGAAGTGCGCCACCGCCTCCGGCCGCGGCGGTGCCGGTGCGACCAGGGCCGAGGGGTCGTCGTGGACCGACTCGGGCAGTTCGGCCGCCGGGTCGGCGTACAGCCGCTCCAGTTCCGCGACGAAGTTGTAGTACGAGTACCCGTCGAAGACGAGGTGCGAGAACAGGAGCGTGAGGTAGACGGCGTGGTCGTCCTCGTAGACGGCGAACGCGTACTGCTCGGGCGCGTCCGGCGGCAGCGGGGTGTCGGCTTCCCGTGCCAGCCGGGCGGCGACCTCCGCGCGGGAGTCGCCGGGCAGCCGGATCAGCGGGACGTCCTGCGGCACCGGGTAGCGCGGCGGCCGGTCCACCGCCAGCACGGTGTTGCCGCGCTGGTCGAACGAGGTGTTGATGGCGCGGATGGAGACGCTGAGCCGGGACAGCGCGGCCCGCAGCCGGTCGGTGTCCGGCTTCTCCGGTGCCCCCGTGATGCGGTAGGCGCCGCTGAGGTTGAACGCCGCGTCGTCGGTAAAGAGCTGTGCGTGGGTGTGGAGCTTCAGCTGGGCCGGGGTGGCCGGACGGGCCGGCACACTCTCAGTCATGCGGGGATTCCCCTTTTCGGGCTGTTCTTCGAGTTGACTCGGGGATCAGCTGTGGGCCGGTGCGCTGAGGTCCCAGGCGACCAGCCGGGAGACCGGGCGCGGCAGGTGCCGCAGACCCCAGCCGGCGACCTTGTAGCGCAGGCTCGGGACGCTGAGGACGCGCCCGGCCGCCAGGTCGCGCAGGCCTCTGCGGACGACCCGCTCGGCGTCGAGCCACAGCCAGGGCGGCGGGAAGGTGGTGGGGATGCCGGCGCGCTGGTGGAACTCGGTGCGGGTGTAACCGGGCAGCAGGGCCGTCATCCGGACGCCCGCGGACTTGACCTGGTGCGAGGCGCCCAGTGACTCGGTGAAGGCGATGATCCACGCCTTGCTCGCGGGGTAGGTGGAGCTGAGCCAGGCGGGGCCGAGGCCCGCGACGCTGGCCACGTTCAGCACGCTCCCCGAGCCGCGCGCGGTCATGACGGACAGCGCGGCGTCGGTCAGCCGCAGCACGGCGCGGACGTTGAGGTCGAGGAGGCGCTCCTCGGCGGCGGCGCCGGTGTCGAGGAAGGGCCGCTCGTGGCCGATGCCCGCGTTGTTGACGAGCAGGTCGACCGGCGGTCCGGTCCTGATGCGCGAGGTGACGGCGGCACAGCCGTCGTCGGTGGTCAGGTCGGCGGGAAGGACCTCCGTGTCGGTGCCGTAGGCGCGGTACAGGTCCTCGGCGCGCTCCTTCAGGTCGCTCTCGGAGCGGGCGACCAGGATCAGGTCGTAGCCCTGTTCGGCCAGGACCTTGGCGAAGGCGCGTCCGAGGCCCGCGGAGGCTCCGGTGACGAGTGCGGTGGGCATGGCGGTGGCTCCTGTCTGCGTGGACGCGCTCAGGCCGCGGCCGGCAGCGCGAGGACCCGGTCGCGTACGGCGGCGAAGCCCGCGACGGCGCGGTTCAGTTGCTCCTCGGTCTGCACCGCCGTGTAGCTCGTGCGCAGCCGCGGGGAGGCGGCCGGCGGCAGTACGGCGTTGACGTACACCCCCTCCTCCACGAGGAGGTCCCAGGCGCGCAGGGTGCTGAGGTCGTCGCCCGTGTCGACCGGGACGATCGGGGTGATGCCGGAGCCGACGCGGTAGCCGAGCGCGGTGAGTTCGCGGCGCATGTACGCGGCGTTCTCCGCGACCGTCGTGCACCGCCAGGGCTCCTCGCGCAGGATGCGCAGGGATTCCAGGGCGGCGGCCGTGTTGGCGGGGCTCGCGCTGGCCGAGAACATCAGGGGACGCGCGTGGTGGCGCAGGTAGTCGATGACGACGGCGTCACCGAGGATCGCGCCGCCGATGGAGCCGAACGCCTTGGAGAAGGTGAGGGTGATCAGGGGCACCTCGTCGGTGAGGCCGAAGTGCGAGGAGGTGCCGCGGCCCTTGTCGAGGACGCCCGCGCCGTGCGCGTCGTCGACCAGCAGGGTGGCGTCGAACCGGCGGCACACCTCGACCAGCGCGGGCAGCGGGCAGAGGTCGCCCTCCATGCTGTAGACGCCGTCCACGACGACGAGCGCTCCGCCGCGCCGCGGCAGACGGGCCAGTTTGTCGGCGAGGTCGTCGGCGTCGTTGTGCTCGAACCAGGCGACCTTGGCGCGGCTGAGCCGGGCGGCGTCGATGAGAGAGGCGTGCGCGTCCTTGTCGATGAGTATCAGGTCGCCGGGTCCGCAGAGGCCGCCTATCGCGCCGAGGTTGGCCTGGTAACCGGTGGTGAGGACCAGCGCGGCCTCCTTCCCGAAGAACTCGGCGAGTTCCGCCTCCAGACGGTCGTGCAGGTCGAGGTTGCCGTTGAGGAAGCGGGAGCCGGTGCAGCCGGCCCCGTAGCGGTGCGCGGCCTCGGCCGCGGCGTCGGCCACCCGGGGGTCCGTGCTCAGCCCCAGGTAGTCGTTGGAACCGCACATGACCACTTCGTGTCCGCCGGCCAGCCGGGCGGTGCCGGCGTCGCGTCCGTCGAAGTTCAGGAAGTAGGGGTACAGGCCCGCGTTCCGCGCGTCGCGTGCTCGTGTGTAGGACGCGCACTTTTCAAGCAGATGACTCACCTGACCGACCTTTCTGAAGACCGTGAGAAGACATGGAAAAGCTCGGACGCGGAATTCTCGTTTCCATCTCGCGAAGCACCATGTGAAAGATGTTCGACATGGTGGTGGGTTCCGGTTGGCGTGCCGCTGCCACACCGTTTGAATGGCGCGAGGTGGGTTTGTTGTGAGAATCCGCGTGCGTGTCGCGGAACGGCGTCATCGGCCGGCTCGGTCCCAACTGTTCCAGAGCAGCTGGAAGACCGAGGCGATGTCACAGATGGTGGTGCCCACCATGCTGGCGATCTTGCTCATTTACATCCCCCTGGCTAGACCGCAGGGGTCGACACGGCGGTCGGACTGGCCGACGCCGCTGTGTGGAACCCCCGTGAAGTGCTGGTCGTCGGGCTCCGAGGGAGGCGTCGACGCTGACGCGCTCCGCACTCAGAACGATCCGACTCGTTCCAGCATGTCCAGGCGAGCCCGGGGTGTCAAGTGACAAACGTGTGAACTGCATTCCTGCGGAAGGGTCGGAAATAGAGGATTGAACCATTCCGCTCGGACGCCCCCGACGGCGCTGGACACGGCCCGGCGGGCGCGGTTATGGTCGCGACCGTTTGTCGCCGTCGGGTGCTGTCCGGGAGTGTATTCTGTGAAACGGCTTTGGCAGATCGAGGAAAGCATTCTCGTGAACGCGGGACGAAAAGAGCTGTACACCGCGATTTCCCGGGTGAAGAACATGGGGCGGTGGAGCCCGGAGTGCTTCGCCGTCTGGTGCGGCACGGCCGCCGCGGGCAGGGGGACGCGCTTCGTCGGCTTCAACCGCAAGGGCCCGCTGGTCTGGTTCACCACGTGCCGGGTCGTCGTCGCCGACGAGCCCGCGGAGTTCGCCTTCCGGGTCACCACCTTCGGCCTGCCGGTCGCGCTGTGGGGGTACCGGCTGGAGCCGGCGGGGGAGTCCGCCACCCGGGTCACCGAGTACTGGCGGGACCTGCGCACCGGGCCGGGCTCCCGGGTCGCCGAACTCCTCGGCCGCGTGTTCACCGGAACGCCTCCCGCCGAGCGGGCGGAGGCCAACCGGTCCGGCATGCGCGCCACCCTGCGGCGCATCAAGGACGACGCCGAGCGCTGAGACCGGCTCCCGGAAGCGGGCTCGGCGCCGCGGGTTCCGCGGCCGCACCCTGACGAAACCCGCCGGCTTCCCGGCAGAGAGGCAGAGTTGACATGAGCGTTCCGGACACCGCTTCCCCGGGCTCCCCGACCGCCGCGTCGGCCGGGCCCCCGGGCCCGGGCGCACCCGTCGGCGGCACGGCACCCATCGGCGGCAACTCCTTCGCGCCGCTCCAGGAGCGGGTGCGGGCGGCCGGTCTGCTGCGCCCGTGCACCGGCTACTACGCGGCGAAGTTCGCGATGAACACGACGTTGTTCGGGGCCTCATGGGCGGTGTTCGCGCTGCTCGGCGACTCCTGGTGGCAACTGGCCACCGCCGCCCTGCTGGCCTTCGCCTACGGGCAGACCGGCCTGCTCGGCCACGACGTGGGTCACGGGCAGGTCATCCGCGGCCGCCGCGCGATGGAGACGCTCGGGCTGCTGCACGGCAACCTGGCCCTCGGCTTCAGCTACGGCTGGTGGATGAGCCACCACACCCGGCACCACAACCACCCCAACCACCTCGACCTGGACCCGGACATCCTGCGCCGGGTCGTCGCGTTCTCCCCGGCCCAGGCCCAGGGCGTCTCGCGGCTGCGGGCCTTCGTGATACGGCATCAGGCGGCGCTGTTCTTCCCGCTGCTGGGGCTGGAGGCGGTGGGGCTCAGAGTGGGCTCGGTGATCGCGATCCGGCGCGGGGTGCCGCGCCGCCCCCGCCTCGAGCTGGCTCTGCTCGCGGTGCACGCGGCCGGCTACCTCACCGCCGTGTTCGGCGTCCTCTCCCCGCTGACCGGCCTCGCCTTCATCGCCGTCCACCAGGGGCTGTTCGGCGCCTATCTCGGGTGCGTCTTCGCGCCGAACCACAAGGGCATGCCGGTACGGCAGGGGGAGGAGCCGGACTGGCTGAGCCGCCAGGTCCTCACCTCGCGCAACATCCGCAGCTCGCGTGTGCACGACTTCCTCTACGGCGGCCTCAACTACCAGATCGAGCACCATCTGTTCCCGGGCATGCCGCGCCCGCACCTGCGCCGCTGCCGGCTGCTGGTACGGGAGCACTGCGCCGCGGTCTCGCTGCCGTACTACGAGGTCGGCGCCCTGCGCTCCTACCGGGAAGTCCTCGCTCACCTCGCGGAGGTCACCCGCCGGGTTGCCGCGCGGGAACAGACGCCGCACCCGCGCCCGCCAGCAGCAGGCTGACCATCTGCTCGCCGAAGTCGGCGGCGACCGGCCGCCGGCGCACCAGCACGCGGATCCACAGCGCCCCGGCGAGCGCGTCCACCAGGAGCGCGGGGTCGAAGTCCGGCGGCAGCTCGCCGCGTTCCACCGCACGGGTGAAGAGGGGCTGGTGGCGGCCCAGCCGGTCGTCCAGGAAGGACATCACCAGCTCCCGCATCGCCGGATGCCGCACCGCGCCCACCAGGGCCGCCTCCACCACGGCGGCCTTGCGCTCGTCGCCGAGCAGGTCCTGGAGGCGGGCGGTGAGCCCTGCGAGGTCCCCGGCCAGGCTGCCGGTGTCGGGCAGGTCGAAGGCGAAGGTGCCCGAGTCCATCAGGGCGTCCCTGAGCAGTTCGGACTTCGAGGCCCACCAGCGGTAGATGGTCGTCTTGTTGACGCCGGAGCGCTGGGCGACCCCCTCGATCGTCAGCATGTCGTAACCCTGGTCCGCGAGCAGGTCCAGACAGGCCGCGAAGATGTCGTCGCGGCGCCGGGGGCCGCTCTGCGACCGGTCCTGCCGAGTGGTGGCCGTCATGACGTCCTCCGGATCTCCCGCCCGGACCCGTTCGGTCGGGGCGACGTAACGAAACGCAACGTTGTGTTGCATCGATGATAGTGACAGCTCTAGGATTGCAACGCACCGTTGCGTTGCGATCGAAGCCGGGGAACTGCCCGGTCCGTCCAGACCCGGGGGAGTCCTTCGCATGAGTCCGACCGCCCGACTCGTCTGCCTGCCGTACGCGGGCGGCTCCGCCGATGTCTACCGGCCCTGGGCGGGCGGGCTGCCGGAGGGGTGCGAGCTGATCGCACCGGAGCTGCCCGGGCACGGCCGCCGGCTGCCCGAGGAACCGCTGGACGACCTCGCCAAGGTCGTCAGCGAACTGCTGGCCCGGATCGGTGACCCGGCCGTCCCGCTCGTCCTGTTCGGGCACAGCATGGGCGGCCTGCTGGCGTACGAGCTGTGCCAGGCCCTGTGCGCACGAGGGACGCCACCGCACGCACTCGCCGTCTCGGCCGTCGGGCCGCCCGAACTCCAGGGCTACGCACGGCACCTGGCGAACGACCCGGACGCGCTGCTGGACCGGGTGGCCCGCCTCGGCGCGACCCCGCCCGAGGTGTTGGCCAGCCCGCAGATGCGCGCCCTCCTGCTGCGCCCGCTCCAGGCCGACTTCCGGCTCCTCGGTCAGGCCTCCGCCCGGCCCACCCGGAGCGTCACCGTGCCCTTCCACGCCTTCGCGGGCGACGGGGACCCGGTCCACCCGCCGGACGAGGTCGCCCGGTGGCAGCCCCACGCGCCCCGGTGGCAGGGCCTGCGGATCCTGCCCGGCGACCACTTCTTCCCCTGGCAGGACGACACGGTGCCGACCCTGCTCGCCCGGCTGGCCCGCTCGGCCGCCGCGTCCGGCCGCGCGACGGACCGCCGCCGGTCGCCGGGCGGCCCGGTCCGGACGGGGTGAGCCCCGGCATGCCGCACGTACCGCCCGAAGGCCACGGCGGACGCACGCGGACCCAAGACAACGCAAGCCGACACTGTTCGAGGAAGGTGGTTCCCGTGCGGGCTACAAGCGTGTGGAAACAGCGGCAATCCTGGATCGTGGTCGTACTCGGGGCCCTCCTCGCCGCCATCGCGACGATCAGCTACCTGGGGCCGGCCGGCGACCCCGAGGGGCATCTGCGCGCCCTCCCCCTGGTGCTCGTCGACGAGGACCAGGGCGCTCCGGGACCGCAGGGCACGGTGCGTCTCGGCGAGCAGATCACCCGGAACGCCGTGGCCGCCTCCCACCGGGACGGCCGCGTCCACTGGACGGTCGTCTCCGACCGCGCCGCGGCCCGGCGGATCATGACCGACCAGGACGCCTACGCCGCGCTCGTCGTCCCCGGCGACTTCAGCCGGCGCGCCCTGTCCCTGCTCGGCGCCGCGAAGGACACGCAGCGGCCGCAGCTGCAGATCATCGAGCGGCGGGGCGTCGGCGCGATGGCCACCTCGATGGCGGAGAAGGCGCTGCGCGCCACGGCGGAACAGGTGTCGCAGCGGATCGGCGCCCAGCTCGCCGATCAGGCGGACGCGTCCGCCGCGGGCGCGCGAAAAGCCGCCCCGGTGAAGGCCGTTGAAGGCGCCGCCACCCAGGGCAGGACCGCGGCACCGCCTGTCGCGGCCGGCCCCGGTTTCCTCGCCCTGCTCAGCGACCCGGTCCAGGTCACCGAGACCGTACAGCAGGCCGGAGGCCCCTCGGCCGGAGCCACGGCCGGGATCCTTCCGCTCTACTTCGCCGTCGCCCTGCTCATCTCCGGCCTGCTGCCCGCCAGCCTGCTCACGATGCTGGTGGACGCCCGGCTCGGCTACCTCCCGCTGGAGATCGGCCCCCGGCGGCGGCTCAGCCCCGTCATCCGGATCGCCCGCTCGTCCACCTTCCTCGCCAAGGCCCTGCTCGGCACGGTGATGGGCTTCGCCGCGGGCACCACCGTCGCCGCGACCGGCCTGTGGAGCACGGGCATCGACCCCGAGGCGGGCGGTGAACTGCTCCTCTTCTGCGGCGCGGCCTGCGCCGCGGTCTCCCTGGTCACCCTGGCCCTGTTCGCGGTGTTCGGCACGCCCGGCCAGATCCTGGCGCTGGTCCTGCTGACCCTCGCCGGCATCCCGCTGTCCGGTGGGCCCATCCCCGTCGAGGCGTTGCCCGGCGCGCTGAACACCCTCGGCGACCTCCTGCCGGCCCGGTACGTCGTCGAGGGCGTGCGCTCCCTCATGTTCTTCGGCGGCTCGAGCATGCCGGCACGGGACTGGACCGTGCTCGGCGGGTACGCGGCGGGCGCCCTGCTGCTCGGACTGGGCGTCACCCACTGGTACGACCGCAAGGGCTTCCACCGCGCCCACGAGCACGAGTTGGTGCCGGCCGAGGCCGCCGCACCGGCCCTTCCGTAGCACGTCCCTCCCGCAGCACGACAAGGAGACCATCGCCGATGGCCGTGATCCTGACGATCTCGGGAAGTCCCGCAGAGAGCTCCGCCACCGCGCGCCTGCTCTCCTCCCATGCCGTTCCCCGGCTCGTGACACAGGGCCACGACGTCGTCCACCTCGCGCTGCGCGATCTTCCCCCCGCGCCGCTGCTGGCCCAGGACGCGGACCACCCCCGCCTGCGGCAGGCGGCCGGGCTGCTCGCCGGCGCCGACGGCGTCGTCGTCGCGACCCCGGTGTACAAGGCGGCGTACTCAGGCCTGCTCAAAACGTTCCTGGACGCCATGCCACGGTCCGGCCTCGCGGGCAAGCACGTCCTGCAGCTCGTGGTGGGTCACGATCCCGCCCAGGGACACCCGACCCATCAGGCCCTGGAGACCGTGCTGCTATCCATGGGCGCGCGGGGCCGCCCCGACCGCTGCTTCCTGACCGGTTCCGCCGCGCGGGAGCCGTCCGGCCCCCGGCACACCGAGGCCATCCGGCGACTCGACCACGCACTGGACCGGTTCGGCGCCCACTGGCGGGTTCCGGCCGGACGGGGAGCGGCATGAAGTCCGGTCCCGAACGCCACGTCCAACCGGGTCTGTGGGTTCTCGGCGACGACACGAGGCCCCCGATCGTGCTGGTGCACGGCATCCGCCTCTCGGCCTCCATGTGGACCCCGCACGCCCGCCGCCTCGCTCCCGACTTCCGGGTCAGCGCCCCGGACCTTCCCGGACACGGCGCCCTCCAAAACCGTACGTTCACCCTCGCCTCGGCCGTGCGGGCCGTCGACGACGCGGTCCGGGAGGCGGCCGGCGCGACGGGCCGGCGGCCGCTGGTCGCCGGCCTTTCCCTCGGCGGCTACGTGGCGCTGGCCCACGCCGCGGCACACCCGCAGGACGTGGGCGCGCTCGTCCTGTGCAGCTGCACGGCGCGTCCACGCGGCTGGAAGGGGCTCGCCTACCGTACGGCCGCGCGCCTCAACGAACTCATGGGACCCGACCTCAGTGCCGCGCGGGACGCCCGGCTGTTCCGGCGTATCGCCCCCGCGGAGTGCGCGGAAGCTGCCCTGGCCGGCGGACTGGCCATCCGGGCCTTCGGCGAGGCCGTGCGGGAGCTGCGCCGCGCGGACTTCCTCCGCATCACCGCGCGTCTCGGTTCACCCACCCTGCTGGTGAACGGACGATCGGACTTCGTCTTCCGCCGCGAGGAAGCCGACTTCCTGGCCACGGCCCGCAGCGCGGGATCGCGGGCCGGGCTGCGGCACGTCGGCGGCGGCCACGTCTTCCCGATGCAGCACCCCGAAGCGTTCGCGACCCTGCTGCGCAGCGCACACGAGGAACTCACCGATCCGCACTGAGCCGTGCACCGGAGCCACGCCGGAGACCGACCCGTAGGCTGCGCCCATGCTGACAAGGGGAGGGGAGCCGTACGGGGCAGCCAGGCGACTGGCCGCCGGAACGGCTCCGGACCAGGCGCTCGACGTGACGGACCCGGACTCCTGGATCGGTCTCGACACCGGAGTCCGCGCACTGGCCTGGCAACGGCCGGAGCTGTTCCACTCGAACGCGTCGCCGTCCGGACGGCGGACGATCCGGGCCCGGCTTGCGTCGACGATCACCGTCACCAGGTCACAGAGGCCAGGTGACGCCGAACTCGCCCTCGCCCTCTGCCACCCCGACGGCCATGTCCGCGAGGCCGCGCTCGACCACGCCGTGAAGCGGCCCGCCCTGCTCCCCCTGGTCGTCATCCGCTGCGCGGACTGGGCGGGACCGGTACGCGAACGGGCTCGCGCCCTCCTCGCCGGAACACCCCCGCACCGGCTGGCCGCGCAATCCGCCCTGGTGCTGCGGATCGGCCGCCGCTCCCGGGGCGGCTTCGCCCAGGACCTGCTGACCGGGGCGCTGCGCACCGGGCCGGCCGCACAGACCGAGGCGCTGCTCGACAGCGGCGACCGGGCCACGGCCCGTCTGGCGCACCGCGTGGCCGTCGAGCGGCGGCTGCTCCCCGCGGCGCGGCTCGCCCGGACCGCCGCCCGCCACCGGGACGTCGTGGTGCAGGACCTGTGCGCCGAAGCGGCCGTGGCCGCCCTTCGCGAGGGCGGTGACGACGAGTTCACCGAGGTGGTGGTGCCGCTGCTCGGGTCCCGGTACTCGCGGGTCAGGTCGGCGGGGGTGACCGCGCTGCGCCGCACCGGGCGGCACCCCGACGCCGAGCCGTACCTCACCGACCGGTCCGCCGTGGTGCGGGCGTGTGCCCGGTGGGTACTGCGGCAGGGCGGCACGGACCCGGCACCGCTGTACCGCGCGCTGTGCGCCGACCCCGCTGACCGGCCCGCCGCCGCGGTGGGCCTCGGCGAGTGCGGCGTACGCGAGGACGCCGGCCTGGTCAGGACACTGCTTGCGCACCCGGACCCCATGGTGCGTGCCTGCGCGGTGGCGGGACTGCGGGCGCTGGACGCGGTGCGCCTCGACGACGTACGCCCGCTCCTCGACGACCCGTCAGCGGCCGTGGTCCGGCAGGCGACCGTGGCTCTGCTGCCGTGGGCCGACAGCGTGCCCCGAGAGCGGCTGCGCGCACTCCTGACCGAGGACCGCCCGCGCCACCAACGGGTGGCGGCGACCCGGCTGCTGCGAGCGGCCGGCGCACACGCCCAGCCCTGACACGCGTCTCCACACCGATCCACCGAAGCCGCCTCCGCGGGATGGTCGGTGTGAGCTCGCCGAGCGGGTCACCGACCGGGTGAGGCCTCTGACCCGACCACCCGGAAGCGTTCCGCGACGACGAGGGTGTCGTCATCGATGACCGGGGTGTGTCCCAGGTACTCGCTCACGCCGTCGCTGCGGAAGAACTCCTCGTGGGCCGCACGCCACTCGGCCACGTCGGCGTAACCGCGTCCCTCGGCTCGCGCGAAGTCCTCGTCGATCTCCTTCACGGGAACGACGCGCACGTCGACGAGCTCGATCGTGACGGCCGGGCGACCGTCGGAGTCCAGCACCGAGAAGCGCTGACCGGGTACCGGTACCGCCTCGCCGGCGTGCTCGTAGATCTCCAGGAGACCCGTGAGCGCGGTCTTCCGCCCGGCGAGGACCGCCTCCACGCCCCGGTCTCGTTCCGGTCCGGGGAAGGCGAGTTCAAGGGTCGGAAGGTCGTCGTGTCCCATCGAGGGAGCGTACATCCGCAGCCGGACCGACGACCGCATCGCCTTTCGCCGCAGGCACTCGTGCCGGTCGCGGGGTGCGGCCGTCAGCGGTGGGCCAGCACGTTGACCACCCGTCCGCTGGGGTCGCGGACGAAGAACCGCCGTACACCCCACTCCTCGTCCTGCAAGGGGTGGACGATCTCCGCCCCGCTCTCCCGCATGAGCCGGTAGGCCGCGTCCACGTCGTCGACCTCGACGCTCACGTCGGGGGTGACAGGAGCGGTCCTGTCGCTGGTCATGACGCTGATCTGCGCCGTCGGGCTGGACGGGGAGGCGAGCGTCATGATCCAGCCGTGGTTCATGACCTCCTCCAAGCCCAGCAGGCCGTAGAACTCACGGCTTTCCCGCACCGCCTCGGACCGGATGACGGGCATGACGCGACGAACGATCATCGGTGACTCCAAACGACGACGAACCAGTCTGCGGGTCCCCCCAGGAGTACTACTGCATGTCCGACGCCGCACGCACCTCGCCCACATCGCGCGGCCGATCAACATGCGCGGTGCACGACTGTCATCGGATTCTGAAGGAAGTGACGGCCCGGCGAGGCCGTCGTGGAGAAGAACAGGTCGCCATCGTCACCGAGAGACCCGGGAGTGCTGATGAACAGCCCGCTGCACGGCCGCACCGCCGTCGTGACCGGTGCCAGCAAAGGCATCGGCCTGGCGGTCGTCGAAGCCCTGGCGCAGGCCGGGGCCGCGGTGATCGCCGGATCCCGCACCTCGACACCCGAACTGGACGCCCTGGTGAAGGAGGGCTCGGTCACCTGGGTCCCCGTCGACCTCAGGGACGCCCAGGGCGCCGAGCGGCTCGTCCACGAGGCCGCGGGACGCGTCGACGTGCTCGTCAACAACGTCGGCGCCGCCCCCGCCCGGACCGGTGGCTTCCTGTCGGTGAGCGACGCCGACTGGCAGCAGGGGCTGGATCTGAACCTGCTCAGCGCCGTGCGGGTCACCCGGGCGGCGCTGCCCCTCATGCTGGAGGCCGGGCGGGGCTCCATCGTCACCGTAGCCTCCGTCAACGCCACGCTGCCCGACCCGATGGTGATCGACTACAGCGCCGGCAAGGCCGCTCTCGTCGCCTTCTCCAAGGCGCTGTCCAAGGAGGTCGGGCCCAAGGGAATCCGCGTCAACACCGTCAGTCCCGGACCCGTGCGAACCGACTTGTGGCTGGCCCAGGACGGTGTAGCGGCCACCGTCTCCGCGGCGGCCGGCGTCACCCCGGACGACGTGGTCGCGCAGGTGGCCGGCTCCGTCCCGACCGGCCGCTTCTCCACCCCCGCGGAAGTCGCCGAGCTGGTCCTGTTCCTCGCCGGCGACCAGGCGAGCAACATCACCGGCAGCGACATGATCATCGACGGAGGTTTCGTCCCCACCCGGTGACGGCGACAGCGCGGACGGCAGGCTCCCACGCCTCAGCCGACGTCAGGAGGGCGTTCATGACCGTGTAGGACCCCGGCGCCCGGCCGTGGCCTCGCAGTGGTGTGTCTGGGTCCGGCCAGCCGGGGCACGCGGAGGGGGTCACTCGGTCCGGGTGACACGGCGGAGAGGCGGGATGCGTGGCCGAGGCGGAGCAGATGCTCGAGGCGCAGGGGAGTCGGAGCACGGGGCGCGAGGACGACCTGCTGCGCGGGCTCGCGGTGGATGACCGGCAGCCGGAGCGGCCGGTCCTTCTGGACGGCGACGGCCGGCCGATCGAGACCTGGCGGGAGAACCACCCCTACGACCACCGGGTCCGGCGGCGCGAGTACGAGCGGACCAAGCGGATCCTGCAGATCGAGCTGCTCAAGCTGCAGCGCTGGGCGAAGGAGACGGGACAGCGCATCGTCGTGGTCTGCGAAGGGCGGGACGCGGCCGGCAAGGGCGGTGCCATCAAGCGGTTCACCGAGCGGCTGAACCCCCGCGGCGCCCGTGTCGTGGCACTGGACAAGCCCACCGAGCGTGAGGCGGGTCAGTGGTACTTCCAGCGGTACGTCACCCACCTGCCGGCCCGCGGCGAGATCGTCTTCTTCGACCGGTCCTGGTACAACCGGGCGGGAGTCGAGAGGGTCATGGACTTCTGCTCCGAGGAGGAGTACCAGCAGTTCCTCCAGCAGGCGCCGCTGTTCGAGCGGTTGCTGACCGACGACGACATCCTGCTGGTCAAGTTCTGGTTCTCCGTGTCGCGTGCCGAGCAGCGGACCCGGTTCGCGATCCGGCAGGTCGATCCGGTGCGCCGCTGGAAGCTGTCCCCGACCGATCTGGCCTCGCTCGACCGCTGGGACGACTACACCGCGGCCAAGGTCGACATGTTCCGGGCGACCGACACCGCGCACGCCCCCTGGACGGTCGTGAAGAACAACGACAAGCGGCGCGGCCGGCTGGAGGCGATGCGCAGTCTGCTGGACCGTTTCGACTATCCGGCCAAGGACCTGGCGGCGGTGGGCACGCCCGACCCGCTGATCGTCGGTGCGGCGGACACCCTGCTGGAACCGGGCGAGCAACCGACGGCCCTCTCCCCGACGCCGCTGGCGGGACCGGGCGGCGGACCAGGAAACCATCCGGAACCCAGGTGACGGCCGGGCAGCCGCACCTTTCTGCTCCGCGGAGCAGCTTGCCGTGCCGTCGTTGGCATCGTCCGACGCACCGTGCCGCCGCGCTCAGCCGAGCGGTGCGGCCAGGCGCCAGCCCTCCGCGAGCAGCCGGTCGACCGCCTCCAGGGCGAGTCGCAGCCGGGTCGTGCGGTCGCCGCCCACCTCCTGCCAGGGCACACCGCGACCGGACAGCACCTTGCGGAACCGCTCGGTCATCCAGGGCCGCAACTCCTCACCGTCGCGCAGGCCGTCGTCGTGGAACGGCACGTCCTCGTGGCCGGTGAGCAGGTACAGCGCCCTGGGCGGCATGGCGTCGGCGAGCCCGTGCACCGCCTCGGTGGTCCGGCCGACATAGCGCTCCTGCCAGACGGTGGTGGCCAGCGCGTCGGTGTCGCACACCAGCACGGGCCCGCCGTCACGGGCGGCGCGCTCCTCCTCGGCCGACTGGCGGGCCGCGACGGCCTCGAAGTCGGCGTCGCTCCACTCCAGGTCGAAAACAGTGGGCTCCGGCGAGCCGCGGCGCCCGGCCAGCGCGCGGGCCACCGCGAGCTTGGCGACGGTCAGCTCGCGCCCGTACTCGGGAACCCAGCGCGTGAGCGCATGCGGACCGCCACGCTGACGCAGTGCCTCCGCGAGGTCCCGCGAGAGCGTGGTGGTGCCGGTGGACTCGGCGCCCAGCACCACCACCCGCAGGGCGAACCAGGCCCGCACCGGCGGCTCCAGCGCGTCCCAGCGGCCCACCGGGTCGTCGCGCACCGCGGTGGCCGAGACCGCGAACGTCTCTCGTGCGACGTCCAGGCGAACGTTCGCCGCGCCGAACCGGCGCGCCAGCTCGGCGCCGTACGGCTCCGAGGTGAACACCGCGTCCACCGGGACGGCCGCATGGGCTCCCGCGGCCACCCCCTCACGCATCAGGGCGACGTGCCCCGTCCAGGCGCTGTCGCTGCCGTAGTCCACCGGGATGTTGTCGACGACGCCGGTGACGGCCACATGCGGGCTGTCCGCGTACGCCTCCCGCAGCCAGCCGACCCGGACGGCCGGCGGTATCGACTCCACGTCGGCTGCCATCACCACGACCGTGACGCGCCGGCAGTTCTCCGCCGCGGTGCGCACCAGGAAGTGGTGGCCGGCGTGCGGGGGATAGAACTTGCCGATGACCAGTCCGTGGTCGAAGGGGGCGCTCACGCGCGCACCAGGCCGGTCGCGGCGGCCGACCGGCCGGCGGCCAACTGCCGTTGCCAACCCCGCAGTCCGAGCAGGCACATCGTCAGGAAGAGCACGTACACGATGCCGGTCAGATAGAGCGCCTTGGCGAAGTACAGCGGGATGTAGACCACGTCCGCGGCGATCCAGAAGTACCAGTTCTCGTACGACTTGGTGTTGAGGAGCCATTGCGCGATCAGTGACAGCGTGGTGGTGAGGGCGTCCCAGAACGGTGCGATGTCGTGGGCGCGGGCCAGGACGACGGTCAGGCCCCAGGTCGCGGGTACGGCGAGCAGCAGCAGGACGGCGATGGTGCGCACGGAGGCGTGGCCCATGGAGCGGGGGGAACGGCGCTCGCCGCCGCGCAGCCAGGTCCACCAGCCGACGGCGGCCAGGAGCAGGTACACGACCTGCAGGAGGGCGTCGGCGTACAACTGGGCGCTCCAGAACAGGACGAGGAAGAACAGGTTGTTGGCGATGCCGACGGGGAAGTTGGCGATCCGCGCCCTGACGGTCAGCCAGACGCAGGCCGCACCCGTGGCGAAGCCGAGCAGCTCCGCCCAGGTCACCGCATCGCGGCCGAAACCGAACAGTACGGTGTTCAGGGGCGCGACGATCTCGCCCAGGACGTCGCTGACAGCCATGGAGTGCTCCTTGCCCAGTAAATGTCAGCATGACGATAAAGGGTGGAGCCGTCGCGTGCCAAGCCCCTTCCGGAACGCCGCGAAAACCCGTTGGCGGACCAGGGGGGCCGTTGCTAACCTCCCAGAGGCCGTACAGAGAACCAGGAGGTGAGACCCGTGAACGCAGTATCGACATGGGCGCTCCCCTCTGGGGTCGCGGTCGGGCGGTAGGTCGTCCGGGAGCGCCGTTCAAGCGCACTCCCGAAAGGCACGACCATGCACTTCACTTCCGAACAGCGCCTCGACGACGGCGTCCTCGAGCGCGATTTCACCCTCGGCGGCGAGATCCCGGGCATCCTGTGGACGCCCGTATCCGCATCCGCGTCCACACCGGCCCCGCTGATCCTGCTCGGCCACCCTCCGCTCGGGCTGCGCAGGATGTACCCCCGGCTGGTGGCGCGCGCCCGGCAGGCCGCGGCGGACGGCTTCGCCGCGGCCACCATCGAACTCCCCGGGAGCGGCGACCGGCCGCGTTGGGCCGCCGCCGAGCAGGCCCGGGCCGACATGCGCCGGGTCATGGAGGCCGGCGAGCCCGTCGGCGACGAGATCATCGACGCCCTCGTCCTCCCTCTCGTCGACAAGGTGGTCCCGGAATGGCAGGCCGCCCTGGACGCCCTTCTGTCGCTGCCGGAGATCGGCGGCCCGGTCGGGTACTCGGGGGGAGTCGTCTCCATCGGCGTCCGGCTCGCGGTGGTCGAGCCGCGCATCTCGGCCGCCGTTCTGTTCGCCGGGAGTTTCGTACCCCGCGTCATGTTCGAGGAGGCCCGCCAGGTCGCCATTCCGCTGCACGTCCTGCTGCAGTGGGACGACGAGGGGAACCACCGGCAGGCAGCCCTGGACCTGTTCGACGCCTTCGGCTCCAAGGAGAAGACGCTGAACGCCAACATGGGCGGGCACGCGGGCGTCCCGCAGTTCGCGGGCGACGCGGCGGCCCAGTTCTTCGCCCGGCATCTGCGCCGGCGGCTGACTCGTGACCAGATGACCGAGTGACGGAGCGCCGGCCGGGGCGATCCCCGGCCGGCGTCGCCGGCGTTGTGCGCCGACAGCCGGGCTCCCGCAACCGCGGCGCGGTACGCGGGAACCAAGGCGTCGTGGGGTCAGGGGCGGATCCGCAGGCGGTCTCGCCACGAGGTGCGGCCGGCTTGGGCGTCGACCAGTTCGGAGGCCTGGTGGGCAGGGGCGGGCTCCGGGAAGTACGCGCTGTCCTTGGGGCGGTTCCGGTCCGTCGTCGAGCGGGGGCGCGGCGCCGGCTCGAGGTGGGGGATGTGCTTGGAGCAGTGGACGTACGCTTCCTCGACGGTGACGTGCACCCACAGGTGAGGCCGGCGACCGGGCGCCGTCTCGGTCGGCAGTCGCGGATACCACGCGCGGATCTCGTGGTCCGTGTACAGCCGGACGGTGCCGTTCACGTGCAGCCCTATGTGGTCGTGGGTGAAGTCCATGAAGAGCATCCCGAGCTGGGGATTCTCGGTCATGTTGCCCGCACTGGCCATGACGCCGTTGCCCCGGTACTCGGGGTACGCCAGCGAGCGGTCGTCGAGGGCGACGCAGAAGCCCGGCGGCCCGGAGCGGAAGCTGGCGTCACAGGCTCCCCCGGAGTCCGCGGTCGACAGGAACACCATGTTCTGCCGGGCTATGAACTCCCTCATGGCGGGCGTCAGGTAGGGGTGGACCTGGCGGTCGTAGAACTCCGCCGCCCGGTCGGTGGTGCCGAGCTGCTGCTGCAGCAGCCGTTCTCCGGTGGAGCCCGGCGTCTCGGATCCGTTCACAGCTGGTCGGTCTCCTCGTCGGACGGAGGCGGCCCCAACGGGGCGGTCAGCACGGGGGTGTCCCAGGGGTCGTAGTGGATGTGCCGGGGCGGCACACCATGGCGCCGCAGGGCCTGCACGGCCTCGCCCAGCATCTGCGGCGGGCCGCACAGGTACGCCTCGTGCCGGTACCACGGGCCGAACTCCGCCAGCACCTCGGGCAGCGTGCCCTCCAGCCCCACGATGCGCTCGTGGGAGACCGCTGCCCGGACGCGGAGCCAGTGGTAGCGCTGGGACATGCGCAGCATGTCATCGAGTCCGTAGAGTTCGTCCGCCGTTCTGGCGCCGATGAACAGGCTGACTTCACGCGCGTCGCCGATGCCGTCCCGGGCCGCTTCCTCGATCAGGGCGCGAATGGGGGCGAGGCCGGTGCCGCCGGCCACGAACAGCAGGTCCCGCTGCGGGGTCTGGCGCAGGACCATGTCGCCTTCCGGCGGGCCGAGCCGGAGCGGGTCTCCGGGGCGAGCCTGGTGGACGAGCGGGTTGCTGACCTGTCCTCCGGGTACGGCCCGTACATGGAAGGTCAGCTCGGAATTGGGACGTGGGGCGTGCGCGGGGGAGTACTGGCGCCACAGTCTCGGTGCCCAAGGCGTTTCGACGCTCACGTACTGGCCCGCCACGAACGGGTAGGGCTGGTGTGGCTGGACGGTGATCTCGGCGATTCCATGCCCGCGGTGCACGTGCCCGACGATATGCGCGTCCCACACGGCGGGACGGTCACGGGCGTCCTCCTCCGCGGCCCGGGCCATCACGTCCGCGGCCGCGGTGTAGGCGCGCTGCCATGCCGCCGCCAGTGCCGGGCTCCATGCCGGGCCCGCGAAGTGGGAGAGGGCCTGCAGCAGGCATTCGCCGACGGCGGGGTAATGGGCGCTCTGCGTGCCGAACTTGCGGTGGCCGCGACCCAGGCGGGAGCAGAAGGCTATGAGGTTGTCGGGGTCGTCGACCAGTTCCACGATGCGCAGCAGTCCGCGCACCAGACGTTCCCGCTGGACATCGAGATCAGCCGGAAACAGATTCCTGACCTGTGGGTAACGCGCGAACAGGATGCTGTAGAAGTGCGCGGCCAGCTCGGAGACATGAGGAGCCACAATCGTCAGACTGCCCCGTACCAGGGCGACGTCCTCGGCACTGACCGGGGCCGGGGTGGTCGCTGTGTGACCCGGTGGCGCCGGGAACGCCGGGCGGCCCGGGGAGGTCCCGCGCCAGCCGTCTGCCGGCGCGATGGGTCTGTCGGGGTGCGAGGTCAGTTGCATGGACTCGAACCTGCCCGTCACCGTCCACCCCAGACCTGTTCGGTTGCCCACACGGCACAGACTCGAAGGCCGGGCACTTCCTGCGGGGCGCGACCAGGTACGGGCCCGACTCGGTTGACGCCAGTGCGCCGTGGAGCGCTGTGTAGGGAACTCACGTACCTTCTTCTCTCCATGTCGGCACCCTCGGCACAAGCGGTACGACGTCGTCGGACACTGGATCAAAACCGCTGAGAGACACGCGCATGTGTGCAGATGCGTACGCCGACAGCCCGGCAGCCCGGCAAGGGCAACCGTCAGGCGCCCGTCACCCTAGCGTCCGAGGATGGCGCCGAACGACCCAGGAGGGCCCGGTGGAACGATCTATGAGGGTTACCGACCAGTAGCCGAAATTCGCGCTCTGAACAGGCATGGAGTACCGCGCCCGCTCCCTCCGCACGTCGCCGCGCCACAGCGGGGTACCGGCGGCCGGAAGGCGGGTGACGCGACGGCGCATCTCGGCCGAATTGCGCTTCGTTCGTGCCGGCCGAGTTGCTGCGGCACGTTTGGGAAGGGGCGCCGCAAATGGGTCCGGAAGCACCGGACCCACTCGGCCTCGCAGGGAATCCGAGCCGGCGTCACCGCGAGACGATCAGCTCGGCGGCGGTCAGAGTCGGCGTGATTTCGTCGTTGTGCGGGGGTTCGTCCACTCCTCGCGGAGCATTCCGAACAGCACGCGATCGTGCAGCCGGCCCTCCACACAGCGGTGTGACCCTCCGGGACGGTGTCCGAATCGCAACGGCTATCCTTGCTCACCGGCCGGTGGCCGACCGCCGCAGCCAGGGCGTCCGCGCTCAGCCTGATGCCGCACATCGCCAGGCGATCTTGGAATGGATTCCTCCGCTCCATTGCTGCATCCCTGTGGGCTCACCCTCTTCCCAGGGCGCTGCGGGTCATGACGACCGGCGCGGCCGGGCGAGGAATCCGCGGACGAGTCCGCACAGCCCCGCTCCCGGTCCCCGGCCCGTCGTCTTCGAAAGGTTCTCCTGCACCATGCCCTTGGCTCTGCTGGCCCTGGCTGTCATCGCGTTCGGTATCGGCACGACCGAGTTCGCGACCATGGGGCTGCTGCCCCAGATCGCCGACGGAATCGGTGTGTCCGTACCGCACGCCGGCAACGTCGTGTCGGCCTACGCGCTCGGTGTCGTCGTCGGCGCTCCGCTGCTGACGGGCATATGCGCGCGTGTCCCGCACAAACGGCTGCTGCTGCTCCTGACCGGACTGTTCGTGATCGGCAACACGGCGTCCGCCCTGGCCCCCGACTTCGGCACGCTTTTCGCCGCCCGTTTCCTGGCGGGCCTGCCGCACGGCGCGCTGTTCGGCGTCGGCGCCGTAGTCGCCTCGCGGCTGGTCGCCGCGGACAGGGCGGCACGCGCCGTCTCGAAGATGTTCCTCGGACTGACCGTCGCCAACATCGTCGGAGTTCCGGCCGCCACGGCCCTCGGCCAGCATCTGGGCTGGCGCTCCGCCTACGGCGCGGTCACCGTCATCGGCCTCGTCGCGCTGGCCGCGCTGGCCGCGTTCGTCCCGCACCAGCCGCGGGGGGAGCAGTCCGGCGTCCGGCACGAGCTGCGGGCCATGGGCAACAAGCAGGTCGTCCTCGGTCTGGCCACGGCCGTCGTGGGCTTCGGCGGCTTCTTCGCCGTGTACAGCTACCTCGTCCCGATGCTCACGCACCTGACCCGACTCTCCGACTCGTCGACGACCTGGGTGCTCGCGCTGTACGGCGTCGGCATGACGCTCGGCACCCTGATCGCCGGACCGCTCACCGACCGCGCACTGCGCCCGACGATGTACTGGGGGCTCATCCTGCTGGCCGCGGCCCTGGTGACGTTCTACTTCGCGGTCCACAGCACCGTCCCCGCGCTGGTGACGATCACCTTCATCGGCGCGATGGGCTCCCTCATCACCACACCCGTTCAGATGCTGCTCATGGCCAAGGCCAAGAACGCCCCGACGATGGCGGCGGCGTCCAACCACTCGGCCTTCAACCTGGCCAACGCGGGCGGCGCCTGGCTCGGCGGTCTGGTCATCTCGGCCGGCTGGGGCTGGGCCGCGCCCAACCTGGTCGGCGCGGCGCTCGCCGTGGCCGGTCTGGGCCTCGCCTTCACAGGCGGTGTCATGGACCGGGACCGCCGGCGCTCCGAAGTGATCACGCAGGCATCGCCGACGGCGGAGCAGAAGACACCGGTCCCCACCGCGGACTGACCGGGCAGGGCGGTCCCCTGGTCGTCACGGCACAGCGGTTCGCGTCGATCAGCGTCGCGCGGTCCATGCCCAGGCTCGTCGCATACGAGCCTGGAGATGAGCGGCTCCCGGCAGCGACCCGTGCTCGGCCCGTCACCAGGGCCTTCCACGCGCGTTCGTACGCCTACAGGCCAAGCCGAGGTCGCGGCGGCAGCCCGCAGGCCATGGCCCCTCTCCGTACCCGGCTGACCGCGACGTCCGCCGGTGGACCCGGTCAACGCGATGGACGGCGGCGCGCCGCTCCTGTTACACCGGCTCCTGTCGCATCGACCTGCCGCGGACAGCCACCGCCAGGTGGCCGGCAGACCGGGTCGTCGAGGAGAGGGACCCTTTGCGTGACGCGCTGCTGGGACTGGCCGACAACCCGGCCCTGCCCGCGGGACTGTCAACCCGGCCCTCGCCCTCTCGGCCCTGGAGACCGCGATCGACGCCGCTGACAGCTCCCTCGCCCGAGCCGCCGCGAGCAACCCGGCACTGCCGGAGGCGACGATGGAGCGGGTCATCGCACGGTCCCTGGGAGAAGGCCGTCCCAGCACACCGCCGGCCGACCGGGCCGCCCACCCCGACCAGCGGCGCCCCAGCCGTGATCGGCGGGGGCAGTAGGGATCATGCTCGCTCTGGTGCCGCGTCACGTCACCCCAGCCGCCCGTCCCTCCCCGATGGTTCGGTGAGTGCCGAATTGACTTGCCTATAGCGTGCCGAGTCCTGCGCGGGAGATGCCCGTTGCTGATGACGCTGGAGGCCCCTGTGCCGGAGACGGACCTGAAGCAGCAACTCGTCGAGCGGTTCCACGAGGTCAACGGACATCATCCGATGACCGATGCCGATGACGTATATGTCAGTGCGCAGTTCGTCGTCCTGGAGGAACTGTGCGCAGTCCATGATCGCGACGTCGATGCGGTCCGTCGGCTGATGCTGGGGCAGCGTCTGCCGCTTCCGGGATACCTGCGCTCCGACGGTGCCGAGATGGTGCCGGCCGACCTGTTCGCTCTCGCCGACGGGGCCGGCGGCGAAGACCTGCTCGAAGCGTGGTTCACCGCTCACTGGGCCGACCCGATCACGGGGAAGGCGGAGTGGAATTCGTATCTCAGCGGACAGTACGTGTGTCTGCACTCGGTGACGCCGGCCACCATTCAGCGCAAGGACTACCTGACGGCCGCGATCGGCGCCGCGGCGAAAGAGCCGGATGCCGGTTCAGCGCAGTGGTCTGCTCGGCTGCACGCTCTGGTCGACGAACTCGACACGTTGGAACCGGCGTTCACCGCCTACGACCGTCTTCGGTTCGGCGGGCCCACATCTCGGGACATTTGCATCGACGACGTGCGCGCCCGCTTCCCGCGCCCGTGACCCGGATCGTCCGCTGACCGGCTGCGGTCCCGAAGGCGTACGAGACGGGCGCCGGCGGCCTGACCGGACCACTGCGCCGTCGGGGCGGACAGGCCACCGCACCGCCACACCCTGTGAGCTGCCTCACTCGAAGCAGCCCGCTCTGCGCGCGAAGTGCCTCGCCAGCGCGTTGTCCGCGTGTACGGCGGGGCCCGGTGGCCGGATGCGTCAGTAATCTGTCATTGCAGCCAGTGCGGTAGCCGATACAGGCTGTGACCGTGTTGGAGCGACGTGTTGTTGTGGTGGTGTACGCCGGTGCGATGGCCCTGGACGTCACCGGACCGATCGAAGTGTTCGATACGGCGAACCGGCTTCTGGGCCCCACGGGCGCCCCCTACCGGACCGACTTCGTCTCGGCCGACGCACCGCTGGTGCGCATGAGTTCGGGAGTGGTGGTGCACGCCTCGCCGCTGGAGGCGGGTGAGGGCCCGGTCGACACGCTTCTGGTGCCGGGCGGCTGGAGTCTCGACAACGCGCTGCGCGACCGGGAACTCGTCTCCTGGATCGGCCGTGCCGCGGCTCGGTCGCGCAGAGTCGCCTCCGTGTGCGGCGGATCGTTTCTGCTGGCCGAGGCAGGCCTTCTCGACGGCCGGCGCGCCACCACGCACTGGGCGTACAGCGAGGCGATGGCGTGCCGCTATCCACGGGTGACGGTGGACGCGGAGCCGATCTTCGTCTGGGACGGACCCTTCGTGACGTCCGCAGGCGTGTCGACGGGGATCGACATGGCGCTCGCGCTGGTGGAGGCCGACCACGGGTCGGCGCTGGCACTGGAGACGGCGCGGTTCCTTGTGCTGTTCCTCAAGCGGCACGGAGGGCAGTCCCAGTACAGCGCCGTCCTCGACGCCCAGTTGGCCGACCATCCGCCGATCCGCGCGGCACAGGAGTGGATCCAGGACAACCTGGACGGCCCGCTGCCCGTGGCCGAGATCGCGCGGCGGGCCACCATGAGCCAGCGCAACTTCGCCCGGGTGTTCCGGCGCGAAGTCGGCATGACACCCGGCCAGTACGTCGAGCGCACGCGTATCGCCCGGGCCCGTGAACTGCTGGAGACCACTGACCTGGCGATCGGCCAGATAGCCGGCCGCTGCGGATTCTCGGCCCCCGAGACGTTCTTCCGCTCCTTCGGACGAACCCTGGGGCTCACCCCCAAGGAGTACCGGCTGCGCTTCCAGGTCATCTCGCCGTCCGGCCTCATCGACCGGCACCACGAAAGGGAGGGGAGCCCCTTATGACCACCACGGCTCCAGGACCGTGCGAAGGATCTGAATCGGTACGCCTGGTCGACCTTCTCGCAAGGGAACTCGCCAGGACCGGCGTCACCCACATGTTCGGGGTCGGCGGCGCGAACATCGAGGACCTGTACGACGCCGTGCACCGCGTCGGCACCGTCCGCGGCGTCGTCGCCAAACACGAGTTCTCCGCCGTCACCATGGCCGACGGGTACGCGCGCACCACCGGGCGCCTCGGCGTGGTCGCCGCCACCTCGGGTGGTGGGGCGATGAACCTGGTACCAGGGCTGGCGGAGGCCCATGCCTCCCGGGTGCCCGTGCTGGCACTGGTGGGACAGCCGCCGACCGGCCAGGAAGGGCACGGGGCGTTCCAGGACTCCAGCGGCAAAGCGGGCTCTTTCGACGCGCGGGACGTCTTCGCCCCTGTGTCGCGGTTCTGCGCCCGCGTCGACGACCCGGATGCGTTCGCGGAGTTACTGCCCCGGGCACTCGCTGCGGCACAGTCCACTCCCCGCGGTCCGGCCGTGCTGCTGCTGCCCAAGGACGTGCAGCAAGCCCGGATCCGGGTGCCGGTCCACGGTGAGGCGCAGGTGCCGGACGATCTCGCGGCGGCATCCGCGGCCCCGCCCGGCGCGGCCGCCGTCGCCGCCGTGTCGGACGCCCTTCGCAAGGCCGGCCGCGTCCTCGTCGTCGCCGGCGAGGAGGTGGCCGCCACCGGCGCGCGTGAGGATCTCGCGGCACTGGCCCGGCGGCTGGGGGCCTGGGTGGCGGTCACCCCGGATGCCAAGGACGTCTTCGACAACCGTGATCCGCGATTCGCCGGTGTGGCCGGGGTGATGGGCCACGCCAACGTGGAGGACTGCTTGCGGCGGGCCGACCTGTGCCTGCTCGTCGGTACCCGGTTGCCGCTCCTGGCACGCGGCGGCCTCGACCGGGCGCTGACCGCCACCGATGTCGTCTGCCTCGGCTCCGAGCCGCCGTTCGTGGCAGGCAGCACGCTCGGCGGGAATGTGCGCGACGCGCTGCGCGCGGTGGCCGCCCGGCTGCCGTCCCACCCACGCCCCTGCCCACCGCACGCCGGCCCGGTGCCCGCGCCGGTGCCCTCCCGCCCGGCACGGGAGGGAACCGTCCCCCTCGCCCGGGCGGTCGCCGCGGTGGAGGTGGCCCTCCCACCGGACGCGAACGTCTTCGTGGACGCCGGCAACGCCGGTGCGTGCGCGATCCATCTCCTCCCGGCACCGCGCCACGGCCGCTTCGTGGTGGCGGTCGGGATGGGCGGCATGGGCTACACCTTCGGCGCCGGGATCGGCGCCGCGCTCGCCACCGGCCGGCGCACCTACGTCCTCGCCGGCGACGGGTCCTTCTTCATGCACGGCATGGAGGTGCACACCGCCGTGGAGTACGGCGCACCCGTGACGTTCGTGATCCTCAACAACAACGCGCACGCCATGTGCGCGCTGCGGGAGCGGTTCCTCCAGGGCCGGTCCCGCGACGACGACCTGTTCGCACCCACCGACCTCGCCGCCGGAGCGGCCGCCGCCTTCCCGTCTCTGCCGGCCACGGACGCCACCGACGCGGCGCGGCTGCGCGGGGCACTGCTGCGCGGCAACGAGGGCGACGGCCCGGTGCTGGTCTCGGTGGCCTGCGACCCGCTGGAAATCCCCCCGTTCCTTCCCTTCCGGTCCTTCGCCGCCGAAGGCACCCGAACCACCGAAACCGCCGAAGTCACCAAGAGCAAGAAGGATTCAGATGAGCGAGAAGCCGTCCACGTTGGCTGACATCCCCGGTCTGGTCCGCATCGAGAGCGCAGGAAAGGAAGAACTGACCGCCCACTGCATGGAGCTGACCCACGCGGTGTATCCGCACCACCAGGTCCACGGGCAGTACTGCACCATCCACGAGTACGTCGACTGCCCGCCGGAGCAGGCGTACGACTACCTGCGCCAGGGACACCACCTGGAGGAGTGGACCTGCAGCCTGCGGGACTTCGCTCCCACCGGCACGCCGGGGCTGTGGGCCGGCAGGGACCGGCTGGAGGACGACACCCCGATCTACTGCAGGGTGCTCGCCAACCGTGAGGCCATGACCGTGGACTACCACTGCTCCTGGGACCAGGGCGACAAGCTGTGGATGATCTACCTGATGCGGGTCGTACCGGCCCGGCTGGTACTCGACAGGCCCGGCTCGGTGATCACGTGGACCAACTGCCGGCACCCCTACTACGACGACAACCCGCACCCCGAGCTGGCTCCCAGCCCGGAGCGGCCCTGGGTGGGCGACTACTGGGACCTCTTCTACGCCGGCCACACCCTGGAGATGCGCAACCTCAAGGCCATCCTGGAGCATCGCCATCGCAACGGTCTGTCGGTCGGTTCGGCGCCGGCGAGGGCGGTGGCGCCGTGACCACGGTCAGCCTCACCGACGTCGCGAGCTATCTGCCCGGCGAGCCGGTCCCTGCGGAGTTCTACACGGAGTTCCCCGGAGCGGAGGACAAGCTCCGCCACCACCCCATGTTCAGGGTCCCGCCGGCACGGCACCACGTGGCCCGGGACGAGACCAACGCCGAGATGGTGGAGCGTGCCGTACAGCCGCTGATCGAACGGCACGGCCGCGCCGAGATCCGGAACGTCGACGTGCTTCTGGTGCACAGCCAGTTGCCCGACCTGCCGTTCGTGGGCGCCGGGACCGAGGTGGCGCGCCGGCTGGGCCTGAACCCCGAGTGGCTCGTCGACGTGGCCAACGCGGGCTGCGCGTCCTTCGTCCACATGTTGAAGCTGTCACGGCAGATCCTCGCCACCACCGACGCGAAGACGGCGCTGATCTGCAACGCGCAGAGCGCCGCCGGGCAGTGGTTCACCCAGTCCGAGGTGCGCAGGCTCGCCCAGGCGGCGATCCCGGGCGACGGGTGCGGTGTGGGGTATGTGACGACGTCGTCCGGGTCGCCGGTCCTCGGCGTGGAGACGCGGCACATCGGCGAGTACGCCGGTGACATGACGGTGGCGGTCGACGACGGTCGCAAGTACTGGGAACCGGGAGAGTCCCAGCTGCGGATCGGGTTCACCGACTCGAGCGTGGCCAAGGTCCTGGCGCGGGGCAACCGGCTCGTGCCCGAGGTGGTCACGGAGCTGTGCGGACGGCTCGGCGTGGCCAGCACCGACATCGACATGCTCATCACCAACCAGCCCAACCGCACCTTCCTGCGGAACTGGCGCGAGGCGCTGCTGCTGCCTGCCGAACGGCACCTGGACACCTTCGACGAGTGCGGGAACCTGTTCGGAGCGGCGATCCCGGTCACCCTGGACCGGGCGATCGGCTCCGGGCAGGTGGCGGACGGCGATCTGGTGGTGCTCGGGGGCTTCGCCCACGCGGGCGACTTCGCCGGTGCGGTCGCCGTTCGCTGGCACGGCGGACGGAGCTGAGCCGTGGACGTCCCCGTGCTGCACCGGCTCGCCCTGAACGAGAGTCCGTATCCGCCGCTGCCCTCGGTGCGCGAGGCGATGCGGCGGGCCGTGGCGCAGGCCCACCGCTATCCGGAGTCCCACCCCGACGACCTCACCGAGCGGATCGCCGCTTGGTGCCGGGTGCCTCCCGACCGGGTCGCCGTCGGCAGCGGATCGGTCGGCGTGGCGCTGCAGTTGTTCCGGGCAGTGGTCCGGCCCGGCGACACCGTGGCCCACGCCTGGCGCACGTTCGACGCGTATCCCCTACTGGCCGCCATGGCCGGCGCCCGATCCGTCCCCGTACCGCTGTCGCCGGACGGACACCAGGATCTGGGCGCCCTGCTCGCGGCGCTCGACCACCGCACGCGGGTCGTGGTGCTGTGCAACCCTCACAACCCCACCGGCAGCCTCATCGGTGCCGAGGCCCTGTCGGCATTCCTGCGCCGGGTTCCCCGGCACGTCACCGTGCTCCTCGACGAGGCGTACGTGGAGTTCGCCCGCGGCGCCGACCTGCCGGACTCGCCGGCACTCTCGGGTGCGTACCCCAACCTGCTGGTGCTGCGCACGTTCTCCAAGGCCTACGGTCTCGCGGCACTGCGGATCGGCTACGGGTTGGGCGCCCCGGCCCTGGTGGAGCGGATCCGCGGGCAGCAGCTGCCCTTCGGGATCAACGCGGTGGCAGCGGCCGCGGTGAAGGCCTCGCTGCGGGCCGAGAGCGAGCTGCGCCGGCGCGTGGACACCGTCGTCGCCGAACGCGAGCGGCTCCGCGACGAGCTCGTGTCCATCGGCTGGCGGGTACCGGCCGGCCACGCGAACTCCGTCTGGCTCGCGGCGCCCGATCCGGTCGGCGAGGGCGCCGCGGCGCTCGCCGGCGCCGGCGTCCAGGTGCGCCACTACCCCAACGAGGGCCTGCGGCTCACCGTGGGCGACCGGAAGGCCAGCGACGCCGTGCTGACCGCGCTGGCCGGACTGCGCGGACAGCGGCGCGCGCCGAACGCGTGAAGCACCCGGCGGTACGGTCCAGGGGCTCCGGCCACCGCCGGCGGCCGGAGCCCCGGACCGGTTCGTGCCGTCGGCTGTCACGGGTACCTCGCTGTTGTCGCAGCCGGCGAGACTGAGTAGGGTCACCGGACATGAACACCGGACCGGCGCTACGCCACGCACGGATTGGCTATCCGGTGGAGGGCTGATCGATGACCGGGTGCGCGGTAGGCACCCCCTCGGTTCGGCACGCGGACCTCCCGACGCTCGTGCACTACGAGTCCGTTTTCGTGTCGAACCACATCGAGGTTTGAATGACAGTCACGTTCAACCACACCATCATCGCGGCCGAAGATCGCAACGAGTCGGCTCGGTTCTTCCGTGAGCTGTTGGAAGTCCCCGAAGCGCCGTCCTGGGGCCCGTTCACCAACATCCAGCTCTCCGACGGCGTGCTGCTCCAGTTCGCCGAGCCGCCGGTGGAGATCCAGATGCAGCATTACGCGTTCCTGATCGACGACGAGTTGTTCGACCGGGCCTATCGGCGGCTGTGTGACCGCGGCATCGAGCAGTGGGCCGATCCGCAGATGCGACGCCCAGGCGAGATCAACAGCGAGCACGGCGGTCGCGGGGTGTACTTCAAGGACCCCGCCGGTCACGCGATCGAGCTGATCACCCGCCCGTACCTGTAGCTGAGGGAGCGTCTGGTCGGGCAGCCGAAACGCGGTGCCCGGCCCGCCGCGACCCGACCCCGACGGGGCTGGGGGACCATGTCTGGCGTGCGGGGCCCGCGCATGTGCCCCGTCCTCTGCGAAAGTAACTCCTGTTTTGTGGGCTTGTCGGCATGAGGTAAGGGCACCTGTTGGCCAGGAGGTTGATAACGATGGTTCCCCTGCTTCTGGTTCTTCTGCTGGCCCTGATCCTCTTCGGTGCGGGTTTCGCGCTGAAGGCGCTGTGGTGGATCGCGGTGATCGTGCTCGTCGTATGGCTGCTGGGCTTCGTCGTCCGTACGGCGGACAGTGGCGGCCGCAAGGGCCGCTGGTACCGCTGGTAGACGACAGATACACCTGGCGCGCGGAACGCGCCGTGCGCGGGAAGTGAGTGGGGCCCGGCCGTATACGGCCGGGCCCCACTCGCGTAACCGGCCATCCCGCGGGCGGTTGGGAGGGATCGGGCGTATCGGGCGCATCGCAGGGTACGTGAGACATGCAACGGCCCCGCAGGCCCAGCAGTGGAACCCTGCTCCTCCTGCCTGCGGGGCCGCTGCGCCCGAGCGGCCGACGGTTTCCTTTCAGGGCGCCGACGGCTTGGTCGTCCCGTCCAGGCGGACGACGACCAAGGCGATGTCGTCGTCGGCGCCGCCGGCGACGTCGAGGCGGGCGAGGAGGGCGTCGGCGAGGTGCTCCGCGCCGAACGCGGTGCAGGCGGCGAGCGTGGAGATCAGCCGGGACAGCCCGGCGTCGATGTCCTCACCGCGGCGTTCGATCAGGCCGTCGGTGTAAAGGATCAAAGTGTCGCCGGGAGTGTAGGTCGCGGTGGCCTGTGGCCTGGGGACGTGTTCGGGGCGGGCGCCCAGCGGGGGGTCGGTGGCCTGGTCGAGCAGAGTGCAGGTCCCGTCCGGATGCAGAAGAACGGGTGGGGGGTGGCCGGCGCTGCTGTAGAACAGCAGGCGGCTGTGACAGTCCACCAGGACTTGGGCGACGGTGGCGGCCAGCGCGCCCTCGACGGAGCGCGCATACAACCCCAGAACCTCAAGAGCCTGGGCAGGGCCGTAAACGGCGCGGGTGGCGGCGCTCAGCGCGCTGCGGAGCCTGCCCATGACGGTGGCGGCCATCAGCCCGTGGCCGACCACGTCGCCGACCGTGACCGTGAAGCGGTCCGTGGGCAGGTCCACCGCGTCGTACCAGTCGCCGCACACGTTCAGTGATCCGGTCGCGGGCAGGTAGCGCACGGCGACATCCGGGTGCCGGGCCAGGTCGGGGGAGTGAAGCATGGCTTCCTGGAGAGCGACGGCGATGCGCCTTTCACGGGCGTGAGCTTGCCGCAGTTCCTCGTTCAGCCGCTGCAGCTGCCGTGCCCGGGAGTACAGCTCGGCCTCCATGGCCGCTTCCCGGCCGGGACTCACCGACGGCAGATCCGCCGTGCGGCGGGCACGGACGACCTCGGTCATGTCCTCGGACCGGTGGACTATCCAGGCGACCTCCCCGCCCGGGCCGAGGACCGGCACGTTGATCGCGGTCCACCACCGCTCCTTGAAGACCTCGGGATTGCCGGCGACCGGGATGTCGTACTTCTGCAACGCCATGTGATCCGTTTGGCGGGAGGACAGGACACGGTGCAGTGAGTCCTTCAGCGTCGCCACCCCGTCGGCTTCCGGGCTGGCGGGATTGCTGGGGAAGGCGTCGAAGAGATACTGCCCGACCAGCTCGCCACGGCTGCGTCCGGTCACCGCGCAGAAGGCCGCGTTGGCATCGGCGATCACCAGGTCCGTGCCGAGCACCAGGCACGGGCTCGGAAGGGCGGCGAACACCCCGGAGTAGTCGATGTCGGGTTCCACACCCATTCCCTGCCAATGGCTCGCTCTCAAATCTACGTAAGGTTCAGCAGTGCCGCCCACCGGAGAAACCTGTGGCACACGCCCTGCCCCGCAGCGTGGTCGTCAGGCGGCTGCGGCGAATTCCGGGGAGAGCGTGGGGCATGGCCGGTCGGCGCGGGCGGACGTGGTGGGAGGCCGCGGCCCGGTCTCAGAGCCTCCAGGATCGCAGCACCTCGGCGAAGGCATAGACGCTCAGGCGGGTGTCCCGGACCTCAAGGACAAGGTCGGACAGGGCGCCATAGGTTCATCAGGCTGCCGCAGCTCCGTCGCCTCGCTGCGAGGGGGGGAACCTCGTCGGGGAACGCGTCGTCGAACTCGCTGCGCAGCCTGTCGGCCCAGGCGAAGACGGGCGGTCCGTCGCGGGACGGGGCCGGGGCCCGGGGCCGTGGACGGCCGGGGACTAGACCAGGAGGCTGGTGATCACTGTCCGCAAGCGCCGCGGTGGCCCGCCACCCGGGCTGTCCTGCCGCCCCGCTCCACCGCATGGCGGCGGATCCGGCCGTCACACGCCGTCACGCGGCCGCCAACCCGGCCCTCGCCCTCTCGACCCTGAGGATCTTGATCGACGCCTCTGACAGCTCCCTCGCACGAGCCGCCGCGAGCAACCCGGCACTGCCCGAGGCGACGGCCACGGCATCGTCAGCTGTGGCTTCGCAGTGGTGGGACGGCCGGTACTTCGATGGCGTCGTCGATGTCGGCCTCGGTCAGCTTGAAGGCGTCCGGGTAGGCATCGCGACGGGTGCGGCGGGCGGGTTCGATGGTTCGCCAGGTGTACAGGCAGCGGCCGCACTGGAGCACATCCCATACTCCGGGGACGGGTGACGTGGCGAGCCGGGTGACGGTCTCGAACGCGCAGCGGGGGCAATCAACAGGCTTTTCGTTCATGGAAGTCGTCCTATCGAGGGAGAGGGGGTCAGTGGCGGGCCGCGATGAGCCGCTGCAGGCGGGCAGCCCACTCGGCGGTCTCGGGCAGGTCCTTGGCCGGCGTGGAGAAGTTGCCGCGGAGGTCGGGGGCGACCGGGGTCGTCGCGTCGATGATCATCTTGCTGGTGATACCGGCGGGCTGGGCGGCGGGCGCGAGTTCCACGACCGACAGGTTCGGGATGACGACGACGTCGTCCTTGGGGTTGACCTTGGCGGACATGGCCCACATGACCTGCGGCAGGTTGAACGGATCGACGTCCTCGTCGACGAGGATCACCTGGGACACGTAGCCGAGACCGTGCGGTGTCGTCATGGCCCGCATGGCGACGGCCTTGGCGAAGCCGCCGTACCGCTTCCTCGTCGAGATGATCACCATGAGGCCGTGCGTGTACATGGCGTTCACGGCCTGCACCTCGGGGAACTCCGCGCGCAGCTGCTTCAGGAGCGGCACGCAGGTGTTGGGGCCGACGAGGTAGTCGCACTCCGTCCACGGCATGCCGAGATACAGCGACTCGAAAACCGGATTCGTGCGGTACGAGACTCGGTCCACGCGGATGACGGGCATGCGGCGCCCGCCCGAGTAGTGGCCCGTGAACTCCCCGAACGGGCCCTCTATTTGGCGCTTGCGGGACTCGATGACGCCCTCGATGACGACTTCGCTGCCCCACGGCACGTCGAACCCGGTGAGCGGCGCGGTGGCGATCGGAGCGGGCGCACCGCGCAGCGCACCGGCCATCTCGTACTCGCTCTGGTCGTACGCCATCGGCATCCCGGCGACGATCGCCATCACGGGGTCGTTGCCGAGGGTGATGGCGATGGGCAGGTCCTCGCCCACCTCCTCGGCCTTACGCAGGTGCTGGGCGACGTCGTGCATGGGGACGGGCTGGAAGGCGAGCCGGTCGCGCCCGATGACCTGGATGCGGTACGTGCCCACGTTCTGCTTGCCGAAGTTCTCCGGATCCTCGGGGTCGCGTGAGACGACGGCGGCCTTGTCCAGGTAGAAGCCGCCGTCGCCGTCGTTGAGGCGGAAAAGGGGGAGGACGGAGAAGAGGTCGACGTCGTCGCCGTCCTGGTGGTTCTCCCGCCAGGGTGCGTCCTCGCGGCGCTCCGGCGGGACGGGGAAGGCGTCCCAGCGGCGGGCGAACTCCTCGACCTGCTCCTTGACCGGCGTGTTGCGCGGCAGTCCGAGGGCGAGCGCGTGGTTGGCCCACGAGCCGTGGACGTTCAGGGCGATGCGGGCGTCGGTGAAGCCCTTGACCCGGTCGAAAAAGAGGGCGGGGGCGTTCTCGCCGATGCGGCCGGTGGCGTTGGCCGCGGCCGCGAGATCGGGTTCGGGCAGTACTTCGTCGGTGATGCGCAGCAGTTGGCCCTCCTTCTCCAAGGTGTCGAGAAAGCTGCGCAGATCGTCATGGGCCATGATGAAGTCCTTCTGGGGTGGATGATCTGAGGCGGTGTCAGCCGAGGGGCGCCGAGGCGGTCCGGGCCGCGCGCATACCGGCCCAGCGCTTGGCGGCCGGCGCCGGCAGGTCGAACTGGTCGAGGATGCGGGTCACGACGTGGTCGACGATGTCGTCGACGGTGCGCGGGTTGTTGTAGAAGGCGGGCATCGGCGGCACCAACTGCACGCCCATGCGGGCCAGATGGAGCATGTTCCGCAAGTGGATCTCGCTCAGCGGTGTTTCCCGCGGAACGAGGACGAGCTTGCGGCGCTCCTTGACGGTGACGTCGGCGGCGCGGGCCACGAGCCCTTCGGCGTACCCGGCCCCGATGCCGGCCAGAGTCTTCATGGAACAGGGCACGATCACCATGCCGTCGGTGCGGAAGGACCCGGAGGAGATGGTGGCTCCCTGGTCGTCGGGGTGGTGCGTGACGTCGGCGAGCGTGGCCACGTCGGCCGCGGACCGCCCGGTCTCCAGCTCGATGGTGGCGCGCGCCCACCGGGACAGCACCAGATGTGTCTCCACGTCCGGCAGCTCCCTCAGCTGTTCCAGGAGCCGGACACCGAACGGGGCTCCCGTCGCCCCGGTCATTCCCACGACCAACCGCACCGGATCACTCCTCCACGTCGCTGACCTGTGCTTTGACGCTAGACAGCAGTGAGAGGCGGGTGGCGGTATCCTCGGGACTCGCGATGGGGAAAAACGGACAGTCTGACGTCAGGGACCTGGCCTACACCCCGACCGTGGGGGCCGCGGCCGGGGTCGAGGTGATGGAGCTCGCCGATCTGTACGAGCGCTCGCGCCGTCACGGCAACGACCCCTACACGCCGCTGCGGCCGGCTTTTCACCAGCTGATCGGTGTTCGGGCACGGCCGCTGCGCGTCTGGGTGGACTTCGTCGAGCACGAGCTGCGCCCCGGAGCGTGGCTGTGGATCCGGCCGGGCCAGGTGCAGCGGTTCGGCCCCGACCTGGTGGCGGCGGACGGGGTGGTGGTGCTGTTCCAGCCGGGCTTCCTGCCGCCGGCCACGGTGACGGCGGCGCACATGGACCCGCCGTACGAGCAGCGTCCGACGACACCCGACGGACCGGCCGTGGAGGGCCTGCAGCGGGCGCTCGACCATCTCGCCTACGAATACCGGGCGATGGCCTCGCTGCCCCTGTCGGTCCACGCCGACGTGCTGCGTGCGCTGCTGTCCGTGCTGGTGGTGCGGCTCGCGCAGGCACGCGGCCCGGTGCCCCGGCCGGCGCCCGCGTCGCAGACGTTCCGCCGCTTCCACGCGGCCGTCGAGCGGGACCACGCGGTGACCCGGCGTGTGGAGGACTACGCGGCGGCACTCGGCTACAACCCGCGCACCCTGACCCGGGCGACGCTCGCAGCGACGGGCCGCACCGCCAAGCAGTACGTCGACGACCGGGTCCTTCTCGAGGCGAAGCGGCTGCTGTGGCACAGCGGCCTCACCGCCAAGGAGGTCGCGGACCGGCTCGGATTCACCGACGCCAGCGACTTCACCAAGTTCTTCCGGCTGCGGACGGACGTGACGCCGGGCGCGTTCCGCGAGGACCTGTCGCCGCGTCAGGCCGAGGCGGGGACCGACCTCGCTCGTACGGAGCCCTGAGGACTCGGGTCGGCCGTCCCGGCGGGAGCGCCGGGACGCTGCGCGCCCGCTCCTGCGCTGCGCCCGCTCGTCCCTCGCTCATCCCTGACGGGGCCGCTGCTGCACAGGACGGACGGGGAAGAGGATGCGACGCTGGATGGGGAGGCAGCGAGTGGCGGTCCGGGTGCGTCTCATCCGGCGCGCGGCCATCTCCCCGGCCTGCGGGCGGGGAGCACCGCTCACCGACCGTCGCCGGGCGGCGTGACCGCGTGAATCCGGCCGGTTGGGCGAAGGGCCGCGCGACCGACGCGGAAGGCGCGCGCTCCCCACGCGCGTCGCGCCAGGCCGCCGGTGTCCGCTCCGAGCCGGCTCCCGCACTCATCAAGAGTCGCGTGACCAGCGGGACGCGAGCGAGTACCTGCCGGGTGCCGGCAGTCGATTCGCGTCGAGCCCCGTTTCCGTCCCGAGTGAACAGCCTGGAAAGCTGGTGGTTCTCATGCGCAGTCCGACCCGTGCAGCCGGCGCCTTCACAGCGCTGGCCCTTACCCTCGGCGGTGCGGTCCTCGTCGCCCCCGCGGCCCGGGCGGACATCCCCGCCTGCGCGCAGATGGCCACACAGGCCGGTGCCACCGACACCGACTCCGTAACAGCGGCCTGCAGCCGTGGCGTGGTCGGAGACTTGCAGAGCTGCGTGGCCGGCCTGACCGGGGCCGGAGTGGCGGGCGGCGCCGCGAACGGCGCCTGCCGGGCGGCAGCCCACGAACCGCGCTAGGCACCCGCGTCACCGGGCTGCCAGGGCGCGATGACCATGCCCGGACGGACGGACGGCAGTCGACAGTCACTGCGCGAACCGGGCGACGGGACGCGTTCCCCGTTTCGGAACGGCCCGCCCCCGGGGACATGGTGGGCTATGGGTGACTACAGCGACAGCATCACGGTGCACGTCCCGCCTGACAGGCTCTTCGCCTACCTGTCCGACGTGCAGCACCTGCCCTCCTACATGCCCCGGCTGACCTCGGCGCGCCCTCACAACGGCGACAAGGTGACCGTCACCGCGCACATCGATCCCCCCGACGCCCCGGAACAGGACGTGACCAGCGAGGCATGGCTGCGTGTCCTCGAGGACGGCAAGAGCCTGGAATGGGGCGCGCCCGGCCCCCATGACTACCACGGCCGGCTGCACGTCGACGACGGTGAGGACGCCGGCACATCCCGCCTGACCGTGGAACTGCACACCGAGCACGCGGAGGGCGAGCACATTGATCATGGCATCCGGGAGGCCCTGAACGGGATCAAGCAAGAGGTCGAAGCCGCTGAAGCCTAGACCTGCGGCGTCCACCCAGGCCCGACCCTTGCCGTGTCACAGGACCCGCTCACCGCGCCCGCCTCAAGACCGATGACGGCTGCCGGTGAGCCATGCGCGACCGGCCCGGCGACAGCGGAGCGCGCACTCAGCAGCCGGTGCCGGCCGGCAACGCGTCTCCTTCAGACGGACAGACGGCGGATCGCGACCACGGCGGCGTCGTCGTCGAGGTGCCCGTGGACGTGGGCCAGCAGGTCGTCGTGGAGCGCGTGCAGGAGTTCGTCGGGGTCGTCCTTCGCCCACTGGGACGTTCGTTCGGTCAACGGGTAGAAGCGGCCGCCGGCATCGCGCGCTTCGATGACGCCGTCCGTGTAGAGGATCAGCAGGTCGCCCGCCGCGAACGGGAACGTCTGGATCTCGTAGGCGGTGAAGCCGAAGGGACCGCCGAATCCGATCGGGAGATGGCTCGCGTCGGGCACGAGAGGGGTGACCCGAGTCCCTCGCAGGAGGAGCGGTGGCGGGTGGCCGCAGCTGATGAGGTGGACGACCGGCTCGTGGTCGGGGATGTCGAGCAGAATCGCGGTGGCGAAGTCCTCGTCGGTGTCCTGCGCCTCCGGTGCACGCCACTGACGGGTGTCCCAGCGGAACGCCGCGTCCAGGTGGACCGCGAGACGGGGCAGGGTGGCCTGCCGATGGGCGGCTGCCCGGAACGCGCCCAGCAGCAGGGCGGCGTTGTTGATCGCGGACAGGCCGTTGCCGCGCACATCGCCGATGAGGAGCCGGGTGCTGTGGTGATCGGTCCGCGCAGCCGCGTACAGGTCTCCGCCGAGATCGGCCTCTTCCTCGGCGGGCATGTACAGGCTGGCGATCCGGAGCGGGCCGGTGCGGGCGGGCAGGGGCTGCAGAAGGACGCTCTGCGCCGCCTCGGCGACGGACCGCACCTGGTGCAACTGGCGCTCACGCCGGTCCCGCACCACGCAGATGCCGACACAGACGGCGGAGACGACCATCAGAGCGATGATCTGCGCCTGGATGTTGGCGGTGGACAGGACCCCTCTCAGCACACCGATGACGACCTGGGCCGCCACCGCGAGCGCTCCCATCAGCGCCGTCACGCGGGCCCCGGCGAACGCCACCGTGATCGCCGGCGCCGCCACCAGCAGGGGCCCGAGATGGATGTGCGGCGGAGCGAGCACATCCACGACGCACACCGTGACGATCAGCCCCAGAGGGATCACCATCAGCGCGGGCGCGTGACCCGGCCACCAGGACAGGCGGGCGTCCCGCCACGGTCGCAAAGCCATGCCCCAAGCCTTCCACCCGCCACTCCCTGCGGGAACGCGCCGCTCCGCAGTGCGGGTGCTGCACGGGCCGTTCGAAATGCAACCACGTGCTGCGCTGATCAGCGCGGACCGTCCGGCAAGCTCGGCACGCGGCCGCTTCCTCAACTGTTCGACGCCGAGCGGCCGTGTCTGGTCAGGGCGGCAACCAGTTCCGTCACCTGCGGCCGGTGGTCGTCGGCGCGCCAGGCGATGGCCAGCTCGGCCTCGGGCAGTCCCCGCACCGGCCGGTACACGAGGTCGGGGCGCTGGTACAGGCCGACATTGCCCTCTGCGATCAGCACCACGCCCTGTCCGGAGACCACCGCTTCGAAGACCTCGTCGGAGCTTCCGGCCTCCGCGCCGATCCGCGGCTCTCGGCCGGCGCGGGCCGCGGTCGCCAGCCAGAAGTCCCGCAGTGGACCCGCACTGCGGGGGAGGGCGACGAACGGCTCGTCGGCGAGCTCGGCGAAGTCGACTTCTGGCTGGTCAGCCAGGCGATGGCCGGCGGGCAACGCCACCCAGAGGCGCTCCCGTGCCAGGGTCCGGGTCGCGAAGTCCCTGCCAGGCAGCGGCAGCCAGACGAACGCCAGATCGGAACCGCCGTCGGCCAGACCCGCACTCGGGTCCTCCCAAGCCACCAGCCGCAGCGTGATCTGCCAGCCGCGCTCCCGGAAGCCGCTGAGCACATCGCGCTGCACGTCCCGGCCGACAGCCGTCTGCATCCCCACCGTGAGTACGACAGCGGGCCCGGCCGTCCGTGCCGTCCTCAGCGCGTCCCGCCAGGCCGCCAACAACTCCCGGGCCCGAGGAAGCAACGCCTCCCCCTGGGCGGTGAGTGCCAACTGGGTGGGGCGCCGGTCGAACAGCTGGAAGCCCAGCTGTCGCTCCAGCACCCGGATCTGCTTCGACAGCGCCGGCTGGGAGACATAGAGCCGTTCCGCCGCCCGGGTGAAGTGCAGTTCCTCGGCCACGGTGACGAAATACCTGAGGTCGCGCAGGTGGACATCCATAGCCAATGGTTATAGCCGAGGGTCTTGGACGTGCCGGCCGGCAGCGCCGGATCCTGGAGTACGGCCGAGCTCCCGGCCGGCGAATCCACTCCACAGGAGAGACCCCATGACCACGTTGCCCACACGCCACCTCGCGAGCCTGGAAACCTCCGCGATCGGATTCGGCGCGATGGTCCTGTCACCCGGCATGTACGGGGAGATCGACGACCGCCGCGCGGTCGCCGCCCTGCACGCCGCCCTCGACGAGGGCGCCACGCTGATCGACACCGCCGACGGCTACGGCCCCGACGGCCACAACGAACGGATCGTCGGCCAGGCGTTGCGCGGGCGACGCGAGGAGGTGACAGTCGCCACCAAGTTCGGATTCCGCATCCCCGACGGCGCGCAGGCGCATCGCTTCCCGGTCGCCTACGCCTTCGGCGAGCTTGCCGTCAACGCCGAGCCGAAGCATGTGCGGGGCTACGCCGAGCAATCGCTGCGAAACCTCGGCACAGACGCCATCGACCTGTACTACCCCCACTTCCCCGACCCGGAAGTACCACTGGAGGACACCGTCGGCGCCATCGCCGACCTGATCTCCGACGGGCTGGTCCGCCACCTCGGCCTGTCCAACGTCACCGCGGACCAGCTGCGCAGGGCCCACGCCGTCCATCCCGTCGCCGCCGTCCAGGTCCAGTGGTCGATGTGGCAGCCCATCGACCCGGACCTGCACGCAACCGCCCGCGAACTCGGCGTCGGCATCGCCGCCTGGAGCCCACTCGGCGGCGGCTTCCTCACCGGAACCGTCCAGAACGTTGCCGAGGACGACTTCCGCCGCAACCTCCCGCGCTTCGACTCGGCCAACCTCAAGACGAACTACGACCGCTACGCCCCACTGCGCGGCATCGCCGCCGACCTCGGACTCACCCCCGCCCAGCTGGCCCTGGCCTGGCTGCTCCACCAGGACGAGCATGTCGTTCCCCTGCCCGGCAGCCGGACCCCGGCCCACATCGCCGAGAATCTGGCTGCGGCTCGAGTGCACCTGCACCCGGACACCTTGGGCCGCATCGACGAGGCGCTGAAGCGGTTCGTCCCCGAGGGCGCCGGCGCCCTGCTCGGCGACTGAGACCACTGCCTAGCCGCCGGCACGTGATGACACGGGGCCGGGCGATCGCCGCATCCTCGGTCGCACCACAGTCGAGGTTCGTGAGCACGGGAGGCAGCCGATCCTGGGCGTTACTCGGGTGAAGGTGAGTACGAGCGCTCATGTGGGGGTGATCAGCTTCCGGCATGTTGCGTACATGCGATCGACATCCCTCTCGAAGCCCGTTCTGGTGGCCGCGCTCGGCTGCTTGGTGTTGTCCGGCTGCGGCACTCAGAAGACCGCCACGGATCAGACCTCCGCAGGCAGTGCGGTCTCGGCGGCAACCACCCAGGGCACCCGGCACGACGATCCGCAAATGCGGTTCCTTCAGCTGATCACCCGCATCACGCTGGGCTGCGCCCCGGACCGCCCGAACGACAAGGGCGGTGGTGCCGTGCCCAAGCCAGAGGACCTGCCCGGCGAGGAGGAAGGGCCCACACAGAGATACGGGCCGAGCGAGACCCCGCCGGGTGACCCGAACGCCGACGGCGACATACCCGTTCCCCTCCCTTCGGATGCTCCCCGGCCGCCCGAGTCGACGCCGTCCCCCGCCGAGCCCGAGTCGCTCAAGGAAGTGCCGCTGACCGGCATCGAGAAGTGCAGCGGCAGGGAGCACGCGGAGCGCATCAGCGAGGCTTTCAGGGCTACGAGGACGGTCAGCTATGAGGCGATGCGCGAGAGGCTCATGAGCCTGGACTATCCGGCGTCGCGCATTCACCGGATGCCGAACCATGCGGGTGCGCCGCGGGCCAGGCTCGACCTGCGCTTCATGGGCGGCAACCTGGCATTGGAGATCACCGGTACCAGCAGCGGGGTGATCGTCGAAGCGTTCGGTGCTCCGGAGACCGACGACGTGAAGGTGGTCGACGTGCGACGGAAGCCGAAGCCGGACGCGCCCACGTCCTGACCGAATCACACGGGACCACGCAAGGGTCGTGGGCCGCCTTCTGCCCTGCCGGAGCAACCTAGGGACTTCACTGCGACACACTGCGACGCGATCGACGGGTGCCCTGCCCTGGGGATCCCCCCGCCGCGCTCGGTTTCACCCCTCGGACGGCTCGCGCCGGGCGGTGGCGAACCGGCGCTGGTAGGCGGCCGGGCTGATGGCCAGCTCCCGCGTGAACACGCGGCGGAGGCTCTCGTAGCTCGGGAACCCGGACATGGCCGCCGTCTGTGTCGCGGTGTGTCCCTGATCGAGCAGCGACTTCGCGATACCGAAACGGATCGACTCGACGTACCGGGCGGGCGTGGTGCCCAACTCCTCACGGAACAGCCTGGTGAGGTGCCGTGTGCTGACGTTGAGCCGCCGGGCGAGTCCGGCCAGGGAGTAGTCGCCGGCGGGATCCGCGGTGACGAGGTCGACGACCCGGCGCAGAGCGGGGGAGCGGGGCGGCGGGCCCTGCAGCGGTGCGGAGAACTGCGACTGCCCGCCCGCGCGTTGCAGATAGACCACCAGGGAGCGGGCCACCTCCCGGCTGATGTCGGGGCCGTGGTCCTCCTCGACGAGAGCGAGCGCCAGGTCGATGCCCGCGGAGACACCCGCCGACGTGTACGTGTTGCCGTCGCGCACATAGATGGCGTCGGGCTCGACATGTGTCCTCGGGTGCCGGGCGGTGAGCTCGGCCGCGATCTTCCAGTGGATGGTCGCCCGTTTGCCGTCCAGGAGACCCGATGCGCCGAGCACGAAGGCGCCGGAGCACACGGAGGTGATCCGGCCGGCCCGGGCCGCGAGGTTCCTCGCCGCTTCGGCCAGCTCACGAGGGACGGGGGTCCTGGGGTGGACGTCACCGCCCGGCATCAGGAACGTGTCGGGGTCCGGCTGTGCGGCGGCACTGCCTTCCACGGCGATCCGCAGTCCCATCGATGTGGTGACCTCGGTGCCCTTCGGTGACACAAGGGCGATCCGGTAGTCGGCGCCGAGCAGGTTCGCCTCCCCGAAGACCTCGGCTGGACCGGCGACGTCCAGCAGTTTCACGCCGTCGTGGACGAGGATCGTCACCCGATGCGGGCCCGGGCTCACTGGCCCATCCTGAGATGACTGGATTCGAGTGGTTCATGGCCCGACCGAGGCGGCGCCATGGGCCGTGCGGTCGGCACCGTGGAGGACGGACACACGGTCCACTCGTAACAGATCGCATCGGAGAACACGGTCACCATGACGGACATCATCGCAGGCGTGGAAATACCCGAGACGTCGGCCGTCGCACAGGCCACGCAATTCGTTCGGGACAGGACCAGCCCGCTGATCTTCCACCACTCCCGGCGTGTATTCCTCTTCGCCGCACTCCACGCCCCCGCGTTCGATCTGCGACCCGATCCGGAGCTGCTCTACATCTCGGCGATGTTCCACGACGTGGGCCTTGTGCTTCCCTTCTCCGCAACGCAGCAGCGTTTCGAACTCGACGGCGCCGACCACGCACGGACATTCCTGCTCGACCGCGGATTCTCGGAGGACGCGGCCGACGTGGTGTGGCGGGCCATCGCCCTGCACACCTCACCCGGGATCCCCGGCCGCATGGAGCCCGAGGTTGCCGCCACGAACTACGGCGTGCTGACCGACGCGGTCGGCTGGGGGCTGGACGGCCTGGAGAGCGACCGGCTGGACGAGATCGTCGCCGCTCATCCGCGCGGTGACTTCAAAAAGGAATTCCTGCAGGCGTTCGTCGACGGCCTCAGGGACCGGCCGGACACCACCTACGGGACCGTCAATGCGGACGTCTTGGAGCACTTCGTTCCCGATTTCCACCGTACGTCGATGGTGCAGCGGATCATGGACTCTCCGTGGCCGCGCTGACGCGAACGCGTGCCGGCGTTCGCCGTGATCACGCTGATGCGAACGCTTCCCCTCCTCTCCACGAAACGCATCAGGATTTCGCCCTCCGTATGAATTCGAATTCGCCCGCGGACGTAGAAGAAGACACCTCAGCAAGAAAGGAGCGCTCGTGCGCGCCATAACCGTCCGGGACCGCCAGGCAGGAATCACGGGGCTGATCCTCGAGGACCTGGCCCCTCCCCACGCCGCCGAGAACGACGTCGTTCTGCGGGTGCACGCCGCCGGCTTCACCCGCGGGGAGCTCGACTGGCCCGCGACCTGGACCGACCGCGCCGGCCGCGACCGCACCCCCAGCGTGCCGGGCCACGAGGTCTCGGGGGTGGTGACGGAACTCGGGTACGGGACGACCGGCCTCACCATCGGTCAGCGCGTGTTCGGACTGACCGACTGGACCCGCGACGGCGCGCTCGCCGAGTACGTCGCCGTGGAGGCCCGGAACCTCGCGCCGCTGCCTGCCGACATAGACCACACACTGGCGGCAGCACTGCCCGTCTCCGGCCTGACCGCCTGGCAGGCCCTGTTCGACCACGCCCGGCTCACCGCCGGCCAGACCGTCCTGATCCACGGCGCCGCGGGCGGAGTAGGCTCGATCGCAGTCCAGCTCGCCCATGAAGCGGGAGCCCGTGTCGTCGGCACCGGCCGCTCCGCCGACCGGGACACCGTGCTCGACCTGGGCGCTCACGCGTTCCTCGACCTGGGGGCCGACCGGTGGGAGGAGGCCGGTCAGGTCGACGTCGTCTTCGACGTGATCGGAGGCGAGATCCTCGACCGCTCCGCCGCCCTGGTACGCGCCGGCGGCACGCTCGTCACCATCGCCCATCCGCCCACCGTGCGCCCGGACGACGGTCGGGCCCTCTTCTTCGTCGTGGAACCCGACCGCGACCGCCTCGGCGACCTCGCCCAGCGTCTGCGGGACGGCCGGCTGCGGGTGCGGGTCGGAGCGGTCCGGCCGCTCGCCGAAGCGGTCGACGCCCTCACCACCAAGCAGCGCGTCCCCGGCCGCACGATCATCCGCGTCGCCGAGGACTGAGCGCGACCAGGAGAGCACCGAGCCGGCGCCGGGCCGGCAGCGCCGGCGGCGAGGGCCCGTCGGGAGCGCACGGGAATGTCGCGCGGTCCGGCGCGGTTGTGCATGTCGTGATCGTGGAGGGGACAGTGTCCCCGGGCCTCACCCATCGCATGCAGGGACGATCGTTCGGCTGAAGCCCTGCATCGCCTTTCGCCGCGTAGGCGACCGCCCTTCACGATCATGGCTGTGACTGTGGCCCGGCCTTGAGGTCCGGGCCACAGGTCTGTCCGCGACCGGACCGCTCACGCCCGGCAGCACTTCCACCCGGACCGCAAAGCCGCGGGCACTGGTAGCGGGCATCGGGGTACATGCTGAAGGTGCGCGGCGGCGGGCATCGCACAGGGACGCCAGGCGCCGCGCACTGTCTGTGGCAACGAGCGGAAGAGCGGGCGGATATGGCGCGTACGCGGGCACAGGCGAGTACCAGGCATCCGAGGCATGAGCGCAGGGGAGAGGCACGGCTTCCGGCGGTGGTCGCCACCCTCATCGCGATCGCCCTGTACCTGGTGCTGCCGCAACAGCTGCTGATCGCTCGCTACGTGCTGCCCGCCCTGGAATGCCTGCTGCTCATCCCGCTCATCGCGATCAATCCGAAACGGCTGACCCGGCAGACGAAGACGTTCCGCGTGCTGTCGCTGACGCTCGTGGGCGTCATCGCGGTCAGCAATCTCGTGGCGCTGGCCATCCTCATCCATGAACTGCTCTACGCGGGGGTGAAGGACGGCCGGTCCCTGCTGGTGGCCGCACTGCAGGTGTGGCTCACCAACATCATCGTCTTCGGGCTGGCGTACTGGGAGCTGGACAGGGGCGGCCCGGTCAGCCGCACCCAGGCACCCCGCTCCGCCCTGCCCCTGGCCGACTTCCGCTTCTCCCAGGATGAGAACGACGACGCCGTCCAGGAAGTCGCCGACGGCGCCAGTGCCACCTCGGACTGGGTCCCCACACTGATGGACTACCTGTACGTGTCCACCACCAACTCCACCGCCTTCAGCCCGACCGACACGATGCCGCTGTCGATCCGGGCCAAGGCCATGATGGGCATCCAGAGCATCTCCGCGCTCCTGACCTCGCTCCTGGTGATCGCCCGAGCCGTCAGCATCCTGCACTGAGGCGCCGCGCACCGGTGGCGCATCCCCTTCGCCCCCACGGCGTGCGGCCCTCACGGCGTGCAAGCACCGCACGTTCGGCGTACCCCGCCCGTCCTCAGGGCGCCGCTCCGTGTTGCTCCCCGATGCCCGGTGAGGACACTGAAGACAAGGCGAGGGGCAGGAGGTGCTGTGTGGCCGTCACGCGGTACGGGGCGGCGGGTACTCCTGGCGGCGTTCGCCCTCCTGGCCCTGCTCGCATCCGGCATCGGCGGGTTCTCGCTGCTGGGGTTCCCACTGCCGGACGCCGTCTACATGACGGTGATGACGCTGACCACGGAAGGGTTCTCCGGCGCCGACCGGCTCACCGAGGCCGGCAAGCTCTTCACCGCCGCCCTGGCGGTGGTGGGTGTCGCGGTCTTCGTCGCGGTCCTGGGGCTGATCGGGACGGCGCTGGTGGAAGGACGGTTCGGGCCTGCGGGAAGGAAGCGACGCATGCAGCATCGCATCGACGCGCTGCGCGACCACTTCATCGTCTGCGCCTACGGGCGGGTCGGCCAGGCCGTGGCCCGCGAGTTCCAGGCCGAGGGCGTCCCCTTCGTCATGATCGAGAACAAGGCCGACCTGGAAGAGCAGTTGCAGCGTGAGCGTGTGCCCTACCTGATCGGCAACGCCGCCTCCGAGCAGGTGCTGCGCCGCGCGGGCATCGACCATGCACGTGGTCTGGTCTGCGCGGTGGACTCGGACGCCGAGAACGTCTACATCACCCTGATCGCCCACTCCCTCAATCCCTCCCTGGCCATCGTCTCGCGCGCCTCGGAGGCGGCGTCGGCCGAACGCCTCACCCATGCCGGCGCCAGCAGCGTGGTCTCTCCGTACATCACCAGCGGCCGGCGGATGGCTCTGCTGGCGGTCCGCCCGCACGTGGTGGACTTCCTGGAGTTCACCCGGGCCGGCAGCTCCGACGTCCGGATCGAGGAGATCCGCGTCGATGCCGGCTCACGCCTGGTGGGCCGGCCCCTGCGCCAGGCCTGCGGGGGAGCGCTGCCCCTGCTGATCCGCCGCGCCGACGGCTCGCTGGAGCCCCACCCTGATCCCGAGACCGCCGTACAGGCCGGCGACACCATGATCGTGTTCGGTGACCCCGGCGCCCTGCGCCCCATCGAGGACGACTAGACGAAGCCGGCCATGGGGAGTCCCGGTAGCCGGGGGAGGGCTGATGACTCGCCGCTTTCTGACTCGCCGCTTTCCTCGTGGCTCCTCGGGACGCGCGGGTGGCCTCCGCCGCGGGAGGACCAGGTGGCGGCGGCGAGGTCGAGGGCCCAATGCCTCGGCTGCGTTGCGGGACCCGGACGCGCGCCGTGACCGCGCGTTCGCTGCTGCGTCCGGGGTCGGCCCGAGTGGCAGGGGGCCAGGACCGGTATTTGACTGATCAGGTGCCTGCACTCCGTCTGGGGAGGATCCCATGACGCCTGCCGCCGCCTTCGATCCGACGCGCGTAGCCCACCTCACCGGACGCTTCGCCCCGGTCACGGAGGAAGTCGACGCGGTGGACCTGGAGGTCACCGGGGAGCTGCCGGACGAGCTGGACGGCGTGTACCTGCGCAACGGCCCCAACCCGCGCTTCACCCCGATCGGCAGCTATCTGTATCCGCTGGACGGCGACGGCATGATCCACGGCGTCTGGCTGTCGGCCCGGCGTGCCCGCTACCGCAACCGCTTCGTCCGCACCCCCTCGATGATCGCCGAGGAAAGCGCCGGGCGGGCACTGTGGGGCGGTCTGCAATCCATGATTCTGCCCGGCGCGGAAGAGGTCGGCGACGTGCTCGCGCACACCTTCAAGCCGCTGCCCGACATCAACGTCGTCCAGCACGCCGGCCGCCTGCTCGCCCTCGCCGAGTCCGACTGCCCGTTCCGGATGAGCCCCGGGCTCGACACCCTCGGCAAGGAGACCTTCGACGGGCAACTGCCGGCCGGCATCACCGCCCACCCCAAGATCGATCCCGTGACCGGTGAGATGGCCGTCTTCTGCTACGGCCTGGAGGCGCCGTACCTGACGTGGGCGGTGATCGGCCCGGACGGCGTCGTCCGGCAGGGCCCCACCGCCGTCGAGGGCATCGCGGAACCGCAGATGATCCACGACATGGCCCTCACCCGCCGCCATGTCGTCCTGGTGCTGGCCCCGGCCTTCTTCGACATCGAGGCGGCCATGAGCGGCGGCTCCTTCGTCGCGTGGCGCCCGGAGCGCGGCACGCGCATCGCGCTGATCCCCCGCGACGGCGGTCCCGTCGGCTGGGCCGACGACGAGGCGTTCTGGCTGTGGCACACGGTCAACGCCTACGAAGACCCCGACGACGGACGCGTGATCCTCGACTATGTGCAGTGGCCGGCCCTCACCCTCGGCCCGGGCCCCCCTGACGGCAGGCCCCGGGAGAGCGGGCACCACGGACTGACGCGGGCCGTCATCGACCCGGCCGCCGGCACCGTGGCACGCACACGCCTGGATGACGCACGGGTGGAGTTGCCCCGCATCGACGACCGCCTCCTGACCGGCCCCCATCAGCGGCTCGCGGTCGCCGCGGACAGCGGTCGCGTCGGCGGTCTGCTGCCCGGCGAGTACGACGCGCTGCGCCGGTACGACATCCGCGGCACCGGAGTCGCCGCGCAATCCTGGAACGCCGGCGCCCTGTCCGTCGGCGAGCCCGTCTTCGCGCCGGTGCCGGGCACGCGCGGCGGCGAGCGCGGCTACTGGCTGACCTTCGCCACAGACCGGACCGACAGCACCAGTTGGTTCCTCGTCCTGCCGGCGGAGGATTTCGCTCAAGGGCCGGTCGCCCGCGTCCGCATCCCGGTCCGCGTCCCGCTCGGCCTGCACGGCACCTGGCTGCCCACCGAGGAGTGACGCGGTCGCGGCGCGGCGGCCACCGAACACCTCCCGCAGCGCGGCAACCGACCGCTGAACACCGCGAGCACCGGGCCCCGCGAGGGGGCGTCGAAGCCTCGAAACGCGAGGAAGGAGTCCACGCTGAGCGCGCCCGGCCGGCTCGGCGCCGAGTGTTCGAGATCACCGCGCGGCCGAGCCCGGCGGGAAATGAACGTCGCCGGACGGGGTAGTTGGGCTGCTGCCGTGTAAGGCCCGTCTGAGGAGAACTTGTGAGCGAACCAGCAGGTCTGGGTGTCGAGGTGGCCGTGATCAGCTCCGACGCCGCGATCATCACCGTGAGTGGAGAGCTCGACGCCGACATCGGCCTCGTCCTTCAGCACCAGTTGGCCGGCCAGGTGGTGCACGGACGACGTCACCTGGTGCTGGACCTGGCGAACGTGCCGTTCATGGACTCCTCCGGGCTGCGTGTCATCGTGCGGACCGTCAACGAGATGCGGAACGTCGACGGATCCGTATCTCTGGCCGCGCCCAGCGAAGTGGTACGACGTGTGCTCGACCTGACCGGGGTCGGTATGACCTGCCGGATATTCGACACCGCGGACGCGGCCTGTGAGGCCCTGCTCGGCCGGAAGGACGAGGAGCCTGATCGCGTAGCGCGCGACACGGCGCATCGATAGCGAAACCACGTCAGCGGCGCCGCTGTTCGGGGCGGCCACTTGACCGCCGACTTCCTCGCTTGCGTCCGGGCCGATCAGCATCTGCCGGTGTCGCAGTGTGCCATGGATCCGACTCAGTTGGTGATCGGTGAGCTGGTGATCAACGCCCACAGGTACGCGCCCGGTCGGACGTTCAGGCCTACGCCGATTGGACGACCGGCCGCTCCCTTCTCAACTGCTCGAATCTCACGCATCCGGTTTCCCTATTGCCGGGGAAGGCGGATGGAGTGGACCGGGTGGATTGGGAGGTGGCTGTGGCCGAGGATGTCGGCTTGGGCCTGGACGAGGTGTTGGGTGCGGCGGAGGACGCCGCGCCGGTGGAGTCGGTGGACGTGGTCGCCCGGAACCTGGAGAAGCGGTTCTCCGCTTCGGAGGTGTCGCTCTGGTTCGTTGACATGGTCGGGCGGGAGGCCGTCCGCCTGCCGAGGGCCGGCACGGCCGGGCAGGCGCGGGGCGAGGCGCAGCGCATCGATCTGGCGGGCAGCGTCTACGAGCGTGTGCTGCGCTCCCAGCGGCTGCACCAGGAAGCCGACGGGGAAGACGGTTGTCGGCTGGTGGCGCCGGTGACGAACCGCGGTGACTGCATCGGCGTACTGGACCTGCTCGTGCCGCACGCGGACGACGCGGTGCGCGAGGCGGTGGGACAGGCCGCGCACGCGCTGGCCTACATCGTGGTCACCGACCGCCGCTTCACCGACCTCTATCACTGGGGTCGGCGCACCACCACGATGAGTCTGGCCGCGGAGATCCAGCACCAGCTGCTGCCCTCGGCGTCCTGCTGCGAGGGAGCGCACTTCACCCTGGCCGGCAGCCTCGCCCCGGCCGACGACATCGGCGGCGACACCTACGACTACGCCCTCGACCAGGACACCCTCCACCTGTCGATCACCGACGCGATGGGCCACGACACCGCCTCCGCGCTGCTGGCCACGCTCACCGTGAACGCCCTGCGCGGCGCCCGCCGCGCCGGGCAGAGCATCGTCGAGCAGGCCGACGCCGCACACCAGGCACTCACCCGCCACGGCCGCGGCATGACCACCGGCCAACTGCTACGCATCGCACTGGACACCGGGGCCGGCGAGCTGATCAACGCCGGCCACCCCTGGCCCCTGCGGCTGCGCGAAGGCCGGGTGGAGGAACTGCCCCTCAGGGTCAACCTGCCCTTCGGCGTGCCCGCCCCCGTCAGCTACGAGGTGCAGCGGCTGCGGCTGGAGCCGGGCGACCGCCTGGTGCTGCTCACCGACGGCATGCGGGAACGTGGCGCGGCCGCCGTGGACCTGCCCGCCCTCATCAGCGACACCCGCGACCAGCATCCGCGCGAAGTGGTCCGGGCCCTGACAGCGGCGGTCCTCACCGCGTGCCGGGGATCACTGGCCGACGATGCCACCGCATTGGTCCTGGACTGGCACGGCAGCCGTACCGGGCAGCGGCGCAGCAACGGAGGGGCAGCAGTTCCCGCCAAGTGATCAGGAAGGGCTCGTTCGGCCGGCGGGGCATAGGGGGCCCTCGGTGGTGGACGGCTGGGGTGGGCTGCGGTGTACCTGCCCACAGTGAGGCTGACCACCCCGAGGGCCCCCGGGCCGCCTCTCCCATCCGCCCACCGTGCTTCTCAGTACGGTCAGCTGAACGTGTTGCAGTTGGCGACGCGGCCGGAGCGGTAGCCGGTGGAGAACCATTGCTGGCGCTGGCTCGCGGAGCCGTGGGTCCAGGTGTCCGGAGTGACCTTGCCCTGGTAGCGCTGCTGGATACGGTCGTCTCCTACGGCGGCGGCCGCGTCCAGCCCGCGGTTGATGTCGTCCTTCGTCAGCTCGGTGATCAGTGGCCTACCGCTCTTGGGGTCGGGGGTGGTGGTGGCGTGGTGGGCCCACACTCCGGCGTAGCAGTCCGCCTGCAACTCGAGTTTCACCGAGCCGCTGTTCTGGCCTTCTCCGCTGCCGCGGGAGATCGTTCCGCTGAGGTCCTGGAAGTGGTGGCCGTATTCGTGCGCGATGACGTAGGCCTCGGCGAACGGACCGCCCTTGGCGCCGAACTTGCTGCTCAGGTCGTTGAAGAAGCCGAGGTCGAGGTAGACCTTGTCATCGGCTGAGCAGTAGAAGGGGCCGACGTCGGAAGTCGCGTTCCCGCAGCCGGTGTTCACACTGCCGCTGAACAGGAACGTGGGGGCCTGCTGGTAGGGCTTGCCGGCGGCTGTCTCCGTCTGCTTCCAGAACGCCTGCACGCTGTCGACCACGGCGACGATCCGGCACTGCTCCTTGCGGTTGGCGTCGGCACCGGTCCGGCAGTCCGCCGCGAGGTCCGCGGCCGACTCGCCGGACGAGGCCGTGTCGCTGCTGCCCGAACTGAACATGCCGGGGTCGACGCCCAAGAGCACGGACGCGACCAGTACCACGAGCCCGACCAGCCCCCCGCCGATGGTCTTCCCGCCGCCCGGGATCCCGCCCAGCGCACCTCCCCGCCCGTCCTCGACCTCGGACGTGTCCAGAGCAGCATCGTCGTCGAATCGCATACGTTGACCTCCCTCAAGCAGCGCGCCGGACCACCCCGCGTCGTCCCGCTCGCCTACCCCGTACGAGGACATCTCCATCCCGGACAACCTTGGCGGCTCGGCCGTCCCGCGACGATCTACGGGATGTGCACGAGGGCGACGAGATCGGCACGGCCCGAGCAGGCGCACTCGCCGACTCCGGAGGGCCGGTGATGTGGATCACAGGTTCTGGACCTCAACCATGCTTGAGGAAGCAGGCTGTTGGGCATCACGGGGCGGCCGCGCAACGGCAGCCCTTCGTCCGACGTCCAGGAGAACCGGCATGGCCACGCTGCTGCACATCGACACCTCCCTCAACGGTGAGAACTCGCACTCCCGCGCTGTGACCACCGCCTTCCGCGAGGTATGGGAGAGCCGGCATCCTCACGGCACCGTGATCCACCGGGATCTCGACGCAGACCCCGTGCCCCACCTGCGGGCCGACGCCTACTACGCCGGGTATGTCGCCCCCGCCGACCGGTCCCCGGAGCAGAGGGACGCCTTCGCCCTGCGCGCCCGGCTGGTCGAGGAGGCCGAGGCGGCGGATGTGATCCTTCTCGGCGCCCCGATGTACAACTACTCCATTCCCTCGACGCTGAAGGCCTGGATCGACCATGTCTTTGTCGTGGGCCGCACCGCGATGACCGAGCATCCCTCGCTCGCGGGCAAGCCGGCCGTGGTCGTGACCAGCCGCGGTGGGTCGTACCAGAAAGGAACTCCGCAGTACGGCAATGACTACGTGCAGAGCTACCTGCGGCAGGCCCTCGGTGGCGGTCTCGGCCTGAACGTCAGCTTCATCGTCCCGGAGCTGACCCTGGCCCCGACCGTCCCCGCGATGGCCGACCTGGTCCCGCTCTTCGAAGCCTCCCGCACCGAGGCCCTCGCCGCCGCCTCGTCCCAGGCCGAGGAGTTGGCGACACGGCTGGCCGCCTAGGTGGGGGCTTCGGCCCGTTCCTGGTCGGTGGTGTAGGGGCGGACCCGGGGGTCCCGCCGTCCGTCCAGGGCCGGCCTCACCGTGTGGTGAAGGCGCCTCCGTTGACGTGGATGGTCTGGCCGGTGAGGTGGCGGGCCCCTGGGGAGGCGAGGAAGAGGGCCGTCTCGGCGATGTCGTCGACCGTGCCGGGTCGCTTGTTGTGTGTCTCCTCCACCAGGGCGCGGTGGCGTTCGTCGCTCAGCTGGCCGTGGAAGAAGTTGGTGCCGGCGATGTAGCCCGCGGAGATGACGTTGCAGGTGATGCCCTGGGGGGCGAGTTCGGCGGACAGCGAGGCGTTCCACGCGCCCAGGGCGGCTTTGGCCGCTCCGTAGGATCCGCCTCGGCGTTCGGCGCCGATCGAGCCGATGCTGATGACGGAGCTGCCGCCGGTGAGCTTGTCCTGGACCGAGGTGGTGGTCAGCACCGCGGTGAGCAGGTTCTGCGCCAGGCTGGCGTGCCACTGGGCGAGCAGCGCCTCGAGTGCGGATTCTTCGCCGGAGGTCGTCTGAGGCAGGCCGCCGGCGGCGTTGACCAGCACGTCCAGCTCGTCGAGCCGGGCGGCGAGCGCCTCGACCTGCCCGGGGTCGGTCGCGTCGCAGACGACGCCGTGCACGCCGAGTTCCTTGGCGGTCTGTTCGACGGTGTCGGGGGTGCGGCCGGTGACGAAGACCTCTGCCTGGTCGGCGGCGAACCGTTGGGCGACGGCACGGCCGATGCCGCTGGCTCCTCCGGTGATGAGCACGGTGCGGTTCAAGGGTCCTCCCGTTCACTGCTACGTTTAGGCCTAAACATAGAGGATGATGACAGGGGATCGCATCGTGTCCGACGCCGCCGCATCGGGGGACCCCGCCACCGACCACTCCCGCGCCGCCGGGATCGCCGCGGCCTGGCGGCGGGAACGGCCGGGCACCCCGACCGAATCGATCGAGATCGTCACCCCCGTGTGGCAGCTGGCCAAGCTCTTCGCCGACGACCGCAACCGGGTGCTGCGAGAGGCGGGGATCGACGCGGCCACCCTCGACCTGCTGTCCGTCATCCGCCGGTCAGGGCCGCCCTACGCCCTCAGCACCCGCGAGATCGCCGCGAGGACGCTGGTGACCGCCGGCGCGATCTCTCAACGCGTCGCCCGGGCCGAACGCGACGGTCTCGTCCGGCGGGCGCCGGGGGCCACCGGCCGGCGAACCGTCCTGGTGAACCTCACGCCCGAAGGCCACGCGCTCATCGAACGGTCCGTCGACGCCGTACTCGGCCGGGAGGCCACACTCGTCAGCTGCCTGTCGACACACGAACGCACCGCGTTCATCACCCTGCTGGACAAGCTGATGGCCGACGTCCGCCGGCGCACGGCCCCCGAGGAGCGCTGAACCGGCCGCATGCAGCGGCGGCAAGCAGGGGCGCTCGGCCGGGAATCCAAGCCGGGCGTCCCAACTGCTTCCCCTGGCCGGAGCTAGTCCACCGAGGCGATCGCCGTCTCGCGGGCGGCCGTCACCGTGCCGTCGGCGAGGGTGGCGGTCACGCGGTAGTAGATGGTCGTGCCCTTGGGCAGGGTGGTGTCCACGTACGACCAGCGGGCTTCGAGTGTGGTGTCTCTCATTGCATGGCGTGGGGGCGGGCGTCGTGTGCGTCGGGGTCGCAACTCGGCGCCGACGCCGCGCTTCCCGTCCGCCACGGCAGAAGTGGATGACAGGGTCGCCGTAACGCTATGTGTCCACTCGAATGCCATCCGTGTGTGGCTCGCGTGGGGGAGGGGCCTGAATCCTGTTGTCCCTGGGCGTCGTCCGGCGCCCTCGTGGCGAAGGAGTGACATGGGCGTATCTGGTGAGCCGCGTCGGTCCGTACAAGCTGTTCGCTGGGGCGCCGCGTTCCTGGCGATATCGGGAACCGCGACCGTACTCGCAGCTGTGTCGGCCCAAGCCGGGGGGCCGAGCGGTGAGTCTCCCAACGAGAAGCCGACCGTCGTACTGGTGCACGGCGCTTTCGCCGATGCCTCCAGTTGGAGCGGCGTGGTCAAGCAACTACAGGAGAACGGTTACAAGGTCATCGCGCCGGCCAACCCACTGCGCGGTGTCCCGCAGGACTCGAGCTATCTGGCGAGCCTGCTGAAGTCGGTCAAGGGGCCGATCGTGCTTGCGGGTCATTCCTACGGCGGCGCGGTCATCTCGCAGGCCGCCGCCGGCAACGACAACGTCAAGGCGCTGGTGTACATCAACGCGATCATGCCCGATGCCGGGGAATCGTTCACCACCCTTTCCGCGAAGTTCGCGCCGCCGCTCCTGTCGCAAGCGCTGAGGCAGGTGCCCTTCAGCAACGGTGCCGGCAGCGCCGGTACGGACGTCTATGTCCAGACCGCCAAGTTCCGCCAGGTCTTCGCAGCCGACCTGCCCACCAACCGGACCGACGTGCTCGCCGCGTCTCAGCGACCGATCGCGGCGTCGGCTTTCACGGACAAGCTCACCCGCGCTGCCTGGCGCGACAAGCCGGTATACGTACTTGTCGGCAAGCAGGATCGGGCGATCAATCCCGACCTGGAGCGTTTCGAAGCCCGCAGGGCCAAGGCTCGCAAGACAGTGGAAATCAACGCTTCGCATGTCTCGCTCATCTCGCAGCCCGCAGCGGTCAAGAATCTCATCGTCAACGCCGCCGAAGACTACGAGTGGAACAGCCGCGGGCGACACCAGCCGGCGTGATGGAGGCACCGCATTGGGTCCGGGCCGACCTGCGGCAATCGTGCCGTCTTGCGGCTCTCCGCCCCGGTCCCGCCGGATGGCGGACGCTGCCACTCCCTTGCCCGGCGAAAGCGTCCGAGGAGATCGGGTGCTCTACCGCTTGGCGTAGGCGTTCGGGCAGATTCATCGCTGCACCTTCTGCCCAAGAGAAGACTCGACTGCGATCGGTCAGCGCAACCCGTCGAGATGCCGCGAGGGAGCGAGGGACGGGTCGGCTGCCCCTACCGCGCACCGCCCGGGATCGTCGGGGTGACGCTGGCGCGGAAAGCAGACGTCCAACAGTTCCCCCAGAGACAGATGAGCCTCCGCTGGATGGTGGAGCAGGCCGTCCCGGCGGAGCGTGTAACGCGTGCGGCGCCCATGGCGCTCACGGCTGACGTAGCCCGCCCGCTCCAGGTCCGCGACGATGCTCTGCGCGGTGCGTTCGGCGATGTGGCATCCGACGGCGATGTCGCGCAGACGGATGTCGGGGTCGCGTGCGATGGCCAGGAACACGCGGGCGTGGTTGGTGAAAAACCCCCACCTGATAGGGCGATCATTAACCATGTTCGGCCTTTGCGTCGTAAGCCTTCTGATGCGGCCAGCAGTCAAGGGCGCGGCCGCTGTCGGCCGTGGTCCCGCGGATGAGGCCGCACGGGCCTTGCAGCACGATCTGTCGACCTCTCTTCCACCTGCGCCCGCGCACCGGATGCACCACAGAGTGCTTCCTGCTGGCAGCGCTGTGCCGTAGGTGGTAGCGGCCGGTGAGCGCGGACACGGTGACGGAACCGTTCGCAGGGGAGCCAGATCACATCGCCTCGCGCCGATGGGGCCCGCGGGCAGTTCAGCCCACACGGTCTTGCCGTCCTCGTGATGCCGGGTGCCCCAGTTTTGGGCGAGGCTGGTCACGATGAAGAGACCGCGCCCCGTCTCGTTGACCGTGCGGGCATGTCGCAGTGCGGTGTGTCTGACGGTGTCACGGGCCATCGGTGCCGCTTCCGTGTCGGCGGGCAAGTCGCGCTCGAGCACGCCGTCCGGCGACCCACCCCCAGCAACACCAGCAGGCGGTGCCTCCACCTTCAGGCACCGCCTGCACCACTTCGTCATGCGGCGTCAGCCGGATTCCCCCACGTCCCCTTCACAGACACCACGGCGATGAGACGGTCCGTCCCGGCCCGCTCTCGGCGGGGTGGGCCGGACCCGTTCGCCGTCCGGCCTGGCTGCTTGACGGCCGGCCGCCTGTGCTCAGGAACGCTCGGCTGAGCCGACTGCACCAAGAGCGCACCACGGACGACTGATCTGGTGCGCGGGCTGCCTCGCGCCGTCAACGGCCGCTGCGACTGTGGGGAGCATGACGCCCGCCGTGGAGGTCGCACCCGAGACACTGGTCGCCGCGCTGCGCATGCCCGTGTGGAGCATCCTCACCAGGCGGGCCGACGGAATCCGTCGCGGCCTGCCCCCGCGCCCCGAGACCACGGCGGAGCGCCTCGCGTGGCTGCGCTCACTGAACCCCGAGCAGGCTCGCCGCGCTGCTCTCCTCGATCACCTGGACGCCTTGCGTGGGCACGTCACCGGATACCCCGCCCTCGGCTATGCGGTCGACGACCCGATGCCTGATCCGGCCCTGCAGGAGGCAGAGGGGTTCAACCCGCGCCTGACCGTCCTCATCGCCGTCTACCGAGCCGCTTGTTCGGGTGGGTGAGAGGCTCACACCGGCTGGCCCTTTACGCCCAAGCAGGTCGCGGTGTGGGCGGCGATACCCCCTTCGCGGATGGGTGTGGGCCTGGGGGCGCAGAGCGGGAGGAGGTGCCGTGGGGTTCCGAGACGTCCGCAGACCGGCGGTCCCTCATGCCTGGGGAACGCTGCCGATGGCCGGCCTGCGGGCCGAGCGCAGACGCTGGGCGAGGAGTGCGAGGGCGCAGAGGGCGACGACCGTCGCCGCGTAGATGACGAACGTTTCCTTCAGGCCCGCGCGAGCGGCGGCGACGCCGGCGATCACCGCAGGGATGCTGAAGGCCAGGTAGGAGATCGCGAAGGCCACGGAGAGCAGTTCGCTGCGCTCGGCGGGCCGGGCTATCCGGGCCAAGGTGCCGAAGCTGGCCAGGGCGGAGCCGCCGAAGCCGACACCCGCGACAGCGGTACCGACCGCCGCCGCGATCAGGATGTGCTCCTCCACGCCGGTCAGGGCGATGGCCGTGCCGACCAGGAGCAGGGTGGCGCTGACGGCGAGGGTCCGTCCGACGGGCCAGCCGCGCAGAGTGAGGGCGGTGAGAAAGGCAGGGCCGGTCAGCATGGTGACCACCAGGCCGCCGACGACGTGGCTGGAGAGGCCGAACAGGCCGACGGCGACGGACGGGCCCAGGGAGAGGTAGAGGCCGCCGAGCGCCCAGCTGGCGATGAGGATCGGCACCAGGCTCAGCAGATCCGCCCGCAGGTGCGGCGCAATGCGGAGGCGTGGCTGGAGCGAGCGGGCGGCGCCAGGGCGCCGCGTCGAGGTCTCCGGCAGAGCCGACAGCACAGCGCCGGCGGCCACCAGCGCGAGGAGCAGCAGAACGTACACGAGTCGCGTGGGGTGCGGCCCGTACTGGATGAGGAGTCCGCATCCCAACGAGCCGAGTCCGAGCCCGAAGGTGGGTGCGGTTCCCGTGACGAGCCCTGCGCGGTGCGGGGCGTGCGAGGGGTTGAGGTCGGACAGGGCGGCGCCGAGGGTGGTCATGGCGGCCCCGGTGGCTATGCCCTGGACCAGTCGCGCCGTGAGCAGCAGGCCGACGTCGTCCGCGTCGAGGAACAGTGCCATCGACACCGCCTCGAGCGCGATCGCGGAGAGCAGCACCGGCCGGCGGCCGAGGTGGTCCGACAGGGCGCCGAGGACGAGGAGCGCCCCGATCATGCCGATCACGTAGACGGCGAAGACCGTGGTGAGCGTGGTGGCGGAGAAGTGCCACTGCCGCTGGTAGACGACGTAGAGCGGGGAGGGCGCACTGGAGGCGGCCATGAAAAGCACGAATACCGAGGAGAGCGTGGCGAAGGCGACAGGACGGCTCAGCTGCCGTCGGCCTCTGTCGGGCAGGGGCCTTCGCGTGGGGGCCAGAGGGGGCGACTGGATCTGGGACGGGGCAGGGCCTGACACGAAGCGCCTCCAAAAGCAGTGATCGATGCGTTAGCGACCCTACCACTAACGCAACGATCAGTGCGATAATTTCCCCATGGCTGATGCTTCGACTCAAGTACGTCCCGGTGGCCGCTCCGCGAAGGTGCGGGCGGCCGTACATAGCGCCGTCGCGGAACTCCTCGCCGAAGAGGAGGCGGAGACCTTGACCCTTCCCGCGGTGGCCGCACGCGCCGGCGTGCACCCCACCACCCTCTACCGACGCTGGGGGTCGGCCGCCCAACTGCTCAACGACGTCGCCACCAGTCGCTTCACGGACGACCTGGTCGTCCCTGACTCCGGCTCACTCGCCGACGACCTGCAGCGCTGGCTGGCGGACGTGGCCACCGACGTCGCCGACCCCGACACGCTCGCCCTCATGCGGGCGACCATCGGCTCCGGCCCGGCGGGCGGCTGCGCGTGCGTCGAGGACCGCCACCGCCAACTCGGTGCCATCCTTCAGCGCGAACACGACAGAGGGGGGCCGGTGCTCGACGTGGAAAGCGCCGCCGACTTCCTCCTCGGCCCGCTCTACTACCGCGCCGTCTTCACTCCCGAGCCCGCCTCCGCTGACTGGACACGAGCGATGGTGACGACGTACCTGGCCACACTCAAGGCTGCCTGAGAGGCTGCGCCCGGAGTGCGGCAGCGCTGCCCGGAGTCACAGTGCGGGGATGACGTCCCAGACGATCTCGACTCCGGCCATGGAAGCCGCGGCATGGTGTCCACGGGCATGAGTTCGGGCATCGTCGAAGACCGACGCGCTGTCCTCGTCGGCCATGATCACGCGTCCCATGAAGCGACACCGGACGCATCGCGCGTACGTCACCTCCAGGACATGCCGCGGTAGGAAGCCGAACTGTTCCATCCTCCACCTCCTGCCGTGACTTCCGCGGTGGGAGGCGACGCGGATGCGCCCCTTGCCGCAAGCGCGCGGTGCGGGGTGAAGGCCGCACTCCGACACAGGGCCGTGGCTCGCCGCAGCTTCGAAAAGGGTGTGCACCAGTTGCCGCGGAGCGCGCCGTTGGCATGCCGTCGACCGCCACCGCCACGTCATACACTGCTAGACGCGGTGACGCATGCTTGGTCATATCGCAAACCCACCGGCTCGGCGTGGCTCCCTTCCTCTGCGTCGTGCCGAAGGCGCTGAAGAACCGCACTGCCCCCACTCGGCTCAGCTTGGATCACGTCGGATGGCGCAAAGAGGGATCCATGGAATACATCTCCGGTGTGGCCGGTGTACTGGTACTTGTGCTGGTCCTAAGCAGCATCCTCAAGACCCTTGTGGTGCCCCGAGGCCTCTATTCGGCATTGGTCTTCCAACTCTGGTGGGTGCTGCGGCGAATTCTCCGGCTCAGCACCGTGCACAAGGACTACGCGTCAGTCGACCGTGCTCAGACCTGGCTCGCCCCGCTGATGCTCATCGGCATGCTCGCCGCCTGGCTGGTCGGCGCGTTGCTCGGATTCGCGCTACTGCTGTACGCCTTGTCCCCGCTTTCCTGGACCACCGCGTTGCTCGAGGCAGGGTCCAGCCTGTTCACACTCGGTTTTGCCAGTGGCGCACGGCTGCGGCTCTCGGCGCTCGACTTCCTCGCCGCGGCCACCGGACCGATCCTGATCGCCTTGCAAATCGCCTACCTGCCCACCCTCTACGCCGCGTACAACCGTCGGGAAGTCGAGGTGACTCTGCTGCAGGCGCGGGCCAGTGAACCGGCCTGGGGACCGGAGATCCTCGCCCGGCAGTGGCTGGTCGACACCGAAAGCGCTCTCCCCACGCTCTACACCGCCTGGGAACGCCTGGCCTCTGATATCGGGGAGAGTCATTCTGCATATCCCATTCTGCTGACATTCCGTTCCCCGCGTCCGCACCGGAGTTGGCTGGTCGGACTCGTCGCCGTCATGGATGCAGCGGCCTTGCAGCTCGCCTTGGACCCACGCCTCGCCCCGCCGGAAGCCCGGTTGGCACTTAGAGCCGGCTTCACTGCGCTGCGCGACATCGCCCGCGCTTTGCGTATCCCCTTCGACGAAGACCCCACGCCGGACGAGACCATCCAACTCACTTTCGCCGAGTTCAACGAAGCCGTGAGCATGCTGGAGTCAGCCGGCTTCCGCAGTGAGCGGACACCAAAGGAGGCTTGGCCGCATTTCAAGGGCTGGCGCGTCAACTACGAGGCGATGGCCTACGAGCTGTGCCGCCGCTGCGACGCCGTTCCCGCACTCTGGAGCGGCCCTCGTGACTTTCCCGGCGATCCGATCCCGCCGCGTCGCCCTGCCGACCGAAAGCCCGCGGAAGGACAGCCGAAGGGGCCCTCTACCGCGGGATAGGTCAGCGTCCTCGCTTCCAAGGGGGACGCCCGGGGCCCCTGTACCGAACGCCACGGCCGCGCGCCCTCCTCGACCGAGCGGTTCCCACCCTCGCGCGATCGACCGGGTCAAGGACGGCGGCGGGCGCGACGGTGGCAAGTGGATCGGCCTGGTCATCCGCCAGGCGGGTCGGTGCCCATGTGCCGGTGCCCATGTGAAGGGCAGACCTTCCACGATGCTCAGGCCTCATGTCGTGGCAGCGGTGAGTCGCTCCCAACGGAGCCACGGCCCCAGTACGACATCGGTCCCATCGTGGCGGGGTCCGCTATGACGGAACCGGCCCTCGCGCACCGACTGCTGGTGCGCCTGGGTCGTGTCTGTGCTTCAGATCTGGTTGAGGCCGCCGTCGACAAAGAGTTCTGTGCCGGTGACGAAGCTGCTCTGGTCGCTGGCGAGGAAGAGGGCGGCGGCGGCCACCTCGTCGGGGCGACCCATGCGGCCCAGCGGCACCTGGCTGGCGAAGAAGCCCCACAGCTTGGCGGCGTCGTCCGCGTCGGGGGCGAGGCCGGCGTTGCCGGGAGTCTCGATGGGGCCGGGGACGAGGGTGTTGACGCGGATCCTCCGGTGCTTGAGCTCGTTGGCCCAGGTCCGGGAGAACGATCGGATGGCGGCCTTGGACGCGGCGTAGACGCCGAACGCCTCGCCACCGGAGGTCGCCGCGGTGGAGCCGGTGAGGATGACCGACGCGCCGTCGTTCAGCAGGGGCAGCGCCTTCTGGACGGTGAAGAGCGTGCCGCGCACGTTGATGCCGAAGGTGGTGTCGAAGTGCTGCTCGGTGACCTGTTCCAGGGTGGAGAACTCACCGCCGCCCGCGTTGGCGAACAGCACGTCCACGCGCCGCCCCTGGTCGGCGACGACGGAGTAGAGCCGGTCGATGTCGGCCGGGTCGGAGACGTCGCTGCGGACGGCCGTGGCGTTCTGGCCGATCTCGGCCAGTGCGGCGTCCAGTGCCTCCTGCCGTCGGCCGGTGATGAACACGTGCGCGCCCTCGGCGGCGAAGCGCTTGGCGCTGGCCAGTCCGATGCCGCTGTTGCCACCGGTGACCACGGCGGTCTTTCCGTCAAGCTGTCCCATGATTGGAACTCCAGTTCAATTACGGCCATGACTGGCCTCGAAGGTCGGTTACGTCGCTTGCCCGGCAGGGCCCGACGCGGAGAGGTTGCCGGCGGTTCGCTGAGCCGGTCTCGCAGGGGGAGTGTGAAGCGATTCCCGAGAGTTACCGAGACGCCAGGACGTCCCGCAGGACGTCGGCCAGCGTGATCCGGTCCAACTCGGTGCGGACGGCTTCTTCGACACGGGCGTACACCGGGCGCATCGCAGGCTGGATACCGGAACCGACCGGACAGCCGAGGTTGGGGTCCGAGCGGTGCATGGCGAACAGCGGTGGCGGCTCGATCGCCTCGTACACGTGCCGCAGGGTGATGTCCTCCAGAGGTCTGGCGAGCACCCACCCCGCCTCGGCGCCGCGTCGCGAGTGCACCAGTCCGGCGTCGCGCATCCGGCCGAGCAGTCGGCGGATCACGACGGGGTTGGTGTTGACGCTGCCCGCGATCCCCTCGGACGTCGCGTTTCCGTCCCCGATCCGACGGTGCAGCTCGATCCACGTCAGCGCGTGTGCCGCCACGGTGAGCTGACTGTTGCCCGCCACATCACCACCTCCTTGGAAGTAACCATAGTTGTTACACCCAGGCTCGTCAAACGATGCCGACGACACTGCGGGCGGAGCCCCGCCTGCACCGCCCCCGTCCACGGTCTCATCAGCTCGCGGCTCGCGCCCCGCCTGCGGATTTGCCGCCTCTGACGGACGGACGCACCCTGGAAAGGTGCCCGGTACGGCTGGCCCGCGCGCCAGCCGCCGCTGTGCGGAGCGGCCGGCGCCGGCATGGCGGGAAGACGCCGCCAACGACACAGAAGTGACGATCGCCATGAGGAACTCCGACCGCTCCACGCTTACCTTGCGCAACGTCATCGCAACCTTCAGTAACGTCGTGTCCGTGGGCTAGTGGCAGCGGGTCTCAGGCTTGTGACATCGCGGGGAGAGTTTCGACGTGATCGACGTCAGGACGAACAGGGCTTGGCGGACGTCACTGTCTGCGCCGCCGTCCCCGACAGCGCCGGCAACTCCATCAACGTTTCACGGGAAAGCGCGAGTCCGTCGGCTGACTTCCCCCACATGAAGCCACCCCGGGCAAGCGGCTGCACGGGGCCGGGCTCCGGTCGGCCGCCCGCCCACCGGCAGAGCGCGGGGCGCACGGCAGAAGCGCGGAAGAAACCGAACCAACGCTCGGAAGGGATACACCATGAGCACGGTCACCACCGCGGACGGTACGAGCATCTTCTACGTCGACTGGGGGCCGAGGGACGCGACACCGCTCGTCTTCCACCACGGCTGGCCCCTGAGCCACGTGGACTGGGACAACCAGCTGCTGTACTTCCTCTACAAGGGCTACCGGGTCATCGCACACGACCGTCGTGGTCACGGGCGCTCCAGCCAGCCGTCGTCGGGCCACGAGATGGACACCTACGCCGCGGACGTGGCCGCCCTGACCGACGCGCTGGATCTGCGGGACGCTGTGCACATCGGGCACTCCACCGGAGGCGGTGAGGTGGTCCACTACGTGGCGCGGGCCGAGCCCGGCCGCGTCTCCAAGGCGGTGATCGCGTCGGCGGTGCCGCCCGTCATGGTCAAGAAGGAGAGCAACCCCGAGGGGACCCCGATAGAGGCCTTCGACGAGTTGCGCGCCGGGCTCGCCGCCAACCGCGCCCAGTTCTACATCGACGTGGCATCCGGGCCCTTCTACGGTTACAACCGGCCTGGCGCCGAGGCGAACCAGGGACTCATCGGCCGGTGGTGGGCGCAGGGGATGATGGGCGCCGCGAACGCGCACTACGAGTGCATCAAGGCGTTCTCCGAGACGGACTTCACCGAGGACCTGAAGAAGATCGACATCCCGGTGCTCGTCATGCACGGCACCGACGACCAGGTCGTGCCCTACGCGGATGCGGGACCGAAGAGTGCGGAGATCCTGCGGAACGCGACCCTGGAGACCTACGAGGGGTACCCGCACGGGATGCTGTCCGTCCACCCGGACGTCCTCAACCCCGTCATCCTCGACTTCCTCAAGGCATAGCCGGCCCGACGATCAGCCGGTCAGGCTGATCACCAGCAGCATGAACGCCGCCCCCGCCACCGTGAACACCAGTGTGGCGCGTGACGGGTCCGAACTGTGCGCCTCCGGCAGGATGTCGGAGGTCGCCAGGCCGAGGCGGCGGCCGACGGTGTAGGCGTGCTCGTGGCGGGCGTACTCATGCGCACGGTGCACCTCAGACACGAGACGGGCATGCTCGGCGCAGCGACGGGTCACAGGACGTGATCAATGCGAAACTGGGGGAGTGAAGGGGTGATTCCCGTGTCGGACCCGCCTCACGGGTCCGGCCGTTCCGGGCCCCTAGTGGATGAAAGTCGGCTGGAGCAGCTGATAGCCGAGGCGCAAACGGCGCTGCCGGTCGAATTGCCTGCACTGGCCGACCAATGCGCCATGGCTGTCGGACTGGACACAGCGCAGATCTACCTGGCCGACCTGCAGCAACGGCTACTCATTCCACTCGACGAGACATCAGAACCGCTGCTGGTGGACCACTCGTCGGCCGGCTGGGCCTATCGCACACTCTCCCTGCGCGTCGCAGAATCCGACGCCAGCTTGACGGTATGGATACCTCTCGTCGACGGCGCAGAGCGGCTCGGCGTACTGGGTGTCGGAACCGTCTCGCTCGACAGCGTGCTGATGCGCCGCAGCCGTATGCTGGCCCATCTGTTCGCGATGCTGATCACCTCCAAGCGCGCCTACAGCGACTGGCTCGCCGCCCGCATCCGCACCGCGCCCATGCAGTTGCCCGCAGAGATGGTGCGTGCTTTCATGCCACCGCGCACCATCGGCTCCAGCAGATGCGTTTCGACAGCGGTGCTCGAACCGGCGTATGAGATAGCCGGTGATGCCTTCGATCACTCGGTGATCAAGAACGAGCTGCACACCGCGATCCTCGATGCCATGGGCCATGATCTGACCGCCGGTCTGACGGCATCGGTCGCGATGGCCGCGGCGCGTAACGCCCGCCGCGCCGGAGCTGCCCTGGTCGACGTCGTCAGCTCCGTCGATCAGGCACTCGCCCAGTGGCTACCGGACCACTTCTGCACCGGAGTACTGAGCCGATTCGACGCCGAGACCGGGCTGTTGCGCTGGGTGAACTGCGGCCATCCACCACCACTGCTGATCCGCAAGGGCAGGGTACTGCCCGGGGCACTGGACAGTCCTCCGCAGCCACCGTTGGGGCTCGCCGGCCCACTCGCCCCGGCAACGCGGCAGGTTCAGGAGACGGAACTCGAACCAGACGACTGCGTCCTGCTCTACAGCGACGGCGTCGTGGAGGCGCGGGACGCGAGCGGTGGGGAGTTCGGTCTCGACCGATTCACCGACTTCATCATCCGGTCCAACGCTGCCGGCGAGCGCCCGGCAGAGGTACTGCGGCTGCTCATCCACGCGATCCTTGACTACCAGGGCAATCAGCTCCGGGACGATGCGACCATCCTGCTCTTCGAATGGCGCTCCCAGTCCCACTGACGCGGTACCGGGCGGAGTCCGACGCGTCTGATGGGCTCAGCCGTGCCCGCGGCCGCCGTCTTCGCCAGCAGGCCGAGGGTGACTTCGGGCACGTCTCGATCGACGAATCCCTATCCGGGCTCGCGCTCGGGGAGGTGCCGCGCCCAGGCCGCACCCATCTGTTCGCCGGCGTCGGTCTGCGCGATGACGTAGTCCCGTCTCAAACGACGTGACAACCTCCGCGTAGCCCCACACCGTCGTCACGGAGCGACCTGAGAGACAGATCACGACACTTGGCCCTGAGTAAGTCTCAGCTCACTATTCACTGACTACATGTACTTGGTGAATACTGACGTCCATGAGTGCCCGCCACATACTCCTTGGCCTGCTCGCCACGGGCCCGAGGCACGGATACGACCTCAAGCGCCTGCACGACGAGCGCTTCCCGCAGGCCCGGCCGCTCGCCTACGGGCAGGTCTACACGACACTGCAGCGGCTGGTCAGGGACGGACTCGCCGAGGTCGAGGAGACCGGTTCCGACGGAGGGCCGGAGCGGACGACGTACCGCCGCACGGACGCCGGGGCTCGTGAACTCACCGACTGGGCAGCGGCCGTGACACCGCCCGCGCCGTTCGTCGCGAACGAGATCTTCGCGAAGGTCGTCGTCGCGATCCTGTCCGGGGGCGACCCGGCGGCCTACCTGGTGGCACAGCGGGCCGCACACATGCAGCGGATGCGAGAGCTCACGGCGGTGAAGTCCGCGGAGGGCGCCGATCTCGCCACTGTGCTCTCGGCGGACTACGCCCTCACCCACCTCGACGCCGATCTGCGCTGGATGACGACCACTGCCGGCCGGCTCACCACTCTGACCGCGGAGGTCGATGCAGCATGAGTACCACCACAGCGGAACAACCACTGCTCGCTGCACAGGAGTTGTACAAGGCATACGGCTCGACCACCGCCCTGTGCGGCGCGTCGGTTGAGCTCCACGCCGGGGAGATCCTCGCCGTGACCGGTCCCAGCGGCAGCGGCAAGTCCAGTCTGCTGCACTGCATGGCGGGGATCGTCCGTCCCGACCAGGGATCAGTGCTCTACCGCGACGAGCGCCTCGATCACGCGCCAGAGGAGCGGCTCAGCGAGCTGCGGCGGACCGAGTTCGCCGTGGTGTTTCAGTTCGGGCAGCTCATCCCCGAGCTGACCTCGCTCGACAACGTCTCCCTGCCGCTGATCCTCAGCGGAACCAACCGGCGCGCCGCCCAGGAGCAGGCACGTACGTGGCTGGAGCGATTCGGGGTGCTGGGCCGAGCCGAGGCACGCCCCGGCGAACTCAGCGGCGGCCAAGCGCAACGCGTCGCACTGGCCCGCGCCCTGGTCACCGGCCCGAAGGTGGTCTTCGCCGATGAGCCGACCGGCGCCCTCGACTCCCTCGCGGGCGAGCGAGTGATGACCGAACTCACCAAGGCTGCGCGAGAGTTGCGAGCAGCGGTATTGCTGGTCACCCATGAGGCCACGGTCGCCGCGTACGCCGACCGTGAGATCCGGCTGGCGGACGGCCGCACGACCAGGCTCGAGGTGTCCGCGTGAGGGCGGATCTTCGGCTGGCCTGGCTGCTCACCAACGGCTCGGACCGTCGCGAGTGGTGGCGGATCGGCCTCACGGTCGTGGGCGCGGCCTGCGTGGCCGCCTTCGGTGCAATGGCCGGCGCGGTGGCATCCGTGCGCGGCTACACCCACCTTCCAATCGCCCATGGTCTGCTGGACAATCCCGGTCAACGCAGTGGTGTCGTCATGGCGTTGCTGCTCCTGCTGATTCCCGGGCTCGGCTTCCTCGGGCAGTGCGCGCGCCTGGGTGCTGCGCACCGCGACCGCCGCATGGCCCGGCTGCGGCTGGCGGGCGCCGCTCCGGGGCGGGTGCGTCGGATCGCCGCGCTGGAGTCCGGGCCCGCATGCCTCGTCGGCTCGCTCCTGGGCACCGCCGCGGTGGCCGGATGCGCGCTGTACGCCCACCGGTTCCCGGCGCGGTTGTGGTGGATGCTGGTCGCCGTCATGCTCGCGGTCCCGGCCGTGGGTGTGGCGGTGAGCCTGGCCGCGCTGCGCCGGGTGGTCGCCTCGCCGCTCGGCGAGGTGCGCGCGACACCGCGGCGAGCGGGCGGGGGACTGGCGGTCACGCTGGGCGTGGCCTTGGTCGTGGTGGCCGTCACCGGCGGCATCCTGACGCTCGTATACGGATCCGCGGGGCTGGCCCCGTTGGCCCTGTTCGGCGCGTTGCTCCTGGTCGGGGCGGGGTCCGTGTGGCTGAGCAGTGGCATGGCCCGGCTGACCGGGCGCTGGTGGGCCGTGCGCGCCCAGAGTCCCGCCGTGCTGATCGCCGCGGAGCGGCTGTCCGCCGACCCCTGGGCGGCGGCGCGCACCCATGCCGCTGTTCTGATGGCGACGGTGGTGGGAACCGGCTTCATGGGCGTACGCGAGGGATTGCTCCGAACGCTGAACGACGGCGGCTACTCCCCGGCCGCCGACCTGGACTTCTACACCGGCGGGATCGACCTGGCGGGCGCGGCGATCCTGGTCGGCCTGCTGATCGTCCTTGTTTCGGTCGCCGTGGGCGCCGCCGAGTCCGTGACACACCGGCGCCAGGGGCTGGCCCAGCAGGTCGCCGCCGGTGTGCCACGGACGGTCCTGAACCGGGCGGTGCTTCTGGAGACCGCCCTGCCGCTGGCACCGGCCATGCTCGTCGCGGGCGGAGGCGGGCTGGCCGTCGGCACCTGGTACGCGTCGCTCACCGAACACGGACTCATCGTGCCGTACGCGGCCCTGGCGGTCCCGCCACTGATATATGCGGCCTGCCTACTGGCCGCGGCCACCTCGCTGCCACTGCTGCGCCGCTCGACACGGCCCGCGGAGCTGAGGCACGGATGAGAACCGCCGCACGGCGCTCGTCCATCCATGCAGGCCGTTGGAGCCGGGACGCCTACGAACTGGCAGCGGCGTGCGTCGGGCCCGGAGCCGGCGTGGGAGCCGTCCCCCTCAGTGGACACGGATGCTGGAACGTCCGTGAGCCAGGCACGCCTTAGGCGGCGGAGCTCTACCAGTTGGTCAGGTCGACCCGTAGGTCGCAGTGCGGGTCCTCCGCGGCCGGGCGCCGGTACTGCTCCTCCCCGCTGAGGGAGGGCAGGGAGGCGAGGAGGGCGGTCGTCGGCGTCCCGGTCAAACGGATGTCGACCCCGATGATGCCCGGCCGTTCGGGACGCTGCACGTACAGGCGGATCAGGCCGTCGCCGTGCATGAGAAAGCCGACAAGGAACGGGCTCTCGTCGTCAACGGGGTCGGAGAGGGCGCGTACGACGGTGAGCGCCTCGCCTTGTTCGGTTTCCGGGGTCGGGGTGATCTCCTGAGGGCGGAGGCGGATGAGCGTCATCCCCATCACCTCGTCGACGTCGCTGCTGCTGTAGATCCGGGTCCCGGTCAGGACGGTGCGCAGCATGCCGGGGATGTAGTACGGGGCCACCGTGTCGTGGGGAATCTCGTACAGGAAGTTCTTGGCGTACTCGGCCTCCCCGGCTCGGACGGCGATCCGTACGGCCCCGGGGGCGGGGAGGACACCGCGCAGAAGGCAGTAGTCGGCGATGGGGGCGTTCAAGTAGTACAGCAACAGGCGGGTGACCGCTGCCTGTTGCTCTCGGTCTTCGGGGTCTGTCACGGATGCGTCCATGTGGGGCACTTGTCGTTGCGCTTATTGTGGCAGAAGGTGTTGATCTCCCCGATCGTCTGTCCCGTGCCTCGCCTTGAGCGTCATCTGCCTGTGCCGACCCCGCACATCGGGATGAGGGAGGGTCGGCGCCCCGCCATAGCGACTGCTGTCCTCGGCTCGGGTTCAGACGTGAGGCCGCCGAACGCCGGTGCACACGAACAGTGATCTTCGCTGTTCGTCTGGCCATCCGGGAGATACCGGTCCGCACCCTGTTCGGCTCGGACGCCCGCTTACGGTGACCCGGTACTCGCCCGCGCGACTGTCGAGCGCGTCACTCGCTCCGGCGAGGTCTTCTCGGGCTCACCTGACGACGATGGCGATCAGGTGCCCTACCGGGCTGCCTGGGCCGCGGACGGGCTGTCCAGCGATGAGGGTGGATCAAAGTCCGCGAACTGGCCCGCCGGGTCCTCATGGCAGAAATGGGCGAGTGTGGAGAGCGCCTGTGCCGGCCATTTGCGGGATCCGTTGTGCGACCGTGCCGCTCTCGTGCCAGAACGGGCGGGGAGTCTGGAGCGGGCGTCGTGAGCCCGCGGGGACGGACGTGGAGCTGCCGCTGAGGTGCTTCCGTTGCTTCAGGAGGCCGCAGCGACGCCGATACCGATGGCGATGAACAGCCAGCCGGTCGTCAGCTCCCAGCGGTGGCGGATCTTGGGGCGGGCGAGGAGGGTGCGCAGGCGCACCGCGACGGCGACGAGAACGAACCAGTAGGCGACGCCTATGAGGACGTCCAGGATGCCGAGGAAGAAGATCTGCCGGGTGGGCGAGCCGCCGCCCTGGACGAACTGCGGCAGGATGCTCAGAAAGAACAGCGCCGCCTTGGGGTTGAGTACGTTGGTGAGAAGTCCCTGCGTGAAGCCGGACCGCCATCGGCCGCGGGCCGGCCCGTCTGCCGCCGAGGCCGGTGGCCCGGCATCGTCCCCGGGACCACCGGTCGTGTCTTGGCCGGCGCGTCGTTCGCGGGCGGCGCGCCGGGCGGCCAGCACCGCCCTGATGCCGAGGTGGACGAGGTAGGCCGCGCCCAGGAGCTTGATGGCGTCGTAGACCACGGGGGAGCGAGCGGCGATCAGCGACAGGCCGACGGCGGCGGCAAGCATGTGCACGCACAGGCCGGTCTGGGCCCCCAGCGCCGCAGCCCGCCCCTTGGCGGGATGTTCGGTCGCCGATCTGAGCACCACGAGGAAGTCCGGGCCGGGGACCACGTAGGCCACGAGTACGACGCCGAGGAAGCCGACGAGGTCGACCGACATTCGTTCTTCCTTTCGTTGGCCTTCGTTGACCCGTGGCCCGTCCGCCGCCCGGGCGGCGTGGCTCGCCGAGTGCGGTGGTCCGGGCCTCCAACGCGTCGTCGGACCAGAACAACCCCAGTGCGCGGGCGGCGGTGACGAACGCGGGGTTGCAGCCGCGGAAGGTGCCGTTGTGCTCGCCGGGCTTCCACACGTCGTGCTCGGGGCGCATCAGCGTGAGGGCCATGGGATTCCCGTACCCGCTGATGGACTTGGACAGGCGGACGATGTCGGGGACGATGCCGGCCGGTTCGAAGGAGAAGAACGGTCCGATGCGCCCACAGCCCATCTGGAGCGTGCTCTCGGGCCCGGTGCGCCCCCGCCTGACCGAAGACAACTCCGCCTCGATCTGCGGCGTAGGCCTCGCCGCGGATCGCCCGCTTCCGGCGTCAGGCGGCACTGCCTGTCGGCGAGCCATGGGCGCCGGTACTCACTCGAGCACCGGCGCCCACTCACCTCTGCCCGAGGTGGCCAGTGGCCCTGCTGACAGATGTCAGGGGACGAGAATGAGGCGGACGCGAGCCGTGACGGCTCACCGTTGATCAGGGCGCGGGCCTGAGGCGAACCGTCCGGGCTGACGTGGAGCTGCTGCAGGCGGATCGTCGATGAAGGGGCACCGCCCGCCACGGTCCGCTGCGCGACTCGCCGGAGCAGGAGAGGGCCGGCCGCAGGTGGGACATGTCCACGAAGCACGGAGTCGAGCAGGTCGACGGTGACAAGGTCGGCGAACGTCTCGGTGCCGAGGTCCGCCAGCTCCTGTGCGGTGCGATCGATGTCCAGCATCGTGCCGATGCGCAGGCCTGCCTCGTTCACCACCGACAGCCGCCACTGCAGCCGCCGGTCCCGCTCCGCCTGGTAGACCGCCACGCCCTGTTCCGACATGCGGTCGATGTACTCGGTCATCGTCACGATCAGCTTGCGCGTCGCTGCACTGATCAACGCGGCGTCATCGGTGAGCCGAGGCATCTCTTCCAGGAGCCGGTCGAGTATGACGCCCTGCGCGAGCCGGAAGGCCCTCAGCAGTGCATTGACGGGCGTTCCGTGCTCGGCCAACCGACGCGCCCGGTCCGGATCGGCGACCGGGGTCCGGATCTGCCCCGGCTCGACGGCGTCCACCAGCCCGGCGAGGGCCGCCAGCACATGCTCGGTGACGTTCTCCGCCGTCATGCGGGCGACGTCCGGGTCCTCCCACACCTCGGGAACCCCACGCCGCAGTGACCGCTGCACGTCATGGATCAACTCGTCCACCCGCGAACTGACCTCACGAGCGGCACGGGAGACAAGGGTGTCCGCAGGGACGTCCACAAGGACGACGTTACGCCGCACTGGCGCAGGGAGCTCGCCAGTCTTCGTGGGGGTGGGAAGCGTCCTGGTCATGGATGGGGACCGCTACGCCGCGAGGCGTGTCAGACTGCTGTTCATGACTCACAACCGAAAGGGCCGTGCCGCGTAGGCGCCCCTCACGCCTCCGGGCGGAGAACAGGTACTCCGGTGCGCGTTGTGCCTTCTCGAAGATCGGTCAGGTTTCCGGTCCGGCCCAAGCGCAGATCATTCGGTTGGAACGGACTCGGCTCCAGCCAGGGCTGATCGAACAGGCGCTCTCCCGGTGGGCTGCCATCGCGAGAGCACCGATGGATCAGCTCCCATCGCCCTTCAGCGACCGATGCGGTGTCCCCGCATGCTGCCCCGAACCGGCGGATGAGCGAGATCTACTGGAGCTGGCGATCTGCGCTCTCCCCAAGAAGAGCTCACGCGAGCTCCGCAGCATCGTGCAGCCTCTGGATCTGAAGATCCTCGAACGTCCCGACGCCGTGCCGTACGGTGATCCGCCGGATCGTTGGTGGTGGAACGCCTTCTGACCAAGCCGTGCCCGCGAGGTTACGTCCGCAGGTCAGCGACCCGACCCTTGACTTCTTCGCTACTGACGCGCCCAGGCCGGCCCCAGGAGCGGCACAGCCGCCTCTCGTCAGCGCGAACCAGGACGTCACGGGCTAGACCCCCAAGACTCGGAAGCCGACGAAGATCGACGTGGGCAGAAGCGTCGCGAGTCCTAGCCCCCATAGGAGGCTGGCCCGCCAGCCGGCACCGCCGACCAGGAAAACAAGGCCCAGCAAAGCCGCGAAAGCCAGGTACTCCCAGAAAAACACCTGGAACCAGAGGAAGAAATCGGCCACCACCCACCCCCAACCAGACGGATTATGGGCTGGCTTGGTGGCAGACGGAAGCACTAACGATGCTCGATCCCACGAGCCGCTCCATGCTTCCACGTCGCAGGCACCCTTATCCGGAGCCGACGCCGACCACAGAGTCAAAACCTAGCGCTGAACAACAGGACTTGGTGGAACGGATGGCCCCCAGCTCGGCGGCAACAGTGCCCAGGAGCCGTGATCCCCCCGCTGCCCGAACTGAACGGGCTGCGCGCCGCCGACATGATGGTCCTGGATGACGAGCGCACCGGCCGTCTTCAAGTCCTCGAACCTGTCGACCTCGCCCTCCCAGGCAGAACCGAGCCTCCCGGTACGCGGCGTCGTCCTCGAACGCCTCAGCCTGTGGCTCACGCGCCATCAGTTCGTCGTCCGCCCCGGCGTAGGAGTCGGGATGCGGAAAGGGAGTAGCCAGCAGCTCACGCCGCCCCTCATCGTTCCCGGCCCACCACCAGCCACGCTCGGTCCCCTCAAGCCGCAAGAGCGCCGCCACGGCGGAGTCGGACCGATCCGGGAGTCAGACCCTTGTCGCCGAGAGCATCGCGACCGGTATTCAGGCGACCTGTGACCGGGGCCCGCTGGTGTCGGAGTGGCAGGCACCACTCGGCCCCCGGCCCGTGCCGTGCACGTGCCAGAGCGTTGAGCGGCGATCCGAGGCCATCGGGCTTCTGGCAGACCCTGGACGATGTGCGTGTTAGCGTCGCCGTGGAGGCTCACAGGTGCCTGCCCCGGACGAGATGTGCGCCGTACCCGGCCCGCCAAGACGACGCACTCAAGGAGACGTCATGGGTGCCGACAGCTTCCTGATCGACTTCGAGGGAGCCAAGCCCAGGCCTGGTGCGCTGGATGTGCGGTGGATTCACGGCTCGCCGTCGGCCAAGCACAACGCCGATCCGGACATCCAGGTCCACGGCTATGACGAGCACACGTTCATCCTCCGGCAGAACATGGCGATCGACTACGAGGCGCCGTTCTTGTTCCTGTTGTTCGGCAATGAGCGGGCGGTGCTGATCGACACCGGCGCCACCGCATCCGCCGAGTTTTTCCCTCTTCGCCAGGTGGTCGACGAGCTCATGGAGTCCTGGCTCGCGCGTCACCCACGGCACGGCTACCAACTGCTCGTGCTGCACACTCACCCGCACGGTGATCACGTCGCAGGCGACGGCCAGTTCTCCGATCGTCCTGACACCACGGTCGTCGGTGCGGAGTCGGCCGCCGCCTGGCCGTATTTCGGATTTGCCACCGACCCTGATGCTGTGGCGCACATCGACCTCGGGGGGAGGGTGCTGGAGTGTCTGGCCACCCCGGGCCACCACGAAGCGGCGGTGACCTTCTACGATCCGTGGACCGGGTTCCTTCTCACCGGTGACACGGTCTACCCCGGCCGGCTCTACATCGATGACTGGCCGGCGTTCATCCGGACGATCGATCGCTTGATCGACTTCTGCGACCACCGGACGGTCACCCACGTGCTCGGCTGCCACATCGAGATGTCCCGGCAACCTGGTGTGGACTACCCGATCCGCACCGTCTATCAGCCTGACGAGCCCCCGCTGCAGATGACCACCGACCACCTGCGTGAGATCCGCATGGCGCTGGAAGAGATGGGCGACCGGCCGCGCCGTCGGGCCTTCCCGCTCTTCGTCCTGTGCCCCAGCGAAAGCTCGATCGGGTGGAGAACGAACTCCTGAAGCGGCGATCGGGTGTCAGGTGTATCAGGCACAGGTTCAGGAGCCTCAAGGCGTAGGACGAGTGCACGTAGGGCCCGGAGTTCAGCGTCCAGGGCCTGCGCACCTTCGCGCGTGAGGGATACCCTGTTGGGGGCGTCGACCGGCGTAGCCCTTCTCGACGGTGATCATTCCGGACTCTTCCAGCACCTTCAGGCGCCGGGAGAGATTTCCGTCGGTGACAGCCAGTTGCTTCATCAGGAAGCTGAATTCGACCCGATCGGCTTCGCGGGCAACGGTGAGGACGCCGAGCCGCACGCGCTGGTGGACGGTGTCGTCCAGCGCCTGGGGTGGGATGCCGTTCCTCTTCCTCGATACCGGGGAATCGCGCGCTGACCTGCTCGGGCCGCGGGCGCCCTGGTCGCAGGTCAGCGAGGCGGCCGGGGTCGCAAGACAGGAGCTTCCCAAGCTGAGGGGTCAAGAACCGCCGCGCTCGCGGGGGATTTTCTGACCGGCCTCGACCGCCACCGGCAACCGGTTCTCGGCCGGGGGCAGCGGGCAGGTGGCCAGGTCCGTGTACGCGCACGGCAGGTTCGCGGCGCGGTTCAGGACGACGGTACCGTCGAGACGGCGGCGCCCACGGTCGTCGGGGGCGCGCGCGGTCCCGCCAGGTACGGGAAGGATCCCGTCTGCGGAATTCACGCAGACGGGCGATGGGGCGCTAGAAGGGCAGACCGAAGCCGGCCTCCGTCAGTAGCTTCGTGCCCAGGGCCAGACCGAGGTGGTAGCGGCCGTGGGTCGCGGCCTGGGCGGCCTGGGCCTGGCTGGAGATCAGCAGCGGGTGGCGGCCGAAAACGGGGATCGCGGAGGTGCCGACCTGCAGTGCGGGCACTTCGCGACCGACGATCGCCGCAAGCTGGGGCGAGTCCGGGCCGAAGGCCTGCCCGAACCAGGCCAACGCGAGGCCGAGTTCCGCGGCCTCTCGGGCCAGTTGGACGGTCGCGTCGACCTGGTTCGGCGCGTCGGACGCGTTGAGCGCTACTCCAACAGTCATGTCAGTCAGAACCGGCTCCGATCGAGAGAGCCTGCGAGCCCTTCTGGGTCCCTTGCAGGAGACCGTCACCGCGTCCCGACGGTTGCAGTGGGAAACGTGTGGTGACTGTGCCACCGAGGGACACCGTCCATCGGGAAGTCCGCGACCCGGGACGGACCTCTTGACGTCGACGTCGGTCGGATCGACACTCACTGCAGGAATCCCAGTAAATCGGTAGGGAAATATGAGACGTCTGAAACCGGTCACCGTCCGAGTGAGCCGTCCGTCTCTTCACCTGACCTGCCGCCGCCACATCGACCTGCAGCGCGTCTGCAGCGCGATCAGGTCCCGGGCCTGAGCCGCGCCCATCCCGCGCCGACGGCGTCCCCTCATCGTTCGCCCTGTCCGGTGTGCGCAGGTGAGCCCTGCTCCCTCGTCCGACGTCGCTTCCGCCGCGCGTACGTCCCGCGCCCGCTCTCGGGGAGAGTCATGACCGTCACACCGCTGGCCGCCCACCCGTCCGGCCGATCCGCGCCCGCCTTCCGGGGCCGGATCGGCCGGGACGCACGCAGCGGCCACTACGCCGTTCCCGGCCGCTACCGGCTCCATCTGTCGACCGCGTGTCCCGATGGGCTCCGCCTCGCCGTCGTCCACAGCCTGCTCAGCCTGGACACCGTATGCCCCACGACTTTCCTGCCCGCCGTGCCCGACTGCCCCGAGGGCGGTCACTCGGCTCTGCGGCCGCTCTACGACGCGAGCGCACACCGGTACACCGGTCCGGCCGTCGCTCCTGTGCTCAGCGACGACTGGTCCGGACGGATCGTCAGCACCCACGCGCCGGACATCATGCGCGACCTCGCCCGGAGATTCGGCAGCGAGCGCCCCTCGCCCTACCCCTGCGGCGCGGAGTCCGAGATCGAGGCCGTCGAGCGGATGTGCGCGCAGGGCATCGAGGAGGCCGCCCAGCGCGCCGGTTCGGCCGGCGCGGAGCGGGCGGAGCGCGACGCGGCGCTCGGGACGCTGTTGGAGACGCTGGGCGTGCTGGAGCGCTGGCTTGCCGGGCGTACCTACGTGATTCGCGACGAAGTCACCGTCGCGGACGTGGAGTTGTGGGTCGCTCTGGTCCAACTCGACACCGTGCACCGCAACCATTTGGACGCCGCCGCGGTGCAGCGCATCGCCGGCCAACCGGCGCTGTGGGCTTACGCCCGCCGCCTGACCGCCCACCCGGCCTTCGGTACCCACCTGAACCTCGACGGCATCGCACGCCGGCACCACGCCCGCTGTCATGGCCTGGAGGCCGCCGGCGCAGCCGTCCCGATCCTTGACTGGGCGGCACACGCAGCCCGTTAGCCGGTCCATCTGGTGGACCAGCGTTGACATTCGTTCGGGCAGTTGTCTTAACTACGGCCCAGAACGGTCATGAGCGTCAGCAACAAGCCCTGGCTAGCTGACCGGCAACCCTCGCGCCGCGGTGGGGTGCCCCAGGTGACGACCGGACCGAAAACGTTTCGGTAAGCGCGAGGCCCGAAGGGCCGGAAGAGTGACGGTGACGCCATGCACGCAGCTCCCAGGACGGCGATCCGCCGCCCACAGGGCTGCGTACGGGCGTACCGCAATCTGCTGGTGGCCGATCGCACCGTCGATCTGCTCCGCGTGAACAGCGCATTGTGTACCGCACCGGGCTGTGCCCGCTGCCGGGGCTGACACCTCCCCGCAGCCCCCGCACCCCCTGACCGACACCGCCCGCGCGGTGTGCCGTCGTCCCTCCGCCCCCCGGTACCTCGCCGTCGTGTGCGTCCCCGCATGCCGCCGCGCTCCCGGGGCGTTACCACCCAGCCGGAGCCCACCATGAGCGAACCCCCTGGCGCCACCATCACCCTCCCCGAGGCGCATACCGCCAACGAACCGTCGAAAGCCCTCACGGCCCAACGAGTTCTACCGCTACGGCGGCCAGGACGCTGGATCGTCACCGCGGTCGCCCTGGTCCTCGTCGCCCAGGTCTTGCACGGACTGATCTCCAACCCCTTCTACCAGTGGAACCGCTTCGGCTACTGGTTCCTGCGACCGAACATCCTCGACGGACTCCTGATCACACTCGAAGCGACCGCCTACAGCGCCGTGTTGGGACTGATCGGCGGCATCCTGCTCGCTCTGGCCCGGCTGTCGAAGAGCCCGGTGCTGCGCGCCCTCAGCTGGACCTACGTCTGGGCGTTCCGCTCCATACCGCTCATCGTGGTGCTGATCTTCCTCTACAACTTCAGTGCCCTGTACAAGACGTTGAGCGTCGGCATTCCCTTCGGGCCGGCCCTTTTCACCTTCGACGAGTCGAAACTCGCCACCGACATGGTCGTCGCCGTCATCGGCCTCAGCCTCAACGAGGCCGCCTACGCGGCCGAGGTGGTGCGCGGCGGCATCCTTTCCGTCGATCAGGGCCATCACGAGGCGGCCGCGGCGCTCGGCCTGCCCAAGGCCTACCAGTTCCGGAGAATCGTCTTCCCGCAGGCCCTGCGCTCGATCACCCCGAACTACGTCAACCAGCTCATCGGCCTCATCAAGGGGACCTCGCTGGTCTTCTACGTCTCCCTGCTCGACCTGTTCGGCTCCGCGCAGACCATGGGCTCCACCTACCCCGGCGACATCGTGCCGCTGCTGCTGGTAGTGACCGTCTGGTACCTGATCCTGACCAGCGTCGTCTCCGTCGTCCAGTTCTACGTCGAGCGGTACTTCGCCCGCGGTGCCACCCGCGTCCAGCCGCCGACGCCGCTGCAGAAGCTCCGCACCGGTCTCACCGACCTGCGGGCCCGCATCCGCCGGGAGGCCACCGTATGACCGCCGAGACGCTCGAAGCCCTGGCGGAGGTCGAGGCCGCCACCGTCGAGGTGCACGATGTGCACAAGTGGTACGGCGCCCATCGGGTGCTGAACGGGATCGATCTGACCGTCCGCCCCGGCGAGGTCACCGTGATCCTCGGCCCCTCCGGCTCCGGCAAGTCCACCCTGCTGCGGGTCATCAACCACTTGGAGAAGCCCGAGATCGGCTACGTCAGCATCAACGGCGAGCTGATCGGCGTGAAGCGGCAGGGCGACCGGCTGAAGGAGCTGAGCGAGCGGGCCATCCTCACCCAGCGCGGGAGGATCGGGTTCGTCTTCCAGAACTTCAACCTCTTCCCGCACCTGACGGTCCTGGACAACGTGGCTGCCGCCCCCGTCGCCACCGGCCGGCTCGGCAAGCCCGAGGCCCGGGAACTCGCCCGTGAGCTCCTGAGCCGGGTCGGCCTCGCCGACAAGACCGGCGCCTATCCACGCCAGCTCTCCGGCGGCCAGCAGCAGCGCGTGGCCATCGCCCGCGCCCTCGCCCTGCGCCCCGGCGTCATCCTCTTCGACGAGCCCACCTCTGCCCTGGACCCCGAGCTCGTCGGCGAAGTCCTCGGCGTCATCCGGGACCTGGCGACCAGTGGCACCACCCTCGTCATCGTCACCCACGAGATCGGCTTCGCCCGCGAGATCGCGGACCAGGTCGTCTTCATCGACAGCGGCAGGATCATCGAGCAGGGCCCGCCCTCCGACGTCCTCGACAATCCCCGGCTCGAGCGGACCAGGGACTTTCTCAGCAAGGTCCTCTGACCGCCCGCCCCAACCCTCACCCCGCCCGCACCACCACCTCATCACCGCCCCTGAACGACAAGGAACGGCCATGTCTACCCACTTCCCCCGACGCAGCCTGACACGCGCCATCACTGCGGCGACCGCTGTCGCCTCCCTGGCCACCGGGCTCGCCGCCTGCGGTGGCAACAGCGACGCGGCCACCTCCACCACCAGCGACGCCAAGTCCGGCGAGGTCGTGGTCGGCCAGGTTTCCAACGGCGCAGCCAAGCAGACCACCATCAAGGTCTCCGAGGTCAAGTCCATCAGCACCGAACTGCCCGCCGCCATCAAGAAAAGCGGCAAGCTGGAGATCGGCATCGGCGCCCTGCCGGCCGGCTTCCCGCCGCTGGCCTACGTCGGCGACGACCAGAAGACCCTCACCGGCTCCGAACCCGACCTCGGCCGCCTGGTCGCGGCGGTCCTCGGTCTCAAGCCCGAGGTGAAGAACTCCACATGGGAGAACCTCTTCGTCGGCATCGACAGCGGCAAGGTCGACGTGGCCTTCTCCAACGTCACCGACACCGAGGAGCGCAAGAGAAAGTACGAGTTCGCCGCCTACCGGCAGGACAACCTCGCCTTCCTCGTCGCAAAGAAGAACACCTGGAACTTCGACGGCGACTACGAGCACCTCGCCGGCAAGACGATCGCAGTCGCCTCCGGCACCAACCAGGAGAGAATCCTCCTGGAGTGGAAGGCGAAGCTCGCCAAGGAGGGCAAGAAGCTCAACGTCAAATACTTCCAGGACAGCACCAGCACCTATCTGGCGCTGAACAGCGGAAAGGTCGACGCCTCCTTCGGCCCCAACCCCGGTTTCGCCTACCACAACCGTCAGGTCGCGGGCACGCCGAACGCCACCCGCACCGCGGGCACCTACTCCGGCGCCGGCGCGAGCCTGCAGGGCCTGATCGCGGCCACCGCGAAGAAGGACAGCGGCCTGGCCAAGCCGCTCGCCGACGCCATCAACTACTTGATAAAGAACGGCCAGTACACCGAGTGGCTCAAGGCCTACAACCTCTCCAACGAGGCCGTCGCCAAGTCCGAAGTCAACCCGCCCGGACTTCCGCTGGACAACTCCTGACCCACCCTCGGCCGGGGATCCTGCCGTCATCTCGCGGCGGGATCCCCGCCCCGCCCCCAGCACCGGAGACGTCACGCGATGTCCGTCATCAGTCTCGAAGCCACCTCATCCCATGTCCTCGACAACCCCGCCTGGGCCGCCCTCACCGGCCCGCACGCCCACTTCGCCGAACGCGTCGGCCGAGCCGCCCGCTATCCGCTGGACGTGGCCCCCTTCCACGCCGTCACCGACGAGGACGACCCGCGCGCCTGGGCCGACCTCGCCACGCTCGTCGGCCCCGGCGGCAGCGCCGCGGTCCGCGGCGTGAGCGAACCGCCGACCGGCTGGGAGCTCGTTCAGACAGGCCCTGGCGTGCAGCTCGTGGACACTGGGCTACGGGCGGAGCCCGACCCTGACGCAGTACTGCTCGGCCCCGCCGACGTACCCGATATCCTCGATCTGGTCGCCCGCACCCGACCGGGCCCCTACCTGCCGCGCACCGTCGAGCTGGGCACCTATCTGGGAATCCGCCACCGCGGCCGACTGATCGCGATGGCCGGCGAACGGCTGCGCCCACCCGGCTGGACCGAGATCAGCGCCGTGTGCACCGACCCCGACCACCGCGGCCGGGGCCTGGCCACGCGCCTGGTCCGCGCCGTCGCCGCCGGCATCAAGGAACGTGGAGAGCAACCCTTCCTGCACGCCAGCGCCACCAACACCGACGCCATCCGGCTGTACGAGTCGCTCGGCTTCACCCTGCGCTGCCGTACGGTCTTCTCGCTCGTGCGGAACACCGGAGCCATCGCTGTGGCAGACGAGGCATGACCATGCTGTTGTCATGGCGGATGGCGGCAGTTCGGACGGAGTGCGCCACATGACACGTGTACTCCGTACCGTCCGCCTGCACTCCCGGCCCCACATCGACCTTCAGCGCGTGGCCAGCGCCCTCTGTCACCCCTGACCCTCTTCGGACTTCGGCCGGCGGACTCCGTCTCGCTGCCCGCCGCCAGCCACCGTTCGCCCCATTCACGCGGGTCGGCGTTCTCGTACAGATCTCCAGGAAGGCATTCATCCGTGTCCCCTTCTTCGCTGCACCTCGCCGTCGCCCTCGACGGCACCGGCTGGCACCCCGCATCCTGGCGCGAACCCGTCGCACGCCCCCGGGACCTGTTCACCGCCGGGTACTGGGCCGACCTGGTCGACGAAGCCGAGCGTGGGCTTCTCGACTTCGTCACCTTCGAGGACGGGCTCGGCCTGCAGTCCTCGCACTACGGCGAGTTGGACGGCCGCACCGACCAGGTCCGCGGACGGCTGGACGCCGTCCTGATCGCCTCCCGGATCGCGCCCCTGACCCGGCACATCGGGCTGGTGCCGACCGTGATCGCCACCCACACCGAGCCGTTCCACATCTCCAAGGCGATCGCCACTCTCGACTACGTGAGCACCGGCCGCGCCGGCCTGCGAGTGCAGATCTCCGCCCGTCCGCATGAAGCCGACCACTTCGGCCGCCGCACCTTGCCGTCGCTCAGCCTGCGGGAACTGCAGACCCCGGGCGGGCAGGAGCGGCTGACCGACCTCTTCGACGAGGCCGCCGACCACGTCGAGGTCGTGCGCCGGCTCTGGGACAGCTGGGAGGACGACGCAGAGATCCGGGACGTCGCCACCGGCCGTTTCATCGACCGCTACAAACTGCACTACATAGGCTTCGAGGGCAAGTACTTCAGCGTCAAGGGCCCCTCCATCACACCCCGCCCGCCGCAGGGCCAGCCGCTGGTCACCGCCCTCGCCCACCAGACGGTCCCCTACCGGCTCGTCGCCCGCCAAGCCGACGTCGGCTACGTCACCCCGCACGACGCCGAGCAGGCCGGCGCGATCGTCGCCGAGATCCGCGCCGAACAGGAGACAGCCGGGCGCGCCGATGAACTGCTGCACATCTTCGCCGATCTGGTGGTCTTCCTGGACGACGATCAGGCCGCCGCGGAGGACCGGCGCGCACGCCTCGACGCACTCGCGGGGGAGCCGAACATCAGCGACGCCCGGATCTTCGCCGGCACACCCTCTCAACTGGCCGACCTCTTGCTCGAGTTCAGCGAGGCGGGGCTGAGTGGCTTCAGGCTTCGTCCAGCCGTCACCGGACACGACCTGCCGGCCATCACCCGCCGACTGGTCCCCGAACTCCAGAGCCGAGGCGCCTTCCGTACCGCCTACGAAGCCGACACGCTCCGCGGCCTGCTGCGTCTGTCCCGCCCCGCCAACCGTTACGCCGCCGCGGCCACCGCCTGAGCCGGAAGGACCACACCGACATGACCAGCAAGCCGCTGAAGCAGATCCATCTGGCCGCGCACTTCCCGGGCGTCAACAACACCACCGTGTGGAGCGACCCGCGGGCCGGCAGCCATATCGAGTTCAGCTCGTTCGTGCACGTCGCGCAGACCGCCGAGCGCGCCAAATTCGACTTCCTCTTCCTCGCCGAGGGGCTCAGGCTGCGCGAACAGGGCGGGAAGATCTACGACCTCGACGTCGTCGGCCGCCCCGACACGTTCACCGTCCTGGCCGCGCTCGCCGCCGTCACCGAGCACCTCGGCCTGACCGGCACCATCAACTCGACCTTCAACGAGCCCTATGAGGTGGCGCGCCAGTTCGCCAGCCTCGACCATCTCTCCGGAGGCCGCTCCGCGTGGAACGTGGTCACCTCCTGGGACGCCTTCACCGGCGAGAACTTCCGCCGCGGCGGCTTCCTTCCGCAGGAAGAGCGCTACTCCCGCGCCAAGGAGTTCCTGGCCACCGCGAACGAACTCCTCGACTCCTGGCACGGCGACGAGATCATCGCAGACCAGGCGACCGGCGTCTTCCTGAGCGACGCGAAGGCCGGCTCCTTCGCCCACACCGGCCGGCACTTCGACATCCACGGTCAGTTCAACGTCCCGCGCTCGCCACAGGGCCGTCCGGTGATCTTCCAGGCCGGCGACTCCGACGAGGGGCGCGAGTTCGCCGCCTCCAGCGCCGATGCGATCTTCAGCCGGTACGCCACCCTCAAGGAGGGCCAGGCGTTCTACACGGACGTCAAGAGTCGCCTCGCGAAGTACGGCCGCACCCACCATGATCTGCTGATCCTGCCCGCCGCCACCTTTGTGCTCGGCGACACCGACGCCGAGGCCGAAGAACTGGCCAAGGAGGTTCGCCGACAGCAGGTCAGCGGGGCCACCGCCATCAAACATCTGGAGTTCGTCTGGAACCGGGACCTGTCGGCCTATGACCCGGACGGGCCGCTGCCCGACATCGACCCGAATGTCAGCGACGACCACATCTCCAAGGGCCGCGCCCAGGTGCGCATGTACCGCGACCCACTCGCCACCGCGCGCGAATGGCGCGAGCTGGCGGCCGCCAACAACTGGTCCATCCGCGACCTGGTCATCAGCACCGGCAACCGCCAGACCTTCATCGGCTCCCCGGCCACCGTAGCCAAAACCATCAACGACTTCGTCCAGGCCGACGCATCGGACGGCTTCATCCTCGTCCCGCACATCACCCCCGGCGGACTCGACCCGTTCGCCGACAAGGTCGTGCCCCTGCTGCAGGAGCACGGCGTCTTCCGCACCGAATACGAAGGCACGACCCTGCGCGACCACCTCGGCCTCGCGCACCCGGACGACGTCCAGGGCGAGCGAGTGGCGTCGTGAAGTTCATCGCCATCACCCTGATCGTCCATCGACCGGACCCGCTCACCGGGGTACAGAAACCGACCCACGACCGCTACCGCGAGGTGCTCGACAACGCGCTGCTCGCCGAGGAACTGGGCTTCGACGGCTTCGGCGTGGGGGAGCGGCACGAGCGGCCGTTCATCTCCTCGTCCCCGACCGTCGTACTCAGCCATGTGGCCGCCCTGACGAAGCGGATCCGCCTGTTCACGGCCGTCACGACGCTCAGCCTGCTGGACCCGGTCCGGGCATACGAGGACTACGCCACCCTCGACCACCTGTCCAACGGGCGCCTCGAACTGATCATCGGCAAGGGCAACGGCGCCGCCCAACGCGACCTGTTCCATGTCACGCCCGAGGACCAGTGGGACCGCAACGCCGAAAGCTACGAGGTCTTCCGGAAGATCTGGCGCCAGGACAAAGTCACCGCCGACACCCGCTTCCGACCCCCGCTGACCGACGCCGAGGTGTGGCCACGGCCCTACCAGCAGCCGATCCGGGTCTGGCACGGCAGCGCCACCAGTAAGGAGTCCGTCGACCTGGCCGCCCGGTATGGCGACCCACTGTTCTCGGCCAACGTCAGCAACCCCATCGAGCCGTACGCCGAATTGATCCACTACTACCGCGAGCGCTGGGAGCACTACGGCCACGACCCGGCGCAGACAGCCGTCGGCGCCGGCACCGCCGGCATCTGCGTCGCCCCCACCTCACAGGAGGCGCTCGCCGCGTACCGGCCGATCTTCGAAGCCAACCTGGCCTTCTTCAAGCAGGCGGGCCTCCCTGTGGTCTTCGAGACCCTGGAGGACTTCGTCGAACGCAGCTCCGCCCTGATCGGCAGCCCACAGCAGGTCATCGACAAGGTGCACCGCTACCACGAGCAATTCGGGCACACCGTGCTCCACGTGCCCGCTGACGCTGGGGGGCTGACGGATGTCCAACACCGCGCCTCCCTCGCGTTGTTTCAGTCCGAGGTCGCCCCCGTGCTGCGCCGCGGGATTCCGAACCCACCGTTCGCCTGGGGCCCCGCGCTTCCCGCATCACCACTCACTCAGGAGCCCACCCGTGTCTGACATCCCCCTCGGCATCCTCGACCTGGTTCCGATCCCGTCCGGTTCGACGCCGGCCGACGCCCTGCGCAACTCCATCGACCTGGCACAGCAGGCCGAACGCTTCGGATACGGCCGCTACTGGTTCGCCGAGCACCATCTCAATCCCGGCGTCGCCGGCACGTCACCCGCAGTCGTCCTGGCGCTGACCGCCTCCGCCACCTCTACCATCCGGCTCGGCTCCGGGGCCGTGCAGCTCGGGCACCGCACGGCGCTGTCCACCGTGGAGGAGTTCGGCCTGCTCGACGCACTGCATCCGGGGCGCTTCGATCTGGGCCTCGGCCGCTCGGGCGGCCGCCCACCGGGCCAGACGTCCTCACCGCAGCCGACGGCGACCCCGGTCGCCGACGGCCGCGCCCCGAACGGTCTGCTCATACCGCCCCGCTTCTCCTTCGAGCATCTGCTCGGCTCACCCCGCATCGCGCTGCAACGCAGGCTGCTCCTGCTGCCGGGCGCCGAGTCACAGGACTACGCCGAGCAGATCGACGACATCCTCGCCCTGCTGGCCGGCACCTACCGCTCACCGGAAGGCGTCGAAGCGCACGTCGTGCCGGGGGAGGGCGCCGACGTCGAGGTGTGGATCCTGGGCAGCAGCGGTGGCCAGAGCGCCGAGGTGGCGGGCGGAAACGGTCTGCGGTTCGCAGCCAACTATCACGTCAGCCCGGCCACAGTCCTGGAGGCGGTGGAGGGCTACCGGTCCTTCTTCCAGCCCTCCGAGTTCCTCGACAAGCCCTACGTCAGCGTCTCGGCGGACGTGGTCGTCGCCGAGGACGACGCAACAGCACGTGAACTCGCCACCGGTTACGGCCCGTGGGTGCGCAGCATCCGTACCGCCGAGGGCGCCATCGAGTTCCCGACGCCGCAGGAAGCGCGCGCCCACGCATGGAACGACGAGGACCGGGCCCTCGTCCAGGACCGCCTCGACACCCAGTTCGTCGGCTCGCCGGGCAGGGTCGCCGACCAGTTGGAACAACTGCAGGAGGCCACGGGCGCGGACGAGTTGCTCATCACGACGATCACTCACGACCATACGGACCGGGTCCGCTCGTACGAACTGCTCGCGGCGGAATGGCACCGACGGGGTCACTCCCGCCGGCAGTGAAGGCCCGCGCCGCCGAACGTCATTCTGGAGATCGGCGACCAGAGGTGCTCGGCGCGGACTTCCGGCATCCGGCGATCCTCGACGCCACCGAGCTGTTCGCGAACCGTGCACGCGACGGTGCCGCCGCCCCGTGTGGACCATCACCTCACGGAGGCGGGCGAGGCACTGCGGGACAGCGCCCGTGTCGCATAGGCCCTGACGTCCGCGTCCGAGTCCGTCGTCGCGGTGGCCAGGGCTGTTCGGGCGTCCTCGACGGCACGGTGGCGGATCAGGGCCAGCACGGCGGCCTTGCGGACATCGGCGTTGAGGTCGTCGGTGAGGGACTTGGCGAGGGCCGGCACGGCCAGGTCGGAGTCCGCGGCGGACAGAGCGGTGGCGGCGCCGGCCCGTACCTGCCAGGCCGGGTCGGACAAGGCCGCCTCGGCGCGTGTGGCCAGGGCGGCCGGGCAGCCCGTCGTGCCCAGAGCCTCGTAGGCGGCCCCACGCACCAGGGCGTCGGAATCGTCGACGAGCGCGGCGAGGGCCGAGCGGACTGCCGTGTCCGAGCTTGTCCCCAGGACAGCCAGGGCCTTGGCGATCGTGACGCGGACCTCGCGGGACGGATCGACGGTCGCCGCGCGGGCCACCTCTGCGGTGGCGTCGACAGAGACGAGTGCGCGCACGGCCGCGACGCGTACGGCGATGTCGGAGTCCGAGAGGGAGTCCGTGAACAACTCCACGTCACCGACCCGCAGGGCGCGCAGCACGTCCAGTGCGGCGGCGCGGACGGCGGGGTCGGCCTCGGACAGGGCGGCGGCGAGGCCGTCACGCAGGGCCGGTTCCGGCGGCAGCGTCTCGACCAGTTCGCGCAGGGAAGCCGCCGCGGCGGCGCGGACGCCGGCGTCGGTGTCGGTGAGCGCCGAGGCCAGTGCTGGCCCGGTGCCCGGCGGCACTGTCTCCGTCAGGACCGCGACGGCCGTCCGGCGCACGCCGGGCTCGGGGTCCGTCAAGTAGGCGGTGAGCGCGGAGAGATCGGGCTCGTCCTCCGCGAGAGAGAGCAGTTCGAGCAGACGGGGTGTGGCCGGCGCATCCGCGTCGGCCCGGGAGTGGGCGACTGTGTCGGCCGGGGTGGGTTCCTGCCGCAACGCCACCGGTGCCGCTTCCCGGGCCCCTGCCGTCGCCACCTGTTCCGGGTGGACCTCGCCGAGGTGCCGGGAGGGGCCGCCGGCCGGGGCGAAGCCGTCGACCGGGACCAGGTAGGGAGCCACCGGACGGGCCGTGAACTCCATCGCGCCGGAGGGCGACTTGTACAGGTCGAGATGGTGGAACCAGGAGGCGTCGTCGCGCCGCGGATGGTCGAGCCGGTCGTGGTAGAGGCCCCAGCGGGACTCGGTGCGGGCCAGGGAGGCGCGGGCGGCCATCTCCGCGCAGTCGCGGATGAACGTGACCTCGGCGCAGCGCATGAGTTCGTGCGCAGTGCGGGCGCCCATCGCCGCGATGTCGTCGCGCATCCGCTCGAAGGCCTCCAGGGCGAGGGAGAGACGGGCGCCGGACTTCGGCGGGGCGACGTAGTCGTTCACGAAGCGGCGCAGTTTGTACTCGACCTGGGGCTGCGGCGGCCCGTCCGCATTGCGCAGCGGTCGGTAGATCATCTCGTGCGCTTCGCGGAGTTGATCGGCGGGCAACTCACCTTCGTAAGACGAATACTGGGAGGCGTCCGCGCCCGCGAGGTCGCCGAAGACGAACGCGCCGATCATGTAATTGTGCGGAACGCAGGCCAGGTCCCCGGCGGCGTACAGCCGGGGGACGGTCGTACGGGCGTGGTCGTCGACGCGGACGCCGGAGGCCGAGTGGCCGCCGCACAGGCCGATCTCGGAGATGTGCATCTCGACGTCGTGGGTGCGGTAGTCGTGGCCGCGGCCGGCGTGGAAGGCCCCTCGGGTGGGTCGCTCGGTCGAGTGCAGGATCGACTCCAGCGCGGAGACCGACTCCTCGGGCAGGTGGCTGAGCTTCAGGTAGACCGGGCCTCGGTCGGAGGCCACCTCCGCCGCGAACTCGGCCATCATCTGGCCGGACCAGTAGTCGGAGTCGACGAAGCGCTCACCGTGCCGGTTCACCTGGTAGCCGCCGAAGGGATTGGCGACATAGGCGCAGGCGGGGCCGTTGTAGTCCTTGATCAGCGGGTTGATCTGGAAGCATTCGATGCCGGTGAGTTCCGCGCCGGCGTGGTACGCCATGGCGTAGCCGTCGCCCGCGTTGGTCGGGTTCTCGTACGTGCCGTACAGGTAGCCCGAGGCGGGAAGACCCAGCCGGCCGCAGGCGCCCGTCGCCAGGATCACGGCACCCGCGCGGATGGTGACGAACGCGCCCGTGCGGGTGTGAAAGCCCACCGCTCCGACGGCCCGCCCTTCTGACGTCAGCACCCGCACCGGCATCACCCGGTTCTCGATGCGGATCCGCTCCCGCATCTCCCGGCGCCGCAGCTGCCGGTAGAGGACCTTCTTGACGTCCTTGCCCTCCGGCATCGGCAGCACATACGAGCCCGAGCGGTGCACCTGGCGGACCGCGTACTCGCCGTGCTCGTCCTTCTCGAACTTCACGCCGTACGACTCCAGCCGCTGCACCATGGCGAAGCCGCGGGTGGCGGTCTGGCGGACGGTGGACTGGTCGACGATGCCGTCGTTCGCGCGGGTGATCTCGGCGACGTAGTCCTCGGGTTCCGCACGGCCGGGGATGACCGCGTTGTTGACGCCGTCCATGCCCATGGCGAGCGCGCCGGAGTGGCGGACGTGGGCCTTCTCCAGGAGGAGGACGTTCGCGCCGTGTTCGGCGGCGGTGAGCGCGGCCATGGTGCCGGCGGTACCGCCGCCGACGACGAGAACGTCGCAGCTCATCTCCTCGGCGTCGGTGAGGGCCGGGATCTGCAGGGGGATGTCCACCGGGATGCCTTTCAAGAACCGAGTGACGTGAGGACTTCGCGCCGCAGGGCGATGCGCGCCGGATCGTCATGGGCGGAGCGGTCGCGCGGTCGCGGTACGTCTCGTACGGCGATGAGGCGGCCTTTGCCGAGCAGGGCCACGCGGTCGCCGAGGAAGAGGGCCTCGTCCACGTCGTGGGTGACGAAGACGACGGTCGCACCCGTGCCCTGCAGAACCCGCACCAGCAGGTCCTGCATGCCGGCGCGGATCTGGGCGTCGAGGGCGCCGAACGGCTCGTCCATCAGGACGGCGTGGGGCGTTCCCGCGAGGGCGCGTGCCAGCTGGGCGCGCTGACGCTGCCCGCCGGAAACGCGGTGCGGCAACTGCCGGGCCTGCTCGGCGAGCCCGACCCGGGCCAGCCACGCCTCCGCCTGCGTGCGGCGTTCGGTGCGCGGCACCCCGCGGATGGCCAGCGGGAGTTCCACGTTGGCCCGCAGGGTGCGCCAGGGGAGCAGGGCGTCCTCCTGGAAGACCAGGGCGCGTTCGGCGGACGCGCCTGCCAGCGGCTGCCCGTCCTGGCTGAGTTCTCCGGAGAGCGGGGGCAGCAGGCCGGCCAGGGTGCGCAGGAGGGTCGACTTGCCACAGCCCGACGGACCGACGACGGTGAGGATCTCGCCCGGCGCGACGTCCAGGTCGACGCCGGCCAGGACGGGGGCGTCGGGGCGGCCCAGCGTGGCGGCGTGGAAGGTGAGCCGGGTGCCGCGTACGGGGGACGATGCCTGCTCCACCGTATGGAGGTCCGGCTTGGTGTCAGACGAGGTGCTCATCGCGTGCCTCCTCGGGGTCGGAGGGCCTGTCGGTGCGTGCGGCAGGGGCGGCCGGCCGGGCGGGCGGGCGCGTGCGCGGTGCCGCCGGCCGGCCTCCGGGTACGTACGACGTACGCGGCAGCCACCGGGTCAGGCGTCGGCCCAGGAGTTCCACCGCAGTGGAGGTGAGCCAGCCGAGGACGCCGATGGTGACCATGCCGACGAAGACGCCCGGGTAGTTGACGATCGTGTAGTCCTGCCAGGTGCGGTAGCCGACGCCGTACTGGCCGGAGATCATCTCGGCGGAGATCACGCAGATCCACGAGACGCCGATGCCGATCGACAGGCCGCCGAAGATGCCGGGCAGCGCGCCCGGCAGGACGACCGAGCCCAGGATGCGCCACCGGCCGCCGCCCATCGTGAGCACGCCCTCCTCCCACACGGGGGTCAGCGCACGGACGGCGTGCCGGGTGGAGACCAGGATCGGGAAGAAGGCGGCGGTGAAGGTGATGAAGACGATGCCCTGTTCGTTGGAGGGGAACAGGAGGATCGCGACGGGGACCAGGGCGATCGCCGGGATCGGGCGGACCACTTCCAGAACGGGGCCGAGCAGGTCCTCGGCGAGACGGGAGCGGGCCACGAGCACGCCCACCACCACGCCCAGCACCGTGGCCAGCAGGAAGCCGGTGAGGATGCGGGTCAGGCTGTCGGTGAGGTCGGTCCAGTAGTCAGGCCCGGAGAGACGGTCCGCGAAGGCGTGAGCGATGTCGGTGACCGTGGGGAACTGCGAGAAGCGCAGCCACAGATCGACGTCCAGGCCGGTCAGGAGCTGCCAGAGGCCCAGGGCTGCCGCGAGGGCGCCCACCCGCAGCGCGTACCGGCCGAGCGGCGGGAGGGGTCGCTGGTCACGGCCCGCTCGCGGCGCGGGCCGGCTCATGCGGCACGCTCCAGGGCGTCGGCGTAGGTGATGACGCGGGCGCCGCCGTGCGCGGAGACGTACGCCTGCGCGGTCGCCGGGGCGACGAACGGCAGGAGCTTCTCGCCGTCGGCCACCCACACCGCCTTGTCGGCGAACCACAAAGTGCCGGTGGTGGCGTCGGGCACGTAGGCGGCGCGGATGCCGTCGTGGTGGGCGGCCACATACCTCAGGAGCTGTGCCGGGGACTTGAAGGCCTTGGTCTCCTCGGCGCTCTGCGGCCACGCCTCACTGGCGGCCGCAGGGGGAGTAGCGGCGAGCTGCTTCGCGTACGACGCCCCCAGGGCCTTCTTCGCGTACTGGTCGTCGACGAAGGAGTCCACGTCCACATCGCCGGTCAGCTTCGCCGCTTTCAGGACCGACACGTCCTGCTTGAGCGCGGAGACGAGTTGCGGCTTGACTGCCGGATCGAAGGTGGAGATGCCGTGGGCGCCGTTGTAGAGGTAGACGACCTCCGCGGGCAGGCCGGTGGCCTTGGCGACCTTCTCGGCGGCGGCCACGGGGCGGGCGCTGAGGTATTCGGTGGCCTCGGCCTGGGCCTTGAGGAAGGCCTCCAGCACGGCAGGACGCTGCTTGGCGAAGTCCTCGCGGGCGGTCACTCCATGGAAGGTGGGCAGGTTCAGCTGAGCGCCGTCGTACAGGGCCTTCGCCTTGCCCTGGAAAGCGAGCAGACCGGGCCAGGCGACGAACTGCGAGAGCGCGTCCGTGCTGCTCGCGGCAAGCGCCGAAGCACCCACGGCGGGCTGCTGGTTGAGCTTTTTGATGCCGTCGTTCGGGTCGATGCCGGCGCGCTGCAGGGCCCGTACGAGGGTGCCGTCGGCGGCGGAGCCCACGCTCGTGGAGACCTTCTTGCCCTTCAGGTCCGTCAGGGAGGTGAGCTTGGAGCCGGGGGCGGTGACGATGGTGTTGAGGCCGCCCCGGAGGTTGTAGCCGGTGACGGAGACCAGGTGGGTGGGCTTGCCGAGCTGCTTGCCGCGGGCGGCGTTGATGAGCAGGGGGAAGTCGCCCATCGAGCCGATGTCGATCTTCCCGGCGGTCATCTGGGCGGTGATGGGGGCGCCGGTGGCGTAGTCCTGCCAGTCGACCTTGTATGTCCTGCCGTCGTGGAGGGAGTTCAGCTGCTTCTCGAAGTAGCCGAGCGAACGGAGGAGCGTCCCCGCGGTGACGGTGTTGATGGTCTTGGACTGGTAGCCGACGGTGACGGTCACGGTGGAGCCGTCACCGCCTGCCGCGGCGTTGCCGCCGCAGGCGGTGAGCGGCGCGAGGAGCAGGGCGGCGGCTGCGGCAAGTGCTGTGCGTTTCACGGGAGGTGTGACCTTTCACCGGAGCAGGTAGGGCATGTTGACCGTGACGGCTCCGGTGGGACAGCGGGCCGCGCACGGGCCGCAGTACCAGCACTCGTCGACGTGCATGTACGCCTTGCCGGTGCTGTCGTCGATGGCGAGGGAGTCCAGCGGGCACATGTCCACGCAGAGGGTGCAGCCGTCGATGCACTTGGACTCGTCGATGGTCACGGGCACGTCGGCCCGCTGGGGTGCCAAGGGCATGGCTGTCTCCAGGGAGGTCGGACAAGGAGGGTGGTCGCGTCAGAGGGAGCGGTGCAGCAGGCCGCTCATCGTGATGCGGTCGCCGCGGAAGCGGATGAACTCGAGATCGACCGGACGGCCGTCGGAGAGGTGGGTGAGGCGTTCCAGCATCATGACGGCGGCGCCCTGCGGGGCTTCGAGGACTGCAGCGGAGTGGGCGTCGGCGTTCACCGCCTCCAGGCTGATCTCCGCGTGGCCGAGACGCCGGCCGGTGAGCGTCTCCAGGAGCCGGAAGATGTCGGTGTTCTCCAGGTCCTGGCCGAGCAGGGCGGTGCCGAGGTCGAGCGGGATGTACGTGAGGTCGAGGGACAGGGGCAGGCCGTTCAGCCGGCGGAGACGTTCGATGTAGAGGACGTCGGCACCGGGCGGGAGGCGCAGCCGGTCGGCCACCGGGGCGGGAGCGGGCACGGGGCCCATGGTGCGGACCTCGTTGGTGACGTGGCCGTGTTCGCGAAGGGTTTCCGCAAGGCCCATCAGGCGGTCCAGGCCGTGGAGGTACTTCTGGCCTACGACGACCGTGCCGACGCCGGGGAGGCGTTCCACCAGGCCCTCGGCTCGAAGCAGCTCCAGTGCCTGGCGGACGGTGTTGCGGGAGGCACTGTAGTCGGCGGCGAGGGTCGTCTCGTGGGGGAGCGCGCCGTCCGGGAACTCCCCGGCCAGAAGCTGGTGGCGGAGCAGGTCGGCGAGCTGGCGTGCCCGGTCGGCGCGCAGCCGTCGCCGCGCACGGTGGGCGGCGACGGTGGTCGCGCCTTGGCCGGCGTGGTCTCGGATGCGGTCCGCGGTTGACATGTTTTGGACCATACCTATCTGGTAGGGAAAGCGGTGTTGCCGGAGTATTGCGCCACCTGACACGCAATCAGCCATCATCTGACCTGGGGTTTTGTCGGACGGACGGGAAGATCTGCCAGTGTGTTCGCCGGTGGCTGGCGGGATCGGGCGGCGCGCCCGCCGCCGCGGGCGCGCTGACTGGACGGCGAGGCCACGGTCACCCCACGCGGTCTAGTCGACGAGTTCGCCCACGAGTTCGGCGACCTGATCCACTTCGATGAGGAAGCCGTCGTGACCGTACTGGGATTCGACCACCCGGACGTGATCCGCTGTTGGGATCCCGGCCGCCAACTCCGCCTGCTGGGACAGCGGATAGAGGCGGTCCGAGTCGACGCCCGCGACGAGGGTCCTGGCTGTCACACGGCTCAGGGCGGCGTGCGTACCGCCCCGGCCGCGACCGATGTCGTGACTGTTCATGGCCTTTGTCAGGGTGACGTAGCTGCCCGCGTCGAAACGGCTCACGAGCTTGGCGGCGTGGTGGTCGAGGTAGGACTCGACCTGGAACCGGCCGCCGTTCCAGGGATCCTCCGTACCCTGCGGTGCGCGGCCGAAGCGGACCTGAAGCTCAGGTTCGCTGCGGTAGGTCACATGGGCCAGGCGACGGGCCAGGCCGAGCCCCGCATGCGGGCCGAGCCCGGGGCCGGCGTCGTGGTAGTCACCGCCGCGCCAGTGCGGGTCGCTGCGAATGGCATGGAGCTGGATGTTCGCCCAGGCAATCTGCTCTGCGCTCGCCGCGGCCGTCGTGGCGAGCAGCAGAAGCGCCCGAGTCCGTTCCGGATGCGATACGGCCCATTCCAGCGCCCGCATCCCGCCCATCGACCCGCCGACGACCAACGCCCAACGGTCGACGCCCAACGCGTCTGCCAAGTCCGCCTCGACGGCGACCTGGTCGCGCTGTGTCAGGAAGGGGAAGGCACTGCCCCAGCGGCGTCCATCCGGGGTGAACGACGACGGTCCGGTGCTGCCCTGACAACCGCCCAGCACGTTCGGAGCCACGACGAACCAGCGGTCCGTGTCGAGCGCGCGCCCGGGACCGATGAGCCCGTCCCACCAGCCGGGAGTGGGGTGCCCGGGCTCGGCGGGCCCGGCGACGTGGCTGTCGCCGGTCAGGGCGTGCAGGACCAGCACCGCGTTCGAACGGTCGGGCGCCGGCCGCCCCCACGTCTCGAACGCGAGCCGCACCCCCGGAAGCTCGCCGCCCACCTCCAAGGGAATCGGTGCGTCACGCTCGTACCACTGGCGACGCCCCGGCGGGTCCCCCTCCCGCCAGGCCCCGGAGGCCGGCGGGAGGGGGACCACGGACGGCGTCACCACGGTGTTCAGGACGCGCCCTTCGCCGCGCGGAACCCTGCCTCCAGGTCGGCCTTCAGATCGGCGAGGTTCTCGATGCCCACCGACAAACGCACCAGGCCGGGGGAGGTGCCGGTGGCCGCCAACTGCTCCTCGTCGAGCTGACTGTGCGTGGTGGACGCCGGATGGATGATGAGGCTGCGCACATCACCGATGTTGGCCAGGTGACTGAAGAGCTCCACCGCGTCCACGAACCGTTTGCCCGCCTCGACACCGTCCCGCAGCTCGAAGGAGACCACGGCACCGGCGCCGCGCGGCAGGTACTTCTGCCCCGCCTCGTACCACTTGCTGGACTCCAGCCCCGCATAGTGGACGGCCGCTACCTCATCCCGCTGTTCCAGCCATTCGGCCAGGGCCTGGGCGTTGGCCGAATGCCGTTCGATACGGAGGCTCAGAGTCTCCACGCCCTGCAGCAGCAGGAAGGCGGAGTGCGGCGAGAGGGCCGGTCCGAGGTCGCGGAGCAGCTGCACCCGGAGCTTCACGGCGAAAGAACCCGGGCCGAGCGCCGGCCAGTACTGCAGCCCGTGGTAGCTGGGGTCGGGCTCCGTGAAGTCCGGGAACCGCTGGGCATGAGCCCCGAAGTCGAAGGTGCCGCCGTCGACGACGACACCCGCGATCGCCGTGCCGTGCCCGCCCAGGAACTTGGTCGCCGAGTGGACGACGATGTCCGCGCCGTGCTCGATGGGCCGCAGGAGATAGGGAGTAGGGACCGTGTTGTCCACGATCAGCGGCAGCCCGGCCGCGTGCGCAACGTCCGCGACCGCTCGTACGTCGAGCACGTTGCCGCGCGGATTGCCCAGCGTCTCCGCGAACAGCGCCTTGGTGTTCGGCCGGATCGCCGCCCGCCAGGCATTGAAGTCGTCCGGGTCGTCCACGAACGACACCTCGATGCCCAGCTTGGGCAGAGTGTGCCGGAACAGGTTGTACGTGCCGCCGTACAGCGACGTAGCCGAGACGATGTGGTCGCCGGAGCCGGCGAGCGTCAGGATCGCCAGGGTCTCCGCGGCCTGCCCGGAGGAGAGCGCTACGGCCGCGACCCCACCCTCAAGGGCGGCGATCCGCTGCTCGAAGACGTCCTGGGTGGGGTTGTGGATGCGGGTGTAGATGTTGCCGGGCTCGGCGAGCGAGAACAGGTCTGCGGCGTGCTGGGTGTTGCGGAACACGAAAGACGTCGTCTGGTAGATGGGCGTCGCCCGAGCGCCCGTGGTCGGGTCAGGGGCGGCCCCGGCGTGGATCTGCTTGGTCTCGAACGACCAGGCCGAGAGGTCGGGCCCGGTGGACGGTTCTTCAGGGGTGTGGCCGGCGGTGACGGAGTCGATGGGCTGGCTCATGGTGGTGCTCCCTTATGCGGAAGGCGGAGATGCCCGCGATACGGCAGATGGAAAGGCGCGAAGGAACCACAGGGCTGAAAGCCGCGACCGGAACGCGGGTGGCGGTCAGCGCAGTGCGGTGGAAAGAGTGGGAAAGGCCGGGCCGGAGGCCGGAGCGCGGACTCAGCTCACGGCAGAACAGAGCGTGGTGGTGACACGCACGTAGTCAACGTGGCGGCGGGTCACGAGCACGGTCATGAGGCCAGATAACCACATGGGGGTAGCCGCGCACCAGCGCAACGCGAACCCTCCAGCGCTGGCGGACATCGGGGCCGATGGCTTCGCCCGAGCCGCCCGGTGCCCGACGCGTCGTCCGCGGGTCAGGCGAGAGGGGAAATGATCTCGAAAGGCTGCTGGAAACGGACGGGGATGCCGGTGGCGGCGCTCTGGCGGTCCAGCCACGCTCTCGTGCGGTCGAACTTGTCCATGAAAGAGGGCAGGGGCCGCAGCGCCCGGTCGAGCGACCGGAAGAAGTTGTCCCAGTGCACCGGCACAATCAAGGACGGCCGGGTAGCGTCCACCACATGTCGCCAGTACTCGTCTTGGAACTGCTCCGACTGTGCACCTAGAGCGCCCACGCCGAGATACAGGGCATCGACGTTCAGATCGTCGAATTTGCCCGGCACGAAGTTCGCGCTCGGGTGGATGAGCAACGACCCGCTGGCGTGGGCGACGTGGAAGGAGTAGCAGCCGCCGTCGCGGTAGTCGCCGACCTTGGCCGGCGGCACCAGTGGTTGCTCGATGGGGCCTGGGAAGCGGTTCCCTGGACTGTGCTCACCCTCGAAGACGCGAACAGTGAAGGCTCCTGCAGTCACAACGTCACCGTCGCCGATGATCGCCATCGAGGCTTCACCCAGACCAGCGCCGCGCCCGATGTTGAGGGTCGAGGACGACCCGTACATCACGCCGCCCAGACGCCTGACGATCTCGGGAGCGTCCATAGCGTGGTCATAGTGGGAGTGAGCGACCAGGAGCGCATCGAGGCGACTGATGCCTGCCTTCGACAGCGCGTGGGTGACGCGCTTGGGATTGGGAGCGACACGCCCGAACGCGACGCGCAGCAGCGACGGTCTGCTCAGGAAGCCGTCGATCAGCACGCCCGAGACCCCATCGTTCAGGTAGACGGTTGAGGTTCCCAAGAAGGTGGCGCGTACCTGAGCGTCATCGACCATGGCCCGATGGTAGGGGTCGAAGGCCGGTGGACGGAGGTCGGGGCCAGATCCGCCGGCCTGTGTCGATGGGTTCGGGAGCTACTGCAGTCGTCATCGTGCCGGGTGGAACACGATCTGCCGGTCGCGGTGATCGTAAGGAGATGTGCCGTGATGTTCGTGGCCACTGCGGCAGAGCCTGTTGAGTACTGGTGTCACCTTCTTCAACACGGCCGACGATACGGCAGTTCGCCAAAATAGTGACGCCACTGGTCGTGGGTAAGGGGCTGGCCGGCGTAGGCACATGCGTGGATGACGAGCTGGCCGAAATCGGTCGGCAGCGTGTGGGCGGTCCCGTCGAACACGGCGGTGACCACCTGCTTCCCGTCGGGAGTGAACCTGAGCCCCAGTACCGCCGTCGTGAATCCCGCGAGTGCGACCTCCTTCTGCGGCCGCCGAGGTGAGGAGACTCGCCAGATACGGGCTGTGCGGTCGTCGCTGCCCGCCGCCAGCATGCGGCCGTCGGGGCTGAACTCGACGCTGCCGACCACGTCGGTCGGCCCGTCCAGCCCGGCGAGCAACACCGGCCGGTGCGTTCCCGTGACGCGCCACAGTTTCACGGGACGGTCACCGCCGCCGGCTGTGGCGAGGACAGAGGTGCGCGGGTTGAACGCGACGGAGAGAGCGGTCGTGGTGTGCGCCCGCCAATCGGCCCGCTTCACAGGATGAGCAGGGGACGTCGTATCCCAGAGGATGACGCGTTCGTCGCCGCCTCCCGCGCTCGCCAGCAGCCGTCCGTCCGCGCTGAAGGCCACGGACCGGACCTCGTCCCGATGGCCGTGCAAGCTGAGGCCGCGGACGGGTCTGCTGACGGACCGGGTGTTCCACAGCACCACCTTCCCGTCGCTGCCGGCGCTGACGAGGGTCTGCCCGGACGGGCTGAAGGCCAGGGCGCGGACCGTCCTCGTGTGGGTCTGCACAGTGGAGAGTCGGCGCGGTCGGCGCGGATCGGCGACGTCCCACAGGGTGAGCATTCCGTCGGCTCCCGCGCTGGCCAGTACGGCGCGACCGGGGTCCATGGCGACCGCGTAGACCGCCTCCTTGTGGCCGGTGAGCACGGCTGTTTCGCGGGGGTGACGCGGAGCGCGCATGTCCCACAGGCGTACGGTGCGGTCTCGTCCTCCCGTTGCGAGCACCGTGCCGTCGGGGCTGACGTCGAAGGCGTACATCTCGGCCCTGTGCGCGGTCCAAGTGGACATCAGCGTACTGAGCAGCGCGTCGCGGCTGTGCCGGCCGGGCCGTAACCGGTAGGCGGCCAGGGCGATCTGTGCGGCTAGCCCCGGTGACCGGTGCGACAGTTCGGTGGCTGCCGCGCTCGCGTTGTGGGCGACGGCTTCGTCGCGCTGGGCCGTGACCTCCCGGTCGGCGTGCACCGCGAGGAAAGAAGTGGTCAGGGACACCCCGAGAAGCACCGCTGACGCCGCGATCATCAGACGCCGTCGGCGCCTGCGCCGGGCAGTTGCCGCCAGGTCCGCGCCTTCCGCGGCCAGACTCGCGTCAAGGAACGCCCTTTCGCGTGCAGTGAGGACCGCGCCCTCGGCCTGAGCCAGAGGGCGAGCCGCTTCCAGTCGTGCACCTCGCAACAGGGCACCCGGGTCCTGCTCCAGGTGCGCCCAGGTCGCGGCCGCTTCCGTCAGTTGCCGGTGGGTGCGCAGAACCTCGCGGTCCTCCGCGAGCCATCCGCGCAGTCGCGGCCACCCGCGGATGAGTGCTTCGTGCGTCAGTTCCACATGCTGGCCGTCCAGGATGATCAGCCGTTCAGCGGTCGCGCGATCGACGATCGCCGTGGTGTCCGCATCGGTGGACAACTCGGAGCGGCGGATGCGGCGCTTGGTGTCCTCGACGGTCTCCCCGACGGCGACAAGCCTCAAGAAAAGGTGCCTGGCTGCGTCCTTCTGGCGGGCGCTGAGCGCTTCGTAGAACCGTTCTGCCGTGTGAGTCAGGGCGTGCTCGATCGATCCCGCGGCCCGGCAGGCCTCCATGGTCAGCAGCGTGCCCCGGCGGTGCCGCCATGTTTCCAGAAGCGCGTGGGAGAGCAGCGGAAGCATCCCGGCGTTGCCCTGCGCCTGGGCGATCAGGTAGGCCAGCAGCCGCCCTTCGACTCGGCAGCCGACCACGTCCGCGGGGCGGCAGATGGCTCGTTGCAGCTCCTCGCCATGCATCGGCCCGAGCGTCACCATCGCCGCGTCGAGGGCCCTGGCGAGTTCGACGTGTGCGATGCAGTGGGCGTAGAAGTCCGCCCTGACACCCAGGACGACGCGGCACGCACTGTTCTCGGCACGGGCGGCCAGGAGGAGAGCATCGATGAAATGGCACCGTTCCTCGGGGCGGGTGCAGAGGGTGAAGAGTTCCTCGAACTGGTCGACGACCAGGATCACTGCGTCATGGCCGGGCCTGTCGGTGACGATCTGACGCAGGAGGAGGTGCAGGTTCCCGGGATGCGCGCGCACCTCCTCCAGCAAGCGGCCTGGCGTGGTGCCGACATGGCCGGCCAGCCGTACCGCGAGCTCCTCCAGCGGCCGGACGCCTGGTGTGAGCGTGACAACGGTCCGGCCCTCGGATCGCAGGCTCGCTGACAGCCCTGCGTGGAGCACCGAGGACTTACCGGCTCCGGATGCGCCGAAAAGGGCGATGAGCCGTTGTTCTCCGAGCCGCCTGCGCAGCTGCTCGACCACGCGTTCGCGCCCGAAGAAGAACCGGCTCTGCCGGGAGCCGAAGGAGGCGAGTCCCGGGTAGGGCGAGTCGCCCTCATCCTGCGGGGGAGCGGTGCGCGCCGGGCCCTCCGCGTGAGCGATGGCTGCGGCCGTCGCGTGCCAGAGGGTCTCCCATTGCTCCACGTCACCGCCGCAGGCGCTGACATAGCCCCGGGTCACCTCCAGGGACGGCAGCCTCCGGCCCGCGGCGGCGCTCGACAGAGTCGCCACCGAATAGTGCGCGCGCGCCGCGAGATCGCGGTAGGGGGGCCCACCTGCCGTCCGGCGAAGTTCCCTCAGCCCTGCGGCGAACCTGACCACGGGGGCGTCGCCCTCAGGCAGCGGTGACTCCTTGCGCGGCATGCTTCCCCCACGATCCGACCTGGTCTGCAGCAAGTGTTCCCGGCCGGCGGAGGCCACCGGTGCCTGGGCGAAGATTTTCGGCCCGTTCGTCACCGTTCCGTGTGACGGGGGCCGGCTCTTGCGATCGGCGCACGATGCCTGGCGCCCGGAGCCGGCTGACCGGACGGGCTCGCGTGCGCTGGCCGGCGATGTGATGTTCCGCGATTGATTGTTCACCGCCGCCGCCCGGACACCGAACAAGGGATTCCGGCTATCCCTGAGCCGAGGCCCAGGGGACCGCCCAGGGCCCGGTACTCCCTCACATAGGAGGCTCGATGCGTTCAGTACTCGTCGCGGCAGCGGTGTTCGGCCTGATCGTAGGAAGCGGCGCGGTCGCCGGAGCCGCGGAGACGGCTGAGGCGGCCGACGCGAACTGGACATGCGCCAAAGACGTATGTCTCCGGGTGGGCAGCGAGGCGCAGATGAAGGATGCGCGCGGATGCAACCACAAGGTCTGCATCAGCGTGACCGGCAACGCGTCCGGCTACACGACCCGCGGCAGTTACAGCGGCACGAACCGGTTCTACGGCCACATCAACGTGTGGGGCCCCAACATGAGGGTCAACGGCCAGGACAGCGCCTATCCCGGCGTCGTGGGGTCCGGCAGGGGAACCGGTCAGACCTGCGCCGAAGGGTGGGAGCTCTCCGGTGGCACGTACACCTCCGTGGGACTGCCCTGCAAGGACGTCAGCTGAGGCGCGGGACGGGCACCTGGTGACGAGGTGAGCTGTGGCCGGTCTCACCGGAGACTGGCCACAGGACACCACGACACTGGCCGGCGTACGGGCAGTGGATGCGCCCGGAGCGCGCCGCCCTTCGGGGCACCCGGGCGATTGATGGAGGGTGGCCGCCCTCTCGCCGCCGAAGAGCACGTCCGATACACGCCCCAGCCGTTTGCGGCGCCGCCGCGTACGAGAAGGCCGCCGCCACCTCCTGCCTCTGCGGCTCTCAGGATGCCCTCCGGTATCCGGTCCGTGTTCGTATCGCGTTCAGCGGCCGGCCGCTATGAGCAGAGAGAGAACGGTGGCGACGGCCGCGAGGGTCACTGCCGCGCTGATCGGGATCGTCCGCACCCGCCGACCGGCGGGTCGTTGGCGGCGGGCGAGGCCGAGTGCCACCCGTGCGGCCTGGCCGAGGACGCCGGCGACGGCGGCGAGGAGGAAGGGCAGGAGGCCGTCCGGGAGCGGGACGGCGCTCGTGACGAGCACGCCGGCGAGTGGGCTGAGGCAGGCGAGTGCGAGCCAGCAAGCCGTGCGCCGTCCGGGCTGGGCGGCCAAGAGCGCGGTCAGGGCCAGGCCTTCCCCTGCGGCGTGTACGAGGAGCGCGGCGATCACGGCGGGGGAGGTGGTCAGGGCGAGGGCCGTGCCTTCCACGAATCGGTGCACGGCGAGTCCTGCCGCCGCACCGATGCCGCCCGCACGTTCCCGCCCGCACGGGCAGCCGGTCCGGGCAGGGGCGCCCATGAGGGCGAACGAGGCGAGCGCTGTGAACGGCACCGCCCACGGTGGCAGGCCGGCCTCGGCGGCCTCGTCCCACGCGTCGGGCAGCAGATCGAGGACAGCGATGACCAGCAGGATGCCGGACGCGGCGGCCGGCACGAGCACGGTAGGGCCCGGTACCCGCCGCGCCGCCCAAGCTCCCGCCATCGTGGCCAGAGCCACCAGCGATGCTGCCACCAGCGACGCGGCCAGAGGCAGCAGCCCGGCCGAATCTCCGGCGTGGTGCGTGCCAACCGCTTCGAAGGCGCAGAGCATGGTGCTTCTGGTCACCGGCGCTGGGGTCAGCGGCGGTAGCAGTAGGAGTCGGAGGAGGCGTCGCCGCCCTGCAGGCGTGTCTGGTGCACGCGCAGGCCGGCGAAGTCCTCGCCGTGGGGGAAGAAGCGGCCGTCCACCGACAGCCCGCCGCGGGAAGTATCGGCGTCCAGCTTGACCATCCACGGCTCGATGCCCGCGGGATAGAACTGCTCGTCCCAGGCGGCGTACAGGGAGTTCGTCAGGTATACGCGCTGCCCGTCGCGGCTGACCTCGACCATCTGAGCCCCGCCCGTCAGAGGCACGTCGGGCGTGGCGGGGTGCGGTTGGCGGGCGGTGATGCCGCCGAGCCGAACGGCCGCGGTCCGCCTGGGCTGCCGCGGGTCGCTCACGTCGTACTGGATGAGGTCGCCGGTGCCCCACGCAGAGACGTACAGCCACCGGTCGTCCACCGAGAGGTCGATGTCGGTGATCAGCGGGGGCACGGCGCCGAACGGCTTGAGCGCCGGAGGCAGGTCTTCGGCCGGGGCGGGCTCGGCCGGGAGGGTGATCACCTTGGTGACGTGGAAGTCCTCGCCGTCGCGGTCCCAACGCCACACCGAGGCCGACAGGTCCTCGACGTCGACCACGGTGTTGGTGAACCCCCAGGTGGCCTCGGGGTCGTGCGCGGGACGCAGTTCCAGGACCATCTGGTGGGCGTCGCCCAGGTCGACCTGCTGCAGGTGCCGGCCGGTGCCGAGTTCCCAGAAGTGCAGGCAGTGGCCGTATCGGCGATCCAGCAGCAGGTCGGGGACGAGACCGTCCTCGATCATGGAGGGCGTTCCCCACTCGCTGGTGACGGCGATGTTCTGCGCCAGGTGCCACCAGACGTCGTAGGCGAGGTGCTGCGGCCCGCGCTCGCTCTCCCAACCGCGCAGCACCTCGAAGCTCTCGTGATCCAGGAGCGCCACGCCGCCGGGCCCGTCCGCGCCGTCCGCGCCGCCCAGGCAGGACAGGAAGACGCCGTCGGGACCGCAGTGCAGGGTGTGCGGGCGCGAGTACCCGGCCCGGGTGGCCAGTTCGCCGGGCTCGACCGTCTTGACCAGGCGGGGACGGGCCGGATCGGGGACGGTGTCGAAGACGTGCAGCCTGGAGGAGCGCAATCCGGGGACGATGAGGTAGCGGCGCGTGGCGTGGTGGTGACCGGCATGGGCCAGCGCGCTCGAGCAGGCGTTCCAGCCGAAGTGGTGCAGTTCGTTGCCCACGCCGGGCACCTCGGCGTGGGCGATCACCCGGCCGTACGCCGCGGAGTCGGGGTCGGTGCCGACGGTGAACAGCGCGTCCGGGCGCGTTCCGGCCGGGTCGAACCCGACGACGTAGGCGAGTTCCTCCCTGGGCGCGGCGACGGCGTCTGCCGGGGTGCGGTACAAGGTCGAGTCCTGGTGGCCGTCGTGGTCGTGCGGGTGCTCGGTCGTCGTCATCGTGTGTTCCCCACTCGGCGAACATCAGGGCCAGGAACCGGGTGAACCCCCGTCACGGACGGGCCGGCTCTCTCGTCCGCCGTCGACGTGCGGTGAAGGACGGATATGCCACTGTTTCCGAGCGTTTCACAGTCCCCGGGGCCCTGCCACGGCGGCTGGCGGCCGCAAGGGAGTGTCGCCGCTTGATCCCGCTGCGTCCCCAGCGGGCGGCCGGCGCCCCCGCTGACATGGCTCGCCCGTGTCGTGCTCTCTGCTGATGGCGTCGGGCGTCGACCGCAGCCGGACCATCGACGTCACTCCGTGAAGGCGAGTGAACGAAGATCGGCGTCCAACCGGCGGATCAACTCACCGACCCGTCCGCCCCCGCCTGGTGCCGCCGGGAAACGTCTGAGTACGTCCACGACAACCGGGGTCGCGTGTCGCGCCGCTCGCTCAAGTTGCTCCGAAGCAACGCTCCGATCTTCAGCGGCGGCCAGTTCGGCCGCTCTGGCCGCGTAAGCGCCGGCTCCGAGGATGTGCTTGACCTGGGTGGCCTTGGCGAGTGGATGGAGATAGGCGGCGCCTGCCGCGGACATCGCCGCCCAGGCTGCATCGCGCGCTGCCTCGGTGTCCGCGTTCTTGGCCGCCTTGAGGGCCGCCGACGCTGTGTCGCGCAGAGACTTCCCGCGCTCGCCACCCCGAGCGAATTCCCACGCGGCAGCGACAGCGTCTCGGGGTCGCGAGTCGTCTGGCTGATCGGCCGCGAATATGACGAGCGCCATCTCCGCGCACGCGGCGGCGAACGCGGTCACCTCACGAAGTTCCTGCTTGCTCAGAACGATCTCGCTCCCGTTAGCTGCCATGAACTCATCCTTGACCACTGCCCCGACCGCCTTCAAAGCGGTTAGTTAATGGAGGAGGCTTGCCTTCCTGGCCTTTGAGATGTCTCACGGGACGCATGATCGTCAATGCGATGTCATGCGGCCCGCTCTCGTTGACAGGCTGACGACGGCGAGGGCGGTGTCGCGGGTGAGGGGGTCGGCGAGTTGGCCGAGTCCGGTGTCGATGCACTGGTGCCTGCGTTACGCCTCCACGCCCAGCATCTGCTGACCGACGAGCCGGAGCCGTCCCTGGTGGACGAGGGCGAGGCGGCCGGGGCCACCGGACTGCTGGCCAAACCGTTCGGCGACGCCCGGCTGCTCGCCGAGCTGGGCCGGGTGCTGCGCCAGGGCCGGGGCGCCCCCGCGGTCACCGGGTGCGCAGACCCGCCGTGGTGGCGCCGGTACGGGCGCGCAGCAGCGCGCGCAGGGTGGCGGCGTGCTCGTACCCCACCTTGCGCGCGATGGTCTCCAGGGACAGGTCGGTGGTCCGCAGCAGATGCGTGGCCTGTTCGACCCGCAGGTCCTGGACGAACCGTACGGGCGTCGTGTTCATCACCCGGCGAACCGTGCGTTGGAGCGTGCGCTCGCTGACGCCGAGGGCACGCGCGGCCTCGGCCAGGCTGTTCGGCGCTTCAAGGTGCCGGCGCGCCCAGTGTTCGAACGCGGCGATCAGCGGGTCGCTCTGCGCGAGGGCGCTCGGAATGGTGTACGCGGACTGCGAGGGACGCTCGTCCACGACCAGGTACCGGGCGACCAGGTCGGCGAGAGCGGGACTCGCCATCCGCACGACGGCGAGCGCCAGGTCGACGTGGCCGAAGGCGGCACCCGCCGTGGTCACCCCCTGCGTGGCGGTCACCATGCTGCTCTCGTCGAGCACGACCTTCGGGTAGCGGCGGCGGAAGACGGGCGCGAGCCACCAGGTGGTCGTCGCGCGGCGGCCGTCGAGCACGCCCGACTCGGCGAGCAGGAAGGTGCCCGTGCAGGCCGAGGCCACCGGCGCGTCCCGGCCCCGGTGCTCGGCGACCAGATCCCGCACCTCGGCCAGACCGGCCCCGCCGACCCGCTCCAGCAGCGCCTCCGGTCTGCGCTCGGCCAGGGCGGGCACGAGCAGCAGTTCCGTGCCGTCCGTGCTCCCCGCGGGCTCCGCCGTGACGAGGTGCCCGGCGCCGGTGCGCACCTGCGGAGTGAAGGCGATCGTCCGGACGTTCCAGGCGGGCGGCGGCTGGGGCAGCTCGCCGCGCATGGCGTTGGCCGCCTCCAGCACGTCCAGAGCCGCGCAGAGCCCCGAGTCGAACACGCCGTCGTACACGAGTACGGAGACATCCATGTCGGGAACGGTATCAGAGCTGTCGTTTCCGACACTGGGGCCGAGCCCTTCGGCGACCTAGCGTGAGTGGTGTCGCCGGTGCCGCAGAGCACCGCACACCGAGCCGAAGGAATCCCGTCATGAACAACATCGGCCTGCTGGCCCGCATCGAGGCCAAGCCCGAATTCGCCGACGACATCGCCCGGATGCTGACCGAGGCCGTGCGCCTCGCCGAGGAGGAGAAGCGGACCGTCACCTGGTTCGCCTTCCGGGAGAACGCCACCACCTTCGGTGTCTTCGACACCTTCGAGAACGACGACGACCGCACGGAACACCTCCGCGGACGGATCGCCGCCGCGCTCATGGGCGCCGCGGACACCATGCTCGCCTCGGCCCCCGACATCCGGCCGGTCGACCTGCTCGCGGTCAAGCTGCCCTGATCGGCCCCACACGCCCCGCGAACCCCTTGAGTATGTGAACGACGAGAAGAACACGGAGATCCACCGACCATGACATCAACGCCCTCCGCCGCGGCGCCGGACACCACAGCCCCGCGCGAGGCGGGACCCGGCGTCCGCTCCCGGACCCACACGTGGGAGCCGCCCACCAGCTACGCCGACGGCGCCGGCCGCTCGGGTCTCGAGGTGCTCCGAATGTGCGTCGAGGGCCGGTTCCCGCAAGCACCGATCTGCGGGACGCTCGGCTTCCGTCTCGTGGCGGCGGAGCACGGCCGGGCCGTCTTCGTGGGCGAACCCGCCGAGCACCTGCTCAACCCCATGGGCACGGTGCACGGCGGGTTCCTCGCCACGCTCCTCGACTCGGCTCTCGGCAGCGCCGTGATGTCGACGCTCCCCGCGGGGCGCGCCTACACCACGATCCAGCTCGGCGTGAACATGGTGCGCCCCGTCTTCCCCGACACCCCGAGCCTGCGGTGCGAGGGCACAGTGATCCACGCGGGCCGGACCACCGCGACGGCCGAGGCCAGGGTCATCGGCTCCGCGGACGGGAAGCTGTACGCCCACGCGACCACCACGTGCGCCGTCTTCCCGCTGCCGTAGCGGAGTCGCCCGTCGGCCGATGCTCGCGTGAGCCGGTCGTTGCGCGGTCCGCGTTCACACCGGTGTCGGCCGCGACAGCCGCGCCGACCTGTTTCAGGACCGGCGGGCGTACGTGCGGAACAACGACCACGACACCGCGACACTGCGCAACGACCGCGGCCGGTTCGTCGACGACGTCTCCCGGGGCCGTCGCCGCGGACACCGCCGCTGACCCCCTACCGGCGGCGGTAGCCGACACCGTTCACACCGTTCCATGAGACCGGCGCCCCACGGGTGGGCCCTCTCTCAATAGGGAGGGCCCACCCGCTGTCGAGCCGCGTACGCGCGTGTCACACGATGCCGACATGGCAGCCCTTCCGCACAATGAGGCGATGGCATTCGAGACGACCCGACCGTGGCCGGTCCGCCACCGCACCCGCCTCAGCGGCTCGACCCCGGACGGCAGCCGGACATGACCGGACCGCACCCCGCGGACGAGAGCAGCCGGCACGAGCCCCGGCAGGTGCCCTACGGCGAGTCCCGCTGGCCGATGGCCGCAGCCGTCATCGCCGCCGCGGTGCTGACCCTGCTGCTGCCCGACGACCTTCGCCTGGGGCCCCGCTGGGCGCTCCCCGCCGTCGAAGGGCTCCTCCTGGTGCGCTGATCGCCGGCGACCCGGGCCGCATCAGCCGCCGCTCGGCCGCTCTGCGCGCGATCTCGATCGCCCTGGTCAGCGTGCTGGCGTGCGGCGCGATCTGGTCGACCGTCCGGTTGACCGACGACCTCGTGCACGGCGGCAGCGAGACCAATTCCGCCGACGCCCTCCTGCAGGCCGGCGGCAGCCTGTGGGCCACCACCGTCCTCGCGTTCTCCCTGCTGTACTTCGAAATCGACAGCGGCGGAGCCGCCGCCCGGGCCCACTACGTGCCGTCCGCCCTCCCATGGCGCGGACACGGGACGTTCCCCGAAGCCGCATCCCCGCAACGTGACGCGCATCAGGTGCGGTTTGCAGGACGACCTGTTTCCCAAATCGCCGGGGTGTCCGAGGCGGCTACCAGCTTGGAGGCGCTGGACTGACACCGGGCGGGGCGCCCGATCTGAACCGTCTCCGTGGTGACGGCGCGCGTCGCACACGTCCCGTACGGCATACGGACGCCTCCAGCCGGGATACCTCGACCGCATAAGCCAGTCGGCGTCCGCGCCCAACGCGTCCCGTCTGACACGGGGTGGGCCTTCTGCGGGGGAACGCCCACTCGTCAGGGGGCCCGCCCAAGTCCGCGCTACGTATGTCGGTGGTGTCCCGACGCTTCAGGGAAGCGGCGGTCCTGGCCCGCCGGTGAGTAGCTGCACGCGGGGGCGCGATCGGTGAGTCATGACGCATTCTCCCTCGCACCACTGACAGGCGGGGCTCCGCGCACTCCCCGGAGGTTCCGCCGGTGCTAGGGAGAGGACAGAGCGACAGGGGCCCTCGGCAGGTGTGGACGGGGTCTGGGGGCCGGCCTTGACCTTGCCGCAGGGGTAAGCCCCAGCGTTTGGCCATGCGGATCTTCATGGATATCGAGCCGCTGCGGCATGGGGACTTCCGCAGACTGTGGCTCGCGGGTGCAATCACGACGTCGGGTGCTCAGTTCACGGCGGTGGCCGTGCCGATGCAGATCTACGGCCTGACCGGTTCCTCCGCAGACGTTGGACTCGCGGGCCTCGTCGGCTTCGTTCCAATGGTCCTCGGATCGCTGTGGGGAGGAGCCGTGGCGGACACCGCCGACCGACGTCTGGTGCTGCTGTGCACCAATGCCGTGATCGGGGTGGCCTCGCTGCTGCTGTGGTTCCAAGCCGCGGCCCACCTGCGTTCGGTGGTGCTACTGCTCGTCCTTGTGGGGCTGCAACAGGCCTGCTTCGGCGCGAACGCCGCCGCAGGCGGCGCAGTCGTTCCACGCCTGGTGCCCGCTGCAGTCCTCCCGGCGGCGAACACGCTGCAGTCGACGGCTTCCTGGTCAGCAGGAATCGCCGGCCCGCTGCTGGCCGGCGCGCTGCTGCCTGTTGTGGGGAGCCCCACGCTCTACTTGATCGATGCCGTGGCGCTCACGGCGACGCTCCTGGCCGTGTGGCGCCTTCCGCCCCTGTTGCCTGTAAGTTCCGGCGGACGCGGCCTTGGCAGGAACGGCGTGTTGGCCGGGCTTCGACTGCTCACCACGGACAAGGTCCTGGTCGTCACCTACGCCGCCGACTTCTCAGCGCTCTTCCTCGGCCTGCCCTACGCGGTGTACCCGCAACTCGCCACAGGACTGCGCGGCGCTGACGTCGTGGGCGTGCTGTATGCGGCGATCCCGGTCGGCAGCGTGCTGGCCGGGCTGCTGTCCGGGACGTTCACCCGGAACCGTCGCTATGGCCCCGCGATCTGCGGCGCGGTCTGCTGCTGGGGCGGGGCCATCGCCGGGTTCGGCCTGGCCCGGTCCCTGGCAGCCGCTTCAGGCCTGCTCGTCCTGGCCGGCGCTGCGCTCACCGTGCTGAGCGCGTACCGCAAGTCCGCGCTTCAAACCGTCGTCACCGACGAGCTGCGAGGTCGTCTGCAAGGCGCCGACACGGTGATAGCCGCCGGCGGCCCCCGCCTCGCGGGCCTGGCCCACGGTGCAGCGGCCTCCCTGGTCGGTCCCATGTGGGCGGTCACGGGCGGAGGTCTGCTGGTGGTGGCGGTCATGCTGGTGCTGTATACGGCGGTCCCGGATTTCAGGCGCTTCGCACAGCCGGGCATCGAGTGACATGTGCGAGGCGGGTGTCGGTGCGGGCCCGGACCATGACGGGGCGCAGGTCGACGCCCAGACCGGCGGCCGATTCGTCGCGAAGTGCTCGGCGCCGGGTGGGGATGAGCGCCGCCCCGGTCTGCGGGTCGGTCGGACAGTGAGCGCCCGCAGACCACAGGGCCGAGACCCACGACCAACTCGGCGCCGCGGTTGAGGGGCCGGCATAGGTCCGTTAGCAGCATTTCCGGACGCGCGAGCGGTCTGGGCCTCTGGTCGCAGTCAGACCGCACTCAGGTCGCAGGCGTAGGTGGCCGAGCCGGAACCGGCGTAGGCCTCGAGGTCCAGGTAGTACGTCCCACTACCCGAGGCCGTGCGGGTGTAGGTGAGGGACTCGTCGGTGCCCCGGCCGTCGTTCACCGACCTCGTGAGTGTGGTTCCGGTCGAGTCGAGGAGATAGGCGTCCGCGTCGTAGGCGTCGGGGATCGCGCAGGAGATGGTCGCGGTCCTGCCGGAGGCCAGGGTGAACTTGAAGTAGTCCCGGTCGGAAGTGGTGCTCAGGGCGCCGGTCAGGGTCAGCGGGGGAGTGCTCGACGTGATGTCGTCAGCGGTGGAGCGGGAGTCGTTCGGCTCGCTTTCGCCGACCGTCGTGCCTCCCCCCGAGGTGCCGCAACCGGTCTCGGGCGTGCCGCTGTACAGGTTGGGGTCAGCGACGCCATTGTTGACGCTGCGTCGGTAATAGCCGCAAGTGGGACGGTTTTTGAAGTCAAAGGTCTGGCCGCTGGTGAGGTGCCAGATCTTGTAGTCGGAGAAAGTCAGGGGCTTGCCGGCGACGGCCTGCTCCGGCTGGTGGTCGCCGAGGACGACGTAGGCGTCGCTGCCAATCAGTGTGGCCAGTCCGTTCTTGTCGACGTAGAGAGAGCTGCCTCCTTCGTTGATACCCACGCCCCATGCCTTGCCCTGGCTGGTCAGGCCGTCCTTGATGGCACGGGCGACGAACGCCATGGTGCGGCCCATGCGGTCGCGGGCAACGAAATGGGAGTCGTTGATCGTGTCGCCGTAGTTCGGCCAGTTGAACATGCCGGTAGTGAACGTGACGGACTTGTCGTAGGGGTTGGCGAGCGCGGTGGCCGAGGTCGCGCTCGCGGTGCAGGCGTCGTAGACGATGGAGCTGTTGATGTGGAGGCCGGCACTGCCGCCGCCGGAGCCGCCACCCTTGGCGACGACGGACTGTACGGAGGCCTGGAGAGAAGTGCCTTTCCAGGCGGCGTAGCGGCACTGGTCGCCGCCGGCGAAGTAGACGAACTCCGCGTTGCGGATGTCAGCGTTCAGTTGGGTGTTGTTGCCGTCGGATGCGGCAGTCAGCGTCCAGGTGGTACAGGAGTTGACGCCGGAGAGAGCGGTGATCGTGTCGCACTCGGGGGTCTTGCTGCCCGACGTGGGAGCCGAGCCGGCCAGCACGACGACGTCGAGGCTTCCGGTGTTGCCGCGGATCGCGTCGATGGCCCTCGTCATGGAGCCACCGACGACACCGCCGTCGCCATTCATGGTGAAGGCGGGGCCGGACCAGCTTGATCGGCTGACATCGGACGCGCTGCCGAGGCGGATGCGGTCCGCGGCGGCATGGGCGGGATCACTGGTGACGGCGAGGGTCGTGGCGGCCGCCGCGATCACAAGGAGCGAGGTGAGGGGCCTGCTCAGCGCGCGTGAGGTCATCGGTGCTCCTGGGTTGCGGGAAGAGACGGGTGCGGGAGGAACGCGCCTCCGCTCACCTCTTTCTGACGGACCGACAGCGGCGTGTTGAGTCGGCAGTAGCGGAACATACAAGCAGTAGCTTGTTACGGGAAGATGTAAGGCGGAATTTAGCGAGACGGCTCTATCGGAGCCTCAGAGGCCGCACGTAAGCGGACATTTGGCCAATTTACGCGGTGGTCGGGTGGAGCTATAGCAACGTAATCGGTGTTACATCTATGCAAGGCGATTGGACTTCTGTAGTTTCCTGCGGAGTGGGAGGGCGCCGAGGCCTTCGCCACTCGAACCGTGCCGCGGTAAGCGGACCCATCGGCCGCCGTAGGAAACGGACGCCGTCACGCTGCGGGACTGGCCGCGCGACGCGGGCATTGACCCCAGGGATGCGCAGCACGTGCTGCTCCCCGAAGGCGTCGTCCGATGAGGAGCTGCCCGAAGGGCTCACCTACGCCGTTAGCGGACGGTTTCTGCGGGACGTCGGCCTGCCCATCTGGTGGGTGTGCCACAGTGGCCAGTACGAGACCCGCCCGGCCGACGCAATGCGTCCCCCCGGCTCGGGAGGATCTGGCCGGAAAGGGTCTGCCGACGGATTGTCAGCGGAGGGTCTGATCGCCTTCGCTGACACCGAGTTCGGCGAGTTGTACCTCCACCGGCACGACGGCACCGTGCACATCCGAAGCCGCCTATCGTGAGCAAGGCCCCGGACTGCCATCCCGCCACACGGCCGGGCCCCAGGCCATTGATCCTGGTGGAGCCGGACGGGGATACGGTTCGGGCGTGACCGCTGATGCTGCCGCCTCGAGCGGGACCTGGAACGGCGTCTCGGTGCGCTCTCGTGTTGCCGCGATGGCCCTGGAGGATCCTGAGCGTCGCCGCTTCGGTGCTGCGCACCACGGATACCGGCTCCAACCGCTCCTGCCGGAGGGCGCGATCCGCTCCTTCGAGCAACTACACGGCGTCACCCTGCCCGCGTCCTATCGGGACTTTCTGGGCACGGTCGCCGGTGGCGGAGCGGGACCTCACTACGGACTGCTGGGCCTGGCAGAGGAAGTGGATGACGAAGAGGCCCTGCACGACTTCCGGACCGAGTGCCTGCGAGCCGGCTTTCTGACCACCCCGTTCCCGCACACCACGGACTGGCCGGGACCGGGCAGGGGAGGCGACGCCGACTACTCGGTTGCGGGGTCTCTTGTCCTCAGCGAGATCGGCTGCGGTACCTTCTCTCGCCTCGTCATCACGGGCACGAACGCCGGACAAGTCTGGCTCGACGACCGGTCCTGGGGCGGCCTGACCCCAGGGGCAACGACGGTGGCCTGGCACCCAGGCCCGCTCTGACCGGGTGCTCTCCGATCTTCTGCCCGGCGGTGCGGCCCGTCGGCGGTCTCCAGTGTGGCCCCATCTAGCACGACTCAGCTCATGAGGTTCGCAGCGACGCGCCGTAACGACGCGAGTAAGGAGACGTCAATTATCACCTGGAAAGGCTAATAGTATGTCAATCTGCCTTTTGCTTAATGGATGTGACGCTCCATCAACCAATGCGAAATGCCCGAGAATACCCTGTTCGGAGCTGAGTCCCTGACCTCCCGATATGCCCGTCATGTCAGCTGTAGGTAGGTTCGTCAACGAGCCGGCTGACAGGCCGGCACCCCGAACAGGAGACCGCGAAATGCAGCTTCGTTCCACGGTGATCACCGCCGCCGTTTCAGCAGCCGCCGCGCTGGCCGCGACCGGCATCACCTACGCTTCGGCCGCCCCCGCCTCCGCTCCGGCCCCCCAGCAGGCCCAGGCCACCGCAGCCGCGCCCCACGGCGGCAGCAACGGAAACAACAACAGCAAGGGCAACGAGGGCAACAACAGCAAGGGCAACGAGGGCAAGGGCAACGAAGGCGACGACGACAACGACAACAACGGGCACCGAGGAGAGGACGAGGGCCGCATCCAGATCAACGAGCGGTCCTACTCCACCCACCCCGGCGACTGCATCACCGTGGTCAGCGGCCTGGGCGCGAAGACCCTGAACGTCCGCAACGAAAGCCGTAAGGCCGTCGAGGTCTTCCGCGGGGCCGTCTGCGACAACGGCGCTCCCATCGCCACCGTCGGCCCGCACAGCTCCAGCTACGGCGTGGACCCGGGATGCACCGAGGGCATCGACATCGACGAGGGTGTGGTGGCCAGCTTCCGGGTGGTCAAGCGTCACCACGACGAGTACTAGGCCGCAGCCGGCCGTACTGAGGAGCCCCGGCCCGCCGGAATCGGGCCGGGGTCCCAGTCTGTCCCATTGTCCGACGTCCACGCCCCGCGCACACCCCTGCCGGTGCCGGATGCGAGGCGCGCGCCATCAGTGTCCGCGCGCCTGCACACTGCCGTCACTGTCCGTCCTACCTGCGGATTTCCGCCCATCTGTATGTGATCCCAGGCCGTTGGCCCGGCCGTCCTACGGGTGCTTTCCCGACCCCGCGAACGGGTGAGGAGTGACATGAGCATCCGCCTTGTGGAAGACGTGAGCGACGGCACCTACGTCCTGGACCGCCTCGACATCACGCTGACCCCGGCTCTGCCCTGGCTGGGACACCAGGTCCGCTGGGAGATGACCGGCCACCTCAAGGAACCCGTCGACCTCACCCGGGTCACCTGCAACGTGATCATGAAATTCGGTCCGGTGAGAATGCTCGACAGGGAGTACAGGTTGCCCGACCTGCTGGAGTGCATGGGCGCGAAGCTCTCCGGTCACCTCAGGCCGGCCGCCGGACCGTGGCGTCAGACGTGGAACCTCCAGCTACCCGAGGCAGTGCCGGTGGCAGAGCACCGCATCCAGCTGCGCGCCCGGACGGACGGCGGAAAGAACTTCCTCGCACTGAACATCGCCCTGAACTTCAGCCACAGATTCCGTCCATCCCCGACGAGCGGCCGGACAGGCGCACGCATGCTTCCCGGCTCGCCCTGACGCCGACTGAGATCACGCGGAGCGAGCGAGTCGAACTCGGTCGTGGACGCAGCGGGAGTGCCGGCGGGACCTCGACCTGCTCCTCGCTATCGGGCAGCTCTTCGCGCTCGTCGTCCAGGGGCAACTGGTCCTGGGGCGGCCTGGTGGGTCGGCTACCGTGCTCCGGGTTCGCCGTTCGGCTCGTCCTCGGGCGGGAGCTGGGGGAACAGGTGGTCTTCCAGCATGGGCAATCCGAACAGCATGAGAACCAGTAGTACGGGGACGATCAGAACTGTCAGAAGCATGACGCCTCCCCGCGCTGGCCCCCTCGGTGGCTTCGTCGGCGGCCATCGGGTCATGCTCACCTTGCGGCCGAACGGGTTACGCCGCACAGCGGCACGGGGCTGGTGTGGGCCATTTGGGTGACGTCTTGCCGTGCGGGTGCGAGAGCGGTCGGCGTCGGTGATCCTCGCAGGGGCCGGTCAAGGTCTGGGCGCTCCTGACAGCCAGGCGCTCAGACCGACGCGCAGGTGGCGCAACGGCGATCCGAAGGTCAAGGTGGCGGCGAGCGTCTCCCGGCGGGGTCTGCTCCATAGCCTTGACTGGCCTGAATCACGGTGCGCCGTCGGCGTCACCGCAGGTAGGAGCCTCGCCGAGCACGCACCGGCCGCCCGCCCAGCGGCTTCTGCGACGCGTCCAGCCGCCGTCACTGCCCACCTTGCACCGGGTGATCCGTCGTGATCTGACGCCGGGGGAGCGGGCCGGGCTTGCGGGTGGGGAGCGGGCTGCGCGGCAGGCGTGATGTGTTCCTGGCAAGACCGCGCCCTTGGCGGAACAAGGTGTGGGAGACCGACCGCAGGGACGCGGTTGCCAGTCACTGCCTTGGGCCTTCGTGAGGCGTTGGCACGTATGCGGCACGTCGGGGCAACACGCCATGATGACCGGAACCGCGTGGCCGAGCCTCACCAGTCGGTGTAGCGTCGTGACTAGCAGTCGTGGTTCCGAAGTCCCGTTCGCCCGTGATCGCCATCGCGGGCGTTCTTGCTGTTCGACGCCTCTCCGGACCAGGGCGATCACCTCCGGGTCCCGCACGGTGCGAGACCCGATACGAGTCCTTTCGAAGGAGACAGGCATGGCCAAGGGCACTGTGAAGTGGTTCAACTCGGAAAAGGGCTTCGGCTTCATCGAGCAGGAGGGTGGCGGCCCCGACGTCTTCGCCCACTACTCGAACATCGCCGCCCAGGGCTTCCGTGAGCTTCAGGAGGGCCAGAAGGTCGAGTTCGACGTTACGCAGGGCCAGAAGGGCCCGCAGGCGGAGAACATCCGCCCGCTGTAACGAGGGAACAAGGAAGAGGCCCCAGCCGGAACGCACCACCGGCTGGGGCCTCTTCGCTTTCATTCGCCCCGCCAGAGGTTTCCGGTCCTCCGACGGGGCGGGCGCTTGAGGGGCGGCTGGCCAAGCAAGGGGGCAGCCGCCGTGCTGCTGTTAGGGCTTGGGCAGGATGACGAACCCCCGCACGGGCCTTTCCTGCTGCGGAGCCCTGGACGCCGGCTGCTGCGCGCGCTTCCACGCCGCCACCAGGTTCGCGTACCGGGGATCGGTCGTCGTTCAAGCCCGGTCAGGCGCCGGGCGTCGGCCCGGGCGCCCCGTAGCGGAGGCCGTCGAGGAGCAGGTCGAGGAGGCGGCCGGCCCGTTCGCGTTGGTCGGGGGCACTGGTGATGAGGGCGACGCCGGCCAGGCTGAAGCCGACATCCAAGGTGTCGATGTCTGGGCGCAGGAGGCCGGCGTCGGCGCCGGCGCGCAGCAGGGTGCCGAGCGCGGTGCCGAGTTTGTCGAGGGTTTCGGCGAAGGGGTCTGCGCCGGATGCGACAGCGGCCCGCAGGGCGTCCGCCATGCCCTGCTTGGCCGCCACGTAATCGATGAAGTCGTCCATCCACAGGCGGATCGCCCGGTCCGGCGGGTTGTCGGCCAGTAGCTTCTCGGCGCTGTCGCAGACGCGGGCCAGCTCGTTGCGGTAGGCCGCCTCGATGAGCGCCTCACGCGTGGGGAAGTGGCGGTAGAGGGTGGCCGAGCCGACGCCCGCGGCCTTGGCGATCGTGTCGATCGCGACGTCCGGGCCCTTGTCGGAGAAGGCGCGCACGGCCGCTTCGAGGATGCGCTCCCGGTTGCGGCGGGCATCGGCGCGCAACGCGCCCGGCTTGGTGGTCAAGGTTGCTCCCTTCGTCGGAAGACCAGTCTAGCTGGACAACCGGGGAGTTCCCCGCTTACCGTTGCGGATAACCGGGGGACTCCCCGGTTACGGATTTCCGCTCGTTACTACCTAGGCAGGAAAGACCCTCATGACCTCGACAAAGACAGTGCTGATCACCGGTACGTCCTCCGGCATCGGCCTGGCCACCGCCATCGGCGCCGCCCGGGCGGGCTGGGCGACCATCGCCACCATGCGCGACATCGGCAAGGCCGGGGCCCTGCTCAAGGCCGCCGCCGAGGCGGATGTCGCGGACCGGATCGAGGTCAAGCACCTGGATGTGACCGACTCCGCGAGCATCACCGCATGCCTGGACGAGGTCGTCGCCGAGCACGGCGGCCTCGACGCGCTGATCAACAACGCCGGCGCCGCCCAGGTCGGCACCATCGAGCAGAGCAGCGTCGATGACGTCCGCGCGGCCATGGAGGTCAATTTCTTCGGCGTGGTGACGATGACCCGGGCCGCCCTGCCGTACCTGCGGGCGTCGAAGGGCCGGGTTATCACCGTCAGCAGCGTAGGCGGTGCCGTCGGCCAGCCCTTCAATGAGGCGTACTGCGCGGCGAAGTTCGCCGTCGAGGGCTTCATGCAGTCCCTCGCGCCGGTCGCCGCCACCGTCGGCGTCGATGTCACCGTGGTCGAGCCGGGCGCGGTGGCGACCGAGTTCGTGGCCAACCTCGGCCTGGACGTCCCGACGCTGCTCGCCGCCGCCGGACCCTACGGACCGGCGCTTGAGGCGTACATCACCCGCACCCAGCAGTCGTACGGCAACGCCCAGACTCCGGCCGAGGCAGCCGCCCCTATCGTCGACGCCCTGACCGTCGCCCGCCCGCCCTTCCGCATCCAGACCTCGCAATGGGCCCGCGACTTCGTCGCCACCACCCTCGCCGATCTCGACGGCTCCGCCGTCCGGACCATCACCGGCGCCTGGCTCCGCTGACCTCCCGGTCCCGCGTCCCGGTTGGTGCACTGCACGCACTGTCGATGGCAGGCGCGGCAGCCGCACCCCCACCCGCCCACCGGCGCTACACCGCCGCCGCGCCCCTCCCAAACGTAACCGGCGCGCAGCCGCACCCGGTTCCGGCCCGAGGGCCCCAACGCGCCGGATGCTCAACCACTCCCTCACACACCGCGGGGTGACCCGCAACGGAAAGAAGATCACTATGGAACTCCGCACCCTTGGCAACCAGGGCCTGACCGTCTCCGCCGAAGGACTCGGCTGCATGGGCATGAGCGCCTTCTACGGCAGCACCGACGAGGCCGAGTCCCTGGCCACCATCGACCGCGCCCTGCAACTGGGCGTCACCCTGCTGGACACCGCCGAGAGCTACGGCCCCTTCATCAACGAGCAGCTCCTCGGCAAAGCCCTCGCCGGCCGCCGCGATCAGGCCGTCGTCGCCACCAAGACCGGCGTCGAGTTCACCGACGAAGGGACGCTCGTCGGCCACAACGGGCGCCCCGAATACATCCGTCGTTCCCTCGACCGCTCCCTGCGCCACCTGAACACCGACTACGTCGACCTCTACTACCTGCACCGGGTAGACCCGCAGGTGCCGATCGAGGAGACCGTCGGCGCCATGGGCGAGCTGGTGGCCGCCGGCAAGGTCCGCTACATCGGCCTGTCCGAAGTCGCACCGCGGACCATCCGCCGCGCCCACTCCGTCCACCCGATCACGGCCGTCCAGACCGAGTACTCGCTCTTCGAGCGCGGCATCGAGGACGACGGGGTCCTGGCCACCCTGAACGAGCTCGGGATTGGCCTGGTCGCGTACTCGCCGCTCGGACGTGGCTTCCTTTCCGGTGCGATCACCAGCCCGGACGACTTCACAGCCGACGACTTCCGCCGCACCGACCCCCGCTTCCAGGGCGGAAACTTCGCCCGAAACCTGGCTGTGGTCGACGAGGTCCGCCGCATCGCCGCCGCCAAGCAGGTCTCGCCGTCCCAGCTGGCTCTCGCCTGGGTGCTGCACCAGGGTGCAGTCGCCATCCCCGGCACCAAGCGCCGCCGTTACCTGGAGGAGAACGTCGCTGCCGCCACCGTGACGATCACCGATGAGGACTTGGCCGCCATCGAGGCCGTCGCCCCGCGCGGCGTCGTCTCCGGCGACCGCTACGCCCCCGAACTGATGCGGAACCTCAACGGCTGACCCCTCAAAAGCGTGTCATTCCGGTCCGCTCATTGGCTGATCGGATCTACCAGTCCGACTGGTGATCACCGATGCGATGCAGGACCGGATGCCGAACGCTCCACGGCACGGTCGGCATGCGCGGTGCAGCAGGTCCGTGCGGCGGTGGCGGCCGACTCTGCTCACAGATACCAGCGCATGCCGGCGGTGGGGAGTTGTCAGGCGCCGTCCGAAGGCGGCAAGGCCGCCTTAGGACCAGGAGACATCTGTAGGTTCCGGTCGGGCCGGTCGTCGAGTGGCGGAGCACGGTGGATCTGCCGCCATACTGTGCGCATGGAGCGGATAGGGGGGTACCTCGTCGAGCGCAAGCTCGGTGAGGGCGGGATGGGAACCGTGTTCCTGGCCCGGACACGGGGTGGGCGCGCGGTCGCGCTGAAGGTGGCCAAGCCGGAGCTGGCGGCGGACCCGGTCTTCCGGGAGCGGTTCCGCAGCGAGGTCGAGGCGGCCCGCACGGTCGGTGGCTTCCACACCGCCTCCGTGGTCGACGCCGATGTCGACGGCGACCCGCCGTGGCTGGCGACCGCCTACATTCCCGGGCCGACCCTCGCGGCACGGCTCGCCGCCGAGGGCCCGATGGACGAGCCGCAGCTGCGGGCGCTGGCCGCCGCCCTCGCCGAGGCGCTGGAGTCCATCCACGCCCGCGGCCTGGTGCACCGCGACCTCAAGCCCGGCAACATCATCATGGCCGAGGACGGACCCCGGGTGCTGGACTTCGGGATCGCCCGGGCCGTGGAGTCCACCCGCTTCACCGCCACCGGCACCGCCTTCGGCACTCCCGGCTTCCTCGCCCCCGAGCAGGCCCTCGGCCACGACGTGACCGGCGCCGCCGACGTGTTCGCCCTCGGTGCCGTCCTGGTCGCCGCGGCTGGTGGCAGCGCCTGGGGCGAGGGCACTCCCATGGGGCTGATGTATCGCTCCGTCCACGAGACGCCCGACCTGGCCGCCGTGCCCGCCGGGCTGACGGAGCTGGTCTCGGCCTGCCTGGCCAAGGACCCTGCGGCCCGGCCGACGCCTTCCCGGCTGCTGGACACGGTCACCGGAGAGTCCCGGGAGCCGGGTCCGCCGGCGTACTCCCCGACCGTCGCCGTTCCTCCGGCGCCCTCCCGGTACGCCCCGCCCGCCCCGCAGCCCTTCTCGCCGGCCTCCCCGGCGTACCGGCAGCCGCCGCCGCTTCCCCCGACCCCGCCGGGGAGCCCGTACGGGTTCGGACCGCCCGCCCCGCTGGGCCCGCCCGAGGTGGTGCTCACCGACCGGGACAGCCGTATCGTCGTGAACGCGACCGGGGTCATCCTCGAAGTCGAGGGCGCAGCGGCGGACTTCGAGTGGGCGGAGATCGCCGGGGTGGTGCGCACCCCGCGTGGCAACCGGCTGACGGTGACGGTCCGGCTGTGGGACGGCAGCGTGTTCGACTGCGAGCTGAACGCCCGCCGGGCGGCCAGGCTGACCGAGTGGCTCACCCGGCTTGACCCCGTGTTCGGCGCGTACCTGGCCGGGCGGTAGGGGACCGGACAGACCGGGCGAGTTCGTCAAGCCGTCTCGCCGACAGCTGTCGGGCATGAGCACGTGGCATCCCCGGAGCGAACCGCCTTCGGTTGTCGCGAGTTCGTGACCGAGGTCGACCTTGTCGGTGCGTGGACATTCTTCCGAAGCAGGACTCTGGTCTCCGTCGTCGAATTGGCGGCGGTTATGGGCGCCGGCGTTACAGCGGGGACGTTTCGGGCACTGGTGAGCGCCGGGACAGCCGACGAGAAGGGTCGTCATGAAGGAGTCGTCGCAGGGCGTTACGGTCGTGGCTCTCCTGGCGGATCCCGACGCGCCGACGAAGATCGCGCAGCCGCCGCATGCTGGCGTACGACGATGGTGACTAGCTGGGGATTCGAGTCGGAGGGGTCTTGGACCGGTGACCCTCCGAGCGGGGAGCTTCCGCTGATCGATCGCTGAGGGTCGTTTCGGGTGGCATGCCGACGGGGACCCGCACCGCACGCCGCCGGAGTGCCGAAGCTCCGCCGAGCAGGTCGGCGGCGGAAGCACCGTTACACCTGATCCGGGTGAACGGCCCGCAGCAGTGCGCCGGAGCCACGGACCCCGCCATCGCAACCTTCCGAGAGACGGGCTCGTTGCGCCGTCTCATCAGCGCCGTGCCGCGCTCACGCCGTGGCACCGAGAGAAGACATCATGAAAGCAGCGGTATACGAAGGACCGCGCACGGTCACCGTGAAGGACGTACCGGACGCGAAGATCGAACACCCCTGCGACATCATCGTCAGGATCACCACCACCAACATCTGCGGCTCGGACCTGCACATGTACGAGGGCCGCACCTCGTTCGAGTCCGGCCGCACCCTGGGACACGAGAACCTGGGCCAGGTGGTGGAGGTCGGCTCGGCCGTCCGCAAGGTCCAGGTCGGCGAGTACGTGGTGCTGCCCTTCAACATCGCCTGTGGTTTCTGCAAGCAGTGCGAGCAGGGTCTGACCAACTACTGCCTGACCATGCAGCCGGAGCCGGCCCTCGCGGGAGCCGCCTACGGATTCGCCGACATGGGCCCCTACCAGGGCGGCCAGGCGGAGCTGCTGCGCGTGCCCTACGGCGACTTCAACGCGCTGCGTCTGGGCGAGGACGCCGCCGAGCGGCAGACCGACTACGTGATGCTCGCCGACATCTTCCCCACCGGCTATCACGCCACCGAGATGGCGCACGTCAAGCCGGGTGACCAGACGATCGTCTTCGGGGCCGGTCCCGTCGGGCTGATGGCGACCTACTCGGCCCTCCTCAAGGGCGCCGGGCGCGTCTGGACGGCCGACCACCAGCCCGACCGGCTGCGCAAGGCGGAGGAGATCGGCGCCATCCCGATCAACACCGCCGAGCAGAACCCGGCGGAGGTCGTCAAGGAGGCCACCCTCGGTCTGGGCGCCGACAACGGCTGCGAATGCGTCGGCTACCAGGCGCACGATCCCCAGGGACACGAGGACGCCAGCCTGACGCTCAACGGTCTGATCGACTCGGTCAGGTTCACGGGCGATATCGGTGTGGTGGGCGTGTTCCTGCCCCAGGACCCCGGCGGCGCCGAGGCCCAGGGCGAGCTGGAGGCTCAGGGCAAGGTCCCGATCGACTTCGGCATGATGTGGTTCAAGGGCCAGCGCATGGGGACCGGGCAGGCGCCGGTGAAGAGGTACAACCGGGCGCTGCGGGATCTGATCGCCGGCGGAAAGGCGAAGCCGAGCTTCGTCGTCTCCCACGAACTCAGCCTGGACCAGGCCCCCACCGCCTACGAGCACTTCGACGCCCGTGACGACGGCTGGACCAAGGTCGTCCTGCATCCCGACGGACACGGCAACGGCCACAAGCGGTAGGCAGAGGGCCGCCGCCTCCGCTCACCGAGGGAGAAGGCCGGCCGACGAGCGGCGTCCGACCCCGGCCCAGGCCGGGATCAGACGCCGCGGTGATCGACCGTGCTCGCTGGGCAGGCCGGACGTCGGATCCCGATGACGCCGGTCGAGGACTGGATGCAGGCCACGTGGAAACCCCCGGTGTTATCCGCATGCGCTCTTCGCCCTCTCACTCAAGTGGCACGCCTTCCGTTCACCTCACCGCACGTGGGAGCACTCATGAAGACAGACACCCGTTCCGCCTCCCGCCTACAGCACGATCCGCTCGTGCGTGGCCTGGGCTGGGCCAGTGCGCTCCTGGGCGTGCCCCAGGTCGCCGCCCCGGCCGGCTTCGCCCGGGCACTGGGTGTAGACGGCACATTCCGGCACCGCTCGGCCACGACCGCCGTCGGTGTGCGTGAGCTGACGGCGGCGGCCGGGCTGCTGGGGCGGCCGCATCCCGCCTGGCTCTGGGGCCGCGTCGGTGGCGATCTCATGGATCTGACGATGCTGACCCGGGCCCTGAGGAACCACGACGGTCGTGGCCTGGGCCGCACCGTTGCCGCGACCGCCGCGGTCACCGCCCTCACGGCCACGGACGTCTACGCGGCCGTGACCCGCACCCGTAGGAGCACCCCCATGGAACTGACCGCGACCACCACCGTCAGCCGATCCCCGGACGAGGTCTACGCCCTTTGGAAGGACCTGAAGCGACTGCCGGACTTCATGGCGCACCTGGACGAGGTGCGCGTCACCGGTCCGCGCACCAGTCACTGGCGGGCCGGCGCGCCGTTCGGCAAGACGGTCGAATGGGACGCCGAGACCACGCAGGACGACCCCGGCCGGCTGATCGCCTGGCGGTCGGTGGAGGGCGCCGACATCGACAACTCCGGCGAGGTCCGCTTCGTGCCCGCCCCCGGCGGCCGGGGCACGGAGATCCGGGTGCTCCTGCGCTACGACCTGCCCGGCGGACCGGTGGGCAAGGCCGCGGCGCGCTACTTCGGCGAGGAACCGCACCAGCAGCTGGACGACGACCTGCGCCGCTTCAAGCAGATCGTGGAGATCGGCGAGGTCGTCCGCTCCGAGGGCGCGCCCGGCGGCAAGCAGGCCCGTGGCGAGTTCCCGCAGCACCCGGCCCGACCGCTGACCGAGGACGAACTGAAGGAGGCCCTGGCATGAAGGCGAACTGCTGGACGGGACGCAACTCGGTCGAGGTGCAGGACGTCCCCGAACCGTCGATCCTCAACAGCCGCGACGCCATCGTGAAGATCACCTCGACGGCGATCTGCGGCTCCGACCTCCATCTGCTCGACGGCTACGTCCCCACCATGGAAAAGGGCGACATCATGGGCCACGAGTTCATGGGGGAGATCGTCGAGGTCGGCCCCGGCGTCAGCGACAAACTCCGCGTAGGCGACCGGGTCGTCGTCCCCTTCCCCATCGCGTGCGGCGCCTGCGCGTCCTGCCGCGCCGAGCTGTACTCGTGCTGCGAGAACACCAACCCCAACGCCGGCATCTCGGAGAAGTTCTTCGGCCACCCCACCGCCGGCATCTACGGCTACTCCCACCTCACCGGCGGCTTCGCCGGCGGCCAGGCCGAGTACGCCCGCGTGGTGCTCGCCGACGCCAACGTCCTCAAAGTCGGGCCTGAACTCACCGACGAGCAGGTGCTGTTCCTGTCCGACATCCTGCCGACCGGATACATGGGCGCCGAGATGTGCGACATCCAGAAGGGTGACGTCGTCGCCGTCTGGGGCGCCGGCCCGGTCGGCCAGTTCGCCATGGACAGCGCCCGGGTCCTGGGCGCGGAGAAGGTCATCGCGATCGACAAGGAGACCTACCGGCTCGACATGGCCGCCGCCCAGGGCTACGCCACCATCAACTTCGAGGACACCGACGTACGCTCGGCGCTGCTCGAACTCACCGGCGGCCGGGGCCCCGACAAGTGCATCGACGCGGTCGGCCTGGAGGCCACACACGGTGCGTCCCACATCCACCTCTACGACCGCGCCAAGCAGGCGGTCCGCTCCGAGACCGACCGGCCACACGCCCTGCGCCAGGCCATCCTGTCCTGCCGCAGCGGAGGCGTGGTGTCCGTCATCGGCGTCTACGGCGGACTGATCGACAAGTTCCCGGCAGGCGCCTGGATGAACAGGTCCCTGACCCTGCGCACCGGGCAGTGCCACGTGCACAAGTACATGAAACCGCTGCTGAGCCTCATCGAACAGGGCAGGATCGACCCCACCCGGGTCATCACCCACCGGCTGCCCCTGACCGAGGCACCGGCCGGCTACGACCTGTTCAAGAACAAGAAGGACCACTGCGAGAAAGTCGTCCTCAAGCCGTAAGGGCCGCACCGGCACAGGGCCTACTCAGCCCTTCGCGCTGTCGTGCGCTGTCGTCAGGAGCGCGCGAGCCGGGCCGCGAGATAGGGCGCGGTGGCGCTGCGGCGGGCCCTCGCCACCTTGGCCGGCGGGCCCGCCGCGACCACCCGCCCTCCCATGTCGCCGCCGCCCGGACCGAGGTCGATGACCCAGTCGGCGGTGGCGATCGTGTCCAGGTCGTGCTCGACGAGGACGACCGTGTTGCCGGCGTCGACGAGCCGGTGCAGCTGTCGCAGCAGCAGCGCGATGTCCGAGGGGTGCAGCCCCGCCGTCGGCTCGTCGAGCAGGTAGAGCGCGTGCCCGCGCCGGGCTCGCTGCAGTTCGGTGGCCAGTTTGATGCGTTGCGCCTCACCGCCGCTGAGTTCCGTCGCGGGCTGGCCCAGCCGCAGGTACCCCAGTCCCACCTCGCGCAATGTCTCCAGGCTGCGGGAGGCCGCCGGAACGGCGGACAGGAACGTGGCCGCGGCGTCGACGGACAGCGCCAGTACGTCCGCGATGTTCTTGCCCCGGTAGGTGACTTCCAGCGTCTCGGCGTTGTACCGGGCGCCTCCGCAGGTCGGGCACGGCGCGTAGGTGCCGGGCAGGAACAGCAGTTCCACCGCGACGAATCCTTCGCCCTGGCAGGTCTCGCACCGCCCTTCCGGCACGTTGAAGGAGAACCGCCCGGCCGAGTAGCCGCGCGCCGTGGCTTCGTCCGTCGCCGCGTACAGCTTGCGCACCGCGTCGAACATCCCGGTGTACGTGGCCAGGTTGGACCGGGGTGTTCGGCCGATGGGCCGTTGGTCTACCCGGACCAGCCGGTCGAACGACTCGACCCCCGCCGCGTCCTGGACGTCGACCTCCAACTGCGCCTCGTCGGGCTCCTCGGGCACGAGTCCGAGGTGGCCGCGGACGACCTCGGCGAGCACCTGCGTCACCAGCGTCGACTTCCCGGAACCGGACACGCCCGTCACCGCCGTCAGTACGCAGAGCGGTACGTCGACGGACACGTCGTGCAGATTGTGGCGGGAGACGCCGCGCAGGTGCAGCCAGCCGTGCGGTGTGCGCGGGCGGTGATCGAGCGGCTGGGCGCGCCCGAACAGGTACTGGCTCGTGGCCGACTCCCCGACCTGCTCAAGACCGGCGACCGGGCCGCTGTACAGCACGCGGCCGCCGCCCTCGCCCGCACCGGGGCCGATGTCGACCACCCAGTCCGCCCGCCGTACGACGTCCATGTCGTGCTCCACGACGAACAGCGAGTTGCCCGACGCCTTGAGGCGGTCCAGCACCTTCAGCAGCGGTTCCGCGTCAGCCGGGTGCAGGCCCGCGGAGGGTTCGTCGAGGACGTAGACGACGCCGAACAGCCCCGAGCGCAGCTGGGTGGCGATCCTCAGGCGCTGCGCCTCGCCCGGCGACAGGGTCGTCGAGCGGCGCCCGAGGCTGAGATATCCCAGGCCCAGGTCGAGCAGTACGTCGATCCGCGCGACCAGGTCGCCGCAGATCCGGACCGCGACCTCGGTCGTCTCCCCGGACCGGGCCGTCGACGTGGTGGCGTCGGCCTCGGACCGCCCTGCGACGGGCCGCAGCAGCGCCACAGCCTCGGTGAGCGGCATCGCGTTGATCTCCGCGATGGAACGCCCGGCGAAGGTCACGGCGAGGGCCTCGGGCCGCAGCCCGCTGCCGTGACAGACGGGGCAGGGCACGCTCCTGACGAACCGGAGCGCCCGCTCGCGCATCTTCTCGCTCTTGGAATCGGCGAGGACGTGCATGACGTGCGCGCGGGCGCTCCAGAACTTGCCCTGGTAGCCGTAGTCGACGCGGCCCTCCTCCGGCTCGATGTACACCAGGGGCTGCTCGTCCGTGTACAGCAGCCAGTCCCGGTCCCTCTTCCTCAGCCGGCGCCACGGGCGGTCGATGTCGATCCCCAGACCGCTCACGACACTGCGCAGGTTGGCGCCCTGCCAGGCGCCCGGCCAGGCGGCGATCGCCCCCTCGCGGATGCTCAGCGAGGGGTCCGGGACGAGCAGGTCCTCGGCGACGTCGTGCACGACGCCCAGGCCGTGGCACTCCGGGCAGGCGCCGGCGGCGGTGTTGGGGGAGAACGACTCGGCCTCCAGTCGTGCGGCCCGGGGCGGATAGGTGCCGGCGCGGGAGTACAGGATGCGCAGCAGATTGGACAGCGTGGTGAGGGTGCCGACCGTCGAGCGCGAGCTGGGCGCCCCGCGTCGCTGCTGCAGGGCCACGGCCGGTGGCAGGCCGGTGATCTCCTGCACGTGCGGTGCGCCGACCTGTTGCAACAGCCTTCGGGCGTACGGTGCCACGGACTCGAAGTAGCGCCGCTGGGCCTCCGCGTAGAGCGTGCCGAACGCGAGCGAGGACTTGCCCGAACCGGAGACGCCGGTGAAGGCGACCATCGCGTCCCGCGGAACGTCGACATCGACGTTCCGCAGGTTGTTCTCACCAGCGCCCCGGACATGCACGAAGGGGTCGGTCGCGTTCTCGTTCACCGTTCCTGATTACCTGATCGCGCCGCGAACCGCGCGACAGGCGCCGTCACCGGCCCCCGCTGCCGGGCGACATTCGGGAGTGCTTCACCGTGGATCCATAGTGTGGGCGTGCCGGGGACTGTGCCCCCGGGCCTCACACTTCGCCCAGGAGGACGAGCGGTGAACTCCACACGGCGGTGCCATGTGAAGGCCTGGCGGGTACGGGAACGCTCCACGCCCCTCCCTCCCATTGGGTCGCGGCCCCGCTGGGTCTATCGTCAGACTTCTGAGGCCAGGACGAGGAGGACGGCCGGTGATGCCGCAGGACGACGCCGTGATCGGCTGCACGGGCAAGGTGCTCATCGGGACTCGGGGATCCGCGGGCCCCGGCGAGGTCCTGGTGCGGGTCCGAGGCGGCTCCGAGACCTTTCTGGCCTGGTCCGAGGACCCCCTGCCCGCGGGCACGACGGTCCTCGTGATCGAATCACGCGGATGCCGGAGGGTCGGCGTCATCGAGTGGGTGGATCCATTGGACGCGCTCGGCGGAGAGGCCGCCGGCGCAAGCTGAGGAGTACAGCATGTTCGGATACCGCGTTCCCGCTCCCGACGAGGCGATGTTGATCTCGGGGGGCCGGCGGGGACTGGGGGGCGCGCCGTTCCGAGTGGTCACGGGGCACGGGAAGTTCGTGCTCCCGGTCTTTCGCAAGGTCCGCTTCCTCACCCTGTCGATGTGCGAGGCGGAGGTCACCGAGACCTGTGTCACCAAGCAGGGCATCTCCCTGCACGTCCGCGCGGTCATCGCCTTCAAGGTCGGCAACGACCACGAGAGCATCATCAACGCCGGTCAGCGGTTCCTCTCCGACCAGGAGCAGATGTCGGTGCTCACCGGCCGGATCTTCGCCGGACACCTGCGGGCCATCATCGGTTCGATGACGGTCGAGGAGATCGTCACCGAGCGGCAGAAGCTCGCCGCCGAGGTGCTGGACACCTCCAAGACGGAGATGGCGACGATCGGCCTGATCGTCGACTCCCTGCAAATCCAGTCAATCGACGACGGCGACACCGGTTACATAGACGCGATGTCGGCCCCGCACAAGGCGGCGATCCAGCGGCAGGCCCAGATCGCCCAGGCCCAGGCCACCCAGGCCGCGGTCGAGGCGGAGCAGGAGGCGGCCCGGAAGCAGGCCGAGTACGCCCGGCAGACCGCGATCGTCAGAGCCGAGTACTCGGCCCAGGTGGACCGCGCCCAGGCGGAGGCCGCACAGGCGGGGCCGCTGGCCCAGGCCCACGCCCAGCAGGAGGTGCTGGCCGCTCAGACGGAGCTGGCCGAGCGCCAGGCGAAACTGCGCCAGCAGCAGCTGGTCGCCGAGGTCGTCAAGCCGGCCGAGGCCGAGGCCGAGCGGGTGCGGATCCTCGCGGCCGCCGAGGCCCAGCGCATGAAGATCCAGGCGGAGGCGGCGGCCTCGTACGACCGGGTCGCGCTGGACCGGATGCTGATCGACCAGCTCCCTCAGATCGTGAAGGAGGCGGCAGGCGGCCTGTCCGGCGCCAACGTCAACATCCTGAACGGAGCGGACGGCCTCGGCGAGATTGCCGCCGGCCTGGTGTCCCAGGGTCTGACGATCCTCGACTCGGTGCGGCAGAACATGAGCGGGCAGGACCAGGACGCCAAGGCGGACGACAACGCCGGCGCCAAGGGGCTGCTGCAGCTGCGCTCGGGCAAGGAGCGGACGTCGGACGACGGTCCGGTGAACGTCGACTAGCTCGTCCGGCGGCGTGGACGACGGGGAGCGCCGGTCGGTGGCCGGGGTCCGAAGCTCGTCCAGCACCGCCACCGCCAGGTCCTCGGCGCCGATGCGGGAATCCCCTTCGGCGCCGAGGAGCAGGGTGTCGCGACGGTGATGTGGTCCCTGTGATCGGGGGCTCGCCCGGCGAAAGGATTGCTTTCGGGGCGGTCCCTGGGCGGTTCGGCCCCGTGAGCCGACAGAACCGGCCGTACCCTTGGAGGTATCCGTGGCGTCATATAGTGGGCGCCCCATCTTGGAGGCAATACGTCGTGCTGATTGCTCAGCGTCCCTCGTTGACCGAAGAGGTCGTCGACGAGTTCCGCTCCCGGTTCGTGATCGAGCCGCTGGAGCCGGGCTTCGGCTATACCCTCGGCAACTCGCTCCGCCGCACCCTCCTGTCGTCGATCCCCGGTGCCGCTGTCACCAGCATCCGCATCGACGGCGTTCTGCACGAGTTCACCACCGTGCCGGGCGTCAAGGAGGACGTCACCGACCTGATCCTCAACATCAAGCAGCTGGTCGTCTCCTCGGAGCACGACGA